>JAUYSK010000011.1 GCA_030696345.1 Azonexus sp.
CAACACGGCAACCGATCCAGCGCCGACGGAGATGTTCGAGACGGTGATCAATCTGAAGCCGGAATCCGAATGGCGCCCGGGTCTGACCACCGACAAGCTGATCGCCGAACTCGACAAGGCGCTGCAATTCCCCGGCGTCGCCAATGCCTGGACGATGCCGATCAAGGCCCGCATCGACATGCTGTCCACCGGCATTCGCACGCCGATCGGCATCAAGGTCTTCGGCAAGGATCTCGGCGAGATGGAAAAAATGGCCAAGGAAATCGAGGCCGTGGTCAAAGCCGTGCCCGGCACGACCAGTGCCTTCGCCGAGCGCATCACCGGCGGCTTCTACCTCAACATCGAACCCGACCGCGAACAACTGGCGCGCTACGGCCTGGCCGTCGGCGATCTGCAGGATGTGATCGGCACGGCGCTGGGCGGCGAGATGGTGACAACCACGGTCGAGGGACGGGAACGTTTCGGCGTCACCATCCGCTATCCGCGCGAACTACGCTCCGATCCGCAGCAGATTGCCCGCGAGGTGCTGATCCCGACCATGGATGGGGCGATGATTCCGCTCGGGCAATTGGCCAAGGTTGTCGTCGCCAAGGGCGCGCCCAGCATCCGTACCGAAAACGCCTTGCTCTCTGCCTACATTTATGTCGACATCCGCGACCGCGACATTGGCAGCTACGTGGCCGACGCCAAGAAAGCAGTCGCCGAACAGGTCAAGTTCCCACCCGGCTACTACGTCACTTGGAGCGGCCAGTTCGAGTACATGGAACGGGCCATCGAGAAAATGAAGATTGTCATCCCGGTGACGCTGTTGATCATCTTTCTGCTGCTTTACCTGAACTTCAAGCGACTGACCGAAACCCTGATTGTCATGCTGTCGGTGCCGTTTGCGTTGGTCGGCGGGGTCTGGTTGATGTGGTTGCTTGGTTATAACCTGTCCGTCGCTGTCGCCGTGGGCTTCATTGCCTTGGCCGGGGTTGCGGCGGAAACCGGGGTGATCATGCTGATTTACCTCGACCATGCCGGGGAAGCGAGCCGGGCACAATGTCGCTCAGAAGGCCGTCCACCGCAGCAGTCAGATCTTTACGCCGCCATCATGGAAGGCGCCGTCGAACGCGTCCGGCCCAAGATGATGACGGTGACTGCCATCATGGCTGGCCTGCTACCTATCCTCTGGGGCACGGGCACTGGTTCGGAGGTCATGAGCCGCATCGCCGCGCCGATGGTCGGCGGGATGATTTCATCAACCGTGCTGACGCTGGCAGTAATCCCGGCAATTTATGGTCTGGTCAAGCAATGGCAACTGCGGCACGAAACGGCAGCCAGGGTTTACTAAGGCGGCAATCAACTGGCGATACATCGGTCATTCCCGCGTAGGCGGGAATCCAGTTCGTGCATGGACTCCCGCCTACGCGGGAGTGACAAATCTGGTTGCCGGTTTATAAAAGGCGCCACCATCGACAACCCGAAAATCAATGCTTCTGCCTTCGTGTATCACTTGATGAACCGCTCGGGCAGAAGCTGACGCACCAGATCAAGCAGGGCATCGGAATCAATCGGTTTGGCAACGTGGCCAAACATCCCGGCGGCCAGACATTTTTCCCGTTCCTCGATGAAAGCGTGGGCAGTCTGGGCAATGATCGGCAGGTCGGGGGCCAGTTCAAGGATCCGGCGCGTCGCTTCGTAGCCATCCATCTCCGGCATCTGGATGTCCATCAGCACAATATCGTAAGCATCGCGCCCGTCGCGCAGCACGCGCTCGACCGCCTCGCGGCCATTGCTGACCATGACCACCCGGGCGCCATCTTCAATCAAGTTCTCTTCCAGAATTGCCTGGTTGATCACCTCGTCCTCGGCAACCAGAAAAGAGATGCCGGCAAGCGGCTTTTCAACGGCCTTTGTTGGCGTCTTCGAGGCGACAAGCGACCCGTTTTCCTGGCTGGCAGACGGCACATACGGCAGGCTGAATTCAACCGTGGTCCCGGCATCGGGCTGGCTTTGCACGTTAACCTCGCCATGCATCAGTTCGAGGATTCGCTTGCTGATCGCCAGACCCAGGCCTGTCCCGCCGAACCGGCGCGTTGCTGAAGCATCCGCCTGCTGGAATGGATTGAACAAATCTGCCAACTGGGCTTCGTTCATGCCGATGCCGCTGTCAGAAACCGTGAAAACCAGCCGCTCTCGCCGAAGCGATACAGCAAGCCTGATGCCGCCCTGCTCGGTGAATTTGACCGCGTTGGAAAGCACATTGAGCAACACCTGGCCAATTCGCAACGGATCGCTGATGCAGCGCTGCGGCACATCGACGCCAATCTCGATTTGAAGTCTGAGCTGCTTGGCATCAGCCCGATCGCGAACGATCTCGACGGTGCCATTGATGACCTCGGCAATCGAAACCTCCGTCTGCTCAATGTTCAGTTTGCCGGCTTCGATCTTGGAAAAATCAAGAATGTCGTTGATGACCCCAAGCAGCCTTATTCCGGACTGACGAATCTTGGCAAAGGAATCGCGCGCCTTTTCAGCGTTCTGATAGTTGCGATAGCCGATATCGGCAAAGCCCAGAACACCGTTCAGCGGCGTACGAATTTCGTGGCTCATGTTGGCCAGAAACTCACTGCGCACCCGGGCCAGATTCTCGGCCGCCTTCAGTGCCCGTTCGCGCGCCTCGGCCATGGCGGACTGTTCGCTGATGTCAACGAAACTGATCACCGCGCCCGTCGTGACGCCGTCATGCAGCATCGGGTGAATCGCATACATGACCGGAAGCGCGTGGCCGTCGGCATGCCAGTAAACCTCATTGTCGACGCGCACGCGCTGCCCCAGACGCATGGCATTGTAGCTGGGGCATTCGACCAGCGGGTAAGGCGTACCATCCGGACGGCTGTGATGGAAAAGGGCGTGGTCGGCGCGACCGATGACCTGATCGGCCTGGTAACCCAGCATTTCGCAAGCGGCTGGATTGATGAAGGTGATGAAGCCATCGGTATCAACGCCATACAGCCCGTCGGCGCTCGATTGCACGATGTGGCTGGCCTTGGCCTCCGTTTCCAGCAGGGCGCTGGTCCGCTGCTGGACCAGATCCTCAAGCTGGCGTTGGTGTTTTTCCAGTTCAGCTTCGTACTGCTTGCGCGCGGTAATGTCGCGGCCGACAACGACCATGGCACGACGATTGTTCTCATCGTCAAACAGGGGCACCTTGATCACGTCGAAATGGAGTGTCGCGCCCTCAACATCAGTCACCGACTCCTCGGCGCGATAAGGTTTGGCGGCAGCCCAGGCCGCATCATCCCCATTTTTGCAAACCGCCAGTCTTGCCGCCAGATGGGGATAAGCGGCACCGATCTGGATATCGGTCATCCCATGCCAGCCAATGCCTTCGAGGCCAAACAGGCGAAGGCAGACATTGTTCGCAATCAGCCAGCGACCTTCGCCATCCTTGAACTGGATCGAGTCCGGCACCACCTCGACCAGCGTTCGCAGTTGCGCTTCGCGGTCCGCCAAGGCCTTTTCGCGCTGCTCCGCCTCGGTCAGCAGGCGCAGCAGGAATCTGCCCAGCAATAGGGAGAAAAGCATAAAGCCCACGGCCATTCCCGAGGTTTTAGCGACCTCGGTAGTCCAGTCCGCCAGATAATCCTCGCTCGCCGCGCCAGCGATGACGATCATCGGCGCCTTGCTCAACCGCCGAAACGTGACGGTGCGCTGAAAGCCGTCAGAACTGGCCGGCGTGTAGTAAGTCTCGGTGAGCACACCTGATTCGGTCAGCTGGCGCAATCGCGCCGACGGCGAGGCACTGCCAATCTGGCCGACCGGCTGGTCGGATATCTCAGGAAAACGGGCAATCAGGTCAAGGTTCTTGTCCCGCAGGATGATCGTGCCATTTGGTCCAAGATCGTAGCCTGCCAGGATCATCGCAAAATGCCCGACCGAAATGGGCGCTGAAATGACCCCGGCAAAGCTGCCATCCGGGTAGTTATAGCGCCGGGAAAATCCCACGATGAATTGCTTGGCCACCCGGCCCATGCGGGGCTTGGAAATTTGCAACGTGTCATCGGCCTGGTCGCGGTGGTAGCGAAAATAGTCGCGATCCGCCCAACTGACCGGGACCTGCTTGTTCAGACCCTTGCCAAGAATGACGCGCCCCTCGGCATTCGCCACCCGAAATGCCTCGACTTCAGGCAGCCGTTGTTCATGCCTGGCCAGAAAATCAGCCATCTCCTGCTCATTGAACCCTTTTCCGGCCAGCTGTTCTTCAAGTTCGTCGCCGACCGTGCGCAAGGCGAGGTCAATTTTTTCAATGCTGCTGGAGAGGTTTTGATCAAGCGCGCTGGTGATGTTTTGGGTCAGCGTTTCGGCACGTAGCACGTATTGGCCACGGCTCAGATGCAACGAATACCCGGAAAGCGCAATAACCAGAAGATTGCAGCCGAGCAGACCAGCAATCAACGTTGCGCGCAACGGCCTGGAGGTCGTCAAAGGCACACTCCAGAGTCATGGCAGCGCCATGACATGCGCACTTCAATAGCTGAAGTCATGCCCTATCCAATCCCTGAGTATTTTTTATCGCATATATTTGCTGACGAATTTTACGCCTTTCGTCATAGGTCGTGTCTAGCCGACTTGTCGCCGCCGGAATACCCAGCTTTTTTCGTCGGACACCGACGGCTCGAAGGCATAGCCGTCATCGTCGAACTCCTTCAGGCCCTCCGGCTCGGTCAACCGATTGACCACGGCGTAACGCGTCATCAGGCCGCGCGCCCGTTTGGCGTAGAAACTGATGATCTTGTAGCGACCATTCTTCCAGTCCTCGAACACCGGCTGGATCAGCTCACCCTTGATCTTGCGGCCGACGGCGGCCTTGAAATATTCCTCTGAGGCGAGGTTGACCGCAACCGGGCGCACCATGGTGGCGAGTTCGGCATTGATCGCATCAAGCAGCCGTTCGCCCCAGAAGGTGTAGAGATCCTTTCCGGCCTTGTTGGCAAACTTGGTGCCCATTTCCAGCCGGTAAGGCTGCATCAGATCGAGCGGCTTGAGGATGCCGTAGAGGCCGGAGAGCATGCGCACCTGTTTTTGGGCGAAATCGAGATCGTCAGCCGACAGGGTTTTGGCTGATAAGCCATCGTAAACATCGCCGTCAAAAGCCAGCACAGCCTGCTTGGCATTCTCCGGCGTGAAGGGCAGGTGCCAGTCGGCATAGCGGTTGAAATTGAGCAGCGCCAGCGGATCGGAGAGGTCCATCAGGTTGGCAATATCGGCCGGCGACAGGCGGCGCAACTGCTTGATCAGGATTTCCGACTGCTTCAGGAAGGCCGGCTGCGTAAAAGTCGCCACTTGCGCCGGCGACTTGTAATCAAGCGATTTGGCGGGGGAAAGGAAGAGCAGCATAGGGACAGCCTCGGTGGTTTTTTGTGCAATGCGACACGCCGAATTTTACCGGCTGGTAAAATCCTGTCTTTGTATTTTCTGGAACACCCATGAAACGAACCCGCTTCGGCTCGCGCGACCGCCTTTCCCGCGATGCTGCTGAACTCCAGCGCCTGGCCACCGGTCTTTCCGAGTCCGGCGGCAAACTGGAAGACAGTTACTGGGAAACCCAACTGGCCGAAACCGTCGACAGCCTGCTCAAGAATGGTGCCGAAGACGACATCAACACCGCGCTCGACCGCCTGTTCGAAGCCAACCCGCGGGCCCACGACGAACTGGCCGACATGGTCGAATCGCGCGCCGAAACCAATCGCATGGAATCCAACGGTCAGGAATTCGACATTCAGTTATTTGCCGCGCCGGTGCTCGCCTGGTCGCGCTTTTCGATTCCCGCCTGCGCCCTGCCGAAGAGCACGGTCGAGGCATTGACGGTGCACCTCGGCGCTCACGTTTTCGGCGCCAATACCCGCATTGCGCTGGCTGATTTCCTGTTCAGCCCGGACCAGTTGCCGCGCAGCTTCTGCGACACCTGGCAGATGACCCAGTCGCTCGGTCAGGCGACGCTGGCTGGCCAGCATCTGGCGGTCGACGCCAAGAGCATGGCAGAAACCAACCGTTTTCTCTCCGACGTTCGTTACCTGATCGGCAGCATTGCCGTACCCCGTGGCAAACCGCTGTTCCGCTGGAATGAAAAGGATGGCAACAAGGAAGCGGCCCTCAAGGAATGGATCAAACAGGGCAGCCCGAATCTGGAACCGCTGCTCACCGGCTGTGCCTGGCAACCGCTGCTGCCAGACGCCTACCATGCCTCCTGCCGCAACGCCGACCGTCTCTCCCGGCCATACTCGCTGAAGGCTTCGGTCGCTTTCCTGCAGACCATGCTCGGCCTGATGCCGGCTGACATCCGCGCCGTCGTCGGCCCCTGCTACGACCGCCGGATGGAGGAATACCGCGTCGGCCTGGGGCCCAAGGACAAGGACGAGACCTTCCACGGCATCGTCTGGCCGCTGCTCGGCGCCGAAGATGAAGCAACCGACGCCGCCAGCGAAATCGAGGCGGTGCTGCGCGAAGCCGGGGTCAAGGATGTGCTGTTCCTCGACCACCATTTCCCGATGGAATTCTGCGACGACTGCGGCGCCCCGCTCTTCCCCAACGCCGAAGCTGAGCTGGCCCACGCCGAAATGCCGGAACAGACCGCCACCGACTCGCAAGCATTGCATTGATGCAGAAAGCGTCGAACCAGGACTGGCTGACCCGCAGCCAGGCCGCTGTCTGGCATCCCTGCACGCAGATGCAGCACCACGCGCAGACCGGTTCGCCCGGCCACCTGCCGCTGGTACCCATCGCCCGCGGCAGCGGCGCCTGGCTCTACGACTTCGACGGCAAGCGTTACCTCGACGGCATCAGCTCGTGGTGGACCAACCTCTTCGGCCATGCCAACCCGCGTATCAACGCGGCTTTGCGCGACCAGCTCGAAACGCTCGAACACGTCATGCTGGCCGGCTTCACGCACCAGCCGGTGGTCGAGCTTTCCGAGCGTTTATCGGCGTTAACCGCAGGCAGCCTCGGCCACGCCTTCTACGCTTCCGACGGCGCCTCGGCCACCGAGATCGCCCTGAAAATGAGTTTTCATTACTGGCGCAATGTCGGCCGGCCCGAGAAGGCTGAATTTCTCTGCCTGGCCGGCAGTTACCACGGCGAAACCGTGGGCGCCTTGGCCGTCACCGACGTCGCCATTTTCAAGGATGCCTACGCGCCACTGGTCCGCGCGGCCACGGTCATCCCGTCGCCGGATTTCCGTCTGGCCGAAGCCGGAGAAAGCCCGGCTGACGTCGCCCGGCGCGCCGCCGCTGCCTTGGAAAAACATCTCGAAACCTATGGCGAAAAAATCGCCGCCCTGATCGTCGAGCCGCTGGTTCAAGGCGCCGCCGGCATGGCGATGTACGACCCCGAATACCTGCGCCTCGCCCGCCAGCTCTGCGACCGCTACGAAGTCCACCTGATCTGCGACGAAATCGCCGTCGGCTGCGGCCGCACCGGCACCTTTTTCGCCCACGAACAGGCAGAAATCCGCCCCGATCTGATGTGCCTGTCGAAAGGCATCTCCGGCGGCTACCTGCCGCTCTCTATCGTCCTATCCTGCGACACGATCTACAACGCTTTCCTTGACGATTCGGTCGCCCGCGCCTTCCTGCATTCGCACTCCTACACCGGCAACCCGCTGGCCTGCCGTGCCGCGCTGGCAACACTCGACATCTTTGCCACAGACGACACGCTTGCGGTCAACCGGCAAAAATCGGCAAAAATCAGCGCCGCCCTCGCCCCGCTGGCCGAGCATCCGCAAGTACGCCACCTGCGCCAGCGCGGCATGATCGCCGCCTTCGACGTAGTAACCGACGACCCGTACTTTTCGCGCAAGTTCTACCGCGCCGCGCTGGATCGCGAAGCTCTGATCCGGCCAATCGGCAACACGGTTTATCTGATGCCGCCGTACATCGTCAGCGACGAGGAAATTACCCATCTGGGGCAAGCAATCCAGCACGCGATCGCCGCTACATTGGACGGGACACCCTGACTCTCCCTTTCATCTTGCGCCCCGAACCGCTTTGTATTACCGTTAATACAAATCTTTCCCGGAGCATCCCATGACCACGACCGTTCGCCTTCCGCTGCGCCTTGAGCAGACGCTTGGTCGCTACTGTGTCGAGCATCGGCGCAGCAAGTCGGAAGTCATCATCGAATTACTGGAACAACGCTTTGCTGGCGAATCAACCGAGAAAACGCCTTACGAACTGGCTTGTGAAGCCGGCTTTCTTGGCTCGCTGAATGTTGACGAAAACACGGCTGGTGAAGCCAAGGCCCGCGTCAAGGCAGCCATCGCCCGCAAGCACGGCCGGACGACCGAAGAATGAACCTGCTGCTGGTCGATACCGGGCCGCTCGTCGCGCTGGCCAACAAACGCGACAAATACCATGTGTCGTGCAGCGATTTTCTCAAAAACTATCGCGGCCGCCTGCTGACCACCTGGGCCGTTCTCACCGAATTCTCCCACCTGGCCTGTTCGGTCAATACCACTGTGGCGCTCTACCAATGGATAGAGCGTGGCGGCATGGAAATCGCCACCCTGGGGCGCGAAGAACTGGTCAGTACCATCGACTGGATCACCCGCTACGCCGACCGCCCGATGGACCTGGCCGATGCTTCGCTGGTTATCACCGCCCTCAAGACCGGCTGCTGTGACGTCTGGACACTGGACAGGGCGGATTTTGAGACTTACCGTTTGCCGGGGCGAAAGCGGTTTCGATTGGCGTGAAGCAGAAACGTGCTTTGATCCCACTCACCTCGCAATACATCACCCCTTTGTTGTCCAATACTTCTCAACATCGCGAGGCTGACACCCCGCAAAGGCTACACACATGGCAATAGGCTGGTTAAGCATCCTCAAAGCAGTTCCCTGGACTGACGTCGTCAGCAACGCACCGAAAGTTGCCGATGGTGCGAAGAAACTATGGGAGAAAGTCGCCAAGAAGTCGCCGGGTAGTACTGAGGCAGCCAGCGACAATTCGGCGACACTCTCGCCGGAAGGGCAGAGCCAGGCCCACCTGGAATCACGAATCGCCAAGTTGACGGGCGAAGTGAGCCAATTGCAAAAGGAAATGATCGACTCAACCCAGTTGATCAAGGCGCTGGCCGATCAGAACACGCAATTGATCCGGCGGGTCTATTGGCTGAGCCGGGGTCTTCTGGTCGTTGGCATCGCTGCCGTGACCGGTCTGGCGCTGCTTCTGCTGCGCTGAGGCCAGCTGCGAATACAATTTATCGTCTGTCTCTGCCGCTATTTTTCACTTGAAACGCCATGATCGAAATCCGCCTCAAAGCTGAACTCGAAGCCATCGCCACTACCGGCCTGACCCGACGCCGCCGTGTGCTGGAATCGCCCTGCGGCCGAATTGCTGCGGTAGACGGCCGGGAAATGCTCAATTTCGCCAGCAACGATTACCTCGGATTGGCCGGCAATGCCGAAATCGCGCAGGCAATGGCTGCAGGGGCAACGCAATGGGGCGCCGGCAGCGGCGCTTCGCATCTGGTCAGCGGCCATCTTGCCCCGCATGAGGCGCTGGAAAAGGAAATCGCCGCTTTTACCGGATTTCCCCGCGCCCTGACCTTTTCCACCGGCTACCTCGCCAACCTCGCCGTCACGCCAACCCTGGCCGGGCGCGGCGATGCCGTGTTCGCCGACAAGCTGAATCACGCCTCGCTGATCGATGCCATGCAGTTAGCCAAGGCCAATGGCGCCGACGTTCAGCGCTACCCGCATAACGACATGGCGGCGCTGGAAAAAATGCTGGCGGCCAGCCCGGCAGCGCACAAGATCATCGTTACCGATGCCGTGTTCAGCATGGATGGCGACCTCGCGCCGCTGCCGCTGATCTTTGCGCTAGCCGAGCGTTACGACGCCTGGCTGGTGATCGACGACGCGCATGGCTTCGGCGTTCTCGGCCCGCATGGCAAAGGCAGCCTCGGCCACTTCAACCTGCCGGCTTCGCCGCACATCCTGTTGATGGGCACGCTGGGCAAGGCGGCGGGCGTCGGTGGTGCCTTCGTTGCCGGCTCGGAAACCGCCATCGAATATCTGCTACAAAAAGGCCGCAGCTATATTTTCACTACGGCCGCACCTCCCGCCGTCGCCTGTGCCCTGTCGAAAAGTCTGGAACTGATCCGGCAAGGCGACGCACTACGCGCCAATTTGATGGCCCGCATTACCCAACTGCGTGATGGGCTGGCCGCTTTGCCGCTACGGCTACTACCGTCACTGACTGCCATCCAGCCGCTGATCGTCGGTGACAACGAGGCCACGCTCAAACTCTCCAGTGCGCTCTGGGAACGCGGCTTGTGGGTGCCGGCTATCCGCCCGCCAACAGTACCGAAAGGCACTGCCCGCCTGCGCATCTCAGTGTCCGCCGCCCATACCGAAGCTGATATTTCGCGCCTGATCGGCGCCCTCAAGGAACTTGCATGACCGCTCCCCTCGTTTTCCTGCCCGGCTGGTGTCTCGGACGCGGCCCACTGAATGCTGCGGTCGACGCCCTCAAAGGGCAAATTTTCGACCTGCCGGGTTATCGCGATGCGCCGCTGATCAGCGACTTCAATGCAGCGGTTGATGACATCGCTGGCCGCCTGCAACCCGGCACCAGGCTCTGCGGCTGGTCGCTCGGTGCCCAATTGGCGTTGGCAATTGCCGCCCGCTACCCTGCCAAAGTCGGCAAGCTGATTCTGGTCGCCGGTACCGCTTCCTTTGTCCAGCGCGACGGCTGGCCACACGCCATGCCGCCCGAAATGCTGGCCGAGTTCGCCGCCGGCATCGCCGCCGATGCCGAAGCCATGCTGCCCCGCTTCGTCGGCGGCTTTAACCGTGGCGACGCCCGGGCCAAGGCCGTTTCCGCCGAACTGCTCAAACTGGCTGATCCGCGCCCTGCTGGCGAAGTGCTGGCCACCGGTCTCACCTGGCTACGCGATGTCGATCTGCGGACCGATGCGCCACTGGTCAAGGCGCCGACCCTGCTCATCCACGGTGCTGCCGACCCCCTGATGCCGCTGGCCGCCGCCGATGCGCTGGCCGCGCTGATGCCCGATGCCCGCCGCGAGATATTCGCCGACTGTGCCCACGCCCCCTTCATCTCCTGCCCGGACGATTTCCTCGCCCGGGTCCGCGCCTTCCTGCATGACTAAACCCAGCAAGGCGCGTATCCGTCAGTCGTTCGAGCGCGCCGCGTCGACGTACGACAGCGCCGCCACTATCCAGCGCAGCATTTGCGAACTGATGCTCGCCAGCCTGCCGACCGCTGAAGAACCCGGCTATGTGCTTGATGCCGGTTGCGGCACCGGTTACGCCCTGGGTTTGCTGCAAGCGCGTTTCCCGCAAGCCGCGCTGCTGGCGCTCGATCTCTCGCCAGCCATGCTGCAACGCGTCACCTCCGCCTGCTACCGGCTCTCCGGTGACCTCGAAAACCTGCCGCTGGCCGACGCCAGCCTCGACCTTTACTGGTCCAGCCTGGCCGTGCAATGGTGCGAACTCCCCAGGGCGCTGGCCGAAGCCCGTCGCGTTCTGCGTCCGGGCGGACAACTGGCCGTCGCCAGTCTCGGCCCGGCAACCTTCCATGAATTGCGCCATGCCTTTGCCGGCGTCGATCACTACCGGCACACGCTGAGTTTCCATACCACTGGCGAAATTGCCGGCTTGGCCACTGCTGCCGGCTTTGCTGCGGTCAACGTGCAAAAAAGCACTAAAACCGGGCACTACGCTGATTTCAAAACGCTGCTCAAGGCAGTCAAGGCGATTGGTGCCAACCAGCTGGGCGATGGCCGCCGCACCAGCCTGATGAGCCGGGCCGCCTTCAGCGCTGCCGAAACAGCCTGCGAAACGCTACGCACCACCCATGGCCTGCCGCTGACCTACGACGTAATCACCCTGACTGCCCGAACATGAAACAAGCCTATTTCCTCACCGGCACCGACACCGAGATCGGTAAAACCTTCATCACCTGCGCCCTGCTGCACCGGGCCAGCCAGGACGGCCAACGTGCCGCCGGCCTGAAGCCGGTCGCCGCCGGCACCGACGCGGCGGGCCTAAACGAAGACGTCGAGCACATTCTGGTCGCGAGCAACGTCAAACTGCCGCTGGCGGTGATCAATCCCTATTGTTTCAAGGCGGCGGTCGCGCCGCACATCGCGGCAGCGGAGGAAGGACGACGCATTGAGTTCGCCCCGATCAAGGCGGCATGCGCCGCAGCCTTGCAGCAGGCTGATCTGATTATTGTCGAAGGCGTTGGCGGATTTCGTGTGCCGCTAGGCACTGACGGCGACAGCGCCGACCTGGCCGTAGCCCTCGGGCTACCGGTAATACTGGTGATTGGCATGCGACTGGGCTGTATCAGCCATGCCCTGCTTACCGCTGAAGCCATCTCGGCCCGCGGCCTGAAACTTGCCGGCTGGGTAGCCAACCGGATTGACCCGGCGATGGCGCGTTTTGAGGAAAACGTGACGACGTTGCAGGCGCTGTTGCCGGCTCCCCTGCTTGGCATCGTGCCACATGCGCCAAGCGGCGACGCAGCCGGTGCCGCGGAATATCTCCGGCTACCCGGCGTTCTCGAGCTCGGCTTTTAGCACACCTGCCACTTCGCGCAACCGAGCCTGCAACCCGGCGACCGCATCGTTCAGCCCGGAAAGCTCACCCCGCTTGACATTCTGCTCGATGGCAAACGCTTCGGCCGCGCCATCATCATCCGAAAAAGTCGCGAGCAGCCCTTTGACGGTATGCGCCTCGCGCTGCAACACAGCCGTTTCGCCCGCGGCCAGCGCCGCGCCCAGGGTTTCGCAATTGGCATCGACATCCTGCAGGAACATCTCGAGCATCATCGTGTAAATTTCGGCATCACCACCCAGCCTGTCGAGGATGGCGGCGCGGTCCAGCACGAATGCATCTAACATTTTTTATCTCCAAACAGGCTTTGGGGAGCCATGATATTTTTGTTGGCGAGTCAGCATCAGATCTTTGGTGCTGCTTCGTCCTTGAAACGCTGGCTGATATCCAGAACCTGATCCCATCCGGCCAGAAACGCTTCGACACATAGCGGGTCAAAATGTGTGCCCCGACCATCTTCGAGAAACTTGCAGGCATCTTCCATCGACCAGGCCTTCTTGTATGGCCGTTCCGAGGTCAACGCATCGAAGACATCGGCCACCGCGACAATCCGGCCGAAAACCGGAATTTTTTTGCCGACCAGGCCATTCGGATAGCCGCTGCCATCATATTTCTCGTGATGTGAAATGGCCACCTCCGCCCCCGCCCGAATAGTTTCCGAGCGACTCTCCTTGAGCAGTTCGTAACCGAGCCGGGCATGTCCCTTCATGATCTCGAACTCTTCCGTCGTCAGCTTGCCAGGCTTGAGCAGAATGATATCGGGAATCCCGATCTTGCCGACATCGTGCATCGGTGCGGCTTCGAGAATCAGTTTCTGGGCCTTGGCATCAAGGCCGTAGCCCAGCGCGATAATCTGCGAATAATGCGCCATGCGCTGGATATGCGCCCCGGTTTCCGGGTCACGGAACTCTGCCGCCCGCGACATCCGGAAAATCAGCTCCTTCTCGCGATCGCGAATTTCGCTGGTCCGTTCCTCGACCAGTTCGGCCAGATGCTCGGCCCGATCAGCCAGAAATCGCTGGCCCTGACGCAGGGAGAGCATGTTGCGGGCGCGGGCAGAAAACTCGATACGGTCGATCGGCTTGGTCAGGAAGTCGTTGGCACCGCCAAGCAAAGCGTCATAGCGCACATCCTTCTGGTCGTTGGCGGTGACCATCAGCACCGGAATTTCATTACGGCCATGCAGGGCCCGGAAGGCGCTGATGAATTTCAGGCCATCCATGTCCGGCATCATGTAATCGACAATGACCAGATCGGGCACATGCTCGCGACACCATTCGAGCGCCTTCAACGGGTTATCGAACAGCACCGGATTGCATTCGCCCAGCTTGTTTACCAAGGCCTTTATCAGGGTCAGATTGATATCGCTGTCGTCAATAATCAGGACGGTATTCATGGCTTCTCGCAATGGCTTGTTGGCGCGTGCAGAAGTATATAATGCCCCGCCATGAAACTACTCTTCGACCTCTTTCCAGTCATACTCTTCTTTGTCGCCTTCAAGTATTCCGAGAAAAACCCGGAACTGGCGGCAAGTTGGGTGGGCTCCCTGCTCGGCGCTGCTACTGTCGACATCAAACAAGCCCCGATTTTGCTCGCCACTGTGGTGGTCATCGCCGCCACCATCGCGCAGATCATCTGGGTCTGGTTCCGCCACGGCAAGGTCGACAAGATGCTCTGGGTCAGTCTGGTCCTGGTTGCCGTTTTCGGTAGTCTGACCCTGATTTTCCAGGACGAAAACTTCATCAAGTGGAAACCGACCATCCTCTATTGGGTATTCGCCGGCAGCATGGCTTTTGGCGCATTTGTACTTAAGAAGAACGCCATCAAGGCAATGCTCGGCGAACAACTGACACTGCCCGAAGCAGTCTGGAGCAAGGTCAATTTCTCCTGGATCGGATTCTTCCTGTTCATGGGCGTGCTAAATCTTTTGATCGCCTTCAATTTTCCGACTGACGTCTGGGTCAATTTCAAACTGTTCGGTGGCATGGGCCTGATGCTCGTCTTCGTGGTTGGTCAGGGCATGCTGCTGTCGAAATACGTTGAGGAAGAAAAATAATGCTCTACGTCATCATTGGTGAAGATCGCCCCGGCTCGCTAGAACAGCGCATGGCAACCCGCCCGGCCCATCTGGAACGCCTGCAGGCACTGCAAGCCGAAGGTCGTCTGATCATCGCTGGCCCGTGCCCGGCCGTAGATTCTCCTGACCCCGGCCCGGCCGGCTTTTCCGGCAGCATCATCATCGCCGAATTCGTCTCGCTGTCTGCCGCCCAGACCTGGGCTGACGCCGATCCCTATGTTGCGGCCGGCGTTTACGCAAAAGTCAGCGTCAAGCCCTTCAAGAAGGCATTGCCCGCCTGATGAGTGCTGAAACGGCTGAACTGTTGCGCCAGCGGCTTCTCATCTTGCAGGCGCAATCAATCACCATCGAGGACGAATCCCATCGCCATGCTGGTCACGCTGGTGCCAAGGATGGTGGACACTACAAACTCGACATCGTCGCTGCGGCCTTTGTGGGCAAGAATACAGTCGCCCGGCATCGGCTGATCTACGATGCGGCTGGCGATTTGATGCGCGGCCGGATCCATGCGCTAAGCATCCGCGCTTTGGCGCCCGACGAAGTATAATTTTCCCGTTCCCCCTCCACCCAAGGACCAATTACATGCAAAAAATTTCCCGTCTGGCTGCCCTGCTGATCGCCAGTGCCATCATCTCCGCCCCGGCCTTCGCCCAGAGCAAGGCCTTTGCCACCGTCAACGGCCAGGCGATTCCGCAGTCCGTGTACGAAGCATTCATCACCCAGCAGAAGGCCCAGGGCGCGCCGGATTCCCCGGAATTGCAAAACGCTGTCAAGGAAGAACTGGTCAACCGTGAGCTGCTGGCTCAGGAAGCCAAGAAGAAGGGCCTGGACAAGAAGGGTACCGTTCCCGGCCAGATCGAACTGGCCAAACAGGCCGTACTGATCAGCGCCTTCATGAAAGACTATGTGCAGGCCCACCCGATCAGTGAAGCCCAGCTCAAGGCCCAGTACGACGGCATCAAGGCCAACCTCGGCAGCACTGAATACAAGGCTCGCCACATCCTGGTCGAGAAGGAAGATGATGCCAAGGCAATCATCGCCAAGCTCGAAAAGGGCGAGAAGTTCTCCGAACTGGCCAAGCAGTCGAAGGATCCCGGCTCCAAGGACAAGGGCGGCGAACTCGACTGGAGTTCTCCGGCTTCTTATGTCAAACCGTTTGGCGAAGCGCTGACCAAGCTGAAGAAGGGCGAATACACCAAGACGCCGGTCAAGTCGGACTTTGGCTACCACGTCATTCAGCTTGACGACTCGCGCCCGATGACCCCGCCGCCGTACGAGCAGGTCAAGCCGCAACTGCAGCAGCGCGCCACTCAGCAACAGGTTGAACAACTGGTCAAGGACCTCCGCGCCAAGGCCAAAGTAAACTAAGCTTCAGCCAGCCATGCGAGAATGCCCACCTGATGGTGGGCATTTTTATTTGAGGGGAAATTACCTTGTTCAGCAGCCTGAAAAATCTGTTCGGCGGCAAAAAGGAAGCCGTCAAGGACGTCCGCCCCGCAGCAACCACGAGCGACCCAAAGGAAAGCACAACATCTGCCCCGGGTTCCTCCGCCTTTCTCTGCCGGGACGCCGTTTTCGACCGCAAGAATCGCCTGGCCGGGCACCTTTTTTTCCTGCAAGGCTCAACACTTCAGGCCAATGCGGAACACCACCGGCAATATCAGTTCGACCAGATACTTCTTGATACGCTGAACGCCAGCGAAGACGCCTGGAACACCAGCCGGGCCTTTATCCCGCTCAGCTCCACCAGCCTCGACATGCCTGCGGTAGACCGGCTAAAAACGGCAAATGTCGTTCTGCTCGTGCAACTGGCCGCTGATGCCAACCCCGATCTCCTGGCCCCGCGCCTTGAAGCCCTGCGTGAACGCGGACTGGCAATCGGCATCTTCCGCCAGCCGAAAAATCCGGCTTTTACCCAATGCATCCTCCTCGCCGACTACGGCGTTGTCGATGTCGGCAGTAACGAAGCCAGCACCATCCGCGACTTTTCCGCCGCCTTCCGGGCCAGCGAGAAAGGCCACCCAGTGCATCTGTTCGGCAGCAATATCGAAACACTGGACGACCACCGCTTCTGCCATCAATGGCATTTCGACTATTTCCATGGCCGCTTTGCTGCCTCAGCCACGCGACACCCCGATGAATCGGGTGCCGACCCGCACAAGGTGCAGTTGCTCAATCTCTTGCGACTGGTGCAGGGAGATGCTGAAACGGCCGAAATCGCCGAGGCAATGAAGCAGGATCCGCTGCTCGCCTTCCGCATCCTGCGCTATCTCAACTCCGCCGCCTTGGGCCTGGACCACCGCATTGACTCGCTTGGCCAGGCACTGATCATTCTCGGCCGGCAACGCCTGACGCGCTGGCTATCGGTTCTGCTCTTTTCGGTGCGCGAACCCAATTTTGGCGACTGGCTGCTGGTCGAAAGCGCCCTGACCCGTGGCCGACTGATGGAAGTACTGGGCACCCAACTGATGCCCGGGCAGCCGCGCGACCCGCTTTTCCTGACCGGCATCTTCTCCTGCCTTGATCGCCTGCTGCACCGTCCACTGGCCGAGATCATGGACGACATGCCGCTCTCCAATGACGTTCGCGCCGCCCTGCTCGAACGCAGCGGCCCTTATGCCGGACTGCTCGCCATGGCCGAAGCCAGTGATGCCTTCGACCTGCCCCGGATGGCCGAAACCGCCCATGCTTCCGGCATCGACCCGGACGCCCTCAACCGCGCCCTGCTCGCCGCCACAGCCTGGGCCAGCGAAGTCACGGAACACTGGGAATAAGGCATGACGCAGGCAATTCACAAGTGGCTTGCGCCGTTGCTGGTTGGTCTGCTCGTCGCCGGCTTTGCCGTTGGTGAATACTTCGACGGCTTTGCCAATTTCAATGCCATGGGTGGAGACATCCTGCTCCGCTGGCATGTTCGCGAACGCCAGCCGCCAGCCGATATCCTGCTGGTCGATATCGATCAGGCCAGCCTTGATGACCCGCAGATGCTGGAACTGGCCGGTAACTGGCCCTGGCCCAGGGCGGTACATGGTGAACTGACCCGTTTTCTCGCAGCACAAAAGCCGGCCGTCATCGCTTTCGACATCATCTTCAGCGAGCCGGATGTCTTTCGCCCGGCCAGCGATGCCGTACTCAGCGAAGCGGTCGTCGCTACCAAAGCGATCCTGCCCCTGGTCATCGCCGCTGACGGCATGCCGACCCCTTTGCGCAACCTGCCACCGATCATGGAAATTCGCCCCGGCAAGGATGCCGATCCGGAGGCTGGGCTGCCACTGATCGCACCCAAGGCGATTGATCCGGCCGGATGGCGGACCGGGCTGATCAACTTCCTGCCCGATGCGGATCGGGTCGGCCGACGCTACTGGGTCAACTATCCGCATCAGGGCTGGATTCTGCCCTCAATGCCACGCCGCGTTGCCGAAACAGCAGGCTGGGCAATACCACCCAGCGAGGCTATCCATTTGCACTGGTACGGCAAACCGTTCGAGCGCATTTCGTACCATGAGCTCTACCTTGAATCTCAAAAGTCCAAGCCATCCCGACTCCCTGAACTGGCTGGCAAGATCGTCATCATCGGCGCTGCCGCCCCCGGTCTGCATGACCTGCGCCCGACCCCGCTAGGCGCGGCGACCCCCGGCCCCGAGATTCTCGCTACGGCGATTGCCAATCTGCGTGACAGGGACTGGCTCACACCAGTCGCCAGCCACTGGAACATTCTTTTCGGCCTGCTCGGGGTGGCTGCTCTATCCTTCATTTTCAAGCGACGGCCAAACCCGGTGCCGGTGGCCGGCGGCCTGGCCGTTTTCAGTCTGGCTACCGCTGGTGTCGCCTATGCCCTGCTCGGCGTAAATCTGGCCTGGACACCATTCAGCCCCCTCACGGCCACCTGGCTGACCTTTGCCATCGCGGCTACCGCCTCCTACATTCGCGAACGCCGCCAGCGCGATCATGCCGTGCAGATGTTCTCCCGCTTTCTCGACCCCAACGTCGTCCGCTCGCTGACCGATCAGGAAGGCGACCTGGCCAAGGCCGAAACCGGCACCGGGCGGGAAATCACCATCCTGTTCTCCGATATCCGTGGTTTCACGACACTGTCGGAGAGCCGGACGCCCGAGGAAATCGTTACCCTGCTCAACCGCTATTTCGACCTGCAGGTCGCCGCCATTTTTGAGCAGGGCGGTACACTGGACAAGTTCATCGGTGACGCCATCATGGCTTTCTGGAATGCCCCGGTCAGCGTTCCCGACCATGCCATCCGCGCCGTCCGCGCCGCTCTTGGCATGAGCACGGCGCTTGAAGGTTTCAAGAAGGAACTTGGTGAACTCGGCGAACACTTCGACATCGGTATCGGCATTCACACGGGCTCGGCTGTTGTCGGCTTTCTCGGCTCCAGTCAACGTCTTGATTACACGGCGATTGGTGACTCCGTCAACGTTGCCAGCCGAATCGAAGGCCAGACCAAGGGTGTCGCTCGCATACTCGTTTCAGAGGCAACGCGACAGGCTTGTGGTAATGTATTTAAATTCATTGATCATGGTGAAGTCACCGTCAAGGGACGAAGCCAGCCTGTCCGCCTCTACGAGCCCAGGGAACACGCATGAGTCACCCGATTTCGCCTTTTCGCGCCACTTTAGGACTACTCTGCGCGCTACTTGTTTCGGCATCCTGCCTGGCTGATAGCCCCGGCACCCTGATCCGCTCCAGCGAACTGAAATCACAGCCCTTCATTGATGCCGACGCGCTTGCCAGTCTGCCCGAAAGCACCTCGCTGACCGTTCTCGGCACCCAGGGTGGCTGGATTCAGGTCAAAACGGTTGATGGAAAAGCCGGCTGGGTGCGATTGCTTAACGTACGCATAGGCAAGCCTGAGGAACCGGCGACCATAAAGAAAACTATTTCCCAGATCGGCGGCGTCGTTCGCACCGGCACCACGAAAAGCGCCGCCACGACAGGCGTCAAAGGGCTTTCCAAGGAGGACATCCGTGACTCCAAGCCGAACCCGATGGAAATCCGCCGGCTTGAAGCCTTCAAGGCCAAGCCGGCCGACGTTGAGAAGTTTGCCACCTCCCGCAAGCTGACGGTCCAGGAAGTCCAGGAACTGAAGCCCTGATCCCATGCAAATCGAGTCCGCGATGAAACAGTTGATTCTTTATCTTTCCCTTGCCCTCCTGCTCGGCGGTTGTGCTTCGTTTCAGGCCAAGCTGGACGAAAGAACAGCAAAGGTTGCTGATGCCCAGGCCAACCTGAAGAAGGAAGAAGCCACGCCGGAACAGGAAGTCCAGATCGGCCGCGAATCGGCGTCGATGCTGCTGGGCGCTGCCCCGCTCGTCCAGAACAAGGAGATGATGCAGTACATCAACGCATTGGGCACCTGGATAGCCCAGCAGACCGGGCGCCCCGACATCAACTGGCGCTTCGGCATTCTGAACAGCCCGAACGTCAATGCCTTTGCCGCACCGGACGGCTACATCTTCGTGACCAAAGGACTAATCCGCCGCCTGAA
Source organism: Azonexus sp. (assembly GCA_030696345.1). Lineage (GTDB taxonomy): Bacteria > Pseudomonadota > Gammaproteobacteria > Burkholderiales > Rhodocyclaceae > Azonexus. Next base: position 20,203 of record JAUYSK010000011.1, read on the forward strand.
CAATGAAGCAGAACTGGCCGGCGTCATCGCCCATGAGATTGGCCATGTCATCAAGCGTCATTACATTGTTGCCCTGCGGAAAAAAGATGAAGCCGGGGCACTCGGCAAACTTGCCTCGGCAACGGTCGAAGTCGTCGGCATCAAGGGCACGGCGGTAACGCCGATGTTCAATCTGGCGCAGAACATGTATTCCTCCGGGCTCGACAAGACCGATGAATACGAAGCCGACCGCCTGGGTGTGGTTTACGCCACCCGGGCCGGCTACGATCCTTATGGTCTACCACGCGTCCTCTCGGTGTATGCGGCCAATAGTGGTGGCGAAGGGTTCGAACTGCTGTTCTCAACGCATCCGTCGCCACAGGACCGGCTAGCCGAACTCGGCAAGGCGATGGGCAACAAGTTCGTTGCCTACGAATCCACCGGTCTGAATGACAGCACCGCCTTCAAGACTATTGTCACCCTGGCCATGGCTTACCCGGACCCGCCCAAAGCCAAGTCCGCGCCGGCAGAAAAGCCTCGAAAAAAATAGCCTGGAAAATTGATCCAGGTCGATGCCGGGATGACACCTTGATGGCTAAATCCCGGCACGATGAAGTTCTTCTGCTGCCTCAGCCTGCTGTACCTGGGATTCATCCCGGCCTCACCGGCCATTCAGCCCCTGCAACCCTGGCTCGACACCGCCCTGTCCGGAGCCGTCATCCGTCTGCCGCCCGGCACCTATCGCGGCCCGGCCGTCATCAGCAAGCCAATCACGCTGGATGGCGATGGCAAGGTCACGATCGATGGTGGCGGTCAGGGCACCGTTCTGACCATCAAGGCTGACCACGTTACCCTGCGTGGCCTGACCCTGCGCAACAGTGGCCCGCTGCATGACAAGCTGGATGGCGGCCTGATGGCCGAGGGAAACAGCCTGCTCATCGAAAATAATGTCATCGAGGATGCGCTGTTCGGCATCTCCCTGCACCGCACCAACGATAGTGTTGTCCGCGCCAACCGTATCCGTTCCCGCCCGGTAGATATTGCCGACCGTGGCGATGGCATCCGACTCTGGTACAGCACCGGCAATCGCATCGAGCACAACGACATCGCCCAGATGCGCGACATCACCGTCAGCAATTCGCCACGTAACCGCTTTGTCGGCAATACCGTCCGCAACAGCCGCCGGGCATTGAATTTCCTCTTTGCTCACCGTAGCCTGGTTAAAGACAATCTCTTCGAGAACAATTCAACCGGCGTGACTGCCCTCAATTCGGAAGGGCTGATCATCCGCCGCAATCGCATCCTGCATGCAATGGAGGCCTCCGGTGCCGGTATAGCCCTGAAGGAAACCTCGGCAGCCCTGGTCGAAGACAACGAGATCGTCCATTGCGCTTACGGCATCATGGCCGACTCACCGAGCAATCCGGTCAACCGCATCGTTTTCATCAACAACCTGATCGCCCACAACGTCACCGGCATCTATTTCTATGGGGTGCGGGGCAGCCATATCGCCATCGGCAATACATTCCGCAGCAACCTCTGGCCGGTCACCGTCGTGGGCGATGGCGACCCGATGAATGATGTCTGGTGGGGCAACAGTTGGGATGACTACGAAGGCTTTGACCGCAACGGTGACGGCATTGGCGACCAGGCCTATGAGCGTTACACCTGGGCCGACCGGATCTGGATCGAAACCCCGGCAGCACGGTTTTTCCGGAATTCACCGGTGCTTGAACTGCTCGATTTTCTCGAACGGCTGGCACCGTTCTCGACGCCGCAACTTATCCTGCGTGACATGGCGCCACGGATGCACCCGTCACGCTAACCAGTCGCACATATCCTCAACCAGGTCATCCACGGCGCCCAGCGACAGACCGAAATGCTCGCAGGCCAGCGGCGCGGCCTTGGCCCACTCCTGCTCGCCGAGGCCTCCGGCACGCTGACGAATGATGTGTTCAGCCAGCACAGCGACGGCAATCAATGACTTGGCGACGGTCGAAACATGCCCCGATGCGCCGAGCACCGAATAGTCATGGTGATATTGAATGGCTTCGGAAACATCGGATGGCAAATGCCAGCGGCGGGCCAGAAAATAGCCGACGACAGCATGATTCGTCCCCAGTTGGCTGTCCTCGATTTCGGTGAACTGGTGTTCGTCGGCAACATTGGCTGCCCCCAGGACATCCAGCGTTTGCGGGAAGCGTTTCATCAGCAACGGAATTCCGCAATCGTGAAAAAGGCCAAAGGTGTAGGCAACATCAGGGCGGACGCAACGCAGGCGCTTGGCCAGTTCGGCCGCAACCCTGGCCGTCTGAGCTGAGCTATCCCAGAAATCGTCCATCGCAAGTTCCGGCTGGCCGGCCAGCGCCACTTTCAGCAATTGGGCGACCACCAGATTGAAAACCTGTTGCGTCCCCAGCACATTGAGCGCCTGGATGATCGATGCAAGCTTGTGCCCTGTGGAAAATGCGGGGGAATTGGCGATCAGCATGACACGCCCGGAAAGCGCCACATCCTTGCTGATCAGACGGGCTATTTCACGCTGATCAGGCGATTCCTTGTTCAGTTCGGCATTGATTTCGAGCAGGATCGCCGGGCAAGGGGGAATGTCCACGCCCTGCAACAACTTCGCCAACTGTTTCTCTTCCGGTATTGCATTCATCGGTCAATCTCCGAGTCCAGCCGCGAAGATTAACCCTGAACGAAGTTGCTGGAAATATCGCGAAAGTCATAGTTGGTAGGCTTCGCCGCCGCCCTGCATAGCCATCTCGACCACGCGCTTCGACAAATGCGGCGCAAACAGTGTGATCAGGTCGAAGTCATAGCGCCGCAGGTAAGTGCCACGGCGCAGGGCAAGGCGGGTGGTGTTGGACTCAAACAGATGCGAGGCATCAAGCGCCACCAACCCGGTGTCACGCTGGGCATCGAAGGCGAGCGCCGAAATGATACCCAGGCCAAGCCCCAGGCTAACGTAGGTCTTGATCACATCGGCATCGAGCGCGGTCAGGGCGACGTTGGGCGTGGCGCCGATCCGTTCAAATGCCTTGTTGATACGCGAGCGGCCGGTAAAGGCGGTGTCGTAGGTGATCAGCGGCCATTTGGCCAGTTCGTTCAGGGCCAGCGGTTGCGACTGAAGAATCGGATGACCTTCCGGCGCAATGACGCAATGGCTCCACTGCCGTACCGGCAGCGTGATCAGTTGCGGGTATTGGTCCAGCGCCTCGGTGGCAATGCCGATATCGGCCTCGCCGGCCACCACCCATTCGGCGATCTGCGTCGGGCTACCCTGGTGCATCTCTAGCTTGACCGTCGGGTGCTGGGCGACGAAATCGCGCACCACGATCGGCAATGCATAGCGTGCCTGGGTATGCGTGGCCGCCAGCACGAGTTTTCCGGTGTCGCCGGTAGCAAACTCGGCGCTTGCCCGTTTCAGGTTTTCGGCTTCCCGGAGAATGCGTTCGGCAATTGCCAGCACAACCTTGCCCGGTTCGGTCACCCCGGTAAAGCGCTTCCCACTGCGCTCGAAAATCAGTATTCCGAGTTCGTCCTCCAGCAACTTGACCTGCTTTGAAATGCCGGGTTGCGAGGTGTAAAGAGATTCGGCCGCCTCGGAGACATTCAGACCCTGGCGCTGGATTTCGACGACGTAACGTAATTGCTGAAGTTTCATGGCGACACTTAATAACAGAACGATATAACAATCTAACCCAATATTCTTTTTGTTTCAAATAGCCGCTGATACGATGCGCGCCATGGATTACCTCTACACCCTGTCCGGCTTTGCCGTTGGCGCCATTGTTGGCCTGACCGGCGTTGGTGGCGGCTCGCTGATGACGCCGCTGCTGGTGCTGGTCTTTGGCATCAGCCCGGCCACCGCCGTCGGCACTGATCTGCTCTACGCCGCGCTGACAAAGGCCGGAGGTACCGTGGCGCACGGCAAGAAGGGGCATATCGACTGGTCCATCACCGGCCGGCTGGCACTGGGCAGCATCCCTGCAGCTGCCATTACGCTCTGGGTGCTGTCGCAACTGCCCAAGGGCAGCAATGTGATCGGCGCCATCATCTCGCACGGCCTGGGCTTTGCGCTGTTGCTGACTGCTATCGCCATCCTGTTCGGCCGCAAGCTGCGCGATTACGCCAGCAAGCACGAGGATTCGGCCCTGCGTCGCTGCTGCCTGGGCAAGATTACCGTTCTCGTCGGCGCCGTGATCGGCGTCCTGGTGACCATTTCTTCGGTTGGCGCCGGCGCGCTGGGCGTCGCTGCGCTGTTTTTTCTTTACCCCAAACTTTCATCCGTCAGGATTGTCGGATCTGACGTAGCGCACGCTGTACCGCTGACGCTGGTCGCCGGACTCGGCCACTGGATGCTCGGTGGCGTCGACTGGTCATTGCTGGGCGCCCTGCTGCTCGGTTCGCTGCCCGGCATCTGGCTCGGCACCCAGGTTTCCGCCAAGGTGCCGGAACACATTCTTCGCCGCGTGCTGGCCTCCATGCTCATTCTCATCGGCAGCAAGCTGGTGTTTGCTTAAGGAAACTCAATGTACAAATATGATGCTATCGACCGCCAGCTCGTTACCGAGCGCGTCGAGCAATTCCGTGACCAGGTCAGCCGCTGGCAGAGCGGCGAACTGACCGGCGACGAGTTCCGTCCGCTGCGCTTGCAGAACGGTCTTTACGTTCAGCGCCACGCCCCGATGCTGCGCGTCGCCGTGCCCTACGCCATGATGAACACGGCACAGCTGCGCAAGCTGGCTTTCGTCGCCCGCACCTACGACAAGGGCTACGGCCATTTCACGACCCGCCACAACATGCAGTTCAACTGGCCGAAGATCGAGGATTGCCCGGACATTCTGGCCCACCTGGCCGAAGTCGAGATGCATGCGATCCAGACCTCCGGCAACTGCATCCGCAACGTCACCACCGACCAGTTCGCCGGCGTTGCTGCCGACGAGATCATCGACCCGCGGCCGCTGGCCGAAATCCTTCGTCAGTGGAGCACCTTCCATCCGGAATTCGCCTTTCTGCCGCGCAAGTTCAAGATCGCCATTTCCGGCACCAAGGAAGACCGTGCCGTCACCTGGTTCCACGACATCGGCCTGCAGTTGCAGGTGCTGAATGGCGAAATCGGTTTCCGCGTCATCGTCGGCGGCGGTCTGGGACGGACGCCGATCCGCGGTCAGATCGTCCGCGAGTTCCTGCCCTGGCAGCACATCCTGACCTACTGCGAAGCCATCCTCCGTGTCTATAACCGTCAGGGCCGTCGCGACAACGCCTACAAGGCGCGCATCAAGATTCTGGTGCAGGCACTGGGTGTCGAGGAATTCGCCAAACAGGTCGAAGCCGAATGGGCGCATCTCAAGGATGGCCCGGCAACATTGACGCAAGCAGAATACGACCGCATCACCGCTCACTTCAGCGCACCGGCCTACGAAAGGGCAGACGACATTGAGCTGCCGTCTGAAAAAGCCTTCGCCAGGTGGGTCCACCGCAGCACTCACCCGCACAAGGTGGCTGGCTACACTGCCGTCACGCTGTCGCTGAAGCAGCACGGTATCGCCCCCGGCGACATCACGGCCGACCAGATGGACCTCGTCGCCGACCTCGCCGACCGCTACAGCTTTGGCGAGCTACGCATTTCGCACGAACAGAACATCATCCTGGCCGACGTCAAGCAATCCGAGTTGTACGCCGTCTGGCAAGCCGCCAAGGCCGGTGGCCTGGCGACGCCGAATGTCGGCTTGCTGACCGGTATCATCTGCTGCCCGGGCGGCGATTTCTGCGATCTGGCCAACGCCAAATCCATCCCCATCGCCAACGCCATCCAGGCCCGTTTCGACAATCTCGATTACCTGTTCGACATCGGCGAGATCGATCTCAACATCTCCGGCTGCATGAACGCCTGCGGCCACCACCACGTCGGCCACATCGGCGTGCTTGGCGTAGACAAGAACGACTCAGAGTTCTACCAGGTCACGCTCGGCGGCCGCCAGGGCAACGAGGCCAAGCTCGGCAAGGTAATCGGGCCTTCGTTCTCGGCTGATGAAATGCCGGATGTCGTCGAGAAAATCATCAAGGTCTATCTCGAAAATCGCCATCCAGACGAACGCTTCCTCGACACCTTCGATCGCATCGGCATCGACCCGTTCAAGAACCGCGCCTATGAAGGCCGCGCCCACGGCAAGGCCAAGGCTGCACAAAAGGAGGCCGCATAATGGCCCAGCTGATCAAGAACAACGCCGTTGCGGTGGATACCTGGAAAACGCTGGAACTGGCTGAAGGCGAAACGCCGGAAGCCGTTGCCCTGCCGGAAGGCGACATCATTTTCCCGTTCGCTGTCTGGCAGGCACGCAAGGCCGAAATCATCTCCCGTTACAAGCGCATTGGCCTGCTGCTGCAGCCGGATGAACCGGTTGAAGAGATCGCCGTCGATCTCGACTATTTCATTGTTGTCGCCCTCAATTTTCCGAAATTCGTCGATGGCCGCGCCTACTCCAGCGCCAGTCTGCTGCGCCAGCGCTACCACTATCAGGGCGAATTGCGCGCCGTTGGCGATGTGCTGCATGATCAACTATTTTTCATGCAGCGCGTCGGCTTTGACAGCTACGCCCTGAAGGATGGCAAGAATGCGGTTTATGCGCTGGAAGCCGGATTTTCCAGCTTCAGCGACAGCTACCAGACTTCGACCAGTCAGGCCCAACCCCATTTCCGCCGCCGCGCCTGAGATTTGACGATGACCCCGAGCCTGCTCAACATCACGCCCGAACTGACCGCCAGCGTCGCCGCCAAAACGCTCACCGCACAAGCCCTGCTCGCCGACATCGCTGGCAAATGGTCGCCGGCCACCTTCGCCAACAGCCTCGGTGCCGAAGACATGGTGCTGACTGATCTGATCGTCAAATCCGGCCTGCCCATCGAAATATTCAGCCTCGACACCGGCCGCCTGCCACTGGAAACCTATGACCTGATGGCTGCGGTGGACCGTCACTACGGGCTGAAATTGAAAGTCTATTTCCCGCAAAGCGAAGCCGTCGAAAACTACGTGCGCAGCAACGGCATCAATGCCTTTTACGAATCCGTCGTACTGCGCAAGGCCTGTTGTTACGCCCGCAAGGTCGAACCGCTGCAACGCGCCCTGGCCGGCAAGAAGGCCTGGATCACCGGCCTACGCGCCGAGCAGGCCGCCACCCGCGTTGGCCTGCCGACCCGCGAATACGACGAAGGCAACAAGCTGGAGAAATTCAATCCGCTGGCCGACTGGTCGGAAAAGGAAGTCTGGACCTACATCAAGCAGAATGCCGTGCCCTACAACGCCCTGCACGACAAGTTCTACCCGAGCATTGGCTGCGCTCCCTGCACACGCGCCATTTCACTGGGTGAAGACGTTCGCTCCGGCCGCTGGTGGTGGGAAAACCCAGATTCAAAAGAATGCGGGCTACACGTCAAGGCATAAAACACTTCGCTAGAAGGGCTTTGCTGCACCGCACCAAAGTGGTAGTCTCTCGCTTATAAAAACACTGATTGCAAGCGAGAACCAGCATGAGCGAAATTGATCTGAAACGTTTCTTCCTCGAGCAGGTGCGCCTGTTCGAGACTTTCCCGGCCGACAAGGTTGAGGAAATCGTCCTCAAATCCAGGCTCGCCACCTACGAAGGCAACGAGGCCATTCTCGAAACCGGCGATGAGGGCAAGTTCATCGGCGTTGTGATCAGCGGCCACGCCGAGATCTCGATGACCGACAACACCGGCACCCGCAACGTCATCAGCCAGCTTGAGATGGGTGACGTCTTCGGCGTCATGTCGCTGCTGACCGGCGACCGCATCGTGGCCGATGTCATCGCCGGCAACCGCTGCTTCGTGCTGATGATCCCGCAGGAGGTTTTCAACACCCATATCCTGACCAATCCCAAGGCTGTCGGTTATCTCTCCCGCGTCCTGACCGACCGCACGCGCGCCATGTCGGTGGATATGGCCACGGCTCAGGCCCATGCGCTGTCCAAATCCAGCGACCCCTACGCCCTTTCGCTGAACAGCAACATTTTGGGCAAGCTGGTCGCCCTGAACGTCGGCATCAGCCAGATCCATTTCGGCATCTACGACACGCATGACAGCGGCGCCGACGTCCATGGCATCATCGACAACGCCGACAAGCTGGTCACCCGGATCAGCGTCACGGTCGGCCCGCATCAGCAGACCATGGAACGCGAGCCGTTCAAGCTTTCCGACCTCTTCATCGTCATGCAGGAAGCGACTGCCCTGCTCGGCAAGGACTTCACCTTCCATCCGGAAGAAGTCATCGCCATCGGCCACCGCGTTGTCCATGGCGGCAACAAGTTCTCCAGCGCTGTCGTAATTACACCGGCCGTGATTGCCGATATCGAAGCCCTGTCAGTATTTGCCCCGTTGCACAACCCGGTGAATGTGGCCGGCATTCGCGTCGCCACTAAGATTTTCCCGAACGTGCCGCACGTTGGCGTCTTCGACACCGCCTTCCACCAGACGCTGCCGCCCTACGCCTACCTCTACGGCCTGCCCTACGACCTCTACAAGCAGCACGGCATCCGTCGTTACGGCTTCCACGGCACCTCGCACCGCTACGTTTCGCTGAAGGCAGCCGAAGTCCTCAAGCGGCCGCTCGGCGAGCTGGAAATCATCTCCTGCCACCTCGGCATCGGTGCCTCGCTGTGCGCCATCGACCATGGACGCTCGGTTGACACCACGATGGGCCTGACGCCGACCGATGGCCTGATCATGCCCAGCCGCTCAGGCAGCATGGACCCGGCCGTGATGATCCACCTGATGGAACAGCACAAGATGTCGCTGGAACAGCTTTCCACGCTGATCAACACGGAAAGCGGCCTGAAGGGCATCTCCGGCATCTCCGCCAACATTCACGATATCGAGGATGCTGCCGCCGACGGTCACCACCGTGCGCTGCTCGCCCACAAGGCGTTCTGCTATCAGGTGCGCAAGAACATCGGCGCTTACGTTGCCGCCATGGGTGGCGTCGACGTGCTGGCCTTCACCGGCGACATCGGTGAAACCAGCGCCACCGTGCGCAGCCTGGCCTGCCAGGGCCTAAGCTACATGGGCATCAAGCTTGACGAGGAAAAGAACCGCAACCTCAGCAAACTCGGCTCGCACGCGATCATTTCAGCGGATGATTCACCGGTCACCATCCTTGTCGTGACCAATGACGACGAACGTCTGGTCGCTTGGGAAACGCAGCGTGCCATCGAGCGCAACCAGTTGCTGCTTGAAGCCAAGTCCGAGGAAGATGCACCGATCCCGATCGAAATTTCGGCTCACCACGTTCACCTGTCACAGGCTGACGTCGAAAAGCTGTTCGGTCCCGGCCATCAATTGACGCCGGAACACGAACTCTCGCAACCCGGGCAGTTCGCCTGCGCCGAAAAGGTTCATCTGGTCGGCCCCAAGGGACGCATCGCCAATGTTCGCGTCCTCGGCCCGACCCGTAAGGAAACCCAGGTCGAAATCGCCATGACCGAGCAGTTCAAAGTGGGCATCCAGCCGCCGATCCGGCAGTCCGGCGACCTCGTCAACACCCCCGGCATGACCCTCGAAGGCCCTTACGGCAGCAGCACCATCGAACGCGGTGTCATCTGCGCCCAGCGGCACATCCACATGACGCCGGAAGATGCCATACGTCTCCGGGTTCGCGATAATTACGTCGTGCGTGTCCGCATCGAAGGCGAGCGCGAACTGATCTTTGGTGACGTCGTCGTCCGGGTGAATCCGGGCTTCCGACTCGCCATGCACATCGACACCGACGAAGGTAATGCCGGCAACATTCGCACAGGAATGATCGGCTACATCGAGGAAATCCAGAACCGGCACTGATCACTGCCCAATCCCGGCGTTCCCAAAACGCCAAAAACAGAAACGGGGCAATTGCCCCGTTTTTGCCTTATTTGACGGGTTGACCGCAGCAACCAGTGATTTTCCCCGCCCAGGGCGCTTACACCAGATCATCACTGGCAAAGTATCAAGAAGACCATTACCAGGGTTCTGACACCTCGTTCAGATGAATCCGAGGACGCCAATTTGAACCATCTGACCCATACATTTTTCAAGGACAAAAAAATGACCATGAATTCTGATGATGCCGGCGTTGTTCAGGTATTGCTCGACCGCTTCAACAACCAGCGCTTGCCAAAGGCCCTGGCGATGAAGGCCAGGGTTGATGCCGGCGAAACGCTGCAGCCTTTCGAGGTGGACTATCTGGCCGACGTGCTGGCCGATGTGCGCTCGATCAAGGCGCTGGTTGAGCGGCATCCTGAGTACGAAGCACTGGTCGTCAAGGGCATAGGCCTGTACAAGGAAATCACCGAAAAAGCGCTCGCCAACGAAGCAAAATAATAGCTCAGCACCAGGCAGGGCAATGGGGGAAACGGGCAACTGCCCGCCCCCACCTCCCAAGGACTTATTCCGAGGGGGAGAAACTCACCGGCAGCCAAAGACGGAAGCACGTTCCTTCCCCCGGCTTGCTGGTGACATCCATCCGGCCACGATGTTTTTTTACGATGATGTCGTAGGAAATGGATAGTCCGAGCCCGGTGCCTTTACCAACTGGTTTGGTGGTGAAGAAAGGCTCAAAAATACGTTGGCGCACCTCCTCGCTCATGCCGTGGCCGGTGTCTTCAATCTCGAACCAGACATGCCCATTCTGGCAACCTGAACGAACAAAAATCTTGCCCATCGTCGGGATGGCTTGCGCCGCATTGACCAGCAGGTTCATGAAAACCTGATTGATCTGGGCAGGCACACAATCAACCAGCGGAATGTCACCAAATTCGCGCACCACCTCGGCTTTGTATTTGATCTCGTTCGCGACCACATTCAGCGTGCTTTCCATGGCCGCGTTGAGATCAGCCTCCTGGTGCTCGGCCTGATCGACGCGCGAGAAATCTTTCAAGTCCTGCACAATCTTGGTGACGCGACTGAGGCCATCCTGTGACTCGTCGATCAACGAAGGCAGATCTTCGCGGAGAAAATCAAGATCAGCCGCCTTTCGCGCCGCTTCGATTTGGGCGGCATCGCCACCTTCATAGGCACCGATAACGTTCAGCAGATGCCCGACATAGGATTTGAGCGAGCCCAGATTCGAATTGACGAAGCCGACCGGATTATTGATTTCATGCGCCACGCCCGCCGCCAACTGGCCGATGGCGGCCATTTTTTCGGATTGCAGCAATTGCTGTTGCGCTTCCTCGACCTTGCCCAGTAGTTGCTCAAGCTCCCGGCGTTCCGACTCAAGTTCAACATTGGCTTCAGCCAGCTGTGAAGTGCGCTTGGCCACCAGTTCTTCGAGCTGGTTCTGGTATTGCCGGAGATTTTCTTCGGCCTGTCGGCGCTCTGTCACATCCTGCAGGGTTTCGATGGCACCAATGACACTTCCACTGCGATCCCGCAACGGAGCTGCTGTGAAAAACAGCCAGCGGCCGCCATGGCCGAGTTCCGGAAAAAATCTTTCCGCTTCGAAGGCATCATCGATCGTCCGTGAGCGCTGAAAAAGTCCGTGGTAATAGGTTTCGAGCTGCTCGTCGAGGCTGCCGTTAACAATCAGATCGGCCAGCGTTGGCCGGGCTTCCGGGTAAAAGGTTTTCCATTGATGCTTGGTTCCGACCATTTCACTGGCCGGCAAACCGCTGATGATCGAACAGGCGCGATTCCAGTGGGTGATCCGGTGATCGGCATTGATCACAAAGGTGGGAACCGGGTCGCCATCAATGATTTGCGCCAGGTAGGCCGCCATATTCTGCTTGGCCGCTTCACTACGCTTGTGTTCCGATTCAAGCAGTTTTTTCTGTGTGACCGCGACCTGATTCATCGCGATCCTGAGCTGCTCCTGCTCCTTGACCAAATCCTGAGTACGTTCCGCCACCTTGCTTTCGAGGCTTTGGTTCAGTTGTTGTAGACTTTCGTTACGCGCCGCAATCAGCCGATACAAGGAACTCATGGCGGCCAGCAGGCTAGAGGTAGTCGGGTCAGCGGCGCGCTTCGCCTCTTCCAGATATGCGGCTTCGGCTGAGCCGCCAGCACGGATTTTCCGGACCTGCCGGGCCATCGCCTGATCGATACCGAGAATATGGTGCGCCAGCCAGCTGGTCAGAAAGCGCAACAAGTCCTCCATGCCCGTCGCCGGGCCAGATATTGACCGCATACTGACCACCTGGCGGGCAAATTCCTGATGAATCTCGGTGTGTTTGGCGACAAAACGCGGGTCACAGCCGGTTTCTGCCATCAGTTCCTCTTCATGGCGAAAATGCACGACTGCGTACTGCACCAATCGCCCGAGAATCTCGTTGATCTCTGCTTCCGGCGTTTCTCGCGAAACCTTCTCCACCACCAGATTGATGATGCGAACCAGTTCCTGATGCTCGGTATCGACGATGCCCTCGCCGGTCATGTAGCGCTCGTCCCAGATGAAGGCATCCATGATCAGATCACTCCCTGGCCAGAAATTCCGGGTCCAATACGACCGAACCGTCCGGCCCCCAATTAACCTCGGTAATACCTGGCTCGATCCGCTCAAGGCGTTCTGCTTCAAGTGCCTCCGGCGTGGTATCGCCCATTTCCTGGCGGACCAGATTGGCCAGCTGGCGGTTCTCCATGAGCAGTTCACGGTGCGCCAGCGCCTGACCAATCGCCGACATCAGGTCGTAGTCATTCCACGGCTTGCCGATAAAACGGTCAATACCAACCTCGTTCACCGCCCGCACCAATGCATTCAGGTCAGCGTAGCCGGAGAGAATCAGACGCGCCGCATCCGGCTGGATCGCCTTGGCAGCCGTGAGAAACTCGACGCCATCCATCACCGGCATGCGGTAGTCACTCAGGAAGAGGTCGAAGTCCTCGTTTTTAGCCGCCTCCAGTGCGGCGACCGGGGAATTGAAGGCCTGCACCTCCAGCGCAAACGTCTTGTTGCCGCAGGTACAGGGTGCCGCACGCAGCAAGCGCTTCAGCGACTTGAGGATGGACTCCTCATCATCAACAATCAGGATACGGCTCATTTTTCCTCCTGGCGGATGTAGAGCGTCAGAGAGTGTTGCTCCGCATGCTCCATCCGGGTCAATTGCCCAATAATTTCGCTGGTCAGCACGCTACCCTTGGCCAATAGCATGTAACCGTCCTTGTGCATCAGGTCACGACTCAACAGCATCCCCGGCTTGAGGTGCATGGTGCGCAGAGGCATTTCGCTAGACTCGGGTTTCTGTGTTTCGGCAATCAGCTGCACGAAGACGTCCACCGCAGCAGGGTCGTAGCGCTTGCCACGATTCTCGATCAGGAAGTTCAAAGCCTCTGAGGCCTTGAGCGGGCGCTGAACCAGCGTGCCGATCTGCAGCGAATCATATTCATTGACCAATTGCAGGATACGGCTGCCCTGCGGGATGGCGATGCCGACCAGACGATCCGGGTAGCCGCTGCCGTCGTAACACTCATGGTGGTGGCGGACCAGCACGGCAGCGTCCTTGAACTTGTCGATACCCATCAGGATGTTCTGGCCGATCAGCGGGTGCTTCATGACCAGAGCCCGCTGCTCGCCAGTCATCGAGTTGAAGGCCTTGCCCAGCAATTCGTCCGGCAGGCCGATCTTGCCGATATCGTGCAGCAGGCCGGCCAGCATGATGTTCTGTACCTCGTTATCGCTGAGTCCCAGGCGTTGCGCGATACTGCGCGCGTGCTCGGCGACGCGCCGGCCATGACCGGATATCTGACTGCCTGCCGAGCCGCTGCGCAATTCAATGATTCCGGCGAAAACCTGGACACTGGTCAGAAATGCCTTCTTCAATTCGCCATGCGACTGCTCGACAAATGTCAGTGCCTGGCGCAGCTCGGCGGTACGCTCGGCTACCTTTTGCTCCAGGCTGGCGTTCAGCACTTTCAGTTCGTCGTTCTGGGCCTGAGTCAATGCCGACAAACGCTGATTTTCCAGCTCCAGACGCAGGCGCTCCAGCGCTTCACGAACGATGGTGACGATTTCGTTGTCATCCCAGGGCTTGGCGATATAGCGATAAATTTCTCCCTGATTGATCGCGGCAACCGTCGATGTAATGTCGGCGTAACCGGTCAGCAGGATGCGCATGACCTTGGGCCAACGGTTGCGCACCTCCTTGAGAAAGGCCGCGCCATCCATTTCCGGCATGCGCATGTCGGAAATCACCAGATCGATGCTTTCCTTTTCGAGAATTTCCAGACCGGCAGCGCCACTCTCGGCGATGAAAATGCGGTAGCCATGCGGGCGAAACAGCCGACGCAAGGCCGAAAGTATCCCTGGCTCGTCGTCGACAAAGAGCAGGGTTGGGGCGTTGATGGCCTCGCTCATGATGAGCTCTCCGTATTTTGATTGTTTGGCACAGGCTGTGGGCGAAGCGGCAGCAGGATGCGGAAAGTGCTGCCGACTCCAGGCTGGCTATCCACCTCGATACTGCCCTGGTGGCGCTCGATAATGCTGTAGGAAAGCGACAGCCCCAGCCCAGTCCCCTTGCCGACCGGCTTGGTGGTAAAGAATGGGTCAAAGATGCGATTGATATGCTCCGGCGCAATACCCTTGCCGGTATCGCTGATTTCGACGCAGACGCCATCTTCACCATGGCGCCGGGTCCTGATGGTGATCGTGCCTTGGGTTTCGATGGCATGGCCCGCGTTGACCAGCAGGTTCATGAAGACCTGGTTCAGTTGCGACACAAGGCAGAACACCGGCGGAATGTCACCATACTCCTTGACCACCTTGACCTTGTATTTCAACTCATTCCAGACAATATTCAACGTCGAATCGATCCCCTGATGCAGGTCAGCTTCCTTCCATTCCTGCTCGCCAACCCGCGAAAAACTCTTCAAATCCTCAACGATCTTGCGCACGCGTCCCAAACCATCCTTGGACTCCGCCAGCAGACTGAAAATATCCTCCTTGAGGAATGCGAAGTCGCGCTCCTCAATCACGCGAAGCACCTTCTCCCGCTGCAGACTCTCCGGCTGGGATTCAGCCAGCGACTCATACGCAGCAATAATTGCCATCAGGTCATGAACATAGCCGTCCAGCGTGCCAAGGTTGGAGTGGACAAAACCGATCGGATTGTTCAGTTCGTGCGCCACACCTGCCGCCAACTGGCCAATGGACGCCATTTTTTCTGATTGCAACAGCTGGTTGTGGGCTTCTTCGAGGCGTTTGTTGAGTTTCTTCTGCTGGCTGAGCGTTTCCGCAATCGCCAGTTGCTGGGTTTTGCGTTCGGTGATGTCGGTCAGCACGCCATCGTAGAAAATCGGCGCACCCTCGGCATCGCGCCGGACAGTGGTGCGGTCGACCACCCAAATTGCCCTGTTTTCAGCCGTCAAAAGGCGATATTCCTGCTCGAAACCGGCCACCCCGGATGCCGCATTGCGCGCCATCTCATCGACAATCCGGTCCAGATCATCGGGATGCACCAGATCGGCAAAAGCTGGCCGACCGGCAATGAGGTCTGCCACCGAGTAGCCCCATTGCCTCACGTTCTCGGAAACGAAAACCACCGGCCAGCCCTCGCTGGCCACCCAGCGAAAACAGACCACTGGACTGGCATTGACGACCTGCATGGCCAGGCGTAAGGCGTGCTCAGCCCGCTGCCGGCGGACGATGCGCCAGGTTTCATTGCCAATCAGTTGTACCGTTTCGACATCGAAATCATCATAGTCGCTGGCCTTGTTGCCAACGCCCGTCATCATTCGCACCCCACCCGCTTCAATGACAGGGATGCTCAGGAAGCGCTGCAGATGCGAATGCCCCTCGGGCAACCCACGTTTGTGGGTGGCCAGCGCGTAATCGTTGATGATGACCGGTTGCATCGTGCGCGCGGCATCAGCCCAGATACCCGCTTCGCCTATCGGGTAATGCGTATCGAACGCCGCCGTGCAATATTTTTCCAGCGTGTTGCGCGACCAGGCGACCAGCTCGATGCTCAGAGCATCATCGTTAACAAAGTGAATGAAGCCGATCTGGCTCTGCGTCAGCGCCTCGGAACATTCCAGCGCGAACTGCATGAATTCCTTTTCGGCCATGACTTCTGCCTTCTGCGGTAATTCAAGCAACATTGCCGAACGCCGAACCTGTTTTTCCAGGCTGGCTTCGGACAGATAACGCTGGGTAACATCGATCGTGATGCCGCCAAGCTCAGGCGGGCCATCTGACCGGGGAATGATGAACTTGGTGGATTCGAAATGGCGACCATTGAAGTCCTCCAGAAGTACTTCCGTATGGCCTGTGGCGAGGATCCGGGCATCATCCTCGGCAATCTTTTGGCCTAACTCGCCAACGAAAATCTCACCGCTAAGACGCCCAACCATCGCTTTCGGGTCCAGCCCAAACTGCGTTTGAAATCCCTTGCTGGCGAGCAGAATGCGCGAGTCGGCCCCCTTGACGTAGGCAGTCCCGGGCAGATGATCGATGAAACGCTGCAAGGTATTGACGGAGGATTCCCATTCATTTTCGGCCAGCACCCAGTTACTGACATCCTCGACGACGAGGGTAAAGTAATCGATGCTGCCTCCGGATTTCCGAATGGCCCGGGCGGAAATGAAGGTATGAACGATCGAACCATCCTTGCGGATAAAGCGTTTTTCCATTGAATAACCATCAGATTCACCGCGCACCACCGAGTCGTAATTGGCAAAATTCCTTGAAATGTCTTCTGGATGGGTCAATTCAGCCCAGGTCATCCGACTCAACTCGTCGGCTTCATACCCAAGAATTCGACACAGGGCCGGGTTAACCGATAGCCAGACTTTTTCAGGCGAGGTAGTAGCCATACCGACCATGGCATAGTCAAAAATTGCCCGATACCGCTGCTCGCTTTCACGCTGTGCCTTGTTGCTCCGAACCAGACGCCAGATACCAAAACCGATGACCAGCAGGAGCAAGCCGGAAAAGCCCCATTGATACCAGGTGCCGGCCAGAATGAGCTGGTTATTCATGGGCTTCCGGCGCCGTTCGGTACTGCATATCCTTGGCGAGACGGAAGGCTTCGCGGATCTGATCGCGTAGCTGATCGTCATCCCAGGGCTTGGTCAGAAACTTGTAGATCGCGCCGCGATTGATCGCACCGGTCACCGAGTCGAGATCGGTATAGCCGGTCAGGACGATACGGATGGTTTCCGGGTACAGCTGGCGAACGCGGGCAAAGAACTCGGTGCCTGACATGTCCGGCATGCGCTGGTCGGAAAGGATGACCTGCACCCGATGCTTGGCCAGAATTTCGAAGGCTTCGGCCGGAGAAGTCGCAGTCAGCGTCTGGAAATTTTCACGACGGAGAAGGCGTGAAAGCGACGCGAGAATATTGGGTTCATCGTCCACAACCAGCAAGGTCTGGCCGCTGTCACGGGGAACGTCATTCAGAGGCATGCGTTTGTTGCTGGCCAGCAACAACTCGAAATCCTCAGCCGGAATGGGGCGACTGAACAGATAGCCCTGCATCGCATCGCAACGTCGACCACGCAGGAAGTTGGCCTGCGCTTCAGTTTCGACGCCTTCGGCCAGCACCGAAACATTCAGGCTGCGTGCCATGACGATAGCCGCAGTGGCAATCGCCGCATTGACCGGGTTCTCGATGATGTCGCGAACGAAGCCCTGGTCAATCTTGATCTTGTCGAAAGGAAAGCGCGAGATATAAGCCAGCGAGGAATAACCCGTACCAAAATCGTCGAGCGAGAGCTTGGTTCCGAGTTCCTTGAGGGCATGGCACTGGGTAATGGCCTGATCGACATCATCGATGAAGGCACTTTCGGTAATCTCCAGTTCCAGCGCAGCGGCTGGCAACCCGGTTTCCAGCAAGGTCTGGCGCACGATACTGACCAGGCTGGCCTGGGAAAATTGCCGTGCGGAGAGGTTGACCGCAACACGCAGGTTGATCAGCCCAAGATCAAGCCATTTTCGGGTTTGCAGGCAGGCGGTACGCAACACCCACTCACCGATCGGCAATATCAGCCCGGTTTCTTCGGCAATCGGAATGAATTCGATCGGCGATATGGCGCCGAACTGCGGACTGTTCCAGCGCAGCAGCGCCTCCATGCCGATCATGTTGCCGCTATCAAGACTGACCTGCGGCTGGTAGTAGACCACCAGTTCGTTGCGTTGCAAGGCTTCGCGCAGCGCAGCTTCGAGACCCAGGCGACGCGCAGCATCGGCGTCCATTTCCGGGGAATAGAAACGGAAGGTGTTGCGCCCACTGGCCTTGGCGCGCAGCAGGGCGGCGTCAGCACTCTTCAGCAGGGTATCGGACTCGTCGCCATTTCGCGGAGAGACACTGATGCCGATACTGGCGGTGATGGTCACCGACTGGCCGGCAATCATGAAGGGGGCGGCGATGGCATCGAGCATGCGCTGGGCCAGCGCAATGGCATCGCGTTCGTGACCAAGGTTGGCCATGACAAAGCCGAATTCGTTGCCGGAGCGACGGCCGATGGTGTCGCCTTCCCGCACCTGCAGGTTGAGCCGGCGCGAAACCTCAATCAGCAGTTCATCGCCGACGGGCGGGCCGAGCGTGTCGTTGATGAAGCGGAAGCGGTCGAGATCAAGCAGGATGATGGCGGTTTCGCGATTGAAGCGACGGGCGGTAGCCAACGACTGCGACAGCCGGTCGGCGAACAGGTTGCGGTTGGGCAGATCGGTCAGCGGATCAAAACTGGAAAGGTAGCTGATCCGCTCATTCGCTGACTTGCGCTCGGAAAGGTCGCTGAAAAGACCGACGTAATGGGTCAGCCGACCACTGACATCATGCACGGCTGAAATGCTCAGCCATTCGGAAACAAGTTCGCCATCCTTGCGCCGGTTGGTGATTTCGCCCTGCCAGTTGCCTTGACGATTGATCACATCCCACATGTTTTGGTAGAAAGCGGGGCTGTGGATACCTGACTTGAGCAGTCGCGGCGTCTGACTCAGGGCCTCATTTTCAGCATAGCCGGTCACCTTGGTGAAAGCCGTGTTGGTGAGCAGGATTTCACCCTTGGGATTGGTAATGCAAATGCCATCGCTAATGCCATCGAAGACAATGGAAGCCAGCCGATGCTCGGCCTCCGCCTCAATTCGGCGGCTGATATCCGACATCGTACCGACAGTCAGCCAGGGCTTTCCGGCCGGATCACGCTGGATCAGCCGGCCACGTGCCTCGATCCAGATCCAGCGACCATCGCCATGCCGGATCCTGAATTCATCGACGTAGATATCGTCGCCTTTGGCCAGCGAGCCGGAGACCGATGTTTCAAGTTTCGGCCGATCCTCCGGGTGCACCATCTCAAGAAACCCCGCCAGTGTCGCAGGCCCTTCGCTCAGGCCCAATAGCTGACACAGCGAATCGTTCCAGAGAATGCCCCCGGTCAGATGATCGTGTTCCCATATACCGAAACCGACTGCTGACAGTGCAATCTGCAGGCGGGTTTCGAGCTGCGCATTTTCTGCCACCCGGCGGCTGACTTCATTTTCCAGCCAGAGTTTTTGTCCGCGCAGCTGATCGCGGGCTTGCTTCAGTTCAAGTTGAACCTGAATCCTTGCCTGCAACACGGCAGGATTGATCGGCTTGGTGATGTAGTCGGCGGCCCCCTCATTCAGACCGGCCTCCTCGTCACTCGGGCTGTCGAGTGCAGTGACAAAAATTACCGGGATGTCACGGGTTTTCGGATTGGCTCGCAGTTGCGCCAAAACCTCATGGCCATCCATCCCCGGCATCATGACATCCAGCAGAATCAGGTCCGGGCGGGGGTCAAGCTGGGCGTAGCGCAACGCGGTAGGACCATTGCTGGCAACCCGCACATCAACCTCAAGGGCTCGAACCATTTCAGTGATGGCAGTCAGGTTGTCAGCCACATCATCAACGGCCAGAACAATGGGTTTGGCTGCTTTTGGCCCGTCCCTATCCTGATACGTCATGCTTTAGTCTCCTGAGCATTTTTTATGAATTACAGGCTTTTGCCACATGTACAGTTTCACCCGTCTATCCCCGGCAGGCAAGGGATAGCGAGCCTTTCTTCGCAAACTATTCGGCGATGCGGGTCTGTATTTCATTGATCAGGGGGAACGCACGCTCGAACTCGAATTTGCTGATGGCGTCATGCAACTCAACAACCTCGACCGGACAAATTTGCTTCAGGCTGCTTTCCAGGCGATTGAAGGATAGAACCGCCTCAACATCGCCGGTTCGCAGCAGTTCGGCGAGGACGGCGAGTTCATCGATCAGCTCAGACAGGACTATTGGCTCTTCAGGCAGCGCAGGCGGCAGGAGCGGAGCACTTTCCTCAGCCGGCAGAAATTTGCCAAGCACGGCATAGAGTTCATCCGGATTGACCGGCTTCGCCAGAAAATCATTCATCCCTGCGGCAAAGCAGCGCTCTCTGTCGGCAGCAAAGGCATTGGCAGTCATCGCCACAATAGGCAGAGCTGCGCCGCCGGGTAGCTGACGAATTTGCCGGGTTGCCTCCAGACCATCCAGCTCGGGCATCTGGACATCCATCAGGATCAGGTCGAATTTTTCCTGTTTTACCCGGTCCACCGCAGCATTCCCATTTTCGGTGGTTTCCACCTGCAAGCCGATTGACATGAGCAATTCCCGCCCGATCTCGCGGTTGATCGGCTCATCTTCAGCCAGCAGAACCCGCCCCTTCAATTTTCTCGAGCCAGCAGCGGTGACCAGCGCCGGCGAAGGAATGAGCGTCTCGCCATTCACAAGCCCCAGACGAGCCGTGATCCAGAAAGAGCTACCGACGCCCGGCGTACTGTCGACGCCAACCTCGCCGCCCATCAATTTCGCCAGATGGCGGGCTATGGCCAGACCCAGCCCGGTACCGCCAAAATTGCGCGTTGTAGAACCGTCGAGTTGCTCGAAAGCATTGAACAGTCGAGCACTATCAGCTTCCTTGATACCAATCCCGGTATCGCTTACCGAAAAGCGGCAAACCATCTCCTCGAGATCGCTACTCAACAATTCACCACTGAGGCTGATCGTTCCCGACTGGGTAAACTTGACGGCATTGCTGGCGAAATTCAGCAATATCTGGCGCAGGCGGGTGGCATCGCCAAAGGCCTGTTTGGGCAGGCGGCCGCTATCAAGCTCAATGCGCAGACCTTTACCCAGCGCCTGATCGCGAATCATGGTCATCACACTGGCCATGACATCGCCGGGCGAAAAGGATTGGCGTTCAAGCACCAGTTTGCCCGCCTCGATTTTTGAAAGATCGAGAATGTCGTTGATGATTCGCAGCAAATGCTCGGCAGCGGCGGAAACCTTGATCATTTTTTGCCGTTGCTCTGGTTCCAGCGAACTTTTCAACAGCAGGTAATTGAGGCCAATGATGGCGTTCATTGGTGTGCGGATTTCGTGGCTCATATTGGCCAGAAATTCAGACTTGGCGCGACTGGCCGCTTCGGCCTCTTCCTTGGCCACGGCCAATTCGCAAGTGCGTTGCGCCACGAGCTCTTCAAGGTGCTGGCGGTGCCTGAGGAGTTCGGCATCGATACTCCGCCGCTCGGTAATATCTTCCTTGACGGCAACATAGTGCGTAATTTCGCCGTTGCTGTTGCGCACCGGTGAAATGGTAGCCAGTTCAAGATACCGCGAGCCATCCTTGCGCTTGTTGAGAAACTCACCACGCCATACATCGCCGTGAGTAAGGGTCGGCCAGAGCGATTCATAGACTGCCCGGCTGGTCTCGCCTGACTGAAGAATCCGCGGATTCCTGCCGACCGCCTCGGCCGCAGTGAACCCACTCGCCTTGGTAAAAGCATCGTTGACGAAAACAATATTGGCATTGATGTCGGTAATCACGATGCTGGCCGGGCTTTGTTCTACGGCCGTCGACAGGCGCAACAGATGTTGTTGCGTCGCTTCCAGTTCGGCAAGTTGCCTGGCCAGTTGCTCGTTCAGATTTTGCATCGCCTGATTGTTGGCGGTAAGTTCAGTCTCGCGAACACCCAGCGCTGTCGCCATCTCGTTGAAACGAGCATTCAGAACGCTGAATTCGCGGGGCACATCCCGGGTTGAAATCCTGGCAGACAGATCGCCTCGGGCCACATCTGCCGAGGCTTGGCTGAGTTCTGCCACCCAGCGCTCAATCAGGCGGTAAAGGTAGAAACGCGACAGCAAGGCGGAAGCAAGCACGAGCGCCAGAAGCCAGATCATCCGTGTCCAGAACTCTCTTTCGACCGGCGCCAGCGTCGCTTCAAATGGCGCAGCAACCGCAACGATCAATTGCTCATTGGCAATTTTGACGGGAGACAGGACAAAAAGCCGCGAAACGCCATCCAGCCCGTCCATGACCACCTTGTTCTTGTGCTCACGGATTGCAGCAAGAAATTTCGCGCGGCTCCCTTCACTTAATACCTTGTCACGCCACTGTTCAGGATCGGGATAGCGGGAAAGCGGTATGCCTTCTGCCGTAAACAACACGGAGGTCCAGCCTTGCGGCAAGTGGTAATTGCTGGTCAGGCGGTCGAACCACTCAATGTTACTGGCGGCGAAAAGAACCGCTCGCAAACTTCCCGAGCTGTCACGCATCGGATAGCCAAAAATAATGCCCGGCTTGCCGGAAATCTTGCCGATCAGAAACTGCCCCTTGGTCAGGCCGTCGCTCTTGAGCGCATCCTGGAACCACTGGCGCTCGGAAACATCAACGGTATTCTTGAAGGGTACTGCGCTGCAAAAGACTTCGCCGTTAGGCCGAGCGGCACCCAGGTTCGAGTAATCCTCAAACGTGCTGATCATCCTGCGACTCAGCGCACTGCAATCCTCTGAATCGAGTTTCTGTAAATTGTCGGCAAGGGCCATGGTACGGAGAATGTGGCCGACATCGCGCAAGGCCGCATTTTCCTCGACTTGAGCGGGGTACAGCATCAGTCGGGCATCTTGCTCGATATTGCCCAGTGCATCCTGACGAGCCCGCTGGTAATCGTAGATGGTCAGGCCGATCAAGGGCAGCATGGCGAGGGCCAGAACCATCCATAAACGACTGCTCAGTGAAAATTGGGAGAAAGGCATTTTCAGGTCACCTTCTTGCCGGCACTGGAGTTATTGGGCAACAAAACCCTAAACAAAGAACCTTTGCCCAACGTGCTCGTTACTTCGATACGGCCGCCATGTTTATTGACGATCCCGTAGGCCAGCGACAAGCCGAGTCCGGTCCCTTTGCCGACTGGCTTGGTGGTGAAGAAAGGTTCGAAAACCCGGCCCAGGTGCTCGGGGGCAATCCCCTTGCCGGTATCTTCCACTTCAACCCAGACCTGCTCGGCGTTGTAGCCGGTACGAATCGTGATCTCACCGGTGTTTTCGATGGCATGCGCCGCGTTGATCAGCAGGTTCATGAAGACCTGATTGAGCTGGGACGGGAAGCATTCAATTTGCGGCGGATTGCCGTATTCCTTGATGACTTTGGCCTTGTACTTGAGTTCGTTCCAGACCACGTTGAGGGTGCTGTCCAGCCCTTTTTCCAGATCAGCCCACTCCAGTTCGGCCCGGTCTACGTGCGAGAAGTCCTTGAGGTCCTGGACGATGCGCTTGACGCGTTGCAGGCCTTCCAGGGATTCAGTAAGCAGATCATCAATGTCGGCACGCAGATAAGTGGCATCGATTTCCTCCTTCAGTTGCTGGATGTTTTGCAGCACATCCGCGCCGAGTGAGGGCTCGATTTGTTCGTAGGCGGCCAGCAGGCGCAGGAGGTTATTGACGTAGCGCTGCAAGGTACCCAGATTGGAATTGACGAAGCCCACCGGATTATTGATTTCGTGTGCGACTCCAGCCGCGAGTTGTCCCATCGAGGCCATTTTTTCCGACTGCAACAGCTGGTTCTGGGCTTCTTCAAGCTTCTTGATCAGTTCCTGCTGGCGAATTTTTTCGGACTCAAGCTTGGAGTTGGCGGCCTGCAGGTCGGCGGTTCGCTCACGAACGCCCTCTTCCAGACTATCCCGGGATTCGCGCAGGGCGGCTTCCGCCAGCGTGCGCTCGGTAATGTCGTCAAAACCAAAAACCCGGCCGACCACGTTTTCGCCCAGATGCTGCGGGCGAGATTTGCATTCGAAGACACGGCCATCCTTGAGCCGGAAAATCTCTTCAGTTTCAATGCTGTCGACCACCGCATGCAAGCGGGCGCAACAAGACTCTGCTTCGCTCACCTGAGCGACCATCGACTCGATGATCGCAGCGTCATTCTGATCCAGCAGCAGATCTTCCGGAATGTTCCACATGGTGCTGAACTGGCGGTTCATGCTGGCGATGCGTCCTTGCCAGTCGATCACCAGAATGCCATTGCCGGTGGATTCCAGTGTCGCGCGCAGTTGCGACAGCGTGCGCTCCAGCACATCCTCGACCTGGCGCTCATTACGAACATCTGTCGCCAGAACCACCAGCAACGATGAGCCTTCGTACTCAACGACCCGAACGGTCTTGATGACGTCCAGCATGGAGGTGTCGGCGCATTGATAGAGCCCTTCCTGCTTGTCGATATCCTGATACTGGCCGTTGCGGACATCTTCCCAATAGAAAACGTCCTGCAAGGAGCTTTCGATATCGGTGATGGTCATCGCCAGCAGCGCGTCGTCGGCGTAGCCAAGCGTTTGCCGGGCGGCGCGATTGGCGACGAGTATCCGAAGATCCTTCGGTTCGACCAGAAGCATCATGTCCGGGCTCTGGTCGAGCATCAGCTGTTCAAGGTTGCTCATGGTGCTGGCTTTTCCTGCCCCGGCTGGGCGGCATCAAAGTAATAGCTGACCCGTTTGCGCGGGCTCAGGTAGTTGTAGATTTCATTAGGCACCTGTGCCGGCCTGATCGCCTTGGCAATATTGAGATCGGTTTCCCGTTCAAGATCAATCAGGATTGCTTCATCCTTGGGAATACTTGCATCATAAATCACGACCATCGGTTTCATCGGTTTGGCGGTGTTGACCGTAGCAACCATGCCGATCACACCATTCGAAAGCTGCAAAATCGTTCCCGGCGGATAGACGCCAAGACAACGAATGAAGACCTGCAAAAGCTTCGGATCAAACTTGCTGCGCAGCTTGGCGAACATCGTTGACAGCGCTTCGTGCGGCGTCAGGGCATCGGCAATATTGGGTGGGTTGCACAATTCGTCGTAATGGTTGGCGATGGCGACGATGCGGGCCAGCAAGCCGATCGCCTCGCCCTTGAGCTTTTGCGGATAGCCCGTGCCATCAAAGAATTCATGGTGATCGTGAATAATCGAAAGAATCGGCGGGGTGAATTCGAGTCGCTTGCCCAGTTCCACGCCATATTGGCAGTGCATTTCAAAAAGATGGCGCTCGGCCGGGGTCAATGGCTCCGTTTTCAGCAGAATCCGGCTCGGAATTTCCTTGTGGCCGATGTCGTGAAACAGGGCGCCGATGCCGAGCACGCCAACCGCCGGTTGCGGCAGGCCAAGATCGCGGGCCATCATCAACGACAGCATGGTGACGTTCAGGGAATGGAAATACAGTTCTTCGCCGCCCATCTTGTCACCCATGACGTGAATGGCGAGTTCCTGGGCACAAAGGATCGAATCGGAAATCTGTTTGACCAGCTGCTTCGCATTGCTGACGGTTTCAGCGGGATGGGAAAAAATGTTTTTATCGATCTCGCGGACGGTCTTGGCGGTATTGATAAAGGCATTCTCGATCCGCGCTGCGGCTTCGCGCTGCACCTTGATGCGCTCGATCAGCGCCCTCTTGGCGGCCAGCCCCTTGGCGATGACGTCGCTGGTTTCCTGCACCGGCTGCGGCGACGACTTCGCTGACGCGCTTTGGGGTGGATCGCTCTGCGTCGGGTCATAGCGCACACTCTTCAGACCCAGGCCGCGAATCGTCCGGATCTGTTCCTCAGTCTTGATCTTGAAGTGACTGAAAGGGAAAGGATGCTGGAACCAGGTCAGGTCGAGGAAGACGTACAAGCCGATCCTGAGCTGATCCATCGTGACACGGGATTGATCTGACATCTTTATCAAAACGCCCCTGAATGAAGAAATTTGCTAGCAACAAACAAACTAGCTTCATCTCGTATTCTATGCCTCTCCAGAGCAATTTTTCCGTCATGGCGAAACAAATAAGACGGCGGCTGCGTCAGCGAAGACAGGCGTCCAGTCCATTGATCCATCAGGATTCCTGTTAGCCTTTTGACTACCATGGCGTACACTGCGCGCCTCACTTATTTGGCAGGACGCCCGATGCAAAACGAACACTTCATTCCGGGCAAAGATGCCTCACTCGAACATTCCATCGCCTCGATGCAAGCCAAGTTGGTCGCTCGTG
This sequence comes from Azonexus sp., assembly GCA_030696345.1. Taxonomy (GTDB): domain Bacteria; phylum Pseudomonadota; class Gammaproteobacteria; order Burkholderiales; family Rhodocyclaceae; genus Azonexus. The sequence continues at coordinate 46,451 of JAUYSK010000011.1, forward strand.
GCTTCGATGTCGAGGAATGCTCCTGGCTCAACCCGGTTGATAGCGTCTGGTCGGTGCATGTTCGCAATCGTGCCTGCCACCTGATGTTCACCAACGGCAAGGGAGCAACCAAACTGGCCGCCCACGCCAGTGCGCTGGGCGAATTCTTCGAGCGCCTGTCCTGCAACTATTTCTGGAACCACTATTACCTCGGCGAAACCGTCGCCAACCGCGTCTCTACCCACTATCCGCGCGAACGCTGGTTTGCTGCGGTAGACAGCGCCTGGCCGGCCGAATTGCTGACACCGGAACTGCAGGCTTTCTACAATCCGGACGCCAGCATCCCGGCTGAAATGCTGGTCGACATGAACTCCGGCAATGCCGAACGCGGTATCTGCGCCATCCCCTACATTCGTCAGAGCGATGCGGCTGAGGTATTTTTCCCGGTCAATATCATCAGCAACCTGTATGTCAGCAACGGCATGTCGGCCGGTAACACGCAGGCCGAGGCGCGCGCCCAGGCGCTGTCGGAAATTCTCGAACGCCACGTCAAGTTCAAGGTGATTGCCGAAGGCCTGTGCCTGCCGGATGTGCCGGAAGAAGTCATCGCCCGTTACCCGGGCATCGCCGCCGGTATTGCCGGGTTGCGGGCAGCCGGTTTCGGCATTCTGGTCAAGGATGCCTCGCTCGGCGGCAAATATCCGGTGATGTGTGTCACCATGCTCAACCCGAACGATCAGGGCGTCTTCGCCAGCTTCGGGGCGCATCCGCGCTTTGAAATCGCCCTCGAACGCGCCCTGACCGAACTGTTGCAAGGCCGGGCACTGGCTGCGCTCGACGGCTTTCCGCCACCCGGATTCGATCTTGAAGAAATCGCCAGCGCGCCGAATATCGAAATCCACTTTGTCGACTCCAGCGGCATCATCAGCTGGAATTTCCTCAGCGACGCCGCCGACTTCGAGTTCAGCGACTGGAACTTCACCGACACCACCGCCGACGACTACGCCTGGCTATGCGAGCGCATCCAGGCCGATGGCCACGACATCTATGTCGCCGATTTCGAGCATCTTGGCGTTTACGCCTGCCGTATCCTGGTCCCCGGCATGTCGGAGATTTACCCGATCGACGATCTGGAATGGGAAAACAACAGCAACGGCAATATCGTCCGCCCCGCCATCCTGCAGTTGGCCGATCTCAATGACGACGAATGCGGCGAATTGCTCGACACGCTGAACGAACTGAACATCGCCGACGAACGCCCGGTCGCCGCGCTGATCGGCCTCGCCCCGGATGCCGGCTCGCTGTGGGCCGATCTGCGCGTCGGCGAATTGAAGACGCTGCTGGCGCTGGCTGCAGGCGATATGGATGCGGTCCGTGAAGGCTGCGAATGGGTGCGCCAGTTCGAACAACTCGACGCCACCCGCCGTCGCACCTACGGCTGCATCGAAACCCTGCTCGCCATGGACAACCCGGATGCCCACGAAGCCGCGCTGGTCGGCCTTTATGGTGACGAAACCCTGGATTTGGCAACCGACCTGATCGATGGCGACATCCGCTTCTTCGGCCTCAAATCTCCGGGCCTCAATCTTGAGGGCTGTGATCTGCACCAGCGTTTGTTGCAGGAATACGAAAAAGCCCACAGTGCTGCGGTCAACGCCTGAAAAAGGCAAAAACCAAAACCCCTCTTACCCAATCGAGCCCCAATGAAAAAAACCGATCTCTACAAAAGCCTCTCATCCAAGGTTGAAAGCCGCATGAAACAAGTCGGCACACCCGACCGCTTCGCCCAGGGCGTCGTTCTCGACCGCAAGGAACAACGCAAGCTGGATCAGGCAAAGGGCCTGATTCCCTTCGCCGTCAAACTGGATGCCCAACTGGCCGAGGAACTTCGCAAACTGGCCGAATCACGCCAGACCGGGCTGAACGAACTGGTCGAGGAACTGCTGCGCAAAGGCATGGCTAGCGCCGCCTGAACGATATCGACATGAAAACAGTAATCAGAGCTTTCTTCAAAACCCTGCGCATCGTCATCGGGCCGTTCATGCTGCTCGGCGAATTCCTCACCCGGCCGAAAGGCGTTTCCCGCCCGCCCGACCTGCAGGGCGCGGTCGACCAGCAATGCCGGGACATCGTTCTCTATCAATACAAAACCTGCCCGTTCTGCATCAAGGTGCGGCAGGAGATGCGCCGTCTTTCGCTGAACATTGAGCGTCGCGATGCCCAGCCCGAAGGTGAAAACCGCGCCGCGCTGGTCAGCGGTGGTGGCAAGGCCAAGGTGCCCTGCCTGAAAATCACCGATCAGGCCGGCAACAGCCAGTGGCTGTACGAATCGGGCGAAATCATCAAGTACCTGCGCGGGCGTTTCGCACTATCCTGAACCTCCACCCAGGAATGGACTCCAACCCTAGCCCCCACTTTCGGGGAAAAGGAGGAGTTCATCATGGAACGTCCCGTCCACAACCTGAGCAACCTGTTTGCCCAGCTCGGTGAAGCCAACGATGAAGCGGCGATCGCCCGCTTCATCGAGTCCCACAGCCCCCTCTCCGGCAGTTTGCGACTGCACGAAGCCAGCTTCTGGACACCATCCCAGGCCAATTTCCTGCGGGAAGCCATTCTCGACGATGCCGACTGGGCAGAAGTTGCCGACGAACTGAACGCGGAATTGCATGCCACGCATTAGCTTGAGCTTGGCACCATGAGCCGTCAGGAGAAGGATTCCTTCGGCCCGATCGAAGTGGCAGACGAATGCCTGTGGGGCGCGCAAACCCAACGCTCACTGGAACATTTCGCCATTTCCACCGAGCGCATGCCGGCTGAGCTGATCCGTGCGCTGGCCGTGGTCAAACAGGCCTGCGCCCGGGTCAATCAGCAATTGGGCTTGCTGCCGGAAGGCAAGGCCGGCGCGATCATCGCGGCGGCGGCGGAAGTCGCCGAAGGCTGCCATGACGACCAATTCCCACTCGCCGTCTGGCAAACCGGCTCCGGCACACAAACCAACATGAACATGAACGAGGTGCTGGCTAACCGCGCTTCGGAACTGCTGGGCGGCGAACGCGGCAATCGGCGTCTGGTTCATCCCAACGATGAGGTGAATCTCGGGCAGTCGTCGAATGACATCTTCCCCACAGCCATGCATGTCGCCGCAACCCTCGGCATCGCGAATCTGGTTTTGCCGGCGATTCGCCGGTTGACCGTAGCATTTGAAGCAAAATCGGTCGAGTTCGCCGGGATCATCAAGATCGGCCGCACCCACTTGCAGGACGCGACACCGCTGTCGCTCGGCCAGGAATTCTCGGGTTACGTCGCCCAACTGCAGCACGCCGAGTCGGTGATCATGGCCAGCCTGCCCTCACTTTACCCGCTGGCTGCGGGTGGCACAGCCGTCGGCACGGGGCTGAACACCCATCCGGAATTCGGAACCCGCGTTGCCGCCGACCTCGCCGCCAGCACCGGCCAGCCCTTTACCAGCGCCAGCAACAAATTTGCCGCACTCGCCGCACACGATGGCCTGGTCGCCGCCCATGGCGCCCTGAAGACCCTGGCCGTGGCGTTGATGAAAATCGCCAACGACATCCGCTGGCTGGCTTCCGGCCCACGTTCCGGCCTCGGTGAGATCAGCATTCCGGAGAACGAACCGGGTAGTTCGATCATGCCCGGCAAGGTCAATCCGACCCAATGCGAGGCGCTGACCATGCTCTGTTGCCAGGTCATCGGCAACGATGTGGCGATCACGATCGGCGGCGCATCCGGCAACTTTGAACTGAACGTTTTCAAACCGCTGATCGCCCACAATTTTCTTCAAAGCGTGCGCCTGCTGGCCGATGGCATGGACAGCTTCGAGCGCCACTGCGGGCGCGGCATCACCGCCAACCGGGCGCGCATCGGGAAACTGATGGAACGCTCACTGATGTTGGTGACGGCGCTGACGCCGCACATTGGTTACGACAAGGCCGCAGAAATCGCCAAACTGGCCAGCCACGATGGCACAACCCTGCAGCAGGCGGCACAGGCGCTCGGCTATGTCACCGCCGAGGAATACGCGCAGTGGGTGGTGCCAAAGACTATGACGCACTCTGGCAGCACGTCTTAGCGGACCGCAATCACCCCGCAGGCAATCCGTTTGCCCGAGTTACCCGCCGGCTGCGACTTGTAATCATCGGGATCAGCGTGAATCTCCACGCTGCGACCAGCAATGCTGTTCGGGCCGCTCAGGCTCAAGCCGCTCAGCTCGGCACTGTATTGCGCCTCACCTTTGGCGTTGGCGACCAGGTTCGGCATGTCGCCACCATGCCGTTCATCGCTGCCATGGTGACCATGCTAAGGACATTGCGAGATTGCATGGTTTTCTCCTGAAAAATGAGGTTGACCGCAGCAAGTCGACACCACAGGTAATCAAGCAGACCCGAACATCATGAAAACGTTCAGACACGACCAAAGCGCTCTTTTTATAACCAAACACGATAACAAGATGCGCACTTGTTCTTAAAAGAATATTAAGCCCTTTGTTACAATGGCGCCCATTCGACAATCCCCGCGGATTACCCAAGCAATGACCCAACGCAACACACTTTCTCACCTCGATTGGCTCGAAGCCGAAGCCATCCACATCATGCGCGAAGTGGCCGGCCAGTGTTCCAACCCGGTGCTGCTCTTTTCCGGCGGCAAGGACTCGATCTGCATGCTGCGCCTGGCTGAAAAGGCCTTCCGCCCGGGCAAGTTCCCCTTCCCGCTGATGCACATCGATACCGGCCACAACTACAAGGAAGTCGTCGCCTTCCGCGACAAGCGCGCCGCCGAACTCGGCGAGCGCCTGATCGTCCGCTCGGTGGAAGACTCCATGGCCCGTGGCACTGTCGTCCTCAAGCACGAAGGCGAATCGCGCAACAAGCACCAGTCGGTAACGCTGCTCGAAGCCATCGAAGAATTCGGTTTCGACGCCTGCATCGGCGGCGCCCGCCGCGATGAGGAAAAGGCCCGCGCCAAAGAACGTATCTTCAGCTTCCGCGACGAATTCGGCCAGTGGGACCCGAAGAACCAGCGCCCGGAACTGTGGAGCCTGTACAACGCCCGTAGCCACAAGGGTGAGAACATCCGCGCCTTCCCGATCTCGAACTGGACGGAAATGGACGTCTGGCAATACATCGAGCGCGAAGGCCTCGAACTGCCGAACATCTACTTCGCCCACAAGCGGCCGGTCGTCATGCGCCAGGGCGCCATCGTGCCGGTCAATGTGCCGCTGGTCGGTGGTGGCGTTGCCAACCCGTCGCGTGCCGGTGAAGAGATCATCGATCTGCAGGTCCGCTTCCGTACGGTTGGCGACATCTCCTGCACTGCCCCGGTTGAATCCGATGCCGACAATGTCAGCAAGATCGTTTTCGAAACCGCCACCACCACCATTACCGAGCGCGGCGCTACCCGTCTGGACGACCAGACCAGCGACGCCTCCATGGAACAGCGCAAGAAAGAGGGTTACTTCTGATGACCACCCACATTGAAGACCACGGCCTGCTCCGCTTTCTGACCTGCGGCAGCGTCGATGATGGCAAGAGCACCCTGATCGGCCGCCTGCTGTTCGATACCAAGACCATCCTCGCCGATACGCTGTCAGCAATTACCAAGACCTCCGAAAAACGCGGCATGGGCGCGGTCGACTTGTCCCTGCTCACCGACGGCCTGCAGGCCGAGCGCGAGCAAGGCATCACCATCGACGTCGCCTACCGCTACTTCTCGACCGGCACGCGCAAATACATCATCGCCGACGCGCCGGGCCACGAGCAGTACACCCGCAACATGGTCACCGCCGCCTCCACCGCCAACCTCGCCATCATCCTGATCGATGCGCGCAAGGGCGTTTTGACCCAGACCCGCCGCCACTCGAAGCTCGCTTCGCTGGTCGGCATCCCGCACCTGATCGTTGCCATCAACAAGATGGACCTCGCCGATTACTCGCAGGAAACCTACGAACGCATCAAAGGCGAATATCTTGAATTTGCTTCCAAAGTCGGCATCGAAGACATCCGCTTCATTCCACTCTCAGCCTTGAATGGTGACATGATCGTCGACCGTGGCTACAACATGAATTGGTACGAAGGCCCGACCCTGCTCGAAATGCTGGAAGTTGCCCCTGCCGCCCACACTGAACACGACGAACCTTTCCGTTTCCCCGTGCAATTCGTCTGCCGTCCGCAGGATTCGGCCAACCCGGAGCTGCATGACTACCGTGGCTTCATGGGCCGCGTCGAAACCGGTTCGATCAAGGTCGGCGATGCCGTTACCGTCCTGCCTTCCGGCCGCGAGTCGACCGTCAAAGCCGTACAACTCGGCGGCGTCGATATCGGTGAAGCCTTCTGCGAACAATCCATCACCCTGCTGCTGGCCGACGAAATCGACACCTCGCGCGGCGACATGATCGTCAAGTCGAGCGAAGTCCCGGCGGCAGTAAAGCAGATCGAAGCCACCGTCTGCTGGATGGCCGAAGCGCCGATGGACCGCACCCGCACCTACCTGATCCGCCACACGACGCGCGACTCGAAGGCCAAGCTCGCCGCCATCGACCATCGCCTCGACGTGAACACCCTGGAAAAAGTCCCGGCCGAGAAGCTGGCGATGAACGACATCGCCCAGGTCACGTTCAAGCTGGCCCAGCCGCTGTTCGCCGATACCTATCTGGAAAACCGCGGCACCGGTGCTTTCATCATCATCGACGAAAGCAACAACAACACAGTCGGCGCCGGGATGATTCTGTAAGTCAGGTTCCACGCTCGCCTTAAGGCGCTCGCAAGGGCGCCATTTTATTGGCACTCCCCATTTTGACAAAGCTGCGCTATAAAGCAGTCATGAAGGCAATTTCCTCATTTCTGCTCCTGCTGCTGACCATTTCGCACCCCGTCATGGCCGACGTTTACAAATGTCGTCAGCCCGATGGGCGAACCGAAATTTCCAATGACCCCTGCAAGGGTGCTAGCCGCACCCTAAAGTCGATACCGGACGATGACGTTCCCGAGGAAAACGTTGAGCGCGCCGAACGCGAGGCGGAACGCATGCGCAATCTTGCGGACAAGAATCAGGCGGCGCGTCTGGCTCAGGAAAAAGAGGAGCGGGCCGAGATCGAACGGGCCGAGAAACAGCGGCAGAAAAATGCGCCTGCGGTTGTTCAGCCGGTGTATGTACCGGTGCCCTATTACGTCACGCCAGGTTATGTGGCGCCACCGCATCGGCCACATCCCGAACCGAGACCACCAACGACACCTGACAAGCCCGGCAAACCGGGGAAACCGGGGAAACCGAATATTTACAACTCGCCCAACAACTACAAGAGTCGTTGAGCGGGTTCAGACCTCATCGGCTGGCGGTGCCACCTTGATGATTTCTTCCAGCGACGTAATGCCCTGCGCCACTTTCATCGCTCCGGAAATGCGTAAGGGACGCATGCCCTCACGGTAGGCCTGCTCGCGAACCTTGTTCATTTCCGACTGCGGCTTGATCAGCTTGCGCATTTCGGGCGAGTTGAGCAGGATTTCATAGATACCGACCCGACCGATATAGCCGGTCATCCGACATTCCAGACAACCGACCGGCTGATAGATCTGCGTCGGCTCGCCGGACTTCCACGGGGCGACCAGCGAACGCCAGGCGGCTCGTTGCTCATCGTTGGTGGCAACCGGTTTCTTGCAATGCGGGCAAAGTGTCCGCACCAGTCGCTGCGCCATGACCCCGAGCAAGGTCGAGTGAATCAGATAGGCGGGGACACCGAGATCGAGCAGGCGAGTCAATGCCGAAGGTGCGTCGTTGGTATGCAGTGTGGAAAGCACCAGATGCCCGGTCAACGCTGCCTGGATGGCCATTTCGGCGGTTTCCAGATCGCGGATTTCGCCGATCATCACGATGTCCGGATCCTGCCGCATCAGGGCGCGTACGCCATCGGCAAAACCAAGGTCGATGCTGTGCTGGACCTGCATCTGGTTGAACGATGACTCGACCATTTCGATCGGGTCTTCGATGGTGCAAACATTCACTTCCGGCGTCGCCAGTTGCTTCAGCGTCGTATAAAGCGTGGTCGTTTTGCCCGAACCGGTGGGGCCGGTGACCAGAACGATACCGTTCGGCGAATGGGTCATTTGCGCCCAGCGGGTCTGATCGTCCTCGGAGAAGCCGAGCGAGCGGAAATCGCGGACCAGCACCTCGGGGTCGAAAATCCGCATCACCAGCTTTTCACCAAAGGCGGTGGGCAAGGTGGAAAGGCGCAGTTCAACTTCCTGCCCGGCCGGGGTGCGCGTCTTGATCCGGCCATCCTGCGGCCGGCGCTTTTCGATGACGTCCATGCGACCCAACAGCTTGATACGGCTGGTCATCGCGTTCATCACCGTCATCGGAATCTGGTAGACCTGATGCAGCACGCCGTCGATGCGGAAGCGGACGATACCGAGATCGCGCCGCGGTTCGATATGGATATCCGAAGCCCGCTGGTCAAAGGCGTATTGCCAGAGCCAGTCGACAATATGGACGATGTGCTGGTCATTGGCATCGAACTGCTTGTTGCTCTTGCCGAGTTCCACCAACTGCTCGAAGCTGGACAGCCCCGCACTGGTTTCGCCCTTGGCGGCTGCCTTCTTGACAGATTTGGCGAGATTGAAGAACTCCACCAGATAGCGCCCGATATCGTCCGGATTGGCCATGACCCGACGAATATCCTTGCGCAGGATAGGCTTGAGTTCCTCGACCCATTCGCGAATGAACGGCTCGGCGGTGGCGATCACTACTTCGCGTGTCGTCACCTGTACCGGCAGAATGCCGAACCGCGCCGCGTAGGCACTGGACATCACTTCGGCAACGCCGGTGAAATCAATTTTCAGCGGGTCGATATGCAGATAATCGAGCCCGACGCGGGCGGCCAGCCAATCGCCCAGCATATCCAGGCTAAGCAGTTTGATTGGCGGCTTGATGGTTCGCCATTTTTGATCAGCGATGACGATCAACGGATGCGTCTTGCCGCCATGCAGGCGCCGTTCATTCTTCAGCGCGTCGGCGACATCCTGAGCCACCAGGCCATCTTCCACCATCCATTGAAGCACCTCAGGGAGTACCAGGCGGTGTTCGCTTGCAGTCTTGTCGTTCATGCCAACGAATATAACATGCGATTCGTAACGCTTTGTAACCAGAGCCAGCAATGCTTTCATCCATTTACAACTTGCCCGAACGACTTGGAGGATTGCTCCTAGAATGAAATCGAACCCACTCACAAGGAGAAAAACATGAAAACCCGTCTGATGATGATCGGAAGTGCGTTGATGGCCTCGTTACTCTGCCTGCCGGCAATGGCACAGCCCGGCCCCGGCATGGGCGGACCGGGTGGAATGAACGGTATGGGTCCTGGCAGCACACAACAAGGTGGTGGCCCGGGCGCGCGAGGCCCGCGCGACTGCAGTCAGACGCCGAATCCGGCCGCTTGCACTGCGCATCGCGAAGCGCGTGCCAAGGCTCAGGAAGCCTGCCAGGGTAAGGCTATGGGTCCGGAACGTCAGCAGTGCATGCAGGAACAACGTCAGAATTTCGATTGCACCAAGTCTGCCAATCCGCAGCAATGCGAGGCGCGCAAACAGGCGTATCAGGCATGCAAGGATCAGCCCCGCCCGGCTTTCCGTCAGTGCGTCCAGCAGAAGATGCCACCGACCGATTGCACCAAGGCACCCGATCCGAAGCGTTGCGAGATGCACCAGAAAGCCCGCGAAGTTTGCAAAGACAAACTTGGTCCGGAACACAAAGCCTGCCTGCGTGAGCAATTCAATGTGAAGTAAGCGGCCTTTCGCCCTCACCCACAAAGCCGCTTGCATCACAACCGGCTTTTCCGTTCACCGCTGGCGCAATGGGTCGAGCAGCGACGACAAGCCGTTATGGTCAAGTTCCTGCATCAGTGCCAACAAGCGACCGATCTCGCCCTTGGGAAAGCCTTCGCGCGCAAACCAGTTGAGGTAATGCCCAGGCAAATCGGCAATCAGGCGCCCTTTGTACTTGCCGTAGGGCATCTCGCGAGTCACCAGCAGGAGCAGGTCTTCAGGATTCATCAGAAGTATTGTGGCAAAACGCTGTTCATAAAAAAACGGGGCAGCGCGCCCCGTTTTTGCCTTTTTTAGCGGTCGACCGCAGCAGTCGACTTTACCGGCTTACTTTGCCGACAATGCCATCATCAAATCGTTGATGCGCTTGACGAAGCCAGCCGGATCATCGAGTTGACCACCTTCGGCCAGCGTAGCCTGCTCAAACAGCAGCGCTGCCCAGTCGTCGAAACGGCTTTCCTCATACTTCAAACGCATTACCGCCGGATGATTCGGATTGATTTCGAGAATCGGTTTGCTGTTCGGCATCGGCTGACCGGCCGCCTTCATCAGGCGAGCCAAATTGCCAGACGGGTCATGCTCGTCGGAAACCAGGCAGGACGGCGAGTCAGTCAGGCGATAGGTAACGCGAACGTCCTTCACCTTGTCGCCGAGTGAAGTCTTTACCTTCTCCAGCAACTCCTTGTATTCGTCGGCTGCCTTTTCGGACTCTTTCTTCTCTTCCTCGTCTTCCAACTTGCCGAGATCAAGGCCGCCCTTGGCGACTGACTGCAGTTGCTTGCCGTCGAACTCGGTCAGGTGACCGACCACCCACTCATCGACACGGTCGGAGAGCAACAGTACTTCGATGCCCTTCTTGCGGAAAATTTCGAGATGCGGGCTGTTCTTGGCGGCGTTGAAGGTGTCGGCCGTGACGAAGTAAATCTTCTCCTGACCTTCCTTCATGCGGGCAATGTAGTCGCTCAGCGAAACGTTCTGTTCCGGTGTGTCGTTATGCGTTGAGGCAAAACGAATCAGGCCGGCGATCTTGTCCTTGTTGGCCTGATCTTCGCCAACACCTTCCTTGAGCACAGAACCGAAGGCTTCCCAGAACTTGGTGTACTTCTCCTTGTCGTTCTCGGCCAGGTCTTCCAGCATGCCCAGCACCTTCCGCGTGCAACCGCTGCGAATGCCGTCGATGTCCTTGCTCTGCTGCAGGATTTCACGCGACACGTTGAGCGGCAGGTCGGACGAATCAACCACACCGCGCACAAATCGCATGTAGAGCGGCATCAGTTGTTCGGCATCGTCCATGATGAAGACGCGGCGCACATAGAGCTTGATACCGTGGCGAGCATTGCGATCCCAGAGGTCAAACGGGGCGCGGGCCGGGATGTAGAGCAGCTGGGTATATTCCTGCTTGCCTTCGACGCGGGCGTGAGTCCAGGCCAGCGGGTCTTCAAAATCGTGGGCGACGTGCTTGTAGAACTCCTGGTACTGCTCGTCGGTGATGTCGGACTTGGAACGAACCCATAGGGCGTTGGCCTGATTGACAGTTTCGTCTTCCTCGGAGACCACCTGCTCTCCATCTTTCCATTCTTCCTTCTTCATCACGATAGGCAGGGTGATGTGATCGGAATACTTGCGGATGATCGATTTCAGCTTCCAGCCGCCAAGGAACTCATCCTCGTCGGCGCGCAGATGCAGCGTAACTTCGGTGCCACGCGTCGCCTTCTCAACCATCTCGACGGTGTAATCACCCTCGCCAGCGGACTCCCAGCAAACCGCCTGATTCGCTTCAAGGCCGGCACGGCGGGAAACGACGGTTACCTTGTCAGCGATGATGAAAGAAGAATAGAAACCGACCCCGAACTGGCCGATCAAATGCGCGTCCTTGGCCTGATCACCAGTCAATGCCGAAAAAAATTCACGGGTACCAGACTTGGCAATAGTTCCGAGGTGTTCAACGGCTTCATCACGCGACAAGCCGATGCCGTTGTCGGAAATGGTGATGGTGCGCGCCGTCTTGTCGAAGGCAACGCGAATTTTCAGATCACTGTCATCGCCATACAGGGCGCTGTTGTTCAAGGCTTCAAAACGCAGCTTGTCGCAGGCATCGGAAGCATTGGATACCAGTTCGCGAAGGAAAATTTCCTTGTTGCTGTACAAGGAGTGAATCATCAGTTGTAGCAGTTGCTTTACTTCAGTCTGGAAACCCAGTGTTTCGCGATTTGCGGTAGCGGACTCGGACATACTTGAAACTCCCAATGAGACATTAAGAACGTGAGTTGGGAGATGGGGGCTGTACCGCAGATTTCAAGAGCACAGCGTGCCGAATTTTCCCCTCTTTAAACGCAGAAACCCCCTTCAGAAAAACTGAAGGGGGTTTTGGAATGGGGAGTCTGGCGGTGACCTACTTTCGCGAGCGGAAGCTCACTATCATTGGCGCTCTTCTGTTTCACGGTCCTGTTCGGGAAGGGAAGGGGTGGTACCAGAAGGCTATGTCCGCCAGACGTAACTTGTATGCTGGTCGCGGGTTAGTGCGACGAGCGCAAAACGGGGATAGAAGGTTGTTTGTTGTGACTGCTTTTATGAGTTACATGCAGTGTTGCTACAAGGTTATAGGATCAAGCCGTACGGGCAATTAGTATCAGTTAGCTTAACGCATTACTGCGCTTCCACACCTGACCTATCAACGTCGTGGTCTTCGACGACCCTTTAAGGAGTTCAAGACTCCGGGAAATCTTATCTTAAGGCGAGTTTCACGCTTAGATGCTTTCAGCGTTTATCTCTTCCGAACATAGCTACCCG
>JAUYSK010000012.1 GCA_030696345.1 Azonexus sp.
TGTAGCCGAGGGCGAGGGAAAGCAGGACAAAAAAGCCCGCCATGATGCGGATGATGCGTTCGATGGTCATGAGTGATGTTCCTTCCGGAATGCAGAGAAATAAAGAACCGGGATCACCACCAGCGTCAGCAGGGTGGAGACCAGGATGCCGAAGATCAGGCTGAGGGCCAGCCCGTTGAAAATTGGATCGTCGAGAATGAACATGGCACCGAGCATGGCGGCCAGGGCGGTCAAGGCAATTGGCTTGGCCCGCACGGCGGCCGACTGGATGACCGCATCATGGAAATCCATGCCCGCGGCGACCTGCTGCTTGATGAAATCGACCAGCAAAATCGAGTTGCGAACGATGATGCCGGCCAGCGCGATCATGCCGATCATCGACGTTGCCGTGAATTGCGAGCCGAACAGCGCATGGCCGGGCATGACGCCGATGATGGTCAGCGGGATCGGCGCCATGATGATCAGCGGCACCAGATAGCTGCCGAAGTGGGCAACGACCAGCAGGTAGATCAGGATCAGGCCGACGCCGTAGGCAATGCCCATGTCGCGGAAGGTTTCGTAAGTCACCTTCCACTCGCCATCCCACTTGACGCTGTAACCGGCATAGGGATCAGGCGGCTGGCGGATGAACCATTCGCCAAGCGTGCCGCCCTCTTTCAATTCCATACCGTTGATCTGCGAGCGGACATCGAACATGCCGTAGAGCGGTGAATCGAGCTTGCCGCCCATGTCGCCGACGACATACACCACCGGCAGCAGATCCTTGTGATAAATGGTTTTTTCGCGCGCCTGATCACGCACTTCGACCAGTTCTGACACTGGCACCAGCTGACCGTCACGGGAACGGACGCGGAGTTTCAGCAAGGCTTCGAGCGACGATTGTTTTTCGGCCGGCAGCGTGATGCGCACCGGGATTTCGAACTTGGAATCAGCGTTGTGCGCCGGCGTCACGTCCTGTCCGGCAAGCCCCATGGTGACCACTTCGATGATGTCGCTCTGCGCCACGCCAAGCAGTGCCGCCTTGCTCTGCAGCACGTGCAGCACCGTCTTGCGCGTATCGGCATCGATGTAGTCATCGACCGAAACCAGATCTTTGGTCTTTTCGAAAACCGCGCGCACCTGCTTGCCAACACTGATCTGCCCCTTGGCATCGGGACCGTAGATTTCGGCAACAATCGGCGACATCACCGGCGGCCCGGGAGGCACTTCAACGACCTTGGCGTTGCCACCATTTTTCCTGCCGATCGCTTCAATTCGCTCGCGCACAGATCCGGCGATCTCGTGGCTACTCCGGCTGCGATGGTGCTTGTCGGCCAGATTGACCTGCAAATCACCCCGCTCCGGCGTCGCCCGCAGGTAATACTGACGGACCAGACCGTTGAAGTTGATCGGGCTGGCCGTGCCGGCGTAGGCCTGGTAATTGGTGACATCTTCAACCGTCGCCAGTTCGGCGCCAATTTCATGCAGGACGCGCGCGGTTTCTTCGACCGGCGTACCGACCGGCATGTCGAGAATGACCTGAAATTCACTCTTGTTGTCGAGCGGCAGCATCTTCAGTACGACTAGCTGAAAATAGGCCAGCGAGACTGAACCCAGAATCAGCAGCACGACGGCAATCGCCAGCTTGACGCGGGCGGCGCCACCCTTGATCGGGTCAAGGAAGGGAGTCAGCAGCTTGCGGAAGGTGCTGTCGAGTTTGGCATCGAGCTTCGAAGGCTGAGGCGCATGTCCGGCAGCGCCGGCGTGCGACTTCATCAGCTTGCCGGCCAGCCAGGGCGTGACAATGAAAGCCACGGCCAGCGAAATCGCCATGCCCATCGACGAATTGATCGGGATCGGGCTCATGTACGGCCCCATCAGGCCACTAACGAAAGCCATCGGCAGCAGCGCAGCGATCACGGTCAGGGTCGCGAGGATGGTCGGACCACCGACTTCGTCAACGGCCGGCGGGATGATTTCTAGCAGCCCTTTTTCGGGATACAGCCCTTGCCAGCGGTGAATATTCTCGACCACGACAATCGCGTCATCGACCAGAATGCCGATCGAAAAAATCAGCGCGAACAGCGAGACGCGGTTCAGCGTAAAGCCCCAAGCCCAGGAGGCGAACAAGGTGGCGGCCAGGGTCAGGGTCACGGCGACACCGACGATCACTGCCTCGCGCTTACCGAGGGCGAAGAAGACTAGCAGCACGACGAAGGCGGTGGCAAAGATCAGCTTGCCAATCAGCTTCTGTGCCTTTTCGGTCGCCGTTTCGCCGTAGTTGCGCGTCACAGTAACTTCGACGCCTTCCGGAATTACGGTATTTTTCAGGCTTTCGATGCGGTTGACCGCAGCAGTCGCCACATCGGCGGCATTGACGCCCGGTTGCTTCGAAAGCTGCATGGTGACGGCCGGGAATTCGCCGTCCTTGCTGCCAAACCAGGCGTAGGCCTTGGGCTGGTCCGGACCATCCACCACCGTCGCCACATCGCTGAGGAAAACGGGGGTGCGCTTGCCGGCCTCGCCACGCACGGCAATCACCAACTGCTTCACATCGGAAGCTGATTCGAGATAAGTACCTGTCTGGACCAGCACTTCCTGATTGCCAGCGGTCAGGCTGCCGGAGCTTTGTTGCGCATTGGAAACCTTCAGCGCACCGGCGATGTCCTGCGGCGTCACGGCGTAGGCGTTCATTCGCTCGGCATCCATCAGCACGCGAATGGCGTGATCCGGGCCACCGATCGTGGACACGTCACGCGTCCCCTTGATCCGCTTCAACTCAATTTCAACGGCGCGGGCGACCTGCTGCAAATCGAAGGCTGAACGATTTGGATCCTTGGTCCAGAAAGTCAGCGCGACAATAGGCACATCGTCGATGCCGCGCGGCTTGATCACCGGCTCCTGCACACCCAGATTAGGTGGCAGCCAGTCACGGTGCGAGTGGACCGTATCGTAGAGGCGCAGCACCGCATCGTTGTATTTGACGCCGACGTCGAACTGCACGGTCATCACTGCCATGCCGGGGCGCGACATCGAATAGACGTGCTCGACGCCATGCATGCGCGACAGCACCTGCTCGGCCGGCCGGGCGACGAGATTTTCGACATCCTTGGCGGAGGCCCCAGGGAAGGCAACCATGACGTCGGCCATCGTCACATCGATCTGCGGTTCTTCCTCGCGCGGCGTCACCAGCGTGGCGAACAGCCCGAGCAGGAAGGCGACCAGCGCCAGCAAGGGCGTCATCCGCGAGGCCAGGAAGGCGGCGGCGATGCGCCCGGAGATTCCGAGCTTGCCGTTATCGCTGCTCATCGCTTACTTGCCCGACTTCAACTGAATGCCGGCCCTGACCGGATCGGTCACCACCTTGTCACCACTGACCAGACCTGCCAGCACCTCGATTTCGCCTTGCCCGACGGCATCGCCAAGGCGCAACTGGCGCAGGCTGAGGCGATTGTCGGCAGATTGCAGATAGACCGCCGCGACTTCACCCCGACGAACCACCGCCACGGCAGGCACCGTCAATTTCTCGGCCTGACCGACGACAAAATGGACGCGGGCAAACATCCCCGGCGTTGCTTCCGGCACCGGCGGCAGGGTAACCCGCACTTGCGAGACATGGGTTGTCGCATCGGCCGTCGGCAGCATGGTGACGGCAGTCGCCTCGACCCATTTGCCCAGTTCAGGAAACTCGACCCGCGCCGTCTTCACGCCGCGCATGGCTTTCAGCCGGTACTGCGGCACGCTGGCAGTCACCCGCAAAGCACCGGGTTCGTAGATCGTGAACAGCGGCTTGCCCGGTGTTGCCATATCGCCCATTTCGGCGTGGCGACGGGCAACGATACCGTTCATCGGCGAAACGATGCTGGCGTGGCTCTGGCTGGCCCCGGCGGCAGAACGGTTGGCGGCAGCCGCATCAAAATCAGCCTTGGCCTTGTCGAGCGCGGCTGAACTCATGAATTTCTGCGCGACCAAACTTTTCGTCCGCTCGTAATTGACCCGGGCGTTGGCGTACAACGCCTCGGCCGCGCGCGCCGCTTCTTCAGCCTCACGCGCATCGATACGCATCAGCAGTTCGCCCTTTTTGACCACCTGCCCGGCATCGACCTTGACTTCCAGCACGCGGCCCGCCACCTGGGCGCCGACCGTCGCCTGCTGCACCGCCTCAACCAGCGATTCAGCCGGAAAGGTCAGATCGACCTGATGTGGCTTGACGAGCACCACCGGCAAGGCGTCGGCGCCGATTGCTGCGGTCGACACCACAAAAAGACCAAAAACCAGATCGCGGAATAGTTTTGTATTCATATATATAAGCATACGCTAATTTATAGGATGGATGCAAGGATTAAGCCCTTGCTCGCTGCCTGCATCACAGATCCGGATTGATCGAAACCGGCTAGTCCTTCGACTGCCGTGACACTTGGTAATGCAGCAATTGCACCTGGCGCAAGGCGAAATAAACGGCCGCCGCCCCCAGCAGTGTGATGAGGCAGAGCGCCGCGCCTTCAAGCAGCAAATCCCGGGGGGAGTGCCAGCCGGCATCCGGCGCAACACTCAAAACCCACTCACCGTTTGGCACCGGAATCGACACATTGACCGGACGCTCAAGCGCCAAGTCGGACGAGCGGGCGAAGACCTGCCGCTCCTTGTTGCTCGGCTTTATCCGCCAAAGTTCGTAGCGATAGCCAGCTTGCTCAATGGTATCGAGACGGCTCATCACCAGCAGGTCGGGCACCCTGATCAGCACCTGAACCAGACCCCAGAGCGTTTCCCTCCCCTCGGCATCGCGGAGAAACACCGGGTTTCTGCCCACCACGCCCATCCCGCCCTGACGCAGTTCAAAAGGCCCGGTCAGGCCCAACTGGCGCTGCTCGATGACACGCTGCACCTCCGGCCCCTGCACCGGATCCTTGATCGGGCTGAAGCCGACTGCCCGCTCATTGCCGGCGAGCGGCTCGATCTGGGCGATTGTCCCGCCAGGCGCCAGCTGCAGTGCACTGATGCCGCCAAACTCATTGATCAGTTCCTTGGCCAAGCCTTTGAAATTATCAATTTTTCCACCGCCCTGACGGAGCACCGCCGTCAACGCAATGGCTGACGACAGCGATCGTTCGAGTCGAGCACCGAGACCATGGGCAACAGCTGTGGCTAATTGGCGAGCCTGGATTTCGCGTTGCTGATGCGCGGCGCGTTCAATGCTGAAAGCGATGTAACCAAAAAGCAGCGCAATCAGCATCCCGGCCATGACCGCCACCAGCAAGGCGCGCCGCTGCCCTTGCCTTCCTCCGTCAGCTGACAACAAATAGCGCAAAACCACCTTCAGACCTCGCTGTCTTCTTAGCCCTCAGTCTAGCTGGATTTCCAGATATTGCGACAGCGGGTTTCCCGTATCCACCAGCACGATGCTGCGCCGCAAAGGGCGCAGAGGGCGACCACGGCGATCCCGTTCCGCCAGGTGGCGACATCGTAGACCCGCGCGCCACCGACCATCTCGCCTTGCCAGCCGAGATCCATCACCCAGCCGACCAGTGGCTGCAACAAGGCGGCTGCCAGAAAGCCGCCCATGTTGGCCACGCTGGTCGACATCCCGGAGAGCAACGGCGGATTCACTTCCTTGGAGCACGCCCAACTCAGGCTGAAGCCGGCGGTGGTCAGCCCGAGCAACGCGAACAGCGCATAGGAAACGGCCAGCGGCATCGTCACGCAGGACAGCAGCACCAGCCAGATCGCGCCATAGACGTGGGAAACCGAGATCAGCACCGGCCGGCGCCGGCCAAGGCGATCGGACAGCGTACCGATGAAAAAGCAACCGACGGCGAAGCCACCGAACCACAGCGACAGGTGCGTTGCCGCCACCGCCCGGGCCATGCCGTGCACCTGCATCAGATACGGCGTCGCCCACAGCCCGGCAAAGGTGAAAAATGAGCCGGACATGCCAGTATTGACCAGCGCCGCCGGCCAGGTATCACGATTCCTGATGACCGAAACCAGGCCGGAAATCACCACCGTCCGGTCAAATTTTGGCCGTGGCGTTCCGGCCGAGGCCTCAGGACTATCACGAACAATCAACCAGCACAGTGTTCCAAGCACCAGCGACAAGGCGCCGGCACCGATAAATACGCCGCGCCAGCCCGAAGCCTGAGCCAGCGCCGAGAGCGGCGCCCCGGCCAGTACCGAACCGAGATTGCCGATCAGCATGCAGATCCCGACCATGGTGGCAAAACGATCTTCTTCGAACCAGACGGCCACCAGCTTGAGCATGGCGATGAAAGTAACCGATACACCGAGGCCGATCAGCGTCCGGCCAACCAGGGCCAGATCAAGCGTCGGCGCCAAGCCGAAGAGAAAGCTGCCGAGGCCACCGACGATGGCACCCAGCGCCAGAATCCGCCGCGGCCCGAGGGTATCGGCGAGAATCCCGGTGGGAATCTGCATCACCGTGTAGACGTAGAAATAGGTCGCCGCCAGCACGCCGAGCGATGCCGCCGAGGTCTGGAAAGATGAAGCGAGGTCCTGGGCAATTCCGGCCGGCGCGAAGCGCTGGAAGAAAGAGAGCACGTAGGACACCGCCACGACGCCGAGAATCAGCCAGCGACGGCGCTTCTGTTCCGGGGTGAATACCTTCATCGGCTCTCTATCCGGGAATCTTCAGGGCGCCCCGGGCACTACGGGCGCCCATGCAAAACATGGTCATTCCCGCGCAAGCGGGAATCCAGAGGGTAAAAACCGGATTCCGGGTCAAGCCCGGAATGACAACGCTAACAATAGTTCAGCGCCTTTACTTACTTGAGGCTCAGGATCCACTTCGCCAACGTCGTTGCTTCAGCATCGGTCACGTTATTGGGCAGCATCGGCACCTGGCCCCACTCACCCTTGCTGCCACCCTTGATCTTTGCAGCCAGGGAAGCATCGGCACCTTTTTCGGCACTGCGTTTGGCGGCGATTTCCTTGTAGCTCGGGCCGACAATTTTCTTGTCCGGTGTATGGCAAGTCAGGCAGTTCTTGGCTTTCGCGAGTTCTTCCGAAGCCAGTGCGCCACCGGCCAGCAGAAAAGAGGCAGCAACAATTGCGAGCGTCGTCTTCATTATTCTCTCCAGAATGTCAGCGGCCGATCAAAACACCGGCTCGCAGGCGAAGTCTAACCCGAGATATCCCTCAGACAGATGGCTCGCCCAGACAATCTGTTAGCACCACGACCGATCAGGCCGCCATCTCGATCAACAGCGTTTCAATCTCCAGACGGCCGACCGAATTGGCCATGGTAATCAGCATGAAACCGGGCTTGAGGAGAAAATCCTTGTCCGGATTGAACTGCCAGCTGCCGTTGCGCTCGCGCAAGGCAAGCAGCACGTAATTGGCACTGCGCAGTTTCAGCGTACCGAGTGGCTTGGGAATGAAGCCGGCCGGAATTGGCACCTCCTCGACCCGAAGATTTTTCTCCGACTTCAGCATTTCGTCGAGGAAGGAGACCACATGCGGCCGGATCATCGCCGGTCACCGCTAAAACGCCCTTGGCGTCCTCCAGGTCGGCCGCGGTCAGGATATCGTCGTCGCTGGCATCGCCATGCAGGTAGAGCAGGCCGACGACGTTTCTTTCCTTGTATTCCTCAAGGCGGCTCAGATCTTCGTCTATCGCCACGTAATGGCGACCGGTCGCCTCCAGTTCGTGGGCAATGTTGCGGCCCACCCGACCGAAGCCGCAAAGAATGTAATGACCCTTGAGCTTCTTGATTGCCTTTTCCATACGTTTTCTCCGCAGGGTTCCATTGAGGTCGGTTTCAAGCAAGGCCACAGTCACCACCGAAAAAAGCAGTGACAGGTTGCCGTACAACATGTGGGAGTAGATCGGCAGGTAGAGCGTCTGCGCCTTGACCAGCGGGCGCGCGGCGCGCCTCCTGGGCGACCGCTGCGGTCGACATGCCAAAAAGGGCAAAAACCACAGCGCAAAGCAGCGCCCGACCCCATTTCAGATCTCTCATATCCCCTCCCTTTTTTTCTTCTCGACCCGCACACTGTGCCGATTGCCCGTTTCTGCCACAGTCGCCCGGCATTTGACGAAAGATGCCCCGGCCCGCGCCAATCTGCGCCACTCTGGCTTCAGAAGCGTTACCATCATGGCAAAAGCGCAGGCAAGCACGGAGGGGAGCATGCGGGATTTCTTCAAAAAGCTGCACATGTCGGGCGACTTCTGGGGTGGCCTGGCCGCGATGCTGGTCGCACTGCCGGCCTCGATCGCCTTCGGCGTCACCATCTACTCGGCGATTGCCCCGGCCCACGCGGCGCTTGGTGCACTGGCCGGGATCATCGGCGCCACCGTCATCGGCCTGATCGCTTCGATGCTGGGCGGCACCGACCGCCTGATCAGCGCCCCTTGCGCCCCCGCTGCCGCCGTGCTTTCAGCCTTCGCCATCGGCCTGGTGGCGGATGGCGTACCGGAAGGCAACATCATCCTGATGCTGCTCATGCTCGGCATCCTCGCCGGGTTGTTTCAGGTGCTGTTTGGCGTCGTCGGCATCGGCCGCCTGATCAAGTACATCCCTTACCCCGTGGTCAGCGGCTACCTGACCGGCGTCGGCCTGATCATCATCGGCAGCCAGATCAGCAAGCTGGTCGGTTCGGCCGCCGGCACCCCCTGGTATCAAAGTCTCGTTTCGCCATGGATGTGGGACTGGCGTGCCGTCGCGGTCGGTGGCGCGACCATCGCCGCCATGCTGCTTGGCCCGGGCCTGACCCGCAAGGTGCCGGGGACCATTCTCGGCATTGCCGCCGGGCTACTCACCTACTTCGGACTGGCCTCGCAGGATGCCAGCCTGCTCGAAGTGGCCAACAATCCGCTGCTCATTGGCCCGCTCGGCGCCAGCGGTGAAGGCTATATCGCCTCGATCACCGGTCGCTGGCATGAAATCGGCGACGTTCGCCTGTCGCAGGTTGCCGCCCTGATGGGGAGTGCCCTGACCCTGGCCGTGCTGCTCTCGATCGATACCCTGAAAACCTGCGTGGTGCTCGACCAGATGACGCGCAGCCGGCACGACCCCAACCGCGAACTGGTCGCCCAGGGCATTGCCAACGTCGCCTCGTCGTCGGTTGGCGGCATCCCCGGCGCCGGCACCATGGGCGCCACCCTGATCAATCTGTCGAGCGGCGCGACAACCCGGGCTTCCGGCCTGGTCGAGGGCGTTTCGGCGCTGATCTTCGCGCTGCTGCTGAGCAATTTCATCGCCTGGATTCCGGTCGCAGCGCTGGCCGGCATCCTGATCGCCGTTGGCGTCCGGATGATCGACCGGGAGCCGCTGCGCTTCATCCAGTCGCCGGCCACCATGTTCGATTTCGGCGTCGTTGTCGCCGTCGTCGTCGTCGCCCTGACCATCGGCCTGATCGCCGCCTCCGGCGTCGGTGTCGCGATGGCGATCATCCTTTTCCTGCGCGAGCAGATCGGCGGCTCAGTCGTTCGCCACAAGTTCTACGTCAATCAGATGTCGTCAAACTGGCATCGGCCCGAATCGGAAACCCGCATTCTTGAGCAAAAGGGCGATCAGGCAGTGATCTTCACGCTGCAGGGCAGTCTTTTCTTCGGCACGACACAGCAGCTTTACGGCTTGCTCGAACCGGAGATCAAGACGCGAAACTTCATCATCCTTGATCTGAAACGGGTGCAATCGGTCGACGTCACCGCCTCGCACATGCTCCGCCAGGTGCGCGACGCCATGGCTGAACGCAAGACGCAACTACTGCTTTCCAATGTCCGCGAAAAGCTGCCAAACGGACGCAACCTGCGGGAATTCCTCGAACAGACCGGCGTCACGGAAGACAACAATACCGTGCGCCTGTTCGGCGAACTGGACAGCGCCATCGAATGGGTCGAAGACCGGATTCTCGGTGAAGTCGAACTCGTCCAGCCAGAACCGGAAAGGGCGATGGAGCTGGCCGAGATGGAACTGTTCAAGAACCGCAAGGATGAAACCCTGGCCGATCTTGAAACCCGTCTGGAAAAGCGGAGTTATCCGGCGGGTGCGGCCATATACTCGCGCGGCGAACCGGGTGATGCGATCTACATGATTCGTCGCGGCAGGGTCAAGATTTTCGCCCCGCTCGGCGCGGGCCGGACCCGCCACATCGCCACCTTTGGCCGCGGCGATTTCTTCGGCGGCCTCGGCTTTCTTGATGGCCGACCGCGGGGCAATGACGCCGTCGCCGAGACGGAGTCGGAGTTCTTCGTGCTGTCGCTGGAGCAGTACAACGTCCTCTCCGAAGAGCACAAGAAGCTGGCCATTACGCTGCTCACCGCCATCTCGCGTTCGCTGGCCCTGCGCCTGCGCCATGCCGACACCGAAATCGCGATGCTGCAGGAGTACTGACGGCTAGTTGGGGTTTTCCAGCAGCGTCAGCAACAAACCCGGTAGTGCCTGCCAGTTGACCGGCTTGGCAATGTAATCAGCCGACAACTCATGCGCCCGGGCGAGAAAGCCTGGGTCGTCACGGCCAGTGACCAGCACCACCGGCGTCTTCGGGCGCTGACTCTGGCGGATGGCGGCACAGACCTCGAAGCCATCCAGCGCCGGCATCTCGACATCAAGCAGAACCATATCGAACGGGACCAGCGCAAATTCGGCCAGCGCCGCACTACCGTTGTCGACCACCGTCACGGCAAACCCGGCCTTGCCGAGTGCCGCCCGCATCAGCAAGCCGACCGTCGGATCATCATCCGCCACAAGCACCCGAAGCAGGGTCTGGTCCATTTCAGTCGGCTCCAAGCAGCACATTCAACGCCGCCTCAACCCGCGACCATTCGGCCCGAATATCGACCACACAAATCAGCTCAGGTAGCCGACCATCGCGACCCAGGGCCTCAATTTCTTTGCAGCGTTCGGCCAGACCCAAGGCGCCGACGTTGTAGCTGCTCGATTTGAGGGCGTGGGCAGCGCTGGCCAGCAACGTTGCATCGCCCGCCAGCAAGCCCTGGTCAAATTTGATCCACTCCCGCTGCGCCGCCTTGAGGTAAGCCTGGATCAACTGGCGGATCAAGTCGTCCGTCATATCGGGTGAGAGGGCGCGAACCGTGTTCAGCGCCGCCGGATCGAGCGCTGGTGGCGGCGCAAGCCTGACTGAAGGTGTCAATTCCACTCGCGGCTCGCCACTTGAATCCGCTTGTCGCCTTTCGAGCGCCAGCCAGCGCGACAGCACCGAGAACATTTCCTTGCCGGTGAAGGGCTTGGCCAGGTAATCGTCCATCCCCACCGCCAGGCAATGCTCACGGTCACCCTGCATGGCATTGGCGGTCAAGGCGACGATCGGCAGGCGATGCCCGGTGACAGTCTCGCGCTGGCGAATCGCCGCCGTTGCCGCGAAGCCGTCAAGCACGGGCATCTGACAATCCATCAGCAGGAGATCAAAGCGCTCCTCGGCCAGGCGGTCAAGCGCCTGCTGCCCATCGCTGACCGCACAAATATCCAGGCCAAAGCGCTCCAGATGGGTTACAGCTACCAGCAGATTGCTCTCGTTATCCTCGGCAATCAGCACGCGCCCACGCAGGTACTTCGGCACTTCATCGGCGGCATTTTGGGCAGCGCGAGGCTGATCCGGTGGCGCACCAAAAACCCCAGGTGCGGTCTTGTCTTGCTGAACTGGCAACTGCCCTGCCGGCAGCGTCAGTTCGACAGTGAAACAGGCCCCTTGACCCGGCTGGCTTTGCAAGCTCAGGCGCCCACCCATCATTTCGATCAGGCGGCGACTGATCGCCAGACCCAGGCCGGTTCCGCCATATTTTCGGCTTGTCGAGCCGTCGGCCTGCGCGAAGTGCTCGAAAATTTTCTCCTGCACCTCGGGCGCGATGCCGATTCCGCTATCTGCTACGGTCAACGTGATTTCAAGGGCATTTTCTGCACACTCACGAATGCCAAGCCCGAGCACAATTTGTCCGCGTTCGGTAAATTTGACGGCATTGCTGAGCAAATTGGTGAGGACCTGACGCAAGCGCAACTCGTCTCCGCGCACCGCCAGCGGGCCGGCGACCGGCATGTCGGCACGCAAGGCCAGGCCTTTTTTGTGGGCCGGCAGGATGAACATTTCAAGCGCCTCGTTGAGCAAGGCACGCAAATCGAAATCCGTGCATTCCAGCGCCAGCTTGCCCGATTCGATTTTCGAGAAATCAAGAATGTCGTTGATGATGGCCAGCAGGTGCCGACCTGAACGTTCAACCGCCTCGACAAACTGGCGCTGGGTCGGCGCGAGCGGCGTGTTGAGCAGGAGTTCGGTTATGCCGAGCACTCCGTTCATCGGCGTCCGGATCTCGTGGCTCATCGTCGCCAGAAACTCGCTCTTGGCGCGACTGCCCGCCTCGGCGGCCTCCTTGGCTTGGCGCAGTTCGCGAGTACGTAGCTCGACACTGTGCTCAAGATTCCCGAGATGGGTGGTCAGCCAGTGATCACGGTCAGCGATCTGCTCGACCATGCGATTGAAACCATCACTCAACTGGTCGACTTCGGTGACGCCGCTTGGCGTGGCGCGAATATCCAGCCTGCCAACGGCCACATCCGCCATATGCCGGGTAAGCGTTTGCAGAGGTTCGATCAGCTTGTTCACCTGCCGCGATTGCAGATACATCGCGGCGATCATGGCAATCGCCATTTCGAGCAGAATCAAAACCAGAAAACCGGATGGCCCAAGGCCGGCCTGACTCGCATTGGCCTGCCCGTGCATCACCCAGGCTGAGGTGGCAAGGATGGCCAAGGTCGCCACGATAATCGCCAACAACAGCGTGAAGAAATTGATCTTCGCCAGCCTGACCCGCAATGAAACGCCGGATTGATTCGGGTTCATGGGCGCGCCTCCGGGCTCAAGGGGGTTTTCTGCCAAGCCTCGGCAGCAGCCCGCCAGGCCGAACGAAAATCTTCAGCCAGTCTTTGTCGCAAAGCTTGAGGAACAAGTACCGACTCCCCCGCCTGAGTTTGCAAAAGTACCGTCTCCAGCGCCGCCGCCGAGGCGGCCAGACGATCGGCGCCGATGTTGGCTGCCGCACTGCGCAAGGCATGTACCTGCCTGCGCTCGCTCGCCGCTTCACCAATAGCCGCCTGCCAACGACCTTCCCACTCCGAAAAGTGCTCGACAAACAGCCCGACAGCTTGCCACCACAGGACCGGATCATCCAGCATCCGCGCGACGGCACTTGGCACATCAAACCCATCCAGAACAGCAGGAATTTGCATCGTCGTCGGCACATCCGAAAAAGTTACAAAGCATCAGTCTCTGGCGCATTTTCGCTCAACGGGGTGAATTCAAACTTTGAATTCACAAAAATCTCCCTATGTTTAACGTTGGTTTACAATTCACTCTTCATTAAATGCATGACCAAGGCAAAATCCATGCGTCAGACAGCACTGATTGTTGAAGATGACCCGGGAACCCGCCATGTTTTGAGCAGCACACTGGCAACTGCAGGAATCGACAGCATTTTTGCCGAAGACGGCGCCGGCATGTGGCAGCAACTTCAGGCCAAACCCGATGTGATCATTCTTGATCTCAGCCTGCCCGATGCCGATGGCCTGGAACTGCTGCGCCAGTTGCGGCAACAATCCGACATTCCGGTACTGATCCACTCAACCCGCTCCGACGAAATCGAACGCATCATCGGGATCGAAATTGGCGCCGATGATTTCCTGCCCAAGCCCTGCAACATGCGCGAATTGCTGGCCCGCACCCGCAGTCTGTTGCGCCGCAGCCAGGGCCGGCCGATGCCGCTGGCCCGCAGCGAAATCCGCCGGCTGAAATTTGGTGACTGGATACTCGATACCGCATCGCGCGAACTGAAAAAGCCCGATGGCAAGCCAACGCCACTGGGCGTCTCCGCTTACGCCCTGCTCTCCGCATTTCTCGAACACCCATTCGAGCCGCTATCGCGCGAGCAACTCTCCCGCGTTCTCAAACGCGAGTACGTTGCCTACGATCGCATCATCGATGTCCATGTCAGCCAGATCCGGCGGATTCTCGGCAAACAGGACGATGGCGGCAGCTTCATCAAGACCCTGCGTTCACAGGGCTACGTCTTCATCGCCCCGGTCGAAGCAAGCTAAGCCGACTGCTGCGGTCAACCGCCCCCAGGGGCAAAAACCAACGCCTCAGTTAACCGGCCGATCGTTCGGATTTGCCACAACCGCCTTCA
Source organism: Azonexus sp. (assembly GCA_030696345.1). Taxonomy (GTDB): domain Bacteria; phylum Pseudomonadota; class Gammaproteobacteria; order Burkholderiales; family Rhodocyclaceae; genus Azonexus. The sequence goes on from JAUYSK010000012.1 coordinate 14,132, forward strand.
GCAAATTGGACATCGGCAGATTGAGGTTGGCGCCCGTGGGCGCAATCGCCCCCATGAACCACTGGTTGTAAAGCGTCTCGAATTCGCCGGACTGCATCAACTGCACCAGCACACCATCGACCAGCTTCTTGAAGGCCGGGTCATCCTTCGGCAATGCCAGGCCATAGGGTTCTACCGACAGGCTTTCCGGCAGCAACACATAGCTTTCCGGGCTCGCCGAGTTCGCCCGCTCACCGACCAGAATCGCATCATCGCCAACATAGGCATCGGCATCGCCGCGAACCAGCATGGCCATCGATTCGGCATGGCTGCGCCCCATCATCTGGCGGACGGTCTGATTCCGTTGCATTGCGGCCTGCTTGACCAGGCGATCGGCCGTCGAGCCGCTGGTGGTCAGGATGCGTTTGCCGGCGAGGTCGGTGAAGCTCTTGATGCCGGAGTCTGCCCGCACCATGACTTTGACTTCGGAGACGAAGAAGGTATTGGAGAAAGCGACCTGGCTCTCGCGGCCGACAGTGTGGGTGGTAGCGCCACATTCAATGTCGGCCATGCCGACCTTGACCATCATTAGTCGGGCATTGGCGGTAGCGACGACGGGGACGATCCTGATTTCCTTGCCAAGCTTGGCCTCGACGGCTTTGACGATGCGGCCACAGAGTTCCCAGGAGAAGCCGGCCGGCGTGGCTTTGTCGGCCAGTACATAGGAGAACGGGATGGCGGCTTCGCGGTGCCCAAGCTGGATGGTGCCGGCTTCAGCGATCCGCTTCAGGGTAGGACCGAGATCGGCTTCCTGAGCCTGGGCAAGGCTGGTGAGCAGAAGGAGCGGTAACAGGATCTTGCGCATCATTGGGTGACTCCTTTGCAACCGCCGACGGTGTTGCCCGCACAGGGAACCGAACTTTCACGATTGATCAGCCATTTGCCGTCAGCCTTGATCATTTCGAGGGTTTTTTGGGTGGTGTCGCGGTAGGCGCTGGACTGGTAGGTCTGGCGGAAACGAGCGAAGGCACGATCGGGGCCATCGAGACGGACGTTCAGATCCTGAATGTCGATGCTGATGCTGTCGCGGGTGGAGATGCGGCTGCGCCGGAGCTGAGCCCAGTCTTCTCGGGAGAGGCCACCATCTGGCGTAAAAGTCTTGGCGTAGTAAGCGCTGTAAGCGTTGTAATCCTTGGCGGACCAGGCGGCAGCCCAAGCCTTGACCTGGTTGGTAACATCGGCCTCCGGGCCTGCTGCAACCGGGATGGCCGGGGGTGCCGCAGTAGCGCCCCCTGGCGCCGGAGTGCTCTCGAGCATGGCGAGGGCGCGGGCGTTGAGGGCGTCGCGGTCGGGCATGCCGACGGCGATGGGATCGTTCGGACAGAGCTGGCTGGGATCGTTGGTGGCAAGTTCCTGAGCATCTGGGTTGCGGCTGTCGATTTTTTGCAGGCCGAGAACTTCGAGCAGCGTGCCCATGCCAGCGTAGGTGCGCAGGTAGGCCAGCGTCAGGTCAGTGTCGGCATTGACGGCGGAGCGGCGGGCGGTAAGGAGTTCGTTTTCGGTGTCGAGCAGGTCGAGCAGCGTGCGCTGGCCGATGTTGTATTGGTCGCGGTAGGCGTCGCGGGTTTTTTCGAGCAGGTTGACCTGCATGACGAGGAAGGAAGCCTGTTCGCGCAGACGCTGAACGTCGTTGTAGGCGATGAGCAGGGTCTGGCGGGTGTCGCGACAGGCTTTTTCACGCAAATCGAGAGCGATGTTTTTCTTTTCGATGGTCTGCTTTTCGCGGGCGCGGTCGGAGCCACCGTTGAAGAGGTTCCAGCTGACGACGAGTTCGGCGACGTTGTAGTTGCGTTCGCCGATGACGCCGAGGTAGTTGTCGGTGTTGTCGGTGCGGGCGCGGAAATCAAGTTTGGGCGAGTACGCAGCACGCCGATTGTTGATCTCGTATTGGGCGGCTTCGATGTTTTCGACCGCGGCGAGAAGGGCCGGGTTCTTTTGGTGCAGGGTGTCGAGGGCGTCTTTGGGCCGGGCGGGGTAGTTGCTGCTGACCAGCGCCGGCGGGGAGATGATACGCGGGGGCTGGCTGTTGATCAGGCGCTGATAGCGGGCGGTGACGTCGTGCAGATTGGCGGTTTCGGTAGTGAGATTGACTTCGGCAAGAGCAAGGCGGCTGCCGGCTTGCTCGAGGTCAACGCGACGACCGACGCCGGACTGGGTGCGGCGCAGGAGTTGTTCGTAGGTGGCCTTGTGCTGGACGTAGTTGTCTTCGGCAAGGTTTACCAGGAAGCGGTAGCGCAAGACGTCAAGGTAGGCGCGGCCGGCTTCGAGGGCAACGTTCTCGGAGGCATCAAGGAGTTCGTAGTAGCGGACGAGCCGGGCTTTGTCGAGACGACGAACTTCGTTGCGGGTAGCGAAGCCGTCGAAAATCATCTGGTTGAGGCTGAGCAGGTAGCCGCTACGAGTGTAATTCTCGCGGTTGTTGAGCGGAGGTTGCCTGAGGGTTTCGCGCCCGCCACCAGCGGTCAGATCAACCCGCGGTAAATAGCCACCCCGGGCGACGCCGATTTCCTCTTCGGCGGCGCGCAGGTTGTGCCACTTTGAAGTCACTTCCGGACTGTTCAACACCGCCCGCTGCGCGATTTCTTTTAACGTGCTCGATTGAGGCGTGGCAGTCTGGGCAAAGGCAGGCGAAGCAGCAGCCAAAAGCAGCAGGATGTTTGTCGATTTCATCGGGCAGTCAGTCGTAATGGTGGACTCGTCAAACTGCCCGGCGAACGTGGGGGAAAGCCCCCCAATGACGCCTACTACTTTAGGCAGATTGAAAATTGACCGCCAGATTATAGGAAAATCTGCACCGCCTTTGTAAGCTTTGGTGAAAAAGCTTTAGGAAGGTAGTTCAATCGCCACCGACAAGCCGACATTGCCACCCGTTTTTGCCTAAAATTTGCCGTTGACCGCAGCAATCGCTCGCCGGGCGATGGTCAGGCCGAGTCCGTAGCCTCCACCTTGGTTTTGACCTTCGCTACGAAAGAAGGGCCTGAGGTTTTCCAGTTCAGCAGTGCGTTCAGACAGCGCGCAGCCAGCCGGCAATTTCGTCCTTGCTCGGGATGCGCCCTGCCACCTTGACGGCTTCATCCACGACCAGCGCCGGCGTGGTCATGATCGGATAGGCCATGATCTTGTCCATTTCGGTGACGTGTTCAAACGTCGCCGCCAGCCCGAGTTCGGCGACGACTTCACGGGTCAGTTGTTCGAGGCGGTTGCACTTGGCGCAGCCGCTACCGAGAATCTTGATCAGCATGACAACTCCTCTCAACGGGCCGGAATGGCCCGACCAATAAAATGCAGCGCCGTGACCAGCGCCGTTACAAAGCCGCCGACCAGCAGCCCCAGAATCAACAGGGATGTGCCATCGACCCAGGCGCCGTAAGCCAGCCCGGCCAGCGTCGAGAACACCGCAACCAGACCGACGTAAGTCCAGGCTTTCAGCTTCCCAATAATTGCCGACGTAATCAGGATGCTTTGCAGCGAAAGCTCCGGATCGGCCATCAGATAAGCGATCAGCGGCCCCGGGTGCATGCCGAGCGACAGGAACATCTTGGCAATCGGCACCTCGACCAGTGTCGGGAAATACATGAAGACGCCGAACACCACGCCAGCCATGTTGGCGAGCACCGTATTGGCGCCGGCGATCGTTTGTATCCACTCGGGCTGGATGAAGTTGCGAATGATGCCCACGAGAAAAACGCCGACGATCAGTAGCGGGAAAATCTGCTTCACGAAACGCCAGGTTTCCCATAGCCATTGCTGCATGTCCCATGGGTCAAAACGCCGGGCCAGCGGCCACAGTAGACTGCACAGCACAGCCACGGCAACGGTTCGCCCGGTCAACGTGAGAAACAGGCCATTTTCCGTGACGCGCATGCCGAGGGCAGCAAAGACCAGCGTCAGCGCTGTTAGCCCCAGCGCCACCCAGGTCAGCCGGTTGAAACCGTTATCGACCAGCCCCAGCCCGCGCCAGGCGGCGGCGCCGATCATCCCAAGCAAGCCGATCAGCACAAGACCTTGCAGGCTCAAACCTTCCGCCCCTTTTGCTTCGTCTATCGGCACAAGACGATCGAGCACCGCCTGAATGGCCGGCGCCGTAGTCGATGGCAGTTCGACACTGAGCCAGGCCACCGTGAGGAAATCCAGCTTCAGTGTCCCGGCGATCAGCAGCGCAACCAGCGCCCCGAGAAAAATAAGCGCCTTGCGTGAAATACCCTCGCCGCCCGTAAAAGTTTCAGCATCAGCCAGTCTTTCAGCATCACCCTGACGAAAAAGGATCGCCATGATCATGCCAATACCAATCCCGAAGGACAGCGCCAGGACGATCCGGGCAATGGCGAAATCCGCCCCGAGGGCAACGCCGGTATAGGAGAGCGCCAGAATGTTGGCGGCGGGGGCAAAGAACAGGAAGGTGATGGCCGGCCCCAGCCCGGCGCCTTTTTTGTAAATACCGGCAAACAGCGGCTGGATGGTGCAGGAGCAGACGGCCAGCAGACTGCCCGCCCCGGCAGCGGCCGGATAGGAAACCCACTTTGATACATTCGGCCCGAGAAAGCGGATGATCGACTGCTGCGGCACCAATGCCGATAGCCCACCGGCAATGAAAAAGGCCGGCACCAGGCAAAGCAGCACGTGCGCCGCGAGATAGGAGGCCAGACTGGCCAGGCCACTCTGTAAGGAAGAAAGCAGAATATCCACGTCCAACTCCTTGTGCGCCACCGGTATTGCAGGTGGCGGCTGCCGAAAGTGCCATGGACACTCCCGGCGTATTACTGAACCACAATTTTACGCGCGCCGTGAAGTATTGCTCAGCCTCGGGCAACGCGTGCTGTCTTTAGTTTTCGAGCTTGGCTACTCTCCTGAAAAAGGAGTTTCGCATGAACAAATATCACAATCCGGCTGGCGCCAAAGTGTCCCAGGCAACACATGCCGCAATCTTTGGCCATGGCCACCACGCCGCAACAGCAGACAACGCTGCGACGACCCTGTGGTCGTATCCGCGCGATGAGCGTTCATGCCAGTTGCCACTGGTTGTGGCCGGAGAAGTTGACTGCGACGACATGAGCATTCCGGTCTGGCGCGTCAATGCTGGCAATGACGACACCGAAGATTTCCAGTGCAAATTTGTCCGCTACATCGACATGCCGGTGGAAATGGCGCTGGCTTTTCGCGAGCACCAGGTTCTGGTCGGCAAGCCTTTTGCCGGCGCCGCCTACGTCGAGGACTTTGAGCTTTTCGTCGATCTGATGCATTGCTGAATCAGCTCGCCTCCCCGCTGAAAAAACGTTTCTGGAACCACAGCGAAAGGCTAACCAGCGCAATCATCACCGGCACCTCGACCAGCGGGCCGATGACCGCCGCGAAAGCCGCCCCGGAGTTGATGCCATAGACGGCAATCGCCACGGCAATCGCCAGCTCGAAATTATTGCTGGCTGCGGTGAACGACAGCGTCGTGCATTTTTTGTAGTTCGCCCCGACTTTCTTGCTCATGTAGAACGAAAACAGGAACATCACCACGAAATAGATCAGCAGCGGAATGGCGATGCGGACCACGTCAAGCGGAATGCTGACGATCAGTTGGCCCTTGAGGCTGAACATGACGACGATGGTGAACAACAGCGCCACCAGCGTGATCGGGCCGATCTTCGGTACGAAATGCGTGTGGTACCACTCTTTCGTCACGTAGCGCAGCATGATCACCCGGGTCAGCACGCCGGCAATGCAGGGAATGCCAAGATAGATAAAGACGCTCTCGGCAATCTGACCAATTGATATATCCACCACCATGCCGGTCAGTCCGAACATCGGCGGCAATACCGTGACGAAGAACCAGGCGTAGATGCTGAAGAACAGCACCTGAAAAATCGAGTTGAAAGCAACCAGACCGGCCGCGTATTCGGTCGAACCTTTGGCGATCTCGTTCCAGACAATGACCATGGCAATGCAGCGGGCGAGGCCGATCAGGATCAGGCCGACCATGTATTCCGGTTTGTCAGGCAGAAAGATGATGGCCAGTGCAAACATCAGGATCGGGCCGATGATCCAGTTCTGAACCAGTGACAGGCCAAGTACCTTACGGTCGTTGAAGACGTCAGGCAACTCCTCGTAGCGCACCTTGGCGAAAGGTGGGTACATCATCAGGATCAGGCCCAAGGCGATCGGAATGTTGGTCGTGCCCACCTGAAAGCGATTGATAAAGGCTTCGGTACCCGGCACGAAATAGCCGAGGCAAATCCCGAGCGCCATGGCGCCGAAGATCCACAGGGTTAGATGGCGGTCGAGAAACGACAGTTTTTTGCTGACGGCACTCATGCAGAAGCCTCTGAATGGATCTTGCGAGCTGCCTCGGCAACTGCTGCGGTGGACATCGTTTCCAGAGGCATTTTCAAAAAGGCCGAGATGCGTTTCTCCAGTTCGGCGTAAGCCACCTCAAACGCCGCCCGACGGGCACTCAGCGGCTCGACATGCGCCGGATCGGCAATGCCCCAATGAGCCGTCGTCGGATGCCCCGGCCAGATCGGGCAGGCTTCGCCGGCAGCACTGGCGCAGACGGTGAAAATGAAATCGAGCGGCGGCGCCCCGGCTTCGGCAAACTCGTCCCACGACTTGCTGCGCGGCTGATCAGCCTTTAGCCACGGTACGCCATGCGCCGCCAGGGTTTCGAGCGCCACCGGGTTCACCGTGCCGCCCGGCTGACTACCGGCCGAAAAGGCGCGAACCCGCCCGCCACCAAGATGATTGAACAAGGCCTCGCCGAGTATTGAACGGGCCGAATTTCCGGTGCACAGCACCAGTACGCTGAAGGTTTTCATGCACAACTTTCCGAATTGCAGGTTTCGACGATCACATCGCAGCCCATACCGCCACAGCAGTCCTCGGTGAGATAGCGCAACAGCTCATTCATCTCGGCGTAATTCGTCGAGTAATAAATGAACCGCCCCTCCTGGCGAGCCGAGGCCAGCCCGGCGGCGACCAGTTCTTTCAAATGGAAGCTCAGCCGCCCGTTGGCCTCGATACCCAGCGCCTCGGCAATCTTGCCAACGGCCAAGCCCCCGGCACCGGCGCGCACCAGCAGTCGAAAGATTTCCAGACGGGTTTCATGAGCGAGCGATCCGAGCGCCGCCACAGCAGTTTTTGTTTCCATATTTCAATAATAATTGAAATATGGAAACCAGCACAAGCCATACCCTATCCTGCACAACACTTAATTTAATGCACGGAGCGCGTCAGCCACTTCAGCAAGGTGGCGAAGAGGATTTCCGGATCAACCGGCTTGGCGATGAAGTCGTTCATGCCGGCCGCCATGCACTGCTGCCGATCTTCTTCGAAGGCGTTGGCGGTCATCGCCAGAATCGGCGTCCGCTCCCGCCCGTGAATAGCGCGAATCGCATGCGTGGCCTCGACTCCGTTCAACCGGGGCATCTGCATGTCCATCAGGATCAGCGCGTAATCGGTCCGGCGCGCCATTTCAACCGCCTCAAGGCCATCTTCAGCCAGATCAACCTTGAGCCCGACCTCCTCCAGCAGTTCCCGCGAGACCTCCTGATTGATCGGTTCATCCTCGGCCAGCAGCACCCGGGTATTGGAAAAGCGGGCCAATAGTTCGTCAGCCGCCTGATCATCATCGCCCGGCGCCGCCTCGATAAAGTTAGCGACCTTTTCAAGCCGTGCCGTGAACCAGAACGTGCTGCCAGCCCCAAGCTGACTTTCAACACCGATGCTGCCACCCATCATCTTCGCCAGTCGCTTGCTGATGGCTAGGCCCAGCCCGGTACCACCATATTTCCGGGTGGTCGAACCATCTGCCTGCTCAAAGGCCGTAAACAGGCGTTTCTGATCTTCGACAGAAATTCCGATCCCGGTATCACGTATCTCAAAACGCGCCAGCAGGCTGTTCGCCTCATCCTCGACAACCAGCACGCGAACGGTAATCGATCCCTCGGCCGTGAACTTGAGGGCGTTACCGGTCAGGTTGAGCAGGATTTGTCCCAGCCGCAAGGGATCGCCGCGCAATGGCCAACCGGCCAGCTCAGGTGCAATGTCAATCAGGAAATCGAGGCCTTTTTCGGCTACCTTGACACTGACCAGGCTGGTCAGATTGCCCAGAACGCCACCGAGCTTGAAGCTGATCTGCTCCAGTGTCAGCCGCTCAGCCTCGATTTTGGAGATGTCGAGAATGTCGTTGATGATCGCCAGCAACTGCCGGGAGGCCTGATTTACATTGGCAAGCTGCTCGATCTGCTTGGGGTCGGAAGCACGGCGCAGCGCCAGATCGGTCATTCCCATGATGCCATTCATCGGCGTCCGCAACTCGTGGCTCATATTGGCCAGGAAGGTGCTCTTGGCCCGGTTGGCAGCCTCGGCCGCTTCCTTGGCGACAGAAAGCGCCGTGGTGCGCTCCTCAACCAGGGATTCGAGATGCTGCCGGTACCTCTCCAGCTCAGCCTCGTTCTGCTTGCGTTCGGTAACGTCGATCGTGTATCCGGCCAGCAGGGTCGTCTCCCCCTGGAGAATCGGGAATTTGATCGAGGTGTAGTTGCGTCCGTTCAGCGCCTCATCAACTCGCAACACCTCGCCTTTGGCAACCACCGCCCAGTCGTCGGCAATGATGCTGGCGGCAAGTTCAGCGGGGAAAAGCTCGGACATGGTCTTGCCGATCATGTCACGGCCAGCAATGCCGACCATCTGGTCGAAGTTGTCGCTGGCCTGAATCACGCGACCTTCCGTTGGCGTGACCTCCTTGATGTAGGTGTAGATCGGCGAGTGGGCCATCAATTGGTTGAACAACTCCTGATTCTTGCGGAGCTCAGCCTCGATCCGCTTGCGCTCAGTGATATCGCGCAGGAAGGCCAGGATCTCTCCGGTTCCCGATTGTCGGAAAGTAGCACTGATTTCGACCTGCCAGACCGAACCATCCTTGCGACGGTGGGTCGTTTCAAACTGGTCATGCCCGCTCTCGATCAGGCGCTGCACGCGATCTGCGGTCTGTGCCGGATTCTCAATCGCCTCCAGATCCGTAATCCGCATCTGCAGCAATTCTTCCTCGCTGTAACCCGAGAGCGAACAATAGGTCGGGTTGACGTCGACCAAGCGGCCTTGAGCGTTCACCCGCCAGATTCCATCCAGCGACGTTTCCAGAATATTGCGCAGGGTTGCATCACTGTCGCGCAACGCATCTTCGCGCTGCTGGACTGTCTCGATCAGACCGTTGAAACTGCCGATCAATTGGCCAATTTCGTCCTGGCGTACGACGGGCAGCGCTTTCAAAGGCAGGCTGCCATCGCTCTGGGCAGCCAGGGTCTTGACGGCATCAAGCATCGGCGAAAGCTGGCGCCGGAGCATCCACCAGGTAAGGCCACCGGCCAGCAAGGTAAAGAATATGGCCGCCAGCAACATGCGCTGCTGCATGGCGCGTATGGGCGAGAAAGCCTCCGCAGTTGGGAGGGTCGCCGCCACGTACCAGCCTGAGACCGGCGTGTGCTTGACCGACACCAGCACCTCGATGCCCAGGGGACTGACCAGAACACTGGAGCCGTCACGTCCCTCGATGTAGCGATCAATCTCTGGATTCACCCCTGCTGCGGGGAGCACCTCCATGACCCGGCCCTTGTCGGTGGCATTCACAATCAGCCGACGTTTCGGCGAAACCAGCAGATAGCCACCGGTCTTGCCGTAGGGGTTCGCGGTCAGCTTGTCGAGAAAATTGGGGGCCGCCAGATCGGTCACCCCGACCAGTGCGCCGATCAGTCTGTCCCTGGTGTCTCGCACCGGCACTGCCATACCGAACAACGGTGTCTCGGGTTTCTTGCCGATGACCGGTTCGCCAATCGAGGCTTTACCATCCTTGATGGCGGCGGCGATGTAATCCCGATCCATGTAATTGATGCCGACCCGCTTTGCCGTCGAGGGCAGTTCGGCGATCACTGTCCCTTCAGTATTCAGCAACAGGACGCCGGCGTTGAACGGTCCCTGAAGGATCAGGCGTTCCTCAAGAATTTCCTGCAGGATGGCGGCATTTCCCGCCATGGCCGGGCTGACCCGGCCAGCCACTTTCTCCAGAATACTCAGCCGATCAACCAGTTGCTGGTTAATCTCGGAAGCCATGAAGGAGACCGTCGAGAATTGCTGTTCGCCGAGTTGGTACTGGATATCATCGCGCAACATCCGGCTGGCGTAGAAGGCCAGTGACCAGATGCTGACAAGGAAAATAGCCAGAGTAAAAAGGGTCACCCTAGTCTTGAGCGACCGCCACTCCAGATGACTCAGCTTCATTCAGGTTCTACCGTCTTGAATTGCTTTCTGGGCGCCAAGGAGGCGTCTTGGGATGGATCCACTTTAGCACTTTCCTTTAGGTGAAACGCGAAAATCGAACCACAGAAAACGTAAATTTCTCATTTTTGAACACACGTGGCGGTTTGACCAAGCAAATGGAATCATCAGGACTATCTGCCGAAGGGGCGGCATGGCTATTTTGAGGATGGTATGGCAGCATTTGGCAGAACAAATAACACGATTGGCAGACCATGGCAGTTACCCCCGTTGCCCCCATCGAACTGACCTCCTTTCTCGAAAGCCTCAACGAGCCGCACATCCTGTGCGACCGCAACTACCGCATCCTTGCTGCCAACGAGGCCTATCGGGCCAAGTGGGAAGGACAGCAGAAGATTATCGGACGCACCTGTTACGAGGTTTCGCATCGCTATGCCGTGCCTTGCGATGAGGCAGGCGAAGCCTGCCCTTTGCTGCTCAGTCTCCGATCCGGCCAGCGCGAACGGGTCGTGCATCTGCATCACACAACACATGGCGAACGTTTCGAGAATATCGAGCTGTCGCCCATCCGAGATGCGGCAGGCGAAATTGCCTATTTCATCGAAAAAATCAGTCCGCTGCCGGTCGCACGTACCGACGAACATGTACGCGGCCTGGTCGGACGTTCGCCGACTTTCCTGGCGATGATGGCGCTGGTGGCCCGGGTCGCTCCGGCCGATGCGGTCGTGCTGCTGCAGGGTGAATCCGGTACCGGCAAGGAACTGGTTGCCGGGGCAATCCATCAGTTGAGCCGGCGTACCGAGCGCCCCTTTGTTGCGGTCGACTGTTCCGGACTGGCCGAAACGCTGTTCGAAAGTGAGCTCTTCGGCCACGAACGCGGCGCCTTCACCGGGGCGGTTACGCGCAAGATCGGCTTGATCGAAGCCGCCGCCGGAGGAACGCTGTTCCTCGACGAGGTGGGTGACATCCCGTTATCGATTCAGGTCAAACTGTTGCGCCTGCTGGAAACCGGCACCTTCCGCCGGGTTGGCTCAACCGAATTGCTTCAGGCTGATATCCGGGTCATTTCCGCCACCCACCGACCTTTGTCCGAGATGGTCGAGGCCGGCAGCTTCCGTCAGGATCTGTTCTACCGCCTGAATATTTTCCCGATCTTCCTGCCAGCCCTGCGCGAGCGTCGCGACGACATCGCCTTGCTCGCCGAGAGTTTGCTCCCCGGCGTGTCAAATGGGCGCACGTTGCGCCTCTCGAAGGAGGCGCTCAGCTGGCTGCGTGACTACGACTTTCCCGGCAATGTCCGCGAATTGCGCAATCTTCTCGAGCGCGCCTGCCTCCTTTCAGATGGCGACGAAATCGACTTTCGCCATCTGCCCACCGGGCATCCGGGGCAAGTGCTGCGGTCGACCATGCAAAAAGGCGAAAAATCAAAATTGACCGACACGCAATTGCTCGATCTGCTCGGCAGCTTTCCCGGCAGCCGCAAGGAACTGGCACGCCACATCGGGCTTTCCGAGCGCACGCTGTATCGCCGCCTGCGCTTATTGGGTGCCTGATTCAGGCTTGGGTAGAGCGGCTTCACGTGCCTGTTTTTCCCGCAGGCGCTTGTTCTTGTCTTCGCTGCTGGTAAAGACGTAGCGCCCCGCCAGTTCGCAACCTTTCATGCCGGGATCACAGGGCAAGTTGTTGACCTTGGCGCACAGGCCCTTGATTTCATGCGGACAGCCCCAGGATGACATGACATTCTCCAAAAAAAGGGCGGGAATAATCCCGCCCCAAACGCAAGGTAAATCGTTGTCGGTTCAGTGATGGTCGTCAACTTCCTCCCAGCCGGTAATCATTGCCTTGATGTGGGCAAAAATCGTGTGGCCGGTGGTCGTCAGATAAACGTGAATAAAGAAGAAGGCGGTGATCATGAAAGCGCCCAGCGTGTGCGCCACCGCCACCCACTCCAGTGACAGATAGGCGTTCAAACCGAATCTTTCCCAGTCGCCATAAAACAGATAAAGCAGCCCGGAGCCCCAGATCAGCGGCGAGATGAAAGCAAGCAGCGCCAGATAGGCCAGACGCTGCAACGGATTGTGCTTCTGCACCACGGTCTTGTGGAACGGGTGCGGCGAGTTGGTGAAGATGCCGATGGTGTAATAGTGGACCATCGCCACGACATTTTTCAGCGATGGCAGGTACTGGCGCCATTCCCCTGTGGTGAATTGCCAGAAGATGGTGAACGCCCACAGCGTCAGCAGCGTCCAGGCGGCTACCGTGTGCCATTCAACTGCCTTCCCGAACCCAAGCAGGGAATAACTGCCGTGCACTTCAAAGCCGGTCAGCATCATGGTGATGATGAGCAGGGCTTGCGACCAGTGCCAGAAGCGCTCGTAGCGTTTGTAGATGTAGATTCGGTTGCTCATTTTGCTTTCTCCTTGCGGCGGGCGATCAGCCTTGCCAGCCCGTGGATGGCACCGGCGCCGATGGCGCCGACAATGGCCAGGCTACCGAACAGATCGACCAGCGAATTGCGGTCGCGGCCCGGCAGGTAAATGTCGGTAATCGCCGTCAGGCGACCTTCTTCGGAACGGGTATGGCACTCCTGGCAGGGCACGGCCTTTTCCTTGGGCGCGACCATATGGGTGATGAACCAGTTCATGCGCGTCTCGATAAAACCGAACTTGCCGCTGTAGGGCAGGCCGGCGTAGTCCATCCCGGCCTTGATCGATTTCTCGTAGTCGTAGTGCTTCCAGAACGCCGTGTCGTCGTTGCCGAAAACATGGTTGACGACCAGCGTATTGTTCTCGGTATCGTAGGCTTGCTTGCCCGCCATCACCTTGAAAGGCCAGATACGTGCATTCGGGTCCTTGGCCGAGCCTTCGATGCGGTTCAGTTCGAGGACACCATCCTTGCCGATGTATTTGTCCAGCTTGTCGGTGATGGTGACCTGCTCGACAGTCCCGTTGTACCACTTGTATTCGGGGCGGACGTTCTCGCCATATTTGAAGTCACCCTTGGCGGCCGAGTATTTCAGGTGGCCGTGATCGTCCTTGATGAAGAGCGGCTTGCCGTCGGCGTCCATCTTGCCAGCGGTAGACCAGTCCCAAAGCATCTTGGTCGCAACACCACCGCGGGCAAACGCGGGAATATGGCAGGTCTGGCACGCCACCTTGTTGGTGTGGTTGTTGATCTTGGCTTCCTTGTGCGGTGTGAAGCCGTGGCAGGACTCGCAGGTAGCGCGGTTGTGGTCGTCCTTGGGCAAGTCAAAACCATGCTTGTCTTTGGCGGTCACCGCGTAGCGGCTGCCGGATGGCTGGTGGGCGTTGAAAGTATGGCAGTCGGCACAGACCATATTGGCGCCATCCTCAGCCATGTGCACATCGAGTTCCTTCTTCGGTTTGACCAGCGAAGAGTCGAGGTCGCCGTGCTTCACCGCATCACCGCCGCCGCCACTGAAGTGGCAGCTGCCGCAGTTTTTGCGGCCGGGCTTGCCAACATGCTGGGCGATCTTGGTCAGGTCGGGGGCCTTGAACAACTTCTTGCCCGGCGGCCCTTCCATCGGCTCGAACTCGCGATCGGCATACAGCGGGTGGCCGGCATCGGTACCGAACTTCTTGTAGGTGCCCGTATTGTCATGGCAGGCAAGGCAGTCGACGTTGCTCTGATCGGTGAAATCGAAGCTCTTGTCCTTCCATCCGTAGCCGGCGTGACAACTGGTGCAGCGCGTCTCGTTGGAGGTTATCGAGCCGCAGAAGTTGTTGGCCGCGTGTTGCTTGCCGAGCTTTTTCCCGGTCGCCGGGCTGGTAGCTTCCCAGGTCCAGTGGATGCTCTTCATCACCTGATGGCCAGCCTTGTTATGGCAGGTCAGGCAAGCCTTGGTGACCTCCGGCCCGGTCTTGAACGGCCCCTTGAGCGCCTCAAGTTGGCTATGGTCGGTGGTGGATTTTGATATTGCTGCGCTGCCGAGCGCTGCCGGGTTGGCTTGCGCGCCGGCAGCAACACCGACAGCGGCAGGATTGGCCTGAGCGCCAAGCGAGATACCTGCCATCAGGCAGGCCGCGCTGATAGATCGCCATGATATGGAAAACATTGCCTCTCCTTATAATATTAGAGAAGCCTTATCAATTTTCGTGCCTACCTGGCCATCGCCGGTAATTGCCCATAGAGCAACGGATTGCATCAATTAAAACTCTGACTGGCAGTGTCATGGCGGCTGGATGGCAGTGCCGCGACCGAATTTGGCAGTCAGGATGGAGCGTCCGGCACGCCTTTACTGTTGATGGCGTACTAAATTTGGCCTTTATCGCCCCGTTTCTGCGCCAGAAATTCTGGTCGTCTGCAAGCGACGGTAGAGCGTCCGCTGACTGACGCCGAGCTGCCCGGCGAGTGCGGCCAGATCGCCGCCCATCCGGCCTCTGGCCCATTCCAGATAACGCATTTCGAGGGTTTCAAGATCGATTACCTCGGCCACCTGAAAGGCACCGCTCGAAACCGGCAAGGCCGGTGGCACATCATCCGCCATGTCGATCAGATGCGACAGTTCAATGCTGTCGCCATCTGCCAGCACGGTGGCGCGTTCGATCAGGTTGCGCAACTCCCGGATATTGCCGCTGTAGCGACGTCCGGCCAGCCAGCTGAGTGCGGCGCCGGAAAAATTGCGGCTCTTCCTGCGGTCAACCCGCCCCAGCAGCGAAATTGCCAGCAACGGAATATCTTCGGCCCGCTCATGCAGCGCCGGGGTATGAATCGGGAAGGTATTGATCCGGAAATACAGGTCTCGCCGGAAGGTTTCGGCCTGCACCATGGACCGCAGATCGCGGTGGGTTGCCGTTATCAGGCGAAAGTTGGCCGGCAGCCACTCCAACCCGCCGACCCGGCGATAGGTGCCGGTTTCAAGAAGGCGAAGCAGCTTGACCTGAAGGGACAACGGCAACTCACCGATTTCGTCGAGAAAGAGTGTGCCGCCGCTGGCCGCTTCGACCAACCCCTGCTTGCGGTGTGCAGCGCCGGTAAATGCGCCTTTTTCGTAGCCAAACAATTCGCTTTCGAAAAGCGTTTCGGTCATTCCGGCACAGTCGACCGCAACAAACGGCCCGCCCTCACGATCGCCAGCCTCGTGAATGGCGTGGGCAACCAGTTCCTTGCCAGTGCCGGTTTCGCCAAGCAGCAGGACTGCCGCATCGGAATCGGCAACCCGCAGCACTTTTTCCAGCATGCCGACAAATGCCGGTGAGCGACCGACCAGCCCTTGCGCTACCGGCCGACTGCTGGCCTGACGAACCACCCGCATGGTTTCGACGAAATAAACGATCTGCCCCAGATCATCGCGAATCGGCGTCGTTTCGACATCGACATGCTCGTCGCCACGCGGCGTGTGGTGCACATGCAAGACCCGCTGCGGCGCACCGGCCTCAAGGCTTTGCTTGAGTGGACAGGACTCGCCAGCCTGATCGCAAGGCACATTGAAGTGATGCGAAACCTCATAGCAGGTGCGCCCGACAATTGGTACACCGCCCCCGAAATCCCGGATATAGGCTGCATTGGCCGCAATGATCCGGTACTCCGCATTCATCACGATCCGCGGCTCGGGCAGACCATCAAGGAAGGAAAGCAGTTCACTGAGAAAGTGGGAAGTCATGTCAGCTTTGGCACCATTGACAAATCAATTTGCCAATCTTGACACAGGCAGACCAAAAACAATAGGCACACGCCGCGCGTATTCACCCAAACCATTGATTTAATTATCTTAAATAGAAACCCAAAAAGCAGGCACATATCTTGTTAATAGATAGGTCGGAAACCGGTGATATTCTCCAGCCTCCAGCGCTTTCCGACCGTTTTTGACGGCTGGTGCTGGTCAACCGGCGTGCAGTCTGGACGCATTTTCCCCTTAGTTCGCCCCGCAGGCATGCTTGATGCGGACGGGCTGCCGAAGGTGCCAGGTGTCCCGGTTTCCGACCATTTTTCGATTTTCAGTCAGACAAGAGACTCAATGAGCCAGCCAGAAATCAGCCAGCAACAGCAGAACCCGCCAGAAAAGGTATCGTTCTACGAAAAGCGCAAAAACATCTATGCCAAGGGTGTGCGCGGCATCTTCGATAACTGGCGGATTGCCCTCGTCGTCTTCACGCAGTTGCTCTTCTACGTGACTCCGTGGCTGCAATGGAATGATCGCCAAGCATTTTTGCTGCATCTGGTCGAACGCAAGTTCTACATTTTCGGTCTGGTTTTCTGGCCCCAGGATGTCATTTACCTGGCCGCCTTGCTGATCGTCTCGGCCTACGGCCTCTTTCTCGTCACCGCCATCGCCGGCCGCCTTTTCTGCGGTTACGCCTGCCCGCAGACGGTCTATACACAGATGTTCATGTGGATAGAGAATTGGGTCGAAGGCAGCCGCAATGACCGTATCAAGCTTGACAAGGCACCACTGAATGCCCGCAAGATTCGCATCAAGGGCACCAAGCACCTGCTCTGGGGCCTGCTCTCGTTGTGGACAGGTTTTACGCTGGTTTGCTATTTCACCCCGGTCACCGAGCTGATGGAGTCCGTCCGCACCAACAATCTGAGCGGCTGGGAAACCTTCTGGATCTTCTTCTACGGCGGTTTTACCTATCTGATGGCCGGCTTCATGCGCGAACAGGTGTGCAAACACATGTGTCCGTATGCCCGCTTCCAGAGCGTGATGTTCGACCCGGATACGCTGATCATCACCTACGATCCGGAACGTGGCGAGACCCGCGGTGCCCGCAAAAAAGGTATCGATGCAAAAGCTGCCGGCCTTGGCGACTGTGTCGACTGCGACCTCTGCGTTCAGGTCTGCCCGACCGGCATCGACATCCGCAACGGCCTGCAATATGAGTGCATCGGTTGTGCTGCCTGTATCGATGTCTGCGACCAGGTCATGGACAAGGTCGGCCTGCCACGCGGCCTGGTCCGCTACTCGACCGAAGCTGCCGTCGCCAAGCACCTGACGCGCAAGGAAATTCTGGCTCACGTGGTGCGTCCCCGCATCCTGCTCTACACCGCCATCCTGATCCTGATTTCCTTCATCACCGCCTGGTCTCTGGTGCATCGCATCCCGCTCAAGGTCGACATCATCCGTGACCGTTCGACGCTGGCTCGCGAAGCTGACGATGGCCGTATCGAGAACGTCTACATGCTGCAGATCATGAATACCGAAGAGCGGGCCCGCCGCTACAAGGTAACCGTCGATGGCCTGCCGGACGTCGAGATTGACGGTGCCACCGAAGTCGACGTGCCTGCGGCGACGCTGCAATCCTTCAATACGGTGGTTCGTGTCCAGCCGGATGCCGGCAAGAAGGGCGCCAATCAGATTCACTTCGGCATCGTTGCCATGGACAACGACGACATCAAGGTCCGCGAAAAAGCCTCTTTCCTTCTGCCCTGAGACATTCAGAGCAGACTCCGCTTGGGCGGGAGCTAGCCTCCCGCCTTTTTTTGTTCACTGCCTAAACAGCAAGTTGTAGTATTCAACCCATGAACGCGAATTTACGACTTGGCGTCCCGCTCATTGATCTCCAGCATCAAGAATTGTTCTCGTCCCTCGAAAAACTGACAGGCTCCGGTCAAACCCAGTTCCCCGACGAAGTGCTGAGTGATGTCCTGACCCGGCTGGGCACCCAGATTCGCCATCATTTCACGACCGAAGAAAAACTGATGTTGGCAATCGGCCTGCCCGAGGCCATGCTGCGGGAACATCGTGAGGCGCATAGCTTGATCCTGGAAGAACTAGCGCAGATTCATCTGGATGCCATGCATGGCAAGGCGGCAAATTTGCCTGAGATCGTCGCCACCGTTTCAACCTGGGTTCAGCAGCACCTCGTCGAGTTTGATCTTGCGCTGAAGCCCTTTATCGCTGCGCATTCAATTCAGCAAACCAGCACCCGCCCGAGCTGAATCAGCCCTTCGGGCAAATGCCCGCTCAAGGAACGCCTGCACTGAGCCGATTTGGCGCCCAATGTCGCCATAGTCATCATGACTCCCGGGAACCAGCAATAACTCGACAGCTTCATGGCTCCGTGCTGCATGAATAAGCCTGGCTTCACTGACTGGCACCGTGTCGTCCTCCAGACCATGCACCAGCAAGACTGGGCAGCTCACCCGGGCAATGGTGCGGCACGGCGCAATGTCGTCGAAGCGGTAGCCAATGACCCGCTGCACATAGCTCAAAATATAGGCACCAAGAGGCCAATGTGGAATGTGCTTGGCCGCCAGCCAGCGCCGCATCATCACCGCCGGATGGGCGAAGGCCGCCAGGCTGACGACAGCACGCACACTCGTTTGGCGCGATGCAACGAGCAGTGCCGCACCGGCACCGACCGAATGGCCCACTACCCCCAGCTTCAGCGCATCGACTTCAGGTTGCAGGGCCAGCCAACGCAGCGCGGCTTCAATGTCTTCGGCGAAACGTGGCAGCGACGCGAAGCTGTCGTTGTCGCTCCGCCCATGACAGCGCGCATCGAGCAGCAACAGCGTATAGCCAGCCGCATGCAACGGCGCCGCCAGCGGCAGCATCATTTCGGCATTGCCGCCCCAGCCGTGCATGACAACCAGCGCCGGCGCCCGCGCTTCGGCAGGAATGAGCCAGCCAAACAGGTTTTTGCCATTGACGCTCGGCAAACTCACCACGCGCCAGGGCAACCCAGCCGGCTCTATAGTCTCGGGAATACGCTCGGCGCGCAACCCTCGCCGAATGCCGAAGTTCAGGCCGGCATAACCGCCGGCAAGCAGGGGAAGCAACCAAAGCCAGTTCATGCGGCGCCGCGGGAGATGTCCGAAAAGCTGGGGTAACTCATGGCTTGCCTTGAATATTAGATTTCGCTAATTTTACTGCACAGGGCTCAATGCAGATGAACCATTCCAGCGATGCTTGATCAAAACTTTCAAGCTATCATTCGGCTACCCGTACACAATAAAAAAGGGGGGTAAGCATGAGCAAAGATAACAAACCACGCGACACCGCAGACCGGCGCCAGAAAGAATGCGGCCCGCCGCGCGGCTGGAAGGACAGGCGCCGCAGCACCGAGCGCCGGATACCGGAAATCAACGAAACCGAAGTCTCGGATGCCGACTGGCTACTCTATTTTGGTGGCGCCAAGTCAGCGCCGGTGATTGCCACGACCCATGCCGGCACCGAAATTTCCGCCGACGTCTTTGACCGGGTTCGCGACTGAAAACTTACTCGGCCACCAGTTCCACGGTTTCACCGGCAAAAGTCACCGTCTGACCGGGGCGCATTTTTGCCCTTTTTCGGGTGTCCACCGCAGCATCGACCCGCACCCGCCCTTCAGCGATGGCCGCATGTGCCGCGCCCCCTGATTCGCACAGGCCGGTGGCCTTGAGCAGTTGATCGAGTTGAATGTATTCGCCGCGCACGGCAAAGCTGATGGTCATGGATTTGTTCCTGTCAGAATCAGATGTACCCGGCACGGCCCATGGGCGCCAAGGACGATTGTTTGTTCGATGTCGCCCGTACGTGACGGGCCGGAGATGAAATTGATCGCTCGCGGCAAATCGCCACGTTCAGCGCGCAACAGTGCGAAGGCATCTTCCATCGTGGCAACGATGCGTGAAACCTCGACCAGCGCGATGTGCGTTTCCGGCAGCAAGCTGACCGTGGCCGGGGTTTCCGGCCCGGACAGCAGCATCAGCGTGCCGGTTTCGGCAACGGCACAGAAACACCCGGAAATACCGACTTTATCGGCGTCCACCGCAGGGCGAGCCGCTACCGTCAAGCCGCTACCGGTCCAATCCAGCCCGGCAACGTCGCCGGTAATCACCGCCTGCAGGCCGAAGCCCCCCGCCGTCAGATATCGCGCTACCGCAGCCGGCGCTTCAGCACGCTCGGGCAGCACCTCAACACTGCTCGACAGACTTTCGGCCTTGGACTTGAATCGCACCGCCAGTTCTGCACCAAGCGTCGGCTGCGGCCCACGCTTCCGTTCGGCCATGTAGGCCTCGGCAAGTGCCCGGCGAGCGGAAAAATCGTCCTTGCCAACACCTGCCCTGACTCTTTTAAGTATCTCGTCGCGAGCGCTCATATCACCTGATTCTGCGGCTTGCCCGCGGCAAAGGCTTCGATGTTGGCTATCAACTGATCAACCAGCGACTGCATCGCCGAGCGACTGGTCCAGGCAACGTGCGGCGTCAGCAGGAAGTTGGGCCGCGCCAGCAGTTCGGGATCAACCATCGGATGCCCTGCCAGTGGTGGTTCGGCGGAAATCACATCAAAGCCGGCGCCGGCAATCCAGCCTTCTTTCAGCGCCCGGATCAGCGCGACTTCATCGACAATGCCGCCGCGCGCGGTGTTGATCAACAACGCCGAACGCTGCATCGCCTGCAGTTCGGCCTCACCGATCAGGTTTTTGGTTTCCGGCGTCAGCGGGCAATGCAGGCTGATCACATCTGCCCTGGCCAGCACCTCGGCGAAAGCGGTATAGCCCGGACGCACCGTCGCGGCGCCCTTGCGCTCGGCTCGCAGGACTCGCATGCCGAATGCCTCGGCCAGACGAGCCACGCCATTGCCCAGGCTGCCACTGCCGATCAGCCCCAACGTCGCACCATGCAGATCGCGAATCGGATGATCGAAAAAGCACCACTGACCGGACTGCTGCCAACGCCCGGCCAGCAGCGACTCCCGCCAGGCAACGAGGTTACGCGACAAGGCCAGCGTCAGCGCAAAGACGTGCTCAGGCACAGTGTGTTCGGCATAGCCACGAATGTTGGAAACAATGATGCCACGCGCCTTGCAGGCTGCGAGATCGACCACATTGGTGCCGGTCGCGGCAACCGCCACCAATTTTAGTGCTGGCAGGGCGTCCACCGCAGCAGCCGGCAACGGCGCCTTGTTGATGATGGCGATCGTCGCCCCGGCCAGGCGTTCGATCACCTCGGCCGGCGAAGTCTTCGGGTACTCGACCCATTCGTGGGCGAAAGCCGGGCGCCTGACTTCGGCGATCACCGACTCCCGTTCCAGAAAGACGATACGTTGCATCAAACCGCCTGCATCACGTACGGCGTTCCTGCGGCATCGGCCAGCGCGCCGATCTGCACCCCGAGCGGCGCATTGCCGCGATAGACCAGGCGGTCGATCCCGGCTGCGCACAGTCCTTCGATGGCGGCGGTATCACCCTGCAGCAGATTGAGCACACCGGCCGGCCAATCGGCCCGGGCCGAGAGTTCGCACAAGGCAAATACCGCCGACGGTGCACGCGGACTGGGTTTGACCACCACTGTCGCCCCCGCCATCAAGGCTGGTGCCAATGCTTCGGCAACGCTGCTGAGCGGCTTCAAGGCATCGACGACCAACCCGAAAACCCCGGTCTCGCCAACGCCGGCACCCCGCAGGGCAGCGACTGCTGCCACCACTTCGGCGGTAGCCACCGCTTCGTCGATGGCGATTTCCTGCATCAGCAATTTGGCGAAGTGGCCGGTATAACCGTCCAGTGCATCGGCCAGTTTGGCCAGACAAACGCGGCGTGCTGCCAGCCCCATTTCGGCCCAGACCGGCTGCGCACCGCGCGCCGCCTTGACCGCTTCAATCGCCTCGGCGGCACCGCACAACGGCACCCGACGGATCGCTTCACCGCTAGCCGGATTGGTCACGTCGTAGAAGGCATCGCTGACGGTGAGAAAAGCGCGGCCATTGACCCACAGAGGAATGGCCATCGGGCCTTCAGGAGAAAAATCCATCTTCAAGCTCTCTTTCTTGCTGCATATAGTTCATGGAAAGTCTTGCCCGACGATACCGGCAGATCGCGTCCTGCGGTCCACCCGGGCGCCAGGCCAAAAATGCGGATGCTGCCGCTGCCGTCAGCCAGCCAGTTGAGATAGCGCGCCGCCCGGCGCATCACCCAGCGGTAAAGCGCGGGCTTCCCGGCCACCAAGGCCCAGGCCTTGAGGCCGAAACTTTCGGACCACGGGCGCAGGCCGCGCTCGACCTGCTCCTCGCGCAGACGGTGCATCAGTTTCGGCAAGGGAATGCGCACCGGGCAGACGCTGCCGCACTGGTTGCAACCCGTCGAGGCGTGCGGCAAATCGAGGGCGTTCTCGATGCCGGTGTATAGCGGCGTCAGCACCGAGCCCATCGGCCCCGGATAAACCCAGCCGTAGGCATGCCCACCGAGCGAAAAATAGACCGGACAGTGATTCATGCAGGCACCGCAACGAATGCAGCGCAGCATGTCCTGATAGGCCGAACCGAGCAGATTCGCGCGACCGTTGTCGACCAGGATGAAAACAGTTTTCTCGGGGCCATCGCTATCACCCGGCTGCTTCGTGCCAGTCAGCAACGAAACGTAGTTTGAAATCGACTGCCCAGTCGCCGAACGCGGCAGCAGGCGCATCAGCGTCGCGAAGTCCTCCAGCGTCGGAACGATTTTCTCGATGCCGGTAATCACCACATGCACCTTGGGCAGCGTCGTCACCATGCGACCGTTGCCTTCATTGGTCACCAGCGCCGCCGTACCGGTTTCCGCGATCAGAAAATTGGCGCCGGAGATACCCATCTCGGCACTGAGAAAATGCTGGCGCAGCACCTCACGCGCCTCGCGTGCCATCGCGGGAATATCGGCAGAAGTCCGCGTTTCGACCGGCCGCCCATGCTCCTTGGCAAACAGCGCCTCAACGTCGCCAATCGTCTTGTGCACAGCTGGCGCAATGATGTGCGACGGCGTTTCGCCGGCCAGTTGCACGATGTACTCGCCAAGATCGGTTTCCACCGGCCGGATGCCTGCCGCCGCCAGCGCCTCGTTCAGGCGAGCCTCTTCCGAAAGCATGGATTTCGACTTGGTGGCCTTGGTCACACCGTGCTGGCGCGCCACGTCGACTACGTGCCGGCAGATTTCATCGCCATCACGTGCCCACAACACCTCGGCGCCACTCGCCCTGGCCCGTTCCTCGAAGATGGCAAGCCAGACGTCGAGATCGGTCAGCACGCGGTTGCGGATGTCTTCGCAAGCCGTACGCAGCGCTTCAAACTCCAGTTTGTCTTCGCTCAGCGCGGCGATACCTTTGGCACGCTTGCCAACGAACAAGGGCTTGGCCTTCTGCAAGGCGCGCTGCAAAACGGCATTCCTGACTTCCTTGCCGGCCCGCGCCTGGAAATGCATTGCCTGCGAATGTTTGGCGGCTGACATCAGTTCTCGCCCCCACCCGCCAGCACCTCGGCGATGTGCAGAACGCGGGTATGGTGATCACCCCGACGGCGCAGGCGCCCTTCGATATTGAGCAGACACCCCAGATCGCCCCCGACCACCGCATCGGCACCGACGCTGGCAATCGACTCACACTTGCGATCGACGATCTGCGTCGAGATGTCGCCAAATTTCACTGAGAAGGCGCCACCAAAGCCGCAACATTCCTCGCAATCCGGCATCTCCTGCAGACTCAGGCCACGTACCTGCAGCAACAATTCACGCGGTTGCGGCTTGATGCCCAAAGCGCGAAGGCCCTTGCAGGAATCGTGATAGGTCACGCTGCCCTGAAATTCGGCAGGCGGGGCAGAAAAATGCAGCACATCAACCAGAAAACTGGTCAATTCATGCACCCGCTCGGCCAGCGCCCGGGCTCGCGGCCCCCACAGTGCGTCATCGGCAAACAGTTGCGGATAGACATTGCGAATCTGGTCCGTGCAGGAACCGGAAGGAATCACGACATAGTCGTAATTTTCCAGTTCGGCTATCGCCTTTTTCGCCAAGTCAGCAGCCAAGCCGCGATTTCCTGCGCTCCAGGCCGGTTGACCGCAGCAAGTCTGGCCTTCCGGCACGACCACTTCGCAACCCGCTGCCTCCAGCAGGCGCAGGCTCGCGAAGCCCACCGAAGGGCGCATCAGGTCAATCAGGCAGGTAACGTAGAGAGCTAAGCGCATGCTAATATTGCGGCGCACAAGAAAATGAAGTGGCTAATGCTACTCAAACCGCACCAATAAAGGAATCCAGTTGTCAGATGCTGCCAGCGGGGCCACCAAAACCCCCGGTTCAATTCAGGTCATCGAGCGCATGATGTCGTTGCTCGACGCGCTTGCCGACTCTCCTGATGCGGCCAGTCTGAAAAATCTTGCGGCCGCCACCGAACTCCATCCATCGACCGCGCACCGCATTTTGGCAGCAATGACCAACGCCCGTTTTGTCGAGCGCCAGGATGCCGGCACCTACCGCCTCGGCATTCGTCTGCTCGAACTCGGCGCCATCGTCAAATCCCGCATCAGCCTGCGCGAAGTCGCCCTGCCCTTCATGCAGGAACTGCACGAAAAAATTGGCGAGGCAATCAACCTTGGCGCCCGCCACGATGACGAAATCATCTATCTCGAACGCACCTCGTCCGGCCGCGCGCTGGTTCGTGTTGTCTATCTGGTCGGTGGCCGCGCACCGCTCCACCTGACCTCGCTTGGCAAGCTCTTTCTTGCCGCCGACAGTCCGCAAAAAGTTCGTGACTACGCAAAACGCACCGGCCTGCCGGGCAAAACCCCGCATTCCCTGACCACCTTGGCGACGCTCGAGAAAGAGCTCGACAAGGTTCGCCGGCACGGCATTGCCTACGACGACGAAGAGGCCGAACTTGGCCTGAAATGCGTCGCTGCACCGATTCACGATGACGAGGGCAATGTCGTTGCAGCGCTGTCGGTCTCAGCCCCGGCTGATCGTCACGACCCGAACTGGGTGCCCATGCTCAAGCGTGCAGCCGACGCCGTTTCCCAGGCACTGGGCTTCCTCGGCAAGAAAAAATAAAGGCCGCTCTCGGCGGCCTTCAGTGGGTGATCCAGAAATTCAGACTGGCCGACGCTCCAGCGCCAGGCTGGCACTTTCCATCCAGCGTTTGATCCGGTTGGCATCACCGACTCGCGTCATCTTGCCGACGGAGTCGAGTAGCACGATGACCACCGGCTTGTCAGCGACGCGCGCCTGCATTACCAGACAGCGTCCCGCTTCTGAGATATAGCCGGTTTTCGAAATGCCGATTTCCCAGTTGTCACTGCGGACCAGGGCATTGGTATTGCGGAATTCCGCTATCCGGCCGTTCAATTCAACTTTCGCTTCAGCCGTTGTCGAAAAACCGCGAATTTCGGGGTAGCGTGCCGCTGCCGTTACCATCCGCGCCAGATCGTGTGCCGTCGAGACATTGTTGCTGGACAACCCGGTCGGTTCTTCAAAGCTGCTGTGATACATGCCCAAGGCCTGCGCCTTGCGGTTCATGGCCTGCACGAAAGCCCGCATGCCCCCCGGATAATGCCGACCCAGTGAATGTGCGGCCCTGTTTTCCGACGACATCAGGGCCAGCAGCATGGCCGTTTCGCGCGTCATGGTCGTACCAACTGGCAAACGGGAGCGGGTGCCCTTCAGGCCGTCGACATCTTCGTCACCAATGGCGATCACTTCCTGCAGATCGAGCTTGGCATCGAGCACCACCATCGCCGTCATCAGCTTGGAAATCGAGGCAATCGGCAACACGGCATCTGGCTGCTTTTCCAGCACGGTATGCCCGGTATTCTGATCAATCACCAATGCCGAGGCGGAATAAAGCGCCAGACGACCCGGATCCATATCCGCCATGGCAACGCGGCGCATCGATTTTTTCGGCGTTTCGACGGCGGCATGCAGCGTCTTGGTGGGTTTCTTGGCATGCGTTGCCTTGCCATGCGATTTATGTGACGTCGCAGCAGTTTTGGGCGACACCGATTTGGCGGCCGTTTTCTTGACTGGCTTGGCAGCCGATTTCGTTGCAACCTTTTTACTTGCCTGCTCTGTCGGCTTTTTGGCCGTTGCGGCCTCTAGAGGAGCACCCAGCCCCATGCCCAACAAGGCGGTGACCATCAGGGCCACCTTAAACTTTTGTTTCATTCACGATCTCCTGCGACACCGGGAAATTGTAGCCCAGTTTAGCAGGAGAGGGTGAAATTTCAATAAAAATAAATAGATACAACAACAACTTAAAGCAATTATTTACCCTGCATCCACCACAGTCAGCGCCGTCATATTGACAATACGGCGAACGGTTGCGGTCGGCGTCAGGATATTTACCGGCTTGGCAGCTCCGAGCAGGATGGGCCCGATGGTCAGATTATCGCCGGCAGCCACTTTCAGCAGATTGAACGAGATATTCGCCGCATCCAGCGTCGGCATGACCAGCAGGTTGGCCTGGCCCTTGAGGCGTGAATTGGGGAAGGCACCCAGTCGAATCTGCTCGTCCAGCGCCGCATCACCGTGCATTTCACCTTCCACTTCAAGCTCCGGTGCCAGCTCGGTCAGTCGAGCCAGAACTTCGCGCATTTTCAGTGAAGTCGGCGTGTTCTCGGTCCCGAAGGTGGAATGAGAGAGCAAGGCGACTTTCGGGATAATGCCGAAATTGCGGATTTCTTCGGCCGCCAGCAGCGTCATCTCGGTCAACTGTTCGGCCGTCGGATCGTAGTTCACGTAGGTATCGCCGATAAAGACGGTGCGCTCCGGCAACATCAACAGACTCATGGCGTAATAGCGATCGTGTGCTGCACGGGTACCGATGACGCTTTGCACGTACTCGCGATGCGTTTCATGGCGGCCAAAGGTGCCGCAGATCAACCCATCGGCGTAACCCAACCGGACCATCAGCGAACCGTAAAGCGTGTTGCGACGACGCACTTCGCGCCGCGCATAGTCCGGAGAGACGCCCTTGCGCTCCATCAAGCCGTGGTAGGTCTGCCAGAATTCATCGTAATGCTCGTCGAAGAACGGGCAATTCTCGGAGTGAACCACCTCGAAATCCTCGCCCTCGCGGATGCGCAAGCCTGCCACCTCGATCCGGCGGGTGATTTCGGCATGCCGACCAATCAGCACCGGCATGGCGATACCTTCGTCGCGAATGACCTGCACCGCACGCAATACACGCTCATCCTCGCCTTCGGCGAAAACGATGCGCTTCGGCGCCATCCTGGCCTGCGAGAAGACCGGCTTCATGATCATGCCGGAGTGGTAAACGAATTCATTCAAGCCCTGAATATACGCATCCCAATCCTTGATCGGACGGGTAGCGACACCGGAATCCATGCCAGCCCGGGCAACAGCCGGTGCGATCTTGACGATCAGGCGGGGATCGAAAGGATTGGGAATCAGATATTCCGGGCCGAAGCTGGCCACTTTCTCACCGTAAGCGCGAGCCGCCACTTCTGACTGCTCAGCGCGAGCCAGTTCGGCGATGGCCTTGACAGCGGCCATCTTCATTTCTTCGGTAATGGTCGTCGCGCCGACATCCAGCGCGCCGCGGAAAATAAAGGGGAAGCACAGTACGTTATTGACCTGATTCGGATAGTCCGAACGACCGGTACAGATGATCGCGTCGTTGCGGACGCTCTTGACCAGTTCCGGCGAAATTTCCGGCGTCGGATTGGCCAAGGCCATGATCAGCGGGTTGGCGGCCATTTTGGCAACCATTTCCGGCTTCAGCACGCCGCCGGCGGAAAGGCCGAGGAAGACATCGGCGCCTTCGATGACCTCGCCCAGCGTACGGGCGTCAGTCTTTTTGGTGTAGCGGGCCTTGATCTCGTCCATTTCCTCGACGCGACCTTCGTAGACCAGCCCTTTGATGTCAGTGACCCAGATATTGGCCGTCGGCACCCCGAGCATGACGAGCAGATCCAGACAGGCCAGCGCCGCAGCGCCAGCACCGGAAGTAACAATCTTGACCTCTGCCAGATCCTTGCCAATCAGATGCAGGCCATTCAGGACGGCAGCACCGACGACGATGGCCGTGCCGTGCTGGTCATCGTGAAAGACGGGGATTTTCATCCGCTCGCGCAGCTTCTTTTCGATGTAGAAGCACTCCGGCGCTTTGATGTCTTCAAGATTGATACCGCCAAAGGTCGGCTCAAGCGAGGCGATGGTATCGATCAGCTTGTCCGGGTCGCGCTCATCGATTTCGATATCGAAAACGTCAATGTTGGCGAACTTCTTGAACAGCACGCCCTTGCCTTCCATCACCGGCTTGGCAGCCAGCGGGCCAATCGCCCCAAGACCGAGCACGGCCGTGCCGTTGGTGATGACGCCGACCAGATTGGCGCGGGAAGTCAGTGTACTGGCTTCGCGCGGATCGGCGACGATCTCCTCACAGGCAAAGGCAACGCCCGGCGAGTACGCCATCGACAAATCGTACTGGTTGGTTAACTGCTTGATCGGGGTAACCGCGATTTTGCCCGGCTTGGGGTGGCGGTGGTAATAAAGCGCGGCTTCGCGTAACTGTCTGGGATCCATATCTGCCTCCGTTTTTTTGTATCGTGAAATGCGATTTCAACTAGCGGTATATTTTATCATGCATCTTTTTCATTTTCATCTTCGGAAATCACGTAGACAAGCAAAGTCAAGTGGATGTTTACCCTGAGCTCTGGCATAATTACGGGCTCCCCAGCCGACGGCTTCAGCGCCGCTCGAAGTCTTGGTAGCAGCTCCCGGCGACTGGCGTAAAAATTTTCTATTTCAGTAACTTAGAGAGAGACACCGCCATGACCGCACCGCTGAATGCACCTGACCACGTCAAACACGAAGGCCTGAAGACTTGGGTCGCCGAGATTGCCGCACTGACCCAGCCGGACCGAATTTACTGGGCTGATGGATCGCAGGAAGAGTATGACCGCTTGTGTGCCGAAATGGTAGAAGCCGGCACCTTCATCAAGCTCAACGAAGCCAAGCGCCCGAATTCTTACCTGGCCTTCTCCGACCCGTCGGATGTCGCCCGCGTCGAAGACCGCACCTACATCTGCTCCGCCAACAAGGAAGACGCCGGCCCGACCAACAACTGGGAAGAGCCTGCCGTCATGCGTGCCACCCTGAACGGCGTGTTCAAGGGCTGCATGAAGGGCCGTACGATGTATGTGATCCCGTTCAGCATGGGCCCGCTGGGTTCGCCGATCGCCCACATCGGCGTCGAGATCACCGACTCTGCCTATGTCGTGGTCAACATGCGCACGATGACCCGCATGGGCAAGGATGTTTATGGCGTACTGGGAGGCAACGGCGAATTCGTGCCGTGCGTCCACACTGTCGGTGCCCCGCTTGAGCCGGGCCAGCAGGACAGCAAGTGGCCGTGCAACCCGACCGTCAAGTACATCGTGCACTATCCGGAAACCCGTGAAATCTGGTCCTACGGTTCCGGTTACGGCGGCAACGCGCTGCTCGGCAAGAAGTGCTTCGCGCTGCGTATCGCCTCCAACATGGCGCGCGATCAGGGCTGGCTGGCCGAACACATGCTCATCCTCGGCGTCGAATCGCCGGAAGGGGAAAAGTCCTACGTCGCCGCCGCCTTCCCGTCGGCCTGCGGCAAGACCAACTTCGCCATGCTGATCCCGCCGAAGACCCTAGATGGCTGGAAGATCACCACCATCGGTGACGACATCGCCTGGATCAAGCCGCGCGTCGATGCCGACGGCGTCACCCGTTTCTACGCCATCAACCCGGAAGCCGGCTTCTTCGGCGTCGCTCCGGGCACCTCGGAAAAGACCAACTTCAACGCGCTGGCCACATTGAAGGAAAACATCATCTTCACCAACGTCGCACTGACCGACGACGGCGATGTCTGGTGGGAAGGCCTGACCAAGCAGGCGCCGGATCACCTGATCGACTGGCAGGGCAACGACTGGACGCCGGAAGACGGCAAGGCCGGCAAGAAGGCCGCCCACGCCAACTCCCGCTTCACCGCCCCGGCCAGCCAGTGCCCGTCGATGGACGCCGCCTGGGAAGACCCCGCCGGCGTACCAATCTCGGCCTTCGTCTTCGGCGGCCGTCGCGCCACCACCGTGCCGCTGGTATACCAGGCCTTCAACTGGAACTACGGCGTCTACATGGCTGCCACGCTCGGCTCCGAAACCACTGCCGCTGCCTTCGGCCAGCAGGGTGTCGTCCGTCGCGACCCGTTTGCCATGTTGCCCTTCTGCGGCTATCACATGGGCGATTACTTCAACCACTGGCTGCGCATGGGCAAGACCGTCGATGCCACGCCGAAGATTTTCTGCGTCAACTGGTTCCGCATGGATGCCGATGGCAATTTCATGTGGCCAGGCTTCGGCGACAACATGCGCGTCCTGAAATGGATTGTTCAGCGTTGCAAGGGCACCTTGGCGGCCAAGGAAACCGTGCTGGGCTGGATGCCGAAATTCGAGGACATCGACTGGACCGGACTGGACATCAGCAAGGCTGACTTCGAAGCACTCAGCACCATTGACGCCGACGCCTGGAAGTCCGAACTGGCCGGCCACAAGGAGTGGTTCGACAAGATGGGCGAAAAGATGCCGCGCGAACTTGTCCTGAAGCGCGAACTGTTCGAAATGGGCATCTTCAAGGATGCTGCCTGATCTTCAACGGTAAGCTATGATCAAACGGCCGCCTGCGAAGGTGGCCGTTTTTCTTTGGAGAGTCCCATGTACCGCCCCGCCCAACGTCTGGCTGAAATCGAGCCCTTCCATGTCGTCGAACTGTTCACCCGGGCTCGCCAGCTCGAAGCCGAAGGCCGCGACATCATTCACATGGAAGTCGGCGAACCGGACTTTGCTACACCGGCGCCGATGGCGAATGCTGCGGTCGACGCCATAAAAAGCGGAAAAACCTTTTATACCGAAGCGCTCGGCCTCCCCGCATTGCGTCAGGCCATTTCGGATTTTTACCGGCAACGCTATGGCGTCGATGTGCCGGCCAAACGAATCGCTGTTACCAACGGCGCCTCAGGCGCGCTCAATCTTGCCTTTGCCTGCCTGGCCGACCCGGGCAGCGAATGGCTGTTGACTGACCCGGGTTACCCCTGCAACCGCCACATTTTGCGGGTTTTTGAAGGTCGACCGCAGAATATGCCGGCGGGTCCGGATACCAACTTCCAGCCGACCCCCGAGATGCTGCATCAGCACTGGAATGATAAGACCGCCGGCCTGCTCGTTGCCTCGCCAGCCAACCCGACCGGCACGCTGTTGACGCTGCCGGAGATCAAGGCGCTGGCCGAGGTCTGCCGCGAAAAGCAGGGGCATTTTCTGGTCGACGAGATCTACCACGGCCTGACTTACGAATGTGATGCTGCGACCGCCTGCGCTGCCGGCGACGACATCTGGGTGATCAACAGTTTTTCCAAGTATTTCCAGATGACTGGTTGGCGACTCGGCTGGGTGGTCATTCCCGAAGCCTACGTTCGCGACATCGAAAAGCTCGCCCAGAACCTCGTGCTTTGCCCCTCGGCCCCGGCCCAGTATGCGGCACTGGCTGCTTTCGAGCCGGAAACGATCGCCATCCTCGAAACCCGCCGTGCCGAATTCAAGAAACGCCGGGATTTCCTCGCCCCCGCGCTGGAAAGCATCGGCTTTCACATCACGGCTCGCCCGGAGGGCGCCTTCTATCTCTATTGCGACTGTTCGGCCTTGAGCAACGACAGCTACGCGCTAGCCCGCGACCTGCTGGAAAAGACCGGGGTTGCCGCCACGCCAGGGCTGGATTTCGGCGCCAATTCGCCGGAAAAGCACATCCGCTTTGCCTACACGACCGGCGTCGACCGGCTGGCCGAAGCGGTCAGTCGCCTAAGCGGCTACTTCGGGCGGTAGGTCCAGGCCGGGATAGCGCGCGGCGACCGCCGCCCAGTCGAAAAACGGCCCTGGATCAGTCTTCCGGCCCGGAGCAATATCGCTGTGGCCGGCAATCGCAGCAATCGAGTAGCGCTGGCGCAGCGCATCGATCAAGGTCCATAAGGCCGCGTATTGGGCCGCCGTGAAAGCCTGCGTGTCAGAGCCTTCCAGCTCGATCCCGAGGGAATAGTCATTGCAGTTGTCGCGTTCGCACCACTGCGAACTGCCGGCATGCCAGGCGCGCTGATCGCAGCCGACAAACTGGATGACCCGTCCATCACGCCGGACATAAAAATGCGCCGAAACATGCACCCCGGAAATCGTCGAAAAATAGGGGTGCACCGCAGCATCGAGCTGATTCAGGAAAAATTTCTCGACCCAGTCGCCACCAAACTCCTCCGGCGGAAGACTGATGTTGTGGACGACGATCAGCGAAACATCGCCAGGCGGTCGCTCGCCAAAATTCGGTGAAGGAAGCCATTCGACGCCCTCCAGCCAGCCGTCGGCCTGCCAGTTCATTACTCGATGCCCAGCCGCTCGAGCCGATAGCGCATCGAGCGGAAGGTCACCCCGAGCAGGCGAGCCGCCGCTGTCCGGTTTCCTTCAGTCTTCTGCAAGGCTTCCAGAATGGCCTGACGCTCCAGCCGGTTAAGGTAGTCATCCAGCGTTTCACTGCCGCGGCCGACTACATCCCCGGCCATTTCCTCGGGTTCGAGATGCAGATCGTCGGGCTCGATCAGGTCATCAGAACTAAGCGCCGTCGCCCGCTCCAGGATATTTTCCAGTTCGCGGACATTTCCCGGAAAAGAATAGAACTCCATCGCCTTCAAGGCACCGACCGAAAGCGTCGGATGCACGTCGCCGCACAGCCGGCGCAGGATCGAGGCAACGAGCGGCGCAATATCCTCCACGCGCTCACGCAGCGGCGGCATGCGCAGCTCGATGACGTTCAGCCGGTAATACAAATCCTGGCGGAAACTGCCCTTGTCGACACATTCGCGCAGATTGCGGTGGGTAGCGCAAATGATCCGCACATCCACCGCCTCCTCGGCAACGCTGCCGACCTTGCGCACGCGCTTTTCCTGAATGGCGCGCAAGAGCTTGACCTGCATGGCGAGCGGCAAGTCAGCCACTTCGTCGAGAAACAGCGTGCCACCAATGGCCGCCTGGAAAAAACCTTCGCGCTCGCTGTCGGCGCCAGTGAAAGCACCTTTCCGGTAACCGAAAAACTCGCTTTCCATCAGGTTTTCCGGAATCGCACCGCAATTCACCGGAACGAACAACCCACTGCTGCGGGCGCTGCGGGTATGGATCAGGCGCGCCGCCAGTTCCTTGCCACTGCCTGATTCGCCGGAAATATAGATCGGTGCCTGGCTGCGCGCCAGCTTCTCGATCATCGTCCGCACCTGCTGCATGCTGGGCGAATCACCAATCAGTGACTGCAGCGGATCATCCTCTTCCCGCCCGCCTTCCGGCAGGCGCAGGGCAGACTTGACCAGGGCGCGCAACTGTTCAAGCCCCACCGGCTTGGCCAGATAGTCGAAAGCCCCCGCCTTCAAGGCGGCAACGGCATTCTCGGCGCTGCCGAATGCAGTGATCACGGCCACCGGCGTCTCGGCGTGGTGCTCGCCGATATAGCGAACGATATCGAGTCCTTCACCATCCGGCAGGCGCATATCGGTCAGACAAAGCTGAAAGCTCCCGGCCGCCAGCGCCGCCCGGGCTTCACCCACCGAACCGACACACTCCGCAGCCAGCCCCATGCGGACCAGGGTCAGGTCGATCAACTCCCGGATATCAGCCTCGTCATCGACGACGAGAACCCGGTTCAGCTCGCCGCGCGGACGTCGTTCGGTTCTGGCAACAGACACGTATCGTTTCTCCCTGCAATAATAAAATGGCCACCCGGCCCATTCGGCCCCAACTCAAGGCTCGCACCGTTGGCGACACAAAGCTCGCGGGCAATGAACAAACCCAGCCCGGTGCCCTGATGATGCGTCGTGAAAAATGGTTCGAAAACCTGCTCCCGAACCGCCTCCGCGACCCCGGGACCATCGTCCCTGACATGCAATTCTACCCGCCCCTCGGCATTCGCGATGACAGGTTCCAGACAGACGGACCCGCCCCCCCGACTGGAATGCCGCAAGGCGTTGCTGACCAGGTTCCATAGCACCTGATGCAGATGCGAGCGGTCAAAACAGATATTCAATGACGATACCGACTCCAGCCGAATCGTATCGGCCGGCAGGTTCTCGGCCGCCACAAAGTGTTCAACGAATCCCGTACAGAACTCATCCAGATCAAGCAGTTCGGGCTGAGCCCGCCTTTGCCGGCCCAGTTCCAGAACATCCTGAACAATGCGATCCAGGCGCACGACATTGTCGTTCAGGATACGCAACAGGCGATCCTGCATTTCACCCCGGCGCTCCTCGCGCAGCAACTCCCCGGCGTGACTGATGGCGGAAAGCGGATTGCGGATCTCATGCGCGATGCTTGCGGTCAACCGCCCTAAAGAGGCTAATTTCAATTGCTGCGCCCGCTCCTTGATCCGGCCGACGTCCTCAAGAAAGATCAGGATTTCACCATTGGAACTGCTGGTCGCCTCAAAGCGGGCTCGCAGATCATGTCCTTCGGCCCCGAAAAATTGCACCGCCTCTGCCCCCTTACCCCGAGCCCAGGCGGCCAGCGCTGCCGCCAGCGCCGGTACGTGTGTCGCCAGATCAATCGCCGACTCGTCAGGCAAGCCGAGCATTCCCTGTGCCACCGGATTTTGTCGGTCAACCACACCATCGCGCCCGACGATCAGCACGCCATCCTGCATCCGTTCGACCACTCGCCGGCTGATCCTGATCTGATTATCGAGCTCAACGCCGCGGCGCCGCGCCAGATCTTCATTGACCATGGCACGCTGCCCCAGCAGGCGGGCCAGAATGGCAGTGGCAAAAAAGCCCGCCGAGATGAAGCCGGCCTGAACCACGGAGGCTTGGTCAAAGTCCTTGTAAAGAACGCCATAAATCTGGGTCAACAGGACAGCCAGCGTCGACAGCGCGGCATAGAACAGCACCAGCCGGCCACGTCCAACCAGGCTCGCCGCCGCCAGCGAGACCAGCAGCAAGACGCCAAGGCCACTGCTGACGCCACCCGCGACATACATCAGCAGACTGACGACAATCGTGTCGACCAACATTTGCGAGGACAGCTGGAGATTGAAGCGATTTTGCCAGTGGGTCGAGATCAACAAGCCGGCGATAACGGCCACCGTGTAGCAAGTGGTCAAAGCCAACAGGGCCGGCGTCGGCAAAAGATTCAGCCGTGTCGTCCAATCGTGCGGGAAAAGTATGGCGAGAAAAAACAACCCGGCCAGCACCAACCGGTAAAGGTTGAAATACTGAAAGGAGCGCCAATTGGCCTCCCAGGTAGAGGACAGCCAGTCTTTCATCCGCGCTTCTGAGCGCGCGCCGCGTCACGATGCGCTGCGTTGCAAAAATGTTGGGGGCCTTCAGGCAAGGCATCGCTTTCCGGCAGATGGACGCCGCAATGAGCGCAGACCACCATTTTTTCCGGATCCGGGTCGCGGCGAACCTCCGGGTCAGGCGGCAATTGTTCGTGGCTCTTTTTCCACACCCACCAGATCACACCTATCACCGCCAAGAGAATCAGGTATTTCATGCACACCTCGACCACATAGAACAGAAACAACCAGCCCAAAAAATGAGCAAAATCGGACAAAGCACAAGCGCGGCGATTATCAAGCCGGGACTATCGAATATTAGCGCAGATGCCGACTGCGCTTGCGGCTGCCACCTACCCGAATGAGCCCAGTGAGCATAAAGGATGCAAGGATATTGCACGGTGATATCCGGCTGGACGTAAGATTAGCGCTGCATTTAACGATTCAGGGAGCATGACCATGACGCATCCATTAGCGGGCCAAAGAGCCCCAACCGATTTTCTGATCGACATTCCCGCCCTGCTGGCCGCTTACCGCAATGTGCCAGACCTTGCCGACCCCAGCCAGCGCGTGGCTTTTGGCACCAGCGGCCACCGCGGGAGCGCCTTGAACGGCAGCTTCAACGAGGCGCACATTCTGGCGATCACCCAGGCGGTATGCGAATACCGTGCGCAGCAAGGCATCTGCGGCCCGCTCTTTCTCGGCAAGGATACCCACGCCCTGTCGTCCCCGGCGCAGTGTTCGGCGCTGGAGGTACTGGCGGCCAACGGCGTGCTCACGCGCCTGCAGGCCGACGATGGCTATACGCCGACCCCGGTGATTTCGCGGGCAATTCTTGTGCACAATGCCGCGCATCCGGGCGACATCGCTGACGGGATCGTCATCACGCCTTCCCACAACCCACCTCGTGATGGCGGCATCAAATACAACCCGCCTAATGGTGGCCCGGCCGACACCGACGTCACCGGCTGGATCGAGACGCGGGCCAATGCCCTGATGGCAGATGGCAACCGGGATGTGAAACGGCTGCCCTACCCGCAAGCGCTGGCTGCCGCCAACATCGTTCAGGAAGACTTGATGACGCCCTATGTCGAGGATCTCGGCAGCGTCATCGACATGGAGGCGATACGCCGCGCCGGACTGAAAATCGGCGTCGATCCGCTGGGCGGGGCGGCGGTCGCCTACTGGCTACCGATTGCCAAGCAATACGGGCTCGACATCGAGGTTGTCAATCCACGCGTAGACCCGGCTTTTGGCTTCATGACACTCGACCACGACGGCAAGATCCGCATGGATTGTTCCAGCCCCTACGCGATGGCCAGCCTGGTCGGCCTCAAGGACCGTTTCAGCATAGCCTGGGGCAATGATGCCGACGTCGACCGACATGGCATCGTCACACCCTCGATTGGCCTGCTCAATCCCAACCATTTTCTGGCGGTGGCAATTCATTACCTGCTGACCCATCGCCCGGAATGGTCAAGCAATGCTGCAGTCGGCAAGACGCTGGTTTCAAGCGGGCTGATCGACCGGGTGGTCGCCAGCTTGGGGCGACAAATGCTGGAAGTGCCGGTCGGTTTCAAGTGGTTCGCCGGTGGTCTGCTCGATGGCAGCCTCTGCTTCGGTGGCGAAGAAAGCGCCGGGGCCAGCTTCCTGCGGCGGGACGGAACGGTGTGGACGACCGACAAGGACGGCATCATCCTCGGCTTGCTGGCGGCTGAAATAACCGCCGTCTGTGGCCATGATCCCGGCCGTTACTATCAGGATCTGGCCGCCAAACTCGGCACACCGTACTACGTGCGCATCGATGCCCCGGCCAGCCCCGCCCAGAAGGCTGCCTTCAAGCAACTGACCGGCGAAAGGATCACTACATCAACACTGGCCGGCGATGCCATTCTCGCCAAACAGACCCGCGCCCCAGGCAATAACGCAGCAATTGGCGGCCTCAAGGTCAGCACCGCCAACGGCTGGTTCGCAGCCCGCCCCTCCGGCACCGAAGATATCTACAAACTCTACGCCGAAAGCTTCGTCAGCCCTGAGCACCTGCAAGCAATTGTCAGCGAGGCGAAAAACATGCTCAGTAGCGCCTTGTCTTGAAGCGAATTGGCGCACGATTGGAGAAAAATCGGCCAAAAAGCAAAAAGGCCATCCAAAAGGATGGCCTAAATGCTTGATTATCTTTACATTTTTTGGTCGGAGTGACAGGATTCGAACTTGCGACCCCTGCGTCCCGAACGCAGTGCTCTACCAGGCTGAGCTACACTCCGACGTCAGAAAAACCTAGTGATTTCTCTCAACTGCAAAGAGCGTCAATTGTAGCAGAGCTTTTTTATAATTTGAATCCCCCAAACAGGAAATTGACGCTCTCGCGAGCTCGGCTTCCTGCGCGGCGCGGGCGCGGGCGTGATCGAGGGCACCACTGCTTCGGATGGCTTCGAGCACCGCAGGGAAGTCGTCTCGGCCACCTTCTTCGATGGCTTTGCGCACACAGGCAGCCTGCTGCGGTGAACCATGCTGCATGACATAAATCAGCGGCAGCGTGGGCTTGCCTTCGGCGAGATCATCGCCGATGTGCTTGCCGGTGTCGGCTTCCTGGCCGGAGTAATCGAGTACGTCATCCACCAGTTGGAAAGCAGTGCCCAAGTGCATGCCGTAGGCCGCCAGCGCGCCTTCTACCTCCGGCGTTGCCTTGCCGAGAATGGCGCCCAACTGAGCGGCTGCTTCAAATAACTTGGCGGTCTTGTAATGGATGACCTGCATGTAACGCGCCTCGTCGACATCGGCGTCATGGCAGTTCATCAGTTGCAGGACTTCACCTTCTGCAATGATGTTGGTGGCGTCTGACAGGACGCGCATGATGCGCATATCGTCGACCTCAACCATCATCTGGAAAGCGCGGGAATAGAGAAAATCACCCACCAGCACGCTGGCGGCATTGCCGAACATGGCATTGGCGGTATCGCGACCGCGCCGCAAGGCTGATTCATCGACAACGTCGTCGTGCAACAAGGTGGCAGTGTGAATAAATTCGATGACCGCCGCCATTTCCTGATGCCGGTTGCCCTGATAGCCCATGGCGCCTGCGGCAAGCAGCACGAGCGCTGGACGCATGCGCTTGCCACCACTGCTGATGATGTATTCCGCGACTTGCCGGACGAGGACAACCTCGGAATGCAGGCGGTCTCGGATGACCGCATCGACGGCCTTCATATCGGGCCCTATCAGGGCGTAAAGCTGTTCCAGTGTCACGGTAGGCAATTCTCTATTGAAGCGCGGAATCTTAGGGGCCCGAGGGGGCTCAGTCAAGGCCGAAACATCGTGGATACGCTCTGATTTGGGTACGCTATGGGCTAAACTTAGCGGATTGGAAACCTAGAAAGGGAGACCGGCATGGACATTCACGCGATTGTGGCCCCGGTCATTCAGGATCGTGAGGCCCTGGATGAATTTGCCGATGCTCTGACCGACCGCGCGCCACTGATCGAACGCGATGTCGCCCGCCTGATGAAACATCCAGGCGACCGCGAGCTGATCGCCGATCTATTTCGCGCCATCCACAACATAAAGGGCGATGCGTCGCTCTGCAAGTTCGAACTGGGCGTCGCGATAGCTCATCCGATCGAAACGATGATGTCGCGTTTTCGGGATGGGGAGATTCCGTTCTCTGACCTGCTCGCCGAAATCGTTCTGCTGGCTGTTGACCGCCTGGAACTGGCAACGGATGCCTTGCTGAATGGCAAGTCGCTGGAAAATCTCCATCTGCTGGCATTGGTTCAAGGCCTGCAAGGACTTGCCGAGGTGGACGCCGACGAAGTGGATGTCCAATGCGCTGATCTGATCGAAGCAGTTACCGGTTTTCCTTCGGTGATCGGGGAAATTTCCAGCCGGGCGCCAAGGGTCGCAACGCCCAGGAGCGATCAGAAAAATGCAACCGCCGACCTCCATTTTTTCCGCTCTCTGGCACAACAACTAGAAAGCCGCTCTCCGTTGTTCAAGGGCAGAACCATGCGCATCCTGCGGCTGGCCCTGGAAACCAACAAAGCCGGTGGCAACTTGGTCGATCCTGTACAACTTGAGGCAGCGGTCTATCTGCACGACATCGGGATGATGTTTCTGCCCGAGGCAATCTGGCTCAAGGTGGGCAAAATGACGCCGGAAGACAAGTTGGTATTACGAAACCACCCGGCCTTTGCCGGCGAACTATTGCAACGAATCTCCGGTTGGGAAGCTGCTGCCGAAATGGTTCTCCAGCATCACGAGATGCCGGATGGCGGCGGCTACCCCAATGAGTTGAAGGGTCCAAAAATCAGCGCTGGTGCCAAGATTCTGGCGATAGTCGATGCCTTTGAGGCGGTGATGTTCAAGCACATCCACCGTGGGAAAAACCGTTCGGTACTGCGCGCCATCGCCGAAATCAATGCCTGCGACAATCAATTCGCGCCGGAATGGATTGCCCCGTTCAACGCCGTTATCCGAAAGACCATTGAGAGCTGATGTCGTTTGATCATGAACGCCGTTTTGGCGGGGTCACCCGCCTTTATGGTGCCGAGGGTGCCGAGCGGCTACGATCCGCTCACGTCTGCGTCGTTGGCATTGGTGGCGTCGGCTCTTGGAGCGTTGAGGCACTAGCCCGGACCGGTGTTGGCCGGATTACTGCGGTAGACCTCGACATGGTGGCCGAATCCAATACCAACCGACAAATTCACGCGCTCGGCAAGATTTACGGCAAAGCCAAGGTCGATGCGATGGCCGAGCGGATTCGGGCGATCAACCCGGATTGTCATGTAAATTGCATCGAGGATTTCGTGACGCCGGAAAACGTCAGCCAGATGCTCGACCAGAACTTCTCAGTGGTGATTGATGCCATTGATCAAGTGCGTGCCAAGGCAGCGATGATTGCGTTCTGCCGACGCCAGAAATTGCCGATCGTGGTCGCCGGGGCGGCTGGCGGGCAAATTGACCCAACTCAGGTGCGAGTCGCCGATCTCAGCCAGACGGTACAGGATCCGCTTCTAGCCAGGGTTCGCACCCTACTGCGTCGCGAATATGGTTTTGCGCCAGGAGGAAAAGCAAAGTTTGGCGTCCCGGCGGTGTTCTCTACTGAACCGCTGCGCTATCCCAGCCAGGACAATAGTTGTGACAGCGAACGCGGCCCAGCCGGACTCAATTGTGCCGGTTTTGGCTCGTCAGTCTGCGTCACATCGGTATTTGGCATGGCTGCTGCCGCGCAAGCAATCAACATAATCACCCTCAAATGAGTAAGCCAAAGAAGCTGCGCTCCCGCAAGGCAGGTCTACCGCCAGGATCGCTGGTACACATTGGTGAAATAAAGACCGTCGCCGCTAGTTTTTCGGTTATGGACTTTGACGAAAGCGGCCTGTTTGAGACACAGCTCCCGGCTGCAGGCAGTTTTGGTGATGAACCCAGGCACTACAAGACCCGCTGGGCTAACGTCTATGGTGCCCATGACCCGGCAGACCTGACTGTACTGGGCAGCGTATTCGGACTCCATCCGCTGGTTCAGGAAGATATCCTGAACAACGCCCAGCGCCAGAAGGTTGATGCTTACGACGAATACCTATATCTCGTTCTTCATCGCTATGATTTGAAAGAAGGGCCCCTGGAACTCACCAAGGATCAGATCAGCCTGGTCATTGGCCGGGATTACGTGCTGAGCCTTCAGGAAAGGCAATCAAAGACCTTCGAACCAATACGCCAGCGACTCAGGGCCGAACATACCAGTGCGCGCAGGGGCGGTGCCGACATGCTGGCCTATTCGTTGATCGACTCCGTCGTCGACAGCTACTTTGGGGTCATTGAACAGCTTAATGATCACGCCGAAACACTTGAAACCGAGATCCTCGGGCAACCGAATCCAGCCTCACTGGAAGGCATCCATCAGTTCAAAAGGACAGTCTCCCAATTGAGGAGGAATCTGCAGCCACTCCGCGAAATTCTCGGCACGATGCACCGGGATGCGGGAGATTTTTTCCGCCCGGAATTGCAGCTCTATCTGCGCGACGTCTATGACCATTTGGTACACATTTTGGAGTCGCTGGAAGATCTCCGTGACTTGGCAACAAGTTTGCTGGAGGTATATCTATCCACGGTAAGTCACCGGGTCAATCTGGAAGTTCGCGCGCTGACGGTGGTGGCCACGATATTCATGCCGGCAACGCTGATTGCCGGCATTTTTGGCATGAACTTTCAGATAATGCCCTGGCTGGCGAATTCGTCAGGGTTTTTCTACGCACTCGGCCTGATGGGAATGATCGGAATTGTCATGCTGATCCTTTTCTGGCGTCGAAAATCGGTCTAGGCCTGAAGGCTATCCAGCCAGACACATAGCCCCTGAGCATTCAGTTCCAGATCAGTCTCCCAGATTTCAAGCAGTTCGGCCTCGGACAAAAGGCAGCCGTGCGCATGAATCTCGCTCAGCAAATAGGTAGTCATACCGTTCTTGATCCGTGGATGGCGTTCTGGGCCACTGCCTTTATCTGATTTGGCCAAGGCAACCAGCACGTCAAGATGGCGCAGCAAATCGGCGCCCTTTTGGTGGGCGTCTCCGACGCGACTGTAGTGGGTCAGGTACATCACCTCAGGGTTGAAGCAAAGAAGACGCTGAATGGACTGGCGCATTTCCTCTGGGTCGAACTGAGTTGGCGTTGTCGTAGGAAAAATGAACTGGCGACCATCAACATCAAGCTCTCGATAGGAAAGACCAAACATATCACCGGTAAAGATGCCACTGGTTTTCCGATCGACAATACAAATGTGGTGGCGAGCATGTCCTGGCGTATCGATGCAAAGCAGTTCCCGCCCGGCCAGTGATATCGTCAAACCGTCAGGCGCATCAATTATCCGATCAGCAGGGATTGGCAGGATATCGCCATAGACCCGCTCAACGTACTCGGGTCCATAGACCGCACTGACTCCGGCAATCAGCCTGGAAGGCTCTGCCATGTGGCGAGAACCTCGCTGATGAACCACCAGCTTGGCATTCGGAAACGCTGCCATCATGCTACCGGCGCCACCGGCATGATCAAGGTGAATATGGGTCAGAAAAATGTAGTCCACCGCAGCAACATCAAGACCGAGTCTATTCAGGGCTGACAAGGCATTTGGCAAGGCATCGTTGCTACCGGTATCAATGAAGGCAACCCGGCCGTTCTCAATCACCATGTGAATGGCAGCCAGGATCGGGCGCACATAGCCAGCATCGAAGGCGACAATTCCGTTGCCGTAGTCTCTCCAGTCAAACATTTCCATACTCCACCGTATTGAAGGGCGGATTATACTTTGGTGATCTAAATTTCATTTGTTCCCATGTCCCACTTTTTTGCCGACGATGGCGCCAAAATTCACGTAAAGATTTCCGGTTCAGGCTCACCGATTGTCATGCTGCAC
The DNA here is from genome assembly GCA_030696345.1 of Azonexus sp. Lineage (GTDB taxonomy): Bacteria > Pseudomonadota > Gammaproteobacteria > Burkholderiales > Rhodocyclaceae > Azonexus. The sequence continues at coordinate 56,848 of JAUYSK010000012.1, forward strand.
GGTTGGACGTCCAGCCATCAGGAATGGTTTCCGTTCCAGGCCACATTGGCTGAAAAACACCAAGTATTTCGCTGGGATGCTCGCGGACATGGCGGCCACCCGCTTGGCAAGCACACAGCCCCCAGTGCAGAGCGGATGGCTAAAGACCTGAGAAACCTGCTTGATCACTATGAGCTGGATCAGGTGACAGCCGTAGGGCACTCGATGGGTGCGCTAACGCTGTGGCAATACATCCGCGACTTTGGCACCAATCGCTTGGCGAAACTTTGCTTCATCGACCAGTCACCCAAGCTGCTGACTGACGAAAGTTGGGAACACGGGATCTATGGCCATTTTGATCACCATAAGGCCGGCGAGTTGATGCACTTGCTTAAGAACGACTTCGCAGAAGGAGTGCTCAAGCTGACGGCCTTTGGATTGAATGAACGCGCCAAGGAGAAATATCTTGCCGGCGCCAGTGGATGGGAGCGATCCAGAGCGGCCCTCCGCGCGCAGCCCCCCGAGCCGCTGATTGACTGCTGGGCAAGCCTGACCGCAGCGGATTATCGGGACGTACTGGGCAAAATCGATGTCCCGACAATGCTGGTCTATGGCGAAGAAAGCAATTTCTACAGGATTGAAACAGCGCGTTATGTGGCAAGTCAGATACCCAATGCCGTCCTGCACATATACGAAGGAACCGACCACTCTCCGCATCAATGGCAACGCGAGCGTTTCTCGCGGGAGTTGATGGCATTTATTGTAAGCGGCCAGCCCGACCACCTGTGATTTTTGGATTTAGGACTTTGCCAACCGGAGTGGTAGCAACTCATCAATCCGGCTGTTCGGCCAGATCGGTAATTTCTCCAGCGTATCTTTCAGCCAGGCATGCGGATCCAGTCCATTCAGCTTGGCCGTCCCGAGCAGACTCTGAATCGCCGCCGCCCGTTTCCCGGCTAGTTTGGAGCCCGCGAACAGCCAGTTCTTCTTGCCAATGGCGATCGGGCGAATCGAGTTCTCCACCGGATTATTGTCGATGGGCAGTACCCCATTGTCGGCATAGCGAATCAGCGCCGGCCAGCGCTTGATACTGTAATCGAGCGCCTTGGCCGTGCCGCCACCATCGGCCACCCTGATTCGGGTCTCGAGCAGCCAGGCGTGTAATGCTTCCAGCCGAGGTTGTGCTTCGTTTTGCCTCAATTGCAGGCGACTCGCTCCATCCATCGTTTGCGCCTGGCGTTCCACGTCATACAGCTCACCAATCCGGCGCAGGGCCTCGGCCGCGATCGGACTCTGGTTAGCGGCATAGCGATCGAAGAACTTCCGGCGCGCATGCGCCAGGCAGGCCAACTCGGTAACGCCTTGCGCGAACAGGGCTTTATAACCCGCGTAATCATCGACCATCAGATGGCCATGCCAGTCATCGAGGAAATTTCGTGCATGCAGCCCATGCCGTCCCGGCTGGTAATCAAACACCAGAATGGGTGGCTCAGGTTCCAGATCATTACTTCGGTAGGCCCAGAGATACGCTTTTTTAGTCTTGCCCTTGCCTGGGTCCAACTGCGGCACCGGTGTTTCGTCCGCATGCAGGACATGGCGTTCGCGGAGTAGCGCTGTCAGACGATCAACCAGCGGTTGCAGAGCCACGCCGACGCGCCCCACCCATTCAGCCAGGGTGGAGCGGGCTAGTGGCACCTGCTGGCGAGCCGCGATCTGTTCCAGGCGATAGAGCGGCAAGTGATCAAGGAATTTGCTGATCATCACCCAAGTGAGCAATCCCGGGGCGGCCATGCCGCCATCGATGATGGCAGCCGGAATCGGCGCAGCACTGATCGTTTCGCAGGCCCGGCAAGCGTACTGCGGACGAATATGGCGATGAACGAAGAAACGGGCGGGTTCGACATCGAGTTGTTCGCTGATGTCCTCACCGATTTTGATGAGATCCTTGCCACACTGGCCACAGGCGCACGAATCCGGCTCATGGCGGTGTTCAATGCGCGGCAGATGGTCGGGGAGTGGCTGACGACCGGCGCGCACACGTTTCACCGGCGGGCGAGTGCTCAGCTGCTCAACTTCGGCTTCCTGGGCGCTGGTGTCGGTATTCCAGCTTTCCTCAGTTCGCGCTGTTCTGCCGAGAATTGTTCGCTCTTGTTGGCGAAGCGAATACGCTTGTAGTACGCCAGTTCAAGGGTCAAGGCGCGGATTTTGAGATCGGCCTGTTGAAGCGTTAGTGCATCGCTTTTGGATTTATCGAGGAGCTTGCCGACCCAAGCTGCCAAGGCAGGATCCGGGTTGAATTGGGCGAGTTCGGCGGCTAAATCCATGCCTGAATTTTACCATGCCATGAACATACCAATGCAGTCGTGACAATGGTTTCAAGCGATTTTAGCCATCCGGTTCAGAGCCTCAGGCTTGCCAGTGCGCATTCGGTGTCGCTGAGAGTCTTTGCCAGTCAACACCGGCTGTCAGCCAAGCCCATTGAGCCGGTGTCAGTGAGAAAGTCGTGGCATTCGAGCTTGGCCAGATGAAACGGCCGCGGTGCAGTCGGCGCTGACAGAGCCAGACACCGGTGCCGTCCCACACGAGCAATTTGAGCCGGGTCAGCCGCCGGTTTCGGAAGGCGTAGGCGCTACCGTCACAGGGTGAGCAACCGAGTGTGTTCTGAATTCGCTGTGAGAGACCATCAATGCCGGCGCGCATGTCGATCGGCTCGACGACCAGCCAGCCTTGGTTCGGGGTTGGGATCATGGCAGGTACCGAAGGACATCGGCCAGCCAGGGCGCATGACCTACGGGCAACTCGATTCTCCAGCCACCGGGACTGTGGAGGCGGATGACATTTCCGGTGGCTGCGGCGCCAACGATGCTGACCGGGACCAGCGTCAGTGATGACTTGGCGGCGGCAAGGGCGTCTTTCTCTTTGCGACGCCAACGGTAGAACGATTTGGGGCTCAGCCCGTTCTGTGCACAGTAGGCTTCTTGCGTCAGGTCGCTTTGTGACCATGCTTCAAGGTGCTTCTGCCAGTAGACCGGTCCATGTCTTCTTGCCATCTGGAATTCCTCCCAAAAGGCGCAAAGATTGCATGCAGTCAGATAAAACTACAGGTGGCAGGGCTGGCCCGATACCATTTATTGAGTAACAACGTGTACCGAGTTTTCCCCTTCTGAAACGCAGAAACCCCCTTCAGTTTTGGCTGAAGGGGGTTTGGAATGGGAGTCTGGCGGTGACCTACTTTCGCGAGCGGAAGCTCACTATCATTGGCGCTCTTCTGTTTCACGGTCCTGTTCGGGAAGGGAAGGGGTGGTAC
>JAUYSK010000015.1 GCA_030696345.1 Azonexus sp.
CGGTTTGACCTTTTCGCCAAAGGCATGGATCTTGGTCTTGAGAAATTCGGCATCGGCTAGCTGGGTATCGTTGAATTCCGGATGCTGGCGCTGGATAGCCTGGTTGATGGTCAGGCGATGGAAGGGCCGCGAGAGATCGAGTTCGCGGCCTTGGTAGACGAAGACTTCCTTGCCCAGTGCTTCACGGGCGGCGTGGCGCAACAGGCCTTCGGTGAAATCCATTAGCGTGTGGTAGTTCGCATACGCCTCATAGAATTCCATCATCGTGAATTCAGGATTGTGGCGTGGGCTGAGGCCTTCGTTACGGAAGTTGCGGTTGATTTCGAACACCTTCTCGAAGCCGCCAACAACCAATCGCTTCAGGTACAACTCAGGGGCGATGCGCAAAAATTGCTGCATATCAAGCGCGTTGTGGTGCGTGATGAAAGGCTTGGCCGAGGCACCGCCGGGGATCGGGTGCATCATCGGCGTTTCGACTTCGAGGAAGCCATGGCCATCCATATAGTTGCGGATGGAGGAAACGATGCGGCTGCGGGCGAGGAAGGTGAAGCGGGTTTCCTCGTTCATGATCAGGTCGACGTAGCGCTGGCGATACTTCATTTCCTGGTCGGCCAGGCCGTGGAACTTGTCGGGTAGCGGGCGAAGCGATTTGGTCAGCAGGCGGATTTCAGCAGCCTGAATGGTCAGTTCGCCCGTCTTGGTCTTCATCAGCGTGCCAACGACGCCAATGATGTCGCCCAGATCCCAATGTTTGAAGTCGGCATAAACCTCTTCACCAACCTTGTCGCGGGCGATATAGAGCTGGATGCGGCCCGACAGATCCTGCACCGTGGCAAACGAGGCCTTGCCCATGACGCGCTTCAGCATCATGCGGCCGGCGACCTTGACTTCGACCGGCAGGCCTTCGAGTTCCTCGGTCGTCTTTTCGCCATAGCCTTCAAGCAACTTGGCAGCGGTGTTCTCGCGCTGGAAGTCATTCGGGAAGGCTTTGCCGGTCTTGCGCCACTCGGCGAGCTTGGCGCGACGCTCGGCGATAAGCTGGTTTTCGTCTTGCTGGACCGGAGGTTGCTGTTCGGCGTTGGACATGAAAAATCCTTGGGAAATGGGGGTTGCTGCGGTGGACCGCGTAAACCTTCGATTTTCGCCGATTTGGGCGTTCAGGGAAAGCGCGCAGCCTCAGTTGGCGGCGTAATGAATGGCCAGCCAGACGGTTTTCTGTTCCGGGTGCGTCCATTCGACACGGTGCCGGCGGTGCGGGGCGATCTCGACGAAGTCACCGGCGTGCAGCTGGCGAGGCACTTCTTCATCGGCAAAGCGCAGGCTGGCTTCACCCTGAACGACATAGACCCATTCGCCCTCGGCCTGGTCGTACCAGTAATCCGGCGGACTGGCCTGGCCGCTGGAAACGATGCGTTCGATGCGCAGGCCGGGCCGGGAAAGAAGTTCGGTGAATTCTTCCTGATCAGGCATTTCCGGCAGTTGGTCAAGCAGGTTGGCAAGCATGCTCAGGACTCCCGGGCGGGGCGGTAAAGCGGTAGCGCGAAAAGGCGGCGCTCGATTTCGCCGAATATTTTTTGATAGGCCGGGCTGCCGGGGCCACCGAAGCGCAGGCGGAATTCCTTTTCGTGCAGGAATTCCGGCAGGTCGGCGAGGGCAGGGGCCAGATCGGCATCGGAAAACCGGCTGTCGAGCAGACGATTCAGAGGCGCCGGCCGGCTTACGATCAGTTCGCCGAAGGCCGTCCCGGCGCGGTCTGCCGCCAGGTCGGCAAAGGAGAAGCCGCTGCCATGACGCGCGTCGTTCAGTTCCTTGTAGAGACCGATCGCGTCGGCAATCGGCTCGCCGGCCCAGGCGGCCAGCGTGGCCGAAATGATGAAGTGCTGGGCGCTGTCGTAGCGTCCGTGCAGGCTCAGCATGACCGGGCGTGGGCGAGGCCAGTTGGCGGCTTCGGGAATCAGCGAGGCGAGGTCTTTCTCGGCCAGATAGGCGGCCAGTATGAAGAGGGCAGCACGGCGATTTTCCCGCTGGTCGTCGCCGTCAATGCTGAGCATCGGGCCGAGGACTTCCGGCAGCACTACCTTGGCGCCCGACGCTTTGTGGTCAAGCAGGCCGGCCAGTGTTTCCTGGGCCGAGCGGAAGCGCACCAGATCAGCCGGATTGACCGCAATCGAGCGGGCGCGTTCGAGCAATGCCGGTTCCCAGACGTAGCCGACGATGACGCGTCGACGTGCCGTGTCAAATTTCAGTTCGCGAATGGCGTGGCGGGCCAGATTCCATTCCTTGTCGTAGCCGGCAAGGCGAATTCCCGAGGCGAGGATCAGTTCAAGCAGCGCCGGGGGAACGGGCAGGCTGCCGATTCTGGCGCTGGCAATGCGTGGTTCGCCTTCGGCTTCCTGCAGCGTGGCGCGCAGGTTGAGAAAATGTTCGCCGGGCAGCAGCGGCGGGCGAAGGGTCAGGCGGATTTCGGCCGATTTTTCGCCCATGACCAGCGCACCGCGACCATGCAGGAAGCGCGTCGCGATGTAATTGACGCCCTCGTCGATCAATGGTGCCGGAATGGCGGTGCGCCGGGCTTCTCCGGCGCGCAGGCGACGCGGGTCATTGGTGTCGAACAGCCAGCGGGCCTGGGCCACCGAGTTGGGTGAAATGGTTTCGCTGCGGCTGACCAGCGGCTGGCTGTCGAGCGCCAGCAGCAACAGCCCGCCGGCGGCCAGCACGAGCAGTAGCAGCGTGCCGGCCAGCCAGGCCAGAAGGCGTTTCACGACGGCTTAAACACCCTGCTTCAGACTGGCCTCGATGAACGGATCGAGATCGCCGTCGAGCACACCCTGGGTGTTGCCGGTTTCGTGGTTGGTGCGCAGATCCTTGATACGGCTCTGGTCGAGCACGTAGGAGCGGATCTGGTGGCCCCAGCCGATGTCGGACTTGGCGTCTTCGAGCTTCTGCTGTTCGGCCTGCTGTTTGCGCAGCTCGAATTCGTAGATGCGGGCGCGCAGCATTTGCCAGGCTTCGTCGCGGTTGCGGTGCTGCGAACGGTCGTTCTGGCACTGGACGACGATGCCGGTCGGGACGTGGGTGAGACGCACGGCGGAGTCGGTCTTGTTGATGTGCTGACCGCCGGCACCGGAGGCGCGGTAGGTGTCGGTACGGACATCGGACGGATTGATGTTGATCTCGATCGAATCATCGACTTCGGGGAAGACGAAGATGCTGGTGAACGAGGTGTGGCGGCGGGCAGCCGAGTCGAACGGCGATTTGCGGACCAGCCGGTGGATGCCGGTTTCGGTGCGCAGCGTGCCGTAGGCGTAATCGCCCGTGAATTTGATGGTGGCGCCCTTGATGCCGGCGACTTCACCTTCGGATTCTTCCATGACTTCCACGGTGAACCCTTTTTTCTCGCCAAATTTCAAATACATGCGCAACAGCATCGAGGCCCAGTCCTGGGCTTCGGTGCCGCCGGCGCCGGCCTGGATTTCCAGGAAGCAGGGGCTCGGGTCCATCGGGTTGTTGAACATGCGGCGGAATTCGAGGGCGGCAACCCTGGCTTCCAGCGAAGCGTTATCGGCCTCGACGGAGAGCAGCGTCTCTTCATCGCCATCTTCCTTGCCCATGTCGAACAATTCGCGGCCATCGTCGAGGCCGGCCTGGACTTCTTCCAGCACCAGCACGATGTTTTCCAGCGATTTCTTCTCGCGCCCGAGTTCCTGGGCGCGCTTGGCGTCGTCCCAGATCTTCGGGTCTTCCATCTCCTGCGTCAGGAGGGTCAGGCGCTCGCGTTTCTGATCGTAGTCAAAGATACCTCCGCAGCTCGGCGGCGCGCTGCGCCAGATCGTCGAGCTTGTTGGAAATGCTGTTGATGTGTTCGGCTTCCATGATCGTGCTTTCGGCTACTTGAAAACCCACCATTATACCGGTGCCAGTGCTGGCATCGTCATGCAGCATTTGTTCTAAATTTTCCTTGCCTCTAATGGCATATTTCGGCGCTAAATGGGCGTAGAATGGCGTTGTTGCGGTGCAGCAACCGGCGTCCAGGGAGGGCGTCGCCCGCCGCGTGCTTCCAGCACGCAGCTCGTAAAAGCAGGAATAATAATGAACAGCATGCAAACCATCGACGGCAACGAAGCCGTCGCTCACGTGGCCTTCCGCGTGTCCGAAGTGATCGCCATTTATCCGATCACCCCCTCGTCCGGCATGGGCGAACTGTCCGACGAATGGGCAGCACAAGGCAAGGTCAACATCTGGGGCAGTATTCCCAAGGTAGTCGAGCTGCAATCCGAAGGCGGCGCGGCCGGCACGGTCCATGGCGCCCTTCAGGCCGGGGCGCTGGCGACAACCTTCACGGCTTCGCAAGGCCTGTTGTTGATGATACCCAACATGTACAAGATTGCCGGCGAACTGACGCCGACCGTCTTCCATGTCGCCGCTCGCGCCATTGCGACGCATGCGCTGTCGATCTTCGGCGATCACTCCGATGTGATGTCCACCCGCGCCACCGGCTTTGCCTTGCTGGCTTCCAACTCGGTGCAGGAAGCGCACGACATGGCGGCGATTGCCACCTCCGCAACGCTGGCCGGACGGATTCCGGTGCTGCATTTCTTCGATGGCTTCCGCACCTCGCACGAAGTGGCGAAGATTGCTACGGTCAACAATGCCGTTTTGCACAAAATGCTGCCGCAGGAAAGTATCGGCGCACTACGCGGCCGCGCCCTGTCGCCGGAACATCCGGTGTTGCGCGGCACATCACAGAATCCGGACGTCTTCTTCCAGGCTCGCGAAGCCCAGAACCCGTGGTTCGATTCCTTCCCCGGCATTGTCCAGGAGAAGATGGACCAGTTCGGCAAGCTCACCGGTCGCCACTACAAGCTGTTCGATTACGTCGGTGCGCCCGATGCCGAGCGCGTCATCATCATCATGGGTTCCGGTGCAGAAACGGTGCAGGAAACCGTCGAGCATATGAACCGCCAGGGCGAGAAGGTTGGCCTGCTCAAGGTCCGGCTGTTCCGGCCGTGGGCGCCGGCTGCCTTGCTGGCGGCCTTGCCGACGACGGCGCGCAGCCTTGCCGTGCTCGACCGCTGCAAGGAACCGGGCGCCGAGGGCGAGCCGCTGTACAAGGATGTGATGGTCGCGCTGGCTGAAAACATGACCGACGAAGCGCCGCGCTTCGCCGCCATGCCGAAGGTGATCGGCGGACGTTTTGGCCTGGGCTCGAAAGAATTCAACCCGGCCATGGTTTTATCGGTTTTTGAGGCGTTGACCGCAGCATTGCCCAAGCGTCGTTTCACGGTGGGTATTGCCGACGATGTCACCGGCCTGTCGCTGCCGTTTGACCCGGCTTTCCGTACCGATGCCGCCCACGACACCTTTGCCGCCGTGTTTTACGGCCTGGGTTCGGATGGCACGGTATCGGCCAACAAGAACTCGATCAAGATCATCGGCGATGAAACCGAGCTCTATGCTCAGGGCTACTTCGTCTATGACTCAAAGAAATCCGGGGCGATGACAGTTTCGCACCTGCGCTTCGGCCCGAGCCCGATCCGCTCGGCTTACCTGACGGGCGAGGGCGACGCCAAGTTCATCGCCTGCCATCAGCCGCTTTTCCTGGAAAACCATGACCTGCTGGTACACGCCGCACCGGGCGCGGTTTTCCTGCTTAATACCGATGTGCCGGCTGATCAGGTCTGGTCCAGCCTGCCGCCGGCCATGCAGCGCCGGATGGTGGAAAAGCGGATCAACTTCTACGTTATCGACGCCTATCAGGTGGCGCTTGATGCCGACATGGGGCGCCGGATCAATACCGTGATGCAGACCTGCTTCTTCGCCATTTCCGGCATCCTGCCGCAGGAAGATGCGATTGCCGCGATCAAGCATGCCGTGGAGAAAACCTACGGCCGCAAGGGTCGGCGTATTGCCGAATTGAACTACCGCGCCATCGACATGACGCTGGCTAGTCTGCATCAGGTGGCTCCGGCGCTGGCCAGCATCGAGGAGAGCCAGCCGATCGCTTCGCCGAAGGTGACTGATTTTGTCCGCCGCCTGACGCTGCCGTTGATTGCCGGCAAGGGCGATTCGTTGCCGGTGTCGCTGTTCCCGGTCGATGGTACCTGGCCGACCGGCACTGCAAAATACGAAAAGCGCAATCTGGCGCTGCAGATTCCGGTGCTTGAAACCGATCTCTGCACCCAATGCGGCAAGTGCGTTTTTGTCTGCCCGCATGCGGCCATTCGCGCCAAGGCTTTTCCCGCAGAACGGGTCGACGATGCGCCGTCCAGCTTCAAGACCATGGCCATCCGCAGCAAGGATTACCCGGCCGGCTGGAAGATGAGCTATCAGGTCGCGCCGGAGGATTGCACGGGTTGCACGCTGTGCGTCGAGGTCTGCCCGATCCGCGACAAGACCAATGTTTCGCGCAAGGCGCTGAACATGGCCGAGCAGCCGCCACTGCGAGTGCAGGAAGCGGAAAACTGGGAATTCTTCCTGAAGCTGCCGGACTACGACCGCAAGGTGGCCAAGCGCAACACCATTCCCGGCTCAATGTTGCTGCCGCCACTCTTTGAATTCTCCGGCGCTTGCGTCGGTTGCGGCGAAACGCCCTATATCCGCTTGGCAACGCAGCTTTTCGGCGACCGTATGCTGGTCGCCAACGCCACCGGCTGTTCCTCTATTTATGGCGGCAATCTGCCGACCACGCCCTACACGGTCAACGCCGAAGGTCGTGGCCCGGCCTGGAGCAATTCGTTGTTCGAGGACAATGCCGAATTCGGTCTCGGCATGCGTCTGGCCACCGACAATTTGGCTGATGCCGCCCGGACGCAACTGAAAGCGATGGCGCTGGAAATCGGCGACAGCGTCATCAGTGCGCTACTCAATGCCGACCAGACCACCGAGGCCGGCATCCATGAACAACGCGAACGCGTTGCCGCGTTGCTGGTCAAGCTCGGGCACATCGCAACACCGGCGGCCGAGCAACTGGCGGCCATCGCTGAATACCTGATCCGGCGCAGTGTCTGGATTATCGGCGGTGATGGCTGGGCCTACGATATCGGCTTCGGAGGTCTCGACCACGTACTGTCGTCAGGCGAGGACGTCAATATTCTGGTGCTCGATACCGAGGTCTATTCCAACACCGGCGGCCAGAATTCCAAGGCCACGCCGCGCGGTGCCGTCGCCAAGTTTGCCGCCAGCGGCCAGCCGAATCGCAAGAAGGATCTGGCGCGCATCGCGATGGATTACGAAAACGTCTTCGTTGCCAAGGTGGCCTACGGCGCCAAGGATACGCACACGCTGAAGGCTTTCCTCGATGCCGAAAGCTATCGTGGCGTTTCGATCATCATCGCCTACAGCCCGTGCATTGCGCATGGCGTCGATATGTCGCACAACCATCGGCAGCAGGATCTGGCGGTGAAGTCCGGCCACTGGCCATTGCTGCGTTACGACCCGCGTTTGCGCGAGCAGGGCAAGAACCCGATGTCGGTCGATAGCGCGGCACCGAGCATTCCTTTCCGCGATTTCGCCGGCAACGAGGCGCGCTTCACGGTACTGGAACGCCAGAATCCGGAGGCGGCCGAGCGCTTCATGGCGCAGGCCGAAACCGATGCCCGGCTGCGCCATCAGGAATATCTTGAGTTGGCCGAAATGGCCCTGCCAGAAGCTGAAATCGAGAAAAAAGCCGAAGCCGCTGCCGAATTGAAGGAGACCCCGAATGTCTGATCTATCCACCACCTACCTCGGGCTGGCGCTGAAGAACCCGCTGGTTCCCTCGTCGACCCCGCTCAGCCGCAGCCTCGATCCAGTGCTGCACCTCGAAGACGCAGGCGCGGCGGCCATCGTCATGCACTCGCTGTTTGAGGAAGATGTGCGCAACGACGAACAGATGATTGACCGCTTTCTTGTCCATCCTGATTCCTTCGGTGAATCGGCCGGCCATCTGCCCGGCGGGCGTGATTACCTGAGCAAGCTCGACACCTATCTGGAGCAGATCCAGGCGTTCAAATCCCGCCTGAGCATTCCGGTGGTCGCCAGCCTGAACGGTTCATCGCTGACCGGCTGGGTCGAACTCGGCAAGGAAATGCAGGAAGCCGGCGCCGACGCTCTGGAACTCAACGCCTGGTTCATGCCGGGTGACCCGAAAGTCTCCGGCGAGGCCTTGGAAGAACATTATCTTTCGCTGCTGCAGGAACTGAAGACCGTGGTCAGCATCCCGATCAGCATGAAGCTCTCGCCCTTCTTTTCGTCGTTGCCGCATTTCGTGCAGCAGGCGGAAAAATCCGGGGCAGCGGGCATCTCGATGTTCAACCGCTTTTTCCAGCCCGATATCGATCTGGAAACACTGAGCGTCGTTGACCGAGTACAACTGTCGTCCTCGACCGATACCTTGCTGACCATGCGCTGGATCGCCATCCTGCGTGGCCGGACAACGATGACCCTGGCTGCTACCGGTGGCGTGCACACGGCCGAAGACGCCATGAAAATGCTGCTCGCCGGTGCCGACGTGGTGCACATGGCCAGCGCCCTGCTCCAACGCGGCCCGCAGGCCTTGAAGGATGTGCTGGAAGGTTTGACGGCCTGGATGGAAGCGCGCGAATACACCTCGGTGGCCCAACTAAAAGGTTCGATGAGCCAGCAAAACCTGCCCGACCCAAGCGCCTTCGCCCGCGCCGCCTACCTGAACGCGTTGAATTCGTTTACGCCACCGGCCGGGGTAATGTATTGAAAAATCAACAAAATTAATGACAAATGGAATATGTCGGATTTTTTTACAGTTTTAGATAATTTCTCAGGCTGTCATATAATTATTTATTAAAAACAAACAGTTGGTGGACTGGCATCTATATTGCTCTTAGGTTTGCAACTATATTGGAGGTTCACCATGAAAAAACTTATCGCTACAGCGCTTTGCGCCACTGCTGGCTTTGCAAGTCTTCCGGCAAATGCTTTGACCGTTACATTCGGTGGCGTAAATCCGAATGATGGTTCCTTTCTGACCAGCGCATTGGCGCCAACCAATCAGAACAACCTGCCTGCAGGAATCTTTGTTGAGACTTTTGATGTTAAAGGCGGCTGTGGGCTCAACTCCGCTGCGCTCGGTGTGGTTACCTCCGGAAACTTCTGGATGACGACAGGTGCATCAGGAACTGCTGCTGCCCCAGCCAATGACACGACTTGTTATGGCTCCGGCCCGCAGACTCTGATCGCTGGGGATCCGCTGGGTGCAAATACTGCAACAATCGACTTTTCCGGTGCTGCCGCTAATTTTTTCCCGGGTAAGAAAATTGACTACCTTGGATTTTATTGGGGATCAATTGATAGCTACAACGACATCACTTTCTATGCAAATGGTGTGGCGATAACCATTTCAAAACTGAATGGCTTTACGTTGAATAGTTCTGTGTTGGACGGATCGGATATTCTTAGATTCGGTGGGAACTCTGGCGATCGCGCAAATCCAAATACAAACCGCTATGTCAATATGTATTTTGACGAAAATGAGCGGTTTGACAAATTGGTGATGCACAGCTCCCAATATGCGATGGAAATTGACAACGTGGTAGTTCGTGTTGCCATTCCGGAGCCGTCAGTCCTGCTTCTGATTGGAACAGCATTGCTCGGCTTGGGATTTGGATCACGAAGCCGAAAAGCCAAGTAATCGTATTTTTTATAATTCTCGGCCCGAAAGGGCCGATTTTTTTGGCTATCAAGATTCCTGTCGAGTGCCGGTAGCCTTGGTGGGGCTGGCTCTGTCTGGCGGTGTTGCACAAGGCTGATATTTCCGCTCGCCGAAATTGCCCAAAACGAAGGGTCGACCGCAGCATTGGTTGAACGGGGCGTGAACTTCCCCCGGGAATTAGTCCTCAAGGGCTTCAAGTTCGATTTTCCATAAAGGTGCGACAATCGCTCGCACGACAAGCCGATCAACTCTGGAGGCTTTATGGAAGGAATGGCATCGATGGCAGGTTCAGCCGCATTATCTCCGGGCAGGCTGTGACAGGCTCCTCCGCCGTTCCCGGCGGTCGCTGGTCGCGGCTGGCCAGGCTTGGCGGGCTGGCGACGACGGTGGCTGGGGGCATGGTTGCCGAGGGGGCGCGGCAGTGGGCTCAAGGGAACCGTCCGCGTCTGAGCGAGCTGTTGCTGACGCCGGCCAATGCCCGGCGTGTCACGGATCAACTGGCGCAATTGCGCGGTGCGGCGATGAAGGTCGGACAGATCCTTTCGATGGATGCGGGCGACCTCCTGCCGCCCGAGTTGAGCGAAATTCTCGGGCGTTTGCGGGCGGATGCTCGTCCGATGCCGATGAGCCAGCTGGTCGAGGTTTTGAATGCCGAATGGGGCGAGGGCTGGGATCGGCATTTCCGGCAATTCAGTTTCACGCCGATGGCGGCTGCCTCAATCGGGCAGGTCCATTCGGCGCATTGTCAGGTCGGGCGTCGGCTCGCCATCAAGGTGCAATACCCCGGCGTTCGCCAGAGCATTTCGAGCGATGTCGATAATGTGGCGACCTTGCTCCGTCTCTCCGGGCTGTTGCCGAAAACGCTGGACATCGGCCCGCTGCTCGAAGAAGCCAAGCGCCAGTTGCACGATGAGGCCAACTACCAGCTTGAGGGTAGTTACCTGAATCAGTACCGCAGTCTGCTCGCTGACCAGCCGGAGTTTTCACTGCCGGAGATGCATGCCGAACTGACCACCGGAAGCATTCTGGTCATGTCCTTTGTGGGCGGCATACCTGTCGAATCACTGGTGAATGCCCCGCAAATCGAGCGGGACAGGGTGATCAGCCTGTTGTTCTCCCTGTTGTTCCGGGAGATTTTCGAGTTTCGTCTGGTTCAGACTGACCCGAATTTCGCCAATTACCAGTACGACACGGCGACCCGGCAACTGGTTCTGCTCGATTTCGGCGCGACCAGACCCTATCCGGCAGCGATGGTGGCGGCCTATCGAAACCTGTTGGGTGCCGCGATGGTAAGTGATCGTGCCGGGATCAATCAGTCCGCCAAGGAAATTGGCTATTTTCAGCTGGATATTCAGGAAAGACACCGGAATGCGGTGCTCGATATCTTCGATCAGGCCTGTGAGCCGCTGCGCTACGAGGGCGACTACGATTTCGGCAAGAGCGATCTCGCGGCACGTATCCGCGATTCCGCTATGGTGCTCGGACTTGATCGCGATTTCTGGCACACGCCACCTGCCGACGCGCTGTTTTTGCATCGCAAGCTCGGCGGACTCTACCTTCTGGCAGTGAAACTTGGCGCCCGGGTCAATGTGCGCGCTTTACTCGAAGAGCATTTTCAGCGGGCTTGATCCAGATGTTCGATCATCAACTGCGGCGTTTCAACGCCCATGTATTCGTTGATGCTCAGCCGAAAGGCGGCGCGGGCAACGTGGCCAGGCTGCTTGCTGAAATTGAACTGGATGGCGTCGATGCGGGTGTTGCCTTTGCGCAGCCTTAGCTTGAGGTGCTTTTCCTTGAGTACGCGCTGCTGTTCGACTTCGAACTCATCCATGAACAGCGGCGCCGGGAAACCATGGCCCCAGATTTCGTTTTCCAGCAGGCGGGCGGTTTCCAGCGAGAAGTAGGCGCCTTCGAGTGCACCATCAGTTTCCAGCGTGCGGGTCAGGTCCGCCGGGGCCAGTAATTCGGCGGCGACGGTGGCAAACAGGTCGCGGAATTTTTCGAAATTTTCGGCGTGCACCGTAGCACCCGCAGCCATGGCGTGGCCGCCGAAGCGGATGAGCAGGCCGGGGGCGCGCTTGGCGACGAGGTCGAGCGCATCGCGCAGGTGCAGGCCGGGAATCGAGCGGCCGGAGCCCTTGACGATACCGCCTTCACCGGGGGCAAAGGCGAAGACCGGACGGTGCAACTTGTCCTTGATGCGCGAGGCGAGAATGCCGACAACGCCTTCGTGCCAGCTTGGGTCAAAGAGCGCGATGCCGGGGGCGGCGTCGTTGGCGTCGAGCGATTCGAGCAGGATCAGCGCCTGTTCCTGCATGCCGGATTCGATCTCGCGGCGTTCGCGGTTCAGCGCGTCGAGTTCCTGGGCAATGTTGAGGGCGCGGGCCGGATCTTCGGTGAGCAGGCATTCGACGCCGAGGCGCATGTCGGCCAGCCGGCCGGCGGCGTTGAGGCGGGGGCCGAGGATGAAGCCGAGATCCATTGCCGTCGCCTTCTTCGGATCGCGGCCAGCCGCTTTGAACAGGGCGGCGAGGCCGGGCTGCAACTGGCCGGCGCGCATGCGCTTCAGACCCTGGCTGACCAGAATGCGGTTGTTGCGGTCGAGCTTGACGACGTCGGCGACGGTGCCTAGCGCCACGAGGTCGAGCAGGCTGGCGAAATTGGGTTCCGGCTGATCGGCGAAGAAGCCGCGTTCGCGCAATTCGGCGCGCAGGGCGAGCATGACGTAGAACATGACGCCGACGCCGGCGATGCACTTTGACGGAAAGTCGCAGCCAGGCTGGTTCGGGTTCACGATGCAGTCGGCATCCGGCAGCGTTTCGGCTGGCAGGTGATGGTCGGTGATCAGTGTCGCGATGCCGAGTTCGCGGGCGCGGGCGACGCCTTCGAGGCTGGCGATGCCGTTGTCGACGGTGATGATCAGGTCGGGCGACTGCTCGGCGGCGACATCGACGATTTCCGGCGATAAACCATAGCCGAGCTTGAAACGGTCGGGCAGCAGGAAACTGACATCGGCGCCGAGCATCTTCAGAGCGCGCATGCCGACGGCGGTGGCGGTGGCGCCGTCGCAGTCGTAATCGCCGATGATCAGCAGGCGGGCTTCGGCCTCGATGGCATCGGCCAGCATGTGGGCGGCGTCGCTGGCGTGGGTGAGGGCGGTCGGCGGGATCAGCGACTTCAGCTCGTAGTCGAGTTCCGATTTGTCCTTGACGCCACGTGAGGCGTAGAGCCGGGCGAGCAGCGGGTGCAGGCCCTGTTGTTCGAGCTGCCAGACGACGCGCTGCGGAATGCTGCGGTTGACGATGTGGGTCACGGCTTTTCCTTGGCCAGTTGGGTAGCCATGGCTGCCAGCGGCTGGCCCTTGCGCCAGAATTTCCAGCGATCCTTGCCGCGAAGCGTCCAGTTCAGTTCGCCATAAATGGTCGGGCCAACGATGCTCAATGTTTCAATCTGGCGGCCGAGTCGACCACGCAAAGGCAGGAACCAGTTGGCTTCGAGCGCCTGCCAGCTTGTGCGCCAGCCTTCACAATCCTCGTAAAGCACGGTCGGCAACAGGTTGTCGAGTACGACCAGTTGGCTGGTTTCAGGCGAGGCCAGCGTCAGCATGCTGACCAGGCCTTCCGGCGTCGGGTGTACAGGCATGCCGGCGGCACGGGCGAGGCCGATGGCCAGCGGGTTGTTGCTCCAGACTCCGGTGAAACGCCCCGGTGCCGGGCGGGTCAGGCTGCCACCGCCCCAGAGCCACAGGCTGTTGACCTCCGGTTTGCCTGCGGCCTGACGGCGTTCATTGACCGGGTGGCCGTGCAGGAACATCTGTACTTCATTCAGCCAGCGGGTCAGGGGTGCGTTCTTGTCGGAAAGCTCGCTGTTGACCAGGCGCCCGGCGACGGCAGAAATTGGCTCTGCAGCGTGGTCTACCGCAGCATTGAGTTTCAGGTACCAGCGTCGGGCGGTGGCGACGCGAAACTCGCCGATATCAGCGAATTCGGCATTGAGCGAAGCAACGATGGCTCGTGCTTCGTCTTCATCGAGCTCGAAGGCGCCGGCATCGGCCAGAATGATCCGTTCCTGGTGAAAGCGCAGATGCACCGGGTCGGCACACAGCCAGTAACCTTCGACGGCGGCGTCACTGACGTTTTCGCCAAGCAGGCGCAGCGCGCCGAAGGGCGCGTCGGTCAGCCCGAACTGGCGGGCGAGGGCGATTTCAAACGGGCGGCGCGGCTGGCGAATGAATTCGGCGTGGCCGGTCAGCCATTCGAAACCGGGTGCAGGCAGCTTCCCGAGGGTTTGTTGGTCGGCCGGTTCGGGCCAGATCAGTTCGGGAACGAGCAGTGTAAGGCGCACAGGGGGCGGGGACAGGCAGAGGGGGAATGGGAGAAGAGTGTACCATAGCGACTTTTCCTGCCTCCTAAAGCTGCATGGCCCTTCCCTACGAACTGCTGATTGGCTTGCGCTACACGCGCGCCAAACGTCGCAACCATTTTATTTCCTTCATTTCGCTGATTTCCATGCTCGGTATTGGGCTGGGCGTGATGGCGCTGATTGTCGTGCTGTCGGTGATGAATGGCTTCCAGAAAGAACTGCGGACGCGCATCCTCGGCGTTGCTTCGCACATCCAGATCACGGCGATCAATGGCGAACTGGACAACTGGCCGGCGCTGGCCGCCCAGGCGATGCAACATCCCGAAGTCAAGGCGAGTGCTCCCTTTGTCCAGTCGCAGGCGATGTTTACTGTCGATGGCGGCGTCAAGGGTTCGCTGGTGCGCGGCATCCTGCCCGATCAGGAAGATCTTGTGGCCGACTTCCGCAAGACGATCAAGAGCGGCAGCCTGGACGACCTGCGTCCGGGCGAATTTGGCGTCGTGCTCGGGGCCGATCTGGCTCGTTCGCTGCGCGTCTTCACCGGCGACAAGGTGACGCTGATCGCCCCGCAGGGCACGGTAACGCCGGCTGGTGTCGTGCCGCGGCTGAAATCCTTCAGGGTGGTTGGCATCTTCGAGGTTGGCATGTTCGAGTACGACTCGGGCCTGGCGCTGATTCATCTGGAAGATGCCCAGAAGCTTTACCAGATGGGCGACAAGGTGACTGGCGTCCGGCTCAAGGTTGATGATCTCTTCCAGGCGCCGCGGATTGCTCGCGAGTTGGCCCGTTATGTCGATGCCGATGCCTATCTCAGCGACTGGACGAAGAGCCACGCCAATTTCTTCCGCGCCGTGCAGATCGAGAAGAACATGATGTTCATTATCCTGTCGCTGATCGTTGCCGTCGCTGCCTTCAATCTGGTGTCGACGCTGGTTATGGCGGTCACTGACAAGCAGGCCGACATTGCCATTCTGCGGACGCTGGGGGCGCGGCCCCTGTCGGTGATGGCGATTTTCGTCATTCAAGGCGCGCTGGTGGGCTTCATCGGACTCGGTTTGGGGATCGTTGGCGGGGTCACGCTGGCCCTGAATATCGACGTCGTCGTGCCTTTCATTGAAAAGATGCTCGGCGTGCATTTCCTTTCGAAGGAGGTTTATTACATCTCCGACCTGCCCTCCGAACTGCAATGGGGCGATGTCTGGGGCGTCACGCTGATTGCCTTCGTGCTCGCCTTGCTGGCGACGCTTTATCCCAGCTGGCGGGCTTCCCGCGTCAATCCGGCGGAGGCCTTGCGCTATGAGTGAACCAATTCTGATCGCCCGAGATCTTTGCAAGGCCTTTCGCGGTGGCGGACTGGAAGTATCGGTGCTATCCGGTGTCAGCCTGGAAATTCAACCCGGCGAAACAGTCGCCATCGTTGGTGCCTCGGGTTCCGGCAAGAGTACGCTGCTGCATCTGCTGGGCGGCCTGGATTCGCCGTCGACCGGTACCGTGACACTGATGGGGCGTGATTTTTCGTCCCTGGGCGAGGTCGACCGCGGCGATTGGCGTAACCGGCATCTTGGCTTCGTTTACCAGTTCCACCATCTGCTGGCCGAGTTCTCTGCCGTGGAAAATGTCGCCATGCCGCTGCTGATTCGTCGGGTCGAGCGTGCATCAGCCCTCGAAAAGGCGGCTGAAATGCTTGCTGCCGTCGGTCTTGGGCATCGCCTGGAACACCGCCCCGGCGAGCTTTCCGGCGGCGAACGCCAGCGCGCGGCAATTGCCCGGGCGATGGTCAGCGAACCTTCCTGTCTGCTGGCCGATGAGCCGACCGGCAATCTGGACAGCAATACGGCCGGGATTGTTTTCGACTTGCTGATACAGCGCGTTCGCATGCAGCAAGCCAGTCTGGTCATGGTGACGCATGATCATCGCCTGGCGGATCGCGCCGACCGGATCTTGAACCTGAACGACGGCAGTCTGGGCGGCTAACTCCGCTGGCGTCGCCGCCAGGCGGTAATCAGATAAATCCGCCAGGCAATCTTGGTGGCGAAATAACCCAGCACGGCGAGACTGGTGGCCAGCGAGACCAAGCCGACCCCCAGCGGTTTGGCGACGCTGAGCATCCAGGCCTGCATTGCCGTGGTCCAATCGACGAAAGCCGTGGCGCTGAATTCCGGTGGGGTGAGGAAGCCGCCGCTGTCTCCAATGAGCAGGCGGCCTAGTTGATAGGCGAGCAGGTAGAGCGGCACGATGGTGAAGGGATTAGTGTAGAACGTCACAAAAATCGCCATTGGAAGATTGACGCGAAAAAGCAGGGCACAGATGGCGGCACCAAACATCTGCAACGGCCCGGGAATCAGGCCGCAGAACATGCCAGCCGCCACAGCACCGGCGGCCGAATGACGATTCAGGTGCCACAAGCGCGGATGCAATAACGAGGACGCGAACGGCCGCAACCAGGGGTTGCGGCGGATCGTCTCGTGGTCGGGCAGGTATTTTTTCAGGGTGCGGCGCATGCCCGTATTATCCCTGAAACCTCAGTTGGATGCGGTTGTTGGTGCGTTTGGGCGGGATGGCCGGCGCGAAGCGACGACGCGGCAGGCTAATGCCTGCAAGAAGGAGCGACAAAGCCGGACGCCCGACCAAACGTGCCAGCAACCGCGTAGCGCTCTCACAGTGGGGATGAATCGACTTAATGGCACAGAAGCCTAAATTTCTACGGATTATTAGAGATTGATAAGCGGTCAGCTGAGGTTTCAGGGATTATTACAGCATGCGTCTGAATATTCTTGCTTTCGCCGCTGGCGTTTTGTTGCTGCAGATGCAGCCGGAACTGCCTGTGTCGGGGCTTTGGGCGCTGGGCGGGGCTTTGCTGGTTTTGCCGCGCTGGCGTTGGTCGGGCTGGCCGGCCAGGCTTCTTGCCATTGTCGGGTGTTGCGCGCTGGGTTTTGCCTGGGCTGGTTGGCGGGCCGACATCCGCGTGTCCGAAAACCTGGCGGCGGAATGGGAGGGGCGCGACATTGAGGTGATCGGCGTCGTTGCCACGCTGCCGCAGGATTTCAGCAACGGTACGCGCTTTGAATTTGCCCTTGAAACGGCGTTGACCGCAGGAGTGTCTGTGCCGCAGCACATCATGCTTTCCTGGTATCAGGGGCGGCGCGATGGCGAGGCATTCGAGCGCCTGCCGGTTCGCCCCGGCGAGCGCTGGCGCTTTACCGTGCGCCTGAAGCGGCCACACGGCAACGCCAATCCCGGTGGCTTCGATTACGAAGTCTGGCTGCTCGAACACGATATCCGGGCCACTGGCTACATTCGCCCGAACCCGGCACAACGCCTGAGCGAGATGGTCTGGCAACCGGAATATGTCATCGAGCGCCTGCGTTACCTGGTGCGCGCCCGTTACGCCGAAGTGCTGCCGTCAGATAGCTATCCGTGGGCAGGCATTCTGGTGGCGCTGGCGGTCGGCGATCAGAAGGCGATACAAGGTGATCTGTGGACGACCTTCAACCGCACTGGCACGACACATCTGATGAGTATTTCAGGATTGCACGTGACGATGGTTGCCGCCCTCTTCGGCTGGCTGGTCAGTTTTGGCTGGCGGCGGGCCCCAAAACTCGCGCTGCGGCTGCCGGCACAGAAAGCCGGTCTGCTTGCCGCCTGTGTGGCTGCCTTGCTCTATACCTTGCTGGCCGGTTTTGCCGTGCCAGCCCAGCGCACCCTTTACATGCTGCTGGTAGCGGCGCTGGCCATGCTGTCAGGACGGATCGTTGCGCCCAGCCGGACGCTTTCGCTCGCCCTGCTGGTGGTTCTGCTTATTGATCCGTGGGCGGTATTGGCTGCTGGTTTCTGGCTCTCCTTCGGCGCCGTTGGCGCCTTGCTCTATGTTGGCTCAGCCGAGGTGGGGCAAGGGCGGGGCTGGCGACAAAGGGCTCGGGCCTGGGGTGTCGTGCAATGGGCCGCAACGCTCGCTTCGTTGCCAGTTCTGCTGCTGGTCTTTCAGCAGTTCTCGCTGGTTTCGCCATTGGCCAATGCCGTGGCTATCCCGGTAATCAGTTTTATTGTCACGCCGCTCGCCCTGCTCGGGGCGGTGGTGCCGTGGTGGCCGATTCTGGAACTGGCGCATTGGGTTATGGACTGGCTGATGCTGTTTCTGAACTGGGGTGCTGTCTGGCCGGTCTGGCAGGCGCCGGCACCACCATTGTGGGCCGGGGTGGCGGCCGGGCTGGGGGTGGCGATCTGTCTATTGCCACGCGGCATGCCGGGGCGGTTGCTTGGGCTATTTCTGCTGCTTCCAGCCTTGTTCTGGCCGGTTGATAAACCCGCCGAGGGCGAAGCCTGGATTACCGTGCTCGATGTCGGCCAGGGGTTGGCGTCGGTGGTCCGAACCCGCGAGCACACGCTGATTTACGATCCGGGCCCGCTCTACAGTGCCGAGTCGGATGCCGGGCAGCGTGTGGTGGTGCCCTATCTGCGGATGCTCGGCCTCAGTCGTGTCGACATGCTGATGGTGACACATCGCGACAGCGACCATTCCGGCGGAACGATTTCGGTGCAATCGGCGCTGGCCGTTGGCGAACTCCGTTCGTCAGTGCCCGAGATCGGCGGCGAACCTTGTCTGGCTGGGCAACGCTGGGTCTGGGACGGGGTGATTTTCGAGGTGTTGCACCCGACGGCGGAGAATGCTGCGGTCAACGGCAAATCCAACCATCTTTCCTGCGTCTTGCGTGTCGATGCCGGTGGTCGGCGGATGTTGCTGACCTCCGATATTGAAGCGCCGGATGAAGTCGCCATGCTGGCGCGCTACCCCGGGCAACTGGCGGCAGATATTCTGCTGGTGCCGCACCATGGCTCGAAGACCTCATCGACGCCGGCATTCTTGCAGGCGGTGGGGGCCCGAGAGGCGGTGATCCCAGTTGGTTACCGCAACCGCTTCGGCCATCCAAAGGCAGAAGTGGTGGCGCGTTACGAGGCTTCAGGAATGATACTCTGGCGAACCGATCGCGATGGGGCGGTGACGGTGCGGCTGGGGGCTGATGGCATGAAACTCTCGGCATGGCGGCAAGTGCATCGCCGCTACTGGCACGAGCGGTGATAAAGTTCTGGCAGAGGAGACGCCATGCAATATCAACAAAATCATGTGCAGTGCATCAGCCCGTCCGGTCTGCACCGGATGGCCTATACCGAGTGGGGTGATCGGCATAATCCGCGTGTACTCGTCTGCGTTCACGGCCTGACTCGCAACGGACGCGATTTCGACTCGCTTGCCGAGGCCATGTCGGCGCATTACCGGGTGATTTGTCCGGATATCGTCGGGCGGGGCAAGAGCAGCCGGCTGCGCGATCCTTCAGGCTATGCGATTCCGCAATACGTCGCCGACATGGTGACGCTGATCGCCCGACTGGGCGTTGCGCGGGTCGACTGGGTCGGAACCTCGATGGGCGGCCTGATCGGCATGGCGCTGGCGGCGCAGGAAGGTACGCCGGTTGGCAAATTGCTGCTCAATGATGTCGGGCCGGTGATTACCGTTGAGGCGCTACAGCGCATCGCGACCTATGTCGGGGCTGATCCCGTCTGGCCGACTTTCGAGGATGTGCTGGCCTACGTCAAGCAGATCAGCGCGCCGTTCGGCAATCTCAGCGAAGCACAGTGGTGGCACCTGACCGAAACCAGCGTTGCCCAGCGTTCTGACGGGCGCTGGGGGTTCCTTTACGATCCGCAGATCGCCGCGCCGTTCAAGGCGACCTTTGCCGACAAGGATATTGACCTGTGGCCGGTTTACGAAATGGTCAAGTGCCCGACGCTGGTTCTGCGCGGTGCCGAATCCGATCTGCTGCCCCGCGATACCTGGGAGCAGATGGGCTTGCGCGGTCCACGGGCAAAACTGGCTGAAATCCCGGGGGTCGGCCATGCGCCGATGTTCCTGAACGATGAACAGATTTCACTGGCCCGGGAATTTTTGTTGCACTCATGAAGCACATCGTCATTGATGGTCTGCGGCTCGAATACCGCGACCTTCCGGCAACGGTGGCGGCTCGCCCAAACCTGTTGCTGCTTCACGAAGGCCTTGGCTGCGTCGCCATGTGGCGGGATTTTCCCGCCAAGCTGGCCGCTGCGACTGGCTGCCGGGTGATCGTCTGGTCGCGCGCCGGCTATGGTGGTTCACAGCCATATGCCGAGCTGCGCATGCCAAGCTACATGCATCGCGAGGGTGAAGAGGCTTTGCCTGCCCTGGTCAAGGCACTGAACGTCGAGAATCCGGTTCTGATCGGCCATAGTGACGGTGGCAGCATCGCACTGATTTTCGCCGGGGCGTTCGCCGATGTGCCGCTCGGTATTGCGGTCATGGCACCGCACGAATTCGTCGAAGAGGTCACGCTGGCCGGCATTCGGGTAGCCCGGGCGGCTTGGGAAACGACTGATCTGCCGAAGAAAATGGCGCGCTACCACCACGATCAGACGCCGTGCGTCTTCAGCGACTGGAACGATACTTGGCTGTCACCGGATTTTCGCGACTGGAATATCGAGGCCTACCTGCCAAAAATCCGCTGTCCGGTGCTGGCAATTCAGGGCGAGGATGACGAATACGCGACGATGCGTCAGATTGATGTTATTGCCGAACGAGTGCCGGGAACGAAGCTGCTTAAACTGCGTGATTGCGGCCACTCGCCACAGCGTGACCAGGAATCAGCGGTCCTTGCCGCCTTGGCCGAATTCATTGAAACGCTGGCTCCCCGCCACGCCGGGGGCCATGATTTAAAAACACCAATCTTCTCGCATGGGAGCATTACAGAATCATGAGCACACAAGAAATTCCTGTCGTCTTCGGTACTGAAGACATCCTTTTAAGCCTGTGCAATTCGGTGACCCGGGTTCTGACCGTCGCCACCCAGAGCCAGATTCACTTTTCCGGCATGGTGCAGCGGATCACCAAAACCTGCCTCAAGCCAGATATCGGCTGCTTTGTTCTTTTCGATGGCGGCTTTTCCGGGCTGGTGGTCATCAACTTTTCTGCCCAGTCTGCCATGGAGCTCTATGAGAGCTACATGCTGAACATGGGTATGGCCAAGGAAGATCTGGCGACTTCCCATACCTCGGATGAGGTGAGCAACGTCATGGGCGAGCTGATGAACCAGTTCGTCGGCGACTTCACCGGCAAGGTGGCGCGTGAATTGCAAACGCACATCACGCAGAACCAGCCCAAGATGCTGGTTCTCAACAAGCAGGTGATGCTGAGTGTGGATACCAATCTCGACAAGCCCGAGGCCCGTCGCGTCACCTTTTTCACTGGCCGCAACAATATTTTCTATCTCGAACTTGCCATCGACCGGACCGAATTCATCAAACTGTTTGATTTCGAGTCCAACGAGGCGCCAGATCCGGACGAGTTGATCGCTCAGGCAAATAAGCCGAGCAAGCCCAAATCCCAGCCTGTGCAGTCATCGGAGCAGGATGACCTGCTCGACTCACTCGGAATGTGATGCGGGATTTCCACATTGCTCGGAACCGGCTATTACTAAAGTAAGTAGTATCCCGAATAGTCAGAACCGAATCGCTTGATCACAATCAAAGCATGTACATGGATTGCCGTTCAGGCTGAGAGTAATGATGGATCAAAAATTATTTACCCAGTGGCAACCCAACTTCAGTGTTGGTAATCCGATACTGGATCAGCAGCACAAAAAGCTGCTTAGCCTTTGCCAACAGGCGATCGAGTGCATGTCTGACAACAGTCGGGACGGAGTTTCGCTGTTTCACCACATCCTGAATGATCTGTCCGAATATGTGGACCAGCATTTCCAGACCGAAGAGGCTCTGCTCAAGGCCAGTGGCTATCCGCTGTTGGACAAGCACAAGGAAGAGCATCTGGAATACCGGCTCAAACTGACGGATTTCCTTTTGTCAGCAACGCTGGGGGAGATCAACAAGGCAGGTCTGCATCACTATCTGTCCGGCTGGTGGTCGGATCACATCCTTGGTTCGGACAAGCAGTATTCAGGCTTTATCAAGGGTGTCGACTGACCCCGGGTCAGGCCTGCTGGCGGAATAGCGGGTCTTGCCGGTAGTAGCGCCTTAGCAGGTCGTAGAGCGCCGGATATTCGTTTTGGACCACCGCCGGCAGCTCGAAGAAGCTTTCAGACAACACCGCAAAGAATTCGGCAGGTTCATCGCTGGCATACGGGTCGATGATCGTTTCCTCGGCATCGTCGACACGCCGGCAAAAGTCTTCATAGGCTGCCACAAAGACCTGCGCCCATTCCTCTTCGGTGATACCTGAATGCAAGGCCGGCATGCCATCGGCCTGGCCATTCAGCATGTCCAGCTTGTGGGCAAATTCGTGGATGACGACGTTGTAACCGTCACCAGCCATCTGGACATCGCGCCAGGAAACCAGCAAGGGGCCGCCTTCCCAGGCTTCGCCGGCGAGCACGTCATCGTATTCATGAACAACACCGTCCTCGTCCTCAATCTGCCGGGAAACAACGAACTCATCGGGATAAACGACGATGCCGACCCACTCGCGATAAGCGGTGAGGCCCAGATTCAGGATCGGCAGGCAGCCTTGCGCAGCAATGGAGACACAGATTTCATCGCTAAGTGCCAGGCCGCCGGCGGTGCTGAATTCCTTTTCGGCAAGGAAAGCTTCGGCCAGCGATTTCAGGCTTTTTTTCTCGTCCACCGTAAGACTCGCCAGGAAAGGCAGGGCGGCGACTGTTTTCTCCCACAACTCGTCCGGAATCAAGGGGGATTTATCGCGTTTGAACCAGTCGAAGAGAGCCATCACTTTTTCATGGTCAGCCAGATGCCGGTAAAGATCAGGCCGATGCCCAGATAGTGATACCAAAGCGGCACTTCACCGAGAAAGATGAAGGAGAGCAGGGTGCCGAAAACCGGCATCAGGTGGATGAACAGGCTGCCCTTGTTAGCCCCGATTTCGGCGACGCCGCGGTTGTAAAAAATGTAGCCAAGAAAGCTCGGGAAAATGCCGACGTAAGCCAGCGAAGCCAGGGAGCCGAGATAGACGTTGATCAGCCGGCCCTGAGCTATTTCCCAGAGGTACACCGGAAGCAATGCAGTCAGACCGACCGCGGTCATCGCCGCCAGCATCAACATCGGGTGCACACCGGCCGGTCGCCAGGCCAGACCGACGGTGTAAAGTGCCCAGACGAGGACGGCACCAAGCATCCAGGCGTCGCCGATATTCAGGTTGAGATGGGCCAGCACCTGCAGGTCGCCACGGGCAACGATGGTCATCGCCCCGCACAGCGAAACGAGGACGCCAACAGCCTGCGGGCGACTCAGATGCTTGCCGAGAAATGCCCAGGATATGGCGATGGTGACTACGGGAATGAAGGAGTTGAGCAGCACGGCGTTGGTCGCCGTCGTGTGCTGCAGCGCAAGATAGGCAAAGGTGTTGTAGCTGCCGACGCCGACCAGCCCGAGGAGTATTACTGGTTTCCAGCCTTGCTTCAGCAACGGCCACTGGCTTTTGAGATGGGGCAGCGCCAATGGCAGCACGAGCACAAAGGCAATTGCCCAGCGCCAGAAGGCCAGCGCCATCGGCGGAACATCGGCACGAATGCCGCGACCGAGGACCATGTTGCCGGACCAGAAGAGGGCGGTCAGGGTCAATAGCAGATAGGGGTTGGTGAAGAAGCTGTGGTGTTTTTCGCTCATGCCGTGAATTATGCCTGAGCGTCCTCAATGAGCTCAGACGGTATAATCCCTACCATGGTTTCCGTCGTTCATTCCGTCGCCGCCCAGAGCGACTTCGAGCAGTTCCTGACTATCCTTTCCGATGGTCTGTCCGCCGTTGAAACGGCGAATCTCAAGCGCTGCGTCGAGTATGCCTGGGAGGCTTACGGCGAAAAGACGCTGGGTAGCGGCGAGCGCATCTGGTCGCACGCCTTGGGCATGGGCGTCATCATTGCAGGGCTCAAGCTCGATGCCGAATCTCGGATGGCGGCAGTTCTTTTTGCCATGCCGGCCCAGGACGAACATGCAGTTGCCCGTATCGAAGAGCGCTTCGGCAAGCCGGCGGCGCATCTGGTTCATGGCATTTCCCGGCTCAACAAGCTGCGCCCGATCACCAAGGGTTTTGTTGCCGCCAATATCGAAGATGGCGAAGCCAATCCGGCGGAAGTGAAGGCGCAGATCGAAGTGCTGCGCAAGATGTTGCTGGCCATGGTCGAGGACATCCGCGTCGTGCTGCTGCGTCTGGCCAGCCGGACGCAAACCTTGCGCTACTACGCGTCGCATCCGGACGAACTGCGCGCCCAAGTGGCGCGGGAAACGCTGGAACTCTATTCTCCACTGGCCAACCGGCTCGGGGTCTGGGAATTGAAGTGGGAGCTGGAAGATTTGTCCTTCCGCTTCCTGCATCCGGAGACCTACAAGAAAATTGCCAGCATGCTCGACGAGAAGCGCAGCGAGCGCGAGCAGTTCATCGTCGATGCGGTGACGAAGGTTCGAGAGGAGCTGGCGGCGGTCGGGGTGAATCATGCCGAAATTTACGGTCGACCGAAGCACATCTACAGCATCTGGAACAAGATGCGGAAAAAGAGTGTCGAGTTTGCCGAGGTCTATGACGTGCGTGCCTTGCGCATCATTGTCGATGACCTGAAGGATTGTTACACGGCGCTGGGCGTCGTACATAACCTGTGGTCGCCGATTTCCAAGGAATTTGACGATTACATTTCCAATCCCAAGGGAAATTACTATCGCTCGCTGCATACGGCGGTGCGCTGCCCGGACGGTCGCAGTCTGGAAATCCAGATTCGTACCGAGGAAATGCACAAGCACGCTGAACTTGGCGTTGCCGCGCACTGGCGGTACAAGGAAGGCAGCAAGCGCGGCAGCGAGGACGATTACGACGAGAAGATTGCCTGGCTGCGACAGCTGCTGACCTGGAAGGACGAAGTCGCCGACAGCTCGGACTGGGTCAGCCACTACAAGCAGGCGGCGCTCGACGAAACAATCTACGTCATTACCCCGCAGGGCAAAGTGGTCGATTTGCCGCAGGGCTCGACGGCGGTCGATTTTGGCTACCGCGTGCATACCGATCTTGGTCACCGTTGTCGTGGTGCCAAAGTCAATGGTCAACTGGTGACGCTGAACACACCGCTTGAAACCGGTCAGCAGGTCGAGATCGTGACCGCCAAGCATGGCGGGCCATCGCGCGACTGGCTGAATCCGACGCTTGGCTACATTCATACCAAGAGTGCCCGGGTCAAGGTGCGTACCTGGTTCTCGAACCTGGCACTGGAAGAAACGCTGTCCGAAGGCCGGGCGCTGATCGCCAAGGAGTTGCAGCGAGCCGGCCAGACCGGGGCCAATATTGAGGAGTTGTCCCACAAGCTGGGTTTTTCGCGGGCTGATGACATGTACATCGCCGCCGCCCGGGGCGAACTCAATCAGCGCCAGTTCCAGTCCGTGGCGCGCGGTGGCGACCTTCTCGCCGAAACGCAATTGCCGGACGAGGTGATCGCCAAGCCGAGCAAGCCGGTCGTCGGCAATCAGGGCATCCTGATTGTCGGGGTGGACAAGTTGCTGACTCAGCTGGCCCGTTGCTGCAAACCGGCGCCACCGGACGAGATTCAAGGCTTCATCACGCGCGGCAAGGGCATTTCCATCCACCGCATGGATTGCTCCAATTTCACCCATCTGGCGGCGCTTCACCCGGAACGCGTCATCGAAACTGACTGGGGCCTGCAGACGACGGGGGTTTTTGCTGCTGACATCGTGGTTGATGCGCATGACCGCCAGGGTTTGTTGCGCGACATCTCGGAAATTTTCACCCGTGAAAAGCTCAATGTAGTGGGCGTCAATACGCAGTCCAAGCAGGGCAAGGCCCATATGAGCTTTACCGTTGAAATCACCAATCTGCAGCAGATGCAGCGGACCTTGACGTTGATCCACGATGTTGAAGGCGTGGTCGGCGTGCGCCGCGCCTGACCCAAAAGGAGTTTGCGATGAAGGGAAATTTCGCTGCCGTTGTCTTGCTGGTGATCGGTGTCCTGGCGCTGGCCGTAAATCTGGATCTGCTGGAAATCGATCTGGTTCAGCTGTTGCGCAAGTGGTGGCCGCTGGCACTGATTGCACTTGGTATAGCCCTGTTTTTCACGCCTGCCGACGGAAACCGGAAATCGCCCGAATAGCCGTTCTGTGAAGTGTCGACTCCTGCCACTTACAGGCTTCATTGTGGCTTGATTGCCAAAATGTCTGCGGGTGCCAAACGGTACTCAGGGAGAGGCGATGAAAGCAGGGAAAATTTTGATTCGGGCAAGCCTCAGGCGTTGGCTGATGACCGGTTTGCTGATGCTCAATCTGTTGCCGCTCGCCGTCGCGCAGGATGTGGCGGAAACGCTGGAAGTGCTGCCGGCGCAAGGGACGCTGCTGGCAGAACTCGAACGGCAAGTGGCGGCGCCACCGCCGGATGGTAGTGACCTCCAGAAACTTTGTATCTATCGCCATCAACGGGGCATGGCCAATAATCGGCTGGGGCGAACTGCCGATGCGATCGCCGACCTGCGCCTGGCGCTTGAGCTGAATCAGCCGAATCGGCTTTCTCCAAACCAGTGGTGTGAGCGCTGGCGGATTCAGGTTGATTTGGCTAATTCGTATCGTCAGGCAGGTGATCCTCTGGCGCGCGTTGAATTCGTCAAGCAGTTGGGCGAGGAAGTACGCAAGACCAATATTCGGCGCTATTTCTTTACCTTGACCTGGCTGATGGATGACTACGTGACGCTGGGTATGCTGAAAAGCGCCGAGAACGTTCTGCGCAAGGCTGGCGAGTTGATTCCGGAATTACGGCAACGGCGCGACTGGGTCAGGGAGGAAGCCAATATCCTCAATCAGTGGAATCTGCATCAGGCTTACATGCAGGAATTGCGTGGCAACTTTGCCGAAGCCGAACGCCTGCGTCGGGAGTCACTGCGATTGGCGCGCGTCTACTTTGATTTGCGGACGAGTATCGATGCGGCTGACAGTCAGATTTTGCGTGGAGCCCGAAGTAACGTTGCCGTCGCCCAACGCTTGCTGGCGAAAAACCTCTCAGAGCAGGGAAAATTCAGTGAAGCCGAGGTTTATTCCCGCCAGGGCTTGTCGCTTCTCCTGACTTATACGGCCCGTACTTCGCCGGAGGTCGCGCGTGCCCTGGGTAATCTCGGGGTGATCAAGCTCCAGCAGGGGCGGCTTGATGTTGCCGAAGACCTGTTCCTGCAATCGCTGGCGGCGATGGAAGGGAGTCAGGCGCGAAGTTCTTCGCCACTCCTGGCCGAGAGCCGCGCCAAATTGGCCTTCGCCCTGCAAATGCAGGAACGCTGGGCTGCATCGTTGGCCTTGTTCGAGGCGCGCGATCAGGGCCTGCGTTCAAATCAGCTGCAGTTTGATCGAACCGGCTCGTTTCGGAGTGACTGGGCCTACGCCCTGATTCGGATGGGGAAAGTCGATCAGGCTGTCGAGATGATGCAACGCATCGTTGCCTACAATCAGCGCATTCCCTATGTTGATCCGCAAATCCTGGCCAGGGCCAAGGGCTTTCTCGCCACCGCGTTGGCGGCGAAAGGTGATGACAGGCAGGCACTGGCGGTGTTCGAGGATGCCTTGCCCGCGCTATTGAAAATGGTGGCCAGCGATGCCGAGGGGGACGGCCTGGGGGCGGCACGCCAGTTCCGCATTAACAATATCCTTGAGGCTTACCTTGGCTTGCTTGCCCGCCTGCATGCCCGTGGCGAACTGGCCAATGGTCGCGACCCGGTCGCCGAAGCCTTTGCCATTGCCGATGTGGCGCGTGGTTCGGCGGTTCAGCGGGCGGTAATCGCCAGTTCGGCCCGGGCCAGCTTGCCTGATCCGGCGCTCGCCGAGCTGGCGCGCAAGGAACAGGATGCAGGCAATCGGAAACTGTCCCTGAGCCGGATTCTGGCTCGCCTTGCATCGGCAAGCGAGGGGCAGCGGCTGGATTCCGTAATGGCTGATCTGCGCCGGGAAATTGATCAGCTGGGCAAGCAGCAGGAAGAGCTGCGGGCAGAAATATCCAGTCGCTTCCCGGAGTATTTGAGCCTGATTGATCCCAAGCCTGTGGTGCCGGGTGATCTGCAGGCGGCTCTGAAGCCCGATGAGGCGGTCGTCGCGATCTACTCGGCACGGGATCAGGCGTATGTCTGGACAATTAGCCCGCAGAAGGTGAGTTATCGCGTCGTGCCTCTGGCCCGTAGCCAGCTCAACTCCGATGTCGCCAGGATCAGGGCGTCACTTGATATTGGCGATGCCGGGGTGTTGCCTTTTGACGGAGCGACCGCCCATTCGCTCTACAAATCGCTGCTGGCGCCGGACGAGGCGCTCTGGTCTTCGAGCAAGCTGCTTAACCTGATTCCGCATGGCTCGCTCGGTCAGATTCCTCTGGGCATACTGCCGACCGCGCCCTATCAGTCAAAGGCAGGCAACGCCAAGGCGGCATGGCTGATCCGCAAGGTGGCGATTGTTCAGCAATCCTCTGCCAGCAGTTTTCTGGCGTTGCGCCAGCGAGCCGCGTCAAGCGAGGGACGGGAGAGTTTCGTTGGTTTCGGCGATCCGCTATTTTCTCGTGAAGTCTCCAATACCGGAGCGGCCAAAGTGCGCAAACTGCGCTTGATGGTCCGGACCGAAGCGGTCGCGCAGGAGGCCGAGCCAGCCGACCGGCAAGCTCAGGCGTTTGCCCGCCTGTCGCCGCTACCGGATACCTTGATAGAACTCGAGGACATTGCCCGTACATTGAAAGCCGATCCGGAAAGAGATCTTTATCTGGGCAGTCGTGCCACGGAACGCAATGTCAAGAATGGTCGGCTTGCCGGTTATCGCATCGTAGCCTTCGCCACGCATGGGCTGGTGCCAGGGGAACTGCTTGGTCTTGACCAGCCGGCGCTGGCGCTCTCCAACCCGGTGCTGAGCAATGACAAGGAAAACGATGGGCTGCTGACGCTGGAGGAAATTCTGGGTTTGCGTCTGAACGCGGATTGGGTCGTGCTTTCGGCGTGCAACACCGGGTCCGGTGATGGCTTGCAGGGGGAGGCAGTTTCCGGGTTGGGGCGTGGCTTCTTCTTTGCCGGGGCGCGCAGCCTGCTCGTGTCGAATTGGGCGGTGGAGACGGTATCAGCCCGCTTGCTGACGACAGGACTGTTCCGTACCCAGCTCGAGGAGCCCGGCCTGACCCGGGCCGAAGCACTGCGCCGCTCAATGTTGCTGATCATGCAAAGCCCGGAGCCGAACTACTCGCACCCGGCTTACTGGGGACCGTTCACGCTGGTTGGTGACGGTTACCGTTGAAGCATCCCCGCTTTGTCCTGGGGCGCAGCTGCTGATCTACCATCGGCCGTCCCCCGAAAGGAGTTGATAGACGTAGGCGTGCGCCGAATCGCTGCCCAGAATGCTCATGTGATCCTCATCAAAGCCACGTATGGCGGCGGCTTGTGCCTGAGCTTCAGGGCGTAGTTGGCTGGCCAGAGGAATGACACCGTCGCCGCTGATTGTTCCGACCAGGTTGGTGTTGCGATAGCCGAAAAGCATGAAATGCGGGACGCCACTCGGTATCGGTGTTTGAAAAAGCTCGCTCAGAAACTCGCTTCCCGGCACCATGCTTTTCCAGACGGGCATGACCACAGGGGCGTAATCGACACCGCTGCGGGCCGCTGAATCGCCGCCAAAGGGCGATGACAGGGAGGTGAAGGAGCGCACGTAGCGGCAATTTCCGGCTTGTTCGCAGGCGCCGAGATAGGAGCGTGCGATCAAACCACCCATGCTGTGGGCGACGATATGCATGTTCCTGAAGTTGTAGCGCAGATGCAGTTCGCTCAGTATGCCGAGCATGCCATCACCGAGGGACTGGATATTCAGCCCTGATGGGAGGTAAAGCACCCAGGGCTGGAATTGCGTCCGATCCAGATGGCTGATCATCGAGGAAAAGTCTCTCGGGCTGCCATTGATGCCATGAACGAAGAGGATCGGTACCTTTTCCGGAGAATATGCTTCGAGGAAGTAGATCCCGGCATATCCGGCCTTCATGAAATGCAGTGGCCGCCACATGCCGAGCCCGGCCATGTCCTGCTCGAATCGTGGGTCGTCCAGCGTGGTCACGGTGCCGAGTCGAACATCAATCATCTCGGGCGTTGTTGCCCGCAGATTGAAAAGGTTGCCGATGGTCGGCATGGCGGGGCGATCAGGCTTCGCTGGCAGAATATTAATTTGCAAATCATCAACACGTTGCCCGGCCTTGAAGTCGGCTGGTAGCTCATACCAGCCGGCGGGTTCTTCGGGCTGGTATTGAAAGTCGCTATTCAGGTCATTGAAGGCGAAAAGATGTCGGGATTCGCCGGAAGTAACGATTTCAAAGCTTCCTGGACTCTCCAGTACCCGATAGGCATGAATCTTCTTGCCGGCATGATCGCCGAGGGTCACGACTATCGTCGGGCATTCCGGGCATTCCGGGGATTCGACGGTGCCTGCAACCAGCGCAAAGCTTGATTTGGCGGTGATCAGGTCCTGGCGCAAATCCAGAAGATTGCTGCAGGCAGATAACAGCAAGGCGGGAATGATGGGGAGCAGGAATCTCGTGGTTTTCCTTAAAGTTGCTAACTTCACTACGAGATCCTTCCTGTCTTTGAATCAAATAGGGTGCTTTGGAGTATCGCGAGTATACCCAGTATCAAATCGCCTGACATGCCGTTTGGCAAGCGATTCAGCTGCGAAATCAGCCTTCTACAAGGCGGCTGTGTTTTTGGGTAGAGTGTTGCCTTCAGCCGTTCGTCCGGCGCGGAGATATTCGTGAAACATCCCAATCGTGATTGTTTGAATTCTGTATCAGCCGCCGGGCTGGCATTTCTTGTCGCCGTTTCCATGTTTGGTTGCAAGGACAACAAGGCTCCCCCGGTAGCAACGCCACCCGAAGTCATCGTTCAGACCATAACCCCGCAAAACACGCCCCTGTCGGTCGAGATAGTTTCTGAAATCAAGGCCTTCCGCGAGGTGGAGTTGCGGCCACGCGTTTCCGGCCTGATCATCAAGCAGAGTTTCCTGCCCGGTCAGAAGGTCAAGGAAGGGGATCTGCTCTTTTCCATCGACCCGCGAGCCTACGACGAGGCCGTGATCGATGCCCAGGCCAAGCTGGCCGAGGCGGAAGCCATTCTCGCCCGGGCGCGCCAGGATGTCTCCCGCTACATTCCCTTGTTGCCGGATAACGCCATTCCCCGTCAGACCTACGATCAGGCTGTCGCCTTCGAACAACAGAATGTAGCCATCGTCCAGGCCCGCCGTGCCTCTCTGGAAAAGACCCGCCTTGATCGCTCCTATGCCGAGGTTCGCTCGCCGGTTTCCGGTCAGATCGGCCTGCAAAAGGTTGAAGTCGGCGCCTTGGCCTCGGCCGGGCAGAGTGTGCTAGCGACGGTATCGACGCTTGACCCGGTCGTCGCCTACTTCAGTATTGCCGAGCTCGACTATCTCCACTATCAGAAAAAATTCCGCAAAAGCGGCCAGAGCACGGAGAGTCCGATTGAACTGATTCTGGCTGACAACAGCGTTTACCCAGAAAAAGGTCGTGCCGACTTTATCGACCGTGCCCTCAATCCGGCAACCGGCACGCTGACCTTGCGCGCAGTCTTCCCGAATCCGAATGGCCTGCTGCGTCCGGGAATGAACACCCGGGTCCGCATCGTTTATGAAGTGGCCCAGAATGCCCTGCTGATCCCTCAGAAAGCCGTTACCGAAATGCTCGGCAAACAGTTTGCCACGGTGGTGATCGCTGGCGACAAGGTTGAGCAGCGGCCGATCACTACCGGCAACCGGATTGGTGACATGTGGCTGGTCGAAAGTGGGCTGCAGGCCGGCGAACGCATCGTGGTCGAGGGATTGCAAAAGGCTCGCCCGGGCAGCATCGTCAAGCCGGTCGCTCCGGCAAGGCCTGCTGCGGTGGACGCCAAAAATCCGGCAAAAAGCTAAGGACGAACCATGGCCAAGCTATTCATCGACCGCCCGGTCCTGGCGATCGTCACGGCCATCGTGCTGACACTGGCCGGCATCATCGCCGGCATCAATCTGCCGATCGCCCAGTATCCCCAGATCACGTTGCCGACCATCCGGGTCAGCGGCTTCTATCCGGGCGCCAGTGCCGAGGTGGTGGAACAGGCGGTCGGCCAGCCGATCGAGGAGCAGGTCAACGGTGTTGAGGGCATGCTCTACATGACCTCCAGTTCGTCGGGCGATGGCAGCTACAACCTCGATGTCACTTTCAGCCTCGACAACAATGCTGATATCGCGGCGGTGCAGGTCCAGAATCGCGCCTCGCAGGCCAATGCCCGCCTGCCGAGCGAAGTGATCAGCAGCGGCGTGACGACCAAGAAACAGACGCCCGACGTTCTGATGTATATCGCGCTGGTTTCGCCAAATGGTACTTACGATGAGTTGTTCCTGACCAACTATGCGGCCATCAACGTCGTCGAGGCGCTGAAGCGGGTCAAGGGGGTCGGCAACGTTCAGGTCTTCGGTTCGGAATTCGGCATGCGCCTGTGGCTCAAGCCTGACCGCATGGCGGCACTTGGTCTGACCCCGACTGATGTCTACAACGCCGTGCGCGAGCAGAATGCGCAAGCGCCGGCCGGCCAGGTTGGCCAGTTGCCGGCACCGAAAGACCAGCAGTTCCAGTACAGCGTGCAGGTACGCGGCCGGCTGGTGGAGATTGCCGAGTTTGAACAGATCATCATCCGAGCCAAGGCTGATGGCTCCTTCATCCGGGTCAAGGATGTCGCACGGGTCGAACTCGGGGCCAAGGACTACACCTTCCTGTCGCGGGTGAATGGTCAGGTGGCGGCGGCTTTCGCCATCAACCTGACGCCGGATGCCAGCGCGATCGAGACGGCCGGGTTGATCAACGCGCAACTGAAAGAGCTTTCCGAAGCCTTCCCGACCGACATGAAGGTCGAGACGGTGCTCGACAACACCATCTTCATCAAGGCCTCGCTGGAGGAGGTCGTGCATACCTTCTTCGAGGCGCTGGTGCTGGTACTGATCGTCGTCTTCCTCTTCCTGCAAAACTGGCGGGCGACGGTGATCCCGATGCTGGCGGTGCCGGTGTCGCTGGTTGGCACCTTCGCCGTGTTCACGCTGCTGGGTTTCACCATCAATACGCTGACCCTTTTCGGCATGGTGCTTGCCATCGGCATCGTGGTCGATGATGCCATCGTGGTCGTCGAGGCCGTCGAGCATCACATGGCGCATGGACTGTCGCCGCGCGACGCAACGATCAAGGCGATGGAGGAGGTCTCCGGGCCGGTCGTTGCCATCGCCCTGATTCTGGCCGCTGTCTTTGTGCCGGTCGCTTTCCTGGGCGGCATTGCCGGTGTGATGTACAAGCAATTCGCCATCACTGTTGCGGTATCGACGGTGCTCTCTGCCTTTGTCGCGCTGTCGCTGACGCCGGCGCTGTGCAGCCTGTTGCTCAAGCCCAAGGTCGAGAGTCATGGCCCGCTTGCCCGTTTCTTTGCTGCCTTCAACCGCCGTTTCGACCGTCTCACCGAAGGTTACGGCCGCGGCGTGCAAACCCTGATTCGGCGCAGCCTGATGACACTGGCGACGCTCGGCATCCTGATCTTTGCCGCTTTTAGCCTGATGAACAAGGTTCCCGGTGCCTTCGTGCCGCCCGAAGATCAAGGCTATTTCATCAGCAGCATCCAGTTGCCGGCGGCCGCTTCGCTGAACCGCACCGAAGCTGTCTCGGCCAAGTTTGACGCCATGCTCGGCAATATGCCCGGGGTCGAGAAGCGCCTGGTGATCAATGGCTACAACATCCTTAATGGCGCCCCGCAGCCTGACAGCGCCCTGGTCGTCGGCAAGCTGAAGCCCTGGGAGGAACGTGTTGAGCCGGCCGAGCAGCTTGGCAGCATCATCCGCGGTGTTTACGGCCTGGCCGCAAAGATCCCCGAAGCCATTGTGCTCACCTTCAATCCGCCGCCTATTCCTGGTCTCGGCTCGACCGGGGGTTTCTCGTTCAAACTGCAGGACCGCCGCGGTGGCACGCCGCAGGAACTGGCGCAGGTGGCTGACGAGTTCATTGCTGCTGCCCAGAAACGCCCGGAGATCGGCAGCCTGTTCTCCAAGTTCAATCCAAAGACGCCCGCCTATCGGCTGGAGGTGGATCGTGAGAAGGCCAAGAAGCTGGGCGTGCCGATCTCCGACGTCACCAACGCGCTGCAGACCTTCCTTGGCGGGCTTAACGTCAACGACTTCAGCCGCTTCGGCCGCACCTACAAGGTGACGATGCAGGCCGAGCCGGAATATCGCAGCGACATCCAGGGAATCAGTCTGTTCTACGTGCGCAGTGCCGAGGGCGTCATGCTGCCGCTGTCCACACTGGTCACGCCAATACCGACCAGCTCGCCGACCGTGGTACAGCGCTACAACCTCTACCGTACCGCCGAGCTTGGCGGCGATGCCGCACCGGGTTACAGCTCGGGTGATGCCATCACCGCCATGGAGGCTGTAGCCCGCGAAGCCTTGCCGCCGGGCTATGGCTTCGAATGGTCAGGTATCAGCCTGCAGGAGAAGGAGTCAGCCGGCAAGGCGCCGATTGTCTTTGGCATGGCGATCATCTTTGTCTTCCTCTTCCTCGCTGCCCTGTATGAAAGCTGGGCAGTCCCCTTTGCCGTGCTCTTCGCGGTGCCGCTCGGTGTCTTCGGCGCCATGCTCGGCCTCTGGCTGACCGGGTTGACCAACAACATCTACGCCCAGATCGGCCTGATTCTCCTGATCGGACTGGCCGCCAAGAATGCCATCCTGATCGTCGAATTCGCCAAGATGAAACGCGATGCCGGCGCCGATGCCGTCAGTGCCGCCATTGAGGCAGCCAAGCTGCGCCTGCGGCCGATCATCATGACTTCCTTTGCTTTCATCCTCGGGGTTGTGCCGCTGATCATCGCTTCCGGCGCCGGTGCGGCGTCGCGTGTCTCGATGGGAATCACAGTGTTCTCCGGCATGCTGGCGGCAACCTTGCTGGCCATCTTCATGGTGCCGGTATTGTTCGTTACGGTTGACCGTCTGATCACGCGTTTCTCGCCACCTCAGCCCAAGCCTGTAGAGGCGCAGCAATGAACCGCCGCCTTCCTCTGGCGCTCGCCATTTCAGCAACGCTGATGGCCGGTTGTGCCGTCGGTCCGGACTACCAGCGCCCGGCGACCGATTTGCCGGAAAGCTACCGCAGTGCCGCGAAAGCTTCGGCCGACAAAGCCTCACTGGCCGAGTTGGGCTGGCGTGAAGTGTTCACCGATGTGCCGTTACAGCAACTGATTGAAGAGGCCTTGCTGGCCGGACCGGATGCCCTGCTGGCCGCAGCGCGTGTGCGTGAGGCTGAGGCACAGGGCGGGGTGGCACGGGCGCCGCTCTTTCCGCAAGCCTCGTTGTCGCTGAATACCTCGCCGACCGCTCGCATGCCGGGTGACCAATACTCTTCGACTTTCCTTGGTGGTGCCGGCATTTCCTGGGAGATCGATCTCTGGGGCCGCTACCGCCGGGCCAACGAAGCGGCCCAGGCCGATTTGTTGGCCAGCGAGGAAACGCTCTATGGCATGCGAGCTTCGCTGGTCGGCAGCGTCGCTTCCTACTACTACCAACTGGCGGCATTGCGCGAGATTCAGGCCGTGACGCAGACTTCAGCCGACAATCAACGCGAGGTGCTGCGCCTGGTCAAGCGTCTGTCGGCGGCCGGCATTTCATCAGCGGCCGAAGAGCGCCAGCAGGAAAGTGCGCTCGGCGCGACCGAAGCGCGTTTGCCAACCCTGCGCCGGCAGATTGCCGAAACCGAAAATGCGCTGTCCATCCTGCTCGGACGTCACCCCGGCCAGATCGGATTCAAAACACCGCCGACCCTTGATATTCCGAATCTGGCCCCGCCGGGCTTGCCTTCCGCCCTACTCGAACGTCGCCCCGACATTCGTCAGGCCGAGGCGCGGCTGGTGGCTGCGAATGCGCGAGTCGGTGAGGCCAAGGCGCTGTTCTTTCCCAGTCTGTCGCTGACGGCGATATTTGGCGGGGTCAGTACCAGCCTGAGCGATGTGCTGAATGGCCGCGCCCCGGCGGTGGCGTCGGTCGGGCCGGGTTTGCTGCAGCCGCTGTTTGCCGGTGGAAAAATCTATTTCAATCGCGAAGCGGCGCAGGCGCGGCTCGATCAGGCCTTGATCAGCTATCGCAAGATCATTCTCGGGGCGCTGGGTGAGGTTGCCGATACGCTGACCGCCTTTGAAACCAGTGCCGAACTGATTGAAATTCAGGCTCGCCGTGTTGATGCCTCACGTGAAGCAATGCGTCTGGCGAACCTGCGATTCCGCGCCGGCACGGCGAGTTTCCTTGAAGTACTCGATGCCCAGCGGCAGTTACTGGCAGCCGAAACCGATCAGGCGCAGAGCCTGCTTGATCGCCGGAATTCGCTGATTCGGCTCTACCTGGCGCTGGGTGGGGGATGGCAGGACGGGGCACGCTGATTAATTTCTCCTCCCCGCGGAAGCGGGGAGGCCGTATCGAATTAATCAGCGTTTCACCAGCCTTTAAGCGCCACCCAGAGTCAGCATCAATTCGCCCTGCGCGTTG
The DNA here is from genome assembly GCA_030696345.1 of Azonexus sp. Classification (GTDB taxonomy): domain Bacteria; phylum Pseudomonadota; class Gammaproteobacteria; order Burkholderiales; family Rhodocyclaceae; genus Azonexus. The sequence goes on from JAUYSK010000015.1 coordinate 36,611, forward strand.
TGCGGTTTGGCGCGGGCCGAGCGACGGCGCTGATAGATGCCCTGGCCGTTCATGTCCCAGCCTTGCTGGTTATCAGCCAGGTAGAACTTCAGGCCCTCGGTAATGACCCGCTTTTTCAGTTTCGGGTCGAGGATCGGGAAGGCCAGTTCGATGCGCTTGAAGAAATTGCGCTCCATCCAGTCGGCGCTGGAGAGATAAACATTTTCCTTGCCGCCAGCATAGAAGTAGAAGACACGGTGATGTTCGAGGAAGCGACCGATGATGGAACGGACGCGGATATTCTCGGAAAGTCCGGGAACGCCGGGGCGCAGGGTGCAAACACCACGAATGATCAGATCGACCAAGACACCGGCCTTCGAGGCTTCGTAAAGCGCATTGATGACTTCCGGGTCAACCAGCGAATTCATCTTGGCGACGATGCGCGCACGGCCGCCACTACGGGCAATTTCAGCTTCGGCAAGGATCCCGGCGACGACATTGGGATGCAGCGTGAAGGGCGCCTGCCACAGGTATTGCAGCGTCCGTGCCTTGCCCAGCCCGGTCAGTTGCTTGAAGACTTCGCTGACGTCGTGGGTGATTTCGTCATTGGCGGTCATCAAGCCGAAGTCGGAATACAGGCGGGCGGTGCGCGGATGGTAGTTGCCGGTGCCGAGGTGGGCATAGCGCTTCAGGCCGGCTTCTTCGCGGCGGACGATGAGCAGCGCCTTGGCGTGCGTCTTGTAACCGACGACGCCATAGACGACGTGGGCGCCGACCTCTTCAAGCTTGGTCGCCCAGCTGATGTTGGCCTCTTCATCAAAACGTGCCATCAACTCGACAACGACGGTGACTTCCTTGCCGTTCTGCGCCGCGCGGATCAGCGACTGCATCAGCACCGAATCGGTACCGGTGCGGTAGACCGTCATTTTTATGGCAACAACCAGCGGGTCGTTGGCGGCCTGGTTGAGGAATTCGATGACCGGTGCAAAGGACTGGTAGGGATGGTGCAGCAGAATGTCGTTGCGGCGGATGCTGTCGAAAATGTTGGCACCCTTGCCGACAGCTTTGGGAATGCCCGGAACGAAGGCGGAAAACTTCATGTCCGGACGGTCGACCCAGTCCGGCACCTGCATCAGTCGGACCAGGTTCACCGGGCCATGGACGCGGTAGAGATCGGCTTCCTTGAGGGAAAACTGGGCGAGCAGGAATTCGGTCATCGCCGGCGAGCAGTTGTCGGCAATCTCCAGCCGAACGGCATCGCCGAAATGGCGGTGCGGCAGTTCGCCCTGCAACTTGGTGCGCAGGTTGGTGACTTCTTCTTCATCGACGAAGAGGTCGGAATTGCGCGTGGCGCGGAACTGGTAGCAACCAAGCACGGTCATGCCGGTGAATAGTTCGCCGACAAATTCATGCAGGATGGACGAGAGGAATACGAAGCCATATTCGACACCCGCGAGTTCTTCCGGCAGGCGGATGACGCGCGGCAATACGCGCGGCGCCTGGACGATCGCAGCATTGGAACTGCGACCGAAAGCATCCTTGCCTTCGAGTTCAACGGCAAAATTCAGGCTCTTGTTGAGCACTTTCGGGAAGGGGTGCGAAGGATCGAGCCCGATCGGTGTCAGCACCGGCACCATTTCCTGTATGAAGTAATTGCGTATCCACTCGCGCTGCGCCTCGTTCCAGGTCGAACGGCGCAGGAAGCTGATGCCTTGTTCGGCCAGCGCCGGCAGGATCACTTCGTTCAGGTGTTCGTACTGCTCGGCAACGATATTGTGGGCTTCACCGGAAACCAGCCGGAAGGCTTCATGCGCTGTCTTGCCGTCAGTGGTGACGGTCGGGGAATTGGCGCGCACTTGCTCCTTGAGGCCCGCCATGCGAATTTCGAAGAATTCGTCCATATTGCTGGAGACGATGCACAGGAAGCGCAGGCGCTCAAGCAGTGGTATACGTTCGTCCTCGGCCTGGGCGAGCACCCGGCGGTTGAAGGCGAGCAGACCAAGTTCGCGGTTGGAATAATTTTCGGTCGGGAAGCGAGGTTTAAGAGGTGTGTGGATCATCGCGCGCGCTCCATGTAATGTCTCAAGTATAGGCCTCAAGACCATCATTTTGTTGCATTATTGTTACATTGGCATGACCGGTAGCGGTGCTTTTCAATCCCTGAAATGGCTAGCAACTGAATGCTGCGGTCGACGGTCAAAAAAGGCACTTTTCACGGTGCTGTCTTATAGTCACCGATTAAGCGATTTCAACGGAGAGAGAACATGTTCAAGGGAGTACTGATCAACAAGGACGACGCCGGCTACCGGGCTGCTGTGCAGGAAATCGATGAGTCATCGTTGCCGGAGGGCGATGTCTGCGTCAGTGTCGAATGGTCCACGCTCAACTACAAGGACGGGCTGGCCGTTACTGGCAAGTCGCCCGTGGTGCGGCGTTTCCCCATGGTGCCGGGCATCGACTTTGCCGGCACGGTGACGGAGAGTCGGCATCCGAACTGGCAGGTTGGCGACAAGGTTGTGCTGAACGGCTGGGGCGTCGGTGAAACGCATTGGGGCGGGCTGGCGCAGAAGGCGCGGGTGCGTGGTGACTGGCTGGTGCCGCTGCCCAAAGCTTTCAGTGCCCGTCAGGCAATGGCTATCGGGACGGCTGGCTACACCGCCATGCTTTGCGTGCTGGCGCTGGAACGGCACGGCATCAAGCCTGCTGGCGGTGAAATTCTGGTGACCGGCGCCAATGGTGGTGTCGGAAGTGTGGCTATTGCGCTACTCGCCAAGCTGGGCTACGAAGTCGTCGCCTCGACCGGTCGTGCTTCCGAAGAGGCGCACCTGAAAGCGCTGGGTGCCTCGGCCATCATCGACCGCAGCGAGCTTTCATCCCCCGGCAAGCCGCTGGGCAAGGAGCGCTGGGCCGGAGTGGTCGATGCCGTGGGAAGTCATACGCTGGCCAATGCCTGTGCCACGACCAAATACCGTGGTGCTGTTGCGGCCTGCGGCCTCGCTCAAGGCATGGATTTTCCGTCCAGTGTGGCACCTTTCATCCTGCGTGGCGTGACGCTCTATGGCATCGACAGCGTGATGGCGCCGTTGCCGGTGCGTCTGGAAGCCTGGGAACGCCTCGGGCGCGATCTTGATATTGCCCGGCTGGATGCGATTGTCCGCGAAATTGGCCTGGGCGAAGCGGTCGCTGTCGCGGCTGATTTGCTCGATGGCAAGGTGCGCGGGCGTGTTGTCGTGGATGTCAATCGCTGACTTGTCAGGCGATTTTTAAGCCGGCAACCAAATTAGTCATTCCCACGAAGGCGGGAATGACTGGCATCTGGGTGGGCGCTATCTGTTGTTGAGGTTTGGTGGACGCCGTCTTGTCATGACCCAGTGCCGTTTCGGCTAGCCTCGGTGACTGCTCCGAGGGCGGCGAGCAGCGTGCCCATTTTTGCCTCGATCTCATCGAGTTCCTGCTGTGGATCGGAGCCGGCGACGATGCCGGCGCCAGCCTGCAATTCGGCAGTGTGACCAGCGAGCAGGGCCGAACGCAGGGCGACGGAAAATTCGCCATCGCCATCCGGGCTGAGCAGGCCGAAGCCACCGCTGTACCAGCCAGAGCGTTGCTCGCCATGAGCCGCCAGCCAGTCAAGTGCCGCCCCTGTCGGGAAGCCACCGACTGCCGGTGTCGGGTGCAGGGTGCGAACGAGGTCGAACAGCGTCGTTCCCGGCTGCGCCGCCGCTGAAATCCGGGTGCGGAGATGGCGCAGTTGGCTCGCCGGATGCTCGCTGGTTGAACCGATCCCCGGCGGCGTGTTGCACAGCGGGGCAAGAGCTTCGCAGACGGCGCGAACGACCAGCAATTGTTCATGCCGGTTTTTTTCGCCACCAAGTTCGCCGGAGCCCGGCCAGGCGGTGCCGGCCAAGGCATCGGCATCGACCTGTCCGTGGTTCAGTCGGACCAGTCGTTCCGGCGTTGCGCCGAGAAAGGTTTGCTGCCCGTTGCCATAGGCGTAAACCAGGCTGTCTGGTTGTTGAACGACGAGCTGGCCAAGAATATGGGCGGGTGAAAAGGGCTGAACCGCTTCGATTTTCCGGCAGCGGCTGAGCACCAGTTTGTCGACCTGTCCGCTGTCGATATGGCGCAAGGCGGCATTGACCCGGGCGATCCAGGCGCGTTCGGCCAGCATTTCAGGATAGCTGGGGCATAGTCTGGAAGCGCTTCGCCTGGCTGGTCTATCCAGCAATCGTTGCCATTCCGCTGCCGCTTGCCGGAGGCGCCCTGCTGGGATGGTCAGTGTCGCCGAGCAGTCGCCCTTCAGGTTTTCGAGCAGGATGGCGGGGATCGCCAACAGGGCATTGGGCAGGGGGCCGTCACTATTGGCAGTGAAGGCAAAGCCGGCAAAGGCGAAGGCTGGCCCATCGCGTCGCCAGTGCTGGCAAAATCCGGCAAAGGCGTTGTCGAGGGCGGCGAATCGATGCGGCCCGGTGCTGGTGACTTGAAATGCGTGACCGATACCGAGCCGGAATTCCTGTTGGGCCGGGCGGGCGCGATACCAGAATGGGGCATCAGCAGGTAACTGCTGCAACCAGTCGCTATCGAGTCGCCCGAGTTCCAGGCGCAGGCTGAGCGGGGCCGAGGCTGGGGTATCGCCGGCCAGTCGTTCAAGACGTTCGGTCAGTCTTGTCGAGGCCAGCTGGCGGCGCAGGGCTTCGATCATGGCAGGCTTTCGGCGGCAATCCGGCGCAGCGCGGCGCGTTCCAGCTTGCCGCCGGCAGAGCGCGGCAGATGGTCGAGAAAGAGCATTTTTCGGGGCAGGGCGGCGGCTGGCAGGTGTTGCCGGGCGTGGGCGAGCAGCGCATCTGTTTTGGCATCGCCGACGATCAGTGCCACCACCAGATCGCCCCAGATTGGGTCGGTTTGCCCGGTCACGGCCACATCGTGGACGCCGGGGCAGGCAGACAGGCAGGATTCGATTTCCAGCGGATGGACGTTGCGGCCACCGCTGATCAGCATGTCATCGGCCCGGCCGGTGATGGTGAGGCTGCCTTCTACATCAATGCTGCCGAGATCGCTGGTCATCAGCCAGCCATCGGCTTCAAGGCCGCCGCCGTTGAGGTAGCCGAGCATGACTTGCGGGCCGCGAAGGCAGAGTCGACCATCCTCACCCAGCCGGATTTCGTGGCCGGGCATCGGCTTGCCGACCAGTCCCCGATGCCACGGGCCGTCAGCGGGGGTATGGGTGGCGAATTGGGCGGCAGTCTCCGTCATGCCGTAGCTCGGATAGAGTGGCCAGCCAGCGCTGCAGGCCTTCTCGTAGAGTGGCATCGAGAGCGCGGCACCGCCGATCAGCGTGACGCGCAGGCTGGGCGGCGGCCTGATGCCGAGTTCAAGCAACTGGGCCAGCATGGCCGGTACCAGTGAAATATGGCTGACCGGATGACGGGCGAGATTGGCGGCGACGGCTTGGGCAGCAAAGCCGTCATGCAGCAACACACCCGCCTTGGCTCGGGCACAGCGCCAGAGTATGGACTGGCCGCCGATATGGTAGAGCGGCAGGCAGTTCAGCCAGAGGTCGCCGGGACCAAGCGGCAGGCGCTCGTTCGAGGCTGCGGCAGCGGCGTCGAGTTGGACATTGCCAAGCAAAACCGGACGTGGCTGGCCCTCGCTGCCGCTGGTCGAGATGATCAGGGCAACATCAGTCAGAGGTGCGGGGCCATTTGGCTGAGCTTCGTTGTACCCATGGTGTGTTTCATGAATGCTGCGGTCGACCGGCCAAAATGGCCGATTTCCAAGGTTGCAGGCATAGGCATGGCGGGCCAGGGCAAGGCTGTCCCCGGCCTTGATCAGAGGTTCGGGGGCGTTGCCAATTTGTTCGGCCAGGGTAAGCGTATCGGCCAGCAGATCGGCAAAAGTCCACGTGGCTCCTTTGCTGATCAAGGCGACTGAATCCCGATGGCTGCTTGCCGCGTTGCGCAGGTGGTGAGCGAGTGAGGTATTGGCCGCCATAAGTATTCGATTATACGAAGACTGACTCCGGTGAGATTCAAGACAAATCAAGAAAACCCCCTGCAGTCGCACCGCTTGCACGGAACTCTCTGCCTGTTTCACAGTCATTTACAACTGTTGACCAAGGCCCAACACACATTGCCAAGGCGACTCGGTACCATGTAACAATGACACGAATGATTAAAGATAAATTCAGGAGTTTGCGATGATGTCGCAGCTGGTTTTGATCAAGGCAATTCGCTCCGGAAAACTAGCCGATGTTAAAGCCGCGCTGGATGCCGGAGCAGCGGTTGAAGTGTCGGATGGGCAGGGCGACCCCGGCCTGCCGATGGGGATTGCCTGTTTCATGGGCTTTGTCGACATTGTTCGCGAACTGGTCAGGCGTGGCGCTCCGGTCAACCTGGCGGACAACCAGCTACCGACATCGCCGCTGAGCATGGCATTGCGGGGTGGACGGACCGAAGTGGTCCGGGCGCTGATCGAATTGGGCGCCAATTTGCCGGCCGGCATGAACAGCGGACTCTCCGAACACGAAGTGATGCTGGCTCAATGGAAGGCCTTGCGTGATGGCCATGCGGTTGCGACTGAGGAAAGTCAGGCTGATCAGGTTCCCGATATTGAGGAAATCGATGCGATTGGCTGCTTTGGTACCGACACCCAGGTGCTCGAAGCCGACGTTATGCGCCGGCTTCGGGAAGGGCACTGAGCGAACTTAACGCTGGGTTGTTTCAGCCTGGGTAGCCAGCCATTCACCGTTGCGCATTTCAAGCCGGTACTGTTCCGTGGATTCGAAACGATAAGGCTTGCCATCCATCAGCCCCTGCTCGATGACCAGCGATTTGACATCCAGGCGCTGGCAAGTGGCCTCGGTTTCACCATTGGGCAGGCTGGCTTCGACGGAAATCCGGCGTTGCTGGTAATCCTTCAGGTTGGCAATCGAACTCAGTGTGCTTTGAACCAGTTCGTCGCGATTGAAGTCCAGCGTGCTGGTCTTGTTGTCGCTGCTGCGTATCGTGGCGCGGGCGACTACATCCGGGGCGAAGAGGCCGAGGATGGTTTTGAGGTCGCGCCGGGCAATCGCCCGGTCAAGGCTGCCCAGCCAGTAATCACCGATGGCGCGGGGATTGCAGCCGACTGGCGCGGCGATCGCTGGTTCAGCTTCAGCCGGGGCAGCGGCAGCCATTTTTTCCGGGGCCGGACGCTTGGCGCCGGATTGGCGTGATTCGAGTTGTTTCTGACTCTGGTTATCGGCAGTTTCCGAATAGCGGTCCAGTTCGGCATCGAAAGCACCGGGAACGTAGAAGTCCGGCACTTTGGCGAGCAGCGTGGGCAGCAGCAAAGTGATCAGCGCCCGTGTTCGGGGAGCGGTGGCGTTGGGGTCACGGGCGAAACCGACACGGCCCTGATCGATCAGCAGATTGCCGCCGTTGGCTTCCAGCGAAGTAGCGCCACGATTGACCTTGTCGTAGGTGCCGGGGCGATATACCGCAGTCGCCATCTCTGGCGGCAGGACATACGGTTCGTGATCGGTGCCGCGAATGCCGATGGTGGCGGAGGGGGTAATGACGCGGTGGTCGGGGTGATTGAGCTGGCCGATCCAGCCGCTGATCAGGCGCAGCGAGCCGGTAATTAGGCGCAGGATCTGGCGGTCGGTCGACTTGCCTTCGGCGGCAAAGCGCTCGGGGACGAATTCGGCGCCGGGGCGGACGGCAACAATGCCGGCATCGGCGGTTCTGAGAACGGCTTCGCCCGTCGAAGAGGCGCGAATTTGTTCACCGACATAAACCGGGCTGCCTTCGCGCAGTTTGCGCGGCACGCCCAGCTTGCCGGAAGCCAAGACCTCTCCGCGAACGCGCCAGACATTGGCGAACAGTTTGCCGGTATCCGGGTTGGCCACGACTTCGTCGGCGGCGATGGCGCTTTGTCCGCTCAGGGAAGCGAAAATCAGGCTCAGTGTGATCAGCGCGCGGGAAAGGAAGGGGGGCGTGGCGATGTTCATGGGAGATATGACTCGATCTCTATAAACGGGAGGGATGACGTCAGTGTAATCCCAAATTCGTTGTTGTCGGCAAACTGAAAGTCTCGTTGCCCCGGCGTGGGAATCAGGCGGGTAGCGGCGAAGGCAGCAGCGGCACGAGGCCGGATTCGAGATATATGTCGCAGCGTTCGATGTACTCGCGGGTGCTTTTTGGCATCGGCGTCCGGGCTCGGGTGATGTAGGAAACCAGATCGCGGCCGTTGCGGATCAGTTGCAGGCCGTCAGAAATGTTGTGAAGGGCCGGCGTGCCGTTCTCGACCAGGGCAGGATGCGGCGCGTGGTTGGCAAGGCGCTCGGCCGAGGTGACCAGTTGTGACCAGACTTCGAAGATGTCGGGGTCGGTGCGCAGGGTTTCGGTTTTCAGCTTGGCGGCACAGGCGAAGTCGCGGATCGCTGGTTCGAGTTCGGCGAAGGCCGGGATCTGGGCGAAGGTGGCACTCATGGCATTCGCGATCTTGTCAATGTCGCGCATGCTCTGGCCGATCTTAATGTAGCGGCTTTCGTAGAAATCCTCGACCGGGATCGAAAACGCCCGAAATGGCTCGCCCCACAACTCGTCTATGCCTTCTTCACCGCTGCGGTGCAGCACGAAGCGGCCCAATTCCATGGCTTCCAGCAGGCAATTGCCGCATTCGCGCATCAATGCATCATCGCTGCGGATTTCAACGCCTTCACCCTGCAGTTCGACCAGTTTCCGGAAAATGTCGGTGGCCCGGTTGAACAGGGCGCCGGCCAGCATGGCGGCCTTGACCCGGCGACGGCCGGGATCGGTTTCTGCGGCATGGGTCTGCCGCGCTTCGGCAAGGCGGGTGCCGGGGATGTTGAGGCCGTGTTCGGTATGGTTGAACAGGCGCCGGGTCAGCGCTTCGATCAGGCGCTTCTTGGCATCCAGCGAATCGGCCGGAACCGTGTAGGTCTTGATCCAGTAACCATCGTAGAGCACGCGTTCCTGTCCACCGATGATCCGTCGCGTTCCTTCGGGCGGATTTTCGTCGTTGACTACAGGCTGTTCCAGATGGTGAACCGTATTCATGGACTGCGTCTTTGAATGTTGCGACGCAATATTTTGCAGCAAAAGTAGGGTTTTAGGTTGGCTGATTTGCGCGTGAAAAAATCAGGCGTCCGGAGTTGTCGGCCATTGCACGGTAACGACCAGGCCAGTACTCATATTGGATTCGCCCAGTTCCAGGCGGGCGCTGTGCAGTTCAGCGATTCGCGCGACGATGGCCAGGCCCAGGCCGCTGCCCGGTTGCCCGCCCTGATCGAGGCGATGGAAGCGCCGCAGCACGGATTTGCGTTCATCTTGCGGAATGCCGGGGCCGCTGTCGCTGACGGCAAGTTGGCAACGTCCGTCGATGCGACTCAGGCTGACGCGGACCTGTCCACCTTCCGGGGTGTAGCGAACCGCGTTATCAACGAGATTGCGGATCAAAACCCGCAGCCATTCGGTCTGGCCAATCACCTTGCAGCCCGTCGCTGCCTCAAGATCGAAATCTATATTTTTGCCGAGGATCAATGGTCCGAGGTCGGCGCAGACGGATTCGGCCTGGCTGGCGAGATCGACCGGCTGCGGATCGGGCAGGCCGGATTCGGGATCGAGCCGGGCCAGTTGCAGCATCTGGTCGACGAGGTGAGAGGCGCGGGTCAGGCCGCTTTGCAACTGATTCAGCGAACGGTCGCGTTCGTCGCTGTCGCGGGCACGTTGGGCGACCTGCAGTTGTGCCTGTAGCGCGGCGAGTGGGGTGCGCAGTTCGTGAGCGGCATCGGCCGTGAAGCGGCGTTCGGCTTCAAGTGCGGTATCGACGCGCTGGAAAAGGCCGTTCAGTGCTTCCAGCATGGTCCGGATTTCTTCCGGGGCGGTGGCCGGGGTCAGCGGCTGCAACTGTTGCGGGGCGCGGCTGGCGATCTGCCGGGCGATGCCGTCGAGCGAGGCCAGGCCTTGCCGGGTGGCGAGCCAGACCCAGAGGCCGATCAGCGGCAGGCCGAAGAGAGCGGGGAAGAGCAGGCGCCAGGCGATGTGGCCGATCAGTTCGTCGCGGATGTGGTGGTTTTCGCTGACCTGAACCTGAATGCTGTGTTCGTCATTCCATTGGCTGAAATGGCGCCAGTGGCCATCGTCTTCGCGGGTTTCGGAAAAGCCGGTTGCTGCGGTCAACGGTGTTTTTGGGGCATTTTTCGAACGCATCAGCAGCTTGCCGTCGGCTCGCCAGATCTGGAAGCGCAGGCGGCGCTGGTATTTGTGGGTGATGTCGCCGAGGTCTTCGATGTCGTCGCCTCCATCGTGGCTGGCCAGCGCGAGCAGCGTCTGGGCCGCCTGACCAAGCTGGGCGTCGAATAGTTCATCAACTTCGTGGTGGGCGTCGATGTAGCTGAAGATCATCGTCGCCAGCCAGGCGGCGGCAACGCCGCCAAGCAACAGGCCGAGCAGGCGGCGACGCAGCGAAAACCAGGCGGTGGTCACTTGGCGATCGTGTAACCGACGCCGCGCAGCGTGCGAATCAGGTCGCTGCCCAACTTCTTGCGCAGGTGGTGGATATGCACTTCGAGGGCGTTGCTGTCCGGCTCGTCGCGCCAGCCATACATTGATTGTTCGAGCTGGCTGCGGGTCAGAACCCGACCGGCGCTTTCGAGCAGCATCTGCAATAGCGAAAATTCGCGGCTGGAGAGCTCGACAGTCTGGCCAGCCAGCGTAACGCTGTGGGCGGCCGGGTCGACGACGAGATCGCCGTGGGTCAACAACGGGTCAGCGCGGCCGGCGCTACGTCGGGTCAGGGCGCGGATGCGGGCGGTCAGTTCATCGAGGTCGATCGGCTTGACGAGATAGTCGTCAGCCCCGGCATCGAGCCCGGAAACCTTGTCGCCGGTGGCGTCGCGGGCGGTCAGGATGAGTATGGGCATGGCCTGACCCCGGCCCCGGGCACGCGTCAGGACATCCATGCCGGAAAGGCGGGGCAGGCCAAGGTCGAGGACGACAAGATCAAAAATCTCGGCCTGCAGGGCGTGGTCGGCAGCATTGCCATCACGCACCCAGTCGACTGCAAAGCCGGCCTGGCGCAGGCCGATGGTCAGGCCGTCGCCAAGTTCCGGATCATCTTCAACAAGCAGAATTCGCATGGCAGGATTCTATCAGCTAGCGATCAGCCAGCCGGTGGCGGCAATCCAGGCCAGCAACAGCAGGGCGGCGAGCGGTCGGGCCGAAGGGATGGCTGCTTCAGGCGAGCCCTGCTTGCGACCGGTGAGCATTGCGCGAACCAGGTTTTCATTGTGCATCAGGCTGCCGGAAATCACGCCGCCGACATGCACAACGACGACGGTCAATATTGCTGCCGCCAGTCCTTCGTGCAGTTCTTCCAGCAGGTGGCCGCCGATGTCGTTATAGATTGCCCAGCCAGCGAGGCCGGTCAGGATGCCGAGGCTGAGCAGCAGGACGATGGCCCAACCGCCAGCCGGGTTGTGGCCGGTGTGGTGGGCCGGCTCAAGCTTGAGCAGGCTGTTCAGGTAATCCTTGACGGCGGTTGGTCCACGCACGAACTCGACAAAGCGGGCATAGCGCGTGCCGATAAAGCCCCAGGGCAAACGAAAGGTGGCAACGCCGACGACGGTTGCCCCGGCAATTACATGCACCAGCCGGAAGGTTTCGCTATCGCCGGTCAGCCAGGCGATGCAGAAGCCGCCGACCATCAGCCAGTGACCGAGCCGTACCGGCCAGTCCCAGACAAGTATCTTTTGCATGACTTATCTCCGCAATTCGCGAATGGCGATTTCGTGTTCGCTGTAACGGCCATCGGCGGCGCCCTGGTGGCAGGCTTCGCAATTGGCAGCCGACTTGATGCGCGGGTCTTTCCAGTACTTCGGTGCGACCTCGCGGTGCTTGCGGACGAAGCGATCAGTCTGCGTAATTCGAGGCGGTTCACCGCCCGCACCAACTTTTCCGGCATTGCCGGCGTTGCGCTGGAGGAAGTTGCTGATTTCCTGCTGTGCCGGGCCGTCCACCGTAGCATCGGTGCCAAAGTGGTCCTTCAGCCCGGCCACGGTGCGCTGCCAGTCATTGGCGGTGAGCATTGCCGGCGGAAAGGCGAGATGGCAACTGCCACATTCGTTCTTGAAACTGGCCGGCGTATTCGCCGGGAGCGGCATGCGGTCGGCCATGGCCGGCAGGGCAATGCCAAGAAGCAGGGTCAGGGCAATACGTTTCATCTCAGCGTACCTCGCTCATGTAGGCAACGAAATCGGCCTTCTCGCCCGGTGTGCAGGCGCGGCCAATGACTTCCTTGCAGTTGCGGCCAAACCATTTTTCCACCTTGGCGGTGTCGGTAAAGCGTTCAGGATTCGCCGCAACCGCCAACGCGCGGACCGATTTGCCCGTGACGGCGTGCTGGCCGGCGTTCAGTGGGCTATCGGTGTGGCAACTGGTGCAGGCCGGCATCTTGTCGCTGACGGCAAAGCGCTGATGGAAAAATGCCTCGCCACGCTTGGCGGAAGGGGTGAAGCCGGCTTGCTGGGCGCTGGCTTCCATGGTGTAGGCCTGGCGAATCTGCTGCGGGGTTTCGGCGTGGCAAGCGATGCTGGAAAGCAGCAGGCAGAGGGCGGGAAGGGCTTTCATCATCGTTCTCCTTGAAGTGTTCATGGAGTCGGAGTGTAGAGAGCGAGTCTTAAGGGGAAATTAGCCGAAGCTTAATCAGGGCTTAACAGGGGCCTGCGCCAGACTTGGGGCAATACTAAGTTTGCCCGGCCTTGTCGAGGCGAAGCGTGAAGGTGAAGGTGCTGCCAGCGCCGGCAATGCTGCTGACTTCGATGTCGCCACCCATCAGGCGGATCAGGTGCTTGCAGATGGTCAGCCCCAGCCCGGTGCCGCCGTGGAGGCGGGTGGTCGAATTGTCAGCCTGTTCGAAGGATTCGAAGATTCGTTTCAGCGCGTCGCCCGGGATGCCGATACCAGTGTCGTCGACCGCGACTCGCAGCAGAATATCCTGTTCTGACTCCTGCTCGATCTGGGCACGAATGGAAATGCTGCCTTGTTCGGTGAATTTGACTGCGTTATTGAGCAGATTGAGCAGAATCTGCTGCACACGCATGGCATCGCCCAGCAGAGTGATCTCCTGCAGCCTGCTTTCGATATCCGTGTGCATCTGCAAATGCTTGGCTTCGATCCTGTCCTTGATCTGGCTCTCGAGGTTGGCAATCACACTGCTGATTTTGAAGGGCTTCCTTTCAAGCGGCAGGCGTTCAGCTTCGATTTTAGAGATGTCGAGGATGTCGCTGAGCATGCCCAGCAAATGGGCGGCAGCATTGGCGATCTTGCCCAGCTTGTCGCGTTGAAGGGGATCCTTGTTGCTGCGCTGGAGTATCCCGGTCAGGCCGATGATGGCATTCATTGGTGTCCGCAACTCATGGCTCATGTTCGCCAGGAAGGAACTTTTCGCCCGGTAGGCGGCTTCGGCGGCTTCCTTGGCGATCAACAGGTCGGCTGTTCTGATCTTGACCAGCTCTTCAAGATGGTGGCGGTGCTGGTCGAGTTCTGCCTCGATCTGCTTGCGTTCGGTAACATCGATAATGACGCCGATGACGGCTGGCCTGCCCTCGTACTCCATGCGCCGGCCGTAGACTTCGACATCGATGCGGGTGCCATCCTTGCGTCGTCCGATGAATGAATAATTGATCGCATCGATTTCCTGCGCTACGCGACGCCGAAGGTTTTCAGCGACCCGCTCCCGATCTTCCGGGGCGACCAGATCATCGACGCTGGCATGATTGACCAATTCATCGCTGCCGGAAAAGCCGAAAATTTCGGCAAAGCGCGGATTGGCATAGGAAAACCGCCCACCCTGAATGATGTAGACGCCGACCAGTGATTGCTCGATCAGGCCACGGAACTTGCGCTCTGCTGCCTGCAGGGCATGCTCGGCGCGCTTGCGCTCGGCGATGTCACGGCAGGAACCGAGCACGTTACCGTTGGGCAAGCGAACGGCATTGAGCTCGACAAGCACATTCGTCCCATCCTGCTTCTGGAGCTTCAATTCCGAAAAAGCATTGCCGTCATTGAGTACCTGGCTGAAGATTCCTTGGTGTACTTCAGTCTGGTCCTCGGGCGTGAGATTGATGTAGGCCAGCTTCAGCAAGTCTTCTTTGGTGTAACCGACCAGTTCTGAGGCTCGCTGATTGACATAGTCGAAGTGGCCATCATGATTTGCGATGAAAACAGCATCCGGGGCACTATCCAGAATGCTTCGCAACGACTGTTCGCTCTCGGTCAATTGTCTGGCGATCATCTCGACGCGACGCTGGTGGCGGGCATTGTTGAATAGCAAGGAAAAAATCATCAAGCCCAGCAAGCCGCCGCTGATGGCGATGCTTTCGGGAAGGTAACTGGCCGTGGCAAGATCGAGTTCCGGCCTGCTCTGGAAACGGGCCATCCAGCGACGTCCCCCGAGTTCCAGCGGCAGGTAAATTTCATCCCTTCCACTGGCGGCCTGCACGCCATATTTTCTTGACTCGAACAGCAGGTTTTCGGGGTCCTCTTTTTCATCGTATAGCGTAAATTCGACGTCCTTCCGATCATTACCGATGACGCCGCGCATCAAATCCTCGGCTCGGAATGGGCTATAGACAAAACCAATCAGGTTCTTGCGTCGATCCTCAAGGCTGATTGTTTCCTGATTGGGCTTGTAGATCGGACGGTACAAGAGGAAGCCTGACTGAATATCCTGGTCAGTTTCCTGCACCAGCTTGACCTTGCCGCTCAGGGCGGTGCGCCCGGTGTCGCGGGCCCGGTCCATGGCATCTCGGCGAATCGGCTCCGAGTACATGTCGTACCCAAGCGCGCGAAGGTTCCGGTCCGAGAGGGGTTCTAGATAGATGATGCTGCTGTACTGCTCACGATCACCGGGCGGCCAGATTTTGTAGTTGGCGAAGCCCTGGCTGCGGATGGCGTACTCGTGAGTGAGTTTTGCGGCAGGTGCGACCATCAGCGAGAACCCGACCCCCTGAATGCCGGGAAGTGTCTTGTCCAGTTCCAGATTCTCTACATAGCTATGCCACTCATTCCGATCGACTTCCTTGCTTGATTCGAAAAATGCTGCAGCGCCGCGCAGAACCTGTTCATAGGCTTCCAGACGCCTGATGATGTTGTCGCGTTCTTTCTCGGCGCGATATACAAAGCGCTCAGTGGCTCGATGGGTGGTGACTTCGTTTGCGACGTACCAAGAACCAAACGTGAAGAGCAGGGTCAATACAAGGGCAACCCAGGGCAGCAATTCCGGACGCAAAAACCTGCTTCCTCGTGCCTCATGAGGTGGCTGGTGTAATGGATTGAGCAACTCGTCTTTCAAGGCCGCCCCGGGTTTTATCTGAATATAATAAAGATAGCACTTTTGCTATATTGTGTGTTAGTAATTTACCGGGGAATATTCGCTTTGTCGTCTGACTTCAGGGCATTGAATGAGGGTTCGGCCAGTCGTTCATACTCGGCAATCACCTGTGCCCCGAGCAGTAGCAGGGTGGCGCCGATTTCAAGGCTGAACAGCGCGACGACGGTGCTGGTCAGCGAGCCGTACACCACGCTGGCCGTCGAGAGCGTCGTGAAATACCAGACCAGCAGATGGCGGATGATTTCCCAAAGTGCGGCAGCGGTGAAGCCGCCGACCAGCGCATGCCGCAGCGGGATGCGCCCGACCGGCAGGAAATGGTAAATCGCTGCCAGTATCATGGTTTCAGCGGTCAGGCCGAGCAGGTAGAGGATGCTCCCGGAGAGCCCGGCCAATGCCCATTGACGGCCGAAGATGTCGATGTTTTCAGGCATCACCGTCTGCACGGTAATCGAGATCAAGGTCAGCGTCAGCAGGCTGAGTCCGAGCAGCGCGACAAAGCCGTACGGCAACAACAGCGAAAAAATCGACGAACGCCGGATGCTGGCGCCACGAAAGGCAAAGATCACGGCGATGGATTTTTCCAGCACCGAGAAGGTCAGCGAACTGAAAAAAATCATGCTGGCCAGCAGCACGCTACCGATGGCGACGCGTTTGTCGATAAAGCGCGACAGTTCTTCCAGAAAAGCCTCTGACTGGCTGGGAACCAGCCATTCCAGATAGCGCCCGAGTGTCCCCATCAGTTCGGCTGGTGACAATAGGTGAGAAAGGAGAATGCCGCAAAGGATGAGTAGTGGAACCAGGGAAAGCAGCGTGTAATAAGCGATGGCCCCGGCCAGCAGCAGGCCCTGATTGGCCTGGAAACCCTTCAGGACTTTCAGGGCGAAACTGAGCGGGTGTGTCAGAACCTGGATGGCGGGGGAGTTCGGGCGGGGCATCATGGTGAAAGGATACGCCGATCAGGCCCTCGTTTCTGTACGCCTGGCAGTATATGCCGTGTCAATTTTGGCAAAAAATACACTGCTTGATCCGCATGAATACTGCGTGCAGACTGAAGCCTTGAATTTGCCCACCGAGAGAGGCACGCAATGAACGAAGCCCAACTGAAAAATGCAATAACCTCACCCTGGCCATTCTTTGGTGTCAGTCCCCATGGCGATGTGCTGGCCAGATATGTTCCCTACGGCCCGGTATTCCGCTGGAGCTGGAATCAGATGATACCGATGCCGGTGCAAGGCAGCGATCTGGTCTGGCTACTGCATGCTGCGGCAGAAGAAGGTCACTCGATTGGCGACACCGAGGTCGTCAAGAGCAGCAAGAAAACGCCGAAAAAATCAGGTTCATGATTTATTCGGCGTGGGCTGATTAGACAAGTAAAGCCTGTTTCCCTTGACTTGAGTGCTGCTCATGGTGCGAGAGCGCAATACCGCGTCAAGCGATCAGATTTCGCGGCGCTGCTTCAACCATTTCAGCAGGCATGAGTAGAGATCTTCCGGTCTGACCGGCTTGGCAATGAAGTCGTTCATGCCAGCCGCGAAACAGCGCGCCTTGTCTTCGGCAAAGGCGTTGGCGGTCATCGCCAGGATCGGGATTTTCACGCCGTTGGGCATCCGGCGGATCTGGCGCGTAGCTTCCAGTCCATCCATTCTTGGCATCTGCATGTCCATCAGGATCAGGTCGTAGTGCCGATGGCTCGCCCGATCAACCGCTTCAACGCCATCCTCGGCAAAGTCGACCAGTTGGCCAACATCGGCCAGCATCATCAAGGCAACCTCGCGGTTGATCGGTTCGTCCTCCACCAGCAGAATGTGGCAACCGGCATAGTCGCGTTTCAACACATCCTCAGCAGCTTCGCCGTGTTCTGTTTCTTCGGCCATGCCAAAGTCTTCTCCCTTGCTCAGTCGCGCCGTAAACCAGAAGGTGCTGCCCGCGCCAAGGGTGCTTTCCGCGCCGGTTTCGCCACCCATCAGTTCTGCCAGTTTTTTGTTGATGGCGAGACCGAGGCCGGTGCCGCCGTACTTGCGGGTCATTGTGTTGTCGGCCTGTTCGAAGGCGGAAAACAGTTTGGGCAGGGTTTTCGGGTCAATGCCAATGCCAGTATCGCTGACCTCGAAGCGCACCAGGGCTGAATTCTCGTCTTCTTCCAGTAGTTTGGCGCGCAGGGTCACGCTACCGCTGGTGGTGAATTTGACAGCATTGATGGCGTAGTTGAGCAGCGCCTGTTGCAGACGGGTCGGGTCGCCCAGCAGATTCCTCGGCAAATTTGAAGGTTCGATCAGCAGTTGAAGATGCTTGGTTTGCACGCGGTGATGGAGCATTGACGTGATATTGCCCAGCAGGCCTTCCACCCTGATCGGAGACTCTTCGAGGGTCAGCCTGCCGGCCTCGATTTTGGAGAGATCAAGCACGGCATTGATCACTTCCAGCAGGTGCTCTCCGGCAGCCTCGAGTTTTCCAAGACGCTCACTCTGCTCCGGGGTAAGGCCGGCGCGGCGTATCAGGTGAGCCATGCCGGTGATGGCGTTGAGAGGCGTGCGGATTTCGTGCGACATGTTGGCAACGAAGGCGCTCTTGGCGACGTTGGCGGCCTCGGCGGCTTCCTTGGCTGCGGCAAGCTGCTCGGTGCGCTTGGTGACCAGTTGTTCGAGATGGTATCGATACTGCGCAAGTTCGTGCTCGGCCTGCTTGGCGGCGGAGATGTCCCGGGTGACGGCAAGCTGCATCGTTTCGCCACCATCGAGCAAGGGCACGGCGTGGGTTTCCATCCAGCGCCGCCCCCCTTTGAGGCCAAGTATTTCAAATTCGAGTAGCGCTGACTCGCCGGCCAATACTCGTCTGTGCATATCGTCAAAGGCGGCGCGGTATTCCGGGGCGATCAGGTCGAGAATCTGTTCCCCGGCGACTTCTTCCAGGGAGTCAGCCTCGATCATCACCAGCCCGGCCTGATTCATTTGTCTCAGGCGGCCTTGGGCATCAACAATCTTGATGCACTCCGGTTCGTTATCGATGATGGTGCGCAGTCGGCTTTCACTTTCGACCAGTTTTGTGACTGCCTGCATGCGCTCCTGATCGATTTTCTTCAGGTTGGCCTGTGTTTTTGCCAACAGCCCCAGCACACTTTCTTTCAGGTTGTCGGCGCATGGGATGTCGGCCGAGAAGTCACCCTGGCCGATGCGGGCGATTTGTGCGTGCACTTCGTCAACGGTGCCGCCCAGTGTTTCGCGCAAGGCATGGTTTATTCGCCAGAGCATGAGCATCATGCTCAGACCGAGTGCGACAAAAATGCCCATCAGTATCAGCGCCCGTCTTTGAGCCGCCAGAACGGATTCGACGGTGCGCTTTTCCATCAGCTCATAAAACTCGTTGATGGGCTTCATGATGGCGAATTTTGCCTGATGGTATTTGTCGTCATGCATCATCAGGCGTGCCAGCCGATGATTGGCCTCGGCGGACGGGCCGGTTGTTTCCACCAGTTTCATCGCCGCAAATTCGGTGCTGGTTAGGCCGTCGGAGTTTGCCTTGGCTTCGGCCAGTTTTCTGAACTCGTCCTCGGTAAACCCGGCTTGCCGCATCAATTCCAGCAACGGGATGGCTTCGCCCACAAGGCCATCTGGAGGCGGATGATCTGCCTCGACCAGATTCCAGTAACTCTTCCGGTAGCCGGTTGCTCGCGGCTTTTTGCCGTCGCGGATGTCAAGAATGGTCTGGTAATACTGCTTGTATCGCGGGTCTTCGGTCACGACATAGTTGCGCGCCATTCGCGTCAGATTGTCCGAAGACTGACGCAGTTCCTCAGCAAGCTGAATGGACTCGTACCGGACCTCGTTGGCGCGATCTATCTGTTTCTCGGACCAGACGTAAGCCGTGAAGGCCAGGACAAGAACAATGAGTACGCCAACAGTCAGCCAGATGTAACGGGAGAACGGGGGGCGTCTTTTCTGCAAGGTGGAGATATGTTCGGCAATCACGGGGGAGGTTATTTGTGCAAATGGCCTGTTCTGAGGTGAACGTGGGCGTGTCATCGGTTTCTCGAATGAACGATGATGGTACACCGGCTTGGTCCGCGGCATCAGGATAAGTTTAGCGAGCTTGAAACTGGAAGCCGCAGCGGCTCTTTACGTTGAGTGGCCGTTGCGATGGAATTGATTTCGAATTGCGTAGTCAGAGATGCTTCAGCTTTCTCACCATCATTTGAAGGAGTTTTTCATGAGCAATACCGTAACGCTGGGCGGCAATCCGATCGAAGTTGCCGGTATTTTTCCGGCCAAGGGTACTCAGGCGCCAAATTTCTCGCTGGTTGGCAAGGATCTGGCCGATGTCACGCTGGCTAGCCTGGCCGGCATGCGCAAGGTGCTGAACATTTTCCCGAGTATCGATACGCCGACCTGCGCGACTTCGGTACGCAAGTTCAACCAGTCGGCCAATGCGCTGGCCAATACCGTGGTGCTGTGCATCTCGGCCGATCTGCCTTTCGCGCAAAGCCGTTTCTGCGGCGCCGAAGGTCTGGCCAATGTCCGGACGCTCTCCACCATGCGCGGTCGCGAATTCCTCGAGGCCTATGGAGTCGCGATCAAGAGCGGGCCGCTGGCTGGTGTTTCGGCTCGGGCCGTGGTCGTGCTCGACGAGAACAACAAGGTTTTGCACAGCGAACTGGTTTCTGAAATCAAGAATGAACCGGACTACGACTCGGCGCTGGCTGCCCTGGCCTGATCTGTTGAAACGCCCGGATTTCCGATGATCCGGGCGGATTCCCCGTAAAATACGCCCTTTGTTTGCCGGCTGGCCCGGATAAGGTTTGATTGCATGACTATTCCACAAAAAGTGCCGACCGTCGGCTTCGTTTCCCTCGGTTGCCCGAAAGCCAGTTCCGACGCCGAGCGCATCCTGACCAAGCTGCGCGCCGAGGGTTACGAGATTTCGCCGAGCTACGAGAACTCCGATCTGGTCATTGTCAATACCTGCGGCTTCATCGATGCCGCCGTCGAAGAGTCGCTCGACGCCATTGGTGAGGCACTCAACGAAAACGGTAAGGTCATCGTTACCGGCTGCCTCGGCGCCAAAGGCGACATCGTGCAATCAACGCACCCATCCGTGCTCGCCGTCACCGGCCCGCACGCTGCCGACGAGGTCATGGGCTACGTCCATGCCCATCTGCCGAAACCGCACGACCCGTATTCCGACCTGGTTCCGCCGCAGGGTGTGCGCCTGACGCCGGATCACTTTGCTTACCTGAAGATTTCCGAAGGCTGCAACCATAGCTGCACCTTCTGCATCATCCCGTCGCTGCGCGGCCCGCTGGTTTCCCGTCCGGTTGGTGATGTGCTGGCCGAAGCGGAAAACCTGGCTCGTGCCGGCGTCAAGGAAATTCTCGTTATTTCGCAGGACACCAGTGCCTACGGTGTCGATCTCAAGTACCGCACCGCCTTCTGGGGCGGCAAGCCGGTCAAGTCGCGGCTGAAGGAATTGTGCGAGGCGCTGGCCAGTTTCGGCATCTGGGTTCGCCTGCATTACGTCTACCCTTACCCCTCGGTCGATGACGTCATTCCGCTGATGGCCGAGGGCAAGATCCTGCCTTACCTCGATGTGCCTTTCCAGCATGCCAGCCCGAAGATTCTCAAGGCGATGAAGCGCCCGGCCTCGGCCGAGAACACGCTGGAGCGCATCGCCAAGTGGCGTTCGATCTGCCCCGAAATTGTCATCCGCTCGACCTTCATTACCGGCTTCCCCGGCGAAACTGACGAGGATTTCGATCAGCTGATCCAGTTTCTCGAAGATGCCAAACTCGACCGCGTCGGCGCTTTTGCCTACTCACCGGTCGAGGGCGCCAAGGCCAACGAGCTCGCTGGCTTGCCGCCGGAAGATGTGCGCGAAGACCGCCGGCGCTGGCTGATGCAGGTGCAGGAAGATATCAGCGCCGAGAAAATGGCCGCCAAGATTGACAGCGTGATCGAAGTGCTGGTCGATGCTGTCGATGAAGAGGGGACGATTGCCCGTTCCAAGGCGGATGCACCGGAAATCGATGGCCTCGTTTACATTGACGGGCTGTTCGATGCGCAGCCGGGTGACTTCCTGCAAGTCAAAGTCATCGATGCCGACCACCATGACCTCTACGCCGAGCCTGTCTGAACGGCTGGCCAGTATCGTCGGGGCAGCCAATGTCCTGACCGATCCGGCCGATCTGGCGCCTTTCCTGACCGACTGGCGTGGTCGCTATCATGGTCGGGCGCAATGTGTCGTCCGGCCGGCGAATACCGGTGAAGTCGCCGCCGTGGTCAAGGCCTGTGCCGAAGCTGGCGCGCCCGTTGTGCCACAGGGCGGCAATACCAGCCATTGCGGTGCGGCGACGCCGGATGAGGCTGGCAGGGCGGTCGTTCTCAGCTTGTCGCGGCTGAACCGCATTGCTGCGGTCGACGCCCAAAACAACACGATTTCCGTTGAGGCCGGCTGCACGCTGGCCGCTGTTCAGGCAGCGGCGCGTGCTGCCGACCGACTGTTTCCGCTCTCGTTGGCGGCAGAGGGCAGTTGCCAGATTGGCGGCAATTTGTCGACCAATGCCGGCGGTGTGCAGGTGTTGCGCTACGGCAATACGCGGGAGCTGACGCTCGGCCTTGAAGTCGTGCTGCCCAACGGCGACATCTGGGATGGTCGGCGCGGCCTGCGCAAGGACAACACCGGCTATGACCTGAAGCAGCTATTCATCGGCGCCGAAGGCACGCTCGGCATCATCACCGGTGCCGTGCTCAAGCTCTTTCCGCTGCCCAAAACGCAAGTAACCTGCTGGTTGAATGTCGCAACGCCGAGTGCTGCGGTCGACCTGCTTAATCGGGCAAAAAGCGTTTTCGATGCGCAGCTGACAGCCTTCGAGCTGATTTCCGAAACTGCGCTGGGTTTGGTGCTGAAGAATATTCCCGACTCGGTTCGCCCGACGGCGAGCAGCGCCTGGACCATCCTCGCGGAGTTCAGCGATGCCGATCCGCTTGCCGTTGAAGCTTGGCTGGCAGCCCGCATCGAGGCTGGCGAAGTGGTCGATGGCGTCATCGCCCAGTCCGAAAGCCAGTCCGCAAAACTGTGGGCTTTGCGCGAGAACATTTCGGAAGCGCAGAAGATCGAAGGCGTCAGCATCAAGCACGATATTTCGGTGCCGGTATCCCGCATTCCAGATTTCCTGACTCAGGCTGACGCGCTACTGAACGAAACCTTTCCGGGCATCCGGGTCGTGGCCTTTGGCCATGTCGGCGACGGCAATCTGCACTACAACCTGTCGAAGCCGGATGCTCAGGAAAACACGGCGTTCATTGCCAGCCAGCCGGTGGTGAATCGCCTCGTCCATGATGCAGTGCACGCGCTGAATGGCTCAATTTCCGCTGAACACGGGATTGGCCAGCTGAAGCGCGAGGAATTGCTGCGTTACAAGAGTCCGGTTGAAATGGCGCTGATGCGCTCGATCAAGCAGGCGCTTGATCCTCAGGGTTTGATGAATCCGGGGAAGATTCTTTAATCAGAACTTGCCGGCATCCAGTGCGTCGGGAATGCCCGGCGTGATGCGCTCAAAGGAAAATATCTTCTTTCCCTTGTGATCCTTCATGAAATCGTCGGCATCGGCCTGGTTGGCCAAAGGTACAAACTCATGCCCCATCGGGCCGAGGACATCGGAGCCAATGACGAACAGCGTCTTGCGCGCGTCCATCCGTTGCAGGTTGTAGAAATCGGTGACGTGAATGCTGGCAATCTCTTCCTTGCGATGCCCCGGCGCATATTTGGGCAGGTCATGCAGGAACTTGAACATGTCCTTGGCGCCATCGAAGAAATGGCTGTGGCCATCCTTCCAGACGACGACGGCGATCCAGTTCGGGTACTTGGAAACCAGCATGCCGCAAACCGGGCAGAGGTCTTTGGGCCCCGGTTTGGGCACGTTCTGGGCAACCGAAGCGGTCGCCCAGAAGCATATGCAGAGCGCGAGAAAGGCTCGACGCAGCATCAGGCCGGTTTCTGCATGGCGCGCTTGCGGCGCTCTTCGCGGTTCTTGCGGATCATGCTGACATCGCTCGCCATGTCGAGATAGGACTCGCGCAGCGCGTCATTGAAGTTGCCCAGAGAGCCGCCGTGCTTGGCCATGAATTCCTTGGCAGTACTGGCCGAGGCGAAGGAATGTTTGCTGCGCTTGGTCATGGCGTGCTTCAGATCGGCACCGATCAGGTAAACCAAGCTGTCGACTGGCGTCAGCGGACGCGGCTCGACGGCGGAACCGTAATCCGGTCCCCATATGTTCTTTGGCTCGCGGTCAATATTGACGCCGAGGCTGAGCGACAGGCAGTGGATGGAACAAACGCCATCGGTCAGGTCGTCCGAATACTGAACCAGCATGCGGGCGCGATGATGTTCCTTGCGATCCATGCCGCAATAGGGGCATTTCGGATACTTTTCGAATTCATTCTCGAGCGGCTTGGCGTCAGCGGCTTTTTTTGGAATGAACTGGTTCGGCGTGCCATCAGTAGCGCAGGCATTGGCGCTGGCTTGTGTGGTGGCGGCAGCAAGGCCGGCAAAGGCGGAAATCTTGAGCAGATCGCGGCGATTCATGGTGCTTTCCTGAGGGATGGATAACCCGTACATATTAGCCTCCGGTTATGCATAAGGCCTGCGACAAAGTGTCGCACCTAGCCAAGCAGATTCTGCATCACGGAGTAATAGCGCAGGCCCTGCCAGAGCGTCGATACGCCGAGCGCTATGACGAACAGCGCGGCACCTTTGAGTAGCCAGCCACGCAGTTTCGGTCCCAGTTTGCCGAAAAGGAATGAGGCGGAGAGCATTGAGGGCAGGGTGCCGGCACCGAAGGCCAGCATCAGCAGCCCGCCTTCGATGATCGATGGGGCGGTGGTTGCCTTGACCGCCATCGCCATGGTCATCGAACAGGGCATCAGGCCGTTGATCGCCCCGCCGATCAGCGCGCCCAGCACTGGCCCCTTTTGCGTCGCCTGACCAAATTGCTTGCGCAGCCAGGCCAGCGGCGCGAAGCCAAGGCTGTTGCGAATTGGCGAAACACCGAGCAAATCGAGGCCCAGCAGAATGACAATGATCCCGGCAACGATTTGCAAAACGCCCTGCCATTTGCCGATCTGCCCGGTCGATACCAGAACGGCACCAATTCCCGCCGCGATCAGTCCGACGATGGCGTAAATGCCAACGCGAGCCCCGTGATAAGCCAGGTAAGGCCAGATGCCCTTGGCGCCCAGCCGCACAAAGAACGCTGAAACCAGTCCGCCGCACATGCCGAGACAATGGCCGCTGCCGAGCAAGCCAGTCATGAAAGCCAGCCAGTAGGAAAACTCGGCGATGGCATGGTGTTGGGTGTGGTCCAAAAGGGGGGCAATCGGCAGGAAAGGTGGCCATTTTATCAAACGCCACCGGCCGGTTGCCTTCCGATTATTCAGCCGATCAGTTCAAGCAGCATCAGAAAATTGGCGGTGGCAGCAAGCAGCCCAGCCAGGACAACCAGCCAGCGCCCACCCGGCGTCCATCTTGCCAATGGCTGGCCCACGGTGGATGTCACCGATTTACCGTCCAAGGACATCATCGCGCACCGTCTCGGCTACTGCAGCCACCTCCTGAATCAAAGGCAGTTCGACACCCAATTCAGTCATTGCCTCTGCCAGATTCTCGACGACGGCATCGTAATGGCTGTCGTTCATGCCCTGATCCACGAGTTGTTTGTGCCCGGAGCGCAAATCGCGGCCCTGATAGGCATTCGGGCCGCCGAAAGCGACTGTCAGAAAAGCCTTTTGATGGGCGCGCTGGCGGGCCATGTCGGTAGCGGTGAAAAAATGCCGAATCCGCTCGTCGGCCATCACCTTGTCGTAAAAGATATCGACTGCGGCATCAACGGCGGCGCTGCCGCCCAATCGCGAGAATATTGTGCTCATTTGTTTTCCTAAATATTCGAGAACATGATCGAGACCACGCTGACAAAAAACACCAAAACGCTTAGCCACCAAATGTATTTCTTGAGCGGAATCCATGCGGGCATCTTTTTGCCCACACACTCCATGCCTAGCAGCAGACAGGCCAAGAGGCCGCCAACTACAGCAAGAAACCAAGCGATTGAAATCATGACAAGCGAGCCCTGAAAAATGAAAGGGCCATAATGGCCCCTTCGGCAACACTACTTACTTCAAGCCGTTGATCCACTTGGCGATGATCGCCGCGTCCTCCTTCGGCAACTGCGGTTGCGGCGGCATCGGGATGAAGTCAGGCCAGTTTTCCGGCTTGGGCGCGTAGATCAGGGCGACAATCTGCTCATCGCTATAGCCCTTCTGCGCGACATCCTTGTAGGCTGGGCCGACCAGTTTCTGATCGGCCGAGTGACAAGCCAGGCAGCCGTTCTTTTCCAGCGCGACTTCGGCCGGGCTCAGAGTGGCTACCGCGGCAGCCTTCTGCGCGTTTTTGGCTTCTTCGGAAGCGGCCTTCGAGCGGGCGACAAAGTCGTCGCTCTGCGCCTTCGACTGGGCCATCGCTTCGCTGGTCAGCGACAGCCGCATGCCATGGCGTAGCGTCGCCATCGACAGGACGGTGATGAAAGCCAGACCAACGATGCTCCACAGCTTGCCTTTGGAGAGATCGGGGTTGAAGAAATCCTTGATCGTCAGGTAGGCAGCGCCGAGGATGCTCACCACGCCGAGGATGATCAGCCAGTACCAGCCGGCATTGAAGAAATTCTCGATGCCGTAGCTCGGGAAGTGGAAGAGAACCAGCGGGCCGGCGAACAGGTTCAATACTGTCGGCAGCAGGAACCAGCTCTTGCCGGTATTGACCAGCACATCGCCGGCCTGACGCGTCACTTCATCGTCGCTTTTGCGCTTGGCCGTGCCGTAGATCATCATGAACAGGCCGGTCACCGCAAACGAGGCGAGGTAGAAATGCACCAGACGGAAGAAGGTGTCGGCGCGGAACAGGGCATCCCAGAAATGGGTGTTAAGGGTCCACGTCGTCGGCGTCATGTAGAGCTGAACCGTTGCCATGAAGACCAGCGGCAGGGTCAGGAACAAGGCGACGGCAGCGGTGCCGATGGCCAGATGCAGGCTCTTGCGATGCTCCAGCTTGTGCCAGGTGTACTTGTACAGGTAGGAGAGCAGGAAGGCGGCGATATTGCCGTAGATGATGTGCAGCCACTGCGGCGAGTTCATGATCGCCGCCGCGTAAAACAGCGGCGTAAACATGACACTGATCAGCAGCAGCGGCGCGACACCCCACAACGCTCCCATGTTTTCGCAGATGGTGACTGGCGTGGTCAGCAGGTAGGCAACGCGGTCGAAGACCGGATTGTTCTCGCGGGCGCCGCGCTTGTTGAAATACACCGAACCCGTCGAAGCGCCGAGCAGGACGTTGATGAATAGGATGTGTACCAGCCAGGCAACGACCAGCAGCACGGTTAACACGACATCGACTGCTTCCAGACCGCCGGTAGGTATCGGCAATGGAAGGTCGTTGGGAATGAAATTGAATTGCATGTTGAATTGTCCTCGTGTCGATTGGCGCGATCAGTGTTTGCTGTCGGCGTTGAGGGTCACCAGATAGGCGGCCAGCGCAGCACGTTCCTCGTCGGTGCCGGCAAACGGCGGCATGTACGGCGTGGCCGGCGAGTTGAGCTGACCGATGCGGTGATAGATGGTCGCTTCATCCCAGCCCTTGACCCGCGTTTTGACCGAGTTGATGCCGTTGACCGTATGGCAATAGCGGCACTCGAACAGATAGAGTTGTTCGCCGACCTTGACCTTGTTTTCCGGCGTGATCTTGCGCAGCTCGTCGGGCAGGAAGACGGCCTGTTTCAGATAGCCTTCCTTGTTGATCAGCGGCATGTCCTGGACGCGGATACCGTTGGCGTACATGTAGCCGTAGATGATGTAAGGCTTGCGGACAAACTCGCGGACCCGCTCGAATTCGCCGATCAGCGTGCCGCTGGCGACCAGCAGGCCAATGGCGGCCAGCATCGGTGCCTTGGTTGGTCTGAAGAACAGGTAGGCCGACGAGACAACCGCCAGAGCAACGAGACCGAGCGTGATCTGCACAGCCAGTTGGGGATCCACGGCAAAACGACGGGTCACGGCACCGACCGAGAACAGGTCCTTCGCGGCCTGCGGGAACTGCAGGTAGTACCAGTAACCGAAGACAAGCAGCGGAATCACGCTGGCGTAGAGAAACTTGCCGAAGAAGCGGATGCCCTTTTGCCGGGTTTCCGCGTCATCTTTGGTAAAGAACCAGGTCAGCACCATGGCGCCGGCCGATGCCCAGAGAATGGCAAAGAAGGTGCGGAAGCCGAGTGACGGGATCCAGGATGGGTTCATCAGCGATGCTACATAGTCCGGCTTGGCCGGGAACTCGGAGGCCAGCCAGTTGCCCGGTGTCATCTGGAAACCGAGTATGGCGGTGATGATCGCCATGGTCAGCCAGGAGGCGACGGCGTAGCCAACGACTAGCTTGAAATGGCCCGCCTTGGCCGGGGTACCGATCGGTTTGCTTTTCCAGGTCAGGAAGAACATCAAGAGCAGGATCATCTCGACGTTGAAGACGATCCACTCGACGAACCACTTCCAGAAGAAGACTCGCAGCAGGGCACCAATCGCCGCCGGGTTGATGATGTTGACGTGCACCCAGATACCGATCCCGGTCAGCGCGCCAACGGCCGTAGCCAGAATAAACAGTGTAAACAGTACCTTGTAGGTCAGTTCGTCGAACTTTTTGTCGTTATTCTTGATGGCGAAATACTGCGCGAATGCCAGGACGATACTGCCGCCGACAGCCGCGTGTGAAACGAAGACATGCACGATCGCGTCAAAGGCAAAGATAAACCTGTGACCGAACAGAGGCATGGAGAATATTGGAAAATCGAACATTGTTCCCCCCTTGTTACTGTTGATTGAAACCCGATGGCTGGCCCGCGCCAGCCTCCTTCCCCGCCCCTCCAGCGAATGAAGGAACCCCGTTGCCGGGGTTCCAGTGGAGGTGCGCCCTGGCTTGGCAAGCTTCGGGCGCGACGGATTCTGCGCAGGCAAGGGAGCCCCGGGAAGTGACCAAACGCCGCGCGACAATCGGTCACTCCGTCGAAATGCCAGGCGCGACAATTGGTCACTTCCCGGGGTTGGAACTTGCCCCTATAGTCGCCACCGTTCCGTCCAGACAACGGACACCTCTCATTCAAAAGCCCCGTCGCCGGGGCTTCTTTTTGGTGTCAGATATCGCGGTGATTGACTCACTGACTCAGGTTACCCAGCTTCGCCTCATCAACCTGCGGTGGCTTTCCGTGCTGGCGATGGCGATTGCAGCGATCATCAGCCCCAGCATTCTTGGCTCTTCCGATCTCATGCCGCGTTTGCTTGCTTTGGCCACGGTGATTGGCTGCGCCAATGTTTGCTTGTTGGTGGCAGCAATGCTTTACCGTGGAGATCCCGAAGGAATTCCCCTCTTCTCGCCAATCGTTCAGCTTACTTTTGATCTGGCTGCATGGAGCGCGTATGTCTATCTCTCTGGCGGCGCGAGCAACCCCCTAATTTCGATCCTGTTGCCACTTGTTGCCATCGGGGCAATTATTCTGAGCAATGCCCAGGCATGGCTGATTGGCATTGCCGCTATTCTTGCCTATTCCTTTCTATGGAAATTCAATCAGCCTCTAGCTATTCACGACGCCAGAACCGCCACCAATCTCCACCTGCTTGGCATGTGGCTGGTCTTTGCGGTATCGACCATTGTTGTCATCTGGTTTATAAGGCAAATGACCAACGCCATCCGCCTACGGGATATGGCTTTGGCCGAAGCTCGCGAGCAGGCGATTCGTGATGATTGGCTGATCTCACTTGGCGCTCTGGCGGCTGGTGCCGCGCATGAACTCAGCACTCCCTTGGCAACGCTCAATGTGCTGGTCGACGATCTGCTGTTTGAGGATACGCTGGCACCTTCGCTGCATCAGGATATTGAGCTGATGAAGCGTCAGATTACGCTATGCAAGCAGGCGCTGACGCAATTGACTGAGAGGGCTGGTCATTCGAGAAGCGCAGCCAGCAACTTGGTTTCGGCCGGGACGTGGCTACGGCGCGTGGTGGCTGCTTGGCATAGCCTGAATCCAGGCGCTGAGCTGACCATCCAGATTGCCGATCAATTGACCGACTACGGTTTGAGGCCGGACGTTGCTATCGAACGAGCCATCAATAACCTGCTCGACAACGCCATCAATGCTGACTCGCGCGCGATCAAGGTACACAGCGAACTCCAGAATGGCGGTTTGTGTTGCACGATTCAGGACGAGGGCTGCGGAATATCGAGTGCAGCCTTGGGTGCATTCAATCAACGGCAACCGGCTATTTCATCGAATGGCATGGGCATAGGACTGCTGCTGGCGAGGGCAGCGGTCGAGCGTCTCGGTGGCAGCCTGGCATTAAGGCCAGGAGATATTGGCGGGAGCACCGCTTGTCTTTGTCTTCCCTGTCAAAAAATGGAGGATGTTGCAGATGGATATTGAAGAACGGCGCTTGCTATTGATTGATGACGACGAGAATTACCGCGAAGTGCTAGGTCGTTCGCTCAGCCGCCAGGGCTTCATTGTCAGTGCGGCAGCGACCGCTGGTGAGGCGCTACTGCTCTGTCGGATACAGGACCCGGAATATGTCATCCTCGATCTCAATCTGGCGGGACAGTCGGGACTGAATCTGATCCAGCCTTTGCTGGATATCGCACCGGGTGCCCGTATTCTGGTCCTCACCGGCTATGCCAGTATCCCGACAGCGGTTAGCGCCCTCAAGCTGGGAGCGACACAGTATTTGCCCAAACCGGCTGACGTTCGTGAGATCGTCCGTGCTTTGCTTGATCAGCAGATCGACCTGCCGGATATCATCATTGATGAGCGGATGACCGTGCAGCATCTGGAATGGGAATACATTCAGCGCACTCTTCAAGAGCACGGTGGCAACATAGCGGCGACGGCGCGTGCACTGAAAATGCATCGTCGGTCCTTGCAGCGCAAGCTGGCCAAGAAAAGACCTCCTGAGCAGGAGTTTCAGCCCGCTTAGCGCTCAGCTTTTTTGCAAACGCAGCGAATTGGTCACCACCGAGACTGAACTCATCGCCATTGCCGCCGCCGCGATCATTGGGTTGAGGCGGCCGGCAGCGGCAATCGGGATGGCGACGACGTTGTAGCCGAGCGCCCAGAACAGGTTCTGGCGAATGATGCTCATGGTCCGGCGGGAAAGGTCGATGCCGGCTGCAACGCGGGCAATGTCACCACCGACCAGCGTGATGTCGGCCGATTCGACGGCGATGTCGGCACCGCCGCCAATGGCGAAGCCGACGTCGGCGGCAGCCAGCGCCGGGGCGTCGTTGATGCCGTCGCCGATCATGCCAACCTTGGCACCGCTTGCCTGCAGCCTGCGGATGACCGCCAGTTTCTCGGCCGGAGTGGCGCGGGCGACCACTTCATCGATACCGACTTCGCGGGCGACGTGGCGGGCCACGGCTTCGACGTCGCCGGTGGCCATCACGGTTTTCAGGCCGAGGCGATGCAGCAGGGCAATGGCTTCGCGGGCGCCGGGGCGCGGCTGGTCGGCGATGGCGAAAATGGCCATCGGACGGCCGTCCACCGCAACGAATACCGGTGTCTTGCCCTGTTCGGCCAGTCGTGATGCTTCATCGGCCAGCGAGCCGCCATCGATCCCCTGTTCTTCAAGCAGTGCGGCATTGCCGACGATGACGGACTGGCCGCCAACCTCGGCCAGTACGCCACGGCCGGGCAGGGCGGAAAACGCGCTGGCAGTCAGGGTTTCCTTGAGGCGCGGCCGGCACCAGTCGGCCATGGCGCGCGCCAGGAAGTGTTCGGAGCCGGTCTCGGCGGCGGCGACCAGCGAGGCCAGTCGCGCTTCGCCCATGCCGGGCAGGATGAAGCTGTCGGTGACGACCGGCTTGCCTTCGGTGATCGTGCCGGTCTTGTCGAAAACTACGGTGGTCAGCTTGGCGGCTGTTTCCAGCGCTTCGCCGTTACGGATGTAAATGCCGCGTTTAGCCGCCTGACCGGTGCCGACCATGATCGCGGTCGGCGTTGCCAGACCTAGCGCGCAGGGGCAGGCAATAAGCAGCACGGCGACCGAGTGGGCCAAGGCGCGGGAAACCGGATGGCCGGCCAGCGCCCATCCGACGAAGGTCAGCGCGGCGACGCCACCGACGGCCGGCACGAAGCGGGCGGAAATGCGGTCGGCCAGTTTTTGCACCGGCAGTTTGCTGCCCTGCGCATGATCGACCAGCTTGACGATGCCGGCGAGCACGGTGTCGGGGCCAACGGCAGTGACGGTCATGATGAAGCTGCCATTGCCGTTCAGACAGCCGCCGATCACGTTGTCGCCAGCTACCTTGATGACCGGCAGCGATTCACCGGTAATCATCGCTTCGTCGACGGAGGAGTCGCCTTCCTGCACCCGGCCGTCAGTCGGAATCTTGTCGCCGGCACGCACCCGCAGGCGGTCGCCGAGCTGTACTTCGTCGATCGGCACTTCCCGTTCGCTGCCATCGGCCTCAAGGCGCAGCGCCGTTTCCGGTTGCAATTCGATCAGTTTGCGGATGGCTTCGCCAGCCTTGCCCTTGGCCCGCTCTTCCATGTAGCGGCCGAGCAGGACGAAAGTGCAGATGCCGGCGGCCGACTCGAAATAGACGTGGTGATGCAGCTTGAAGACGCCGGGAACACTGTAGGCCCAGGCTGCGCCGGCACCAATGGCGATCAGCGTGTCCATGTTGGCTTCGCCCTGTTTGGCCAGCATCCAGGCCTTCTTGAAAATACTGTTGCTGCTGCCGAACAAGATGGCGGTCGACAGGCCGAATTCCATGATGCGCAGCACCGGCGAACGGTGCATCGCCATGCCGGAAATCATCACCGGCACGGTGAGAATGGCGGCTTGGATGAAGCGCTTCTTGGCTTCTTCGACGCGTTCCTTCTCGCGCTCGACGATCAGGCGGCGCTGGGCCAGGGTGTCCATCGGGCGCGGTTCGTAGCCCAGGCTGCGGACCACACCGGACACGCCATCGCGGTCGATGACGCCAAAGACGGTGACAGTCGCCGCCGCGAAATTGACCGAAGCCGAGCGCACGCGCGGGTCGCGCTTCAGCTTCATTTCAATGAGCAGGGCGCAGGAGGCGCAAGTCATGCCTTCGACGGCGACGGCGCATTCTTGAACCGGGCCGTCAATCGGTGGCTGCGGTGTGGCTGGCGCCCTGGGGGCGGCCAGCAGGTTGCCGAGCACGGCATCGAGCGTTGCCAGGAGGCGTGCTTCGGGCAGGGCCTGCGGGTCGTAATTGATGACCAGCGACCCGATGTCAGCCACGATGCGCGCGTCTTTGACAGCCGGATGCTTGCGCAGCAGGATTTCCAGGATGTAGCACCGCTCCTGCTCCCTGATCAGCGAGGGAGCGACGACGCGGATGCGCCGCGACAGGCGATGAACGACCTGGCAATGCTTCATTTGCCGGCGATGCTCTTGCGGTAACGAACGAGCAGGAAGACCAGATAGAAAATGGTCATCCAGGCGTTGCTGTAGGCCAGCGGCGTCTTGATCCAGCGCTTGGTGATCAGGTCCCAATGTGCCTTGACCAGATAGAAGGCGACCAGATCGTTAAGGAAATTGATGATGGCCTTCTCGGTCAGGGCGCTGGCCAATACGGGTTGCAGCCGGGCCTGCAGGGAGCCGGCCGGTGCCTCGGCAGCTGGTGTGATCAGGTTTCTGACTTTGTCGAGCAGCGGTTGGAAACCCACTTTGGCGGGTTCGCTGGCGGCCGGCTCGGTGCTGGCGGCGGGTGCAGCCTCGGTCGGTAAACCGTCGAGCAGGCCAAAGAGATGGCGGGCGGCCTGGGCGGCGGAGCAGGCCGCACTTTCATAGCGGATGGAAATTCGCTTCCAGCCGGTGTCCACCGCAGCACTGGTCAGGCCGGCCAGCGTCTGCATGCCCTGTTCGATGGCCGCACTGGCCAGCGGGCCACACAATTCGCCCGGCAGTTCCAGGCGCAGGTAGCCCGGTTCGCGGTGCAGAACGACAATGCGTTGGGCCAGTTCGGCGGCTTGCGACATGGGACTCTCCATCAGGCAGCGGGCGTTTCTTCAGCGGGTGCGGCGGCTACCGTCGGGGTGGTACCTTCCATCTTTTCCTGCGCTTCGGCCATCAGGTCGTTGAGGTTTTCCTTCTGCTGCAGGGCGAAGTCCTTGCCCATGCCGCTGACCTTGGAAAGGCCTTCGATGATTTCCTTCTGATACTTGAAGGCGATGAATCCGCCTACCACCCCGGCAGCGACGCCGGCGGCCAGCAGGGTCAGCGGGTTGCGCAGCAGGCTGGCGCCGAGTAGGCTACGGCCGGCGGCGAAACCGGTCGCCGCCATCATCGCGCCCTTGGCCAGCGGCGTGCCCATGGCGTGGCCGGCACTGCTCATCATGTGGGGCATCTGCTTCATCATTTCTTCGGTCATCATGGTGGTTCCTTTCAGGATTTTTCGGGCTGATTGTTGCCATTCTGAACCGGGGTTTCCTTGATGTCATGCAACATCTCGTAAATTCCCCGACAGCCTTCGCAACAGAACTGAAATTGTTTGTCCGGCGTATTCAGCGTGAAGGGTTTGACCCCGACATCGAGACCGCAGAGGTCGCAGGCTTGCGGCTGGCTCATTTGAGGATTTCCAGTGCGTAACGCTCGAAGGTCGCGGCGTCTGCCTCGCCAACGATCTTGCCGCGAATGATGCCTTGAGCATCGACAAAATACGTCGTGGGCAAGCCAACCACGCCGTAGCGTTTGGCGATGGCGGATTGTTCGTCGAGCAGAGCCGGGTAGGTGACGGCGATCTTCTGGATGAAGGCGGCGACCGTCGGTTTGTCCTGTCCGGTATTGACGGCGACGATGGCCAGACCTTTGTCTTTCTGGCGCTGATAGACGGCTTCGATGGCTTTCATCTCGCCTTCGCAGTACTTGCACCAGTCGGCCCAGAAGCGGATGACCAGCGGCTTGCCGGCGAAGGCAGCGGGGAATTCGTGGTTCTTGCCATCGAGCGCTGGCGCAGAAAATTTTGGGGCCGGGTCGCCGATGTTCAGCTTTACCGCCGGGTTGTCGCCGCCACAGGCGGTGAGCAGAAAGAGGCTGGCGAGGATGGCTAACAGACGCATTTCAGTGTTCGATCAAGATCAGGTTGGAAGTCAGCACGAACCAGGTAGCCAGTGCCGTAAAGAGAATATAACCGGCGGCGCTCAAACCGGCCAGACGGGCAGATACGCGTGGTACGACAGTGGCGAGGCTGGGCACCCGGGCGAAGGCCTGCAGCGCCCCGGCACCGAGTCCGGCGGCGGTGGCGGCAAAGAGCGGCACGTAAAGCCAGTAGCCCTGATAGTCGTATTCCGGCTTGAGAATGCAGAAGGGGCAGTGGTGGTGCGGGTGTTCGTAGATATACAGCGAAATGAAGGACAGCACACCGATGATCGCGGCGATAAAACCCGCCGCACTGGCCCCGGCCAGCAGCGTGCCACTGGCCCGACCGCCGGATCGCCAGTGCCAGAGCGCGCTGACGATTGCTGCGGTCAACGTGCCGTAGAACAGAAAAATGGCCGGCTGCGGTGCCATGCCTGAAGCCTCGCTGGCGATGGTCTTGGCATCACCGGAAAACAGGCTGCCGCAGCATGAGGTAATGACGTTGGCCTTGAGGCCGAGGAAGTACTGCAACTCCAGCCAGAAACTGAGGACCAGCACCGGCAGCAGCAGGAGCAGCAGGCCGTACTTCAGGCGAACCAGCGGGTAATCCGGGGCGCGGGTATCGACGTGATTGATCGCCAGCCACATGGCAGCGAGAAAGAAGAGGGCGATCTGGGTAATCAGCGAGGGAAAGCCGTAGCCATTGACGTTGAGGGTGCCGACCGCGCACATGGCGCCGACGAACATCGCCGACAGCCGGTCGGCGTTGAAAACGAAGAGCAACAGCGCCGCCAGCTGGACGACGAAGACGAAACTGAGCAGCGTCGAAAACAGGTAGGTGCGCCGCTCCAGCGCCAGTTGCAGCTCCGAGCCGCTACCGATGTCCCAGCGCCGGATGACCTGAATGGCAAAGGGCGCGGCGACAGCCAGCATCAGCACGGCGATGCCGGCGGCCAGCAGGAGGGCGATGATTGCGGGCTGGAAAAGCATCGTGACCTACTGATCAACCAGTTTGCCGTCGCGCATTCCAACTACCCGATGCACGGCGCTCGATTCCACCACCAGCGGATCGTGGCTGGTCAGCAGCACCGTTTTGCCCGCTGCCGTGAAGCCTTCGAGGATGGTCATGAATTCGCGGGAGAGGGCAGTATCGAGATTGGCGGTCGGTTCGTCAGCGATGATGACTTCCGGATCGTTGATCAGGGCGCGGGCGATGGCGACCCGCTGCTGTTCACCGCCGGACAGCCATTCGACCTTGGCCTGGCGGCGATGGCTGAGCTTCAGTTGCTCAAACAGTCCTTCGGCCGCATCAATCAACTCAGCCCGCGGGCGGCCGGTCGGAAAGCCTGGCAGGATGACGTTCTCCAAAGCCGACAAACCCTTGATCAGGTTGAACTGCTGGAAGACAAAGCCGAAACTCTGCCGGCGGATCTCGGTCAGGAAACGCTCCGGCAGGCCGGATATGTCCTGACCCTTGAAGCGCACACGGCCACTGGTTGGTCGCGCCAGACAACCGACCAGGGTCAGCAGCGTGGTCTTGCCCGAACCGCTCGGGCCGCGAAAAGCAGTGACCTTGCCGGCTTCCAGCGTCAGGTCGATGCCGCTCAAGGCCCAGTATTCGTTGGGCCGGCCCTGATTGAAGGCCTTCTTGATTTCGGAAAGTTCGATCATCGCATCACCGCATCCGGGTCGGTGATCGCCGCCCGCCAGATCGGGACCAGCACGGCTGCCGTATAGGGGAAAACCGTGAAGAAGAACAGCGTGGCGACCTGCAGCCCGTCGATGGCTGGCAGTAGCGTGAAGCGCGGGTAGAGCACGGCCCAGCCCTTGAGCACCGGTTCGAAAACCGCCGCGCCAAAATGGAAGACATGCACATAGGCGCCGATGAAACCGAGCAGGAAGGCGGTCAGCGAAATGAGCAGGCCTTCCCAGAGCTTCATGCGCAGCACGTCGCCGGTTTCCCAGCCAATGGCTTTCAGAATGCCGATTTCGCGCTTTTCCTCGGCGGAAAGGCCGGAAGCCTTTTCCCAGGCGAGGATGGCAAAGGCGAGGATGGCGCCGGCCAGCACGGTCAGGACAATGCCTTCGCGCCAGTCGAAAACGCTCTGGTAGGTGCGCAGCACTTCCTCGCGCAGGATGGGGCGTGAGTCGGGCAGGGCGCTGGAAAGTTTGGCGGCGATGTTGCGTACTTCCTGTGGGTTGGCCACCGACAGCGCAATGTCGGTGAAATGGCCGGCCGGATATTCGAAGAAAGAACGGAAATCTTCTTCCGAAAGCAGGATGAGGTCCGCCGACAGCAATTCCGAATCTGGCGACAAGACGCTGGCGACTTCGAAGGTGAACAGCTTGCCCGAATAGGAGCGGAAGGAAATGGTGTTGTGGGCATCGAGGCCGCGCTCACGGGCCAGTGCCGCGCCGACCATGATGGTGCCGCTGGCGACCTCTTCGGCCGGGCGGGCCATGAAGGTGTAGTTGGCGTTGAGCACCGGGTCGTAGTAATAGCCCCAGAGCCGGCCTTCCATCTTCTGGACGCCACGGATACGGCCGATTTTGTCCAGATAGCCGGGCGGAATCAGATCGTGCCGGCCGGCGACCATGCGCTGCACGATCACTTCCGGCGAGCCGGCCAGGACGAAAGTCGCCTCGGTGCGCAGGGCGTTGGTGAACAGTGTTAGCGAAGCCAGCACGAAGACAAGCAGCGTGTAGGCAACGAGCAGGCCGATGTTCTTGGTTTTGCGCCGGGCCAGCGAGGCCAGCGTGAAATCAATCAGGTGACGTTGTTTTTCCAGCCAGATTCGCATGGGGTCTTTTCAGCAGTGCAGGAGGCGGCAGCAATGAGCCGGTCGGGAAATGATCGAAGGCGCCCGGGTGATCCTGGAGCGCTGAATGCAGGTCGGCCTGCGAGGGGTGGCGGGTGTAGCGGGCCTCGGTGAATAGCGCCAGATCGGTCAGGCCGAGCCGGACGACCAGATCCCGGTTGGCGAGCAGGCGCGGCGTATGTGCTGCGGTGGACTGCCCGGAATGGGCAAAAATCAGAACGACGGCGAGGAATAATGTTGCTAGAAGCAAGAAGGCGACGTTCGACGGGCGGCGCACTACAGGTATTTCCGGATGGTGGACAGCAGCTTGTCGTTCGGTGTGCCGAGATCGAGCACGGCCACCAGTCGACCTTCACGGTCGACGACATAGGTTGATACGGTGTGATCGACGGCGTAGCTGCCATCGGCCTTGGCGGCTTGTTTGATATAGCCGGCACCAAAGGCCTTGGCCAAGGTGGCAATCTGCTCAGCGGTACCGGTGATGCCGGTCATCTCGGGATGGAAGAAGGCGGTGTATTCCTTCAAATGCTTGACCGTATCGCGCTCAGGATCGACCGAAACCATCAGCAGCTTGACCCGGCTGCGCTCTTCCGGTGCCAACGCCTTCAGCACCTGGCCACCGGCCGCCAGCGAAGCCGGGCAGATATCGGGGCAGTTGGTGTAGCCAAAATAGACGAGCAGCACTTTGCCGCGCAGGGCCTTGGAGTCGACCGGGCCGTCGGCTGATTGCAGTACGAAGTCGGCGCCTGTCGGCAACTTGTTGTTGGGCGCAGGTTCGCCCCCGCGCAGCAGCAGGGCGAGGCCGAGCAGCAAGGCCAGGCCAAGCGCGATGCCGATCAAGGCGAATTTTTTCATGTTTCGGAAAACAAAAAGGCAGACCCGAAGTCTGCCTCTGAATTTGCAGATTGGGTAGGGTTCAGATCAAAAACGGTTGGCTGCCCGCATCAGTGCGCCACGCAGGACGATGGTCAAACTGGAACCGAGACCGACGCGTTGTGCCACGGCCGGCAGGATGATCAGCGAAGCCAGCGCAAAACCCGCGCCAAGCAGCAAGGACGCCATTTCCGGCTGATTTTGATTGACTTGATTCTGGTTCATGGCGCTCTCCCCCGATGCAGTGCTGCCATGCTAACCAGTTTGCGCTGCGCGCGGTATGCGACAAATTGCCGCATACGACCAAATGACTAGGATAGCTACGCCTGATCTTCGGTGAAAGACTTGAAGGGCAGGGTGAAACAAAAGTTGCTGCCGACGCCGACCTGGCTGTCAATTTCAAGCTCGCCGCCAAGTATTTCGATCAGTTTGCGCGCGATCGGCAGGCCGACGCCGATACCCCCATGGCGCCTGGCGCTGGAGCCATCGGCCTGGACCATCAGGCCGCCAAGCAGCTTGAGCTTGTCTGCCGGAATGCCGGGGCCGGTATCCTTGATACAGAAGCGGACCAAAATCTGCTCCGGCGAAGAGGCTGTGACGGTGGCCGAAACGTCGATGCTGCCTTGATCGGTGAACTTGATCGCATTGCCGATCAGGTGGGCGAATACGTGGCGCAGGCGCTCAATGTCGCCGACCAAGACCTTGGGCAGCGCCGGGTCGATTTCGCTGGTCAGCGCCAGCCCCTTGATGGTTGCAGCCTTGCGATGGGTGAGCAGCAGGATGTCGAGCAATTCCGACGCCATGAATGGCGACGGGGTTGCCGTGATATGGCCTGCTTCAAGTCCCGAAAGCTCGATCAGGTTGGTGATGATCTGCATCAGTTCATCAGCAGACTGGCGCAGGGGTGCCAGCAGTTGCTGCTGATCCGTGGTCAGTTCTTCGAGGCTGAGCAATTCGCCGAGGCCGACGATACCGTTCAGCGGCGTGCGCAACTCGTGACTGATGTTGGCGAGAAATTCGGTCTTGGCGCGGTTCGATTGCTCCGCAACCTCGCGGGCAAGATCGAGTTTGGTGACCAGCGCATCCTTTTCCTGTTCCAGCCGCAGTGTTTCCTGAAGGGCATTGTAGAAATAGTCAGCGCTGCGCGTCGAAATCAGCAGGAAGAGCAGGGACATGACGCTGAAGGCAATATGCAAGGGATCCGGCCCGAATGTGCCCAGCGCCACGGCGAGCACGATGGGCCAGGCATAAACGCGGAATATCAGGCGGTCGGCGGCGAGTACCGGGACGGCACCCGCCACCATGCCGGCCATGACAAAGGCGGTGAATAGCTGCAGCGTGGTTTCGCCGGAGACCATCAGCAATAACGCGCCACCGGCCCAGATCAGACTGCTGGCGGCGGCGCCAAGGAGCGCCCGTTGTCGCCAGAGACCTGCCTGTTGCTGACGCTCTTCAACGGGGCAACGATAAAACCTTGCGGCCGTGGTCATCCGGATACCGGCCGCCATAGTCGCCAGTACCCACCAGGACCCCAGTGAGGTCGGCGCAACCTGGGCATGGGCGATCCACACCATCAAGCTGGCGTTGAGCACCGAAACGATTTGCCCTAGCCGCAAATTGCGGTAGAGCAGGTCGACCTGGCGAGCGAGGATGAATGGCGCGTTGGGCTGGATCAATGCAGCGCCTTGCCGGTAGAGGACTCGAACAGTGCTGCGACCTCGGCTGCCGAGAAATGGTAGTCGTGGTTGCAGATATCGTCGCGGATCAGGATTTCGCCATGCTCGGCGAGAATGGTTTCGGCATCCTGCCGGCCGAGGCCACGGATCATGTCGCTCACCTTGGCACGGTCTTCCGGGCAGTGATAGACCACCGGCAGGGCGTCATAGATGCGGATGCCGTGCTGGTCCATATCCTCGTGGAAGAGGCGGGTGAGCAGGGTTTCGGCATCAAGTTCGAGCAGTTCGGCCGGCTTCACGGTGCTGGCCAGTTGGCTGATGCGCTGCCAGCCATCCTGGTCGTGCTTGTCAGCTTCCGGCATTTTCTGCAGGAACAGGCAGGCCGCCGCTTTCGGTGCGGCGGTGGCAAACAGGCGCGAGGGCTGTTGTTCGGATTGTTCGAGATAGTGCTCAAAGATGGCAGCGATGCTGTCGCCGACCATCGGCACGAAGCTTTGGTAAGGCTGGCGGGCATCCGGCATATCGAGGCTCATCATCAACTGGCCGCCTTGTTGGGCGCCGAGCAGGTCCTGGACCGGTGCTGGCAGCACGACCGGGTTACTGCGTGCCATGCCGCGCATCTGGAGTTGTTCGTTGCAGTCCATGACCAGCAACTGGATCGGGCCATTGCCGCGCAGTTGCAGGGTCAGGCGGCCAGGCTGTTTGAGCTGGCCGGCGATCAGCGCGGTGACGGCGGCCGTTTCGCCAAGCAGTTGGGCAACGGTGGGCTGGTAATTGCGGTCGGCCTGCATTTGTTGCCAGGCATCGCCGAGATGCACCAGGGCTCCGCGGATATCGAGGCCTTCGAAGAGAAAACGCTGGACAAAGCTGCCGCTCATTTGAGCTGTTCCGCGTAGCTTTCCGGGGAGAAACCGACCAGCAACAACTTGCCGGTGTCGAGCACCGGGCGCTTGATCAGGCTGGGGTACTGCGCCATCAATTTAAGGGCTTTTTGCTCGTCCACCGCAGCACGCTCGTCTTCGCTCAGTTTTTTCCACATCAGGCCGCGTGTATTGAGCAGCTTCTGCCAACCAGCGCGGGCATTCCAGTCCGACAGGTGGGCTTCGGCGACCCCAGTCTTCTTGTAATCGATGAATTCATAGGCAACGCCATTCGCTTCCAGCCAGGCGAAAGCTTTTTTCATGGTGTCGCAATTCTTGATGCCAAAGACCTTGTTCATGGCTGCCGATACTCGTTGCAAAACTGAATAATAACAGCGCCTGCCGAGGTCTACCCGGATGCCGTCGGCGGATCGCTGCCAAGCAGGGCAAGGCGCTGCAGGATGACCGTTGCCACGAGCTGGCTGGAGGGCAAGAAGGTATGGACGACCGGGAGGTGAAACTCATCGCTTGCCCAGCTAGCGGAGACTTCCGAGGCAGCCACCACGCCGTCGTTTGCTTCGCCGCTAAATGGCCCATGCCTGGCAGATATGCCGCGCGTGCCGATGATCACGGTGGTTGGTACCGATAACGGAGCAACGCCCTGCATACGTTCCTCGGAGCCAAGAAGCCGGCCACAATCGCGGGTGGCCAGGCGGTAAAGCAGCCGCTGCTGTAGCCGCTGCGCCAGGCGGGACGGCCGCATCGGGGAGCCGAGAAGAAAGACATGTTGCGGTTGCCTGATACCGGGCGCTAGGGCATTGACGGCGGCGCGCAACAGCACGCCCCCGAGCGAGTGGCCGATCAGGACGTAATCCCCCTGAGCGGCGAGCCGGGTGATTTTTGCCACCAGGCGGGCGGTGATCGTGGCGAAATCGTCAAGGCTGACGATGTAGCCGAAGCTGGACGTTACCAATCCGGCTGCCTTCAGTCGGCGCAGCAGAGGCCACCCCGAAAGCGGCGAGCGGCCCATGCCGTGGATGAAGAGGGCTTGCACGTGGGCTTAGCGGAACTCGAAGATTTCCCGGTGGAACGCCGTCGCTGGCAAACCGTTGCCGGTCAGGGTTTGGGCCAGGGCGCTACCCCAGGCGGCCGGGCCGCAGAACCAGACACTGCTGCCGGGTTTCAGGCAGGCGGCGACTTCGGCCGGATTGAGCGGGCCTTCGCTATCGGTCTGGCGGTGGTGCAGGCGGACGCCAGCCGCGTGGCAGAGTTCGGCCAGTTGGTCGGGGAAGCCGGTGGCTGAACGGGTGCAGTAGAAAAGGTCGGTGTCGGCTGCGGCCGATGGCTGGCCTGCCCGTTCGTTTAGTTTTGCGAGGAAAGGCGTGATACCGATGCCGCCGGCGATCCAGACTTGCGGGGCGTTAGTGGCGCCGGCCGCGAAGTCGAAACTGCCGTAAGGGCCTTCGAGCACGACTTGCTGGCCGGTTTGCAGGCGGCCAGCCAGTGTCGCCGTAAAGTCGCCGAGCGCCTTGATCGCCAGGGTCAGTGTGCCATCCTTGGCATTCCAGGCGGAGGCAATGGTGAAGGGGTGAGCGCCTTCGCCGCGTTGGCCAAAGTCGGCAAACAGAAACTGGCCGGCGCGATGGCCGGGCCAACCGGCTTGCGGGCGGCAGACGATTTCCAGCACCTGATCATCCCGTTGGCGAATGGTTTCAAGGCTTGCCTGGTGTTGCCGGCTGCGGCCAATGCGGTTGGAGAGTGAGAGCAGGGCCGGTACGACACCGGCAGCAGCCAGCGCAGCAGTCAGCCAGCCGAGCGGGCTTTGCCAGAAAGTGTTCGGCATCAGGATCAGGCCATGGAAAACGCCGGCCAGGAAAACCAGCCCGAAAGCCTTGTGCACCCAGCGGAAATAGCGGTAAGGAATACGTTTGATCAGCGCAATGACGACCAGCCCGAGCAGGATATAGCCAGCCCATTCGCCGACATCCTTGGCCAGATCGATCCAGAATTCGGGTTCGCCGCGCGGTCCGCGCGGACGGTTTGGGGCGGTAATCAGGCCGGCCTTGG
Source organism: Azonexus sp. (assembly GCA_030696345.1). GTDB lineage: Bacteria > Pseudomonadota > Gammaproteobacteria > Burkholderiales > Rhodocyclaceae > Azonexus. The sequence goes on from JAUYSK010000015.1 coordinate 79,459, forward strand.
CCAGGTTCTTGGGCAGCCATTCGATCATCCAGTGGGTGAAAACGAGGAGGCCGGCGCCGATGCCGATGTTTTTGTGCAGACGATAGAGCTTGTCCAGCCCGCCAAAACGCTGTTCCAGCCAGCTCGGCCGGGTCGCCAGCAGCATCCCGGTGCTCATCCACCAGAGGGCGAGCAGGCCGGAAAGCATGATCAGCGGCCGGCGCCATTCCCAGAAGTTGGCCGGGTTGGCAGCGAGGATATCGGGCAGGGCGAAAATACCCCAAAGTCCGAGCGGAATCAGGGCCAGTAGCAGCAGGGCGCGTTTCATGGTGCGGTCTCGTTTGTCATCGATGACGACAGTCTACGCCGTCACGGCGTAAAGATATGTGCGCCGGGTGTTGCCAAATGTAAGTGAATGAAACTGGCCGAGCCGTCGTTCAGCGCTTGCTTTGCGTGCTGACGGCGCCCAGATCGGCGGCGACCAGTTCACCGATGTCGGCATCGATCAGCGACCAGAATGGATTGCTGCGCAGACGGGTCAGAGCACTCAAGGAAATACTTACCGCACCGCTTTCACCGCGCAGCAGCCAGGAACCGATGCTGGGGATGCCATTGTGGCCGCTGCCGGGGATGAAACCGTAGACCGGGTCATCCGGGGCGAAAGGCAACGCGACGTGGCCGAGCGAAACCAGACTGGCCGGCCAGGCCAGTCCGCTGTCTCGCACGCTGAGTGCGCCGTCGGGTGCATGGTGATAAATGCTGACATTGGCGCTGTCAGCCTCGGGGCTGGAATTGCCGACTATTTCGAGCGTGTAGGCGCGAGGGCTGCCTTTCAGACGCTCGACCAGTGCGGCAGTTTGCGGCAGCAGCACGCCGGCAAGTTCTCGTGCCCGATTGACATCGAACAGGACAAGGCGGTGCTTGGCACCCGGCAGTTTTGCATAGAGCCGGTCGGCGACACCGATAGCGCCGACGGTTGAGTCAACGACGGATTGCCAGGTTACAACCGGCGGCATTTGCGCCAGACGGCCTGCTTCGCTGGCGTGCTGCAGGGATTTCTGAAGCTCCTTGGTGGCGCGATTGATCTGGCGTGAGGCATTGACCGGAAAGGAGTTGAACTTATAGGGGTCGTACTCCTGGGAGATTTCCTGCCAGCGGACCTTTTCCAGCACGGGTATGGGCAAGATGCTCAGCGCATCGATGATCGAGGCCAGCGCCGCAACCTTGGTCAGTTCGATGGCGGGGGAGAGCAGCAGAACACGGTCGGGGCGCCGCAAGGAGGCATCTTCGAGGGCATCCAGCGTGTATTGCAGAGACAAGGTACCGCCGGTCGAGTAGCCGCCGATGTAGAAAGGCTGGCCGCCGGTGGCGCGTCCGGCAACGTCGTGGGCGGCAATGCTGACGGCAGCGCTCCAGTCGCGGACGCTCATTTCAGTCAGCATCGACGGCAGGGTGCCGTGGCCCGGCAGGCGCAGCACCGTGACCTCAAAGCCGCGGGTATGCAGCGAACTGGCCAGAGCCTTCATCGAATAGGGCGAATCGGTCAGGCCGTGGATGAGCAGCGCCTGCCCCCTGGGCTTGGCCTGCGTCAGGCGGAAGGAGCGGTTATATGGGGACCCATCAACCAGTCGGCTGGACATGCTTGACGGGTTGAAACGGCTCGTCCGAAAAAGCTCGTTCGCGCTGTCCCAACACGCCACCGTTTCGCGCAGTTCGGCGAACAGCTTGTCCTCACGCTGCAGGTAGCCTGCAAAGTCGAGGTCGCCATGGCGTAGCGCCGAGAATTCCTCGTGCAGGCGGTCGGTATGCCAAGGCTGCAGTGGCGGCAGCATACTCACCGCGTACGTCGTGAAGCCAAGCACGATTGCCAGGGTGGCGACGGCCAGTAGCGTGGTGATGCGCTTGCCAAGGAGCCAGGTTTTACGGCTTACCGCCTTGGTCAAGCGCATTAGCATGGGATCAGCGCTTCAGCTTGGCGAAGGCCGAGGCCATCGCACTGCCGGCCGGAGCAGGGCCGCTGCTACGCTGTTGTACGCCAGGGCTGCCGCCGGGGCGCGAGCGGCTTTGGGTATTGCCGCGCCCGGCCGGGGCGTTGTCGTGCTGGCCTGCTTTTGGCGGTTCGTCGCCCATCCGCATGGTCAGCGCGATGCGCTGGCGCTGCAGATCAACTTCCAGCACCTTGACCTTGACGATCTGGCCGGCCTTGACGATGGTGTGCGGGTCTTTGACGAAGGTGGTGGACAGGGCCGAGACATGCACCAGACCATCCTGATGAACGCCAATATCGACAAAGGCGCCAAAGGCGGCGACGTTGGTGACGACGCCTTCGAGGATCATGCCCGGCCGCAGGTCGCCGACCTTTTCGACACCGTCAGCGAAGGTCGCCGTCTTGAACTCTGGGCGCGGGTCGCGCCCGGGTTTTTCCAGTTCCTTGAAGATGTCCTGGACGGTTGGCAGGCCGAAACGCTCATCGGTGTATTTCGACGGATTCAAGCCTTTAAGGGCACGGCTGTCGCCAAGGATTTCCTTGATCGACTTGTTGAGGTCGACAATGATCTTCTCGACCACCGGATAGGCTTCCGGGTGCACTGACGAGCTGTCGAGCGGGTTGTCGCCGTTCGGGACGCGCAGGAATCCTGCCGCTTGTTCGAAGGTCTTGTCGCCGAGGCGCGGAACTTTCTTCAGCGCATCGCGGCTTTTGAAGGCACCGTTGGCGTCGCGGTAGCTCACGATGTTGGCGGCCAGCCCGGCCGTCAGGCCGGAAATGCGCGCGAGCAGGGGCACCGAGGCAGTATTGACGTCGACCCCGACGGCATTGACGCAGTCCTCGACGACGGCATCAAGGTTACGCGCCAGCTTGGTTTGCGACACGTCGTGCTGATACTGGCCGACGCCGATGGATTTCGGGTCGATCTTGACCAGTTCGGCTAGCGGGTCCTGCAGGCGGCGGGCGATGGAAACAGCGCCGCGAATCGAGACATCGAGATCGGGAAATTCCTTGGCGGCAAATTCCGAGGCGGAATAAACCGAGGCACCGGCTTCCGAAACGACAATTTTCGTTAGCCGCGCTTCCGGGTAGCGCTTCATGACGTCCTGCACCAGCTTGTCGGTTTCGCGGCTGGCCGTGCCGTTGCCGATGGCGACCAGGCTGACCTGGTGCTTGGCCGCCAGGCGGGCAATGGTTGAAATCGAGCCGTTCCAGTCGCAGCGCGGTTCGTGCGGGTAGATGGTGGCGTGGTCGAGCATCTTGCCGGTGGCGTCGACGATGGCGATCTTGCAGCCGGTGCGGATGCCGGGGTCGACGCCCATCGTGACGTGCTGGCCGGCCGGGGCGGCGAGCAGCAGGTCCTTGAGGTTACGGCCAAAGACGCGGATGGCTTCTTCCTCGGCACGTTCGCGTAGCTCGTTCATCAGTTCGAGTTCGAGGTGGGTGTAAACCTTGACCTTCCAGGTCCACCGAACGGTGTCGGCCAGCCATTTGTCGGCCGGGCGGTTTTGCGGCTTGATGCCGAAGCGGACGGCGATGCGCTGCTCGCAGGGGTTTTGCGTGCCGGGCTTGACGGCTTCCGGATCGAGTTCCGAATCAAGGACCAGCGCCACTTGCAGCATGCCTTCGTTGCGGCCGCGGAGCAGGGCCAGGGCGCGGTGCGAAGGCATTGTGGCAATCGGCTCGGCGAAGTCGAACCAGTCGCGGAACTTGGCGCCTTCGGTTTCCTTGCCTTCGACGACGGTCGAGCGGACATGGCCGTGTTCGCTGAGGTAGGCGCGCAGCCCGCCGAGCAGTTCGGCATCCTCGGCGAACTTTTCCATGAGGATCTGGCGGGCACCGTCGAGTACGGCTTTGGTATCCGCGAAACCAGCTTCGGCGTTGAGGTATTTATCGGCTTCTTCTTCCGGTGTCAGGTTCGGGTCGGCCAGCAGGCCTATGGCGAGCGGCTCGATGCCTGCTTCGCGGGCGATCTGCGCCTTGGTGCGGCGTTTCTGCTTGTAGGGCAAGTACAAGTCTTCGAGGCGTTGTTTGGTTTCGGCATCGCTGATCTCAGCCTTCAATTCAGGTGTCAGTTTGCCTTGTTCATCGATGCTGGAAAGGATGGCGCTGCGGCGCTCTTCCAGATCGCGCAGATAGGTCAGGCGCTCTTCCAGATTACGCAGCTGGGTGTCATCGAGGCCATCGGTGGCTTCCTTGCGATAGCGCGAGATGAAAGGCACGGTGGCACCTTCGTCAAGGAGGGCGATGGCGGCGTTGACCTGGGCCGGGCGGACGCCCAGCTCGGTGGCGATACGGTGTTCAATAGGTGGCAGCATGGGTGCGGCAGTGCAGCAAAAATGGGGGTGCACTATGCGCAATCCGGACGGAAATTACAACCGCGTTTATGTGGTGTAGTATCAAGCGATAAACAATCAAAACGAGGAGAAGATACCTATGAAAGCTGAAACCTATCTGTTTGGTTCTGTTGAAGTAAGCCCGGAAAAAGTGATTACTTTCCCGAATGGTCTGGTCGGTTTTGAAAGCAGCAAGCGCTACATGCTGGCCCATGAAAATACTGACGGTCAGCCGCAGAGCTACACACTTCAATCGCTGGATGATCCGATGCTGGCCTTCCAGATCGTTGATCCGACAACGCTGGGCTTCAACTATGAGCTGGAACTGAGTGATGCCGAAACGGCGCTGCTGCAGTCGCCGGCCCCTGAAGATGTTGCCGTGATGCAGGTGTTGTTCAAGAGCGAAGGCGAGGGCAAGGCTGCGATCAGCCCGAACCTGCGCGCACCGCTGATCATCAATACCAAGGCGCGTCTCGGCATGCAGAAAATCATGGAAAAATTCCTGCCGAATATCACGCTTTCCAATCTGGCGAGCGCGGTTTAACGAGTTCAGGGAGTAGGGGAAGCCAACCCGGTTTACTCTTGGGTTGGTATGAGAAAAGCCACCGTCAAGCGACCGTGGCTTTTTTCTTGGAAGTGAAAGGGAGGCCTGAGGCGCTTTCGGCTTATTTCTGGCGGAGCCGGTTCTTGATCTCACCGGCGCAGGAATTGGCGACGCGCTCGTATTCTTCCGTTGTGTCGATCAGTGCTTGCGCTTCATCAACCCGCTTGATTTCGCGCTGAACGTAGGGAACCCAGCGCTGATCCAGTTCCCGCTGAAGTTTGCCGGCAGTTTGCCCGGCGGCACCGCGCCAGGGGGCTCCCGAGGCGAAGCGCTCGGTCAATGTGCTGGTCAAGTCCTTTTCGATGCGGGCGATGTGCTCCTGATAGGTCTTTACGTGACGCATTTCGTGCTCGAGAATCTCCTTGTAGGCGCAAGTGCCCGGGGGGAACTCCCTGGCGACATAGACCGTCATCGGGCTGAAGCCGAATGTCAGCGTGATCTGGGGGCTGGCGCATTCCCAGCGGCCGGATGGATCGGTGAAGGATGGCGTGTTTGTCGCGAACTGCACCGAGGCAGTGCCCCGGGTCAGCCCCAACACCTGTTTGCCAGGTCGAGCCAGCGCTGCGCCAATGTTGGTGAGAGAGCGGTAGCTGTACTCTGTGTTGTAGGTGAGGCGCTCTTCAAGGCGTTTGACCGTGACCGAAGGTTTCGGCAATTGGTCGCACTGATCCGCCCAGCCCAAGGGGGCGAAGGCGATCAACGTTAGACAGAAAAGGAAGCGCATTGGCGACTAAAGCGGCACCAGCGTCTCGCGGTAGCGGCGCGCGTTATCAACATAATGGGCGGCCGATTTCTGCAGATTGGCGACATCATGATCGCTCAGTTCGCGTACCACCTTGCCGGGCGAGCCGACGATCAGCACGCGGTCAGGAAAGACCTTGCCTTCGGGGATCAGTGTATTGGCACCGACGATGCAGCCCTTGCCGATCACCGCACGGTTGAGGATGACCGAGCCGATGCCGATCAGGCTGCCGTCGCCGACGGTGCAACCGTGCAGCATGACCAGATGACCGACGGTGACGTTGTTGCCGATATGCATCGGCACACCTTCGTCGGTATGCAGCACCGAGCCGTCCTGGATATTGGTGTTGTCGCCAATGTGGATCGGGTCGTTATCGCCGCGCAGGGTCGCGCTCCACCAGATTGAGGCATTCTCGCCGAGTCGGACATCGCCGATCACCGTGGCATTGGGGGCGATCCAGGCGTTGTTGCCGAGTTGCGGCTTCTTGTCGCCGAGCTGAAAGAGGGGCATTGCGTCTCCTTGGAATTTGAAAAATGGTCGTTTTTGGCCGTCGACCGTAGCAGTGCCGCCAATGTTACGCTGAGAGCCGCTTCGAGGGCAGCAGTCCTGCGGTCCTTGGGTTAGCGATGGGAGTCAGCATGAATTTTCGGCAAGTAAAATCCTGGCAATGGGTGTTGGTTGTCATTGCCCTGCTGGTCGCGCTCGATTGGGCCATCCGCAGGCCGGATAGCCGGACGCGGGAATTGAACGACATCATCGCAACGCAGGCCAGCCCGCAACTAAAAAACTATCCCTACAAGTTTTACGTCCTGCGCGTCGAAGGCAAGACAGCGGTGATGTCGACGCCGCGCAATTTCGATGCGCCGGCCTTCCGTATGCTTGGTGTTCTCTACCCGGACATCAACGTCAAGGACAACAATAACCCGGCCTTCATCGCTGTCGAGCGCCTGCTCGGGCAGGTGCAGGATGAGGTCAAGGCGATAGTTCTTGCCCAGCCCGAAATCAGTGACGTGCGTTGGGAGCTGGACCGTGCCTGGCTACGCCGTCAAGGCATCGAGATCCTCGACAAGTAGGCGTCAGGCAGCCGGTTTCGTCCCGCCGGCCAGTTTCTGGACGATCAGACTGCCGATCATGTCGCCCTCGACATTGACAGCGGTACGCACGGTGTCGAGGATGCGGTCGATCGGCAGCAGAATTGCGATAGCTTCGGTGGGCAGGCCGACCGATTCGAGCACCAACACCATGCTCAGCATGCCGACGCTGGGAATGCCTGGGGCGCCAATTGCTCCCAGCATGGCAACGAAAAAGATGATCAACTGGCTGGCAATATCCAGTTCGATACCGGCCAGACGGGCGATGAAGAGCGCTGCTGCCGCTTCGTAAAGCGCTGTGCCATCCATGTTCACCGTCGCTCCGAGCGGCACGACAAAATTGGCGATGTCTTTCTTGACATGCAGGTGCTGCTCGGTGCAACGCAGCGTAATCGGCAGCGTGGCGGCGCTGGAGCTGGTGACGAAAGCGGTGACCAGCGCCTCGCGGGCGCCTTTGAAAAAAACCAGCGGCGACTTGCGGGTGAATAGCCAGAGGATCAGTGGCAGGACGATGACGCCGTGGAATAGCGTGCTGCCGATAACGACAAGGATGAAGTGGCCAAGGCTCGCCAGCAACGCGGCGTTTTGTGTCGCAACCAGTTGCAGTAGCAGCGCTGCCAGACCGAACGGCGCCAGGTGCATGATCCAGCCGACAACGCGCAGGCAGAGTTCCTGCAATTCCTCGATCAGCGTTCGCAGGTTGCGGTAGCGCTCGCCACCGACGACCAGCGCAATACCAAGGAACAGCGCAATCATCACAATGGCCAGAATGTCGCCCTGGGCAAGCGCCTTGAACGGATTCTGGAACAGGCCACGCAGGAACTGGGCGATATAGTCGGGCAGCGGCATCTGGCGTGCCTGATAGTTTTTCGTCGCCTCGGCGAACATCTCCAGGTGCAGCCCCTCGCCGGGCCGGAATATGTGGGCCGCGCCAAAGCCGATGATGATCGCCAGCCCCATGGTGCCGAAAAAGAAGGCCATGGTTGTCGTCCAGACGCGATGCATCTGGTCATGTGCCCGCAGATTGGCCACACCCACGACAATCGATGAAAAGACCAGCGGCACCAGAACCATGCGAAGCAGGTCAAGAAACAGGTTGCCGAGCATTTTTGCGCCGTAAAGCGTGTCCTGCGCCAGCGCGGTTTGTCCCTGTCCCTGCAGGGCGAGCCCTGCCGCAAGACCGACTGCGCAGCCGATCAGTATCTGGGTGTTGAGTGATATTTTGTGAGCCATGGGTGGGACGATTAGAGACTCTTCGATGAATTGGCGGACGATGCTATCAGTTTTTGCCAGCGACTTTCCCCGGTGCCGCTTGCTGCCGCTCAAATGGGTTAATTTGACCTGTGTCAATTGTCTAGGTTTGTGCTGGACTAAAATGCACCGGTTCTATTGCTAAGGTAATAACGTTGCTTTCAATTGGTGCCGTTGCCAGAGAAACAGGGATTCAAATAGCGACCCTGCGAAAGTGGGAAGCCAGGTATGGCTACCCGGTGCCGTTGCGGACTGAGGGCGGACAGCGCCTGTATCGGCAGCAGGACGTCGATGAATTACTCGAAATAGGCCGTCAGATAGCGGCGGGGGAACGCCCCGGCAAGATTATTGCCGCCAGGCACGAATGGCGCGTGGCTGGCAAGTCTGTCGATTTGCCGCCCGTCGAAGTCGGGGGGCTGGTCGGTCGGGCGCTGGAGGTGCTGAAGACAAATGATCTCAGGCGATTCCGCGAGCTGATTGAAGGCGCCAGACTTTCCTGCCGGGCCGAAGTTTTCATCGAGCATCTGGCCGCACCCTTGACGACTGCCATCGGTGATGCCTGGCAACGCGGCGAACTGCCAGTGTTTGCCGAGCACTATTTCGCGCGTTTCCTGCGCGAGCAACTGGGGCGCTATTGCCCGCCTGACCGGGCAGAACGTGACGAACCGATGGTTCTGCTGGCGAATCCATCCGGCGAGCACCACACCCTTGGCCTGGCCATGCTGGATGCCGCCTTGCAGGCCCAGGGCATCGAAACCGTGATGCTGGACGGCGACCTGCCGGTTGGTGAACTGGTATCAGCGGCCGTGGTCTACAAGGTTCAAGTGGTCGCCCTCTCGGCGAGTCTCGCTTTTCCGCCAAAAATGTTGCTTACATGGCTGGCAAGTTTGCGCCGTGATATGCCGGCAACGATTCCCATCTGGATCGGTGGCATGGGAAGCCGTAAACTGTCTTCCCTGCCGCCAGGCGTTATTGGAATGTCGAGCATCCAGGAGGCAGTTGCCGCCTGCAAGCTCATGTTGGGTGAGTCTTCGCCACCAAGTATTCAGGAGCCGTACCGGTCATGACCAAGGTCAGCAAGAAAAAATCTGCAGAGCCCACCGTTGAACCCAAAAGCTTCAACGGCTACGTGGTCTGTATTGGTGCTTCAGCCGGCGGCCTTGAGGCGCTGGAGAAATTCTTTACCGCCTGTCCGCCCGAGACCGATTCAGCCTTTGTAGTCGTCCAGCATCTCTCGCCGGATCACAAGAGCATGATGAGCAATCTGCTCGCCCGGCATACCACCATGCCGGTCATCATCGTTGAAGATGAAATGCCGATTGAAGGCAATCATGTCTACCTGATTCCGCCCGGCGCCATCATGCACGTCACGGCCGGACACCTTCACCTGACACCGAAGAATCCACGCGGACTGACCCTTCCCATCGACATTTTCTTTAGCTCGCTGGCGGAAATCTATGGCCGGCATGCGGTCGGGGTGATTCTCTCGGGTACGGGAACCGATGGCACGCGCGGTTCCGTCGCGATCAACGCCGCCGGTGGTTTCCTGATGGTGCAGGAGCCGGAGTCATCGAAGTTTGATGGCATGCCACGCAGCGCCATTGCCACGGGCCTGGTCGATGCCATTCTGCCGGCCGAAGATCTGCCCGAGCGCCTGCTCGCCCATATCAACAATCTGCCCTATAACGAGCCGGAGGCGCCGCAAGAGATTCCGCATGCGACGATGACCAGCGAAGAGATCGTTACGGCCATCCTGCAACTGCTCTTCCAGATCGGCGGCATTGATTTTCAGGAGTACAAGCCGGCAACCATCATGCGCCGCCTTGAGCGTCGCATGCAGGTCCGCCACACGCCGGAACTGTATCGCTACCTTGACCTGCTGGAGCATGACCGCTCTGAAGTAATTACCCTGCGCCGCGAATTGCTGATTTCCGTGACCAGTTTCTTCCGCGATCCGGAAACGTTTTCGACGCTTTACGAGAAGGTCATCGTGCCCATGGTCGCCGACAAGCAGGCCGGCGATACGGTGCGGGTGTGGACGGCGGGTACCGCCACCGGCGAAGAAGCATACACCATTGGCATGCTCTTCATTGAAGCCTTTGAGCGCGAACGGCGCTGGCCCAACCTGAAGATTTTTGCCACCGATGTGGATCAACAATGCGTTGAGACCGCTGGCTTTGGCCAATACCCGGAGTCGGCCGCCGCTGAGCTGTCGCCGGAGCGTCTGGAGCGTTTCTTCGTCAAGAAGGGTGACCGCTTCATCATCAAGAATGACCTGCGCCAGTGCATCGTTTTTGCCCGGCACAACCTGCTGGCCGACCCGCCATTTACCAAGATGGATCTGGTGATTTGCCGCAATACGCTGATCTACTTCAAGTCGGTGGCTCAGGAGCGCGCCTTGCGTTCGCTGCAGTACGCCATCAATCAGGGTGGTGCCTTGCTGCTCGGTTCGAGCGAGTCGCTTTCGGCGGTGACCGAAGGGCTGCAGACAATCAGTGCCAAGCACAAGATTTTTCGCCGTACCGGTGCCATGGCCTTGCCCTTGCTCGACCGCAATGGCCGCTATGCCCACTTGCAGCCCGTGCATGGCAAGGGGCGACCACCGAGTCGGAGTCAGCGGGCACAAAGCAATGATCCCAATGTCTCCGATCTGGGCATTGCGACCCTGCTGGGCAAGTTCTCCCCGCCTGCGCTAGTGGTCAATACGTCGCATGAAGCAGTTCATATCTTCGGCGCCGTCAGCGATTATTTGCGCCCCAGAGAAGGCGCGGCCAGTCTGGAACTTAACCGCATCCTGCCGGACCGCCTGGTGCCGGTGGCGGCGGCTTTGCTTCACAAGGCCACGCGGGAACAGAGTTCGATGGTGTCTGACATCGTTGAGGTGACGTTGCATGATGGCGCGCGCAAACTGCTGCGCCTTTCCGCTCACCCGCTGAACAAGGATGCCGACCCCCAGGAACGCATGACCTTGCTGTGTTTTGAGGCAGAAACCGCCAAGATGGCGCCCAGCGAACTCACGCCCTTGAATGTCGGGGCCGAAACCTTCGAGCGGATTGGTGTCCTCGAGCGCGAACTGGCCGCGACACGGGAGAGCCTGCAGGCAACCATTGAGGAACTCGAAACCTCGAATGAAGAATTGCAGGCGACCAATGAAGAAATGATGGCTGCCAACGAGGAACTGCAAAGTTCGAACGAGGAGCTGCAATCGGTCAATGAGGAACTGAATACGGTCAACGCCGAATTTCAGGAAAAAATGCACATCCTCAACCGGGTTAATGCCGACCTCGACAGCATGGCCAAGGCGGCTGCCGTGGCCACCGTATTTGTTGATTCGACGCTGGCCATCACCCGCTTCAGTCCGGATGCAACACAGATTTTCAAATTGCGTGACACCGATGTCGGACGTCGACTTGATGACATTACCCATGTGCTGGATTACCCGGGTCTGATTGAAGATATCGAAAAGACACTCAAGACCGAACGCATGACCGAGCGGGAAGTCTCGAGTGCCGACAAGAAGAAAACCTTCCTGGTCCGCATGTTGCCTTACCAGGTCCCATCGACAACCATGCGTGGTGCCGTCGCGACTTTTGTCGATGTCACGGCCTTCCGCGATGCCGAACATTTGCAGGCCATCGTCGATGCTTTGCCGGAGCACGTTGCCGTGGTCAATGTCTCCGGAACTATTCGTTTGATCAACGCCGCCTGGCGTCGCTTTGCCCGGGCCAATGGCGATCCCGATCTCAAGCATTCGGGCATTGGTGCCAACTATCTTGATGCCTGTCTGGCCAGCAACAGCGAGGATGGCGAGGTGGCCAGCGCAGCGGCCAGAGGGTTGCGCGGTGTTCTTGAGGGCTCACTGCCATCATTCGCGATGGAATATCCCTGCCATTCTCCGACCGAGCAGCGCTGGTTTCTGATGAGTGTGGCGCCGGTGCTGGACAAGGACGGCGGTGCGGTGGTCAGTCACGTCAATATATCCGAGTGGTATGGGAAATAATTTCATGATGCAGCAAAGCGAAAACAACCTGGTCGCGCTCCGGGAGCGGGCGGAAAAGGCAATAAAGCGTAGCGAAGACGGGTTGCCCGGTTTTGCCGGAACCCCGGCAGAAGTGGAAGTGCGGACGCTGGTTGAAGAACTGCGGGTGTACCAGACTGAACTGGAATTGCAGAATCAGGAGCTGATTCAGGCCCAGACCAATATTCATTGGGCACTTGGCAAATATCGGGCCTTATTCGAAACCCTGCCGTTGCCGGCACTGATCGTCGATGACCGTGGTGTGGTACAGGAGGCCAACCATCTCGGTAGTGAACTGCTTGGCCTGCGCAAGCACATGGCTTTGCAGAAGCGTTCAATCTACCCGCTGTTTGACACCGATGCCCGCGCCGAAATCTATCGCCTGCTCAGGGAATCCAAGGGCAGTGGCCCCAAATGTCTGGCATTTGTCGGACTTAATATCGGTGGCGAAGCGCCGGTGCCGTTTGATGTTCACATCATTTATCTTGATGATGAATCTTCCGTCATGGAGCGTGCCCTGCTCGTTCTGGTTAACCAGAGTTCCGAAGTGGCGCTACGTGAGAGTCAGCACAGTTTCCATGCGCTGGCCGACAGCAGCATGGCGCTGATCTGGACCGCCGGTACCGACAAGTTGTGCAACTATTTCAATCAGGGCTGGCTGGATTTTACCGGGCGTGATCTTGAGCAAGAGCTTGGTAATGGCTGGACTGAAGGCGTGCACCCGGAGGATTTCGAGCGTTGTGTAGATATCTATGTCACGCACTTCGAATTGCATCAGCCGTTTTCCATGGATTATCGCCTGCGCCGCCGTGACGGCGAATTCCGCTGGATCAGGGATAGCGGCACGCCGCGCTATGACAGCACCGGCCGCTTCGTGGGTTATATCGGCTACTGCACCGACATCACCGACCGGGTTGAAACCGAGCAGCAACTCCGCAAGCTGACACTGGCCGTCGAACAAAGTCCTGAGAGCATCATCATTACGGACAAGGAGGCGCGTATTGAATACGTTAATGCCGCCTGCCTGGCATCGACCGGATATGACGAGGCAGAACTGATTGGCCAAAATCCACGGATATTCAACTCCGGACTGACGCCGAGGGAAACCTATAAAAGCCTTTGGGGCAACCTGACTCAGGGCCGGTCGTGGTCCGGGCAGTTCAGTAACCGGCGCAAAACTGGTGAAATCTATTACGAGTATTTGCATGTCTCGCCTTTGCGCGATGAGGCGGGCAATACGACCCATTACCTGGCAGTAAAGGAAGATGTTTCGGAGAAAAAACGGGTAGCGGAAGAGCTTGGCCATTACCGCCAACACCTCGAGGAAATGGTGGCTGAACGTACAGTGGAGCTGGCGCGGGCCAGGGACGCTGCCGAAGTTGCCAGCATTGCGAAAAGCACCTTTCTGGCCAATATGAGCCATGAAATCAGGACGCCGATGAATGCCGTGATGATGCTGACGCATTTGCTTCGGCAGACATCACTTGATGCCAACCAGCAGGACAAGTTGTCAAAAATTGCATCATCGGCCGAACACCTGCTGGTGGTCCTTAACGACATTCTCGATATTTCGAAAATCGAGGCGGGCAAGCTGGTTCTTGAAGCTACTGATTTCTCAGTGAGCGACGTGATGGACAAGGCGCTGGCGCTGATCCGCGACAAGGCCAGCGCCAAGGGTCTTGAGCTTAACTGCACGATTGACGCAAAGCTGCCCTCGGAACTGCATGGTGATCCGACCCGGCTGGCTCAGGCGTTGCTGAACTATCTGGCCAATGCGGTCAAATTTACCGATTCTGGTTCAGTCAGCTTGACCGCCTCGCTGCTTGAGCAGGACAGTGATCATGTCCGCGTGCGCTTTGAGGTGGCTGACACCGGTCCTGGTATTGCGCCGGAAGTTGCGGCCCGCCTGTTCCAGAATTTTGAACAGGCCGATGGCTCGACCACCCGTCGTTTTGGCGGAACGGGCCTGGGTCTGGCGATAACCAAGCGTCTGGTGGAGATGATGGACGGCGATGTCGGGCTGGAAAGTGCGTCTGATGCCGGCAGTGTTTTCTGGTTTACTGCCAGGCTGAAGCGCCCGATCAGTCGCATGACTTTGCCCGCCAATGCGGTTTCGGCCGGTGCAGATGAAGACTCGGCAGAGATGGCCTTGCGGCGCGACTTTTCGGGAATCCGTGTTCTGCTCTGCGAAGATGAAGTCATCAATCAGGAAGTCATGCTTGAGGTACTGCAGGAGCTTGGTTTCAAGGTGGATATTGCAGAAAACGGTGCGGTTGCACTGGGCCTGGCGCTACATACTTGCTATGGCCTGGTATTGATGGATATGCAGATGCCTGTTTTGGGTGGTCTTGACGCAACCCGGGGGCTGCGCGAGATGCCGGCTTATGCCGATGTGCCGATCATCGCGATGACGGCGAATGCTTTTGAAGAGGACCGCCGGGATTGCTACGAAGCCGGGATGAATGATTTCCTGGCCAAGCCGGTGGACACCGATATTCTCTTCGCGACACTATTGCGCTGGCTGAATGCCGGGCGAAAGCACTGATAGGAAGGTTAGGGAGAACGGAATTGGGTGATTTTCAGGCGTTGACCGCAGCACTGCTCGAATTCCGTGACGCCCGTGACTGGAAGCAGTTCCATTCGCTGCGCAACCTGATTACCTCGCTCAATCTTGAAGCGGCGGAGTTGCTGGAGCTGACGCAATGGCAGAGCGATGCAGAGGTCGAGGCGCTACCGACCCGGCCGCAAGCCGCCGAGGCGCTGAGTGACGAGTGCGCCGACATCCTGCTCTATCTGCTGCTGATTGCCGACACGGCCGGTATTGACCTGGCCGAGGCGGCTCGCCTCAAGCTGCTCAAGAATGCCGAAAAATATCCGGTGGACAAGGCCTACGGTTCGCGGGCCAAGTATTCCGAACTAGGCTGACTGGCTTTCCAGAACGTATTTCGCCCCTTCGCCCTGAGCCAGAAGTTCGGTCAGCTTGGGCAGGGTTTCGTGAAGTTTCTTTTCCAGCGTCCACGGCGGGTTGATGATGAACATGCCGCTGCCGTGCATGCCATAGCCATCCTTGGCAGGCGTGCTGACTTCGAGCGAGACGCGCAGCCAGTTGTCGGCCCCGAGCCCCTTCAGTTTGTCCGGCAGCTTGCGCGACTCCGGCTTTGACAGCATCGGGTACCACAGGGCATAGGTGCCGGTCGGGAAGCGCTTCAAGGCTTCCTGCAGGCCCTTGACGACATTGCTGTAGTCGTCCCGGGTTTCATAGGAAGGATCGATCAGGACCAGCGCCCGGCGGGGTGGTGGTGGCAGGATGGCTTTCAGGCCCGCAAAGCCGTCACCCGCGGTGACAGTGATCTGGCGACCGGCAGACTTGAAGCATTCCTGCAACAGTTTGACGTCGGTGCTGTGCAGTTCGTACAGGCGCAGACGGTCGCTCTCGCGCAGCATCTGGCTGGCCAGCCAGGGAGAGCCCGGGTAGTGGCGCAGCTTGCCGTCCGGGTTGAGCATTTTGACGAATTCAAGGTAGTCCACCGCAGCAGGCGGCAGTCCCTTCTTCTCCCAGAGGCGACCCACGCCATCCTGGAACTCGGCCAGCTTGCTGGCGTGTGCGGACTCCAGCGAGTAGCGCCCGGCACCGGCGTGGGTATCGATGATCCAGAATGGCGCCGGCTTTTCGCTCATGTATTCGGCGATCTGGAGCAGGATGATGTGTTTCAGCACGTCGGCATGATTGCCGGCGTGGAAAGCGTGGCGGTAGCTGAGCATTGAGGGGGATTATTCCGGAAGCTGGTCGAGGGCGACGAATTCTAGCCCTTCGTTGGCTTCTATGCATTTGCCGATTTGGCGGCTGAGGGTTCGACCCAGCGTATTGAAGGTGATCTGCTGATTGGCGGCGAGGCGACCAGGCGGCACGATCAGGCCGGAAAACTTGCCGTAGGCGGGCAGGCTGTGCAGGAAGATGGCGCGCAGGCTGGCGGCATCCTGCACCGGGATTTCAACCAGGCTGACCTGCGGCGAGAGCAGTTGCAGGCCGAGTTCCAGCCGGTTTCGTGTCGTCGCGATACGGCGAACCAGGCAGACATGAATCTTGCTGGATTCGCGGGGCTGCAAGGCGACGATATCGCCGGCACCAATGTTCCATTTTTCGCCCTTGATGAAGCGAATAAGAAATCCGTCAGGACTTTCATCGACCAGCGACCATTCGCTGGGATTGAGCTCCTGGGCGTCACCACGGCCAATGGCATCCAGCGAACGCCGCGAAAAGGCATTGCCGTCCAGAAAGGTGATGACCTGTGACAGCCCGCCGACCAGGTCGGCACGCGGCTTGAAGCGGTTGCGACTGAAGCGGCGTGCCGTCTTGCCACCGATGGCGACCCGCAGGCTCTGTAGCAGTACCGGCGAGGCATCCAGCGGCGGTTGCACTGTCTGGCCAGGCTGTCGGGATAAATTTCGATCAAGCGCCGCGAGTACCGGTGTGCAGTCGATGATCAGGCCCGTTTCGGCGGAAGTGCCGGCTGGAAGACGCGTCAGCGGGTAGCCGGGGCTGCCACGGTCAGGGCGGGCGAGGAAACATGACTCGGCGCTGTGTCGGCTTTGGGCACCGGGCGAGGCATCTCCGACGATGGCATAAGCGGCCAGTTGCAGTGTGCAGGCATGAACCTGGTCAAGCTCGGCGCGGGGCAGCTTGTTGGGTTCGAGGTAGGCAAAGAGCAGCGCCCCGAGGTATTCATGTTCAATCGGTGCGGTCTCGCCATTCAAAGGCTTGATGCGAGGGTCGCATGCCATCTGATAGAGCTCGTGCAGCGCCAGCCAAGAGGCGGGCGACGGTGCAGCGTAGGCGCGGTAGGCCAGCAACTGGCGTCGGGCGAGCGTGGATATGGCTCGCTCGATGGCGCGATGCAACAGGTGGCTGAGGGCGGAATTGTGGTGGTTGTTGAGAATGCTGCGGGCAATGCCGGTGTAGGCATTGACCATGCCTTTCAATAGATTATCGGCATGAATGGCCGCGTTCGTCGCCTCTCTGGGCAGTGGCAGGACAGCCTTGGCAATGTGTCCTTCGAGAACCGGCAGGGCGTTTTCGGCTTCGTGCCTGACGTCTTCCAGCAGCTTGAAGCGCATGTGGAGGTTGGTCTGACTGCTGATCCTGGGCAGAAATTCAGTGGTCAATCGGCCGACAATTTCCAGCGGCGAAAGACCGGTGGTGGTCATCAATCGTCCCTGAAAAGCTTCCGCTGCCTTGTTTTCGGCTTGCGGCTGGCTGAAGGGGAAGAGGTCGCGCAGCAGTCTTAGCGGGGAGTTCATTGTCTTGGCGGAAAAGTTGACGTTCGCATTATCCTGCAATTTCTTTGAACCTACTGTGGCGTATTACCGCTATTCCGTATACTTGCGCCATGGATCTGTATGAATTACTGACTCTCGTCCTGATGGCGAGCGGCATCTGGCTCTGGCTCGACACCCTGAAGGCGCGGGAAGTCGGGGTGCGGGCCGCCCAGTTGGCATGTGCGGAAGACGGCTTGCAGTTTCTTGACGAAACCGTTGTCGGGCGCTCGTTCCGCCTGGCCCGTGACGATGACGGGCAACTTAAACTGCGTCGCGTCTACGGCTTTGAATACAGTGATACCGGCGACAATCGCTGTTCGGGCAGCGTTACGCTGCTCGGTAGCGAAGTCGAGTTCCTGCACATTCGCCCCCAACTCTATGTGGTGCCCAAGGCACCGGAAAAAAATGACACCTTCCATTGAAAATATCGAATTCCATGGCATCGAAGCGCTGCGCCTGAATGGCCCGCGTGGTTCGAGTGCCGTTATCAGCAAGCTCGGTGCCCAGGTGTTGTCCTGGATTACACCGGATGGCCGCGAGCACCTTTTTCTTTCCGACAAGGCAGTTTTCGACGGCAGTGTAGCGATTCGCGGCGGTATCCCGGTCTGCTTTCCACAATTTGCCGGGCTGGGTGATTTGCCCAAGCATGGCTTTGTCCGCACGCTTCCCTGGGCGGTCAGCACCGAGCGTTGCGCCGATGATTTCGCGCTGGTTACGCTGGAAATTTCTGACGATGAGGCGACACGGGCGCTCTGGCCGCACTCTTTCACCGCCGAAATTACCCTGATGCTGGAAGCTGATCGTATCGATGTCGAGTTCTGCGTCACCAATAACGGGGGCGCGCCATTTTCCTTCACCGCTGCCCTGCATACCTACCTGCGGCTGGTCCAGGTCGAGGATGCCGCGATCGAGGGGCTCTATGGTCACGAATACCGTGATGCCGCCAATGGCGATCGCATCGTCCGTGACTCGGGCACCGAACTGATTATCGAGGATGTCGTAGATCGTGTTTATCACGACATCAAGCGGCCGCAAGTGCTCAAGGCCGGGAATCTGAGTCTGAATATCCAGAGCCAGGGCTTTCCCGATGTCGTGGTCTGGAATCCGTGGGTCGATCTCTGTGCCGGTATGAAGGACATGCCGGCGGATGGCTGGAAGCAGATGCTCTGCATCGAGGCTGCTGTCGCCCAGCAACCCGTAACGCTACCAGCGGGCGAAGAGTGGTATGGACGGCAAACGCTGGTTGCAGTTTGATCTAGGTTAGAGCGGACGCCGGGCGGGCGTCGTTAGACTACAGCGCTTGCCTCAAGCTGCCCGGAGTCTGCCATGACCATTATTCCCCTTACCCCATCCGGCTTGCGTCTGGCGCTTGCCCAAGGGTGGGCGACCGCCAGCGCGACGCGGGGTGTCAGCCTTGCCTACGCTGCGATCTTTACCGCTGCTGGCGGCATCATCATGGGAATCCTGCTGTTTCAAGGGCTGACGCCATTTGTTGTCGCGGCGGCGGGGGCTTTCATGCTGATCGGTCCGGCCATTCTTGCCGGCTTTTTCGGTATTGCGGCAGCACATGAGGCGGGGAAACCGCTTGGCCTGGCCGCAATTGTTTCGGGTTTTCGCGACGCGGCTGGCGTCGTCTGGGCCTTGGCGCTGGTATGTGCCCTGCTGTTCATGATTTTTTTGACCGATGCGGCGATTCTCTACAGCTACCTGATCGGCGGCACCCCCGTATGGCTGACTGATCTGCTGCCAAGTTCGGCCGGCGTGGTCAGTTTCCTGAAGTGGGGCGCTGTTTCCGGCGCCGTTGTCGCGGCCCTGCTTTTTTCCGTCTCGGCATTTTCGGTTCCCTTGTTGTGCGAACGCCGCACCGGGCTGGTTGATGCCGTGGTGACCAGCGTTCGGGTGGTGTTCAGCAGTTTTCTGCCGGCCATGCTCTGGGCGGTGCTGCTGTCGACGGTAATCATCGGTAGTGTCCTGCTCCTGCCGCTGCTGCCGCTCACCTTGCCCTGGCTGGCTTACGCCAGCCGGGCGCTCTACCGGCAGGCGCTGCCGAACGACTGAGCGCCGGTTGTTGCATTGCGGCAAAGGTATAATCGCGCCTTTCCCGAATTCCGAAGCCTGCCGTGACTGCTCTTGATACCGAAATCGCCCGTCGGCGTACCTTTGCCATCATTTCCCACCCCGACGCGGGTAAGACGACGCTGACCGAAAAGCTGCTGTGGTTCGGCGGCGCCATCCAGGTAGCCGGCGAAGTGCGGGCCCGCAAGGCTTCGCGCCACGCTACGTCGGACTGGATGGAACTGGAAAAGCAGCGCGGCATCTCGGTGACCTCGTCGGTCATGCAGTTCCCCTACCGCGAATGCATGATCAATCTGCTCGACACGCCGGGCCACGAGGATTTTTCGGAAGACACGTACCGCACGCTGACCGCTGTCGACTCGGCGGTGATGGTGATCGACTCGGTGAATGGCGTCGAGGCGCAGACCATCAAGCTGTTGAACGTTTGCCGCATGCGCGACACGCCGATCCTGACTTTCATCAACAAGCTCGACCGCGAAGGCAAGGAGCCGATCGACCTGCTCGACGAAATCGAGTCGGTGCTCGGCATCCAGTGCGCGCCGATGACCTGGCCGATCGGCATGGGCAAGCGTTTCCGCGGCGTCTATCACCTCTACGACGATGCCATCGCCTTCTTCGATCCGCAGGCCGAGAAGGGTACGGCCGAGATTATTCAGGGCCTCGACAACCCGCGTCTTGACGAGCTGATCGGCACGCAGGCTGACGAACTGCGTACTGACATCGAACTGGTCCGCGGCGCCTCGCACGCCTTCGATGCCGAGGCCTACCTTAACGGCAAGCAGTCGCCAGTCTTCTTTGGTTCGGCGGTCAACAACTTCGGTGTGCAGAGTCTGCTCGATGCCGTGGTTGACCTGTCGCCACCGCCGATTGCCCGGCCATCCACGACGCGCGAAGTGCTGCCGAATGAGCCGAAATTCTCCGGTTTCGTGTTCAAGATCCAGGCCAATATGGATCCCAAGCACCGTGACCGCATCGCGTTTTTGCGCGTCTGTTCCGGCCGCTTTGAACGGGGCATGAAGGTCAAGCAAGGAACCGGCGGCAAGTTTCTCGCGGTCAATAACGCCATCACCTTCATGGCGCGGGACCGCAGCACGACTGATGAAGCCTATCCCGGCGACATTATCGGCATCCCCAATCACGGCACCATCCGTCTCGGCGAAACCTTCACCGAGGGCGAAGACCTGCGTTTCACCGGTATCCCGTCCTTTGCGCCGGAGCACTTCCGCTTGGCCCGCATCGCTAATCCGCTGAAGATCAAGCAATTGCAAAAGGGCCTGCAGCAGTTGGCGGAGGAGGGGGCAACCCAGCTTTTCCGGCCGCTCTCCGGCAACGATCTGATTCTTGGTGCGGTTGGTACATTGCAGTTTGACGTCGTCGCCAGCCGTCTGGAATTTGAATATGGTGTGCAGGTGATCTTCGAGAGCTACAACTGCTCGACGGCGCGCTGGATTCATGGCGACCCGGTCGAACTACGTCAACTCTCCGACCGCTACAGCGCCAACGTGGCGCTCGATGGTGCGGAAGATCCGGTCTATCTGGCACCGAACAATGTCTATCTGAACATGGTCAAAGAGAAGTATCCCAATTTGCGTTTCCTTGAGGCGCGCGAGGTAATCTGATCATGACGGTGCGGGTGCAGGAAGCTGATTTTGACCTTGGGGCGGAGTTGACCGCAGCAAGAGCGGGCGACAGCCGCGTTGGCGCACAGGTCAGTTTTCTTGGCCTGGTGCGCGACCTCAATGAAGGCGCCAGTGTTTCGGAAATGACGCTGGAACACTATCCGGGCATGACCGAAAAGGCACTTGAAGAGATTGTTGCCGAGGCCAAAGGGCGTTGGGATATCTACGACGCGCTGGTCATTCACCGGGTCGGCCCGCTCAAGCCTTGTGACCAGATCGTGCTGGTAGCGGTGAACAGCGCCCATCGCGGTGAGGCGTTCGCCGCCTGCGAATTCATCATGGATTACCTGAAAACCCGTGCCCCGTTCTGGAAGCGGGAAGCGACTCCGGAAGGCGGACGCTGGGTTGATGCGCGAGAAACGGACGATACAGCCGCGGCACGCTGGGACAAGCCGTAAACGAAAAAGGGAGGCCGCAGCCTCCCGGTTGGTAGCGCGACTGATCAGGTCTTGAACTGGCCGACTGCCTGATGCAGTGAATCGGCCAAGGATTGCAGATGGCGCGCCGCATCGGCGGTATGTTTGACCGCGATGGCGCTTTCTTCCGACATCTGGGCAATGGTTTCGAGCTGATGGGCAATCTGGTTGCCGGCCTGGCTCTGTTCCTTGATCGAGTCGGAAATCCCGTTGACCACCTGAGTTACCCGCTCCGAGCCATCGCGAATCCGGTTGATCGAATCGCCTGCCCGGTTGGCCAACTGGACGCCGTTGCTGACTTGCGTGACGCCGGCCTGCATGCTGCTGACGGCGCTGCGCGTGCCATTCTGGATTTTTGCCACCATGCCGGCGATTTCGGTAGTTGAAAGGCTGGTTCGTTCGGCCAGCTTGCGCACTTCGTCGGCAACTACGGCAAAGCCCCTACCTTGCTCACCAGCACGGGCCGCTTCGATGGCAGCATTGAGGGCCAGCAGGTTGGTCTGGTCGGCAATTTCCTTGATCGTGTTAACGATGGAGGTGATCTGGTCGGATTGTCGGCCAAGGTCTTCGACGATTTCAGACGATGATTGCACCGCTTCGGAAATCTTGCGCATTTCAGTTGCTGCACCGTGGATGATCTCGGCGCCTTCCCGGGAAATGGCACCGGCTTCCTGCGAAATGCCGTGCGCTTCCTGAGCGTTATCGCGAACCTGATCGATACTGACCGCCATTTCTTCGACGGAGGCAGCCATCGAGGATGCCGCATCGCTTTGCTGGCTGGCGCGGTCGGCAACTTCGTCGGATGCTTTCATCAATTGCCGGGCTGCGCTGGCGACCTGTTCGGCATGGCCGGTGATGGTGGCGATCATTTGCCGCAGGGTGTTCTGCATGGTGCCAAGGTTGGAGAGCAGGCTGTCGGGGTTGCTCATCGAACATGTTACCGATGTCGCCAGATCTCCCGCTGCGATGCGACGGGTAATTGCTGTTGCTTCAGTCGGGTCGCCACCCAGCGTGTTGATGATGTTACGCGAGAGCAGCAGCAGCGAAATGCCGACAAAACCGCCGATGCCCAGGCCCCAGAGCAGCAGCTTGATGGCATCGCTGCGGAATTTGGCATCGACGTCATCGATATAGATGCCGGAGCCGATCACCCAGCCCCAGGGCTCAAATTTCTTGACATAGGAAAGCTTGGTGTACAGCTCACTGGTCGTGCCACCCGCGGCTAGCGGCTTTGGCCACTGGTATTCGACATAACCTTCGCTGGCACGCTCGACAACCTCAACAAAGGAAACGAAGAGGTTCCTGTTGTCCAGTTTGGTTTCGGCACCATTGATGCCGTCGCGGGCGAGCGTTGCCTTGTTGAATTTTGCGTCGTCAAGCACCTTGCCATCGAGGGATGGAACGGTTGGGTGCATGACCATTTTGGGTGCCGGTTTTTCCAGATTATTTATCCAGAAATATTCAACCTTGTCATAGCGCATCGCCCGAACATCATCAATGGCGGCCTTCTTTGCATCCTCGACCGACATGCGACCATCGCGGGCCTCTTTTTCGTATCGGGAAACGGTGGCGTGGACAACTTCAACCAGATTGCGGAGCTTGTCCTGACGATCACCCATCATCTGGCTCTTGCCATTGATCAACAAGACGGCAAATAACACGATCAGCGCTGCAATTGTTGCCAATGTCATTGCAGCGAGTTTGCCTCGCAACGTAAATCCGCTTGATGCCATGATTGCCCCCCGATGAAGCGTTGTATGACTAAAGGACTATCTCTGCAATTTTTGTTTTTTCAAGAATACTATTTTTCTGAACAGTGTTTCCAGAAATTGTCGTCGAATAGCGCAATGGTTGAAATTCGTCGAGTTGTCCTCATCTACTACCCATTCGAATTATTAGTTTCTGGAGAACTTCATGCGAATCGACAAATTCACCACCAAGTTCCAGCAGTCGCTGTCTGATGCCCAAAGTCTGGCGATTGGCGGCGACCAGCAATTCATTGAGCCGCAACACCTTATGCTTGCCCTGATCAATCAGGAAGACGGCGGGACAACCTCTTTGCTGGCCCGGGCCGGCACCAATGTGCCGGCGTTACGGAGTGATCTGGAGCGCGCCATCAAGAATTTACCGCAGGTTTCCGGCCATGGTGGCGATGTCTCCATCGGCCGGGATCTGGGCAACCTGCTCAACCTGACCGACAAGGAAGCCCAGAAGCGTGGCGATCAGTTCATCGCCAGCGAAATGTTCCTGCTCGCCGTCTGCGAGGACAAGAACGAAACCGGTCGTCTGGCCAAGCAGCACGGCCTGAGCCGCAAAGCGCTTGAAGCGGCGATCATGGCTGTCCGTGGCGGGCAGGGCGTCGATTCGCAGGAATCTGAAGGCCAGCGCGAGTCGCTGAAGAAATACTGTATTGATCTGACTGAACGTGCGGCGCAAGGCAAGCTTGATCCGGTGATCGGCCGTGACGATGAAATCCGTCGTGCCATCCAGATTTTGCAACGCCGGACCAAGAATAATCCGGTCCTGATCGGCGAGCCGGGCGTTGGCAAGACGGCCATCGTCGAAGGTCTGGCTCAGCGCATCATCAACGGTGAAGTGCCGGAAACCCTGAAGGGCAAGAAGGTGTTGGTCCTCGACATGGCCGGCTTGCTGGCCGGGGCCAAGTATCGCGGTGAGTTCGAGGAACGGCTGAAGGCGGTCTTGAAAGAGGTGTCGCAGGAGGCTGGGCAGATCATCCTTTTCATCGACGAACTGCACACCATGGTCGGCGCCGGCAAGGCCGAAGGCGCCATCGACGCCGGCAATATGCTAAAGCCGGCGCTGGCGCGTGGCGAACTGCATTGCATCGGCGCCACGACGCTTAATGAATACCGCAAATACATCGAGAAGGATGCGGCGCTGGAGCGTCGTTTCCAGAAAGTGCTGGTGGAGGAACCTTCAGTCGAATCGACCATCGCCATCCTGCGTGGCTTGCAGGAGAAGTACGAACTGCACCACGGCGTCGACATCACCGACCCGGCCATCGTTGCTGCTGCCGAGTTGTCGCACCGTTACATCACCGACCGTTTCCTGCCTGACAAGGCCATCGATTTGATCGATGAGGCCGCCGCCCGCGTCAAGATGGAAATCGACTCCAAGCCTGAGGTGATGGACAAGCTTGACCGTCGCATCATTCAGCTGAAGATCGAGCGCGAGGCGGTAAAGCGTGAGAAAGATGAAGCCTCGAGGAAGCGCCTGGCGCTGATCGAAGAAGAAATCACCAAACTCGGCAAGGAATACTCCGACCTTGAAGAAATCTGGAAGGCCGAAAAGGCCCAGGTTCAGGGTTCGGCGCACATCAAGGAAGAAATCGACAAGATCAAGGCCGATATCGCCAAGTTGCAACGCGAGGGCAAGCTCGACAAGGTTGCCGAGCTGCAATACGGCAAGCTGCCGCAACTTGATGCCCAGCTGAAAGCGGCCGAGAAGGCGGGTGAGGGTGAACAGAAGAAAAACAAGCTGCTACGTACACAAGTTGGGGCAGAAGAAATTGCCGAAGTGGTCAGCCGTGCGACCGGTATTCCGGTCAGCAAGATGATGCAGGGTGAGCGCGACAAACTGCTGAAGATGGAAGACCGGCTGCACAAGCGGGTCGTCGGGCAGGATGAAGCGGTGCATCTGGTCGCTGATGCGATCCGTCGTTCGCGCGCCGGCCTCTCCGATCCGAACCGGCCTTATGGTTCATTCCTCTTCCTCGGCCCGACCGGTGTCGGCAAGACCGAGCTGTGCAAGGCGCTGGCGGAATTCATGTTCGATGCCGAGGACCATCTGATCCGTATCGACATGAGCGAGTTCATGGAAAAGCACTCGGTCGCCCGCCTGATCGGCGCGCCGCCGGGCTATGTCGGCTACGAAGAAGGCGGTTACCTGACCGAAGCCGTACGTCGCAAGCCGTATTCGGTGATCCTGCTCGATGAGGTCGAGAAGGCCCATCCTGACGTTTTCAACGTACTGCTGCAGGTGCTCGATGATGGCCGGATGACCGATGGACAAGGGCGTACCGTCGATTTCAAGAACACCGTGATCGTCATGACCTCCAACCTCGGCAGCCAGATGATCCAGCAGATGGCCGGTGACGACTATGGCGTGATCAAGGTGGCGGTGATGGCCGAGGTCAAGAACTATTTCCGGCCCGAGTTCATCAACCGAATCGATGAAGTCGTGGTCTTCCACAGTCTTGATGAAAAGCACATCGCCGGTATTGCCAAGATTCAGCTTGGCTACCTTGAGAAGCGTCTGGCCCAGCTCGAAATGGGGATCGTCGTTGAAGACAGTGCCTTGGCTGAGCTGGCCCAGGCCGGCTTCGACCCAGTGTTCGGTGCCCGTCCGCTCAAGCGGGCGATCCAGCAGCAGATCGAGAATCCGCTGGCCAAGGCTATCCTTGAAGGCAAGTTCGCCGCCAAGGATACGATCCGGGTCAGTTGCGATCCGGCCAAGGGCGGCATCATGCGCTTCGCCAAGGACTGATAGGTTGATTGCCTGATGAAACGAGGCGGGGCCTTCATGGTCCCGCCTTTTTTGCTTCTGTCAGCTCGGACTAGCAGTTGCCTTTCTTTGCCTGGCCGGGTGGGCAGTGTCCGCCGCCCTGATGGGGGGCGCCTTTGTTCCCGCGGCCGGTGTAATATTTTTCGCCGCGCGGACCATTATGTTTTTTCCAGTAGTCCGGTTCGCGCCAATCGTAACCATCCCAGTAATAGCCGCGGTCGTTGCGGTTGCCGAACGTAATGCTGACACCGGGAGCGTCGACACGTACGTTACCCAGGTTGATGTTGACGTCCGCCGCGTTAGCCATCAACGGGGAGGCAGCGATCAACGCTGCAAGCAGGACTTTTTTCATTCGTAATTTCCTCAAAGAACACCTGGACAGAAAAAATCACAGGCTTGTTGGCGATTATCGGCCAAGTGGTGAATGAGCGGATAGCGAATCTTCAATGGCCTGAATGCCAGTCTTGCCGACACCCGGAGCTCCGGTAAGATGCTGGCCATCAGCGGGAAAGGAAATGCATTGAGCGATATAGAGGAATGGCAACAGCGACGGCATGACGAACTGGCTGGGCCGGATAGCTGGCTGGGGATGCTCGGCCTGTTCTGGCTGGAACCCGGGCGCAATGCGGTGGGCCATGCCGCTGATGCAGTGGTTCATTTGCCATCCGGGCCAGCGCATCTTGGCGATTTGCTGTGGGAGCAGGGGCGAGTTTTCTGGCAGCCAGCCGAAGGTGTTCGCCTTGAGCTGGAAACCGACCGGGCAGGAAAGCCTTCCTCGGTCGACCATGAAAACCTCTCATTTTTTATCGTTGACCGCGACAATCGCCTTGCCGCCCGCTTGCGCGACCGAAATTGGGCGAGCAGCAAGCCTTTTGCGGGCCTTGAATACTTTCCCGATGATCCAGCGTGGTGTATCGAGGCGGCTTGGCAGGCGCTGACGCCGCCGCTCGCCTTGGAGGTGCCAAATGTCGCCGGTGACCTGAAAACTGTTCTGGTCTGCCATCAGGCGGTGTTTGAGGTGGGTGGAGAGTCAGTCACGCTGTTGCCAATGTCGGTGACCAACGATGAAGTGTTCTTTGTCTTTCGTGACCGTACCAGCGGCAAGGAAAGCTATGGCGCCGGGCGTTTCCTGAAAGCGACTGCTGCGGTCAACGGCAAAATTACCCTCAATTTCAATTTCGCCTATAACCCGCCCTGCGCCTTCACGCCGTTCGCTACCTGTCCGCTGCCACCGCCGGAAAACTGGCTGCCGTTCCCGGTTCCGGCCGGTGAAAAGCAGCCGCTCGGCAAACCATGAACAGCCAGCTCAACCAGCTGTCCGGCTTCCTGCGCAATCTGGCCGAAGCACTTCACATCAGCGGCATGCCGGCACAGGACCTTGAGCGGCATCTGAACGAGATCGGCAAGCGGCTTGGTGTCCATGTTGACAGTTTTGCCGTGCTCACCATGCTGACCCTGAACATCGTTGATGGCGCGGGAAATCAGCGCGTTGAAATGCTGCGCCTGCCTTCCTACGACTACAACATGGCGCGCCTGATTGCCTTGGAGAGCCTGATCCGTGAGCTGGCAGACGTTGCCGCACTGGAGCGCTACGCCGGCAAGCTGAAGGCGATCATGTGCACGCCACCGTTGTGGAATGGCTGGAAATTCATGGTTTTTGGCTTCCTGCTTTCGGCCTCGGTGGCCGTTCTGCTACGCGGCGGCTGGGTCGAAATGTTCTGCGGCGGGCTGGTGGGCATGGCATTTGTCGGTGCGGCCCAGCATTTGGCCAATATTCCCCGACTCGGACCGGCGATCCCGGTGCTTCTGTGCACGGCGGCAGCGATTGCGGCGCATGCGCTGAGCCTGGTGTTTCCCGGCCAGGTCGCTTTCCTGACGGCAGTGGCCGGTGTGGTTTTGTTGTTGCCTGGCTTTACGCTGACCGTCGCCATGTCCGAACTCGCCACACAAAATCTGCTGGCTGGCACCGGGCGCCTGGTTGGCGCCTTCGTCCTGCTCTTCATGATGGGGGCCGGGCTGCTCATCGGCAGCCAGATCAGCCAGCAAATTTTTCCTGGGTATCCGGTGCATATTCCTGAACCCTTGCCGGCCTGGGCGATCTGGCTGGCAATCGCCGCCCTCGGCGTCTCGCTGCTGGGTGTCTTGCAGGCGCCGCTACGTGCCGTGCATGTGCTGGTTGGTGGTTGCCTGCTGGCCTGGGCAGTCTATTCGGTGGTCAGCGTCGTGTTGGGTAGCGTCGTCGGCGCCTTCGCCGGGGCGCTCGCCGTCGCCAGTGCCGGACATCTTTATCACCATCTCACCGGCCAGCCCGATGTGCTGGTCAAAATCCCCGGGCTGATTACCCTGGTTCCCGGCAGCATGGGCTTTCGCGGGTTATATGCGCTGATGGAAAAGGACAGCGCCATCGGTATTGGTCTGCTGACTGACATGCTGCTGATCGGCGCCGTGCTGGCGGTCGGACTGTTGCTGGCCGACAATCTTTCGCCGTTGCTGTTCGCCAAACTGGGGCGAAAGAAGGCAAGTTAGTGCCGAGGCGGGGGCAGCCCATGCATGGGCTGCCCCCGCCGGTAGCTTTTACCCTGCGGCCTGAACCGCTTCCAGCGCCTTGGCCAGCGTGTTAACCGTGCGTTCCGGATTGTGCAGTTTTTCCAGCCCGAACAGCCCGATGCGGAAGCTGCGGAAGTCGGCCGGTTCGTCGCACTGCAGTGGCACGCCGGAGGCGGACTGGACGCCGGCGGCGAGGAATTTTTTGCACGACTGAATATCCGGGTCGCTGGTGTAGCTGACAACGACACCGGGAGCCTGGAAGCCTTCTGCAGCAACACTCTTGAAGCTTTTTCCAACGAGCAGTTCGCGGACTTGGCGGCCAAGTTCATATTGTTCCTGGCAAACCTTGTCGAAACCGTAGGCTTCGGTTTCCAGCATGACGTCGCGCATCGTTGCCAGCGCATCAGTCGGCATCGTCGCGTGATAGGCATGGCCCCCGTTTTCGAAGGCTTCCATGATCTGCAGCCACTTCTTCAGGTCGCAGGCAAAGCTGGTGCTGGTCGTCGCATCAATGCGCGCCCGAGCCCGTTCGCCGAGCATGACCAGAGCACAACAGGGCGAACCGCTCCAGCCTTTTTGCGGGGCGCTGATCAGGACGTCGATACCGCTTGCCGCCATATCGACCCAGACTGTGCCGGAAGCGATGCAATCGAGGACAAAAAGGCCGTCGACCGCGCGCACTGCCTCGCCAACGGCTTTCAGGTAGTCGTCCGGCAGGATCATTCCGGAGGAAGTTTCAACGTGCGGGGCAAAGACCACCGCCGGCTTGTGTTCGAGAATGGCGGCAACCACCTCTTCAATCGGTGCCGGCGCAAACGGAGCCTGGGTGCCACTGCCAATCTGGCGCGCCTTGAGCACGATGCTTTCGGCAGGAATACGGCCCATGTCGAAAATCTGGGTCCAGCGGAAGCTGAACCAGCCGTTGCGGATGACCAGAACTTTCTGGTCGCTGGCGAACTGGCGGGCGACTGCTTCCATGCCGAAGGTGCCGCTGCCCGGAACGACGATGGCGGCTTTGGCGTTGTAGACCGTTTTCAGAATCCGCGAAATGTCCTTCATCACGCCCTGGAAGCGTTGCGACATGTGGTTCAGGGCGCGGTCGGTATAGACCACCGAGTATTCGAGCAGGCCTTGGGGATCGGGTTGGGGTAGCAGGGCGGGCATGGGGTCTCTCCAGATATTTTTAGGGGGTAGCAAATACGTAAACCGGCAGGATAACCGGAAGCCTTGAGGGTGCGCTAGTCAGGGTGCTGCTGGGGCATTTCCTGTTTTCGCACCTCGGCAACATGGTCAGAGACAATCGTTCCGTCGACCAGTTCGATGATTCGGTCACAGCGCGCGGCAAGGCGCGGGTCGTGGGTGACGATGAGGAAGGTTGTCTGCTGGGAAACATTGACCTCGCGCATCAGCGCAAAGACGCTGTCGGCTGATTTGGTGTCGAGATTACCCGTCGGTTCATCGGCCAGCACCAGGGATGGCTGCATGGTCAGGGCGCGGGCAATGGCAACGCGCTGTTGCTGGCCGCCGGACATCTGGTTAGCCTGGTGATTGGCCTGGGCGGTCAGGCCCACCTGATCGAGCAATTTGGCCGCCCTCTGGCGCATTTCATCATCGGGGCGGCCGCGTTCAACCAGCAGCGGCATCATGACGTTTTCCAGTGCGGTAAAGGCTGGAATCAGGTGGTGATGCTGGAAGACGAAGCCGATACTGCGTCCGCGCAATCGGGTCAGGGCGCCGTCGTCGAGGCTGCCGGTTTCCTGGCCGTCAATCAGCAATCGGCCGCTGCTTGGACGGTCGAGCAGACCGATCAGGTTGAGCAGGGTGCTCTTGCCTGAACCGGAGGGGCCGATCAGGGCGGCGAATTCGCCCCGTTGCAAGCGTAGATTGATGCCGTGCAGCACCTCGGTTTCGACTTCGGAGCCGGTGGCATAGGATTTGTGGATGTCCTCCAGTTCGAGAACTGGTCCATCGAATTTTGCCTCAGCCACGAATCGCCACCACTGGGTCTAAGCTGGCCGCCCGCCGGGCCGGTATCAGGGCAGAAAAAATGCCGACCAGCGTGGCGCCGGCGGCGGAAATGGCAAACAGTTCGGGCTCGACGGTAATCATGAACATCGGCGTGCCATCCGGATTCAGCGCCAGTGCCCGCCAAAGCGCCAGGAAGACCCAGGCAAGGCTGGAGCCGAGGACCGAGCCCAGCAGGCCGACGATGCCGCCCTGGATCAGGAAAGTGCGCAGCATCTGACCACGGGTGGCGCCCATGGCGCGCAGGATGCCGATTTCTTTCGAGCGCTGCACTACCGAAACGACCAGCACACTGGCGATGCCGAAGGCCACCGAAAGGCCGATGAAAAAGCGGATGACGTTGCTGGAGATCTTTTGTGAGGTCAGGGCCGTGAAAAACTGGGCATTGGTCTTGATCCAGCTATCTGCCTGCAGGCCGGTTTCGCGGGCAATGCGCAGGGCGATGGCATCGGCGGCGTACATGTCGCGCAGGCCGAGGTCGATGCTCGAAACGCCACCGACGAGGTCAAGCAGGGTTTGCGCGCTGCGCAGACCGACATAGACATTGCGCGCATTGACGCCCTTGTTGCCAAGGTCGAAGAGGCCAGTGATGGTCAGGGTGTCGGTGGTGCCGTTGCTGCTGTTGATTCTCAGCTTGTCGCCAACGCTGGCGCCGAGATCCTTGGCCAGTTCGATGCCGATCACCGTTTCGCCGGCATTCAGGCGCAGCCGGCCGGCGACCATTTTTTCATCGAGCGCGATGATCCGGTTGTAGTTGTCTGGCTCAATGCCGATCAGCGTCACCGATTTGTTGGCATTACCGCGCACGGCAAAGGCTGGCCCGGAGGCAATGGGGGAAACCGCGGCAATTTCAGGCATTTCTGCCAGTCGACCGCGCAATTTTTGCCACTGGTCAATCGATCGTAGCCGCTGGGCCTGCTTTTGCAGGATCGGGCCAAGCGTGCTGTCGCGCTGCGGACGGGCGACTTCCTCGGGGGGCAGGATGACGACATGGGCCTGCGAACTCAGGGTTCGGCGAACCAGGTTGGACTGCAGGCCGGAGAGCAGGGCTGACATGAAGACGATGACCGAGACGCCCACACCGACGCCGACAATGATCAGCAGGCTCTGCATTCGTCCTTCGCGCAGGAAGCGGGTCGCCGCGATCCATTCAAACGGTAGCCAAGGATACATTGGCAACTTACTGGCTGTTGGCGCGAACGCGGCTGCCGTCGCGCACCGACAGGATGCTGGCTGGAACTAACTGTTCTCCCACCGCAATGCCTTGCAGAATTTCCACCTTGCCATCACTGCGCACGCCCGTCTTCAGTTCCTGGCGCTCGGCCTTGCCGTCACGAACGACGAGGGCCCAGGGTTTGGGACTGCCGGCGTCGCGGATCACTTCATTCGGGACGATGATGGCATCGCTGCGCTTTGCCGTTTCAATGTCGATCGAAATGGTCATTTCCTGACGCAGATAGTCGGGCGGGCTGGGTACCCGCAGGCGTATTTCCACCGAGCCACGCAATGGGTCGACAGCCGGGCTGATGAAGGTGATTTCCGCTGCGAACCGTTGGTCAGGATAGGCATCGGCCGACGCCATGGCTTTTTGCCCCAGACTGAGCAGGCGCAGGTTCTTTTCGTCGATCTGGACGATCATTTCCGTGTCACCGGCCGGTGAGAGTGTCATCAGCACCTTGCCGGGCTGGACGGTATCGCCCGGCTCCGTGCTGCGCGTCAGCACCGTGCCGGCGAGTGGCGCCTTGATCGTGGCGTAGGCCAGCCGCGATTGCGCTACCTCTAGGCTGGCGCGGGCCTGATCGATGGCGCTCTGGGCGAGGCGGAAATCGCTGCCCCCGCTTTGGGCGCTAAGCGTCTGTAGCTGGGTTGCCTGCGACTGGCTTTCGGCAATCGCCAGATTGCGCTGCGCATCGTCCAGTTGGGTCTTGCTGTAGAAGCCCTTGGCTGCCAGATCACGGGTCCGCTCGAAGTGCTGGCGGGCCTGAGTCAGGTTGGCTTCGGCTTGGCGCTGCGATTGCTGCGCCAGCGGCAAGGACAATTGCTTCATCTGGGTAAGGCGTGTCTCGCTTTGCGCCAGGCTTGCCTTGGCCTGCGCCACTGCAGCGCGCCATTCCGTATCGTCGAGTTGAATCAGCAAATCACCGGGTTCGACTTTGTTGCCTTCACGAACCGGAATCTGCACGACGCGTCCGGTAATCTGGCTGGCCAACTCGACGCGTTGCGGCGAACGGACTTTGCCGCTGGCGACGACGGATTGAGTGATATCCCCCTGAGTTGCAGTCAGGACATTAACTTTTTCACCGAACAGTCTGGGCAATCCGAAGAAGGCGAGAAGACAGCAGGCAAGAACCGCCAGTACAGCGAACCGGCGAGTTTTTGGTGGCAAGAGTTTCAGGCGTTGAATGAGTGGCATCTTGTAGCGATATTAACCGGTTACGGCAATATATTAGTTTGTGCTAATTCGTGATCCTGCTTTTTGCCTGTTTTTGCCCGTTGACCGCAGCATCATGAAAAAGCCCCGGCGGTTTCCTGTCGGGGCTACTGCGATACCTTTCCTGGCGCAGCGACCATTCAAAGGTCGCTTCAGCGCTCAGAAAACAAAGACTTTACGTTGCGGTTCCATAAGGCTGCGGGCCATGGCATCCGGTTTGGCCGCGACAATGCCGTCCTTGAGCATTTCCGGTGTGTTGCCGGAGTTCGGCAGATAGAGGGCACAAACCGAAGCGGTGGCGCCTTTTTTCATGGCGCCGTCGAGCAACTGGGCCGGGGTGACATCCTGCGGCTTGAGCTTTTCACCGCCGGCACCTTTCAGTGCCAGATCTCCAGCCTTGTCGCACAGCAGAATCTGAACCTGTCCACCCTGCGCCTGGATCTGGTTGGTAAGCACCATGGCGATGCCCTGGGTCATCGTGCTGGCGGAGTTGAGGATGACTGTCACTGGCAGGGCATCGGCGTAAGCGACAGAAATGCTGGAAGCCAGGGTCAATGCAATAAGGGCTTTTTTCATGAGTCAGGTACTCCGGTGAGGTCGGTTGGAAGGATTTAATAAGTAAGTCGAATGTCGATGGTCGTTTCTGGCTCGACAACATCGAAGGCGCTGTCTACAAATTTCGGCGGCCCCATGACTTTCGTGTTGTTGGAAAGCCCATAGCCTTCGACCGGGAACATGCCGAAGCGCAGGTTCAGTTTTTCGTCAGAGTTTTCGTCATGGTAAGCCATGATGGCGTAACGGCCTGGCGGCAAACCATTAAAAACGAGTTTCGTGTCTCCTTTTGCTGCTGGGATGGAGAGTGTCTTCAGCGCCTTGTTTTCCTTGCGGAAGGTTTCCTGGTCTTGATAGAGCGAAGCGCGAATGTTGCCGACATCGTTGCTGATACCCTGCAGCGTAATGACGAGGCGAGACTCTGCAGCCTGAAGTTGGCCTGATGCGAGCAGGCAACACAGTAGCAAGCCAAAATTGGGCATGCGTGGGACCTGTCGCCCAATTAATTTTGAGAGAACGGTTTTCAATTTAGTGATGATGCGCATGGCAATGGTTGCTTTGGACGATGCTCTGCACATCAAGGTTGTTTTTCAGAAACGCCAAGACTGCGGCATCGGGGTTTTCCTCCAGGGTAATGACAGAAAGAATACCGTTCTGCATTAGTCGCTGATGAAGCCCGTTACCCATGCTACCGGTGATCAGCACATTGATGTTGACCAGTGCTTTCGGGAGATCGTGATGATTGTTGTGGAAACTTTGCTCGAGGGGCAACTCAACCATAAATTTGTTTGCTACCGCACCCTCGTCAATCTGGAAAATCCAGAAATTTCGGCACTTGCCGGCGTGCTCTGAGATATTCCGGCGGTTCTGGCTGGTGACGGCGATTTGCATATCAAGCTTTCTCGGTTTCATCGCTACCGATGATGAGGTGTGTATCGGTGAGATATTGGTGAGGCGGGACTTCAAGATTGGTGGGGGCTGGCTTGTTCTTGAATACCCTGCCGGCAAAATCAAAGGTTGAACCATGACAGGGGCAGAGGAAGCCGCCAGGCCAATCGGCGCCGAGTACCGGGTCGCCGGGCGTGAAAGCTTGCGAAGGCGAGCATCCAAGGTGGGTGCAGATTCCAACGGCAATCAAAATTTCAGGTTTGCGCGAGCGTGTTTCGTTGGCAGCATAGGCTGGCTGTTGTTGCCGTTCCGAAAACGGATCGACCAACATGGGTTCGGCCTTTTTCAGTGCAGTCATCATTTCAGTTGTGCGGTTCAGTATCCAAACAGGTTTGCCGCGCCATTCGACGATCATCATGTTGCCGGGGGGCAGCTTGCCGATATCGATCTCAACCGGTGCGCCGGCTGCTTTTGCCCTTTCGGAAGGCAACAGGCTGGACACAAACGGGGTGATTGCGGTCAGTGCCAACGCGCTACCGGCACCGAGCGTGGCGATCATCCATTGTCGACGGCTTGGACTGTCACTGATGGAGAAGGAATCGCCGTGGCAGAGACATTCGCTCATAATTTTTTCCTGAAATATGGGGGATTGGGACGACAGCAAATATTTGTATATTCGCTAATGCTTATCAATAGTCGTGCCAGCCGTGGTTTTGCCAAATTA
Source organism: Azonexus sp. (assembly GCA_030696345.1). Lineage (GTDB taxonomy): Bacteria > Pseudomonadota > Gammaproteobacteria > Burkholderiales > Rhodocyclaceae > Azonexus. The sequence continues at coordinate 114,645 of JAUYSK010000015.1, forward strand.
ATCGGCCAAAACAACATGTTGCAGGATTGGAATCAAAAGGCCTCCCTTTGTTTCGGGAGTGATTGACAAAATTGACGGTCAATATTGTCAATTGGCACGGTCGCTAAAGGACCGCGCTAAATTTGAGTATGCTGCGTTTGCCCAGAAAAATTAATTGATTTTCACGAGCAATTTTCGGGCAGTAGTGAGTGGCGCGGTCAACCGGATAAAAGAGCAAAATCCGGCGCTTTGACGATTCAGCGAATAATCACGATTTCCTGGTAAAGATCACCGAAGCAGGTGGATTTGACCAGGCTCTCCGGTTTGAATGAACTGGGCAGATAGCTGGCGATTTCCTTTTGCCAGAGATCGCAGGCGAACGGTTCGAGTGCTTTCAGTATGCCTTTCATCACATAGCGCAACGGATTGCTGCGTTTCGGCGAGTGGTAATCGACGATGACAATTTTTCCGCCCGGGCGAGTTACTCGTATTGCTTCGGCCAGCGTGGCGCGACGAACCGCCTCCGGTTGCTCGTGCAAGAGGAAGAAGAGCAAGGTGGAGTCGAAACTGGCGTCGGCAAAATGCAGCGCACTGGAATCCTGCCGATGCAGCCTGATTCGATCATCACTGGCAAGTTTGCGGCGAAGGTTGTCGATCTGGATTGGCGCCACATCGACGACATCAAGTCTTCCCTGAGCTCCCAGACGGGCGGCGATACGTTGAGTGAAATCGCCGTAAACGCAGGCTACCTGAAGAACACGCTGATCAATGGTATCGCCGAGTTCAGCCAGAGCAAGATCACGCAGGCGACTGAAGTTTCCCCAGAGAATCAGGTTGACCAGCCACTCGCGCTCAAAGAGGCGGACTGCATTCGGATGCAGGTAGGCCCACCAGTAAACTTTCTGGAGATACTCGGGAATCGCGGGGTCGATTTTGGAGTGGGGCGGGTTTGCCGGCGGGTAAAGAGCGGCGACGCTTTCAGCGCTTTGCTTCATCAATGGTTTTCTCTTGTTGTTCTAAATCCGGGCAGGACAAAACGGCTCGTGCCGCCCAGGGGTGTTTCAATCAGTCTGACTACTTGGTATTTTTTTCGTCGCCGTGTTCCCAGCCGGTGATCATGGCCCGAAGTTGTTCGGTGACGGTGTCGCCGGTGGTGATCAAGTACAGGTGCGAGATTAGGAAGGCTAGCATCAGGAAGGCACCGATGGTGTGCGCCAGCGCGATGGTGCCCAGATCGAGGCCATAGCCCAGCGCCGCCAGCTCGTTGTAGTACAGGTAGAGCAGGCCGGAGATCCAGATCAGCGGATTGAGCAGCACCTTGATAGCCAGATAGGTTTGCGCCTGCATAGGGTTGTGCTTGCGGGCGCGGGTGATTTTGAATGGATGCGGTTCCCCTTGGAAGATGCCCCAGGCGTAGTGACGGATGATCTTGTCTACGCCCTGCATGGTCGGGATGTACTGCCGCCACTCGCCGGTGGTGAAGTGCCAGAAAATGGCGAACACCCAGAGGATGATCAGCGCCCAGGCGGCGACGGTGTGCACCTGATGTGCCAGCGTGAAGCCGAGCAGGCGGTAGCTGCCGTGGATTTCGAAACCGGTCACCAGCATGCCGATGACCAGCAGCGCCTGCATCCAGTGCCAGAAGCGTTCGAAGCGGGAGAAAATGTAGATGCGTTCCATGATGGTTTCCGATTATTGCTTGCGACGCAGGAAGCGAATCAGGCCGTGTAACGACACACCGCAGAGGACACCGCCGGCGGCCAGCCAGCCCAGCGTATTGACCAGCGGGTTGCCGTCGCGGCCCGGGATGTAGATGCCCTTGACCTGATCGAGGCGGCCGCCCTTGGCATGGCAGGATTCGCAATCCAGCGCCTTTTCCTTGGGGGCAACCATGTGTGTGATCGGCCAGTACATTTCCGTCTTCACGAAATCAACCTTGCCGGAGAAAGGTGCGTTGGCGGCCTTCATGCCGGTCTCAATGGCCTTTTCCCAGTTGAAGTTCTTCCAGTAGGCGGTATCGTCGTTGCCGGCGAGGTGCGGTTTGACCAGCGTCTTGTTTTCCGGGTCGTAGGGCTGGCTGCCGCGCATGACCTTCATCGGCCAGATCAGTGAGCGGCCATCGCTGGCGTTGCCGCCGAGCGCGTTGATCAGCGTCACGCCGTTGGCCTTGTCGACCGTGTCGCCGAGCAGGGTGTAGGTGACTTCACCATTGAACCAGGCGTATTCCGGCTTGACGTTCTCGGCGACAACGAAATCGCCCTTGCGTGAGTCATAGACGATATGGCCCTTGTCATCCTTTTTCAGGATGGGCTTGCCTTCCGGGCTCAGCTTGCCGGCGGTCGACCAGTCCCAATGCATCTTGGTCGGCACGCCGCCGCGGGCGAATTCCGGGATATGGCAGGTCTGGCAGGCGACCTTGTCGCTGTGGTGATTCAACTTGGCTGCATGCGAACCGGCCTTGTGCGGTGACTGGCCGTGGCAGGACTGGCAGGTAGCCGGATTCGATTTGCTCTGCTGGCCGCGCATGTGTGCATCGCCGGTATCCTTGCCGGTGGCTGCGTAGCGGCTGCCGACAACTTCATGTGCCGGCGCCTTGTGGCAAGTGGCACAGCTGAAGTCGAGGCCGGTGGCATCCATGTGTACGTCGACTTCCTTGTCTGGCGCGGCCAGTGAGGAGTCCATGTCGCCATGCTTCACACCGTCGCCGCCGCCGCCGAAGAAGTGGCAGGCACCACAAGTGTCGCGGCTGGTTTTGCCAACTTTTTGCGCGACTTTGGTGAGGTCAATTGCCTTGACGAACTTGCCCGATCCCGGCGGGTTTTCAGTGTCCTTGATCGGCGGCTGGCCGCCGCCAGGCATCTTCTTATAGGTGCCGGTACTATCGTGACAGACGAGACAATCGACGTTTTCCTGCGAGCTAAAATCAAAACTGGAATTTACCCAGCCGTAACCAACGTGACAGGTAGCGCAGGCGCCGAGATTGCTCGCGGTAGAGGTGCAGTAGTTGTTGATGACGTTCTTTTTGCCCAGGCGCTGCTGGTTCACCGGATTGATGACTTCCCAGGTCCAGTGTTTGGTGCGATGAACCTGCATCGCGGCCTCGGTATGGCAACCGAGGCAGGCCTTGGTTACCTCCGGACCTGAGTTGAATTGACGTTGCAACTCCTTGAACTTGCCATGGTCTGCGGTCGTGTTCAGCTTGACTGCAGGGGATGCACCGCTAAATCCGGGCAAGACAAGGACAATGGCGGCCAGCACCGCAAAAAATCTTGATTTCAGCATGGCAAGCTCCGCTTATTTCTTCTCGACGATGGTGTAATTGCCGTCCTTCGTCCACTTGATGTCGGCGTCCATGAAGAAAGTCTTCAGTGCCGGCTTGTATAGCTTCACCATGTCGACCGCCTCGCCGCTGCGCCCGCCGGCGCCGCAGACGAAGACGATGGGCTTGTCGGTCGGGAGCTCGTCGATACGCTTCTCAAGCGCATTGATCGGAATGTTGCGGGCCCCCTTGAAGGTGCCGGTCTCGACTTCCTTGGCATCGCGGACATCGATGATGTAGATGCTGTCCGGTGATTCCTTGTATATCTTCTCAAAGGAGGCGGTGGTTATCGTGCCGCTTTCCTTGCCTTGCTGGATGGCCGGTGCGGCTGCCGCAGGGGCGGCGCTGCCGACAGTCGGGCCGGGACCATAGAGCTTGGCCCACAGCGGGTAGCCTTCAGGAACGACCATGACTTTCTTGTAGCCGAGTTTGACAGCCTTTTCGGCCGAATCCGAACTGAGCTTGCAGCTCAGGCCTTCGCAGTAAAAGTACAGGGGTGTGGCCTTGTCGGCCGGCAGGCGTTCGGCGGCAAGCTTTTCGAACTGGGAATCGGGCAGATTGATCGCGCCGGGGATATGGCCCTTGTCGAACTTGCGCTCCTTTGGGCGCGAGTCGATCAGAAGCAGCGGTGATTTTTCATCGAGCAGCTTCTTGATGTAGGGCACGCTGACGGCGCCGATATGCCCCTTCTGGATCCACTCCGGATAGCCTTCGGCATAGACGCGAATATTGTTGTAGCCAAGTTTTTCGGCCTTGAAGGCGGAGTTGTGGCTGAGCATGCACTCATGACCTTCGCAGTAGAAAATCAGCAGCGTGTTTTTGTCTGCCGGCAACTGGTCTACCAGCTTCTCGAACTGGGTATCCGGGATGTTGATCGAAGTCGGGATGTGGCCCGGATCGAACTTGCGTCCGGTCGGGCGAGAATCGATGAGTTGCACGCCGTCCGGCTTGGGCAGGATGGCGTAGCGGGCGACAAAGGCGTTATCGACGAGCTTGGTGTACCAGCCTTCTTTCACCTGGACGGTTGCTGCATCGGCAGCAAGTGCGACGGAGACATTGGGCAACGGGGCGACAAACAGCGCGGCCAAAAGGCTCGCGACAGCGATCATGCGTACGGATTTCATGGTGAGCTCCTGAATTCAGCGCGGGTTACGGTTAACCCGGAACAATGAAGAAAAGTCGGGTCGGGTCAGCTGCAGCTGGCCGGCGAATCGCCATCCTTCGCGCCCTTGATGACGAAGGCCTTGATGTCTTCGAACAGTTCGTCTTCAGGAACGTCGGCGAATTTCTCGGCCGCCTTGTTCTGTGATTTGATACTGGCTCGGTAGGCCTTGCTGACGTACTGCTTCATTGAGTCCTTGCCCTTGGCGTGCTTGTCTGCCTGCAGGTAAGTGCCCCACTGGCTTTTGCTCATCGTGCTTGGGGCGATCGACCCACCCGCCTGGGCGGCGTGGCAGGCCGTACAAACGCTACGGTAATAGACGCGACCGCGTTTCCAGTCGGCATCGTAGGCACTGGCCAGTGTCGAAACACACAAAAGACCCGTGGTAATTACTGTGGCAAAGATGTGACTTTTTTCCATGACAGACTCCGGTAGAACTGTTGTAATTTTTTTCGCGGTTGCCGTCTGAGCGGAAATCCACGTTGAAAATATCTTACTGCTGATGCATTAGTAAATCATTAGATTCATATGATATGCGTCAACAATCGTTTTAATTTCGCACTGTCTTCAGAATATCCTGAAAGTGCCGTGAACAGGCTTGAATCGGTAGTTATTGGAGGTGTGCAATGAACGTGATCTACAGTAGTGAGCACTTCTGGATTTTTGCTTATCCAGCCGAACAGGGCTTCGAGTTGCTGGACAAGGAAACACTGCGCACACTGTTTCTGCAGGGGCCGTCTGCCCGGCATTTCAGCGACGCCATGGAGGAAATTCCGGAAGACATGCGTGACGAAGAAAACATTGACGCCTTCCTGGATGACTACTGTACCGGTACCGCCCGACCCATCGTCTTCCACTGACGTGCTAGAATCACGGAATTGTCTTGATTAGCCTGGGGAATTTAGCCAAATGGGTGATGTAAATACGAGCTATGTATCCGACCACACGAAGTGGATGGATGAGCTACTGGAAAAGAACCCGGCATGGGTTGAAGATCAAAAAGCCGGTCGTGCCCTTTGGTGGGACAAGAAACAGACTGTCGACAGTACGGTTCGCAATGCCGAATCCAATGTGTCGCAAAAGCCTTATCCCTACGACGTCCATTTCTACGGCGAATAGTTTTCGATAGGTTTACCCAATAAAAAACCGGTCTTTGACCGGTTTTTTATTGTCTTCGCCAGGCTGAGCCTGGCGAAGAAGGGTGCTCAGGAACCTGTCAGTGGCTTGACGACGCGTTTGACGGCGGTGTCTTCCGGGTGCGGGTGGATGGTAAAGCCGAGGCTGGTCATCAGGCGGAACATCTTGCTGTTGGTCGAAAGCACATCACCGACTACTGCGCGGTAACCCTTTGTGCGGGCGCAATCGATCAGCGCCGACATCAGCTTGCGGCCGACGCCACACTTCTGGAAGTTATCGCCAACGGCCAGCGCAAATTCCACCGACTCGCCATCCGGATTGCCGACGTAGCGCGCAACGCCAATCTGCAACTCCTTGCCTTCATCGTCCGTCATCACGGCGACCAGTGCCATTTCGCGGTCATAGTCGATCTGGGTGAAACGGACCAGCATGGTCTGGGTCAATTCGCGCAGCGTGTCCATGAAGCGGTAGTAACGCGACTCGTCGGACATGGCCTTGACGAATTCCTGCTCCAGTTCGGCATCTTCCGGACGGATCGGGCGAATGATGACGACCTTGCCGTCGTTCATCTGCCATTCCTGGATCAAATGCACCGGGTAGGGATAGATCGCCATGTGGGCATAACGGTCACCACTGGCATTCGTTGCATGGTCGATGACGATGCGGGCATCGGCAGCGATTGCGCCATTCTCGTCAACGATCAACGGATTTAGGTCCATTTCCATGATCCATGGCAGTTCGCAGACCATTTCGGAGATGCAGAGCAGCACCTCCTTGATTGCTTCGCGGTCAGCCGGCGGCATGTTGTGGAACTGGTCGAGAATCTTCGAGGCGCGGGTTGATTCGATCAGATCCTTGGCAAGGAATTTGTTCAGCGGTGGCAGGGCAACCGAGCGGTCGCTGAAGATTTCGACATCAAAGCCGCCAGCCCCGAAGGTGATCACCGGCCCGAAGATCGGATCGCGGAAGACACCGATCATCAGTTCTCGACCGTTCGGACGGGACAGGAATGGCTCAATCGAAACGCCGTTGATCTTGGCGTTCGGATGCCGCTTATGCACGGTGTCGATGATGTCGTGATAGGCATTGCGCACGGCCGGCGCATTGACGATGTTGAGACGCACGCCGCCGGCATCAGACTTGTGCGGCAGTTCCGGCGAATCGACCTTCATGGCGATCGGGAATCCGATCTGCTCGGCCAGGAGCAGCGCTTCGGTGGCGGTACGGGCGACCATGGTCTGGGCGACCGGCACCTTGAAAGCGCGCAGGATGGCCTTGGATTCCATTTCGGAGAGCACCTTGCGGCGTTCGGCGAGCAGGGCCTCGATCAGCATCTTCGCGCCTTCGGCTTCCGGGCGGCCGTGCTGGCGGGTTGGTTCCGGTGTTTGCAGCAGCAGCTTCTGGTTGCGGTAATACTTGGAAATATGGTGGAACAGTTCGATCGCGGTTTCCGGCATGCGGAAGGCCGGAATCCCCGATGCCTCGAGCAGTTTGCGGGCTTCCGCGACCTGTTCTTCGCCCATCCAGCAGCAGATGATGGAGCGATTCAGCTTGTCGGCAACCTCGATGATCGCCTTGGCTACACCCATCGGGTCGGTCATCGCCTGCGGCGAGAGCATGACCAGCGTGCTGTCGACGTTGGGGTCGTGCGTCACGGCCATGATGGCTTCGCGATACCGCTCCGGTGTCGCATCACCAGCAATGTCGATCGGGTTGTTGTGCGACCAGTTGGTGGGCATCGTCTTGTTGAGGATGGCCATGGTTTCGTTGGACAGTTCGGCCAGCGGGATGCCCAGATCGCCGGCACGGTCGGCTGCCATGGCGCCGGGGCCGCCACCGTTGGTGATGATGGCCAGACGATTGCCAAGCGGACGGAATTTTGAGGCCAGTGCCTTGGCGGCATAGAACAGTTGGCCAACGTTCTGGACGCGGACAACGCCGGCACGACGGACGGCAGCATCAAACACGATGTCGGAAACAGCGGCCATGCCGGAGTGGGTTGCAGTTGCCATGGCGCCAGCCTCATGACGGCCAGCTTTGAGCAGGATGATCGGCTTGATGCGGGCGGCGGAGCGCAGGGCACTCATGAAACGGCGGGCGTTACGGATGCCCTCGACGTACATCAGGATGTAGTGGGTGCGGCTGTCGTAGATCAGGTAGTCGAGGATCTCACCAAAATCGACGTCGGCCGTCATGCCGAGCGAAATCACTGAAGAGAAGCCGACCTGGTTGGACTTGGCCCAGTCGAGTACGGCCGAACACATGGCGCCGGACTGGGAGACGAGGGCGAGGTTGCCCGGGGCGGCGGTGATCTTGGTAAAAGTGGCGTTGAGGCCAAGTTCGGGGCGGATGATGCCGAGGCAGTTGGGGCCAAGGATGCGCACATTGTAGGAGCGGGCAATTTCAAGCACCTTGCGCTCAAGCGCAGCGCCGATGTGGCCGGCCTCGGAGAAGCCTGCGGAGATAACGATGACGTTGCGGACGCCGCTGCGGCCGCATTGTTCGATCAGTTGCGGTACGGTCTGCGGGCGGGTGGCGATGACCGCCATTTCAACGCGCGCACCGATTTCCTCGATCGACTTGTAGGCTGGCTGGCCGAGAATTGTCTCGTGCTTGGGGTTGATGGCGTAGAGCCGTCCCTTGTAGCCGGAGCCGAGGATGTTCCGGAAAATAACGTTGCCAACCGAGTTCTCGCGGTCGGAGGCACCAATGACCGCGACTGATTTCGGTTCAAAAAGTGAGGTTAGATAGTGCTGTTCCAACATGACGAGCCTCTTTTTAGAAAATCATTGTGCATCGCACAATTTTAACACGAATAGCCGGTGGTATTCCTTACGAAACGTAGGGATAAGGCCTCAGTTCGCCAGTGCGCTGGCAATCAGCAGAGGCTGGCCAAGGGCGCGATGAATTGGGCATTTATTGGCAATTTCGAGCAAGCGCTGGCGCTGATCGGCGGTCAGTTCGCCTTCCAGCATGATCGTGCGATTGATGCGGTCACGCAGGCTGCCTTCAATCTCGACTTTTTCGTGCATCAATGAAACGCTGACCCGGGTCAGCGCCAGGTTTTTGCGCTCGGCGTACATGCGCAAGGTCATCGAGGTGCAGGCGCCGAGGGCCGCCATCAGAAAATCAAAGGGGGCCGGTCCGGCATCGGCTCCGCCAACACTTGCTGGTTCATCGGCAATCAGGCTGTGTTCGCCGACCGTGACTGCTTGCTGGTATCTTCCTTGTCCACTCTCTGCAACGACGACAACACCTGACATGACCGGCTCCGTGAAAGAAACGAACCAAATGATACCTGCTTCGCCCTGGGTCGAGCGTTACATAGGACACATTCAGCGTACTGGAAGCGTGCTTGATCTGGCCTGTGGCAACGGCCGTCACACGCGGCTTCTCGCCGATCGCGGTTATCCGGTTCTGGCGGTGGACCGGGATGCTCAGGGGTTGGCTGGTTTGCGGGGTATCCCTGGCGTAACTACCGCCAAGCTCGATCTTGAAGGTGATGACTGGCCACTGGTAGGGCAAAGCTTTGCTGGCATCGTCGTGACCAACTATCTCTGGCGGCCGCGCCTTGCTGATTTGTTGGCCTTGCTGGCGCCGGGCGGAGTGTTGATCTACGAAACCTTCATGGTCGGCAACGAGTCCTATGGCAAGCCGTCCAATCCGGATTTTCTTCTTCGCTCAGGAGAGTTGCGCACCGTGGCTGCTCTTGCCGGGTTGCGTGAAATCGCCTTCGAGGAAGGCTACACAGCCAGCCCGAAGCCGGCCATGCGTCAGGCAATCTGCGCCGTGCGGGACTGAGCGATGGTGTTGGCCAGTTGGTTGATGCCGGCTGGTGACAGATCGTCGGTCGTGAAGTTTTGCAGTTGCTGCATGCCGGTGAAATTGCGGTTTTGCGAACGCTGGTAAAGCGGGTCGTAATGCAGTTCCAGCAGTTCACGGACCAGCGTTGGCCATTGAGCATCGCGGATCATTTGTTGCCAGCGGCTTAAGGTTTCCCGGCTTTGCAGGCTGTGCAGGGCTTCCAGGCGGTTGATCAGGAACTCCGGCAGGGTCAGGAAATAGTCGTAGTCCTTGAGCAGGAATTCGACGCGGGCTTCGGTCGTGGCGTCGACATTGAGGCATTCGCCGTTGCGGATGCATTCGATCAAGGCGTCTGGAACATGCAGATTGCCGATCTTGCGACTTTCCGCCTCGACATAGAGTGGGCGTGCCGGATCGAGGGTCAGCAGCTTTGCCAGCAGTGCAGTTTCAAAGCTTTTCTGCGAGGGCTGCGGTTCACCGGGTAGCACGCCCAAAACCGAACCCTTGTGACTGGCCATGGACTCAAGATCGATTATCTGTTCGCCCAATTCGCCGATGGCTTGCAGGACGCGGGTCTTGGCATTGCCGGTGGCGCCCGAGATAACCTTGAATTGAAATTGTCCGGGCAATTCCTGCAGGCGCGCGATGACGTGGGTGCGCCAGGCCTTGTATCCGCCATCCAACTGGCCAGCGTGCCAGCCGATGGCGCGAAAGACGGTAGTCATTGAGCCGCTGCGGTCGCCGCCGCGCCAGCAATAAATTAGCGGCTTCCAGGTTTTTGGGCGGTCGAGAAAGCGCTCGCGCAGGTGACGGGCAATGTTTTCCGAAACCATCGCGGCACCGATTTTCTTGGCCTCGAACGGTGAAACCTGTTTGTAAATCGTGCCGACTTCGGCGCGCTGGGCATCGTCCAGTACCGGACAGTTGATCGCCCCCGGGATGTGGTCTTCAGCAAATTCGGCCGGGGAGCGGACGTCGATGATTTCGTCATAGGTGGCGAGATCGGCAATGGTGGGGCGGCTTTGCTTCATTGCGTCATTTTAGCAGTGGCGCGAGGGCCGGCCAGACATGGTCGAGGATCAGCGGCTGGGCTTCGGCAGTCGGATGCAGGTTGTCGGCCTGGAAAAGTTCGGGTCGAATGGCGACGGGTTCGAGCAGGAATTCAAGCAGCGCCGTCTTTTTGCTGCGGGAAATATTGGCAAAGCTGGCTTGAAATTCTGTCGCGTAGGGGCCGTAATTGGGCGGCAGGCGCATGCCGGCGAGCAGCACGCTGGCGCCGGCCGCACGTGCAGCATCGACCATGACATTCAGGTTGTCACGCATCTGGGTAAGTGGCAGCCCGCGCAAACCATCATTGGCACCGAGTGCGATGATGACGACACTGGGTTTCTGCTGCTTGATTGCCTGAGCAAAGCGGGCGCGTCCGCCGGCGGTGGTTTCGCCGGAAATCGACAGGTTGGCGACGCTATAATCAAGGCGCTTTTCGGCCAGGCGCTTGCCGAGCAGCGATGGCCAGGCCTGCTCCAGGCGAATGCCGTAGCCGGCCGAGAGCGAGTCGCCCATGACCAGAATGGTTTTGGCGGCCCAGGCCGAGGAGTTGAAGACAAGCAGGGCAAACAGGAAGAGAGCAAGCCGCATGGCAGATGTACCGGTTGTTGATGTAATGAATCTGGGCAAGACTGTTGATAACGGTGGCGAGCCGCTGACAATTCTGCAGGATATTTCTTTCTCGGTCAGGTCGGGTGAAACCGTGGCGATTGTCGGTGCCTCCGGCTCCGGTAAATCGACGCTGCTCGGACTGCTGGCCGGGCTGGATGTTCCCACAGCGGGTGAAATCCGGCTCGACGGTGTGTCACTGGCGGCGCTTGATGAGGATGATCGGGCCCGGCAGCGCGGCAAACTGCTTGGGTTCGTCTTTCAGTCTTTTCAATTACTGCCTTCATTGAATGCGCTGGAAAATGTCATGCTGCCACTGGAACTGGCCGGTTCGAAGACGGCGACAACGGTAGCGAAGGGCTGGCTGGAGCGCGTTGGCCTTGATCACCGCCTGAAGCATTATCCGAAACATCTCTCGGGTGGCGAGCAACAGCGGGTCGCGCTGGCCCGTGCTTTCGTCGCCAATCCACGGCTGATTCTCGCCGATGAGCCGACCGGCAATCTTGATGCCGCTACCGGTCAGCAGATCATTGATCTGATGTTCGATCTGAACACCAGGCAGGGTACGACGCTGATCCTGGTAACACACGACGACGCTATCGCCGCCCGTTGCGGGCGGATTCTAAGGATTCACTCCGGTCGCCTGAGTTGATGGCGCAGGAAAGTTGCGCTCTTGCGTAACCGGGACAACGGCCTGGGTGCTTTCTTGGCGGCTGGGTTGGTCTTCCCGGTTATAGCCACGGAAATCGGAGGATGGCTGAAATAGCGGCTGCTCACGGGGCGCGTAACTGTCCTGAGATCCGTAGCTGCTCCGGCCATCGTACTCACGCAGGCCCCGGTTCGGATCGTTTGCCTTGTCCCACTCATCAATCTGTTTCTGTAAAACCCAGCTGACGATGTTCACAAGAATCTTATCAGCCACTTGAGCCTGTGCAACGGAGCATGAGAATACGCCAAACCAGATGACAGTTATTGTGGCCAGTAGTCTCCTGTGCATGATCATTTCCTCCATACCTGCTTGAATCATAGTCCAGAACAGGCTTCATCAAAACAGCAATTCAGGGCTTGGTGCCAATGCATTTTTGCCTGATTTGGCAGTTGACCGCAGCAATTGCCCTCAGATGATTTGTGTAGGAGTCGGCCGAGATCATGAAGCCGGATTGTGGCGATTTTGCATCACCTCGCGGGCTGCGCGCCCGCCGCTGCGAACTGCGCCTTCCAGCGTGGCGGGGTAGTCGGTCCAAGTGTAGTCACCGGCCAGAACGAGCCTGGGGTTTTCGGTACGGAAATTTGGGCGCTTGATTCCCGGCATGCAGGAGAATGTGGCGCGTTTTTCGCGGATGACCCTGGTCCAGCCGGGGGATTCGGCAATAGCCAAATCCAACTGCATGGCTTCGATCAACGCCGCGTCATCCAGGCTTTCCCAGGCGCCATGCCCGCTCAGTACGCAGGCGAGCAAGCCATTGCCACGGTCGACGACCCACTGACCATGCTTTCCGAGCAGGTTGAACAAGGGAAATGGCAAAACGGTTTTTGCTGAAAATTGCAGGTACACCGTAGCAATCGGTTCGTAGTCATAGCTGACGCCCAGTGCCGGCCAAAGCCGGATGGCGTGCTGCGGGGCGGTGGCAAGGACGGCGGCGGTGAATGTCTCGCCATTGATTTCGACGCCATCATTTTTGCCGGCAATACTTTCGACCCGAGTACTCAGGCGAAGCTTGGCGCCATGGGTTTGCAGCCAGTGCGTGGCGGGTTGCGGCAACAAGGCGCCCAGATCGACGCGGGGCAGCAGCAGATCAGTGTCTTCCCGGTGCGCGCTGCCCAGGCTGTCACGTAGCACATTGGCGAAAAGCTGCGCCGAGGCACGTTCCACTGTGGTGTTGAGAGCGGCGAGGCAGAGCGGCTCCCACAGGTGGAGCCGGAGTTTGCCGGTCTGGCCGACTTGATCCAGCCACTCGGCGACCGTGCTGTCGGCTGGCAACTGAAATTTCCGGCGCTTGATGCCTTCCATCCACCACGCGGTGGCCAGTTTCTCGCGCAGGCTGACGCCTTGTGCGGTCAACAAACCCCAGGCGACGTTGAATGGTGCCGGCCATTTCGGCAGCGCCAGGTGAAAGCCGGTGTTGTCGATTACCTGCAATGGGTGGCGGTAGAGCAGGGCATCCGGGTCAGCGCCAACCCGCCGCATCAGGGCCAGCGTTTCGCAGTAGGCACCGAGCAGGATGTGCTGGCCGTTATCCAGCGTTCGTCCATTAATGCTGACCGAGCGCGCTCGGCCACCGAGGGTGCGGCCGGCTTCGAACAGGGTGGTGTCGGCACCGCTCGCCGTCAGCTCGACAGCCGCGGCGATGCCCGCCCAGCCGCCGCCGATGACGGCGATTTTCACGCGGGTTTCACCCCAGCGCCCAGGTCTTGCAGGCGATCCAGATTTTGCGGACGGGCGTCAGCGAAATGCGCTGGTGCAGTACCTGGAAGTTCTCGCGCTTGATTTCGTCGAGCAGGGTGCGGTAAATCGCCGCCATGATCAGGCCGGGGCGCTGACTCTTGCGGTCAACTGCCGGTAACTGGGCAAAAGCCTGCTCGTAGTATTTCTCGGCACGTTCGGCCTGAAACTGCATCAGGGCGGTGAAATTGTCCGAATACTTGGCGTTCAGGATGTCGGCGGCCGGCACGTTGAATTGCTTCAACTCGTCCATCGGGATGTAGATGCGGCCACGCCGCGCATCTTCGCCGATGTCGCGAATGATGTTGGTGAGTTGGAAGGCCATGCCGAGATCGTGCGCATATTTCTGAGTCTGCCTGTCTTTGTAGCCGAAGATTTCGGCCGCGAGCAAACCGACGACACTGGCGACGCGGTAGCAGTAGAGCGATAGGCCCTTGAAGTCGAGATAGCGCGTCTGCTGCAGATCCATCTCCATGCCATCGATGATTTCCAGAAGTTGCTCTTTCGGCAGATTGAACTGACCACCGATGCCCTTCAGCGCCAGGCCGACCGGGTGGGTCGGATCGCCATTGGCGACACGTTCAACTTCCTGCCGCCACCAGGTGAGCTTGGTCGAGGCGATGGAGATGTCGTTACATTCATCGACCACATCGTCGACTTCGCGGCAGAAGGCGTAGAGCGCCATGATGGCGCGGCGACGCTCAAGAGGCAGGAATAGGAAGCTGTAATAGAAGGATGAGCCGCTGGCGGCGCACTTCTCCTGGCAGTATTGGTCGGGATTCATGGGGTCACATTGTAAGGGAACGGCCGGCAACTACCAGCCAGTCCCATTTGCCAAGTTTGGGGCGGTGTTCAAAAACGTTGCCGCGCACGCGGCGCAGCCGTTCGAGGATGCGCAGGCCGCCCTGAATGGTCAGGCGGATTTCCCAGCCGAGACGGCCGGGCAGGGCGTGGACGAGCGGAGCACCTTGCAGCATCAGGTCACGGGTGCGGTCGATTTCGAAATCCATGAGCGCCGCCCAGTTGGCCGACCAGCGGCTGGCGGCGATGTCAGCTTCGCCAACCCTGAAACGCGGCAGGTCAGTTTGCGGGATGTAAATACGCTCTTTATGCCAGTCCACCGCAGCATCCTGCCAAAAGTTGATCAATTGAAGCGCCGTGCAGATGCAGTCTGACTGTTCAAGGTGCACTGGCTCAGTGCGCCCAAACAGATGCAGCACCAGGCGACCGACTGGATTGGCCGAACGCCGGCAGTAATCGAGTAGTTCCGGGTAATCGGCATAACGCTTCTTGACGACATCCTGGGCGAAGGCATCAAGCAGATCGCGGAACAGCTGAATCGGCAGGGTATGTTGGCGTATGACTTCGGCCAGCGAAACGAACAGCGGCGTCAATGGTGGCGTGCCTGCCTCGATGCGGTCAAGTTCTGCTTGATATCCGGCTAGCGCGGCCAAGCGATCTTCCGGCGATGCGTCGCCTTCGTCAGCAATATCATCGGCGCTGCGCGCAAAATGGTAGATCACCTCGATCGGCCGGCGCAGTCGGGCCGGAACGAGCAGCGAGGCAACCGGGAAGTTTTCGTAATGTTCGACGGGCATGGGGCCCGAAGTATAGGGTGGAAGCGCGGAGAGTGGTAGAATGCGCGCCGCTTGCCCAGGTGGCGAAATTGGTAGACGCACCAGATTTAGGTTCTGGCGCCGAAAGGTGTGGGGGTTCGAGTCCCTTCCTGGGCACCATCAAGCACAGTCAAGGCTTTCCAGACGGAAGGCCTTTTTTGTTTCTGGCTATATTGCCCGCCGCGGTATCGATGGTCTGGATTTATCAGCTTGTCAATGGCAAACTGAGCTTCTGACGGGAGTGAAAATAATGCCGAAAAAATTGGTTTGGAATTCCGGTTACAGCGTTGGCAATGAAACCCTTGATAATCAGCACAAGAAGCTGATGGATCTGTGCAACAAACTGGCCATCAGTGACGGGCAATCGGATGCTCAATTCCATGAAATTCTCGATGAGCTGTCGGCCTATGCCCGGGTACATTTTGCTACCGAGGAGGCGCTCCTTCTTGCCTGTGGCTATCCATTATTGGGCACGCAGCAAGAGGATCACGCGGAGTATGAAAAGCAGGTGGTCGAAACCTTGGCGGCGGCAAGTAATGGAACGCTGGACAAAGTGGAGTTGCAGCGACTTTTATCTAGCTGGTGGAACGATCATATTCTGATTTCCGACCGCGATTATCGCGGTCATGTCATGGCCTTTAGTTCGGGCGAAACAACGCCAGCGGAGAAGCCGGCGCTGAAGTTCTCGACCGGAGAAAAAGTGCTTGCGCTGCGAAAAAAAACAGGACTGACCCAGACGCCCTTCTGGTCAAGGATTGGTCTGACTCAATCGGCCGGTTCTCGCTACGAGTCCGGGCGGAACATTCCCCGTCCGGTCCAGCACTTGCTCCAACTGGTTTATGGTACGGACAAGCAGTCGGCCGAACTTTTAACCTGGTTGCGCTACCCTGGAAAATTCTGAAAACTGACCAAGTACTTCCGTCATGAATTGCTGCAAGGGGATGCGGAAACCAGCAGCGTTGCGGTGTCCGCCGCCGCCATAGCGTAGCGCAATAGCGGCAACATCAAAGCTTCCCTTCGAGCGTAGCGAAACTTTAACTTCGCCATCGTTGGCCAGTTGCCAGATCAGGCCGAAACTGGCACTTTGCTCGGCCAGCAGGTTGCCGAGTTCTGAGGCGAAAAGCACGCTGGCGTTGATTGCAACACCGCTGATTGCCAACCAGGATTGTTCGCCATCAGTCACGGTGGCCTGACCATGACGCAAAGCCTGCATGGCATCGACTGGTTCGCCACGCAAATGGGCGGGTATCCGCAGATGACCACTGGCCAGGCGATCGACTTCCTTGCGGAAAAACTCCTCGACGGCTTCGCCCTTGGCGAGCGTTTCACGGTAACGCGGCGACTCCGACGACCATGTCTGGCGAACCAGCTCGTGCCAGATGGAAAGATCGAACGGCAGCAGGCGCAAGGCCCGGCAAAAAGCGCGCGTGCCGGGTAGCGCAAAGCGCCACATGTCCTGATCCTCAATATGTTGCAGGACAAGTGGAATTGGCTGATCAGCCTGAAAATGCTCCCAAGCGAGTCGGGCACCTGACTTTTCCAGATCGAAGATGACGGTCAGTGGTAGATCCGGGTCGGCATAACCGGCAAAGCCGTTTTCATCGGCTTGCAGCCGATCCCCCCATGCCTGAAGGGCGGAGAGATGATGGTCAATCTGGATAACCGAGTTGGCCAGCCCGGCCATCGCCTTCAGGGCGTTCGGCGCAAAGGAAAAATCAAGAATGAAGACATTGTGGCCGGTGATTTCGGCGGTGTCCCATGCTTCACCATGATGCAGGGGGCGATAGATGGCATTGCTTCCCAAGTAACACCAAGCCGCATAGGCGGCCCCGAAGCCGTCGATGCAGTCGGCGTGATACAGAACAGTGACGGAGGACGCTACAGGCAAGGGTGGCTTTCAGTAATGCGGCGGGATGTCGTCAAGCAGGCTGCGCGGTTCATTCGGCGCGGCACTTTGCACCTGGTCGCGCAATGCCTTGAATTCGTTGATCAGCAGATCGATTTGCTGTTGCTGGCGATAGATGGTGCGATTCAGTTCGTCCACCATGTCTTCGGCGTAGGTAAGCTTGATTTCAATATTGGTCAGGCGTGATTCCACGGCGTTCATCCTTTTACTTCTCGTTCCGCCAGTCGCGGAGCGTATCTTTCGCTGGCGGCAGCGGGGTATTCGAGGGGTGATCCTTGCGCAGCAATGGAAGCGCGACACCGACAATAAAGATCATGATCAGCCCTACTACCATCCAGCCCTCGTTCATTTGAGTCTCCTTGACGCGAAGACGAATTTTACTCTTTCCAGCCATAATTCCCGTTTTGCGGTCCCCGTTGTCTTTTTTGCCGATCGAGTGTTGACAAGGCTTTCGAGATCTTTATAATGCGCGCTTCTCCAGGCGGTTAGCTCAGCTGGTTAGAGCGCCACGTTGACATCGTGGAGGTCGTTGGTTCGATTCCAATACCGCCTACCAAATTCCAGACGGAGCTGTTTTGATGATTTTCCGAACTTGCACTGCAGTTCAGAAACTTTAATCGAGTCAGCTTTTGTTCGACCAAAGAAGCGCGGCTCACCCCGCGCTTTTTTTTTGCCCAGAGATCCGCGATGCCTGATATCAAACTGCCTGATGGTTCCATCCGCTCATTTGAACAGCCGGTGACGATTGCCGAGGTCGCTGCCAGCATCGGCGCTGGCTTGGCCCGTGCCGCTCTGGGTGGCAAAGTGGACGGTGTGCTGGTCGATACCTCTTTCCTGATTGAACAGAATGCCGATCTGGCCATCATTACCGAGCGTGATGCCGAAGGTCTGGAGCTGATCCGCCACTCGACTGCGCACCTGCTGGCCTTTGCAGTAAAGGAGTTGTTCCCGGAGGCACAGGTCACCATTGGCCCGATTATCGAAAACGGGTTTTACTACGATTTCGCCTACAAGCGCCCGTTTACGCCGGAAGATCTGGTCGCTATTGAAAAGCGAATGGCCGAATTGGCCAAAAAAGATATTCCGATCAGCCGGGAAGTCTGGGCTCGAGATGATGCGGTCAAGTTTTTCCTCGATATGGGCGAAAAGTACAAAGCCGAACTCATTGGTGCCATTCCGGCCGATCAGCGGGTTTCTCTTTACCGCGAAGGCGATTTCATCGACCTCTGTCGCGGCCCGCACGTACCGACGACCGCCAAGCTGAAAGTTTTTAAGCTGATGAAGGTGGCCGGCGCCTATTGGCGTGGCGACCATCGCAATGAACAGCTGCAACGCATCTACGGTACTGCTTGGGCCAAGAAGGAAGATCTCGACGCTTATCTGCACATGCTGGAAGAAGCCGAGAAGCGCGACCACCGTCGCCTTGGCAAGCAGTTCGATCTGTTTCACATGCAGGACGAAGCACCGGGTCTGGTTTTTTGGCACCCCAAGGGCTGGGCGATCTGGCAGGAAATCGAGCAGTACATGCGTGCTGTGTACCGCAATAATGGCTATCAAGAGGTGCGCTGCCCGCAGATTCTCGACAAATCATTGTGGGAAAAATCGGGTCACTGGGAGCATTACAAGGACAACATGTTCACTACCTCGTCGGAAAATCGCGATTACGCGGTGAAGCCGATGAATTGTCCGGGGCATGTTCAGGTCTTCAATGCTGATTTGCGTTCCTATCGCGAACTGCCTTTGCGCTATGGCGAATTCGGTTCCTGTCACCGTAATGAACCGGCTGGAGCGCTGCACGGGCTGATGCGCGTGCGCGGTTTCGTGCAGGACGATGGACATATTTTCTGTACCGAAGATCAGATTGAATCCGAAGTAACTGCCTTCAATTCGCTGGTCAAGAAGGTGTATGCCGATTTTGGTTTCAACGATGTTGCGGTCAAGCTGGCTCTGCGTCCGGATAGTCGTGTCGGTACCGATGAAGACTGGAATAAGGCTGAGGATGCGCTACGTCAAGGTTTGCGCGCTTCCGGTCTGGAGTGGACGGAACTGCCGGGAGAGGGCGCTTTCTATGGTCCGAAAATCGAATTTCATATCAAGGATGCCATTGGCCGTTCCTGGCAGTGCGGCACGATGCAGGTCGATTTCTCAATGCCGGGCCGTCTGGGTGCGGAATATGTCGGTGCCGACGACACGCGCAAAGTGCCCGTCATGCTGCATCGGGCCATCCTTGGGTCACTTGAGCGTTTTATCGGCATCCTGATTGAAAACTTCTCGGGGGCTCTGCCGCTGTGGCTGGCACCGACGCAGGCGATGGTCCTGAATATTTCCGAAAAGCAGGCAGATTACGCTGCTGAAGTCGCGCAAAAGCTACATCAGGCGGGCTTCCGGGCCGAGGCGGATTTGCGTAACGAGAAAATAACCTATAAAATTCGGGAACATAGCTTGAACCGGCTGCCTTATCAGCTCGTTGTGGGCGATAAAGAAAAGGCGGACGGACTGGTGGCCGTGCGTACTCGCGGTGGTCAGGATCTAGGACAAATGTCTGTAGATGCGCTGATCAAGCAACTTCATGGAGAGGTTGCGGCGCGTAGTAGCACGGCTTAATTATTGTTGTTTTCGGGGGTTTTACCATAGCTCAGAACAAGGCGCATCGCCTCAACGAAGAAATTACGGTTCCGGAGATTCGTCTCCAGGGTGCGGAAGGCGAACAACTCGGTATTGTCAGTATTCGTGCCGCGTTGCAGATGGCAGAAGAGGCAGGGGTTGATCTGGTTGAGATCGCTCCGATGGCAAAACCACCGGTCTGCCGCATCATGGATTACGGCAAGTTCAAGTATCAGGAACAAAAGCGTGCCCATGAAGCCAAGTTGAAGCAGAAGCAGGTGCAGGTCAAGGAAATCAAGCTGCGCCCAGGTACTGACGAAAACGATTACCAGATCAAGCTCAGGAATATGACGCGTTTCCTGGAAGAAGAAGACAAGGTCAAAGTGACCCTGCGCTTCCGGGGTCGCGAAATGGCGCATCAGGAATTCGGGATGCGTCAGCTGGAACGAATCAAGGTTGACCTCGAAGCCGTTGGGCAAGTCGAGCAGATGCCAAAGATGGAAGGCCGTCAGATGATCATGATCATTGCTCCGGCCAAGAAGAAGATTTAATAGATATACGGATCGAGTTGTTCAGATCCAGTAAGCAGTACTGGCAGTCAGGCAACAAATAGCTGGCAGCCAGAAAATAAGTGCTTTCGGGTAGTGAAAGTGTTCCCGCCGGGAACCACCTGACGGCATGTCATTAAGGAGCAGAAAATGCCCAAAATGAAGACCAAGAGCGGTGCAAAGAAGCGCTTTTCGGTCCGCGCAGGCGGTAGCATCAAGCGCGGCCAAGCCTTCAAGCGTCACATCCTGACCAAGAAGACCACCAAGGTTAAGCGCCATCTGCGCGGTACCGTTACCGTCCATGCGAGCGATTCAGCATCCGTTCGCGCCATGCTGCCCTACGCATAAGGAGATAAGAGATGCCTAGAGTTAAACGTGGTGTAACGGCGCGCGCGCGCCATAAAAAGATTCTCGTCCAGGCCAAGGGTTACCGCGGTCGTCGCAAGAACGTCTATCGCGTCGCCAAACAGGCGGTGATGAAGGCCGGTCAATATCAGTACCGTGACCGTCGTCAACGCAAACGTCAGTTCCGCGCTTTGTGGATTGCTCGTATCAATGCAGCAGCGCGTGAGCTGGGCATGAAGTACAGCACCTTCATGAACGGTCTGAAAAAGGCCAATATCGAAGTTGACCGCAAGGTTTTGGCAGATCTGGCCGTCTTCGATCAGCCGGCTTTTGCCGCTCTGGCCAATCAGGCCAAGGCACAGCTCGGCGCCTAAGCGAAAGCGTAATTAAAAAAAGGAGGCGCAAGCCTCCTTTTTTGTTGGTGGTTCTGTTGGTGGAAGTCTATGGATAATCTCGATCAAATCGTTAGCGAAGCGCAATTGGCTTTCGCTGCTATTTCTGACCCTGATGCGCTGGAGCAGGTTAAAGCCCGTTTCCTTGGCAAGAGTGGTCAAATTACTGAACTTCTCAAGAGCCTGGGTAAATTGCCCCCGGATGAGAAGAGGGTTGCCGGGGCCGCGATTAATCGTGCCAAGGAGGCGGTTGAGGCTGCGCTCAATGTGCGCCGAGAATATATTCGCAAGGCAGCGCTGCAGGCGCGTTTGGCCGAAGAGGCGCTAGATGTGACGCTGCCAGGCCGCG
>JAUYSK010000008.1 GCA_030696345.1 Azonexus sp.
ATGCGGTCCACCGGCTTGACCATCAGATGCACATCGATGGGTGCTGCGGTGCACGGGCGAATTGCCTCACAAACCAGCGGGCCGATGGTTAAATTGGGAACATAATGGTTGTCCATCACGTCGAAGTGAATCCAGTCAGCCCCCGAGGCAATGACGTTAGCCACCTCCTCGCCCAGTTTGGCAAAGTTGGCGGAAAGAATGCTCGGGGCGATGATGAAATCTTTGGCTGACATGATGTTTCCCTAAACAAGAACAGATAGACGAAATTATCCCATGCCCGACTCCAACAAGTACCAAATCGAGGTTCAGCCGGTAGCGCAGTTCATCCCGGATCAGTCCGACCCGGAAGAGAATCGCTACCTGTTTGCCTATACCGTGACCATCAAGAATATTGGCGAAGTACCGGCCCAGCTGGTTTCGCGCCACTGGATCATCACCGATGCCCACAACGAGGTACAGGAGGTTCGCGGCCTCGGTGTCGTTGGCAAGCAGCCGTTGCTCAAACCGGGCGAGAGCTTTCAGTACTCCAGTGGCTCGGCGCTGACGACGCCGGTCGGCACGATGAAAGGCACATACCAGATGGTGGCGGAGGACGGCACCCACTTCGAGGCCGAAATCCCCGAATTCACGCTGGCCATGCCGAGGGTGCTGCACTGAGCCTGAAGCACAGTTACACGCTGATTGCCCCGTTCTACGACGCGGCGATCGGGCGTGCGACGCAGGCCGCTCGCAAACGCAGCCTGAATGCTTTGCCGAGCGAACCCTGCCGAGCCTTGCTCGCCGGCGTTGGCACCGGGCTGGATCTGCCGCATCTGCCGGCCCAGCATCATTACGTTGGCCTTGATCTCAATCGCGCCATGTTGCGCCAGGCCCTGCCTCGGGTTGGGGCCATCGATTTTCTGCCGGTGCAGGGCGACGCCCAGCGCCTGCCCTTTGCCGACGCCAGTTTCGATGTCGCTGTGTTGCACCTGATCCTGGCGGTTGTTCCTGAGCCCGCCCATTGTTTCGCCGAAATTGCCCGCGTCGTAAGACCGGGCGGCCAAGTTCTGGTCTTCGACAAGTTTCTCCGGCGCGGTCAGCCGGCGCTGTTGCGGCGACTGGTCAATCCGCTGATGCGCCGGGTCGCCACCCGGCTCGACGTTGTATTTGAAGATCTGCTGGCCGAGGCACCAGAACTGGTGTTGGAGCAGGATCAGCCGGCCTTAGCTGGCGGCTGGTTCCGAATGATCCGCCTGCACCGACTCTAGACTCGGCACTTCATCCTTGCCGAGGACGTCTTCGATCCACGCCAGCAGCAGCGTGTAGGTCACCGCCAGCACCACCGGCCCGACGAAGATTCCGATCAGTCCGAAACCCAGCATGCCACCGATAACACCGGAAAAGATCAGCAACAGCGGCAAGTCGGCACCCTTCTTGATAAGCATCGGCCGCAAGACGTTGTCGAGCATAGTGACCACCAGGCTCCAGACCAGCAGCGCGGTAGCCCAGCCCGTATCGCCCATCCAGTACATCCAGCCGACAGCTGGAAAAAGGATCAGGCCGGGGCCAATCTGGGCGATGCACAACATCAGCATGACCGCCGCCAGCAAAGAAGCGAAGGGAACGCCAGCGATACCCAGCCCGATGCCACCGAGCACTGTCTGCACAATGGCGGTGACGCCAACACCCAGCGCCACGCCACGAATGGCCTGACCCGCCAGGATGATCGAATTCTCACCCCGATCTCCGGCCAGGCGGCGACCAAAGCGATGCGCCATGCGGGCCGCACTCTCGCCACCTGCATACAGGATGGCGGCGATCAGCACGACGAGCAGGAACTGAAGAAGCATGCCGCCCAGCCCACCGACTTGCGATAACACCCACTTGCCGGTATCTGCCGCGTAGGGAGTCACTTTGGTCGTGATCGCCTCGGCACCGCCGCTGGCGAGCTGCGTCCAGGCTGCCGCGAGTTTGGCTCCGACCAAGGGTAGCGGCGCCACCCAATCCGGCGGCAGCGGCAAGCCATTGGCAGCCAGATTCTTGCCCGCTGCGGTCAACTGGTCCGCATGGTCAGAAATGGTATCGATCGCCAGCCATAGCGGCAGGACCAGCAAGAGCAGCATCGCCAGCGTCATCACCGCCACAGCCGGCCCCCGCCGGTTGCCGAAGCGTGCCTCAAGCGACTTGAGCAACGGCCAGGTGGCGACGACGATCATCGTTGCCCAAACCGTCGCCGCCAGAAATGGCCGCAGCACCCATAGCGAAAGAGCGATCAGCCCAAGGATACAAATAATGGCAAGTGTATTTCTGGCCAGATCATGGCGAATATCAGTCATGCGACGCTTTCAAATTCGGCAAGGCAAACTCAATTGGCGTGGCTGGCGCCAACGAAAATAGCGTCGCCACCCGATCTGCTCCGCCCATAATTTGCTTTGTATATGGTCAATGGCTGAAGTCTAGCATGCAGGTTTCAAGGAGCGGAAACCCCTTGCCCAAGCGATTCTCTCGTGCCCGGCGTGCACATTTCCGCGCCTCGGTGATATTCTGCTATTTGGCAATTCAGGGCCATGGAAATGCAGTTTCGCCAGTGTTTACAACAGTTGCACCCTCGAAGCAGCCCCTGATGAGAACCCTTCGCCAGCGACTCACCCGGCCATTCGGCCTCGTGAAGATTGCGATTACAAATATCGAAAAAGAGGATTAGACATGGGAAACAACATTGGAGGCCTGGCCATCATGCGCAAAGCGACCACCTATAAGGCGCTTGCCCTGATTCTGGCGGTGACCGGCTCAGTCGGGCTGACCCAGGCAGCGGAACGCACCGGCAAGGAGGTCGTCGACGCCGTATGCATCAGCTGTCACGCCAGCGGCAAGGATGGCGCCCCGAAAATCGGCGATCAGGCAGCGTGGTCCCAGCGCGCCTCCAAGGGCCTGGCAACCTTGACGCAGAACGCCATCACCGGCGTCCGCAACATGCCGGCCCATGGCGGCCAGGCCAACCTGTCTGATATCGAAATGAGCCGTGCGGTTGCCTACATGGTCAGCGGCGGCCACGCCGTCGATACCAACAAGGCTTACGCCTCACCCCAGAGCAGGTCAGGCGAGGAAATCGTCAAGGCTCGTTGCCAGGATTGCCACGCCACCGGCAAGAACGGATCACCTAAACTGGGTGACGTTGATGCCTGGAAACCGCGCCTGAAGAATGGCGTTGATCCGCTCGTCAAATCGGCGATCAATGGCCACAATTCGATGCCGGCCCGTGGCGGCATGGCTGACCTGAGCGATGCCGAAATGAAGTCGTCTGTCGTCTTCATGGTCAATCAGATCGCCCAGACCAAGAAATAGAAGCAGAAAGGGCCGGTGCCTCCAAGGAGCATCGGCCCTTTTTCTATTTCTTCAAACGCTACGAACGATAGTCAGCGTTGATCTTGACGTAATCGTAGGAAAAATCA
Organism: Azonexus sp.; assembly: GCA_030696345.1. Lineage (GTDB taxonomy): Bacteria > Pseudomonadota > Gammaproteobacteria > Burkholderiales > Rhodocyclaceae > Azonexus. The sequence continues at coordinate 3,432 of JAUYSK010000008.1, forward strand.
CAGGTATAAACATTCGCCTTGGCTGAACCACGGCCAAGATCGACACGCACCGTAATTTCCGCCTGCGCCATTACCCGCGCGCCGTCCTCTTCCTTGTAGGCCGCGGCCCGACCGCCATTTTCGGCAACCAGAACGTCGTCCAGCCAGACCTTGACGCCGTCGACATCCAGATCGCCAATACCGGCATAGCCAATCGCCGCCAGGATGCGACCAAGATTCGGGTCGGAAGCGAAGAAGGCCGTTTTGACCAATGGCGAATGACCGATGGCATAGCCGACCTGACGGCACTCATCGACAATCTTGCCGCCCTCCACCGCAACCGTGATGAACTTGGTGGCGCCCTCGCCATCACGAACAATGGCCTGCGCCAATTCAACGGAGACGGCGACGATGGCGGCCTTGACATCAGCCCAGCCGGCATCGGTCTCGCTGGCAAAGCTGGCCCCTGACTGACCGGTGGCGATCATTACGTAAGAGTCGTTCGTCGAGGTATCGCCATCGACCGTGATGCAGTTGAAGGAGGCATCAGCCGCCTCCTTGACCAGCTTGTCGAGCAAGGGCTGGGCGATGCCGGCATCGGTAGCGAGAAAGCCAAGCATGGTCGCCATGTTCGGCCTGATCATGCCGGCGCCCTTGGAGACGCCGGAAATGGTCACTTTTTTGCTGTTGACCGCAACAGTCCTCGAAGCAGCCTTGGCGACGGTATCGGTGGTCATGATGGCGTGCGCGGCGGCATGCCAGTTGTCAGCCTTGAGATCAGCCTGCGCGGCAGGCAAGCCGGCCTTGAGACGTTCGACCGGCAAGGGCTCGAGAATGACGCCGGTCGAAAAGGGCAGAACCTGATCGGCCGCCACACCGAGCATGGCGCCGACGGCTTCGCAGCTCGCTTGCGCAGTTTGACGGCCTGGTTCGCCGGTGCCGGCATTGGCGATGCCGGTATTGATCACCAGCGCACGAATCTCCTTGCCACCGGCCAGATGATTCCGGCACAACTGGACTGGCGCAGCGCAGAAACGATTCTGCGTAAAAACGCCAGCCACGGTACAACCGGCATCAAGCGCAACCAGCGTCAGATCGCGGCGATTTTTCTTGCGAATTTCCGCCTCGGCGACACCAAGGCTGACACCGGCAACTGGGAACAATTGATCGGCAGCAGGGGTTGCGTAATTGACTGGCATTTCAGGATCCAGGATCGAGTTAATAGGATCGAGAGTCAGCTGCCACCGGTTTGGCTAGCAGCTGACTACTAACGGCTATCAGCTAAGCTTGCCGTGGCAATGTTTGTATTTTTTGCCGCTTCCACAAGGGCAGGGATCGTTTCTTCCCACTTTCGGGCCAGCCGGGGAGGCTTGCCTTGGCTCGGCTTCAGCCGCCTCGCCTGCACCCAGCGCATCGTCGTAATCAGCGTGGTGATACTTGACGTTCTGCACCTCGGCATGCGGCGCCGATTCCTCAACGTCTTCCTGCGAACGAATCTGGACGGTATAGACAACGCGGGTCACATCCTTGCGCACACGATCAAGCAAGCCTTCAAACAGCTCGAAGGCTTCGCGCTTGTATTCCTGCTTCGGATTCTTCTGGGCGTAACCACGCAAATGGATGCCCTGGCGCAGGTGGTCAAGTGCCGACAAATGCTCGCGCCAACTGGTATCGAGGCTTTGCAGCATGACATTGCGCTCGAACTGATGGAAGTTTTCGGCCCCAACCAGATCAACCTTGGCCCGATAGGCTTCATCCGCACCCTGCTGAATGCGGGCAAGGATTTCCTCGTCGGAGAGCGTCGGTTCATCCTTGAACCATTGCGCAACCGGCGCGGTGATCAGAAGATCGGATTGCAGGGCGCGTTCCAGGCCTTCCATATCCCACTGCTCTTCGACCGACTCGAGCGGCACGTAAATGCGGAAGAGGTCGGCAATGACGCCCTGACGCATCGCGGCAATGGTTTCCGAAATATCGTCGGATTCCAGCAGTTCGTTGCGCTGCTGGTAGATCACCTTGCGCTGGTCATTGGAAACGTCGTCGTACTCCAGCAACTGCTTGCGGATATCGAAGTTGCGAGCCTCCACCTTGCGCTGTGCCGACTCCAGCGAGCGTGTGACGAGCGGATGCTCGATCGCTTCGCCTTCCGGCATTTTCAGCTTGTCCATGATGCCGCGCAGACGCTCACCGGCGAAGATGCGCAACAAAGGATCGTCGAGCGACAGATAGAAGCGCGAAGAACCGGCATCGCCCTGACGACCGGAGCGGCCACGTAACTGGTTGTCGATGCGACGCGATTCATGGCGCTCGGAACCGATGATGTGCAGGCCGCCAGCATCCAGCACCTGATTGTGCAGTTTCTGCCAGTCTTCACGCATGGCAGCAATCTTTGCCTCACGCTCGGCTTCCGGCATCGACTCGTCGTGCTTGATGACGGAAGACGCCTTTTCGATGCTGCCACCGAGCACGATGTCAGTACCGCGACCGGCCATATTGGTGGCAATGGTGATCTGCCCCGGTCGACCGGCTTCAATGACGATTTCCGCTTCGCGAGCATGCTGCTTGGCGTTAAGCACGGAGTGCGGCAGCTTTTCCTTGTCGAGCAGCCCGGACAGGAGTTCGGATGCTTCAATGGACGTCGTACCAACCAGCACCGGCTGGCCGCGCTTCGAACAATCCTTGATATCGGCGATGATCGCCGCGTGTTTTTCGTCCGCCGTCTTGAAGACGAGGTCGTTCATGTCCTTGCGGACCATCGGACGATGGGTCGGGATGACCACCGTTTCCAGACCGTAGATCTGCTGGAATTCGTAGGCTTCGGTATCGGCCGTACCGGTCATGCCCGAGAGCTTGCCGTACATCCGGAAATAATTCTGGAAGGTGATCGAGGCCAGCGTCTGGTTCTCGGCCTGAATCTGCACACCTTCCTTGGCTTCGACCGCCTGGTGCAGGCCATCGGACCAGCGGCGACCAGCCATCAGGCGCCCGGTAAATTCGTCAACGATGATCACTTCACCGTTCTGCACGACATATTGCTGATCCTTCTGGAACAGCGTCAGGCCACGCAACGCGGCGTTCAGGTGATGCAAAAGGGAAATATTGGCGGCATCGTACAGGCCGCTACCGCCCTCCAGCAGACCATGCTCGGCAAGCAACTGCTCGGCGTGCTCGTAACCGGCTTCGGAGAGGTGTACCTGATGCCCCTTCTCATCAACCCAGTAGTCACCCTCGCCCTTCTCTTCCTCGGCGCGGCTCAGTTTGGGGACGACATCCTTCATGCGCAGGTAGAGATCCGTGTGATCTTCGGCCTGGCCCGAAATGATCAGCGGGGTACGGGCTTCGTCGATCAGGATGGAGTCAACTTCGTCGACGATGGCGTAATTCAGGCTGCGCTGAACCCGCTCGCCGGCCGTGTAGACCATGTTGTCACGCAGGTAATCGAAGCCGAATTCGTTGTTGGTGCCATAGGTGATGTCGGCCGCGTAAGCCGCCTGCTTGGTCTCATGATCCATCTGCGACAGATTGACGCCGACGCTCAGGCCGAGGAAGCGATGCAGACGCCCCATCCACTCCGCGTCGCGGCTGGCCAGGTAATCATTGACCGTAATGACATGCACCCCCTTGCCGGAAATGGCATTGAGGTAGGAGGGCAGCGTCGCGACCAGTGTCTTGCCTTCGCCGGTACGCATTTCGGCGATCTTGCCGTAATGCAGCACCATGCCGCCGACCAACTGCATATCGAAATGCCGCATGCCCAGCTCGCGCTTGCCGGCTTCGCGGACAACCGCGAAGGCCTCCGGCAAAAGGTCGTCAAGCGACTCACCTTTGGCGTGGCGCTGACGAAACTCGTCCGTCTTGGCGCGTAACTGTTCGTCGGTCAGTCCCTGAAGCGAGGGTTCAAGTGCGTTGATGCGCTTGATGCTCTGGGAATATTGTTTGATCAGCCGGTCGTTGCGGCTGCCGAAAATCTTTTTGAGTAGGCCGGAAATCATTGCGATCTAAAGTGGTGGCGCAGGGCGCGACAAAGCGCGGATTCTAGCATGCCGTCCCGATACGACGATGATGACCTAAATCAAGCGGTTAAATGCCGCTGCTCAGCGGCGCTTGATCTGCGCGAACTCCAGCCCCTGTTTCAGGAAGAGGGCAGGATTCTGCGCCACCCCGAGCATGCGTACTTCAAAATGCAGATGAGCGCCGGTTGAACGGCCGGTACTGCCAACCGCGCCGATTTGCTGCCCGCGCTTGACCAGCGTTCCGGACTTGACATTGAGCAGCGACAGATGGGCATAGCGCGAAGTCAGGCCATCGCCATGGTCAACATCGATCATGTTGCCGAATTCGCCATGGTATTCAGCCGAAATTACCACCCCGTCGGCCGCAGCGAGCACTGGCGTGCCGGTTTCGGCATTGAAATCGAGGCCTTCATGCATTGCCCGCAGACCAGCGATCGGATCATTCCGATGGCCAAAGACTGAACCGAGAACAGCCTCCTTGACCGGCAAGGTCGTCGGCAGCAAGCGATCCTTGACCCGCTTTTCGAGCAGGCGGGATTCAAGCACCGCCAATTCATCGGTCTTGTGCTCGATGGTTGCCGCCAGCCGCTCGATTTCCTGCTGCAATTCATCTGCCGTCAATGGTGCCGGCAAATAGGGGCCACCCTGGCCGCCCTTGGTCTTGGCCGGAGTCTCAGCCTTGGCCCCGGCCAGACCGGAAATACGCTGCCCCAGGCTATCGAGCTGCAGCACCTTGGCCTGCAACTCACCGAGGCGGGTCGCCATCAGTTGCAGGTTGTTGCTGACGTAATCCTGAACCTTCTTCGACTCCTGTTGTTGCAGTGAAAGCATCAGGCTTTCAACGAGTGGCAGGCGCAGGTGAACGGACAACCAGGAAAACAGGGCCGAAGTCGAAAACACCAATGCGAAAAAGACAGCCAGCACCGCCAGGACATGCCGAGGCATAATGGTCACTGTTCGCGCCGCCTTCATGTGGCGGGAAACCAGAATAATCTGCACGGAAACTCCTATGTACAAAGTGCCTGAGCAATTTCTCGACGGTGATGCCTCGGCCGGCAGGCTGATGGCCCATGCTCGGCTCTTGCTCAAACTTTCACGTCGCTTCGAAGCGATTGCCCCAGCGGGGTTACGCTACGCCGCACACGTTGCCAATTACAAGTCGGGGAGAGTCGTTATCCACGCCGACAATGGCGCAGTCGCCGCTAAAATTCGCCAGATGGGACAGCGATTGTGCGACGAGTTATCAAAACAAGGGGCGGAGTGTAACGTCATGGACGTAAAAGTACAACCCCGCCAAATACCTTACCAATCAACGAGTTCAACCCAGAAGCCGCTCTCTGCCAAGGCTTGCGGAGTGCTGCGGTCGACCACCGAAAAACTGCCAAAAGGGCCGCTTCGAGACGCCTTGGACAATCTGTTGGCGCGGGCTGCTACCAGGGAATGATGGCCAGGCGTTCAACGAACATCAAGGCGAATACCAGCAGCGCGAAGACGACCCCGTAGCGAAATAGACGCCAGCTGAAGGCAAGATAGGCGCGATTGCCGGTAAAGGCATACATCACCACACCAACACCGACGGCAATGACCAGAATGACTGCCAGCAGACGAAGCAGCCACATATTTGCCTAGGCCGGCTGGTTCAACCAGCGAATGACGCCAACCGGGGCGTGCTCGACTTCTTCAAAAGCCACCAGTTCCCAGGACTCCTGATGGTTGAGCAGTTCGCGAGCGAGTTGGTTGTTCAGCGCATGCCCGCCCTTGTGCGATGAAAAAGCGGCAAGCAAGGGGTGGCCGAGCAGATAGAGATCGCCGATTGCATCGAGAATCTTGTGTTTGACGAACTCGTCGCCGTAACGCAAGCCATCCTGATTCAGCACACGGAATTCGTCGAGAACAATGGCGTTTTCCAGACCGCCACCGAGGGCCAGGCCGTTTTCGCGCAGATATTCGACTTCCTGCATGAAACCGAAGGTACGGGCGCGGGCGACTTCGCGGGTGTAGGACTGTTCGGCAAAATCGATCTCGGCCTTCTGCGCCGATTTGTCGATAGCCGGATGATTGAAAACGATGGAGAAAGCCAGTTTATAGCCGTCGTAGGGCTCAAAACGCGCCCACTTGTCACCATCCTTGACTTCGATGGTCTTGGTGACACGAATGAATTTCTTGGCAGCATTCTGCTCTTCGATGCCCGCCGACTGGATCAGGAAGACGAATGGTGCAGCCGAGCCGTCAAGGATGGGCACTTCCGGCGCATCCAGATCAACCCAGGCGTTGTCGATGCCAAGGCCGGCAAAGGCCGACATCAGGTGTTCGATGGTGCCAACTTTCACTCCGTCCTTTTCGAGACAGGAGCACATACGGGTGTCGCCGACCAAAAGGGCAGCGGCTGGAATATCCACTGGTTCCGGCAGATCAACACGACGGAAGACAATACCGCTATCCGGAGCAGCCGGGCGCAGGGCCATATTGACCTTGACGCCACCATGCAGGCCAACGCCAGAAGCGCGAATAATAGTCTTGAGCGTGCGTTGCTTGAGCATGTAAGTGCTTGAATAATTTGGGGAGCGGCGCATTGTAACACAACGCGCCGCCGCCCTTTTTCAGAGTAGTTTTTTTACGCTCAGTCCGCCTGTTTGCGCAGGAAAGCCGGAATGTCGTAACGATCCACGCCACTGTTGGCCAGAGCCTCGACCGTGACGTTCCGCTTGCGTACGACTGCCGGCACATCCAGATGCGAGTAATCCGGCGAAGAACCGAATGCCACGGCATCGCTCGTACCGGTAGCCTGCACCAGAACCGGCTGGGTGAAGACTTCAGTCTGGCGAACACGCACGGCAGCGACCTGGCCGAGACCGGTGGCAACCACGGTGACGCGCAGGGCATCGCCCATCAGTTCGTCGTAAACGGCGCCGAAAATGATGTGAGCATCGTCAGCAGCAAAGGCCTTGACGGTGTTCATCACTTCGTTGACTTCCTTCATCTTCAGGCCGCCCTTGGCAGCCGTGATATTGACCAGCACGCCCTTGGCGCCTGAGAGGTTGACGCCTTCCAGCAGTGGCGAGGCAACGGCCTGTTCTGCGGCGATGCGGGCGCGATCAACGCCGGCAGCAGCAGCAGAGCCCATCATGGCACGGCCCATTTCGCCCATCACGGTCCGGACATCTTCAAAGTCGACGTTCACCAGGCCCGGGTAGGTAATGATTTCGGCAATACCGCCGACGGCATTTTTCAGCACATCGTCAGCCGCCTTGAAGCAGTCGTCGACATCGGCGTCGTCGCCCATGACTTCCATCAGCTTGTCGTTGAGGATGACGATCAGCGAATCGACATGCTTGGAGAACTCGGCGATACCGGCTTCAGCCGACTTCATCCGCTTGTTGCCTTCGAAACTGAACGGCTTGGTGACGACACCGACCGTCAGGATACCCATTTCACGGGCAATCTCGGCGACCACGGGCGCTGCACCGGTACCGGTGCCACCACCCATGCCGGCCGTGATGAAGGCCATGTGCGCCCCTTGCAGGCTGGCGCGAATTTCATCCTTGTGGGCCTCGGCGGCTGCCTGACCTGCTTCCGGCTTGGCACCGGCACCTAGCCCGGTCTTGCCGAGCGACAACTTGCTCGATGCCGCATTGCGGCTCAGCGCCTGGGCATCCGTATTGGCGGCAATGAACTCGACGCCATTCACACCTTCGCGAATCATGTGCTCAATGGCGTTTCCACCAGCACCACCGACCCCGAACACCTTGATGATCGTGCCCGTTTCTTCGTCTTTCTCGATGATCTCAAACATGACTACCTCCTCTGAAAAAACTGTTCAACAACAAATTAAAAATTCTTGGCAAACCAGGACTTCATGCCGTCGAAGACGTCCTTGAAACCCTGCTTTTCCTGGATCTTCTGGCCACGCTTGCGCTGCGCCTGGGCTTCGAGCAACAGTCCGTAGGCAGTGGAAAACCGGGGGCTTTGCACGACATCGGCCAGGCTGCCGGTGTATTTCGGGTTGCCGAGCCGAACCGGCATGTGGAAGATTTCCTCGCCCAGTTCGACCATACCCGGCATGACACTTGCGCCACCGGTCAGCACGATGCCGGAGGAAAGAACCTCCTCAAAGCCGGCGCGGCGCAGTTCGTTCTGGATCAACTCATAGAGTTCTTCGACGCGCGGCTGGATGACATCGGCCAGTGCACGACGTGAGAGCTTGCGGCTCGGACGATCATCGACGCCCGCCACATCAAGGTTTTCGGCGACATCAGCCAGTTGCGACAGGGCGCAACCATACTTGCACTTGATGTCTTCCGCCTCGCGGGTCGGAGTGCGCAAAGCCATCGCGATGTCGTTGGTGATCTGGTCACCAGCAATGGGAATCACCGAGGTATGGCGGATGGCGCCCTGCGTCCAGACGGCGATGTCGGTCGTGCCACCGCCGATGTCGATCAGGCAGACGCCGAGATCCTTTTCGTCTTCCGACAGCACGGCATAGCTCGAAGCCAGTGGCTGCAGCACCAGATCATTCACTTCCAGACCGCAGCGGCGGACGCATTTGACGATGTTCTGGGCGGCTGAAACGGCGCCGGTCACAATGTGCGTCTTCACCTCAAGGCGCATGCCGCTCATGCCGATCGGCTCGCGGATGCCGTCCTGGCCGTCGATGACGAATTCCTGCGTCAGGATGTGCAGGATTTCCTGATCCGCCGGAATCGGCATCGCTTTGGCAGTTTCAATAACGCGCTCGACGTCGCTCGGCGTCACTTCCTTGTCCTTGATCGCCACCATGCCGTTCGAGTTGAAGCTCTTGATGTGGCTGCCGGCAATCCCGGTGTAGACATCCTTGACCTTGCAGTCAGCCATCAACTCGACTTCCTGAATGACCCGGCTGATCGTGTGCACGGTGTCCTCGATGTTCACCACGACACCCTTCTTCAGGCCACGCGAATCCTGCGACCCCATGCCGATCACGTTCAGATGGCCTTCCTGATTGATCTCGGCGACCAGCGCGACGATTTTCGACGTTCCGATGTCCAGACCAACAACCATGTCCTTGTTGTCCCTGCTCATATACTTATTTTCCCTTCCCCTCGCCCGCGACTCGCATCGCAAAGCCGTTCGGATACCGCAAATCCACGACTGCCGGCCGTACCGCCCGTTTGGCGACCGTTTCCGGATAAACCTCGATAAATCTCTGCAGGCGCACACCCACTGGCGCCTTCGGCTGCTCGCGCCCCATGTCCAACAACATTCCGTTCTCCAGCTTCAACTGCCAGGCAAGACGCGGAGAAAGCGTCACCTGTACCGGCTTTTCGCCGACCGTCTTGAACGTACCAACCAGTTCGCCATAACGCCGCAATACCTCCGGCGCTGTTCCTTGCGGCCCGAACAGCAGCGGCAAGGCGACCACTTCCTCGGCATTCGGCACTGCCGCAAACACCTCGCCATAGCTGTTGACCAGTTCGCCGCGCCCCTCGCCCCAACGCGCTGCTGGACGATGTTCCTCGACCCTGACCTCCAGCTTGGCCGGCCAGATGCGCCGCACTTCTACCTTGCGCACCCAGGGCAGACGCTCCAATGAGCCGCGAACCGTTTCCAGATTCAGGCTGAAGAAATTGCCCTTCAAGGCGGCCGGCAGCACCTGCTCCACTTCCAGCCGACGGGTATGCGCCAGCGGCTCGGCAAAAACCACCTGCCGCACCGGCAAAGAAGGCACCCGCACCAGCCACACTGCCGCCGCAGCCAGCAGCGCTGCCGCAGCGACCAGCATCAGCAGGTCGGCAATGGCATTCAGCAGGTGCGGTTTGCTCCACATTCATCGTCTCAATCGTTCGTAGCAAGTTCGAGCACACGGCGGACCAGCGCCGGGTAATCCATGCCGGCCACCCGGGCCGCCATCGGCACCAGCGAGTGATCGGTCATGCCCGGCGAGGTATTCACTTCGAGGTAATAGTGATTGCCGGCCTCATCCATCAGGAAATCGACGCGTCCCCAGCCACGGCCACCAAGGATGCGGAAAGCTTCCAGCGCCCCTTTGCGGATTTCCATTTCCCTGGCTTCCGGCAGGCCGCAGGGACACAGGTAGCGCGTGTCGTCGCGGTTGTACTTGGCTTCGTAGTCGTACCAGTCCGTCGCCGGCTCGATCTTGATGATCGGCAGGGCCACCATGTCGTTGCCCCGACCAATGATGCCGACGGTGTATTCGCCACCCATGACGCCCTTTTCGGCGATGACCAGCGAATCGTATTTGGCGGCTTCGGCGTAGGCCAGGTGCAGGGTGTCGTGCTCCTTAACCTTGCTGATACCGATCGACGAACCTTCATGCGCCGGCTTGACGAATATTGGCAGCCCGAGGTCTTCCTCGACATCGGCGAAATCCGAGTCTGCCGTCAGCAATGCGTATTCCGGCACCGGCAAGCCGGCAGCCTGCCATAGCAACTTGGTGCGGAACTTGTCCATACCGAGAGCGGATGCCATCACGCCGGAACCGGTATAGGGAATGTGCATCAGTTCCAGGGCGCCCTGTATCGTGCCATCTTCGCCATGCCGGCCATGCAGCGCGATGAAGGCGCGGTCGTAACCCTTCAGCGCATCAAGCGGTTGCTCGGCCGGGTCAAACGGGTGGGCATCAATGCCCAGCCCGACCAGCGCCGCCAATACACGCGAACCGCTGTTCAGGGAAACCTCACGCTCGGCGGAGGTACCGCCAAAAAGAACTGCGACTTTGCCGAATTCGCTCATTGCAACTCCACCACCTTGCCGGGAACCGCGCCAATCGAGCCGGCCCCCATGCACAAGACCACGTCGCCATCGCGGGCGACATCCATGATTGTTTGCGGCATGGCCGCGATATCCTCGACAAACACCGGTTCAACCTTGCCGGCAACGCGCAGGGCGCGCGCCATTGAGCGGCCATCGGCAGCGACAATCGGCGCCTCACCGGCGGCGTAGATTTCGGCCAATAAAAGGGCGTCCACCGTGGAAAGCACTTTGACGAAGTCTTCAAAACAGTCGCGGGTTCGCGTGTAGCGATGCGGCTGGAAAGCCAGCACCAGACGACGCCCGGGGAAAGCGCCACGAGCCGCAGCCAGCGTGGCAGCCATCTCGACCGGATGATGGCCGTAGTCGTCGACCAGCGTCATGGTGCCGCCAGCCGGCAGGGCCACTTCGCCATAGCGCTGGAAGCGGCGCCCGACGCCCTTGAATTCTGCCAGTGCCTTGATGATCGAGGCATCCGCCACCTGCAGTTCGGTCGCCACGGCAATCGCGGCCAGCGCATTCAGCACATTGTGCAGGCCCGGCAGATTGAGCGTGATCGACAGACGCGACACCGAGCCATTGACCCGGACGACGTCAAAGCGCATCTGGCCGTCAGCAGCGACAATGTTCTCGGCGTAGAAATTGCAGCCCGGCGTCAGGCCATAGGTGACGATCTGCTTGGCCACCTGCGGCATGATGGCGCGAACATTCGGGTCGTCGGCGCAGAGCACGGCCACGCCATAGAACGGCAGGCGGCTGAGGAAATCGACGAAAGCCCCTTTCAGCCGCTCGAAATCGTGACCGTAGGTTTCCATGTGGTCGGCATCAATGTTGGTAACCACGGAGATGACCGGCGACAGGAAGAGGAACGAAGCATCCGACTCATCGGCCTCGGCCACGAGAAAATCGCCGCTGCCGAGCCGGGCATTGGCCCCGGCAGCATTCAGCCGGCCACCAATGACGAAAGTCGGATCAATGCCGCCTTCAGCCAGAATGGTCGCCACCAGGCTGGTCGTTGTCGTCTTGCCGTGCGTACCGGCAATGGCGATGCCGCGCTTCAGGCGCATCAGTTCGGCCAGCATCTGGGCGCGGGGTACGACCGGAATCTTACGCTCGCGTGCCGCCATCACTTCCGGGTTGTCTTCCTTGACCGCCGTCGATACGACCACGGCATCCGCACCGGCGGCATTTTCGGCGGCATGCCCGATGACGACGCGGACGCCCTCGCCTTCGAGGCGACGGGTGGTGGCGCTGGCCGCGATATCGGAACCGCTGACCGTGTAACCCAGGTGGGCCAGCACCTCGGCGATACCACTCATGCCGGAACCGCCGACGCCGACGAAGTGGATGTGTTTGACTTTATGTTTCATTTATTTCGCGCTCTCTGCACAAAGATTCGCCACTTCTTCGGTGGCATCGGGCTTGGCCAGACTGCGGGCCTTTTCGGCCATTTCCAGCAGTTGACCGCGGCTGTAGTTGCGGATCAGCGCAATGGTGTCCGGCGTCAGATCGGACTGCGGCAACAGGAAGGCGCCGCCAACATTGACCAGGAAACGAGCGTTGCCGGTCTGGTGGTCATCCACCGCATGCGGGAAGGGCACCAGAATGCTCGCCACACCAGCCGCAGCCAGCTCTGCTACGGTCAACGCCCCGGCACGGCAAATAACCAGATCGGCCCATTCGTAGGCGCCGGCCATGTCTTCAATGAACGGTACGCAGTGAGCCTGCACGCCAACGGCTGCGTAATTGGCCTTCAGGGCATCAAGATGCTTTTCGCCGGCCTGATGGACGATCTGCGGCTGCTCGTTTTCGGCCAGCAGCGCCATGCCTTGCGGCACCATTTCGTTCAGTGCCTGGGCGCCGAGGCTACCGCCGATCACCAGCAGTTGCAGGGCGCCGCTGCGTTCAGCCAAACGCTCAGCCGGGGGAGCAATCCGGGCGATTTCCGGGCGTACCGGATTGCCCAGCCAGGCGCCTTTTTTCAGCACGTCCGGAAAGCCGGTCGCGATCTGATCGGCAACGCCAGCCAGCACGCGATTGGCCAGGCCGGCCACCGAATTCTGTTCATGCAGCACCAGCGGCTTGCCGAGCAGCGAAGCCATCATGCCGCCGGGGAAGGTGATGTATCCGCCCATGCCGAGCACGACATTGGGCTGCACCTGACGAATGATCTTTTGCGCCTGCCAGAAGCCGCGCAACAGGTTGAACGGGAGCAGCAGCTTGCGCAGGATGCCCTTGCCACGCAGGGCACCAAATTTGAGCCAGCGGATTTCAAAGCCGTGCTGCGGCACCAGACGAGCTTCCATACCTTCCGGATTGCCCAGCCAGACGACACGCCAGCCACGCTCGCGCATTTTTTCGGCAACGGCAAGGGCCGGGAAAATATGACCGCCTGTGCCGCCCGCCATGATCATGATGGTCTTGCTCATAACTTGCCTCCGCGCATCAATTGGCGATTTTCCCAATCGACACGAAGCAAAATGGCCAGCGCCACGCAGTTTGCGAGGATGCCCGAACCGCCAAAGCTCATCAGCGGCAGGGTCAGGCCCTTGGTCGGCAGCAGGCCCATATTGACGCCCATGTTGATGAAAGACTGCACGCCGATCCAGATGCCAATGCCCATGGCGACCAGCGCCGGGTAGAGGCGATCCAGCTGGACACACTGGCGGCCGATGGCAAAGGCGCGCTGAACGAGCAGCGCGAACAGCGCGATTATGGCGACCACGCCAACGAAACCAAGCTCCTCGGCAATCACCGCCAGCAGGAAGTCAGTGTGGGCTTCCGGCAGGTAGAACAGCTTTTCGACGCTGGCGCCAAGCCCGACGCCAAACAATTCGCCCCGGCCGAAAGCAATCAACGAATGCGACAGTTGGTAGCCACGGCCGAAAGCATCGGCCCATGGATCCATGAAACCGAAGACGCGGTCACGGCGATAGGGCGAGACGACGATCAGCACGGCAAAAGCGACCAGCAGGCCGAGGATGAGCAGGGCGAACAACCGGGCCTTCAGACCACCTAGAAAAAGGATGCCGATGGCGATCGAGATAATGACGACGAAGGCACCGAAGTCCGGCTCTTTCAGCAGGAACATGCCGACCACGGCCATGGCCCCGAACATCGGCAGAAAGGCCTGCTTCAGGTCATGCATGACGTTGATTTTGCGTACTGTGTAGTCGGCGGCGTAGAGCACGGCGAAAAGCTTCATCAGCTCCGACGGCTGCAGATTGACGAAGCCGAGCGACAGCCAGCGGCGTGCGCCATTGACGTCGCGGCCGACACCGGGAATCAGAACGAGGGCAAGCAGGGCGACGCCGATCATGAACAGATAAGGCGCACTCTTCTGCCAGAGCGACAGTGGCACCTGAAAGGCAACGGCGGCAGCCACCATGCCGATACACAGGAAAATGCCGTGGCGAACCAGAAAATAGGCTGGCTGATGACCAGTAAAGCGGCCACCCTCGGCAATCGCGATGGAAGCGGAATAGACCATGACCAGACCGGTGAAAAGCAGGATCAAGACGCTCCATAGCAAGGCGTAGTCGATCTCGGCCACTTGCCGGCGCGGCGAATCAAGGGCGCCGATCATCATGATGACAGCCCCTTCACCGCATCAACGAAGGCCTGCGCCCGGTGCGCATAGTTGCGGTACATGTCGAGGCTGGCACAGGCCGGCGAGAGCAAGACACAGTCGCCGGCTTCGGCGTGGCCGGCCAGCCACTGAACTGCCGCTTCCATGTCGCCGAGAATGCGGGTCGGTATGCCGCTGCCTTCGAGGGCCATGCCAATCGCGGCGGCATCGCGCCCGATCAGCGCGACAGCGCGGCCATGCTTTTCAAGCGCCACCTTCAACGGCGAGAAGTCCTGTCCCTTGCCGTCACCACCGAGCACGATGGCGACCTTGCGGCCCATGCCTTCGATGGCAGCCAGCGTGGCGCCAACATTGGTCCCCTTGGAGTCATCGACATAGATCACGCCATTGATTTCAGCGACGGTTTCAACGCGGTGCGGCAGGCCGGAGAAGGATTTGAGCGGCGCAATCAGGCGTGCCGGCGCGATGCCGATGGCTTCGCACAGGGCCAGCGCAGCCATGGCATTGGCGGCGTTATGCAGGCCGGAAAGCTTCAGATCGGCCAACGCGACGAGCTTTTCCTTGCCGCGACAGATAGCGCCATCGGCAAAACCGTAATCGACGCCCCGCGGTGCAGCGTTCAAACCGAAGGTCAGCATCGTCCGGCCGCAGCGGCCGTTGGCCATCGACCAGTCGTCGTCACGGTTCAATACCATGACGCCCTTGCCCTGGAAAACGCGCGACTTGGCGGCGGCGTAGTTGGCCAGGCTACCTTCGTAACGATCAAGATGGTCCTCGGAGATATTGAGGACGGTGGCTGCTACCGCATTCAGGTGATGCGTCGTTTCAAGCTGGAAACTGGAGAGTTCGACAACCCAGACCTGCGGCAGCGAACCTGCATCCTGCGCGTCCATCAGCGCATCAAGCGCCGACGGCGAAATGTTGCCACAGGCGATGGCCGGCACGCCTGCACCGCTCAGCAGGTGTGCGGTCAGCGCCGTGGTCGTCGTCTTGCCGTTGCTGCCGGTGATGGCGATGATTTTCGAACCCGGCACCTGCTCACGCACACCGGCGGCGAACAATTCGATTTCCGAGATAATTGGCAGGTCCACCGCAGCAATCTCCGGCGTTGCCTTGGCGACGCCCGGCGACAGCGCCACGAAGGCGATCCCGGCAAAGGTTTCGGCAACAAAAGCCCCGGCAATGAGCTCAGCACCCGGCGCCACTTTGGCCAAAGCGTCAACGTTCGGTGGGGTGTCGCGCGAATCGGCAACGCGGACAAGCGCGCCCTGGCGATGCAGCCACTTGGCCATCGCCAGTCCGGACTCACCGAGCCCGACGACCAGAACGCGTTTGCCCTTGAGGTCCATCAGCGCAACTTCAACGAAGACAGCCCGACCAGCACGAGCATGATGGTGATGATCCAGAAGCGGACGACAACCTGCGTCTCCTTCCAGCCGGTTTGTTCAAAGTGGTGATGCAGCGGCGCCATGCGCAGGATGCGGCGGCCCTCCCCGAACTTCTTCTTGGTGTATTTGAAGTAGCCGACCTGCAGCATCACTGACAGGGTTTCGACGACGAAAACGCCACCCATGATCAGCAACACGATTTCCTGACGCAGGATGACCGCCACCGTACCAAGCGCCGCGCCGAGCGACAGCGCTCCAACGTCGCCCATGAAGACTTCGGCCGGATAGGCGTTGAACCACAGGAACCCAAGCCCGGCGCCGGCAATCGCCCCAAGCAGGATGCACAACTCGCCCGCACCCGGGACGTAGGGGATAAACAGGTACTTGGCGAGTACGGCGTGGCCGGTAACGTAGGCGAAGATGGCGAAGGCGCCGGCGATCATCACGGTCGGCATGATCGCCAGGCCATCGAGGCCGTCAGTCAGATTCACCGCATTGCTGGTGCCGACGATGACGAAATAGGTCAGTGTGATGAAACCAATCACACCCAGCGGGTAGGCAACTGTCTTGAAGAAAGGAACAATCAGTTCGGTCTGGGCGCCAGACTTGGCAGAGAAGGCCAGGAACAGGGCGGCCCCGACACCCAGCAAGGACTGCCAGAAAAATTTCCAGCCAGCCGACAGACCTTTCGGATCGCGATAAACGACTTTCTTCCAGTCGTCATACCAGCCGACAATGCCAAAGCCGAGCGTCACAACCAGCACCGTCCACACGTACTTGTTGGTCAGATCCCCCCAAAGCAAGGTCGTAACGCCGATCGAAATCAGGATCAGGACGCCCCCCATGGTCGGTGTTCCGGATTTCACCAAGTGGGTTTGCGGTCCGTCGCTACGCACTGCCTGACCGATCTTCTTGGCGGCCAGCCAGCGGATGACGCCCGGCCCGGCAGCGAACGAAATCAGCAGCGCCGTCATCGTCGCCAGCACGGTCCGCAGCGTGATGTAGTTGAAGACGTTGAAGAAACGAACGTCCTGGGCAAGCCATTGGGTCAACTCCAGCAGCATCAGTTTTTCTCCGTATTCATGGCCGGAACAATCGCGAGTGCATCAGCCACCCGTTCCATTTTCATGAAGCGCGACCCCTTGATCAGGACCGTGGTTTCCGGCCCCAATTCCTTGTCCACCGCAGCAATCAGCTTTTCCACATTGCAGTAATGCCTGGCGCCTTCACCGAAGTTGCGCACGGCCTGTTGTGCCTTGTCGCCAAGCGCAAACAGGCGATCGATACCCTGACTCTTGGCGTAGCCGCCGATTTCATCGTGATACTGGCCACTGGCCTCGCCGATCTCGCCCATATCGCCAAGCACCAGCAGCTTGCGACCAATGGTCGAGGCGAGAACATCAATCCCGGCACGGACCGAATCCGGATTGGCGTTGTAGGTATCGTCGAGGATTTCGGCCCCCCTGTTGCCGGCGCGACGCTGCAGGCGCCCCTTGACCCCGGTAAAGCTTTCCAGCCCGACAATCACGGCCGCCATCGGCAGACCGGCGGCAAGGCAGGCGGCAGCAGCAGCCACCGCATTGCGTGCGTTGTGACGACCGGGAATGCTCAGCCGGATAGCCGCGTCGCCCTCCGCTGCGCTCAGTTCCAGTGCCGTTTCGAGGCCATGTTGATGCACATTTCCTTGCACATCGGCCGACTGGTCGATACCGAAACTACGCACCGCATGCGCGCCAGCCTGCTCACGCCAGAGCTGGGTGTAGCAATCGTCCGCATTGATCACGGCGATACCGGCCACTTGCAGGCCAGCGAAGATGCTGCCCTTCTCGCGGGCCACTTCATCCAGGTCACCCATGCCCTCAAGGTGGGCGCGCTGCGCATTAATCACCAACGCTACGGTCGGCGCACCGATCGCTGCCAGATAAGCGATTTCACCGGGATGGTTCATGCCCATCTCGATCACGGCAGCCCGATGCGTCGCATTCAAACCAAGCAGCGTCAGCGGCAGGCCGATGTCGTTATTGAAGTTGCCGCGAGTTGCCAGAACATCGTCGCCAAATTCTGCCTTCAGGATCGCGGCGATCATTTCCTTGGTCGTCGTCTTGCCATTTGAACCGGTGACCGCGATCAGCGGCAAGGTGAAGCTGGCGCGCCAGGCGGCGGCCAGGCGGCCAAGGGCGAGCCGGGTATCAGCAACGACGACCGCAGAAACCCCGGCCGGCAATTTGGCTTCGTCGGCCACCATCAGCGCAGCAGCGCCACTGGCCACAGCCGGGGCGAGAAAATCATGCGCGTCGAAGCGCTCGCCGCACAGGGCAATGAACAACCGGCCGGCGCCAATCGCCCGGGTATCGGTCGAAATACCGTTTAGCGCGATATCGGCGCCGATCACTCGGCCATCGACGACCTTTGCAACTTGTGAGAGCAGCCAGTTCATGCGGCTTTCCCCTCCTTTTCAGTGCGACGCTGCAGCAGCGCGGCTTGCGCCTGCTCAATGTCGGAAAATGGGTGACGGACGCCGGCGATTTCCTGATAGGTCTCATGACCCTTGCCTGCGAGCAGGATCACATCCCGCTCGTCGGCCGCCAGGACAACGCGGGCAATCGCCTTGGCGCGGTCGATTTCAACTTCGGCATGGCTCATGCCGGCCAGAATGTCGTCAATGATGTTTTGCGGCGCTTCGCTGCGCGGGTTATCGCTGGTCACCAGAACGCGATCCGCCAAGGTTTCAGCCAGTTGACCCATCTGTGGGCGCTTGCCCGTGTCGCGATCGCCACCGCAACCGAAAACCACCCACAGCTTTCCTCCCCGCGGCGTCACGACATCACGCAGGATGAGCAGCGCGTTTTCCAGTGCGTCCGGCGTATGCGAGTAATCGACGATGATCAATGGTTCGCCATTGCCCCCGACACGCTCCATGCGGCCCGGCGGCGACGTCAGTTCGGACAGGCGACGCACAACATCGGACACCGAAACACCGGCATCGTGCAGAACGGCAGCAACGGCCAGCAGGTTGGAGATGTTGTAGCGGCCGACCAGACAGGTATCGACCGTACCCCGGCCATTCGGCAGGATCAGGCTGAAGCGCTGGCCAAAGGGTGTATCAACCAGATCCTCGGCCCGCACCAGCGCCGGAAAATCACGGCGCTGTTCACCGATGGCGTAACCGAGCACACGCATGGCCGTGGTTTCACGCATCAGCTTTAGACCAAACGCATCATCCAGATTGATGATGGCAGTGCGCAAGCGCGGCCAGGCAAAGAGCTTTGCCTTGGCGGCGGCGTAGGCTTCCATCGTGCCGTGGTAATCGAGATGATCGCGGGTAAAATTGGTGAATACCGCAACATCGACTCGAGCACCGTTCATCCGGCCCTCTTCGATGCCGATTGAACTGGCTTCCAACGCACAGGCACCAGCGTTCTCGGCACGGAACTGCGCGAGGTAGCGCATCAGTGTTGTCGCTTCCGGCGTCGTGAAACCAGTCTCGACCAGCGCATCCGGAAAGCCGGCACCCAGCGTACCGATCACGGCGCAGGGCTTGGGATAAACCCGGGCAATGCATTGGCTGATCGTGGTCTTGCCGTTGGTGCCGGTAATCGCGATCAACGACAGGCCTTCGCTGGGATGGCCATAAACCGCATGCGCCAGCGGCCCGGCCAGCGGACGCAAAGCATCGACGGACAGGTTTGCTGCGGTCAACGCCGAATTCCAGGCAAAACCGTCGCCCGGTTGCCAGACAACCGCCACCGCACCGCGCTCAATCGCATCAGCGATGTAGCGACGGCCATCGGCCAGATCGCCCGGATAAGCAAGAAAGAGATCGCCCGGCTGGACCTGCCGGCTGTCATCGGCGACACCGGTCGGCGCGATGTCCATGCTTTCCAGGCGGTCGAGGATGTCGCGCGGCGTGCTCACAGGCGCCCCTTTACGGCCGGCACTTCGGCAACCTGAATCGGCGCATCAGGCCGAATGCCGAGGGTGCGCAAGGCACCGCCGGTAATCTGGGAAAAGGCCGGACCAGCCACGTCGCCACCGTAGTGGGCGCCGCCGGTCGGCTCGTCGATCATCACTGCGACAACCAGTCGTGGATCGCTGATCGGTGCCAGACCGACGAATGAGGCGATATATTTTTTGGCATAGACACCGCCCTCGATCTTGTAGGCCGTGCCTGTCTTGCCGCCAACGCGATAGCCCGGAACCCGCGCCTTCGGCGCCGTTCCCTCGGGCTGCACGGCCATTTCCAGCATGGCCCGCACTTCACGCGCCGTTTGCTGCGAAAAGACCCGCACGCCACGCACCGGCGTATCGTCCAGACGAATCAGCGACAGCGGCATCAGCTCGCCATCATGGGCAAACACCGTATAGGCCCGGGCCAGTTGAACAAGGCTGACCGCAATGCCATGTCCATAGGACATCGTGGCCTGCTCGATCGGCCGCCAGCTTTTCCATGGCCGCAGGCGACCATTGACCTCGCCGGGAAAGCCCAGGTTAGGCATCTGGCCAAAGCCGAGGCTGTCGAACATTTCCCACAATTCCTTGGGTGGGAAGCCCAGGGCAATCTTGGCTGTTCCAACGTTCGAAGATTTCTGGATCACCTCAGCCACGCTCAATGCGCCATGCGGATGGGCATCGGAGATGGTGGCACTGCCAATGGTCAGGCGACCTGGTGCGCAGTTGATTATCGTATCGAAGCGGACTTTGCCCTTTTCGAGCGCAAAGGCAGCGGTGAACGGCTTCATCACCGAACCTGGTTCGAAGGAGTCGGTAAACGCCCGGTTCCGCAGTTGCGCCCCGGACAGGTTTTGGCGGTTATTCGGGTTATAGGTCGGCCAGTTGGCCAGCGCGAGGATTTCCCCGGTCCGGCTGTCGATGACGATGGCGCCGCCCGCCTTGGCCTTGTTGGTCTCGACCGCCGCTTTCAAATGGCTGTAGGCCAGATACTGGATCTTCGAATCCAGCGCCAGACGAATTTCCTTGCCATCCTGCGGCGGCTTGGTCGCCCCCACGTCCTCGACAATACTGCCGCGCCGGTCCCGAATCACCGTACGACTGCCTGAACGCCCAATCAGGCTGTTCTGGAATGCCAGTTCAACGCCTTCCAACCCCTTGTCGTCTACGCCGGTAAAGCCGACGATATGCGCTGTCATGTCCCCAGTCGGGTAATAGCGGCGATATTCCTTTTCGTTGTGTACACCCGGCAACTTCAGCGCCGCGATGCGATCCGCGGTTTCCGGCGGCACCTGGCGCTTGACGAAAACGAAGGTCTTTTCCGAAGCGATCTTGCCATCCAGCTCACGCACACTCATGTCAAGCAGACCGGCCAGTTGCTGTTTCTGTGGCACCGCCATGGTCCGTGCATCGCCAGGGATGGCCCAGATCGATTTCATTGGCGTGGACACCGCAAGCAGATCACCATTGCGGTCGATAATCTTGCCGCGCGACGCGGAGATCTCGATGTCGCGGAGATAGCGGGAATCGCCTTTTTCCTGCAGAAAATCGTTGTTGATCACCTGCAAATAGAAGCCACGCACCACCAGCGACAGGAATGCCGCCATCAACAGCAGGCCAACGGTACGCGAACGCCAGCCCTGCAAGGCCAGTTGCAGCACCGGGCTTTCGGTAAAGCGATGGCCCCGTTGCGGGCGGCGGCGCACGGCCATCAGTGCCCTCCTTTTTTCGCTACCGGCTTGAGAACCGGCGGCGGAGTGACAACCTTGCCCGTGGCGTCCGGTGTCACCATATGCAAACGGTCACGGGCAATTTTTTCGATCCGTGGATGGGTAGCCCAGGTCGACATCTCAAGTTGCAACTGGCCGTACTCGACATCAAGCTGGCGCGCCCGCTCCTGCTCCCCCTCCAGATCCTGAAATAGCTTGCGCGCGCGGTGCTGGGAGGTCACCACACCCAGCGCGCAAACGACAACAATCAGGAGAAGGATCATATTGAAACGGACCATTACAGTTTTTCAGCCACCCGCATCACGGCACTGCGCGCCCGCGGATTGGCCGACACTTCTGCCGCCGAGGGCTTGAGCATCTTGCCGACCAGCCGCAGCTTCGGCTTCGGCAACTGATCCGCCCGCAAGGGCAAGCCCTTGGGCAGATCGTCGGCATTCGACTGCGCGCGCATGAAGGTTTTGACGATGCGGTCTTCCAGCGAGTGAAAACAGATCACCACCAGTCGGCCACCCGGCTTCAACAATTCAAGCGCCTGCGGCAGGGCTACTTCCAGCTGGCGGAGCTCTTGATTGATATGAATCCGTAAAGCTTGAAAGCTGCGCGTCGCCGGGTCCTGCCCTGGCTCACGGGTGCGCACGGTCGCGCGTACGATGGCCGCGAACTGAGCTGTTGTGACAATAGGTTGTTCGAGCCGAGCAGCCACAACCTTCTTTGCAATCTGGAAAGCAAACCGTTCTTCGCCATAATTTCTAATGACCTCCGTTATGTCTCTTATTTCGGCCCGCGCCAGCCACTCGGCCGCCGTTTCGCCCTGCGTTACATCCATACGCATGTCGAGCGGCGCGTCGTGGCGAAAGCTGAAGCCGCGCCCCCCGTCATCGATTTGCGGCGATGACACCCCTACATCAAAAAGAATTCCATCAACGTCGCGCACGCCAGCCTCATCGGCCGCTTCGGCGATTTCGCCAAAGGCACGATGGATCAGCTGAAAACGTGAATCCTGAATGGCCACCCCGGCAGCAATCGCCTGAGTGTCGCGGTCAACGGCCACCAGACGGCCTTTTTCACCCAACTCGGAAAGAATGCGACGGCTGTGACCGCCGCGCCCGAAAGTGGCGTCGATATAGACCCCCTCAGGCTTGATTGCCAGGGATTTGACCGCCTCTTCGAGCAGCACCGTGACGTGGGTGCCACCCGTGGTCACAGCACCAGATCCCCAAGACCCGGCGGCAATTCACCGGACAGTGCCTCGACAGCAAGTTCGTTCTGCTGCTTCCAGCCCGCCTCGCTCCAGATTTCGAAATGGGACCCCATCCCGACCAGATAGACGGTTTTTCCAAGATTGGCGTATTCGCGCAATTCCGGTGCCACCAGGATGCGACCGGCCGAGTCAAGCTCCTCGGTACGGGCATTACCAACCAGAACACGCTTGATCGATGCCGCACGCGGATCAAGGCTGGAAGCCTTGAGAATCTGGTCGCGAATCGGCTGCCAGGCCGGCGACGGGTAAAGCAGCAAACAGCGATGCGGATGCGCCGTCAGGACGAGCGAGCCCTCAGCTGCGGCGAGCAGAGGCTCGCGGTGCCTTGCCGGTATGGCAAGCCGCCCCTTTGCATCCAGACTCAGCGCTGTAGCCCCTTCGAACATCCGTCGTCTCGCTCCCCGTTTACCCACTTTTCAACACGTTTTCCCACTTTAGAACATCAACACCCCACAGTCAATAGCGAAATTTGTATTTTTTTCTTATGCAACAAGGACTTAGAAGCACTTGTAATTGTGATTTTCAGGAAAAATTTTCTTTTAAAATCAATGCGTGAAAATCAACACTTAAAGTGACTTATCAGGAGTTTTGGCGCAACGGGAGATGATCCCCCCCACCATGCCGGCGTGGTAATGAGGTGAAAGAAAGCAGGGAAATTTGGCGGCGCTTCGACACAGAATCGGCGCCACAAAGCAGATTGCTGAATGGGTTCCCGTCTGTCGCGGAAAACTGAAAAAAGCAGTGACCCAAAGCCACTCGCTGAATGCTGGACGTCGCGCACACGGGTCGAAAAAGCCGACCGTAAACTGGAAAGAGCAGCCTAAGCTGCCCTTTCGTCGGTAGAAATCAGGCCCTTACTTGCTTTGGCCGAGCCTTTGTTCGATGCGAGCCAAGGGCATGGCACCCGGGACGCGCTCGCCATCGGCGAAGAACATGGTGGGGGTACCGGAAATATTCAACCTGCGGCCAAACTCCTGATTTCTGGTAACGGCAGTCGTGTCACAGTCGTCCTTGCCAGCCGGCGCCT
Source organism: Azonexus sp. (assembly GCA_030696345.1). Lineage (GTDB taxonomy): Bacteria > Pseudomonadota > Gammaproteobacteria > Burkholderiales > Rhodocyclaceae > Azonexus. The sequence goes on from JAUYSK010000008.1 coordinate 27,114, forward strand.
TGCCCTCAACCATCCAGTCGTTCCAGGCCTTGGCTCGATCAGCCGAGCACCAGATCTGTTTTGACTTGCGCACGGAGTCTTCAGACAAAATCGGATAAAGGAAGGTATAAACCGTGACGTTCTCCAGTTTCAGAATGTCCTTGGCCAGACGTTTGCAGTAACCACAGTTGGGGTCCTCGAAGGTCGCCAGGACGCGCTTGCCGTCACCGCGCACCTGCTTGATGGCGCGGTCCAGTGGCAGATCGGAGAACTTGATCGCAGTCAGCTTACGCATGCGCTCTTCGGTCACATTTTTCATGGTTTTGGCGTCGATCAACTGCCCGTTGATCAGGATCGCGGTCATTTTCTCGTCGGTATAGAAGATATTGCCATCCGAGTAGACTTCGTAGAGACCCAGATAACCGGCCTTCGTGACGCTCTCGACTTTGGCGCCAAGCTTGCTCTCCAGGCTTTTCTTGATTTCTGCCTCGTCCGCCGCAGCAGAACCAAAAGCCAGCAGCAGGGCCAGCGGCAACAATTTTCTCAACATTCAATTCTCCTAGAGGGCACCCAGTGCGTAACGCACTAGGGCATTTTTGACGAAGGGCAGGCTATTGGTCAGGTTCAATCCCAGATTGCGCAAGGGGCGAACTCCTGGCGAATCCTCGCGGAACAGACGGCGCAGGCCGTCCGTCGTGGTCTGCATAAGCATCGTTTCTTCCCGGCGGGCGCGCTGGTAGCGCTGCAGAAAGCGCTCCTGCCCGATATCCTGCCAGGGTTGTGTTGCAGCCAGTTGACCGGCAAGTACCATAGCATCCTGAAAACCGAGGTTGATGCCATGCCCGGACAGCGGATGAATCCCGTGGCCGGCATCGCCCACCAGTGCCAGGCGCGGCGCCACGGTTTGTGGCACACGCATCAACCGAAGCGGGAAAGCGGCTGCCGGCGTCAGCAACTCAAGCCTGCCGAGGGTATTTGCGCCTGCTTCAGCCACCCGATCGCAAAACTGATCTGGCGGCAACAGACAAAGTTGGTCGGCGTGCGCATCAGGCGTGGACCAGACGATGGAAATACGGTTCCCGGGCAGCGGCAGATAGGCCAGCACGCCATCATCACGGAACCACTGGTAGGCCACGTTGCGATGCGGCTTCCCGGTCGAGAAATTAGCCACCAAGCCTTTTTCCCCGTAGGGCGTGTTGACCGCAACCAGGCCGGCCGCTTGCCGAATCCAGGAATCGCGACCGTCAGCCCCGACCAGCAGTTTTGCCGAAAGAACCATGCCGTCGCTCAACTGAAGAACGGCAGCATCGTCACGAAACTCAAGCTTGGCGGGCCGGGCCGGGCTAAACAAGGTCAGATTCCCCTGCCGCTTGGCACTTTCCCAGAGCTCGCAAGCCATCAACGATGACTCAAGTATCCAGCCGAGCTCGGAAACGCCGGTATCGAAAGCGGAAAATTCAAGTTTGCCACCCGCATCACCACAAATCTGCATGGCTCGTATCGGCGCCATGCGGCCTGAGTCCAGATGCTTCCAAGTGCCGATGGCTTCGAGAAACTCGACATTGGCCGGGCTGATCGCATAGACCCGCGCGTCCCAGCCCTCCGGGGCACATGGCGGCTGATTCTCCACCAGCGCTATGCGCAGACGGGTATCCCGCAGGGCAATGGCCAGACTGGCGCCAGCCAGTCCACCACCGACAATGATCAGATCAAATTGCTGCATGACGGCAATTATGCAGCTTAACCGGGATCGGACAAAACGATCAGGCGGGCGTTCCGCCTGTGGGTGGCTTGTTCGGGCGTGGGCGACGGTTATTGTTGTTGGTGCGGGGACGGTGCTTTTTGGGCTGCCCCGGAACACCAGCACCGGCGCCACCCGGCTTGCCGTGCGACATCGGGCCACGGTTTGGCGTGCCGCTAGGCTCGTTTCCGGAAATGCGGTTACCCGGTGCGAGCTGGATTTCCAGCTCGATTATTTCGTCCCATTGTTCGTCCGTGCGGTCACGCTCCGGAATCGACAGGAGTTCGCGCAGACGGCGGCGATTATCGTTGGGCGGAGGCGCAACGGGCGGGGATTCGGGCGGGGATTCGGGATTAGATGTATTCATCGCAAATTAAAAAGCGGAGCCCGTGTTAAACAGGCCCCGCATTGGGTGATGCCAGATTATTTCTTTTTGGCAGCGGTCTTCTTGGCGGCGGGCTTCTTGGGGGCCACGGATGCCTTGAAGGCGGTACCGGCAGTGAATTTCGGCACAGTGGTCGCCGGAATATTCAACGTCGCGCCGGTCTTGGGATTCTTGCCAGTGCGCTCAGCGCGCTTCGCAGATTTGAACGTGCCGAAACCAACGAGCGTGACAGACTCACCCGCAGTTACAGTCTTGACGATTGCAGCGATGATGGCAGACAGAGCCTTATCGGCAGCAGCCTTGGTAATACCAGCTTCTTTTGCAGCAACTTCGACCAGCTCGGATTTATTCATCTAAGTGCCTCCTGTTACCTGAGTTTGTTTAAGAAAACTGGCCGTCAGAACGGCAGCGAACTTAAAGTAGCATATCTTTTTGAATAAGTGTTGGCCCAAGAATGCCTATTTGCGGGCTGTCACGTGATTTTTTGCAATTTTCATACGTTGACCGCAGCATTCGTCAGAAAAGCACAAACCCGGCGCGCAGCCGGGTTTGTCCTGATGCCATCAGCAAGGCTGTTATTTGCTCTCGGCCTTGACTTCTTCCTTGGCCGGTCCAGCCGGTTTTTCGCCGTGAGAAATTGCCACCGCGCCGTCGTTCTGCTTGCCAATGTGCTGGTCGATCGCCGGCAACTGGTGAGCAATGCCCTGGTGGCAGTCGATACAGGTCTTGCCTTCGGTAAAGGCTACCGGATGCATCCGTGCGGCGCGATTGCCCTGCTCGGTGTAGTCCATGTAGTCGTAGCTGTGGCAGTTACGGCACTCCTGCGAGTCGTTCGCTTTCATCCGCTTCCACTCATTCTGGGCGAGTTGCGCACGCTTGGCGTTGAACTTCTCGGGCGTATCGATCGTACCCAGTATCTTGTGGAATACCTCGTTGGATGCCTGGATCTTGCGGATCATCTTCGGGCCCCATTCCTTGGGCACATGGCAATCCGGACAGGTGGCGCGGACCCCCGTGCGGTTGGTGTAGTGCACCGTGTTCTGGTATTCCCGGAAGACGTTTTCCTCCATTTCGTGACAGGAAATACAGAAGGCCTCCTTGTTGGTTGCCTCCAGCGCCCAGTTGAAACCGCCCCAGAAGACGATACCGGCAATAAACAGCAGCAGTACCGTTGCCAGTCCGATGCGCTTGACCCATGCGGGCGTGAATTTTTCGAGACTCATCATTCCCCCTTCTTGGCAGCCGGTTTATAGGTATTGGCGACGAGCGGCTTGGCGTCGAACTGCGGCACATGGCACTGCATGCAGAAATAGCGGCGGGGCGAGATATTGGTCTGTTTCTTGTCCTCCCGATCCAGATAGTGCGACTTGGCGACCAGCGTTGCCCCGGTTTCCTGGGCACGCTCCTTGGAGTGGCAGTCCATGCACTTGTTGAAGTTCTGGGTGATGTTGTAGCCCTTGATGCTGTGCGGGATCAACGGTGGCTGTTTCTGAAAATTGCGAGGAATAGTGTCTTGGTCCTTTTCCGGCCGGAACATGTCAATCTTGGAATTCCCCTCGATTGTCACGTTGCCGATTTCATTGACCAGCTTTTCCTGCGCGCCAACGCCACCAACTCCCGAGAGGAGTACAGCAACCGCCAACGCCAGAGCAGGGATAAATCTCATGGTTTCTTACCTCCGATGGACGGCTGGATTGCTCCAGCCGTTTATTCGCTTATTTATTTGGCGTTACTCGGCCTCAGACCCGGGTCACCTTGACAGCACACTTCTTGTAGTCGGTTTCTTTCGAAATCGGGCAAGTCGCATCCAGCGTCAGCTTGTTGACCAGGCGGCCAGCATCGAAGAAAGGAATGAAGACCAGGCCGCGCGGCGGCTTGTTGCGCCCCCGTGTTTCGACACGCAACTGGATTTCGCCCCGGCGTGAAGCCACCTTGACCTCCATGCCACGCTGCAGACCACGCGCCTTGGCATCGTCCGGGTGCATGAAGACCACGGCATCCGGGAAGGACTTGTAAAGCTCGGGGACACGACGCGTCATGGTGCCGGTATGCCAGTGCTCAAGAACACGACCGGTAGACATCCACATGTCGAACTCCTTGTCCGGTGACTCGGCTGGCGGCTGATAGGGAAGCGCAAAAATTACCGCCTTGCCATCCTTGTGACCATAAAACTTAACGCCTTCACCTTTCTTGACATAGGGGTCGTAGCCTTCGCGGAAGCGCCAGAGCGTCTCCTTGCCATCAACCACCGGCCAGCGCAGGCCGCGCGACTGATGATAGGTCTCGAACGAAGCCAGATCGTGAGCATGGCCACGACCAAAAGCGGCGTATTCCTCGAACAGGCCTTTTTGCGCGTAGAAGCCGAGCAACTTGGCTTCGTCGTTATCGAAGCCAGCCTGAATTTCCGTTACCTTGAACTTGTTGACCACACCATTGGCAAAGAGCACGTCGTACATGGTCTTGCCCTTCAGCTTCGGCGCCTTGGCCAGCAACTCTTCCGGCCAGACTTCTTCCATCTTGAAACGCTTGGCGAATTCGATCAGTTGCCAGAGATCGGAGCGCGACTCGCCCGGCCCCTTGACCTGCTGCCGCCAGAACTGGGTACGCCGCTCGGCATTGCCGTAGGCGCCTTCCTTCTCGACCCACATTGAAGTCGGCAGGATCAGGTCAGCCGCCATCGCCGAGACCGTTGGATACGGATCGGAAACAACGATGAAGTTCTCCGGCTTGCGCCAGCCCGGATAGAGCTCTTCGTTGATGTTCGGACCGGCCTGCATATTGTTATTGCACTGCTGCCAGTAGAAATTGACCTTGCCGTCCTTCATCGCCCTCGCCATGGCAACCGCATGGAAACCGACCTTGTCGGGAATCGTGCCATCGGGCAGCCCCCAGAGTTCTTCGGTGTGCTTGCGGTGTTCCGGATTGGTGACAACCATGTCGGCCGGCAGGCGGTGCGAGAAAGTGCCGACTTCGCGCGCCGTGCCGCAGGCTGACGGCTGGCCGGTCAACGAGAACGGGCTGTTGCCCGGCTCGGAAATCTTGCCGGTCAGCAAGTGGATGTTATAGACAAGGTTGTTGGCCCAGGTGCCACGGGTATGCTGGTTGAAGCCCATGGTCCAGAACGACGTGACCTTGATCTTCGGATCGGCATACAGTTCGGCCAGTGACTTGAGGTCTTTAACCGACACGCCGGAAAGCTTGGAGACTTTCTCGGCGGTGTATTCGGCGACGAACTTCTTGTATTCGTCGAAGGTGATCGCTTCGGACTTGCCGGTATCGCCCTTCGGCTTGCCGTCAGCGCCCGGATAACCGTTGCTGGTCGCATCCTTTTCCAGCGCATGCGTCGGACGCAGGCCGTAGCCGATGTCGGTGGCGCTCTTCTTGAAATTGATGTTCTTGTCGATGAAGGCCTGATTCACCTTGCCGTTCTGGATGATGTAATTGGCGATGTAATTGAGAATCGCCAGATCCGTCTGCGGCGCGAAAATCATCGGGATGTCGGCCAGCTCGTAGGAGCGGTGCTCGAAGGTCGAGAGCACGGCCACCTTGACGTTCTTGCTGGACAACTTGCGGTCAGTGATGCGCGTCCACAAAATCGGGTGCATCTCGGCCATGTTCGAGCCCCACAGCACAAAGGCGTCGGCATGCTCGATGTCGTCGTAGCAACCCATCGGCTCGTCGATACCGAAGGTGCGCATGAAACCGGCAACGGCGGAAGCCATGCAGTGACGGGCATTGGGATCAAGGTTGTTGGTGCGGAAGCCAGCCTTCATCAGCTTGGCGGCGGCATAGCCTTCCCAGACCGTCCACTGGCCGGAACCGAACATCGCCAGGCCGTTCGGCCCCTTGGCCTTGAGCGTCGCCTTGACCTTCTCTTCCATGATGTCGAAGGCCTGCTTCCACGAGACCGGCGCGAAATCGCCGTTCTTGTCGAACTTGCCGTCCTTCATGCGCAGCATCGGCGTCTTCAGACGGTCGGCGCCATACATGATCTTCGACAGGAAATATCCCTTGATACAGTTCAGGCCACGATTGACCGGCGCATCCGGGTCGCCCTGAGTGGCCACCACACGACCATCCTGCGTTCCAACCAGAACGCTGCAGCCGGTACCACAGAAGCGACAGGGCGCCTTATCCCAACGAATCTCGTCCTTCTGCGGTGCTGCGATGGCGCTGGCACCAGGCAGCCCGGCTGCCGAAATGGCCGCCGCCGCTGCGTTGGCCTTGATGAAATCACGTCGATTAAGATTCACGACTCTACCTCCTCGGTATCTGACTCGCTGCCGCTGTATTGATAAACCATGGCTACCGATGCGACGCCGGGAACACCATGCAAGGCCACATAACTATCTGCAGCCGAATTCGTATCGTCGTCTTCCAGCGTGACGACCACCTTTCCTTCCGGAGTACGGGCATGAATTTCTACCCCCGGCAACTGGAGCAACGCTTCGCAGGCCTCTTCGAGACGCGCTGGCGCTATGTACAAAATGGCACTGGAAATGTTCATCCGGCCTAATCCTCCCGAAACATCCGCACACAATACTTTCTACGGATGGCAATGATCCTGATCCTACGCTCTCCAAACTTGATTTGTATCAACCACATACCTCTGACAATCCACCCCTAGACCCGACGAACTACTCTCGCTAGTTCCTTTTAACTAGTCGCCAGCTGCAGGCACGCCCACAGCACAGATCGAAATAGCCAATTGCTATCCATGGAATACAAGCAATCAATTAGATCAATTAGCCCACAAGCCCCATGATGGCGTTGTGTTCAATTTCCAACACCCACTCAGGAGAAAACAATGTCGCTTATCAACACCCAGGTTCAACCGTTCAAGGCCCAGGCTTTCCACAATGGCAAGTTCATCGAAGTCACCGAAGCCAGCCTGAAGGGCAAGTGGTCGGTCGTGATCTTCATGCCGGCCGCCTTCACCTTCAACTGCCCGACCGAAATCGAGGATGCTGCCAACAACTACGCCGAATTCCAGAAGGCTGGCGCCGAGGTTTACATCGTCACTACCGACACCCATTTCTCGCACAAGGTCTGGCACGAAACCTCCCCGGCTGTTGGCAAGTCGCAGTTCCCGCTGATCGGCGACCCGACCCACCAGCTGACCCGCGCCTTCGACGTGCATATCGATGAAGAAGGTCTGGCCCTGCGCGGCACTTTCGTCATCAATCCGGACGGCATCATCAAGACCGTTGAAATCCACTCCAACGAAATCGCCCGTGACGTCTCCGAAACCCTGCGCAAGCTGAAGGCCGCCCAGTACACCGCCTCCCACCCGGGTGAAGTCTGCCCGGCCAAGTGGAAGGAAGGCGAAGCCACGTTGGCTCCGTCGCTGGACCTCGTTGGCAAGATCTAACTAGCTGATAGTTTTCAGGATCGAGTGGTGATCGCCACTCGATCATTCGGATTTCAGCCAAATGCTGCGGTCGACCGCAGCATTTCAGTGAAATTCAGCTCAGGGAGAACAACATGCTCGACAACAACATCAAGGCCCAACTCAAGGCCTATCTCGAAAAATTGCAACGCCCGATTGAACTCGTCGCCTCGCTCGACAACAGCGCCAAGGCGCAGGAAATGCGCGGTTTGCTGGTCGATATCGCGGAACTCTCGCCCAAGGTCGGCCTGCGCGAAGATGGCACCGCCACCTTGCGCCCGTCCTTCGCCATCGGCCAGCCCGGCGAGGCTCCGCGCATCACCTTCGCCGGCATCCCGATGGGCCACGAATTCACCTCGCTCGTCCTCGCCCTGCTGCAGACCGGCGGCCATCCGCCCAAGGTCGATGCATCGGTGATCGAGGCGATCAAAGCCCTGCCCGGCACCTTCAATTTCGAGACCTTCATCTCGCTGTCCTGCCACAACTGCCCGGACGTCGTGCAGGCGCTCAACCTCATGGCCGTGCTCAACCCCGGCGTGACGAGCACGATGATCGACGGCGGCATGTTCCAAGGCGAAGTGGAGCGGCGCAAGATCATGGCCGTGCCAACCGTCCTCCTGAACGACGCCGAGTTTGGCGCCGGCCGGATGACGATTGAAGAAATCATCGCCAAGCTCGACACCGGCGCCGCCGCCCGCGATGCTGAAAAGATCAACGCCAAGGAAGCCTACGACGTGCTCATCGTCGGCGGCGGCCCGGCTGGCGCTGCGGCAGCCATCTACGCCGCTCGCAAGGGCATCCGCACGGGCCTGCTGGCCGAACGTTTCGGCGGCCAGGTCATGGATACGCTGGCCATCGAGAACTTCATTTCCGTCAAGGCCACGGACGGCCCCAATCTCGTCATGGGCCTCGAAGAGCACGTCAAGGACTACGACGTCGATGTGATGAACCTGCAGCGCGCAACGCAACTGACGCCCGGCGACCTCATCGAGATCAAGCTTGAAAACGGTGCCTCGGTGAAAAGCAAATCCGTCATCCTCGCCACCGGCGCCCGCTGGCGCGAAATGAACGTACCCGGCGAGCAGCAATACCGCGGCAAAGGAGTCGCCTACTGCCCGCACTGCGATGGCCCGCTGTTCAAGGGCAAGCGCGTCGCCGTCATCGGCGGCGGCAACTCCGGTGTCGAAGCAGCGATCGACCTTGCCGGCATCGTCGGCCATGTCACGCTGCTCGAATTCGACGGCCAGTTGCGCGCCGACGCCGTGCTGCAGAAAAAGCTGCACAGCCTGCCCAACGTAACGGTCATCGTCAAAGCCCTATCGACCGAAGTCACCGGCAACGGCGAGAAGGTCAACGGCCTGATCTACAAGGATCGCGACACGAACGAGATTAAGCGTATCGAACTCGAAGGGATATTCGTCCAGATCGGCCTGCTGCCGAACACCGACTGGCTGAAAGCTGCGGTCAACCTGTCAAATCGGGGCGAAATCGAAATTGACGCCAAGGGCCAGACCTCAGTACCCGGCGTCTTCGCCGCCGGCGACTGCACGACCGCGCCCTACAAGCAGATCATCATCGCCATGGGTGCCGGCGCAACGGCTTCGTTGAGCGCGTTCGACCACCTGATCCGGACATCGGCCCCGGCCTGATTCTGGGGAGCATGAAAAACAAAAAGGCCAACCCGGGAGGGCTGGCCTTTTCATTTGATTCTTTGGTGGTGATGGGCAGAATTGAACTGCCGACCTGTGGGTTATGAATCCCACGAACGCCTAATTATTGAGCAAATTGAGAAGCGTTGATAGTCGTTGATAAATTCCGTTTACTCAATATATAACAACAACTTAATTAGAATGCACGCATAGAACACCCTTTGGTCAGTGGTTGATATGTGTTGATTGTCATCCTACAATCTGAGTACACAGTGAGTACACAGGGGTGCAATCATGAGCAAGGCCAACCTCACAGCCGGTAGAGTTGAATCATTCAAGTGCGAAGGAAGTAGCCATGCCTACCTGTATGACACTCAAGTCAACGGGCTTGCAGTACGTGCGCTGCCAAGTGGGCGCAAAGCCTACATCTTGCAAGCCCGGTATAACGGCAAAGTTATTCGAATAACGATTGGTGATGTGACAGCCTGGGGAATTGAAGAAGCACGCGACAAGAATGGGGAAATCATTCTTCCGGGCGCACGACAGGAAGCACGCCGACTTCAAGCTGAAATCGACAAAGGCAACGACCCACGTGAACAGAAAGCCGAACGCATCGCAGAAGCCGAAGCAAAGCGAGAAGCAGCGCAACACACTGAGGCCCCGGCCCTGGATGCCTGGAAGGCATACATCGAAGCCCGTAAAGGCAAGTGGAGCGACAACCATCTTGCCGACCATGAGAACGTCGCCAAGGAAGGCGGAAAAAAGCGCACACGTGGCCGTCGCCCTGGCGAATCTGAATTTACACAGCCCGGCGCCTTACGCGGCTTGTTGCTGAAGCCTTTGTCTGCCATTGATGCTGACACAATGCGTGACTGGCTACAAAGCGAGGCGACACGTAGGCCAACTCACGCCCGACTTGCATTCGGCCTGCTCCGTGCCTTTCTGAACTGGTGCAGTGACCGCAAGGAATACCGGGATATGGTTCATGTCGATGCCTGCGCCGCTCGTATCGCCAAAGACACACTACCCAAAAAAGCAGCCAAGGACGACTGCCTGCAACGCCAACAATTGAAACCATGGTTTGAGAAAGTCAAAACCATCAATAACCCCGTGATTTCAACCTATCTCCAAGTTGCGCTGCTGACAGGCGCGCGAAGGGAAGAGATTGCCGCTCTGCAATGGCTTGATGTGGATTTCAAGTGGAACACCATCAGGATGCACGACAAGGTTGACGGAGAGCGCACAATCCCGCTCACGCCCTACGTCTCTGCCCTTCTCTCCAAACTCAAGCGAATTAACGACACCCCGCCCCCGAAGCATCGCATCTTGAACGGCAAAAAGATTGAGAATGACCTTGAGAACTGGAAACCACCCAAATGGGTATTTGCCAGCAAGACGGCAGAGTCAGGGCGCCTGCAAGAGCCACGCATACAGCACACAAAGGCTTGCTCTGCGGCCGAAATCACCGGACTAACTATTCACGGCCTACGCCGCTCCTTTGGCACCCTAGCTGAATGGGTTGAATGCCCGGCCGGTATCGTGGCGCAGATACAAGGCCACAAGCCAAGTGCAACTGCGGAGAAACATTACCGCGTTCGCCCTATTGACCTGTTGCGTATGTGGCACACAAAGATTGAGGCGTGGATTCTGCGCGACGCAGGCATCAAGCAGCCGAAGGAAGGAAAATCAGAATTGCAGGCCGTGCCGACCAGCGCAACCGCCTAATCAGTTCCCCTGCCAACGTAACAACTGATGTTCTTTCGTACAAAGGGCAGAAGGTTTGCACCACGAAGCAACTTGCTGAGTTCTATGAGTGCAGCGAGGACAATATTCAGGACAATTACCTGAAGAACGCCGACCGTTTTATTGAAGGCGTACATTTTGTGAAACTTGGCCATCAGGCAGGCTTCGCGCTTCGGGAAGGTGTACATCGGGTTTTGCTTGCCGTTGCGGGCTTTGTAGTAGCCGGAAAAATTTCCGGCTACTGAAACACCCAGCACAATCGGCACCTTTTTCAGAAAGTCAGCGTGTTCCAGCCCGGCAAATTCCTTGGACGGGAACCCGAAACCAGAATCTTCCGCCTGCTGCTTGCAGGCGTTTCGCTTCGCCGATTCAAAAACGACATACCGACTATTAGCCGGTACGTGCCTGACAGAGCTGGCTAGCAATCAGCCAGCCCTCAGCTTCGGCGCCCGATACGGTTGAGTGCTTGAGCAAGTTCGCCAGAAATGGGCGATTGAAGAGGGTCAATGGATTCCAAATAGTCCTGTGCGGCGATGATTTCAGCCTGGGCTTTCGCGAGCAGGCATGCTGCCTCGCCATCAGCATGCTCAACCAAGCGCATTGCGCTGGTGACGAGTAACAGAGCATCGGCAAGCTGGTTGAAAGAAACGTACGCAGCTTCGTTGGTCGTAAAATCTGATGCAGCCATGATGGACTCCCTAATAGTCGGTCTGGTCAGAAGGCCTCAACGGTTGCCGCCGTTGGGGCTTTCGCTTGTGCAACATGCACAACGCCATCATGCCGAGATATTGGGAGAAATACAGCCCACATTAGCCTGCTGAACGGCAAGCAATCGCAGGAAATAAATACGGTGTAACCCGTCTATCGGTCACGCATTCAGATGGCGTGACGGTGATTAACGAGGCACCTGACGAGAAAAAAATATTTCTGGATGAACTCCCATATTGATGATGCCGGAAAATTTCCGGTACATGCCTGAAACTATGGAAGCAAGGAAACGGTAAATGCGCGTGACCTTCATTCGTTTTTGGAGAGCAAACAAGAGTTTGCTGACTGGATTAAAGAGAGGATTGAGCAATACGGGCTTGTTGAAGGCCAGGATTTCACGCTCCACAAATTTGTGGACGGTCGGGCAACGGTAATCGACTATCACCTAACCATCGACATGGCGAAAGAGTTGTCGATGGTCGAGCAACGGATATTGATTCTGGCAAATCGTCGCCTAAAGTGGAAGTGAAGGAGAAGACCAATGAGAATGCTCGGGCAGATGCAACTGGAAACGATGGTGAAGGAGTTTCTGGAATCGGAACGCCCGGAAATGTATCGCCGACTGAAACAGAGCAAGGAACTGGACGCGCTGGCAACGAGCCGGGCCGAAGCGGCGAGGGAGTCGTATCTGGACGCGATGGACATGTCGACGGAAGAAGTCCGGGCAATGAATCAGGCCGAGAAGGAAACGCCGGGGCTGGGTCAGAGTCAGTATTGGAAGATGCGGGACAGCCGGATAGTGGAAGAAATCCTGAATCAAATGCTCGACTTCCAAAGAGAAGCGGAAGTGGACGAGAGTATCTAGCGCCAGCCGGCGCCCTTGAGCGTATCGGCTAACGGTTGGAAAATGCGATGCCAATTGGCAAAGGAGATAAAGCGGTGAAATTGACCTACGCCTTTCTGATAGCTGTGGTGCTGCTGATTGTCCTGGCCGACCCCCTGCTGTTGGTTTGGTGCGTTCTCTTTTACTTCGCCTTTGGCATGGTGGCTATCGCCGCCGAGAAACTAATCGGGCCGAAAAAATCAAAGGATATGTGACGTTGTTTTGCTCCATGGTCAACGAGTGCGGTTAAGCAATTGCGGTTGCCTCGCAAGTGACTGAATTTGTTGCCGACCAATGGGATTGCCTATCCGTGAAGGTGAGCTAGGCTCAAAAGTGAGCCGATTGCTGAAGGCGTTGTGCCAGAAGCCATACCGCCGATTCATGGGTTGGATGGCACTCCAAATTAGCTGAACGTTGCTTGCTGCATGTGAAGCAAGCAAATATTTTCTTCGGCCTCACTCAATTTCACTGCGCGGTTTCACTGGCTAGTTTGTTGGCTAGTTCAGGTTGCCTTCAAGGCGTTGTGGCACTTCTCGTCGCAATACAAAAACGAGAAAGCGTCGTACCTTGCTCTCTCGTGCTACGAAATGCCTTTCGCATCTATATACTTCAGCACATTCAAAATAAGCCTCGCTAAATGACGCCCGAAGCATTCATCACGACCTGGAAGAACAACCCACTTACTGAACGCGCAGGCGCCCAGGCTCACTTTGACGACCTTTGCGAACTGCTCGGTGTCGACAAACCACGCGACTCTAATAACTACTGTTTTGAGCGTGGAGCCAAGAAGGCCGGAGGTGGCGATGGCTGGGCCGACGTCTGGAAGCGCGGCCACTTCGGCTGGGAAAACAAGAAGCCCGGCCGCGACCTCAATGCCGCCCTCAAGCAACTCACCGACTACGCCCTGCAACTGGACAACCCGCCACTGCTCGTCGTCTGCGACCGCGAGCGCATCGTCATCCACACCGCCTTCACCGGCTATCCGGATGAGCCGCGCGAAATTCGTATTGAACAACTGGTCGAGCCGGAATCCAGGCAAATCCTCAAATGGGTTTTTACCAGCCCCGAAAAGCTGCGCCCTGAAAAATCTACCGCCGCCATTACCGCCGAAGCCGCAGGTCAATTCGCTCAGCTTGCCGCAGCAATGCGCTCACGCGGCGAAGGTGGTCAGAAGGTCGCCCACTTCCTCGTTCAGTGCCTATTTTGTATGTTTGCCGAAGATGAGCAACTGCTCCCGCTCGGCATCTTCACTGACTTGCTCAAGCACGCTGGCAGTGATGTCGACAAAGCTGCCCGTCGCATCGAAAAACTGTTCACTGCCATGCAGAAGAAAGGCTGCGACTATGGCGACCATGACATCGCGTGGTTCAACGGTGGCTTGTTCAAAACCATCAATCTTCCGCCACTCACAGCGCCAGACCTGCAAGCCCTGCATCGTGCCGCTGCCGACATGGATTGGCGTGCCATCGACCCGACCATCTTCGGTACGTTGTTTGAGCGTGGCCTTGACCCGGCCGCACGCGCTCCGCTCGGCGCCCACTACACCGACACCGGAACCATCGCCAAACTGATTGAGCCGCTGGTTAGCGAACCCCTCGTCTTCGAATGGGCCAGCACCCGTCAGAAAATCGCCGAACTCGCTCCCAAATTCGGCATGGTCAAGGGGCGAAAAAAGAACGAATACCGCCCCAACGACGCCCGGCAAAGTGGCAACGCCCTGCTGCAAGGCTTCTTCAACCGTCTCAACGCCTTCCGAGTTCTCGACCCAGCCTGTGGCTCGGGCAACTTCCTCTACCTCGCCCTCAAGGCACTACGCGACATAGAAAAACGCGCCCACGTCGACGCCCAGGAACTCGGCCTACAACCCGAACTCGCCATGCATTCCGGCCCACACAACATCCTCGGCCTCGAAATCAACGAATTCGCCGCCGAACTTGCCCGTGTTACCGTATGGATAGGTGACATCCAATGGTGTCGTCGTAACGGTTACCCGCACGCCATTAACCCGATTCTGAAACCGCTCGACGGCATCGAACACCGCGACGCCCTGCTCAACTCGGATGGAAGCGAAGCCGACTGGCCCACCGCCAACGTCATCGTCGGCAACCCGCCATTCCTCGGCGGTTCCGTCATGCGCAGCGAACTCGGCGACAATTACGTTGAAACGCTACGCAAGACCTACGATGGTCGTGTTCCAGGTGGCGCCGATCTCGTCACCTACTGGTTTGAAAAAGCCCGCGCCCAGATTGCAGCGGGAAAACTGCAAGCCGCCGGCCTCGTTTCAACCAACTCCATCCGTGGCGGCAACAACCGCAAGGTGCTGGAACGCATCGTCGACACCACGCGCATTTTTGAAGCTTGGAGCGACGAAGAATGGGTCAACGACGGCGCCGCCGTGCGCGTTTCGCTTTTGGGATTTGGGCCGCTTTTTCCGGTTGACCGTAGCAATCGGCTGGATGGGGTTGAAGTAGCGTTAATTCATGCTGATTTAACGGCGGTCGATGGACTGGATTTAACCGTCGCCAAGCCACTAACCCAAAATGCAGGAGCCTGTATCCGAGGATTAGCAAAGGTTGGGCGCTTCGATATTCCTGGCGACCTCGCACGAAGCTGGCTCAGCCAACCAAACCCAAACAACCAATCGAACGCAAAAGTGCTTACGCCGTGGGCAAATGGCATGGATGTAACTCGCCGCCCTAGCGGTACATGGTTAATTGACTTTGCCAATCGGGAGGAAAGTGAAGCTTCATTATTTGAGCAGCCATTCAACCATGTATTAGAAAATGTCAAAGCTGAAAGGTTGGCTCAACGCGATGCCAAACGTAGCCAGTACTGGTGGCGCTTGGGACGATCTGGCGCGGAGATAAGAACAGCAGTGGGAAAACTTGACCGATATATCGCTACGCCGATGGTGGCGAAATATCGTTTATTTGTTTGGCTTGATTCACGCGTCTTTGCTGACCAACAAATTATTGTCATCGCCCGCGCCGACGACACCACCTTCGGTATCCTGCATTCCCGCTTCCACGAACTCTGGTCGTTAAGCCTCTGCACGTGGCTCGGCGTCGGTAACGACCCGCGATACACCCCAACGACCACCTTTGAAACATTCCCATTCCCTGCTGGACTAACGCCGCGTGATACCACTCCCATCGCCGGTCAGGCTTCGCCGCCTTGCATGGCCGGCGAAATTGTCGCCGCCAACATCGCCGCTTCAGCCCGTAGACTGAACGAGCTGCGCGAAGCTTGGCTCAACCCGGCCGATTGGGTTGATTGGGTGATTACCCCGGAAGAAGAAATAGCCGGCTTCCCCAAACGTCCAGTTGCCAAACCCGGCCACGAAGCCGACCTCAAGAAGCGCACCCTGACCAACCTCTACAATGTCCGGCCCTCTTGGTTAGACCTTGCCCACAAGGAACTCGACAAAGCCGTCGCCGCTGCCTACAACTGGCCCGACTACACCCCCGAGATGCCCGATGACGAAATTCTTCGGCGGTTGCTGGCGTTGAATCTGGAAAGAGCCAAGCTTGGGTAAGAGGCGACAAACGAAATACCCATTTGAACTGACTTTTGCAATAGAGCGAGATTATGGATGGGCGTATCCGTTACGTCGGTGCCGACCGGATTCGCATCATGTCTGAAGAGCCTCGCCATCATCACTACATTCCACAGGGGTACCTTCGTGGCTTTGCCCAGAAACGAACTTCAAAACTATGGCAAACGTACGCCACCGATTTGGAGGCCCAGCGCTCATACCTGACAAACGTACGAAATGTTTGTGGGGAGCGCGACTTCATGCGTGTTGAGATGGATGGGGTTGAGCCGGACAAAATCGAAAAAGAGATGTCGGCTTTTGAGACCAAGTGCATCGAAGCAATACGTCGCGTTGCCGATAGAGAAGAATTCTCCGGCGAAGATTCCAATCTCACATTAAATCTTATGGCGCTTCTTGCCGTAAGGTCACCAGAAATGCGGGAGAACATACGCGGATTTCATGAGCAGGTCGCAAAGCGCGTGCTTGACATCACTCTTCACAATAAGGAGCGTTGGGAGCATCAAGTGGGCCAGATGCGGGGTGGTGCTACCTCTGTGGTCAGTGGCGCAACTTACGAGGAAGCAAAAGCTTTTTTTGAAGGTGGGCAGTATGAAATTACTGTCAGGCGTGAATACCACATGAGTACCGAATTCCGCATGATGCAAACGGTTCTCGGTGAACTAGGTAGGCGCATTTGGACTCTGTATATCGCGAATGAAAACGACGGTGAGTTCATCACAACAAATCGGCCGGTAACACTTTCTTTTATCAATCCTGAGCAAGTTCCTCCCCTATATCGCAATAGCCCCGGATTTGCCCTAAAAGGGACTGAGGTACACTTCCCGCTGACACGGAAAGCAATGCTTGTCGGAAGATGGGGCCGGGGGGGAATCACTGAAGCAGCCACGCAATCGTTCATCGCCGCTGTGAATACGCACATGATTGCGCTCAGCAATGGAAAAATATTTTCTCCACATAGAAGGTTCTTGTATGCCGACCGTCACACAAATATCTTCTGGGACGAAAATATACTGGAACGAATCAAGGTTTGGACGGATGAGGCGTCTTCAGTCCAGCAAGCAGATAGTAGTAAGGGCGATAGGTAATCGACTTCACTTGGCATTATTTTTGTTCAGCGCAGACATTGCGTCGGCCGGTAGTTGCAGCAGTTCGGGATTCCACTCACTCGTTTTTGCCCGGTAGGGTTCAAGAATTTTTCGCCATGCTGCAATCTTCGTGCTGTCGAAATTCAGTTCGGCCAAACGGTCGAGTTGTGCAGACAGTAGGCCGAAAGAGTTGCTTCTACGTAACATGGGTTCTGCACGCAACGTTAATTCGTGCATTGCTTCGCAAATCCCCGGTGCTACCCCTGGCGTGTATTCAACACCATCAGCCCCCAAAGCAATTACTGCATCTGATTCTGCGATTTTCTCGTTCCAATAGCGAATCCGCCCGTTAGGGTCGAGCCGTTCCCATGCCTTTATGCCAGTACGATGCTCTTCGAGCCTTTCCTCCAGACTCTGCATCGCCTTTTCACGCTTTGCTTTCGCTTCAGGAGAGTCGAAAATCTCCTTGGGTGACATAAGGGCGGCACCCTCCAAAGCCTTAAGCCGGAAATTAAGGTTTGTGTTTGCCATGATTTTCCTCCAAGGCCGCAATGCGCCTCTCCAGTTCAAGAGTTTCGAGAATTTTGGCCTGGGCCGTCAGGACTGACATCAACCCGGCCGCAGCATCGTGCGGAATCTGACCAGCGATTGCGGCAGCGACAACCGCCTCAGAACGCTCGCCAAGCGTTCCCCCGCCTGTTTCGATACTCAGGCTGGCAGACTCAGGGCGCAAGGGCGGCAAGCATCGGGAAATGAGCAATCCAGCTGCTTGCACATCGCC
The DNA here is from genome assembly GCA_030696345.1 of Azonexus sp. GTDB lineage: Bacteria > Pseudomonadota > Gammaproteobacteria > Burkholderiales > Rhodocyclaceae > Azonexus. The sequence continues at coordinate 45,013 of JAUYSK010000008.1, forward strand.
TTCGAGAGCCTTGTCACGAAGGACACCAAGTATTTTTGGAATGTCGCCGGCAATCGCCTCGCGGAGACGGCCAGAGGGAGATAGCGCCCCCTTTGGCTTTCCCTGAGGATTTCCGGATGTACCCTTTTGAAATCTAGCCATGGCCAGTATCCAGTCTGCAAGATTCAGGCGCAGCGGCGCTCGGCTTCGGCTAATTTCAGCTCACGACGGCGCTCAGCAATGCTGTCCTCAATAGATTGAACAGGTCGAGCGGTTTCAGCCACGACCGCATTTTTCTGGCGCATCACCGAATCAATGGCTGGCGCAGAAAGCGTGATTCTCTCTATTTTCAAGAGCAACTCCGAGCGGCGCTTTATTAGCTCTTCGTCAGATGAAAAATCTCCGTTACCTAACGTAGCCTGGGCAATGATGCTCGGGCGCTTAGCCTCTATTTCGCTAATTTCTGCCTTTGCTTTCTCAATCTCACTTGGAATCGCTGCAACACGGAAGCGAATTACGTCAAAATCCGCGATTGCTGCATGCCAGATAACCTTTGCTTTGGTCAGTTCGGAAAGCCAAGCCTGTAACTGCGGGTCGGCGTCAACTTCTGAATCATTCAGCTTTGCGGCCAGTTCGAGAACTTCGTAGCGGGGCAGTGACTTGCCTGTGCGGGGGTGACGTGCGTTCATGGTATTTACTCCTTTGCGTTTGAAAAATCGTTCTGAAGGTTTGTCCAATCTGTGCCTGGGCGTTCCGGAATGCGAACAGCAGGCGCCATCTCAGAACTCCACCATCTCGTCTTCGGGCAGCAAGCGCATGCTCTTAGGCTGGTCGGTCGGAGATTGCAGATAGGTCTGGCTGCGTCGGTCGAACCACAACTGGATACGCCCCTCCCATTCACCGTGACGGTGCTTGCAGACGGTCAGCAGGGCATCGGCCTCGTTATTCTTGCTGTGGTCGCCTTGCTCCTGCGCCTGTTCCTTGGGGCGGTTACGCCACACGCTGAAAACGTTGTCTGCTAGGTCGGTAATCGACGCTGAGCCGCGAACGTCGAACTTGCCGGGCGGCTTCGTTTCGTCGGCCACCTTGCGGCTGTGAGCGAGCAGATGCACCGCTTGCCCGGTGTCGTGGGCATGGGTCGCCAGTGCCAGCACGAATTGCTTTTGCGCGTCGTATCCGTCTTCAGGGATGCCACAAGAAAGTAGGTTGTCGACAATCAGATGTGTGACACCTAATTTTTCGTGGCAATACCGGCCCACGGCAAGAATACGCTCGGGGCTGACTTGGCCTTGCTGCGCATAGAGCCACAGCCGGCTATCCGTCCATAGGCTCAAGCCCTCAATGTCACGGCGCATTGGATGGCTGGTGGCGAAGGCTTGTCGAGCCATCCGGTGCATGGTGCTGGCTGGCTTCATTTCCATTGAGGCGATACAAGTCTTCTCCCCCTGCGCCATTAATTGCAAAGCAACTTGGCCGATTAGCATCGACTTCCCATGGCCGGACATGCCCGGCCAAATGCTCAATTCCCCACGGCGAAGGCGAACAAATTCACTGGTCTTCGGCCAGGGCAGCATCGCACCAGCCTGTGTCGCCGGTTGCTCGAACGAACGAATAACATCCTCTAGCCAATCGCTTGCCGGCCGCACCGAGGCGCTTTCGTCAGGGCCGACGAGGTACGCATCAAAATCAATTTCGTCGTCGATTACGCGCATCGCGAAATCTCCTGATGGCCGAGGCCGGCAAAGTTCTGGCGGTCTTCGGTGGTCATGTAGCGATACAGGCCATGTGGACGGCTTGTGACGCCCCCAACAATGAAATTGATTCCTTGCTGGCTGTCAGCAAACCAAACGCCCAGATAGGCAGTTGGTAGGGCTTTCAGTTGCTCCACGATGTCGCGAACGACCTGCTTGGGCTGGGTGCTATCCGACACCACAAGGCATTCCAAGCCAGCCAAGAAGCGCAAATCGTACTGGCGGCCCGGCGTGGCAATCACCACAGGGTTGCCTTCGCCATACAACGGGCCAATCAGGGAAACCAATATCATCTCTGCTGGGCGCAACCCTTGTTTGCGAAGGCGAACGATTGCTTCAGCGCCATAAGGTAGTTTGAGGTTCATACAGCCCCCACGAACAAGGGGTTGCCCTGCTGGATTTTTTGCACGGCAATTTGGGCTTCATCTTCCCAACGCCGGCCGTTCAGCCACTTCGCTGGGTGCGGAATGAACTTGCCGCCTTCCTTCAGCCAATCGGGCGAAGCCTTCTGCGCTGCCAACCCCAACATGATGGTTTCCAGCAAGTCGCCAGAGAGGTTGAGCCTTCCGAAAACCTTAGCTGCATCGGCCTTGCCAACCTTACGTGGGTAGGCTTTCCAGAAGATTGCAAAATCCTCGCATACAGACGCCTTCGGCGAAGCCGATGATGGAGTAGGTTTACTTAAACCGGTACAAGTACCGGTGTCGTCACTCCCACTGGACTCCCGCATCTGTCCAGTACCTGTCCCGTGGGACATGGGAGGGACAGAATGAACTTTCATTCTGGCCCGGTAGTCGGCCTTCCTCTGAGCATCGCGGGATTTTCGAGTTAACATTTCCAGCACGATTTCGCTGACGACTTGATGGTATAAACGGCCGTCTTCAGCCCTTTCCCAGCCGCGCCTGAGAATCGCTTGGTTTTGCTCAAATTCGCTCAGTTCTATTCCCAACCGGGCCGCAATCAGCTCGTTACTATCGGGCAGGGAACCACAGGGCGTTTGCTGCCATGAAACGAACCACAGCATGAGCAGCAGTGGACGTTGGCGAGAGGAGGCCAGCGCCCACGTGTCTGATTGAATAATGCGCTCGTAGTCAAGTTCAAATCGGTATCCCTTAGCCTTTGTTTCAGGAGGGTACGGGAGCGATAAGCTAGGCATTTCAGGCTCCCTTCAGTAGTGCCTTAGCGGCAATGCAAAAGGCTACAATCGCCTTGTCGCGCTGCTTTCCGGCTTTGCCTTCGATGGCCTTCGCGACTTGATTTAGACGGCACTTAGCATTCATTTGGCAATCGTTCGCTGTTCGTGAATAGACGCCTCGGCGGCAACCAGCATTACAGTCGAGGTCTTCACGGTGAGCGGGACAGATTTGGAACGAGAGCCGGACGCGAAGATGGCACGGACTTGCAGCACCAAAAAAAATGTCACGTTCGGTAGAATCTGCCTTGTGCTGGGCGCTTACTTCGGAGGTTTTCGGGGGGGCGCCCTTTTTATTAGCCATTTTTCACGCCCTCCAATAGAGCGTTAATGGCGTCAGCCGGCCACATGAGCCGACCATTCGGCAGCTTTACCGGTTTGATGCCGAGCCAGTGGCCCTTGCGACAGTAAGAGGCACGTGGGGTCTGAGTTTCGGCGCCAAGCAACCGTGCAGCAACAGACGTTTGATAGTGGGAGGGTTTGGCGTTGTGGATAGCGCCTTTGAGATTTTTTTCCATTACGGAATCTCCTTGGAGTATTCCGCTCACCCGCCAGATGAAAAAAAGCGGAGCAAGCAGAAGAAGTCTGCTTACACCGCCTCACCCTCGAACTGTTGGTGACTATGATGTGTACCACCGGGTATTGGGGCTAAAAACCGCCAGCTCACCGCACATCAGCAATGACCACTCGACGAGTGGTGTAAATAATTATTCTCGGGGTAGAGCTTTTGGTCAACCCCGATACTTACTGATTAATGCTTTCCAACCGTTTTATGGTGGCCTGCTCCGTGGCCGGGGGCGATTTGGCCTGCTACTAAAATTCGACGGCTTGGGCCGGGGACTTTGTATGTGCCGGAAAAATTACCGGCACATGAAGCAGCCTGATTGCCAAAATCATGGCCCCTTCCGCAAGGCTTTGATTGAACAAATCTGAGTACACAGTGAGTACACAAAATCCAGAAACGAAAAAGCCCCGGTCGAAACCGGGGCTAAGTCGTTGATTCTTTGGTGGTGATGGGCAGAATTGAACTGCCGACCTGTGGGTTATGAATCCACCGCTCTAACCAACTGAGCTACATCACCACGCCTCAAGGGCGCGGATTATAGTTTGCGGGGCTTTCTCCGGTCAACGAATTTAGCTCGGCTATAATGGCGACCTTCCGCCGGACTGCGCCCTTGCCGAACCGGCAACCCCTGATTTGCAAAGTAGTTTATCCATGCCCAAGAAATTGTTCATCCGTACCTTCGGGTGCCAGATGAATGAGTACGATTCGGACAAAATGGTCGACGTGCTCAATGCTTCCGAACCGATTGTCCGTACCGACAACGTTGAAGAAGCTGACATCATTCTGTTCAACACCTGCTCGGTGCGCGAGAAGGCGCAGGAGAAGGTTTTTCACGATCTCGGCCGGGTTCGCCACCTGAAAACGCTGAATCCCGATCTGGTGATCGGCGTCGGCGGCTGCGTCGCCAGCCAGGAGGGCGATGCCATCGTTGCCCGCGCGCCATACGTCGATATCGTCTTTGGCCCGCAGACCCTGCACCGTTTGCCGCAACTGATGGCCGAACGCAAGGCCAAGGGCAAGGCGGCAGTCGATATTTCCTTCCCGGAAATCGAGAAATTTGACTCGATGCCGCCGGCCGAAGTGAAGGGTGCCTCGGCTTTCGTCTCGATCATGGAAGGCTGCTCAAAATTCTGCACCTTCTGCATCGTGCCCTATACCCGCGGTGGCGAGGTTTCGCGGCCGTTTGAGGATGTCCTGACCGAAGTTGCCGGACTGGCAGCAAATGGCGTTGGCGAAGTGACTTTGCTTGGCCAGAACGTCAACGCCTATCGCGGCGACATGGCGGGCTCCGAGGAGAAGGCCGACCTCGCTCTGTTGATCGAGTACATCGCCGAAGTGCCGGGCATCGAACGCATTCGCTATACGACCTCGCATCCGCGCGAGATGAGCGATCGCCTGATCGAAACCTACCGCACGGTACCGAAGCTGGTATCGCACCTGCACCTGCCGATCCAGTCCGGTTCGGACCGCGTGCTGGCGGCGATGAAGCGCGGCTACATGAGCATCGAGTACAAGTCGATCATCCGCAAGCTGCGCGCGGCAAGGCCGGAGATTTCGCTGTCGTCCGACTTCATCGTCGGCTTTCCCGGCGAGACGGATGAGGATTTCGAGAAGACGATGAAGCTGATCGAAGATGTCGGCTTCGACAGCTCATTTTCCTTCGTTTACAGCCCGCGCCCCGGCACACCGGCAGTCGAGATGGAAGATTCGACGCCGGCCACCGTCAAATCGGCTCGCCTGAGCCGGCTGCAAAAGCGCATCGACGAACAGGCTCAGGTGATCAGCCAGGCCATGGTGGGCAGCACCCAGCGCGTGCTGGTCGAAGGCACCTCGAAGAAGGATGTGCACGAACTGGCCGGGCGCACCGACAACAACCGCATCGTGAACTTTGTCGGCAATCCCCGCCTGATCAACACCTTTGTCGATGTCCGCATTACCAGTGCTTTGCCGCACAGCCTGAGAGGCGAAATTGTCATCCGAGAAGACTAAGCCGGCACCAAAAGTTCGGCCGATCGAGGTCGGACTGACGCCGGTTGATAATGTTTTGCTGGCCAACTTGTGTGGCCCGCTGGACGAGAACATCCGGCAGATCGAAACCGGCTTTGATGTAGTCATTCGCCGCCGTAATGCGCGGTTTTCGATTTCCGGCGAAAAAGCCCAGTTGACCGCAGATGCCCTCCGCCACTTCTATGGCATGGCGCGTCAGCCGCTGACGGTCGATGAAATCCAGCTCGGCCTGATCGAACTGCTCAATGCCCCGGTCCGGCGCATTTCACGCAACGCCGAAGGCCCGGTCGATGGCCCGCAACTGATCACCCGCAAGACCGAACTGCACGGCCGCACGCCGCGCCAGGTAGCTTATCTGAAGGCGATTCAGGAACACGACATCACCTTCGGCATCGGCCCGGCCGGCACCGGCAAGACCTATCTCGCTGTCGCTTCCGCCGTCGACGCCTTCGAGCGTGATCTGGTCGAGCGCATCATTCTGACCCGTCCGGCGGTCGAGGCTGGCGAACGCCTCGGCTTCCTGCCCGGCGACCTGACGCAAAAGATTGACCCCTACCTGCGCCCGCTCTACGACGCGCTCTACGACCTGATGGGCCACGAGCGCGTCAGCAAGCTGTACGAGAAAAACGCCATCGAAATCGCACCGCTAGCATTCATGCGCGGCCGCACGCTGAACCACGCCTTCATCATTCTCGACGAGGCGCAGAACACAACGCCGGAACAGATGAAGATGTTCCTGACCCGCATCGGCATCGGCGCCAAGGCGGTGGTGACCGGCGACTTGACCCAGATTGATCTGCCCAAGAGCCAGAAAAGCGGCCTGCGCGAATCCCGCGACATTCTCAAGAACGTCCGGGGCCTGGCCTTTATCGAATTTTTGAAGGAAGACGTGGTGCGCCACCCGCTGGTCGCCCGCATCGTTGCCGCCTATGAATCCCACACCCAGCAAACGTCTTAATCTTTCCGTGCAATATGCCTGTAACCGCGCAGGCTTACCCTTGCGTGCGGATTTCGTGCGCTGGGCCCGCGCGGCACTGGTCGGCGGTGGCGAAGTGACGATCCGCCTGGTCGAAGCCGACGAAGGCCAGTCGCTGAACAAGGAATACCGGGGCAAGGATTACGCGACCAACGTGCTGTCCTTTCCCTACGACAGCGAACCGGTGGTGCAGGGCGATCTGGTCATCTGCCCGAGCGTTGTGGCCAGCGAGGCGGCCGAACAGAACAAGCCGCTAGCGGCTCACTACGCCCACCTGGTGGTGCATGGTATGCTGCATTTGCAAGGCTGGGATCATGAGAACGACGATGATGCCCAGGCCATGGAAAACGAAGAAAAGGAAATACTTGCCGCGATGGGTTATCCAGATCCTTATTTGTCTGACCCCGCCGCCTAAAAATTATGGACAGTGACAGTAAACCCAGCTTTATCGAACGACTGACTTCCCTGCTTCTGCGCGAGCCTGACGATCGCGAGCAGCTCCTCGAGATTTTGCACGGCGCCTACGAGCGCAACCTGATGGACGCCGATGCGCTGACCATCATCGAAGGCGCCCTCGCCGCCTCCGACACCCGCGTTACCGACGTGATGATTCCCCGGGCCCAGATGGACGTCATCGACATCGACGACCCCATGGCCGAAATCGTTCCGGTGGTCATCGAAGCGGCTCACTCGCGCTTCCCGGTGATCGACGGCGACCGCGACAAGGTGCTCGGCATCCTGCTCGCCAAGGATTTGCTGCGCATCCAGATTGAACCGGAATTTGACCTGCGCGACTGGTTGCGCCCGGCTGTATTCATCCCGGAATCAAAGCGTCTGAACGTGCTGCTGCGTGAATTCCGCGTCTCGCGCAACCACATGGCCATCGTCGTCAATGAATACGGCGGCGTTGCCGGTCTGGTCACCATCGAGGACGTACTGGAACAGATCGTCGGCGACATCGAAGACGAATACGACTTCGACGAAGCCCACGACAACATCCGCCTGGACTCGACCGGCCGCTACCGCGTCAAGGCGCGTACCGAGATCGAGGATTTCAACGAAGCCTTCACCACGAAATTCTCCGATGAAGAATTCGATACCGTCGGCGGCCTGATCCTGCGCAACCTTGGCCGCGTCCCCAAGCGCAACGAAATCGTCGATATCGACGGCGTCCGCTTCCAGGTACTGCGCGCCGACAGTCGCCGGCTCTACACCCTGCTCGTTTCCCCGCCTGCCAAACCCCAAGCCGGTGCTGAAGACTTTACTGGCTAGTCAAGGCGCAATGCGCTTTGCCTTAGCCGCCTGTCTCGGCGCGGCGGGCGTCTTGTGCTTTGCGCCCTTCGGCCTGTTCTGGCTGGCACCGCTGATCTGGCTTGGCCTGTTTCTGCTGCTGCGCGAATCCCGCTCAACACGCCAGGCAGCGCTGAGCGGACTGGCTTTCGGCCTCGGCTTTTTTCTGGTCGGCGTTTCCTGGGTCTATGTCAGCCTTTCGGTTTTCGGCGGCATGCCCTGGTGGCTGGCCGGCCCGGCGGCTTTCCTGTTCTGTGGCGTCATGGCGCTGTTTCCAATGCTGGCCGGCGGGCTTTTCAAGCGCTGGCAGCCAATTGAGCTCTGGCAACAGGCCCTTTACTTCGCCGCCCTGATTGCTGCGGTGGACTGGCTCAGAAGCTGGATTTTCACTGGTTTTCCGTGGCTCGCCGTCGGCTACTCGCAGGCATCACCCAGCCCGCTGGCCGGCTTCGCACCTCTGCTTGGCGTGCATGGCCTGTCGCTGCTGGTTGCGCTCACCGGCGCCCTGCTGCTGCGCTGGCGCGTCGGCCTGAGCTTTCTGGCGATCAGCGCCATCGCCGGGCTCGGCTTGCAACAAGTGCAGTGGACCAGCCCGGTCGGCGCTCCGATCAGCGTCACGCTGATCCAGGGCAACATCCCGCAGGAAATGAAATTCCGGCCGGAAGCCTTTATCCGCACGCTCGACCTTTATCGCGAACTGGTCGAAAAAAATCCGGCGCAACTTACGCTGTTGCCGGAGACGGCTATCCCGGCCTTCTTCGACCAGTTGCCGCCAAGCTATATCGAGGCACTGAAGAGCGCGGCACAAAGTCACGGCGGCGACATCATCCTTGGCACGCTGACCGGCGAGGGCAATCAGTACTGGAATAGTGCGATCAGCCTCGGCAGCTCACCACTGCAGGTTTACAGCAAGACACATCTGGTGCCCTTCGGCGAGATGATTCCGCCCGGGTTCTCATGGTTCATGGACCTCGCCAGCATCCCGATGTCGTCCTTCTCACGCGGGCCGGAAGTTCAGCCGCCGCTCGCCGTTGCCGGCCAGCAGGTTGCGGTCAACATCTGTTATGAGGACGTTTTCGGAGAAGAAATCATTCGCGCCCTGCCGCAGGCCGGCATTCTCGCCAACCTTTCGAACACGGCCTGGTTCGGCCATTCGCTGGCCCAGCCACAGCACTTGCAGATCGCCCAGATGCGCGCCAGCGAAACTGGCCGACCGATGCTGCGCGCCACAAATACCGGCATGACCGCCATCGTCGCCGCAAACGGCAAGGTTCAGGCGGTCTTGCCGCCTTTCACCACCGCCGTGCTGCGAGGCGAAGTTCGCGCCCATCAGGGCATGACGCCGTTTGCCCGCTTCGGCAACCTGGGTTTCCTGCTGCTGGCTGGCTTGTGCCTGCTCGCCAGCCAATGGCGGCAACGCCACCATAAAACCTGATCAGGTATTGCGCAGGCGCTGTCCGGCCTGTTCCAGACGCTGCTTTTCAGCCAGCACCTTGGTGGAATAGCGCCGCCCCGGATCGTTGATCGCACCACCGAACTGTTGCAGACCATCTTCGACGCCACCATTGCGGCGGATCGATTCTTTCAGTACGCGGGCACCGATCTGGACATTGGTGACCGGATCGAGAAAGGAAGCTTGCTCCGCCTCTTCCGGCAATTTATCCATATGGAAGCGCGGCACCACCTGCATCAAGCCCTGCGCCCCAAAAACACTCTGTGAGAAGGGGTTGAAGCCGGATTCGACACCAATCACGGCAATGATCAGCAAGGGATCAAGGTGCAATTGGCGAGCCGTGATCTGGGCCGTTTCGAAAATCGGCTGCAGGGCATCGGTGGAAACGCGATAGCGTCGGGAAACATAGTCGAGGGCTCCACGCATCCGCGGGCTCAACGACGTTGCCGATTCCTCGGCAGGTACTTCGGCAGCCACTTCATCCTCAATGACCGAGGCTTCAGCCGAAGACATAAGCGACTTCAGGCCATCAAGCAAACCCAGGTGGCCGGACTGCAGGCCAATCAGGCCCATGACAAAAACGAAACCTGCAACCATCAGAAATTTCTGGAGCAGGGCATAAACTACCGTTGAAACCCGCAACATCGCGGGCGGGAGAAAAGTCGTAGCGAACATGCGACCTCCTTCACTGTTGTCACTGCACGAAGACATCTCGAACAGCGAACGGTTACAGGGGATACGACATCGGTCGAACCTGATGAGAACAGGCCCGAATCCCGCACAGCGCCTTGTTTGGCACTCCGCGAAACCGATGCTGCACCGCAACATGAAACGCATTCTATTGATTTAATTGCAATTTGTCAAAGCGTCCCGGGACAATCAAGGCAGAGGTGTTGCATTGCAACAAATACCAACCACCTCATTTCCGGTATTCACCAGAACAAAGCCCTTCGCCCTCAGGCCTTGACCGACGCCACCCGGCGACCCCGGACGCACCGTGCCGCGTCGTAGCAAAAGCTAGTAAAATCCTAGGCTTTCCGCCTTACCGAGTGCGTCCGATGACGACCAGCAAAAAACCATCTTTCCAGGAAATCATCCTGCGTCTGCAGCAATACTGGAGCGACAAGGGCTGCGCCCTGCTCCAGCCCTACGACATGGAAGTCGGCGCCGGCACCAGCCACACCGCCACCTTCCTGCGCGCCATCGGCCCCGAACCGTGGAAAGCCGCCTACGTTCAGCCGTCGCGCCGCCCCAAGGATGGCCGCTACGGCGAGAACCCGAACCGGATGCAGCATTACTACCAATACCAGGTGGTCCTGAAACCCGCCCCGGACAACATCCTCGAGCTTTATCTCGGCTCGCTCGAAGCGCTCGGTTTCGACCTGAAGAAAAATGACGTGCGTTTCGTCGAAGACGACTGGGAAAACCCGACGCTCGGCGCCTGGGGCCTGGGCTGGGAAGTCTGGATGAACGGCATGGAGGTAACCCAATTCACCTATTTCCAGCAGGTCGGCGGTATCGACTGCAAGCCGATCACCGGCGAAATCACCTACGGCATCGAACGTCTGGCGATGTACCTGCAAGGCGTCGAGAACGTTTTCGACCTGACTTGGACGGAAGGCCTGACTTACGGCGACGTCTATCACCAGAACGAAGTCGAGCAGTCGGCCTACAACTTCGAGCACAGCAACGTCGAATTCCTGTTCCAAGCCTTCGGCAAGCATGAAGAAACCGCCGTGCACCTGATGGGCAACCAGCTGGCTCTGCCGGCTTACGAGCAAGTGCTCAAAGCCGCCCACACCTTCAACCTGCTCGACGCCCGTGGCGCCATCTCGGTCACCGAACGTGCCGCCTACATCGGCCGCATCCGCAACCTCGCCCGCGCCGTGGCGCAAGCCTACCTCGACTCCCGCGCCCGCCTCGGCTTCCCGATGGCGCCGAAGGAATGGGCAGCCGAAGTCCTCGCCCAGATTGAAAAGAAAGCCGCTTGAAGATGACTGCCAAGAATCTGCTCGTTGAACTGTTCGTCGAAGAACTGCCCCCCAAGGCGCTGAAGAAACTGGGTGAAGTTTTTGCCCAGAGCCTGGCGCAATCACTGAAAAATGCCGGTTTGGCCCCGTCCACCGCAGCAGTCACCGCCTACGCTTCGCCACGCCGCCTGGCCGCCCACGTCACCGATGTGGCCGCCGTGGCCGCCGACAAACCCGTTGCCCAGAAGCTGATGCCGGTCGCGGTCGGCCTCGAAAACGACGGCACGCCGAAACCTGCCCTTTTGAAAAAACTGGCCGCCCTCGGCGCTGATGCCTCGGTCGTTCCCGACCTGCGTCGCGAAAACGACGGCAAGGCCGACGTGCTGTTCTACGACAGCCTGGCCAAGGGTGCCACGCTGGCCGAAGGCCTGCAAAAAGCGCTGGAAGCTGCACTGGCCGCGCTGCCCATCCCGAAAGTAATGACTTACCAACTGGCCGATGGCTGGAGCAGTGTCAATTTCGTTCGCCCGGCCCATGGGCTGGTGGCATTGCATGGCAGCGACATCGTACCGCTGGCCATTCTTGGCCTGACCTCCGGCCGCGAAACGCATGGTCACCGCTTTGAAGCGGCGGTCGATCCGGTCATCTTCGCCCATGCCGACGAATACGCTGCCAAGCTGGCGACCGACGGCGCCGTGATCGCCTCTTTCGCCGAGCGCCGCGCTGAAATCGCCCGCCAGCTCGAAGCGGCGGCCGCCAAGGCCGGCAGCAATTTGAAGCCGATTGACGACGACGCCCTGCTTGACGAAGTCACCGCGCTGGTCGAACGCCCGAATGTGCTGATCGGCCAGTTCGAGGAAGAATATCTGGCAGTGCCGCAGGAATGCCTGATTCTGACCATGAAGGCCAACCAGAAGTACTTCCCGCTGCTCGACACGGCCGGCAAGCTGACCAACAAGTTCCTCCTCGTCAGCAACATCAGCCCGGCTGACCCAAGCGCCGTGATCGGTGGCAACGAGCGTGTCGTACGCCCCCGCCTGGCTGACGCCAAGTTCTTCTTTGACCAGGACCGCAAGCGTTCGCTGGAATCGCGCGTTCTCGGCCTGGCCAAGGTGGTCTATCACAACAAGCTGGGCACGCAAGGCGAGCGCGTTCAGCGCGTTGGCTCGATCGCCAACGCCATCGGCGAACGCCTCGGCGGGGAACAGCTCGGGCTGCGCGCCAACCGCGCTGCCCTGCTCGCCAAGACCGACCTGCTGACCGACATGGTCGGTGAATTCCCCGAACTACAGGGCATCATGGGTCGCTACTACGCGCTGCACGATGGTTTGACGCCCGATATCGCCGACGCCATCGAAGATCACTACAAGCCACGCTTTGCCGGTGACTCGCTGCCCCGCAACGAAGTCGGCACGGTCGTCGCGCTGGCCGACAAGCTGGAAACGCTGGTCGGCATGTTCGGCATCGGCCAGATTCCGACCGGCGACCGCGACCCGTTCGCGCTGCGTCGCCATGCGCTGGGCGTCATCCGCATGCTGGCCGAAAACAATCTCGACCTGCCACTCGATACACTGCTGCAAGCTGCCACCGCGCCGTTTGCTGCGGTGGACGGCTTCAAACCGGCAGAATCTGCGCTCGCCGACTTCATCTACGACCGCCTCGCCGGTAGCCTGCGCGAGCAGGGCTACACGGCGCAGGAAGTTGATGCCGTGGTTTCGCAGCGGCCGCAGCGCCTGGGCGACATTCCCAAGCGCTTGGCAGCCGTGCGCACCTTTGCCGCGCTGCCGGAAGCTGCCGCCCTGGCGGCTGCCAACAAGCGCGTCAGCAATATCCTGAAGAAGGTCGAAGACAGCGTCGATGCCTGGGTCGATACCGCCCTGCTCAAGGAAGCCGCCGAAGTCGCACTGCACGCCGCGCTGGTCGATGTCGTGCCACAGGCCGATGCCGCCTTCCTCACCGGCGACTACACCGAATCCTTGCAGGCATTGGCCGCGCTGCGCGCCCCGGTCGATACCTTCTTCAACGACGTCATGGTCAATGCTGAAGACCCGGCCCTGCGTGCCAACCGTCTTGGCCTGCTCGCCAAGCTGCACGCAGCGATGAACCAGGTCGCCGACATCTCGAAGCTCTCGGCATGAAACTCGTCATCCTCGACCGCGACGGCGTCATCAACTTCGATTCCGCCCAGTTCATCAAGAGCCCGGCAGAATGGAAGCCGATTCCCGGCAGCCTGGAGGCCATCGCCCGGCTCAACCAGGCGGGCTACCGGGTGGTCGTGGCGACCAACCAGTCCGGCGTCGGGCGCGGTCTGTTCGACATGGATATGCTGAACCAGATTCACGAGAAGATGCACAAGGCACTGTTCTCGGTCGGCGCCCGGATCGATGCCATTTTCTACTGCCCGCACACTGCCGATTCTGCCTGCGAATGCCGCAAGCCGAAGCCCGGCATGTTCAAACGCATTTCGCAAACACTGAACATTGACCTGAACGGCGTTCCGGCCATCGGCGACTCGCTGCGCGACCTGCAGGCCGGTGCCGCCTTCGGCTGCAAGCCGATACTGGTGCTGACCGGCAAGGGTATGAAAACCCAGGCCGAAGGCAATCTGCCGGAAGGCACCCGGGAATTTGCCGATCTTGCGCGGGCCGTTGATGCCTTGCTCGCGAAGGTCAAGCCATGATCGCCATCCGTTCCACGCTGTTCATGGCCTACGCAATCATCTGGTCAGTCCTGACCATTCCGTTGGTGATGGTTGCTGCCCTCGGCCTGCGCGGCCTCTGGGGCTATCGCGCCGGCCGGATGTGGCGACTGGGCATGCAATGGGGCATCGAGAACCTGCTCGGCATCCGCCCCAAGGTGATCGGCCTCGAAAACATGCCGAAAGAGCCTTGCGTCATTCTGGCCAAGCACCAGTCGGCCTGGGAAACCATGACCCTGCAGGATTACGTACCGCGTGGCGCCTTCTGTGTCTTCGTGCTGAAAAGGGAATTGCTGCGCGTCCCCATGCTCGGCTGGGGGCTCGCCGCCATGAAGATGATCTCGATTGACCGCAGCGCCGGCAAGGATGCGCTGGATCAGGTGGTCACCCAGGGCCGCGAGCGGCTGGAACAGGGCTTTTACATCATCGTTTTCCCCGAAGGCACACGCGTGCCGGTCGGTCAGAAGAAACGCTACAAGGCTGGCGGTGCCTACTTGGCCACCCATGTCGGCTGCAAGGTCGTGCCAATCGCCCATGACGCCGGCGAGCTCTGGCCACGCCAGGCCTTCCTGAAAAAGCCTGGCACCATTACGGTCAGCATCGGCCCTGCCTTTGACCCCGCCGGCATGACCGAAGTTGAAGTCAACCGGCGCGCCGAGGAATGGATCGAGGCCGAGATGCACCGCATCTCGCCGCATCGCTATTCGGATGCCCACCACAACGCCACCTGAGTCCGGCCATCGGATCGCCCTTGCTGGCGAAGATGTCAGCTTTCAATTAAGGCGTAGTCGCCGGCGCACCATCGGCCTGACGGTTGACCATCGCGGCCTGCGCATCGCCGCCCCCCTGCGCGCCCGGCTCGGCGACATCGAAAAATTGATCCGCGAGCACGGCCAGTGGGTGCTCGACAAACTGGCCAACTGGCGCGAGCGACCGCCCCCGGAAAAGTTCGGGATCACTGACGGCTGCGTCATTTCGATCCTCGGTGAGCCGTTGACCGTCACCGTCACCCCAATCGGCCGGGCCCGCTGGCAATTCGCCTGTCAGAGGCTGCACCTCTGGCCATCAGCCAGCGTCAATGCCGGCCAGTTGCTGGAAAAGGCCTTGCGCGAGAAGGCGCGCAGCGTCTTTGCCGAACGGCTGGCAGTCTACGCGCCGCTTCTCGGCGTTAGCGTGCCGCCGCTCCGCCTGTCATCGGCCCGCACGCGCTGGGGCAGTTGCAGCCACCATGGCGGCATTTCGCTGAACTGGCGGCTGATTTTCATGCCCATGGCCATCGTCGATTATGTCGTCGCCCACGAACTGGCCCACCTCAAGGAAATGAACCACAGCCCGCGTTTCTGGTCTGTGGTTGAGCGACTCTGCCCGGACTGGCGGGCCCGCCGACTGGAACTGCGGCACCTCGCCCGGCAGATTCCCCAACTCTGAAACATAGGAAAACAGCATGCGCATTCTGCACACCATGATCCGCGTCGGTGATCTCGACAAATCAATCGCTTTCTACACTGAAATCCTCGGCATGCAACTGATCCGCCGCACCGACTATCCGGAAGGCCGCTTCACGCTGGCTTTCGTCGGCTATGGCCCGGAAGACAAGGAAGCCGTGCTCGAACTGACCCACAACTGGGACACGCCCGGCTATGAACTGGGCACCGGCTACGGCCACGTTGCGCTGGCCGTGCCCGATGCCGCCGCTGCCTGCGCCGAAATCAAGAAACGTGGCGGCAAGGTGGTGCGCGAAGCCGGACCGATGAAGCACGGCTCGACGATCATCGCTTTCGTCGAAGATCCCGATAGCTACAAGATCGAACTGATCCAATCAAAATAAAATGGCTAAGTCATATCGACTGAATATGCGAGAATCAAGCGAAGGCAACGAGCGATTCGAATGGTGCAATACGGTTTCACGCTGAAAGCCCGAATAGCGGAACAAATTGAGTTCCAGCTTTTTCTTGATTAGGTCACATCAAACGGAGCTCGACATTTTGGCCTGCGATGAAGAACGAATAGTTACCTATCAACGCGCCGTGCGCAGCATGCGCGACGGTGACTTCGCGATTGATTTTCCCAGCGAGACCAAAGATGCCGTGGGTATCCTTGGCGAGGAATTGCAAAGACTTGCGGAGCACCTTGAGTGGCATTTTGATCATGCCCGAAAACTACAGGAAGTCACCGACTCGGTCATTGGCGGCTTATTGCTTGATGATGTCCTGAAAAGAATTTTTGACGCCTTCCGGGCTGTTATTCCTTATAACCGGCTCGGCTGCGCCTTGATTAACGAAGACCAGTTATCTGTTTCAACCTATTGGTCAGGTGCGGATTACCCGGAGATCCATCTGCCGAACGGGTTTACAGCCAAACTTGCCGGGAGCAGTCTGAACAACATCGTGCATACCGGGCAACCGCGAATATTGAATGATCTGACCGAGTATCTTGCACAGAACCCGGATTCCCATTCAACGCGCCTGATAGTTGCCGAAGGCATTCGCTCCAGTCTGACTTGCCCCCTGATCAGTCAAGGAAAGCCCGTCGGATTTATCTTCTTCTCCAGCATTGAACCCAACACCTACAAGGACGTTCATCAGGGGATCTTTCGGCGAATTGCCATTCAATTATCGACCCTGATCGAAAAGAGTCGGCTATATCAGGAAATTGTCGACATTAATCAGCGGCTGGCGATTTCGCACCAGGAACTACAAGAGTTGGCGACCCGCGATCAGCTTACGGGCATCTACAACCGCAGAGGCATTCTTGAATTGGTCGACGCCGCCGTTGCCAAAGCAAAACGGGAAAACCGCCGGCTGGCCGTGATCATGGTCGACATTGATTTTTTCAAGAGAATCAATGATTCGGGTGGCCATATCGCTGGAGACGAGGTGCTCCGGGAGGTTGCTTCCAGAATGACCGGCACTGTCCGCGAATACAACTACGTTGGCCGATTGGGTGGTGAAGAGTTCCTTGTTTTGCTTGATGAAGCAGACTGCGATCACGCGCACGATATCGCTGAACGACTTCGCAGCGCTATCGACATGAAACCAATCAATTGCCATGACACGTCGTACTCAGTCACAGTTAGTGCTGGCGTCGCTCAGGTTTTCGATACGGTAAAACTGGTGGATGCGGAACATCTGATACTGACAGCCGATGAAGCGCTTTACGAATCAAAACGCAACGGGCGCAATAGAGTTACGTGTCGCCAGGCGATTGCTTAGCATAGCGAGCGCTTCGGCAAAAACTCTTTGACCGGAAGGGTGTTGCCTGTGCGTCAGGCCCGAGTCGCCATCGCCTCGCGCGCGACGTTTTCGAAGGTTTCGACGACGCCAGCCCAACTGCGCGGCAACATTGTCTGGCGGGCGGCTTCGGCCATTTCACCGAGGCGCGCCGACTCTTCCAGCATCCACAGCGCACCATCGACATAGCCGCGCTCGTCGCCGGGCGAGGCGACCATGCCGTTTTGCTGCTGGGCGATCAGCTCGGCCGCCGCGGCGCTGCGGTAGGCGATGACCGGCAGGCCGCTGGCCATGGCTTCGGCGACGACGTTGCCGTAGGTTTCAGTCAGGCTGGGAAAAAGGAATAAATCGGCGCTGGCGTAGTGGGCGGCCAGATCTTCGCCGAGGCGCACGCCAGCAAAGTGGTGATCGGGGTGATCGGCGGCCAGTTGTTTGGCCGACGGGCCGTCGCCAACCCAGACCATTTTGGCCTTGGGGTGCCAGACCTGAATGGCGGCGAAAGTCTTTTTGACCAAGGCCAGATTCTTCTCGGCCGCCACCCGGCCGACGTAAAGACAGGCTGGGCCTCCGCCTTCGACGCCCCAAGTCTGGCGCAGGGCAGCGCTGCGGCGGGCGGGATCATAGAGTTCGGTATCGACGCCACGGCCAACCACCCGCACGCCGGTCAGCCCTTCGCCAGCCAGATCGGCGGCCAGCGCCGCTGTCGGCACCATGGTCGCCAGCGTCCGCCGGTGCAGGGTGCGCAGGTAGGCGGCGACGGCCGGGCGCATCCAGCCCATGCCGTAATGCACGCTGTAGCGATCGAAGTTGGTGTGAAATCCGGAGGTGACCGGGATGCCCATCTTGCGAGCAACGCTGACGGCTGACCAACCGAGCGGCCCTTCGGTCACGACATGGACCAGATCGGGCCGGTGCTGGCGCCATTGGCGTGTCAATCGGCGGCCGGCCGGCAGGCCGAAGCGCAGGCCGGGATAGCCGGGCAGCGGGAAGCCAGGCAAGGCCATTTCATGCTCGCCACCAGCATCACCCTTGCCCTGGCGCGGCCGGATAACGCTGACCCGATGACCGCGCTCGCGCAGGCCGCCGACCAGCCGGCCGACGGTCATCGCCACGCCATTGACTTCAGGCGGAAAGGTTTCGGTGACGAAGGCGATAGCCAATGACATCAGGCGATCTCCATGAGCACGCAGGCCCAGACCGCCATGACGAGGATCAGCGAGACGAGTACCGCAGCACTGCCGATGTCCTTGGCGCGCTTGGCGAGACGATGGTTTTCCAGGCTGACGCGGTCGACCACGGCTTCGATGGCCGAATTGAGCAACTCGACGATGAGGACGAGCAGCACGCTGGCGATCATCAGCCCACGGCCCATCCATGGCACGGGCAGCAGGAGGGCGATGGGGATGAGCAGCGCGGCGAGAATGACTTCCTGGCGGAAGGCGTCTTCGCACAGGTAGGCGGCCTTGAGGCCGGCCATCGAGTAGCTGAGGGCATTCCAGACCCGGCGCAAGCCGGTCTTGCCCTTGAAGGGGGATTCATTGGCTGGGTCAAGACCCAGCTCCGGTGGCGAAGTTTCCTGCATGCGATCTCCATGAAAGCACTCACGGTAATCAGTTGGCGCTAAGCTTTGATGACAGCCACCGTCACACAAATGTCAGAATTGGCTATTAGAATTGCGCGCCCATGCAATTTCACCATCGCGCCCTCCTTTTCGCCCTGTCGATTTTGCTGACCAGCCCCGTTCACGCGGCGCGCCCGATGACCACCGACGATGCCCGGCTGACCGATGCCGGTGCCTGTCAAGTCGAGTCCTGGGGGCACCTGCATGGTGAGCAGCGCGAGTACTGGGCCTTGCCCGCCTGCAACCCCGGCGGCAACTTTGAACTGACCCTGGGTGGCGCACTGGCTTTTAACAGCGGCATTCAGGAGAGCGGCGCCCTCGTCGTGCAGGCCAAAACACTATTCAAGCCGCTCGAAACCAACGGCTACGGCATCGGTCTGGCCGCCGGCTACGCCACCCAGCCCGGCAAAGGGCAATCAGGATCGCCCTACCTCTACATTCCGGTCAGCTTTTCGCTGGCCGACGATCGACTGGTCATTCACACCAACTTCGGCAACCTGCACGAACGTGACACCCGGAAAGACCGGCTGACCTGGGGTGTCGGAGGCGAGCTGCAGACCACTTCCCGGCTCTACGTCATTGCCGAAAGTTATGGCCAGAACAAGGGCAGCGCCTATTTCCAGACCGGCCTGCGCTACTGGATCCTTCCAAATCACGTTCAGATCGACACCACCTACGGCAGCCAGATTGGCCATATTGCTGACCAGCGCTGGTTTTCAATCGGGCTGCGCCTTATTTCGGCACGTTTGTTCTAGATCAACCGTCACCTATTTGTAAGCCCACTGAAATATTGGCGCTGTATGACCTATGCTAAAAGTAATGCATTCGCCTCATTAGGAATCTAGCGCATGGTTTTCTTCGAACTCTTCGCCCATAACCCGACCATCATCAAAGTTCCAGCCGGGCAAACGCTTTTTGCCGAGGGGGAAGATGGACATCTGATGTTCGTCCTTGCCAGTGGCAAAGCTGAAGTCATTGTCAATAACCGGGTGGTCGAAACCCTGCAACACGGCAATATCGTCGGCGAAATGGGCATTGTCTCGCCGGGCCCGCGCTCCGCCAGCGTCGTTGCCAGCACCGACTGCGAATTCGTCGCGGTCGACGAAAAGCGCTTCCAGTTCCTGGTTCAGCAGACACCCTTCTTTGCGACCCAGGTCATGCGCGTCATGGCCGAACGCCTGCGCGCCGTCAATCAGATGGTGACGCCGATCGAAGATATCTGACCCGATCGCGCCGGCAGAAATTCGCCGCACCAGGCGAACGGGCTGACCGAAGGAAAACGCCAATGGTGGATCTCACGCGGCGAGCTCTCGCCGGCAAAGACCGGCGGATAGCGATGACAAGTGCCGACGGAGGCGTCCTGCCCCTTGAAGTAGTGGCAATGACTACAGGTATGTTCAAGTTGTTGTTCGGTCATGGTCGATTCAATCAGGCTGCTGCGGTCAACGGCCCTTCCGAAGCAATTTTCAAGCCCGCCAGCTCACGATACAGCTGGGCCAGACGGGAAGCCATCGCCACATCCGACCATTCGCCGGCATAGAGCGGCGCCTCCTCGCGCAGATGCCGCCAGGCCGATGGGCGATTGAGAAAATCAGCCAGCGCCTCGCCGAATACTTTCGGCTCGGCCGGCGGCGAAATTGCACCACGAGCGGGCGACAGGATGTCGGTTGTCCCCATTTCGGACAGCGCAATCACCGGCAGCCCGGCAGCCATCGCTTCGAGCAATACGAGGCCCTGGGTTTCGGTGCGCGAGGCAAAAATGAAAACATTGGCCGCTGCATAGCAATCGGGCAATTCGCTGCGTCGGTCGAGATAACCGATGAATTGCACGGAATCACGCAGACCGAGCGTCTTGACCTGCGCTTTCAGGTCTGCCATTGCCGGGCCCTCGCCGGCCACCACGAACAGCAGATCCGGGCGGGTCTCGCGGGCATGGGAGATTGCTTCGAGCAGGAAGCCGATGTTCTTCTCATGCGCCACCCGGCCAACAAACAGCGCAACCGGTCGATTCGACAGAATCCCGTGGCGATAGCGAAAAGCCGGGCCGTTGCCACCGGCGAACTGGGCCATCGGAATGCCGGTCGGCAGCACGTGCAGCGGCACGGTCACGCCATACGAATCTAGGCGTTGCTGCATTGCCGTCGATGGCACGATCACGGCATCAAGGGCATTGCACTGGCGACGCGAGAAGGCCCGAGCCTGGCCTTTGAGCCAGCCGGCCGGAATAAATGGCGCGTAGTGCTGGAGATATTCTTCGAACAGCGTGTGGTAAGTCGCCACCACCGGCAAATCCAGCTGACGCGCCGCCTTGACGCCGGCGTAGTGGGCAACGAACGGGGTCTGGACGTGGATTAGGTCGCAATCCTGCGCGGCTTCACGCACAGCACGATGCATGGCGCCCCAGCCGACCAAGCGGTCCTCGCGGTCACCCGGTATTGGCCGGCCGGCAACGCGAACGATCCCCGGTTCATCACCTTCATCGCCGTAGCGCGGCACCACCAGCTTGACCTCGATGCCGTGACTATCCAGGGTACGGCGGAAGGTTTCAATCGAGGTCGAAACCCCATTGACCCGGGGAAAATAGACATCGGACACCATCAGGATGCGCATTCAAACCTCTGCATGTTGGACGTTCGGTGAAGACAGCGCGGGCACCAGCTGGCGCATGCCCCAGGCAACCAGTTCGAGACGACCGTCGAAATGCTCAACAATCGCCGAGCAGGAATCGACCCAGTCGCCGCAATTGACGTAGGTCAGGCCATCGATCTCGCGGATCGTCGCCCAGTGGATGTGGCCGCAGATCACGCCATCCAGCCCCCGCTCGCGGGCATGGTGGATGGCCGAATCCTCGAAATCGAAAATGAAATTGAGCGCTGTCTTGACCTTGCGTTTGGCGTAGCCGGCCAGCGACCAGTAGCCCGAAATGCCGAGCTTGCGCCGCCCCCAGGAGAGCATGGCATTCAGGCGAACCAGCAGGTCGTAGGCCTTGTCGCCAAGTACCGCCACCCAGCGGTGATGCCGGGTTACCTGATCGAAGACATCGCCATGAATCAGCAGGAAGCGCCGACCGTCGGCGGTTTCGTGCACCAGCTCGTCGGCCACCTCGATATCACCAAAGATGATGCCGCAGTAGTCGCGCAGTGCTTCGTCGTGGTTGCCAGGGATGAAGACGACGCGGTCGCCGTGGCGCGCCCGGCGCAACAGCTTTTGGACCACGGTATTCTGGGCCTGCGACCAGTGAATGCTCCGGCTCATCGACCAGAAGTCGATGATATCGCCGATCAGATAAGTCTGTTCGGCCGGATATTCACGGAGAAAATCGAGGAGGCTATCCGCCTGGCACGCCCGCGTGCCGAGGTGAATGTCTGAGAGGAAGACTGATCTGACCTTGGGCATGCCGGCACGATAGCGGCCGCCAATGAAACGTTCGTGACGACTGTATGACCAAACGGTTACAAGGCGCGAGCGCCGGAATTAAGCCGCGACGTGCTGCCTCACCAGATTGTCCAGTGGCTCCGGCTGATGCAGATGGAAGCCCTGGCCGTAATCCGCGCCAAGTGCTCGCACGGTATCGAGCACGGCCTGGCTGGCAACGAATTCGGCCACCGTGTGCAGCTTTTTGTGCTGTGCCAGTCGGACAATGGCCTCGATCACCGCCCGGTCGTCGGCATCGTTATCGGCATTCTTGACGAACATGCCATCAATTTTCAGCGCATGGACCTTGAAGCGTTTCAGGTAACCGAAACTTGACAAGCCACTGCCGAAATCATCGAGCGCCAACTCGCAACCGATTTCGCGGCAGAAGTCGATGAAGGCCAGCGCCATGTCAAGCTGGGCAATGGCACAACTCTCGGTGATTTCAAAGCCTACCCATTGGGGATCGATATTGTGTTCGCGGAAGACGAAACGGATGTAGTCCTCCAGGCCGGCATCAGCCAGCGTCAGGCCGGAAAGGTTGATATGGAGGCGGGGCAAAGGCAGGCCAGCCTCCTGCCAGCCGGCGATGCAGGCACAGGTGGCGTCGATCACCCAGCGATCAATCAGCGGCATCATGCCGTAGCGCTCGGCCGCCGGGATGAAACGCCCCGGTGGGATGATGCTGCCATCCTCGGCGAGCATGCGGATCAGCACTTCGGCATAGGGCTCGATACCTTCATGCAGGGGCACGATGCGCTGGCCGTAAAGCAGCAGGCGGTTACGGGTCAGGGCATCGGAAATCTGCGTCAGCGAGAGGAAATCCGCCTTGCGCTCACGGAAATACAGGTCGTCGGGGATAAAGACCTGAGCCCGGTTGCGCCCGCGCTCCTTAGCGGCATAACACGCCGTGTCGGCAGCAATCAGCAACTCGCCTTCGCTGGCGATTTCCGGCGAGGCGACGGCAATCCCAATACTGGCGCCAATGCGGAAGGAACGGCCTTCCCAGACAAAGGGAATGGTCCTGATGTCGTCGATGATGTGCTGGGCGCGACGCTCCGCCTCATCCAGATCGACACCGGAAAGGATCATGCCGAACTCGTCCCCCCCCAACCGGGCGAGGAAGCCGAAGGAGAAACGCACCTCCATGACCCGCGAAAGATGCTGCAGGTAGGCATCACCGGCCTGGTGGCCGCAGGTATCGTTGATCAGCTTGAACTGGTCAAGGTCGATGTAAAAAATGATCAGCGGTCCGCCGCCATGACGCAGTGCTTCCAGCTCATTGCGAAGCTCATCTTCAAAGGCACGGCGATTGTGCAGTCCGGTCAGCGCATCGTGGGCGGCAGCGAAGACCAGCTCCTCGTTGGTGCTGTGTTGCAGGGAAATGTCACGAATACTGGCCCGGTAGCCAAGACTCTCGCCCGATTTATCGAAGATCGGCTGCCAGGCCATCGCCACCCACAGCGTCCGGCCATCGCGCGCCACCACGCGAAACTCCAGATCTTGGCCGGTTCGCCCGGCCAGTGCCTGAACCTGATGCCGACGGACAATTTCCCGATCAGAGGAATGGACCAGTTGCAACGGAAAATCGTCCATCGCCATGCAATCGCGGACCAGATATCCCGTCATCCGCTCGACTGCCGGATTGACCCAGCGCAGCTTGCCATCGGGACCAAACCAGTTCTCCCAGGCATAGGTGTAATCGGCAATGGCGCGGAAACGCTGCTCACTGTCGGCAAGTTCGCCTATGCGTTCCTGAACGGCCGACGCCATGGCATTGAAGCTGTGACCGACGGCAGCAACTTCATCATTCCCGTGCAACTGAATGCGCACTGAAAAGTCACCGCGCCGGATCCGTTCGCTGGCATCGGCCAGGGTCGCGAAATCACGCGTCAGCCAGTAGCCGGTTGCCAGCAGCAAGAGAAAGGTCAGGGTCAGTTCGATCAGCGCAATGGTCACGCTCTGCTGGAAAAGCGACGCCCGCGCATCACGAAGAAAGGCCGACGAAAGCCCGTAGTGGGCGCGGCCATAGGACACGCCCTGATACTCGACGGGAAAAGCGACGTGAATAACTTCGCTAGCAGCACTGAAGGCCGATGGTTCCGGCAAGGGCTTGAGCGCATCCCAACCCACCGCGGCAAGAATCTGCCCCTGATTGTCGGTAACCGCCAGATAGCGGATATCTTCAGCCCCCTTCCAGCCCTCGAGGATATCGCGCAGCGTCGGGTAGTCGCGGGAGGCCAGCGGTACGGCCAGCGCCGTCTTGTAGGCCAGTTCGATGGCTTCGATCCGCACCTCGGCCTGGTGCGTCAGATGCTGGCTGATCAGGCGGGCACTATTGCCGACCAGCACCGACAGCATGACCGCCTCGATCAGCAGGCTGACGAATAGCAGGCGGACGCGCAGGGAACGTTTGAAGGATACAGCCATCGCCGGCTCAGCGGCTGCGTTCCATCTGTCGATACATTTCGACATATGGCTTCAGACTTCGAATCTCGTCATCAGAAATCGGCTCGTACCCCAGGAAGGCACTTTTTTCCATGAATAGCCGGCCTTCTTCGGTTTCAGGAAAGGCCAGAAGGGCACTTTTAAGGCGTGCAATCAACGGATCACCCAGGCGACGATGCGCCATCGTGAACAAATGTGGAAAGCGCTGGCCGGTATTGATTGCTCGCACCTGCTGCTGCAAATCGGGCGGTAACTGCTTCAGCGCCGTGGCAGTGGCCAGACCGGCATCTGCCTCGCCCGCTGCAGCCGCCGCAATCGACGCGCCGTGGCTGGGTCGTTCGACGATCTGGTAATCCTGGCCGGCCCGCAATCCATGATCGGCCAGCCATTTCACTGTCACCAGGCGGATGAAAGCCGTCTTGTCGGCCATCGCAATCCGCTTGCCGCGAAAGTCCTCGGGCTTGCGTAACAAGCTTTCGTTACGCACCAGCAACAGGGGCTCCAGCAGGGTCTGATAATGAACCAGTGGCACGTAGTATTTTTCCATCGCCATCACGGCAAAATGCGGCGGACTGATCGCAATGTCGTAGCTACCGGCCATCAGCGCATCGACAAATGATTCGAAATTGGGCGCCGTGTAAAACTCGACCTTCTGACCGAGCTTGGCCGACAGGTATTGTTGCAAAGGGCGATGGGTATTGATCAGCGCCAGCGTACTGGCATAGGGATGCACAGCGAGACGTAACGGCGGCGGCTCCTGGGCAATGACGGGCTGGACGAACAGCGGCGTCAGAAGCAGCCAGAAATATCCGAGGGTTTTCCTGAACATCACTGGATTACCTCTTTAGTCATAAGGGTATTTCATTGTAGCGGGATAGCTTCCCACTGCCTACCCAAGTTACAGGCGCCGCTTGACTCTCCTCGGCACAGCTCATAGATTGCAAGGCCTTACCGGAACCCCTCAGGAGCCCCCATGAAAATCGGCACCCCACTTTCCCCTGGCGCCCTGCGCGTCATGCTGCTCGGCTCGGGCGAACTCGGCAAGGAAGTCATCATCGCCCTGCAACGCCTGGGCGTCGAAGTCATCGCCGTCGACCGCTACGAGAATGCCCCGGGCCATCAGGTGGCCCATCGCGCCCACGTCATTTCGATGACCGACGGCGCCGCGCTGCATCGGCTGGTCGAACTGGAAAAGCCGCACCTGATCGTGCCGGAAATCGAAGCCATCGCCACCGACATGCTGCTGACGATCGAAGGCGAAGGGCTGGCCGAGGTCATCCCGACCGCCCGTGCCGCCAAACTGACGATGAACCGTGAAGGCATTCGCCGGCTGGCGGCTGAAGAACTGGGCCTGCCGACTTCACCTTACCGCTTTGCCGACTCGCTGGCCGAACTGCAGGCGGCAATTGATGGCGGCATCGGCTACCCGTGCATCGTCAAACCGGTGATGTCCTCTTCCGGCAAGGGCCAGTCGCTGCTGCACGGCCCGCAGGATGTACAGACCGCCTGGGAAAACGCGGCCAGCGGTGGGCGAGTCAATCAGGGCAGGGTCATCGTCGAGGGCTTTGTCGATTTCGACTACGAAATCACGCTGCTCACCGTGCGCGCCTGCGACACCAATGGCGAGGTCCAGACCTACTTCTGCGAACCGATCGGCCACGTTCAGGTGGCTGGCGACTATGTCGAGTCCTGGCAACCGCAGCCGATGACACCGGTCGCGCTGGAGAAAGCCCAGCGCATCGCCGCCACGGTCACCGGCAATCTCGGCGGACGCGGCCTGTTTGGCGTCGAACTCTTCATCAAGGGCGACATGGTCTGCTTCTCCGAAGTCAGCCCCCGCCCGCACGATACCGGACTGGTCACGCTCTGCTCGCAGCGCTTCTCCGAATTCGAACTGCATGCCCGCGCCATCCTTGGCCTGCCGGTCGACACCAGCCTGCGCGAACCGGGTGCTTCGGCAGTTATCTACGGTGGCATGGAAGAAAAGGGGATTGCCTTCGAAGGCATCGCCGAAGCCCTTGCCGTGCCCCGCAGCGACCTGCGACTGTTCGGCAAACCTGAGTCGTTCAAGAAACGGCGGATGGGGGTGGCCGTGGCGAACGGCGACACCACTGATCAGGCAAGGGAAAGGGCGAAACTGGCGGCTAGCAAGGTCAAGCCGGTGGCAGGCCAATAGGCGCTTAACCCGTTTGACTGGCCAGCTAAGCTGTTGGTCAGTCAAATAACGGGAACGCTGCGGTCAACTGCCCCCAGCGGCAAAAACCAGCCGGGTTTCAGATCCCCAACACGCGGTTGGCCGGGAAGTGCACCGCAAACCGGCTGCCCACGCCGAGCGTGCTCTTGATTTCAAGCTGGGCCTGATGGCGATTCAGCGAATGCTTGACAATGGCGAGGCCGAGTCCGGTACCGCCAGCGTCACGCGAGCGACCGCGATCGACCCGGTAGAAGCGTTCGGTCAGTCGCGGGATGTGCTTGGCGTCGATACCGATGCCGGTATCCTGCACGGCAAATTCTGCGCCTTTGGCTGAAGCCTTCCAGCTGATCCGTACCGTTCCGCCGGTTGGTGTGTAGCGCACGGCATTGGCCACGAGGTTGCCGAAGGCGCTTACCAGCTCCGGCTCAGAACCACTCAGGTCACCCTGACCATCGGTTTCTACCACGATGGTGTGGCGACCGGCCGAGAGTCCTTCGGCATCACGACGCAGCTTGTCGAGCAGGTTGACCATATCGACCGGATCGTTTTCCGGTGGCGGCGCCGATTCAATCGAAGACAGGGTCAGCAGATCCTGCACAATGGATTCCATGCGGCTGGATTGCTCGGCCATCATGGATAGATAACGCGTCCGCTCTTCGCGCTCCACATCGTATTCCTGCAAGGTTTCGAGGAAGCCCGAGAGTACCGTCAGCGGTGTGCGCAATTCGTGCGAAACGTTGGCGACAAAATCGCGTCGCATGCTGTCAAGGCGGTCACTTTGGGTCACGTCCTTGATCTGTAAAAGCCGCCGAGTACCGGCATAGGGAAGGACGTAGATCGAAAGCACACGATCTTCGCCACGTTCCGAACGCAGCGTCAGCGGCCGCGTAAAATCGCCCGTATCCAGATAGGCAACGAATTCCGGCTGGCGAACCAGATTGACGATAGGCTGGCCGCGATCAGTGCGTAACACCAGACCCAACTGCGTTTCGGCAGTGCTGTTGCAATAGACGATCTGATTATGCAGATCGAGCGTCACGACGCCGTCAGTCAAGGCCTGGATGGCAGCAAACAAACGGGCGATCTGATCGTCACGGGAGGCGATCTGCGCCCGCAGATCTTTCTCATGCCGATAGAGGCGGCCGAAAATTCCGTCCCAGGCACCCTCGCCTTCCAGCGAGCTATCAACTACCGGCGCCTTTGACCACTGGTCAAGGCGGGCAAAGTTGCGGAAATGAAAAAGCATTTGCAGGCCGAGGCCGCAGCAAAATATCGTCCAGCCCGCCCATTCCACGAAAAAATGCCCGACCGGGAAGGCAATGACCGCGCTTATCAAGGCAAGAAAAATGCCCCTAACCAGTTGCGACGACACCCGACTCAGGCTCCCCGGAAGCGATAGCCAGTACCACGGACGGTTTCAACCCGCTCATGATGTCCGGAAGACTCCAGTGCGGCGCGCAAGCGGCGGATGTGAACATCGACCGTACGCTCCTCGATAAAGACATGGTCGCCCCAGACTTCATCAAGCAATTGGGCGCGGGTATAAACGCGCTCGGCATGCGTCATGAAGAAAAAGAGCAGACGGAATTCGGTCGGTCCCAGTTCAATCGGCTGACCACCAGCCAGCACCCTGTGGGTCGCCGGATTGAGGGCCAGATCGCCGACCTCAACCGCTTCACCAGCCAGATGCGGGGCGCGACGGCGGAGCACGGCGCGCACACGCGCCACCAACTCTTTCGGCGAGAAAGGCTTGGTGATGTAGTCGTCGGCACCGGCTTCCAGTCCCTGCACCTTGTCTTCTTCGTGAACACGGGCTGTCAGCATGATGATCGGCAACTCGCGGCTACGCTCGTCGGCGCGAATTTTCTTGGCCAGGGCGACACCTGACTGCCCTGGCAGCATCCAGTCGAGCACGACCAGATCAGGCAAGGCAGCGCGAATCGCCGACTCGGCTTCTTCAGCACTGCCGGCACGGACAACCAGGAATCCGGCATGTTTCAGGTTGATCGTAACGAGTTCCTGAATCGCCGGCTCGTCTTCGACCACCAGAATGGTTGGTGTCACTGAACCTTCTCCTTGGTGTGACGAACATCGCGACCTTCAACGATAAACACCACTTGCTCCGAAATATTCTTGGCGTGGTCACCGATCCGCTCGATGGCGCGGGCGATGGTGACAATCTCGATCGACGTCGTGATCGTCCGCGGATCTTCCATCATGTGCGTGATCAGCTGGCGAAAGATCGATTTGAACTCGGCATCAACAGCAGAGTCAGCCCGAATGACGCTATTTGCCAACTCGGCGTCGAGGCGCGCAAAGGCATCAAGCGACTGGCGCACCATGACGAGTGCCGCGTCAGCCAGATGGCGGATACCGACACCGTACTGTGACGGCAGATGGCCGTTTTCATAAATTCGGCGCACACTCTTGGCGATCTTCTTGGCCTCGTCGCCGGCGCGCTCAAGATCAGTCACGATCTTGCTGATGCCAAGGATCAGACGCAAATCGGAAGCCGTCGGCTGACGTTTGGCAATGATGTGGGCGCAGTCATCGTCAATCGCCTTTTCGAGTTCATTGACCTTGCGGTCGGTCTCGACGATGGTCTTGACGCTGGCAATTTCACCAGTTTCATAGGCTTCAATGGCGGCGGAAACCTGCGTTTCGACCAGACCACCCATCTGCAGCACGTGGGTGCGCAGGCGGCTCAGGTCGTCATCAAACTGGCTGGAAAGGTGCTGGCTATCGTTCATGTCTTATCCTTCTTTTTTGCTGTGCGATCAGCCCATGCGGCCGGTGATGTAATCTTCAGTGCGCTTGTCTTGCGGCTTGATGAAAATCTCGTCAGTTTTGCCAAACTCGAGCATTTCACCGAGATACATGTACGCTGTGTAATCAGAGACGCGTGCCGCCTGTTGCATGTTGTGGGTAACGATCAAAATCGTTACACGCTTTTTCAACTCATGAATCAGTTCTTCAATGGCGCCGGTGGCAATCGGGTCGAGCGCCGAGGTCGGCTCATCAAATAACAGCAGTTCCGGGTCGGTCGCCAGGGCGCGGGCAATGCACAAACGCTGCTGCTGACCGCCTGACAGATTGGGCGCCTGTTCCGGCAGGCGATCCTTGACCTCCTCCCAGATTGCGGCACCTTTCAGGGCATGCTCGACCTTGTCATCAAGCACCCGTTTGTTATTCTCGCCGCGCACGCGCAGGCCATAGGCAACGTTTTCGAAAATCGATTTCGGGAACGGATTCGGCTTCTGAAACACCATGCCGATGCGCATGCGCACTTCGATCGGATCGACATCTGCCGCCAGCAGATTGGTGTTGTCCGGGAAAAAGCGGATTTCGCCTTCGTAGCGGTTGCCCGGATAGAGGTCGTGCATGCGGTTGAAGCTGCGCAGGTAAGTGGATTTCCCGCAACCGGAAGGGCCGATCAGCGCGGTGACCTTCTTGTCGTAGATCGGCATGTTGATGTTCTTCAGCGCCTGGGCTTCACCGTAGTAAAAATTGAGGTTGCGTGCTTCAGCCTTCAGGGCGGGGGTGTCGTGAATTTGCATTTGCGAGTCCATTCAGTATTCGGTTTTCGGCAATTATTGCGGGGCTACGACGCCCTGGAGGAAGTACCCCCGGGGCGCAGCAATCACCATTTGATCTTTTTGCGCATCTTGTACCGCAGGTAGATGGCGACGGCATTCATCGAGAGCACCATGGCCATCAGCACGAAGCCGGCAGCAGCAGCGTTAACCTCAAAGGCCGGATCGGGGCGCGAGGTCCAGTTGAAAATCTGGATCGGCATCACCGTGAAGGGCGCCATCACCCAGTCGAACAGGCCTGCTGCTGGCTCACCCATGAACGGTGCGGGCGGCAGGAAGGCGATAAAGGTCAGCGCACCGATGGTGATGATCGGTGCCGTTTCGCCGATGGCGCGCGCCAGGCCGATGATCACGCCGGTCAGGATGCCGGGCATGGCGTAGGGCACGATGTGGTAACGGCAGGTCTGCCAGCGGGTTGCACCGACAGCCATCGAGCCTTCGCGAATCATCGCCGGGATGGCGCGAATGGCTTCACGGGTCGAGACGATGATGATCGGCAGGATCAGCAATGCCAGCGTCAAACCAGCCGAGAGAATGCTCTGCCCCAAACCGAACTGATAGACAAAGATGCCCAGGGCCAGAAGACCATAAACAATCGACGGCACTGCTGCCAGATTGGTAATGTTGATCTCGATGACGTTGGTGATCCAGTTGCGCTTGGCGTATTCCTCAAGGTACAGGCCGGCAGCAACGCCAAGCGGCACGGCAGCCAGCGCCGTGACCAGCATGACCAGCAGCGAGCCAACCCAGGCCGAGAGGATGCCGGCATCCTTGGCACGACGCGAAGCGAAGTTCATGAAGAAATCGATGGTGAAGCGGTCTGCCCCCTTGATCACCATGTCGGCAATCAGCGCGACAATGACCAGCAAAGCCAGGGCCAGACAAAAGATCCCCGTTGCCTTGAATACATTGTCGCGAAACTTGCCTTTGGCGATAACGGCACGGATTTGTTCGTTAGTCAGCGGTTTCATTAATAGACCTCCCGATATTTGGCACGTAGCCACTGGCCGAGGATGTTGAAGACCAGCGTGATCAGCAACAAGGTCAGGCCGGCCGCAAAAATGGTCTGGTAGCCGATCGAGCCATGCGGCAGATCGCCAAGGGCAACCTGGACGATAAAGGATGTGATGGTGGCAGCCGGCTCCATCGGGTTCCAGGTCAGGTTCGGCTGCATGCCGGCGGCAACCGCCAGAATCATCGTTTCACCGACGGCACGGGAAATACCCAGAATGTAGGAAGCGGCCAGGCCGGAAATGGCGGCCGGCACGACCACGTGGACCGCTGTGTAGAGCTTGGTCGAGCCCATGGCATATGCGCCTTCGCGCATGCTCATCGGCACAGCCCGCATCGCATCTTCGGAGAGTGAGGCAACATAGGGCACGATCATGATGCCCATCACCAGGCCGGCGGAGAGCAGCGAGAAGCCCGGCAGCCCCGGCAGGATGACCTGCAGGATCGGCGTCACGACCAGCAGCGCAAAGTAACCGAAGACAATGGTCGGGATGCCGCCGAGCAGTTCGAGAATTGGCTTGGCGGCTTCACGCACCCGCGAATCGGCAAACTCCGAGAGGTAGATGGCGATGATCGTTCCCATCGGGATGGCGACCAGCAGCGCGATACCAGACGAAACCAGGGTGCCGGAGATGAGCACCATGATGCCGAAGTGGGCATCATCGAAAAGTGGGGTCCATTGCGTATCAGTCAGAAAATCGACGATGCTGACCGAGGCAAAAAAGGAAACGGACTCGGAAACGAGCACGTAGACGATACCGAGTGTCGTCAGGACAGAAACGGCGGCAGCCGCCAGAAGAACAGCTTCAATCAGCCGCTCCTTCCAGTTGCGCATGGCGTTGTAGGCCAGACGATTGCTGACCTGATGCAGATCAGAATTGTTGTTTGCAGACATGGCGTTTGAATTCACTTGAAGAATTCCATAAACAAAAAAGCCGACCCCGTCCGGGGCCGGGCTTTCAACAGCGGGCGATATTTTTCGCCAGTGCGAACATTACATCTTCGCTTCGCGCTTCATCAACTCTTCGATGGTGATGCCGATTTCGTTCTTGCCACCAAAGACGGTGCCGTACTTTTTCTTATTGACGTGATCAATGTTGCCCGTATAGGCAGCAGCCGGCAGCGGCACGTACTTGACTTCCTTGGTCAGCTTGGCGCCATGCTTCATGTAGAACTCAAGGAATTCCTTGACCTCAGGCTTGTCCAGCGACTTGACCTTGACGTAGATGAAGATCGGGCGTGAAAGCGGTGCGTAAGTACCGTTTTCGACATTGGCGGCAGAAGGCTCAACGGCTTTGCCTGTCTTCGGATTGACGACGGGAACGCCTTTCAGCTTGGCCATGTTCTCGGCGTAATAAGCGTAGCCAAAGTAGCCAATCGCATTGACGTCACGCGAGACACCCTGAACCAGCACATTGTCGTCTTCAGAAGCGGTGTAGTCACCACGTGAGGACTTGGCCTTGCCAACCATGGCTTCGGTAAAGTACTCAAACGTACCGGAGTCAGCGCCGGCACCGAACAGCTTGACCGGTGCATCAGGCCAGGCCGGGTTGACCTGGTTCCACTTCATGACCTTGCCTTGGGCAGCCGGTTCCCAGAGTGTCTTCATCTCGGCCACGGTGACTTCCTTGAGGAAGGTATTTTTCGGGTTGGCGACGATCGTCAGCGCATCATAGGCAACCGGCATTTCAACGTAATTGACGCCGGCAGCTTTACAGTCAGCCATTTCTTTTTCGGTAATCGGGCGCGAGGCATTGGAAATATCGATCTCATCGCGGCAGAATTTCTTGAATCCGCCACCGGTACCGGAAATACCGACCGTCACCTTGATCGCGTTCTTCTTGGCTTTCTGGAATTCTTCAGCGACGGCTTCGGTGATCGGATAAACGGTGGAAGAACCATCAACCTTGACGATCTGAGCCTGAGCCTGAACGGCTTGAGCCCCGAACAGCGAAACACCGGCGACAGCCAGTGCGGATACGAGCTTTGAATATTTGAACATGGGCAACTCCTGAACACAGTGAGGATTAACGACATTGTGCAGGTTACCCGTTGATTGTTACAACCAGATGACAGGTTGTAACAATCAAAAATGCCGGCTTTTACTTCTTGCTGGGCCGACCGGTCTTGATGCGTTCGACGCGGGTCATCACCGCCTTCAGTTCGGCATCGTTCAAAGCGGCCAGGACGGCAATGCCGGCACGCAATATTTCGCTCTTTTTGGCTTCAGCCTTCATACCAACCAGGCGCTTCTTGACTTCTCCGATCCTGGCGTATTCAGCTTCCGGCATTGCATAGCTGTCGCGGATCAGCTTGGCTTTTTTGGCCTTGACCGGCTTTTCAGCCTTTTTCGGCTTGGCAGCTTCCTGCTTCATGACCTTCGGCTGGTCGTACTTGATGGCTTGCGCCTTGACCAGGGCATCGGCCAGAACCGCCTGATGCCTGGCCACGGTTTCATCGACCCGCGACGGCTTGCGGACCGTGCGAGCCTTGGGGACAACGGGAGGCGCAACGGGCGAAGCAGCTGCGGGTTCGGCGAGCTTCGGCGCAGCAACCGGCGGCGTTTCCGTAAGTACCTCCGGCTTGGCAGCCGCCTTGGGCGCCGTGCGCGGAATCAGTTTTTTCGGCGGCTTCGTTGCGGCAGTGGGCTTGGCAACAGGTTTAGCGGCTGGTGCTGCTTTTTTCTGGTCGGTCATCAATCTCTCCCATTAAACGGTCTATACAGTTTAGGTGATTTGACACACTTGCAAAGTTAAACTTTTTTGACAAGGTAAAATGCGCCCCACCCCATTCAGGAGCAGCACCATGACCCAGGACGAACTCAAGCAGGCCGTAGCCCAGGCTGCCGCCGACTATGTGGCGAAGCATGCGCCGGCCGGCAGCATCATTGGCGTCGGCACCGGCTCGACCGCCAACTTTTTCATTGATGCGCTGGCCGCACTGAAGGATCGCATCAAGGGCACCGTGGCCAGTTCGGAAGCCACCCGCAAGCGCCTCGAAGGCCATGGCATCGCGGTCTTCGACCTCAACGACGTGACCGACATGCCGATCTACGTCGATGGCGCCGACGAAATTGACGCCGGCCTGAACATGATCAAAGGCGGCGGCGGTGCGCTGACGCGCGAAAAGATCGTCGCCGCCGTCGCCGGTACGTTCGTTTGCATCTGCGACGCTTCCAAGCTGGTCGACACCATGGGCAAGTTCCCGCTGCCGGTCGAAGTGATCCCGATGGCCCGCGCCCAGGTTGCCCGCGAACTGGCCAAACTGGGCGGCACGCCGGTACTGCGCGAAGGCTTCGTCACCGACAACGGCAATCTGATTCTCGATGTCAAAGGCCTCGCCATCACCGACCCGAAAGGTCTGGAAGCCCGGATCAACCAGATCACCGGCGTCGTCACCAGCGGCCTGTTCGCCGTTCGCCCCGCCAACGTGCTGCTGCTCGGCACCAGTGAAGGCGTCAGGACCATTCTTTAGGTCATATTACTGTCACATCGGGGCGCTACCCTGCGGCTATTCGATCAGCCGCCGGGAGCGCCCCGATGTTTTTAACGCCACAGCAAATCACCCAGACTCGCGACCATACCGTGCTCAACTTCCTTGAGCTTTCATCGGCGTACTTCGAAGCCGGTCATCGCCTTTCGGAATTGATGGCATCAGCCGGCCGCGAAACGCTGCAACATGGCAGCAAACATTTCTCGCAACTGGGCCACGGCCAGCTTGATACGATGACCCATTTCCCCGCAACGCTTTGGCTGGAGGGCAGCACACGCCAAAGCCGCCTGCTGGACAATGCCTGCACGATCATCAGCGAAGCGCAAAAGGCGCTGATCCAGAGCACGGAGGCTCAGGTTCGCGTTTTAGACAGGATCATTTTTACCAGCATCAATCGCGTTGCCAAAACCGCCCCGTGGGAAGGCGAAATTGCCCTGAACACGATGCGTTCGGCCATGCAAAGCGCAGAGCTGGCATTGCATAGCATCAGCGCGGCTGCGGTCGACACCGTCGAACTTGCCGAACAGGAAGTCCATCTGGTTACGGAGAGCCTTACCGATAACAAGCCCCCGAGAAAACGCTCGACCCCGCGCACTGGCGCCAACAAGAGCTGACTCCATCGGATAGTCGAAAAACAATCTCTCCTTCTCCCGGCTCTGCCGGGATTTTTTTTGTCCGCTGCGCGCCGCGCTAAACGATTGACGCCGCTATGGCCGATATCCCAGACTGTGCCCGAATTCCCAGGCAAACAAATCGGACTCCTCGAACATGCTCCCGCACAACTGGCACACCTATGATCATTACGGTTACGCCGCCCTCGCCGTCGTTGGCACCTTTCTCGCCGTTATCGCCGTGCACTGGACCCTGCGGCAGCCGCGCTGGGCGGGCTGGATCTCGACGCTGCAGGGCGTGGCGCCGCCGTTCATCAACATCATCGGCGTGCTCTTCGGCCTGACCCTGGCCTTTCTCGCCAACGACACCTGGAGCGCCCACGACCGCGCCATGAATGCGGTATTCAAGGAGGCCGATTCGCTGCGCAGCATTGTCGTGCTTTCGGAACAATTGGCCGAGCCGCTCCGCACTCAGGCGCGCTCGGCGCTGGCGCAATATGGCAAGGCCTGCGCCGATGAATGGCCAATGCTGGCCGCCCGCAAGTCGAGCCAGGAAGTGACCCGACTCGCCGACGGGCTGCTCACCATGCTGGCCAGCAAGCAGATTGCCGCCAGCGCCGGCGAGAACGTTCAGGCCATGATGCTGCGCAAGGCCATCGAGATTCGCGACGATCGCAATCTGCGCATCGGCCTCAGCCAGACCCATGTCAATCCGCTGAAATGGTTGGGCATGGCCTTTCTCGGCTTCCTGACCCTGCTTTCGGTGGCGGTCGTGCATATCGAAAAGCCGCGGGCCGCGCTCGTCGCCATCCTGCTCTTTGCCTTCGCCGCCGCGCCTACTGCCGCCATTGTGCTGATCCAGGGCAATCCCTTTCAGCACCCGACCTCAGTGACGCCCGCCCCGATCATCGAGGCTGTCTCTGGCCTGCCGGGCTGAACGCATGGCAAACGAACATTCAGGCATTCGAAAAATCAATCTCGCCCTCCAGGGCGGCGGCGCCCATGGTGCCTTTACCTGGGGCGTGCTCGACGCCCTGCTCGAAGACGGTCGATTCGACTTCGAGGGCGTCAGCGGTACCAGCGCCGGCGCCATGAATGCTGTCTGCCTGGCGCAAGGCCTGATGGACGATGGCCGGGATGGCGCACGTACCGCGCTGAACCGCTTCTGGAGCGCCGTCGCCGAGAGTTCGCCCTTCAAGCAGGGCAACGAGGGCGGCACCATGGCGCCAGCCATGAAGCTGATGCTGCAATGGACCGACCACCTGTCGCCGGAGCAGCTGAACCCGTTCGATCTCAACCCGCTGCGCGACATCATCAGCGAGCAAATCGACTTCGCCGCCTTGCGCCAGCACAGCCCGGTCAAGCTTTTCATCGCCGCAACCCACGCCAACTCCGGCAAATTGCGCATCTTCCAGAACGCCGAGATGTCGGTCGATGCGCTGCTCGCCTCGGCCTGCCTGCCGACCATCCACCGCAGCATCATGATCGATGGCGAGCCTTACTGGGATGGCGGCTACAGCGCCAACCCGGCGGTTTTTCCCCTTTTTTACCAGTGCACCGCAGCAGACATTCTGCTCGTCCTGCTCACGCCGCTGCATTACGACGAAACGCCGGAATCGGCGCAGGACATCCGGCTCCGCCTGCGCGAACTGGCCTTCAATTCAACCTTCCTGCGCGAGATGCGGATGTTCGCCCACCTGCGCGATCAGCTTGGCCAAAGTGACCGCCCCCGCTGGCTGCCGCGCTGGTTGCAGCGCAGCCGTTTTGAACAGCGGGCCAACGATATCCGCTTTCATGCCATCACTGCCGACGATTTGCTGAAGACGCTACCGGCCGAAAGCAAGCTGGCGGTCAACCTGCTCTTCTTCGAGCGCTTGCGCGACAGTGGCCGCAGCCATGCCCAGACCTGGCTGACTGCCCACGGCAACGCCATTGGCCGGGAATCCAGCCTGAACCTGGCTGAACTCTTCTACTGAGGCGGACCGGTAATAGGGATGGATTTACGCCGGGGTTTTTACCAACGGCACCCGAGCATTTTTGCCTGTGGGGGCCGTTGACCGCAGCACACAAGACCGCCCGGTTTGCTTGGCCTTAGTTCAGGGAACGCACGCTCAGACTCGCGCCCTCACCCAGCCAGGGGGTTCGCCGTTCGACGAAGACGCTGCCACCCAAATGTTCGCTGGCTGCATCCCTGGATTTTTTCTTGGCCTGCTTCTTGGCCACCGAGGCCGCTGCGGCGACTTCGCGGTGTGACTCAAAATCGCCCTTGCCGATGCGAACGGCGCCAATCGATAGTGTTGGCAGCGCCTGAAAGCTGAACTCGCCGCGCCGATTTTCCGCCATGTAGCCACCGTGGGCCCGCTCCTCCGGACTTAGCAGGCCGTTCATGGCCTCGACAAAGGCGCTGACCAGTTGCCAGCAGCGCATTTCCCAGTCCGAACTCTGGAAGATTACAAAGAAATCGTCACCGCCGATGTGGCCGACAAAATCCAGCCGTTCGTCAGAAATATCGCCAATCAATCGGCCCAGCGTCTGAATCACATCATCGCCCCGGCGGTAGCCGAAGGCATCGTTGTAGGGCTTGAAATTGTCGATATCGACATAGGCCGCCACGAAGTCGCTGTCGGTGGCCAGCATGCGGTCAATGTGTTCGTTGATTGGCACATTGCCGGGCAGCTGAGTCAGCGGATTGGCGTAACGCGCGGCGCTGATCTGCATTTCGGTGATGGTCGCCATCAGGTCGTGACTGCTGCCAACGCCCAGGTAGCTGCCCTGGCCGGTGACGATAAAGCCATCGTAGAGATAGTGCTTGGGCGCCAGCGCCAGCATCAATGCCAGCTCCTGAATCGTGGCGTGTTGATCAACCACCAGCGGCGCGTGGTCCATGAACAACTCGCAACTCTTGCGCCCGAACAGTTCCTTGCGAAACGGGCGGGCAAAGCGGTCGATCATGCTGTGCCGGTTGATCATCCCCAACGGCTGTCCGGCATGCACCACCGGCAGGACATCAAGTTCAGGATCGGCCTCAAAACGGGCGATGACCGATTCATTGGTCGCATCCAGCGGCACCGGCTTGATGGGTTTCAACAGCGTGCGCGCCGTCGGCATCTTGCCCAAGCCGCCACTCACCGGCGACAACGACTGGCGCTGATAGCCGAGCGCCGCAATCACCGGGGAAGACAACTGGGCGACCGGAACCACCGCCGGCCGGGCAATGAAATAGCCCTGACCACAGGCGATACCCATGTCGCGAATGCAACAGAAATCCTCGACCCGCTCGATACCCTCGGCGACCAGCGACGCATTGCAGATTTCCGCCAGATCCTGCATCGCCCGAACAAAGTGAAATTTGATCCGATCATCCGCAATGCCATGGACGAAATGTTTGTCGATCTTGACGAACTCCGGCTTCAACTCCGACCACATGCGAAGGTTGGCAAAGCCTTCGCCCAGATCGTCGATGGCGATCTGGAAGCCGCGCCCGCGGTAGTGCTGCATCGCCTCCTGGATACCGGGCATATCGGTGATCTGCTGGTTTTCCGTCAGCTCGAGGACGACGCGGTTGGGCGCTATGCCAAGCTCGCTCAACAGCTCACGGGTATGGCCATTCATCATCTGGTGGTCGAGCAGACAAGCCGGCGTGACGTTGAGAAACAGCCGGCCGGCCAGGCGCCGGGCAGAAAAAGCGCGCAGGCTGGCCTCGCGACAGGCATGCTCAAGTTCCAGCGACATGTCGCAGCGCGCTGCCGCGGCAAACAATTGGTCGGGGCTATGCAAAACACCACCCGCAGGTCCACGAATCAGCGCCTCGTAGCCGAGAAAAGCCCGCACGCGGAAATCAATAATTGGTTGAAAAACCGGGCAAAGCAATCCTTCGGCCACGATACGGCGCAACTCAACGGCTTCGTCGTCCAACAGTACAATCATCGAAATCAATCATGGAAAGTGAGTGGGCAGTTTAAGAAGCCAAGGTTTCATCTCCGTGACACCAGCGCACAGGAAGGACGAGCGACAAAATAAATGTCATCAGCCTGTAATACTGGCCTATCATTCTCAGAGGTGAAGCCAGTCCCTTTTGCCGAGAGGTTGTAATGACTGAAACAATGTTCTGCTACTGCTGCCGGGTGCACCACCCCAAAGACCAGATGCGCCCCTTCCGGACCAAACTGGGTGATCGCTGGCGCTGCATCCGCAGCATCGAAGCTGCCACCCGTGCCCGCGCCGAGCGTGATGCCTTTGGCCAGCAACAAACTGAAATCAATCGCGAGGATTCACGTCGCATTGCCGAGCGCAGCGTCATGCAGCGCCACGAAAGACCGCAACATCCCTGAGTTTGAAAACAGCCTGATTTGACCGGTCGACCGCAGCAACTGCGCGCTGCGGTGCCTGCACCGGCCCAGGGAGATGAAACGTCATCTTCCTGCAACGTAGCAAGGTGATAGTTGGGCAACTGCCCAGCCCCGAGA
The DNA here is from genome assembly GCA_030696345.1 of Azonexus sp. Lineage (GTDB taxonomy): Bacteria > Pseudomonadota > Gammaproteobacteria > Burkholderiales > Rhodocyclaceae > Azonexus. The sequence goes on from JAUYSK010000008.1 coordinate 84,974, forward strand.
AAACCATGCCTCACGCCTGCTTCGACCCCAACCACGACAACATCTCCAACCCGACTGCAGAATTGCTGGCCGATCCGTTCCGTCGCCGCCTACTCTCGGCAGCAGTACTGACGGCCACCGGGGGCGCACTGGCTGCAGCCGGCATTCCACTGCCGTCGCTGGCTGCTGGTGCAGGCCGGGCCAGCGGAGCACTCGGTGGCTTCCCCTCGCTCGGCGTTTCCACGGCCGACGAAGTTCGTCTGGCAGAGGGTTTCAGCGCCAGCGTGATCTACGCCTGGGGTGACCCAATTTCCGACGGCCCGCATGGCAAGGCCGATGCCTCCGATACAGCGACCGATCAGATGCAGCAGGCCGGCATGCACCACGACGGCATGCACTTCTTCCCCTTTGTAAAAAACGGCAAGCCGTCCTCGAGCCACGGCTTACTCTGCATCAATCACGAATACACCGACGATGGCCTGCTCCACGCCGGTGGCATGGCTGACTGGAGTTCCGAGAAGGTCGCCAAATCGAAAGCGGCAACAGGGGTTTCGGTCATTGAAGTGCGCCAGCAAAAAGACGGCTGGCAGGTCGTTCGCCCCTCGTCGTGGGCACGCCGCATCACCGCTGACACGCCTTGCCGACTCAGCGGCCCGGCTCGCGCCCACCCGGCCATGTTGACCGCGACTGACCGCTGGGGCGAATTTGCGCTCGGCACGCTGAACAACTGTGCCATGGGCGTTACGCCGTGGGGCACCTACCTGACCTGCGAAGAAAACTTCAACGGCTATTTCAAGGCCGGCAAAACGCCAACTCCCGACCAAAAGCGTTACGGCATTACCGACAAGACTGCCGGCTACCGTTGGCACGAGTTCGACGAGCGCTTCGATCTGACACTGCACCCGAACGAAGCCAACCGCTTCGGCTGGGTCGTGGAAATTGATCCGTGGCACCCGGAAAAAGCACCGGTCAAGCGCACCGCCCTCGGTCGCTTCAAGCACGAGGGTGCCACCACCACCCTCGCCCGCGATGGCCGGGTCGTCATCTATATGGGCGACGACGAGCGCTTTGAATACATTTACAAATTCGTTTCGCGCAATCGCTTCGTCGCCGGCCAGAGCGACACCGGTACGCTGCTTGACCACGGCACACTCTATGTCGCCCGCTTTGGCGATGATGGCAAGGGCCGCTGGTTGCCGCTGCGCCATGGCGAAAAGTACCCCAATGGCGCGTTGACCGCAGACAACGGTTTCACCAATCAGGGCGATGTGACGATCCGCTGCCGGCAAGCCGCCGACCTCGCCGGCGCGACAAAAATGGATCGCCCGGAGTGGATTGCAGTGCATCCGAAAAGCGGCGAGGTGTATGTCACGCTGACCAACAACGTCAAGCGCGGCACCCCCGAAGTCCCCGGCCTGAACGCTGCCAACCCGCGTCCCGAAAACATTTTCGGCCACATTGTTCGCTGGCGCGAAAATCATCACGACGCGGCGTCAACGGCCTTTGAATGGGATATTTTTGCACTGGCCGGCGATCCGCAGAATACCAGCGAAGGGAAACGCGGCACGATCAAGGGCGACGCCTACGGCAGCCCGGATGGCCTGTGGTTCGACCCGAGTGGCCGCCTGTGGATACAGACCGACGTTTCGACCAGTGTCCTGAATCAGGGCGATTACGCCAACTTGGGCAACAACCAGATGCTGGTCGCCGATGTAAATAGTGGCGAAACCCGCCGCTTCCTGACCGGCCCTAAAGGCTGCGAATTAACCGGCATAACAGCGACACCGGACGGCAAAACCCTGTTCGTCAATATCCAGCACCCCGGCGAAACAGCCAGCGAACGTTCCGACCCGGCCAGGCCAACCGCTATTTCCGCCTGGCCTGCCAATCAATTTCCCGAAACCGTCGGCGGCCGTCCGCGTTCCGCCACCCTTGTCATCACCCGCCTCGACGGCAAGCCCATTGCCGTCTGACCCCAGGAGACTCCCATGGACAAAAACGGCCGTAGCGACATTGCCGCCTTTCCCGAACTGTTCGGCGGCATGGAGCAATTCATCGAAGAATTCGGCGAAGGCATTCGCCGCACGGGATTTCGCCTCGCCATCGTCGCCATCCCGAGCAGCGCCCTGCTGATGTTCGCGCTGAGCAAGGCGGCCTGAAACGAAAAAACCCGCCGTAGCGGGTTTGTGGGATGAAGTTCCGGATCAGGGCTTGGGCGGTACGTAACCCTGAATCTGGTCGGCGCCATCGCCGAAGAAATGCTTTTCAACCTGCTCGGCCAGATATTTGCGATGCTTGGCATCGACCAGATTCAGGCGGTTTTCATTGATGAGCATGGTCTGCATCTTGATCCACTGCTGCCAGGCTTCCTTCGAAACGCTCTCGAAAATGCGCTGACCGAGTGGCCCGGGATAGGGGGGAAAATCCAGACCTTCAGCCTCGCGGCCGAGTTTGATGCAATTGACGGTACGTGCCATGTGAAACTCCGTGGGGTTGATGCGGCAATTATAAAGTCTTGAACAAGACTTTCGATCGCCGCTGATAGTTGTACATATCGCGCTTCTTGGCCGGCAGGTCTTCAACGCTGACCAGCTTGAAGCCGCGTTCGACGAACCAGTGCTCGGTGCGCGTCGTCAGCACGAACAGGCGCTTGACGCCCGTCTTGCGGGCGCGCCGCTCGATCCGCTTCATCAATTGCTCGCCGTAGCCCCATTCGCGATGCTCGTGGCTGACTGCCAGACAGGCCAGTTCTGCCTCTTCGTCGGAATGCGAATAGAGCGCCGCGCAACCGACAATGATGCCGTCGTGCAGCATGATTGAGAAATGATCGATTTCCCGTTCGAGCAGTTCGCGTGGCCGATGCACGAGGATGCCTTCCTGCTCCATCGGCTCGATCAGCGCGATCAGTGCGGCGATGTCGTCCGGTTTGGCTTCGCGAATATTTTCCAGCGACTCGCGGGTGATAACCGTGCCAACGCCGTCATGGGTAAACAATTCACGGAGCAGCGCACCATCCTGCTCGTAGCTGATCAGATGCACCCGGCCGACCCCAGTCCGCGTAGAGCGAATGGCACACGGCAGGTAGCGCCGGATGTCGGGCGACAACCATTCGCCCCCGGTCAGCAATTCGGCCACTTCGTCGGCTGTCATGGCATCGATCAGCTCGCCGGCCTTATCGGTAACGCCTTGGCTATCGGTCAGATAGACCAGCTTGTCGGCACGAACTGCCACCGCCACAGCTTCCGCCGCTTCTTCCATCTGCAGGTTGAAAATCTCGCCAGTCGGCGACGGCCCTTCGCAGTTGAGCAGCACGATGTTGCCCAAGCCTAGCTGGGCATTGATACCTTCGGCATCCACCTTGCGCACCTTGCCGGCGTACTGCATGTCGATGCCGTCGAGCACGCCGATCGGCTGCCCGGTAATGAAATTGCCGCCGATGACACGAATGCGGCTGTTGGCCATCGGCGTATTCGGCAAGCCCTGCGAAAGCATGGCTTCGATTTCGAGATAAACGCTGCCCACCGCGTCGAGCACGCAATCCAGCGCCGCCGCATCGGTCACCCGATAGCCCCGGTGGTAGACCGACTCCAGGTTCTTCTCAAGCAATTCCTCTTCAATCTGCGGGCGCGCCCCATGCACCAGCACCAGGCGGATGCCAAGGCTGACCAGCAGATTGACGTCGTAAGCCAGCGTCTTGGCAAACTCGCTGGCCACAGCCTTGCCACCGAAAGCAATGACAAAAGTCTTGCCACGAAAGGCGTTGATGTAGGGCGTGACCGCCCGGAACCAGGAAACGAAGTGCTCGTCGTAGGGCGTCTCGCTCATTTCTGTGTGTATTTCCCGTCTTCGTCTTTCAGGGCGTTTTCGAGGCGCTCGCAAACCGTTTTCAGGATCTTGACCCGGGCAAAGTTCTTGTCATTGGCTTCGACCAATGTCCATGGCGCCAGGCCGGTCGAGGTGCGGTCGACCATGTCGCAGACGGCAGAAACGTATTCGTCCCATTTCTCGCGATTTCGCCAGTCCTCGTCGGTAATCTTGAAGCGTTTGAACTCGGTGTCCTGGCGCTCCTTGAAACGACGCAACTGCTCTTCGGCACTGATCTGCAGCCAGAACTTGATGACTATCGCCCCGGCGTCGACCATCTGGTGCTCGAAATCGTTGATCTCGGCATAAGCGCGCAACCAGTCGGCCTCGGTGCAAAAGCCCTCGACCCGCTCGACCAGTACGCGGCCATACCACGACCGGTCGAAAATTGCCGCCCGCCCGGTCCGTGGCAGATGTCGCCAGAAACGCCAGAGGTAAGGCTGGGCGCGTTCTTCCTCGGTTGGCGCAGCAATCGGCACGATCTGATATTGCCGGGCATCCATCGCCGCCCCGATGCGGCGGATGCTGCCGCCCTTGCCGGCCGCATCCGATCCTTCGAAAGTCAGCACCAGCGAACGCTTGCCGACAAAGCGCGGATCGCGCACCAGTTCGGACAGCTTGGCCTGGTACTTGGCTAGTTCACGCTCGTAATCCTTCTTGTCGAGCTTCAGCTTCAGATTCAGCTCGCTGAGCACATTCTTCTGGTCGATGCTATGGACAATCGGTGGCGCCACTGGCACCTGCTGACGACCTTCCTGCTGTAGTCGGCGCTTCATCGCCTCAAGCACGATGCGGCCAACAGTCAACGAGCGATATTCGTCATCAGTGCCTTCGACAATGATCCACGGCGCATGGGCCGTATTGCTGACGCGCAGCACATGCCCGGCGACTTCCTGCAACTTGTTGTAGGTTTTCAGGCGCTCATAGCTTTGCTTGGTGACGCGCCAGGCCGTGTGCGGGTCTTTCTCCAGCGCTTTCAGGCGGGTTTTCTGGCCCTCCTTGGAAAGATGGAACCAGAATTTCAGAACCAGCGCGCCCTCGTTGACCAGCATGGCCTCGAAGCGGTTGATGTCGTCGAGTTGCTCATCCATCTCGGAACGGCGCATGGTACCTGTGATGCGATCGGTAATCGGCTGCGAATACCAGGAACCAGCAAAAATACCGACCTTGCCCTTGGGTGGTAGCGCCCGCCAGTAGCGCCACATGTAGGGACGCGCCCGCTCCTCATCGGTCGGCGCTGAAAAGGCCAGCGTCGAAATATGGCGTGGGTCCATCCAGGAGTAGAGCAAGTTGATCGTCTCGCCCTTGCCACTACCGTCCACCCCGCTGACCAGGATAACGACGGGGAATTCCTTCTTCTCCAGCATGTCGTACTGGATGTCGAGCAAGGCCGCGCGCAGCTTCGGCACTTCCTTCTTGAAAGTTTCCTTGTCGATCTTGTGGCCAAGCTCTGCTGACTCAAACATGATTTGATTCCCCCTCCCTGAAGTCACCCCAAAGGGTCTGCATGGCTGCCAAAGCTGCCAGACCCGCCGTTTCCGTACGCAGGATGCGCGGCCCCATCCGCACCGACTGAAAGCCCGCCTGCTTTGCTGCAATCACCTCCTGCGGATCAAGCCCGCCTTCGGCCCCGATTAGCAGTTGAATCTCTCCAGCCGGCCGGATCGCTGCCAGCGTCTGTTCTGCATCCGGCGCCAGCATCAGGCGCAAGGCGCCATGGGCCGGTCTGGCCAACCAGTTTTCCAGTTTTTCCAGCGGCGCAATCAACGGCACCTGGTTGCGCCCGCACTGCTCGCAGGCCGAAGCCGAAACACCCTGCCAGTGCGCCACCCGTTTGGCAGCGCGCTCGCCGGCCAGACGCATGACGCTGCGCCGGCTCTCAACCGGCACGATGTCACGCACCCCCAACTCGACCGCCTTCTGGATGGTGAAATCCATTTTTTCGCCGGCCTGCAAGGCCTGCACCAGCGTAATCGACAGCGGCGACTCGCGCTCTGCATCGGCCCAGGCGCCCAGCACCGCGGTCACACGATCACGCTCTATCCGTTCGATATGCGCCAGATATTCACCACCCCGGCCGTCGAACAAAATCATCGGCGCCCCCGGGGGCAGGCGCAGGACTCTAACCGCATGGCGCGCCACCGGCTCGGGGAGCGCGATGTGCGCGCCCGGCGAGAGCGCTTCACGGCAGTAAAAACGAGGCAAATTCATCGATGCTATTATGGGCGAAATGAGTTTTTCAGGGGAGATCCATGGTCGCATTAAACCCGCCGGTTTGTGATTTTGATCAGATAGCGCCCGACTTCGACCTGCCCGGCACCGATGGCCTGCGCCATACGCTGGCCAGTTGTCGCGGCCCCAATGGTTTGCTGGTCATGTTCATCTGCAATCATTGCCCCTACGTCAAGGCCATCATCGACCGCCTGATCCGCGATTGCCGCGAACTCAAAACACAAGGCATCGGCTGCGTCGCTATCATGAGCAACAATGTATCTGACTACCCGGAAGACTCACCGGCGAAGATGCAGCAGTGGGCCACAGAACTGGATTTTCCTTTCCCTTATCTGTACGACGAGAGCCAGCAGGTAGCGCGCGCTTACGGTGCCGTTTGCACCCCCGATTTTTTTGGCTTCAACGCCCGTCTTGGGCTGCAATATCGGGGCCGGCTTGACGCCTCAGGACGCAAACCCGGCCCCCCTGACGCCCGCCGTGAACTATTTGAAGCCATGCAGACCGTTGCCAGTGGCGGCCGCGGCCCATCGGAGCAAATCGCCTCGATTGGCTGTTCAATAAAATGGCGTGAGGAATAGCCGACAAAATCGCCATTAAACCCGAGCCGCCTTGCATTTCGCCCTTTCGCATCGGCTATCATTTGACATTGTGCAAATAGTCTAGATATCACTTTGGAATCCTTGGACGCCTCCTCGTCGAATGCCGCCGAAGCCCGGCGCAAACACACCTATCTGCAGGCGGTCATGGCCAGCATGCCGCAAGGCATCAGTGTTTTTGACGAGAATTTGCGCCTGCGTGTCTGGAACAAGGGGCTACTTGAAGTTCTGAACCTGCCAGCCGACACCGTATACGACGGGGTTCACTTCTCCGAGCTGATCCGCATCCCTGCTGCCCGTGGCGAGTATGGCCCGGGCGACGTAGAGGAACACGTCCAGCGCATTACCGCGCTGGCGATGAAATTCGAGGCCCATTGTTTCGAGCGTACCCGACCCAGCGGGAGAACCCATCTGGTACAGGGCGAGCCGCTCTTCATCGGCGGTCAGCTCACCGGCTTCATCACCACCTACACCGACATCACCGAGCGCAAGGCAGCCGAAGAAGGACTGCGGAAACAGCACGATCTGCTGCAGACAGTGATCGAGACCATCCCGAGCGCTGTCAGTCTCTTCGACAAGGATCAGAAGCTGGTTCTGCACAATCAGGAGCTGCTTCGCCTGCTCGACCTTCCGCCTTCGCTGATGGCACGGGAAACTGTGACACTGGAAACGCTGTTTCGCTTCAATGCGCAACGTGGCGAATATGGCCCGGGCGACCCGGAAACCATCGTTGGTGAATTGCTCGCCCGTACCAGGACGCCAAGTCTCCACCACCTTGAGCGCACTCGCCCGAATGGCAAGACACTGGATATTCGTGGTGTCCCGCTGGCTGATGGCGGCTTCGTCACCATTTATACCGACATCACGGAACGCCGCAGCAGCGCTGAGCGCGATCAACTGGCGCAAAAGGTGTTCAACCACACGCCGGCCGGCATCATCCTGACCGACGAAGCGCACCGGATTCTCTCGATCAATCCGGCAACCAGCCAGATGACCGGCTACGAACCCTTCGAACTGCTGGGCCATACCGTTTTCAGCCTGATCAATCTGGAGAGCGAGCAGACGCCACAATCATTCCAGGATCAGATCGTCCAGCGCGGCGCCTGGAACGGCGAGCTCGAGGTCACGCAAAAGACGGGCACCGATTTCCCGGCAGGCATCCGCGTCACCCGTGTCGACGATCCGCACAGCGGCGTTCCCACCCATTACATCTGGATACTGGCCGACGTTACCGAACGCCGGCAGGCTGAAGAGCGAATGCGCCACATCGCGCAACACGACGCGCTGACCGGCTTGCCGAACCGGCTGGCGCTACTGATGCGGCTCGCCCAGTTGCTGCCGGAGGCGCGACGCCACGAGTGGAACATCGCGATCATGTTCATCGATCTTGATCGCTTCAAGATCATCAACGACACGCTCGGCCATCAGGTCGGCGACGAAATGCTGCGCGAGGTTGCCTGCCGGCTTTCGGCAGTAGTCCGCGAAACCGATTTTGTCGCCCGTCTGGGGGGCGACGAATTCGTCATCATCCTGGCCGGTGTCGCCACCCCGTCCGACGCCGCGATCGTTGCCGGCAAGATCATCGCGGCACTGTCGACCGCCATCGAAGCGGAAGGCCACGAGCTGAACACCAGTCCGTCGATCGGCATCAGCATCTTCCCTGACGACGGCCCGGACGGCGACACCATCCTGAAAAATGCCGACACGGCGATGTATCACGCCAAGGCTGCCGGCCGGAACAACTACCAATTCTTCGCGGCAGACATGAACCGGGTCACCGCCGAGCGTCTCGACATTGAACGCAAGCTGCGTCATGCCATTGCCCGCAATGAACTGGCGCTTTGTTTCCAGCCCCAGTTCAAGGCTGACAGTTCGTACGCGACCGGAGTCGAAGCACTGGTCCGCTGGCACCATCCGACTGATGGCATGATTTCGCCTGACCGTTTTATTCCGGTCGCCGAAGAAACCGGCATCATCGTCGAGATCGGCGAATGGGTGCTGCTTACCGCCTGCCGGACGATGAAGCACTGGATTGATGCCGGCCTGAAACCGCTCCGGCTGGCCGTGAACGTTTCGGCCCGGCAGCTTCGCCGGCGCGATTTCTGCGAAACGGTGGCCGGCGCCCTCGCTGAATCCGGCCTGCCGGCTGAACTGCTGGAGCTCGAAATCACCGAAAGCTCGGTGATGGAAAATCCCCAGGAAGCCATCCTCATTCTCGAAAGACTCGGCCGCATGGGCATCTCGCTGGCCATTGACGATTTCGGCACCGGCTATTCTTCGCTCGCCTATCTGAAGCTGTTCCCGATCGACCATCTGAAAATCGACCGCTCTTTCGTCGCCGATATTGAACACGACCTGAATGACCGTGCCATTGCCTTCGGCACCATCGCCCTGGCTCATTCGCTGGGGCTGAATGTCATTGCCGAAGGCGTCGAAACCGAAGATCAGCTCGAACTTCTCCGTGCCAATGGCTGCGACGAAGTTCAGGGTTACCTGTTCAGCAAGCCATTGAATAGTGCTGCCGCCTTCGCCTTTCTGCACGCACTCAAGCCGGCGGAGTAAAATCCCGGTTTTCGACACTGCAGGGAGCAGTCATGGCACAAGGCACGCTGGCACGCTATCTCACCGAAGAACAACGCGACAAGGGCGTCATAACCGCCGATCTCAAATTTCTCATTGAGATCGTTTCCCGGGCCTGTCAGGCCATTTCCATTGCCATCGGCAAAGGCAGCCTCGGCGGCGTGCTCGGCGAAGCCGGCAGTGACAATGTGCAAGGCGAGGCCCAAAAGAAGCTCGACGTGCTGTCCAACGAAATCCTGCTCGACGCCAATGAATGGGGTGGCCACCTCGCCGCCATGGCTTCCGAGGAAATGGATCTGCCGCATACCATTCCGCATCGTTATCCGCAGGGCGAATACCTGTTGCTGTTCGATCCGCTCGATGGCTCCTCCAACATCGACGTCAATGTCTCCATCGGTACCATTTTCTCGGTACTGAAGTGCCCGGAAGGTGCCGATCTGAGTTCGCCGGAAGCGGCCGAAGCCGCCTTCCTGCAGCCCGGCACGGCGCAGGTTGCCGCCGGCTATGCAGTTTATGGCCCGACCACCTTGCTGGTGCTGACCGTGGGCGACGGCGTTGTCGTCTTTACGCTGGACCGCGAACACGGGCATTTCGTCCTGACTCAGGATAACGTTCAGATTCCGGCGGATACCAAGGAATTTGCCATCAACCTGTCGAACCAGCGCTTCTGGGAAGCCCCCGTCCAGCGCTACGTTGCCGAGATGCAGCAAGGCACGGCAGGGCCGCTCGGCAAGGATTACAACATGCGCTGGGTGGCCTCGATGGTGGCTGATGTGCACCGCATCATGACGCGTGGCGGCATCTTCATGTACCCACTCGACAGCAAGATGAAAGACAAGGGTGGCAAACTGCGTCTGATGTACGAAGCCAATCCGATGGCCTTCCTGGTCGAACAGGCAGGGGGCACTGCCACCACCGGCCGGCAACGAATTCTTGAGATCATGCCGAACCAGCTGCACCAGCGCGTACCGGTCATTCTGGGCTCTAAAAACGAGGTCGACCGCATCACTGGCTACCATGCTGCGTGAATTGTTGTAAATTGCCCTACCCCAAACCCATGAGGAATTCCACCATGCATCAGCGCACACTCGCTTTGCTCATCGCTGCCGCAGTCCTCGGCGCCGGCTGCGCCAGCAAGGAAACCAAAACCGAAGCAGCGCCTGCTCCGGCAGCAGCCCCGGCAGCGGCACCCGCCCCGGTTGCCAGCAAGCCCGAATGCCCGCCCGAGCCGACCGGCAAAAAGAAGACGACCAAAGCCAAGAGCAGCAAGAAAGCCGAACAGCCCGCCGTCGATTGCGAGCCGGCCAAACCCAAGACTGCCGCAGCACCGGCCAAGGCAGCCGAACCGGCGCCTGCCCCCGCCAAGGAAGCCGCCAAGCCGGCCGAAGCAGGCAAGCCGCGCATCATGAAATCGCGTGACGGCACCTTCGAAGGCGAGGTTTACGGCAACATTCCACCGGGCAGCAAGTGGTCACGCTTGATCATCGGCATGGAACAACCGGAAGTCGAACGCATCCTCGGCATCACCCATGAAGTGCGCCACACCCCCACCGGCAAGGCCTACATGCCGTTCTATTACGGCACCGACCGTTACCGCAACGAACACGTCTATCGCGGCCAAGGCAGCGTTTCCTACACCAGCGGTGGCAGTTGGGGTGCCGGGCGCGGCGTCCTGATGATGATCAACTACGATCCGAACATCTAAAAACACCATTCCGGCAGGTCCCTGACCTGCCGGAAACGCACACAGCTCTACCCAAAGAAGGCCTTTTGCCGGATAATTTCGCCTTTTCAGCAGGCTGGAATTCCGGATCATGAGCGTCAGCAACCCACCCAAGTTCTCCCCCCTGACCGGCGCCATCCGCGCTCTGGCCATGGATGCCGTGCAGCAGGCCAATTCCGGCCACCCCGGCGCCCCGATGGGCATGGCCGAAATCGCCGAAGTTCTCTGGCGTCGCCACCTGCGTCACAATCCGGCCAACCCGCACTGGCCCGACCGCGACCGCTTCGTGCTGTCGAACGGCCACGGCTCCATGCTGATTTACGCGTTGCTGCATTTGACCGGCTACGACCTGTCAATTGACGACCTGAAGAATTTCCGCCAGTTGCACGCCAGGACCCCCGGCCATCCGGAGTTCGGCTACACCCCCGGCGTCGAAACCACCACTGGCCCGCTCGGCCAGGGCATCACCAACGCCGTCGGCTTCGCGCTGGCCGAGAAGGTGCTGGCCGCCGAGTTCAACAAGCCCGGCCACGAAATCGTCAATCACCACACCTACGCGTTCATGGGCGATGGTTGCCTGATGGAAGGCATTTCGCACGAAGCCTGTTCGCTGGCCGGCACGCTCGGCCTCGGCAAGCTGATTGCCTTCTGGGACGACAACGGCATTTCCATCGACGGCCATGTTGAAGGCTGGTTCACCGACGACACCCCGAAACGTTTTGAAGCCTACGGCTGGCATGTTGTTGCAGATGTCAATGGCCATGATTCCGATGCCATCGAACGCGCCCTGCTCGCCGCCAAGGCGGTTACCGACAAGCCGAGCCTGATCTGCTGCAAGACCACCATCGGCATGGGATCCCCGAACAAGCAAGGCTCGCACGACTGCCACGGTGCACCGCTCGGCAAGGAAGAAATCGCTGCCGCCCGCGAATACATTGGCTGGAATCATCCGCCGTTCGAAATCCCGGGCGAGGTATACGCCGCCTGGAACCGCAAGCCAGCCGGTGCAGCCTTCGAGGAAAACTGGAGCAACCGCTTCAAGGCTTACCAAGCCGCCTTCCCGGCCGAAGCGGCCGAGTTCGAACGGCGCGTCATCAAGGGCGAACTGCCGGCCAACTGGGAGGCAACCAAAGCCGCCTACATCGCCAGCTGCCGCGAAAAGGCCGAGAACATCGCCAGTCGCAAGGCATCGCAGAACGCCATCGCCGCACTGGTCCCGGCCGTACCGGAGATATTCGGCGGTTCGGCTGACCTGGCCGGCTCCAACCTGACCTTCGTCAAGGGCAGCAAGGGCGTTACCCGCACCGAGGGCGGCAACTACTGCTACTACGGCGTCCGCGAATTCGGCATGACCGCCATTGCCAACGGCCTCGCCCTGCACGGCGGCCTGATCCCTTACACCGCGACCTTCCTTGTCTTTTCCGACTACGCCCGCAACGGCATCCGCATGGCCGCCCTGATGAAGCAGCGCCAGATCATGGTTTATACCCATGACTCGATCGGCCTCGGCGAAGACGGCCCGACCCACCAGCCGGTCGAGCACATCCCCAGCCTGCGCATCATCCCGAACCTCGACGTCTGGCGCCCGGCCGACGCGACCGAAACCGCCATCGCCTGGACTGCTGCGGTAGACCGTGCCGACGGGCCAAGTTTGCTCGCCCTGTCGCGTCAGAATCTGCCGACCGTGACCCAGAAGGTTAGCGATGACGATATCCGCAAGGGCGGCTACGTGCTGTCCGATTGCGAAGGTGAGGCCCAGATCACCTTCATTTCCACCGGTTCCGAAATCAAGCTGGCACTCGACGCCCAGGCCGCACTGGCCGGCGAAGGCATCGCCAGCCGCGTCGTTTCCATGCCCTGTACCAACGTTTTTGACCGGCAGAGCGCCGAATACAAATCCAGCGTGCTCGAAGGCTGCAAGAAGCGCATCGCCATCGAAGCGGCGCATCCGGATTTCTGGCGCAAGTATGTCGGGCTGCACGGTGCCGTGATCGGCATCGACCGTTTCGGTGAATCCGCCCCGGCCGGTCAGTTGTTTGAAATGTTCGGCTTCACGGTGGCCAACGTCGTCAAGACGGCCAAGGCGATGCTGGCCTGAACATCAAGACTTGTTCCAGAGGAGTGGTTTAATGGGTATCAAGGTTGCAATCAACGGTTTTGGTCCTATTGGCTGCTGTACGCTGGTCAAGGTGCTGGCCTGGTACGACAATGAGTGGGGTTACTCCTGCCGCATGCTCGACGCAGCGCGTGCCTGGATGCACGCCAAGTAAGCTGTTTGTAGTAAAAAGGGGGCCGCAAGGCCTCTTTTGTTTCACCCCAGCAAATTTACGGAGGAATCAGATGCGCAATGCACGACGTATTACCTTCATCGCTGCGCTAACCGCGCTGCTCGTCTCCACAACCGGCGTGATGGCCGAAGAGCCAGCCAAGAAAGAAGATGCGCCGGCTGCCGTCATCGTCGGCAACCCACCGGCCGACCATCCGTTCGGCAAGCTTAAAATCGGCATGAGCTATGACGAAGTGATCGCCATTGTCGGCAAGCCGACCAACGAGACCAGCTGGTGCACCGGCAAGCAGAACATTCCTTTCTATTTCGGCAGCGACAAGGGGCGTGCCGAAGCCTTCTTCAAGGGCATGGGCAAGCTCGATTTCAATGCACAGGTGACGATGCTTCCTTTCCGCATCTGCAAGGGCAGCACCCCGCTGGATCTGATTTACGTTGAATACAACACGGAAGCCTCCGGCGAATTGCCGAAGTAAGCCATTGACCAGCAACAGCGCCAACATCCCCCTGCGTCTTGCCATCAACGGTTACGGCCGGATCGGTCGCTGTTTCCTGCGCGCGTTGCTGGAGTCTCCGGCTGCCCACAATCTGCAGGTGGTCGCCATCAACGAGCCGGCCAACCTTGAAAGCATGGCCTATCTGACCCGCTACGATTCAACCCATGGCCGTTTTCCCAGCCGGGTTGAGCTTGGCGAGGCAAGCCTACTGATCGATGGACGCCCGATTGCCATCAGCCACGCCCGCAAACCAGAAGATGTCGATTGGCGCGGCCTCGATATCGACCTGCTGATCGAATCCTCCGGTTGCTACGGTAGACGTGCCGAATTGACCCGTTTTCTCGATGCCGGTTGCCGGCGCTTGCTCTTATCGCACCCCGGCGCCAGCGGCGAAGATGTCGATGCCACCATCGTTCAGGGGATCAATCAACAAACATTGAGCGGCAACGAACGGCTGGTTTCCGCCGCTTCCTGCACGACCAATGCCATCGTTCCGGTGCTTGATCTGCTTGACCGGGAAGTCGGCATCGATCAGGTGCTGCTCACCACATTGCATTCGGTGATGAACGATCAGCCGCTGATCGACGGTTACCACCACGATGACCTGCGCCGCACCCGTTCCGCCATGCAGTCGATCATTCCCGTGTCGACCGGCCTGGCGCGGGGTATCGAACGCCTCTTGCCACAACTGAATGGCCGCGTTCAGGCCAAGGCGATTCGCGTGCCGACGCTGAATGTCTCCGCCATCGACCTCACGGTCAGCACGCAGCGGCCGGTTTCCGCCCACAGCATCAACGCTTTGCTGGCCGATGCCGCGCGCGGGCCGTTCGCCAACCTGTTTGCCTACTCCGAGGAAGCCCACGCCTCGATCGATTTCAATCACGACCCACATTCCGCCATCATCGATGGCAGTCAGACCCGGACCAGCGGCACACATCTGGTCAACCTGTTCGTCTGGTTCGACAACGAATGGGGCTTTGCCAACCGAATGCTCGAAGTGGCCGATTACTGGTCACAACAGTGGACGCAAGATTCCCGTTAATTCAATGATCCTTAGGAGAAACTCATGAACGTCATCAAACTCACCGATCTCGATGTTTCCGGCAAACGCGTTTTCATCCGCGCTGACCTCAACGTGCCGCAGGACGATGCCGGCAAGATCACCGAAGACACCCGTATCCGCGCCTCGCTGACCTCGATCCGCTACTGCCTGGACAAGGGCGCAGCGGTCATGGTCACCTCCCATCTCGGCCGGCCGACCGAAGGCGAACTGACGCCGGAAGACAGCCTGATGCCGGTCGCCGTACGCCTTGGCGAACTGCTCAACACGCCGGTTCGCCTGGTTCAGAACTGGGTCGATGGCGGCTTCGACGTCAAACCGGGCGAAGTCGTGCTGCTTGAGAATTGCCGTTGCAACAAGGGCGAAAAGAAGAACAACGACGAGCTGGCGCAAAAAATGGCCAAGCTCTGCGACATCTATGTCAATGATGCTTTCGGCACGGCTCACCGCGCCGAAGCCACCACCCACGGCATCGCCAAGTACGCCCCGGTCGCCTGCGCCGGCATGCTGATGGGCGCCGAAATCGACGCCCTCGGCAAGGCCCTGCTCAACCCGGCCCGCCCGCTGGTCGCCATCGTTGGCGGCTCCAAGGTTTCCAGCAAACTGACCATCCTCAAGTCGCTGGCCAGCAAGGTTGATCAGCTGATCGTTGGCGGCGGCATTGCCAACACCTTCCTGCTCGCCGTCGGCAAGCCGATCGGCAACTCGCTGGCCGAGCCGGATCTGCTCGACGAATCCCGCGCCATCATGGAAATCATGAAGTCCCGCGGCGCCGAAGTGCCCTTGCCCAGCGACGTCGTCGTTGCCGAGGAGTTTTCGGCCGAGGCAGTGGCGAGGACGATTCCGGTCGATGGTGTACAGCCCAATGACCGCATTCTTGACGTTGGCCCGGACACCGCCGCCAAACTCGCGGATATCATTGCCAAGGCCGGCACCATCGTCTGGAACGGCCCGGTCGGCGTTTTCGAACTGCCGCAATTCGCCGGCGGCACCGAGTCGATGGCAACCGCCATTGCCCGCTCCAAGGCCTTCTCGATTGCCGGTGGTGGCGACACGCTTGCCGCCATCGCCAAATTCCACATCGCTGACGACGTCGGCTATATTTCCACTGGTGGCGGCGCCTTCCTGGAGTTCCTCGAAGGCAAGACCCTGCCGGCAATTGCCGTCCTTGAAGAACGCGCTGCAAAATAAGCGGAAAATGCTGCTCGACCGGCCCCCCGAAGGAAGTACCCTTTGGGGAGTTGCAATGCTGCGGTCAACGGCCCTAAAACGCCAAAAACCAAACCAATAACAAGGAAGAGACATGCTTCGTCACACCAAAATCGTTGCCACGCTGGGCCCCGCCTCCTCAACACAGGAAGTGCTGGAACGCATGGTCCAGGCAGGCATCGACGTTGTCCGGATGAACTTTTCACACGGCACCGCTGAAGACCACAAGGCCCGCGCCGATGGCATCCGTGCCGCCGCCGCCAAATACGGTCGGACGGTCGGCATTCTCGGCGACCTGCAAGGGCCGAAAATCCGCGTCGGCAAATTCGAGTCCGGCAAGATCACGCTGGTCGTCGGTGAATCTTTCGTCCTTGATGCCCAATGCACGCTCGGCAATCAGGAGCGTGTCGGCCTTGATTACAAGGATTTGCCGAAAGATGTCGTGATCGGCGACATCCTTTTGCTCGACGATGGTCGCCTCAAGCTGGAAGTCATCGGCGTGCGTGGCCACGAAATTTTCACCCGAGTCCTGATTGGCGGGGATCTGTCGAACAACAAGGGAATCAATCGCCAGGGCGGCGGCCTGACTGCGCCGGCACTGACCGCCAAGGACATGGACGACATCAAGACAGCCGCCCAGATCGGCGTCGATTTCGTTGCTGTCTCCTTCCCGAAAAGTGCTGCCGACATGTACATGGCCCGTCAGCTGCTGCGTGCCGCCGGCAGCAGTGCCGTGTTGATCGCCAAGATCGAACGGGTCGAAGCCGTGCAGAACCTCGCCGAGATACTCGATGCCTCGGACGGCGTCATGGTTGCCCGCGGCGATCTCGCGGTCGAGGTAGGGGATGCCGCCGTTCCGGCGCTGCAGAAAAAAATGATCCGCATGGCGCGCGACATGAACAAGCTGACCATCACCGCCACGCAGATGATGGAGTCGATGATTTCCTCGCCGGTGCCGACCCGCGCCGAAGTTTCCGACGTTGCCAACGCCGTGCTTGATGGCACCGATGCCGTGATGCTTTCGGCCGAAACTGCCGCCGGCAAGTATCCGGTTGAAGTGGTCGAGTCGATGGCCCGCATCTGCGTCGAAGCCGAACGCTCGGCCGAAGTAACCCTAGATCGCGAATTTCTCGACCGCGTCTTCACCAAGATCGACCAGTCGATTGCCATGGCGGCGATCTGGACGGCGCATCACCTCAAGGTCAAGGCGATCGCCGCCCTCACCCAGTCCGGCTCGACCGCACTGTGGATGAGCCGTCTAAACTGTGGCGTGCCGATTTACGCCCTGACCCCGGATGCTGAATCGGTCGGCCGCATGGCACTTTTCCGCGGCGTTTGTCCGCTGCCGATGAAACAGCAGCACACTGACCGTGATCTGCTACTTGCCGAAGCCGAGCAACTGCTGATCGATCGTGGCGTTGTCGCCAAGGGCGACCTGATCGCCCTGACCATCGGCGAGCCGATCGGTTCCACCGGTGGCACCAATACCCTGAAGATCGTCCGAGTCGGCGAACATCAAATCAACTAAAATAGTCCAATCAGTTAAACACCTCACATCACAGGAGTTTCCCATGCCACTCGTTTCCATGCGCCAACTGCTCGACCACGCCGCCGAAAACGGCTACGGCCTTCCGGCTTTCAACGTCAACAATATGGAACAGGTCTGGGCCATCTGCGAAGCGGCCAGCAAGGCCGACGCCCCGGTCATCATGCAGGCCTCGGCCGGCGCCCGCAAATATGCCGGCGAGCCCTTCCTGCGCCACCAGATTCTTGCAGCCCTCGAAGCCTACCCGCACCTCCCCATCGTCATGCACCAAGATCACGGTCAAAGCCCAGCCGTCTGCATGTCCGCCATCAAATCCGGTTTCACCTCGGTGATGATGGATGGCTCGCTGGAAGCCGATGGCAAGACCACCTCCTCCTACGATTACAACGTTGCCGTCTCGCGCGAAGTAGTCAAGTTCTCGCACTCGATCGGCGTTTCGGTCGAAGCTGAGCTCGGCGTACTGGGTTCGCTTGAAACCATGAAGGGCGACAAGGAAGACGGCCACGGCGCCGACGGCCACATGACCCGCGAGCAACTGCTTACCGACCCGGACCAGGCTGCCGACTTCGTCAAACAAACCAACTGTGACGCGCTGGCCATCGCCATCGGCACCAGCCACGGCGCCTACAAGTTCACCAAGAAGCCTACTGGCGACATCCTCGCCATTGACCGCATCAAGGAAATCCACGCCCGCATCCCGAACACCCATTTGGTTATGCACGGCTCCTCCAGCGTGCCGCAGGAACTGCTTGCCGAAATTCGCGAGTTCGGTGGCGACATGAAGGAAACCTACGGCGTGCCGGTCGAGGAAATCGTCAAGGGCATCGCCCACGGCGTCCGCAAGATCAACATCGACACCGACATTCGCCTCGCCATGACCGGTGCCATCCGCCGCTACATGGTCGAAAATCCGGGCAAGTTCGATCCGCGTGACTACCTCAAGCCGGCCCGCGAAGCTGCCATGAAAATCTGCCTCGCCCGTTTCGAAGCCTTCGGCTGCGCCGGGCGTGCCAGCCAGATCAAGGTGATTACCCTTGAAAAGATGGCCGAGCGTTACGCCAAGGGCGAGCTGAACCAGATCGTCAAATAAGCCCTATTTTCCGGGTTGACCGCAGCAGCCGCCCGAGGGCGGCTGTTGTTTTTGCGAGGCCATTTTGTCATGATCAGGCCATGCTGACTCGCCGCCTTGCCTCACTCGTCTTTGTCGCGATTGCCGTATTTCTGGTGATCTATACCTGGCTGCCGGCTCGCGACGGACTGCGCTACGAAGAGGCGCAAGTCAGCAACATCATCCCTCGCAGCAACACCTGGTACGAAGTAGAACTCACCACCTCAACCGGCACCCGTCTAAGCTGTCGCACCAGGCACGGCTGGCCACTGCTCGGCCCGAGCCGATGCCCACTTGAGCGCTTCGAACAACTTCAAGGGCAGCGTGTCACCGTACTACATGATGGCCAGCATACCTATGAAGTGAAATCAGCAAATGAACTGGTCGTTGACTACGCGGCGCACCGAAGAGCACAGATCATCGCGATCGTTATTGCCGTTTTGATGCTGGCCATGGCTTTTGCAGACTGGCGAGGCAACGCATCATCCAGCTCTCAGGCTTAGCGGCTCTGTTCGGCAAATTGTTCGCCGAATCCTGCGCTCATACCCGGCATGACAAGCCGCTTATACTCACCTTCGGAATGTTTCACCGGGCATATTAAAATATGCGATACGATTGCGACTTCTGCCAATTGGTGGTTGTCTGGTTCGTCACTCAATCACGCCCCCGGAATATGCGTGCCATCGCTAAAAACCATTGCCTCACCAAGCACACGACTTGCCCTGTCCCCCAGCTTATTGGACAGGATTCCAGATTAGGCGACAGTTTTGTCGTCCACTACTAGTTAGGCGGCATATGCGTATCACCTCGATTCGGCTGCTTTCAATTTTGCTGCTATTCGTGGGGCTCGTGACCCATGGAGTGATCCAGTCTGCATTTCCCTACATTCCGGGTGATCAATTCATCGTTGTCTTGCTGTCTAACACAGCAGCTTTTTGCGGCGCAATATACCTTTGGCAATCATACAAAGCGGCGTATCCAATTTGGCTTATTGGTTATTGTTCCGCGCTTATTCCAGTTTTCCAGCTTCCCAAGAGTACTTCCGTCGTGCCTGACCACATCTGGTTCTGGCTGGCACTACCTGTTGTCGCGGGTATTGTTGTCGTTCGAAACTGGCACCAACTGAAATGAACCATCCGAACACACCGCCTAACATCACAATCCACCGGACCTCCGGCAAGCTGCGCTTGCCTTCGTCCGGTGATTTTCAACGTTAGCCCTTTACCCTAAGACCATGACTATAACTATCCGCCCCGAAACACCTTCAGACGAAGATGCAATTGAGCAAGTCACTCGACGTGCTTTTATTAATCATCCTTACAGCCATCAAACCGAGCAGTTCATCATCCGCGCTCTGCGTGCAGATCATGCGCTGTCAGTCTCTCTTGTTGCTGAAGACGGCGGGCGAATCGTAGGCCATATTGCGCTCTCGCCAGTGACCATCGACGATGGCGCCGCTGGTTGGTATGGGCTTGGTCCAATTTCGGTCGAACCCGACTTGCAACGCCGCGGTATCGGACGGGCGCTAATGGAGAGAGGTCTAGCCGAACTTCGCAAGATTGGAGCAAACGGGTGTGTGCTCGTTGGCGACCCAGCGTTCTACATTCGTTTTGGGTTTGCGAACAATCCCGCTCTCGTGCTTGAGGGCGTCCCACAAGAGTTTGTCCTCTCACTATCACTTGGCGCTTCCTCCGCCCATGGCAATATTCAATTCCATCCGGCATTTCAAGCCAAGGGGTAACCCGGCAGTCGCGCGAAGCGGCGCGAAATGCCATTAATCCCACCATGAACCGTGATCGCCTATCCACGTTGACAAGTTTGGCTCTGCTGGCGACAGCCATGCTCATCTGGGCTGACATCTTCAATTTTTCAAAGACCATTTATCTTCCTGGGTGGGCAACGCTCCTGCCGAGCCCCGTTAACGCTCCCACATATCTGACACTACTTTGCCTGATACCAGCAGCCTTGGCATCCACATCAATCACCCGCGCAATTCGAAGCATCAGCATTTGTATAGTCGTTGCGCCACTATTTGCTGTGGCCATCTACGCGCTAAACCCGATCCACCAGAATGCCTACCTCTTCGCAAATGCACTTTTCAGTTATGTGTGGATTGTTCTGTTCCATTGCGCCGCTCCAGCGCTTTTGCTCTTGGCGAGCCGCGCAGCAGCAAATCACCTGCGGGCACAAAAGCATGGCTAAGATCCCAATCCAGCAGAGCGTCAAATCCGGGATCAAATTTCTATTTCTGGCTGGCCTGGCTGCACTTTGGGGCTGGACATTTTCGCCGTCAAAGCCGTTGATTGGTTTTGCCAACTACTGCATTGCAATAGTTGCGCTAGTCGTCGGGGTGATCGAAATTGCAAAGGGGTTGAAAAGCACTAATGGCGCCGAGGTGACAAGTTCTGGCCCCTTCAGGCCAGACCGATAGCTCATTGCGTTGCTTTCAGCCCTTCGCCAGCTCCAGGGCCGCCAGCAGGTCGCTGACGATCGCATCGCAGTCTTCGCTGCGCACGGCCCGGCCTTCGTTATAGCCGTAGGGAACGCAGTACCCCGTGCTGCCGGCGGCCCTGGCGGCGTGCATGTCGTGAATGGAATCACCGATGTGCAGATTACCGGAGGCCGTGGCGCCCATCGCCCGACAGGCATGATGCAAGGGCTCCGGGTGCGGCTTCTTGTGCGGGGTGCTATCGCCCGAAACGACGACCGCAAAGAAGCCGGCCAGGCCTTTTCGTTCGAGCAGGGCTTCGGTGAAGATTGCTGCCTTGTTGGTCACGACGCCCATCGGCAAGCCGGTGGCTTTCCAGGCTTGCAGCCCTTCCATCACGCCGGGGAAAAATGCCGATTTTTGCCCGTTGACCGCAGCATAGTGGCGCTTGAAGCACTCGATGGCTTCAGCCAATAGCGCTGGTGCCGGCGGCTGATCACGGCTCAGGCAGCGCTCGACCAGCACGGCGATACCCTGGCCGATGAAGCTGCGGATTTCATCTTCACTGTAGGTCGGCAGACCCAGTTCGAGCAGCATGCGATTGCTGGCCTCGGCCAGATCGGCCACGGTGTCGAGCAGCGTGCCATCAAGGTCGAAAGTGACCGACTTGAATTTCATCACACCCCCGCCAGTTGCGCGCGCAGCGCCCCGATGATCGAATCGTAGCGATGCGGGTCGCTGTCCTTGCCGGCGCCATAAACGGCCGAGCCGGCCACGAAGGCATCGACACCGGCACGGGCGATGTCGGCAATATTGGCGACATTCACGCCGCCATCGATCTCCAGGCGAATACGCCGGCCGCTTTCCTTTTCGTAGGCATCAAGTTTGGCGCGGGCTTGCCGGGCTTTGGCCAGCGTACCGGGAATGAACTTCTGGCCACCGAAACCGGGGTTGACGCTCATCAGCAGGATGACGTCGATCTTATCGAGGACGTAATCCATGTAGTCGAGCGGCGTGGCCGGGTTGAAGACCAGCCCCCCCTTGCAGCCGGCATCACGGATCAGCGACAGGCTGCGGTCGACGTGATCGGAGGCTTCCGGATGAAAGGTGATGATGTTGGCGCCGGCTTTGGCGAAATCGGGAATGACGCGGTCCACCGGCTTGACCATCAGGTGCACGTCAATGGGTGCTGCGGTGCACGGCCGAATTGCCTCACAAACCAGCGGGCCGATGGTCAGGTTGGGGACGTAGTGGTTGTCCATCACGTCGAAGTGAATCCAGTCAGCGCCGGCGGCGATGACGTTGGAAACCTCCTCGCCCAGCTTGGCGAAGTTGGCGGAGAGGATGCTCGGGGCGATGACGAAATCAGGCTTGCTCATGACGTACTCCGGAAAAAAGCGACCCCAGGCTTCGGGGCCAAAAACACAAGGTACAACAGAGTGAAATTCGGTACGGTCAGCGGTAGGCGGCAGCCATTTCGGGGTCGAGCAGCTGCCGCAGCGAAATCAATGCCATGGGAAATCCTTCAGGGGAAACACGGAGGAGGCTGATTTTTTGTTACCGCGATAGCGGCAACCCAGGGCAATCAGGGCGCTGGATCCCCGCTCTGGCGAGCCAGGCGGGGATGTTCAGTCAGCAGCGACTAGCGTGCGATGTGTTGCAGGAAGCGCAGCATATTGCAGGTGTAGCCATACTCGTTGTCATACCAGGCGACAACCTTGACGAAGGTCGAGTCGAGGGCGATACCGGCGCCGGCGTCAAAGATCGACGGGATGCGGCACCCACGGAAATCAGTCGACACAACCTTTTCATCGGTATAGCCAAGAACGCCCTTGAGCGGCCCGCTCGTCGCGGCAGCTTTCATCACTTGGCAGATCTCTTCATAGCTCGCCGGTTTTTCCAGTTCGACCGTCAGGTCGACCACGGAAACATCGGAAGTCGGCACACGGAAGGCCATACCGGTCAGCTTCTTGTTGAGCTCCGGGATCACCTTGCCAACAGCCTTGGCGGCACCGGTGGAAGACGGAATGATGTTTTCCAGAATGCCGCGACCGCCGCGCCAATCTTTGGTGGAAGGGCCATCGACCGTTTTCTGGGTGGCAGTGGCCGCATGAACGGTGCTCATCAGGCCGCGCTTGATGCCGTAGTTGTCGTGCAGCACCTTGGCCACCGGAGCCAGACAGTTGGTGGTGCAGGAAGCGGCTGAGACGATGGCTTCGCCGGCGTACTTTTCATGATTGACGCCGAACACGAACATCGGTGTTTCATCCTTGGCCGGTGCGGACTGAAGCACCTTGCGGGCACCAGCGGTGATGTGTTTCTGGCAGCTTTCCTGGGTCAGGAACAGACCGGTTGCATCGATCACGATGTCGGCACCGACCTCGTTCCACTTCAGTTCGGCAGGATCCTTGACTGCGCTGAGGCGAATCGTCTTGCCATTGATGACCAGATTGCCACCAACCACCGAGACATCGCCATTGAAGTTGCCATGCACCGAATCATATTTGAGCATATAGGCAAGGTAATCCGGGTCCAGCAGATCGTTGACGCCAACAATCTCGATATCCGAAAACTCGGCTTCCTTGGCGACAGCGCGCAAGGTCATTCTTCCGATACGGCCAAAACCATTAATTCCAACTCTTATTGTCATTGCTTGATCTCCAAATGCAGATGAAATTTAGTACCCAAGATTCAAAAATCGCCGTCGTTGCCGCCGGAGCTGGCAATCGTGCGCAAGACAGTTTGCACCAAATGCTCAGCGCTTAGGCCAAAATGTTCATAAAGAGATGGTGCCGGACCTGATTCACCAAAAGTTTCGATGCCCAGAACCTCGCCATCCAGCCCGACGTACTTGCGCCAGAGGTCAGGATGACCGGCTTCAATCGCGATGCGACAGACCTCGGTCGGCAGTACATGTTTCTTCCAGGCCGCCGACTGGCGGTCGAAACGCCGCGTGCAGGGCATCGAAACGACGCGCACCGAAACGCCCTGTTTGGTCAGTTCGGCATGCGCCAGCATGGCCAGCGAGACTTCCGAACCGGTGGCGATGATCACTGCCTGCAACGGCTCTTCGCTATCGACCAGAATGTAGCCGCCACGCCCGATGTCTTCGACCTTGCTGGTAGCGGCACTGAACTGGGGCAGGTTCTGGCGCGACAACATCAGCGCTGAGGGGCCATCGTTGCGTTCCAGCGACAGCGTCCAGGCCACTGCCGTTTCCAGCTCGTCGCACGGCCGCCAGAGATCCAGGCCGGGAATCAAGCGCAGGCTGGCCGCGTGTTCGATTGGCTGGTGGGTCGGGCCATCTTCGCCGAGGCCGATGGAATCATGGGTCAGCACATGGACGACGCGCTGCTTCATCAGGGCACTCATCCGGATGGCGTTGCGGGCATAGTCGGAGAACACGGCAAAAGTACCGCCGTAGGGCACAAGACCTCGATGCAGCGCCACGCCGTTCATGATCGCCGTCATGCCGAACTCGCGCACGCCGTAGGAAATGTAGTTGGGCACCTGATCGGCGGTCGCCGTGTGCCAGGGACGGCTGGTCTTGCTGGCGGTCAGGTTGGAGCCGGTCAGGTCAGCCGAGCCACCAAGCAGTTCAGGGATGCGGTCGACCAGCAAATCGAGACAATTTTGCGAGGACTTGCGGGTGGCCACGCCACCCTGACGCGCCGCAGCCTGATCGAGCACCTGCTGGCGAATGGCCGACCAGTCGTTCGGCAGGCCGCCCTGCATGCGGCGTTCAAATTCGCCGGCGAGTTCCGGGAAGGCGGCGCGATAGCGACCGAACATTTCCTGCCAGCCGCTTTCCACGGTGGCACCGGCAGCACGGCCATTCCAGGCCTGACGCACATTTTCCGGCACTTCGAACGGCGCATGCGACCAGCCCAGAGCCTGGCGGGTGGCAGCATTTTCATCGCCGCCCAGCGGCGCACCATGGACGTCATGCGAGCCGGCCTTGTTTGGCGAACCCCAGCCGATGGTAGTGCGGCAGATGATCATCGTCGGCTTGCCATTGCCGATCTTGGCGGCGCAGATGGCGTCATCGATGGCGGCGGCATCATGGCCGTCGATCGGACCAATGACGTTCCAGCCATAGGCGACGAAGCGGGCGGCGGTATCGTCACGGAACCAGCCTTCGACATGGCCGTCGATCGAGATGCCGTTGTCGTCGTAGAAGCAGACCAGCTTGTCCAGGCCCCAGACGCCGGCCAGCGAACAGACTTCGTGGCTGATACCTTCCATCAAGCAACCGTCGCCAAGGAAAACCCAGCTGCGGTGATCGACGACCGGAAAGCCAGGACGGTTGAATTGCTGACTGAGCAGCTTTTCGGTGAGGGCCATGCCGACGGCGTTGGCCAACCCCTGGCCGAGCGGGCCGGTGGTGGTTTCGACGCCGGGCGTGTGGCCGACTTCCGGGTGACCGGCGGTTTTGCTGCCGAGCTGACGGAAGTTCTTCAGGTCATCAATCGACAAATCGTAGCCGCTCAGATGCAGCAACGCATAGATCAACATCGAGGCGTGGCCGTTGGAGAGAACGAAACGGTCGCGGTCAGCCCAGGCCGGGTTGGCCGGGCTGTGTTTCAGGTGATCGCGCCAGAGCACTTCGGCGATATCAGCCATGCCCATCGGCGCCCCGGGATGGCCGGATTTCGCCTTTTCCACGGCGTCCACCGCAAGAAAGCGGACGGCATTGGCCAACTCGCGTCGGGAATGAATTGCTGCAGCGTTTTCAGTCATTGTCTCTCTCCGTATTTGGGGGTCAGGCGCGGCGCTTCTGGTCCATCAGACGCAGGATCATTGGCGTGAAGATCATCTGCATGGACAGGCCCATTTTGCCACCGGGGATTACCAGCGTATTCGGCCGGGTCATCATCGAGTCGTGAAGCATGCTGGTCAAATACTGGAAATCGATGCTCTTGGGATTGGCAAAGCGGATGACCACCATGCTTTCATCCGCCGTCGGAATATCACGCGCCATAAACGGGTTAGAGGTATCAACAATAGGTACACGCTGAAAATTGACATGCGTACGACCGAACTGTGGGCAGATATGGCTGACGTAGTCAGGCATGCGACGCAAAATTGTATCGGTCACTGCCTCCTGTGAATAGCCGCGCATCTTCTGGTCACGATGCAGCTTCTGGATCCACTCAAGATTGATCGTCGGGACCACGCCAATCAGGAGATCGACCTGTTTGGCGATGTTGATCTTCTCATCGGCATAGGCGCCATGCAGGCCTTCGTAAAACATCAGGTCGGTCGGCCCGGCGACTTCCTGCCAGGGCGTGAAGGTGCCCGGCTCCTGCCCAAACGGCTCGGCCTCGCCGGCGTCGTGAAGGTATTTGCGGACCTTGCCGCCGCCGTCCTTGCCGTAGGCGACGAACAGATCCTGCAGCTCTTCCAGCAGGTTGGCACCCGGCCCGAAGTGGCTGAAATTGCGGTTGCCCTTCGCCTCCTGCTCCTTCATCACGGCCCGCATTGCCATGCGGTCGTAGCGATGGAAGGAATCGCCCTCGACGATCTGCGCCTTCAGGCATTCGCGCCGGAAGATGTGCTGAAAACTCTGCATCACCGTGCTGGTGCCGGCGCCGGACGAACCGGTGATGGCAATGATGGGGTGTTTGACGGACATGTTGTTCTCCCTTAGCTATGAATTCAGGTACGCGGCTCGTCACGGAACAGCGAGCGTTCGGCAAACAGGGGCGAAACGAAGGGACGATCGCTGCCGTCATCGAAATCGCGGTGGTAGCGTTCAAGACGCTCGACTTCATTTTTTGAACCGAGGATGACCGGCACCCGCTGATGCAGGGCATTGGGCTGGACATCGACGATGCGGCCACGCCCCGTGCTGGCGGCACCACCGGCCTGCTCGATCAGCATGGCCATCGGGTTGGCTTCGTAAAGCAGGCGCAGGCGACCGGGCTTGCTCGGGTCCTTGCTGTCCTTCGGGTACATGAAGATGCCGCCACGCATCAGGATGCGATGCACTTCGGCCACCATCGAGGCGATCCAGCGCATGTTGAAATCGGTGCCGCGCACACCGGTCTTGCCGGCCTTGCACTCGGTGACATAGCGCTGCACCGGCGGTTCCCAGAAGCGCTCGTTGGAGGTATTGATGGCGAATTCGTTGGTGTCGGCCGGGACGCGGATGTCGGCATGGGTCAGGATGAAGTTGCCGCTTTCGCGATCCAGCGTGAAGCCATGCGTCCCGGTTCCCAAAGTCAGCACCATCATGGTCGACGGGCCATAGATGGCGTAGCCGGCAACCAGCTGCTCGGCGCCCGGACGCAGATAATCGTCCAGTTCGGCATGTCCTGCGGTGGACCGGGCAAAAATCGAAAAAATGGTGCCGACCGAAACATTCACATCGCTGTTCGACGAGCCGTCCAGCGGATCGAAAACCAGCAGATAGCGGCCACGCGGATATTGCTCCGGGATGCGATACGGATCATCCATTTCCTCGGAAGCCATGCCGGCCAGTTGGCCACCCCATTCGCAATGGCGCAGTATGGCTTCGTTGGTCAGCACATCCAGCTTCTTCTGCACCTCGCCCTGCACATTGGTGCTGTCGAGCGCACCATGATGGCCGGCCAGCGCGCCCTTGGCGACCATGGCAGAAATCGTCTTGACGGCAGCAGCAACGTCGATCAGCAAAGCACCGAGCTCGCCATGCTGGGCACGCGTCTGTTCGATAACGAATTTGGAAAGGGTGGTACGACCGAATTGCATGTTGTCTCCCGTCACTGTTGTCTTACTGGATTAGCATCAAAGATAAGTGACTTCTTAATTAAGAGATAGTCAATTATTCTTACGCAGTCGTTAAGCCAAAGCTTATTAAACATTGCTTAAACCTGAGGTCAGGAAACCTGACTGGTCGGAACAGACACGGTCATTTATCTTAGCTTGCATGAAACCCTTGCGCGCCCTGATCTTCGATGTCGATGGCACCCTGGCCGAAACGGAACGTGACGGCCACCTGCCTGCCTTCAATGCTGCCTTTGCCGAAGCCGGTCTGGACTGGCACTGGGATGGGCCGCTCTATGGCCACTTGCTGAACATCACCGGCGGCAAGGAGCGCATCCGCTACTACGCAAGCCATTTCGCCCCCGAGGTGGCGGCCCGTCCGGACTTTGACGCGCTGGTCAGGAAGCTGCACCTGACCAAAACGGCGCATTACGTCCGGCGAGTCGAACAAGGTCGCCTGCCCTTGCGGCCGGGCGTTGCCCGCCTGATCAACGAGGCCCGCCAAGCTGGCATCCGCCTGGCCATCGCTACCACCACCGCGCCGGAAAACGTCGATGCGCTGCTCAAGGCCAGCCTGGGCCCGGAGGCGGTGAGCTGGTTCGAGGTGATCGGCGCGGGTGACATCGTGGCCGCCAAAAAGCCGGCGCCAGATATTTATCAGTGGGTGCTGGAACGATTGAAGCTCACGGCAGCCGACTGTCTGGCCATCGAGGATTCGGAAAATGGCCTTAAATCGGCGTTGACCGCAGGACTGCGCTGCCTGATCACCGTCAATGAATACACCAGCGACCAGGACTTCTCGGGCGCTTGTGGCGTTCTGAGCGATCTCGGCGCTATTTCGTTGAAGGAACTGAGCCGGCAAAACACATAAACAATCACTGAATCGTCAAATAAAAATACGTGACTTTTCTTTATCTTTAGCACTTCCTAATATGACTCCATCGCAGCGCCATTCCGAATACCCCAAGGAGACAACACGATGGACCAGTCAAACCGCTATGCCGACCTCAGCCTCAAGGAAGACGACCTGATCGCTGGTGGTCGCCACATCCTGGTGGCCTACAAGATGAAGCCGAAGGCCGGTTACGGCTATCTCGAAGCGGCCGCTCACTTCGCCGCCGAGTCTTCAACCGGCACCAACGTTGAGGTTTGCACCACCGACGAATTCACCAAGGGCGTCGATGCGCTGGTCTATCAGATCGACGAGGCGACCGAGGAAATGCGCATCGCTTACCCGATTGATCTCTTCGACCGCAACATCACCGACGGCCGCATGATGATCGTTTCCTTCCTGACGCTGGTTATCGGCAACAACCAGGGCATGGGCGACATCGAGCACGCCAAGATGTACGACTTCTACATGCCGCGCCGGGCCATTGAACTGTTCGACGGCCCGTCCAAGGACATTTCCGACATGTGGCGCATCCTCGGCCGGCCGATCCAAAACGGCGGCTACATTGCCGGCACCATCATCAAGCCGAAGCTCGGCCTGCGCCCGGAACCATTCGCCCACGCCGCCTACCAGTTCTGGCTCGGTGGTGACTTCATCAAGAATGACGAACCGCAGGGCAACCAGGTTTTCGCCCCGATGAAGAAGGTCATGCCGCTTGTCTACGATGCGATGAAGCGGGCCATGGATGAAACCGGCGAAGCCAAGATTTTCTCGGCCAACATCACCGCCGACGACCATTATGAAATGGTCGCTCGCGGCGAATACGTCCTCGAAACCTTCGGGCCGGATGCCGACAAGGTAGCCTTTCTGGTCGACGGCTATGTCGGCGGCCCGGGCATGGTGACCACCGCCCGTCGCCAGTTCCCCGGCCAGTATCTGCACTACCACCGCGCAGGCCACGGCGCCGTCACCTCGCCTTCAGCCAAGCGCGGCTACACCGCTTACGTGCTGGCCAAGATGTCACGCCTGCAAGGTGCGTCCGGCATCCACGTCGGCACCATGGGCTACGGCAAGATGGAAGGCGACAAGGACGACCGCGCCATCGCCTACGTCATCGAACGCGACAGCTACACCGGCCCGGCCTACCACCAAGAGTGGTACGGCATGAAGCCGACGACGCCGATCATCTCCGGCGGCATGAACGCGCTGCGCCTGCCCGGCTTCTTCGAGAACCTCGGCCACGGCAACGTGATCAATACCGCCGGCGGTGGCTCTTATGGTCACATCGACAGCCCGGCGGCCGGCGCCAAGTCGTTGCGTCAGGCATACGAGTGCTGGAAAGCCAAGGCCGACCCGATCGAGTGGGCCAAGGAAAACCCAGAATTCGCCCGTGCCTTCGTCTCCTTCCCCAAGGATGCCGACCAGATTTACCCGGGCTGGCGCGAAAAACTGGGCGTGCATAAGTAAACGCTACGGTAGACCCCGCTACGGCGGGGTTTTTTGTCTTACCTGCCTCCACCGGGAACCCGCCAGATGACGAATGCCGATGCTTACAAGGTTCAGCGCGAACCTTTCTTTCAGCCTCAGGGCAACGAGATCGAACTCTATGCCGCCGCCTACGCCGCCCGCCTGCCGGTCATGCTCAAGGGGCCGACCGGTTGCGGCAAGTCGCGCTTCGTCGAATACATGGCCTGGAAACTCGGCAAGCCACTGATCAGCGTCGCCTGCAACGAAGACATGACGGCCGCCGACCTGGTTGGCCGCTACCTGCTGGACGCCAACGGCACGCGCTGGCAGGACGGCCCGCTGACGCTGGCGGCGAGAATCGGCGCCATCTGCTATCTCGATGAAATCGTCGAAGCGCGGCAGGACTCGCTGGTCGTCATCCACCCCCTGACCGATCACCGGCGCACCTTGCCACTCGACAAGAAGGGCGAGCTGATTCAGGCGCATCCCGATTTCCAGCTGGTCATTTCCTACAACCCGGGCTACCAAAGCCTGATGAAAGACCTCAAGCAATCGACCAAGCAACGCTTTACCGCCTTCCAGTTCGATTACCCGGAGGCCGAGCTCGAAGCCCGGATCGTCATGCAGGAAGCTGCGGTGGACGGCGAAATGGCAGCAAAACTGGTCAGCCTGGCGCAGGCCGGCCGACGCCTGAAAGGCCACGGCCTCGACGAAGGAATTTCGACCCGCCTGATCGTTTATGCGGCGACGCTGATCGGCCAGGGTGTAACGCCAGTCGATGCCTGCAAGATGGCGATGGTGCGCCCGATCACCGATGACGCCGACGTGATCGACACGCTGGATCACGCCATCAGCGCGATTTTCGGCTAGGCAGCGATGGCCGTTCCCGGCATCCGCAATATTGTCGACGCCCGCCAGCGACTAATGGCCGACCCGGAGTCGCAGGCGGCCTGGGGCGTGCTCGACTGCGGCTTCGCCAGCGTCGCCGATGTTTTCGACGAATGCTACGTCGCCGCCCGGCGAACTATCGCCTTCAACGAACTGCCCGATTTTCTCGAAGCCGCCCGCGTCATCGGCAAACTCGGCCGTGGCACCGAACCTCTGCTTGCCTTCCTTGAACACTGGCCAAATGTGGTCGAGGTTACCCGTCTGGCGCAATCGGCAACTTTGCCGTTGGTCATGGAAGCCATCCACAAGCTGCAGAAATCGCCCAACGGCCCGGCCGTCACGCCGCTGCTACAAACACTCGGTGCGGTCGCCGGGCGCCTGCGCTCGGCCGATGCCTTGCAGCATTACCTGACGCTCGTCCTCGACCAGGCGCTGCGCACTTCCGGCTCCATCCACGGCTTTCAGATCACCCAGCCCAGCCCCTCGCTGCCCGTCCTGCTCGGCCAGGCGCCGCGCCTGCTCAGTGTCGTCTCGCTGGCCGGCCTGAAACGCTGGATCAACGACGGAATCAGGCTCTATGGCGACCATCCGGACAACCAGCGGGCCTACTTCGGGCTTGAATCGCCGGATAGCCGCGCCATCCTCCAGCGCGAACGCGAAGGCACGTTGTTCGCCGATGTCGAGCGACGCCTGACGTTGACGCTGGAAGCATTGTGGCAGGACGACAGCCCGCTCATTCCGTACTCCACCGCCTTCGCCGAAATCCGCCTGCATCCGTATCTTGCCCCCGACGGCATGCGCCTGCCCGATGCGCTGGAGGACAAGGCCGGCATCTCCGGCCTCAACCGTTACCGCGCCATGCTCGCCCATCTGGCCGGGCATCAACGCTGGAGCAGGCCGCTCATTGCCGACAACTGGAGCCCGCTGCAGCGCATGGCGGTCGAAACGCTGGAAGATGCCCGTGTCGATACGCTGCTGCTGCGCCGCTTTCCTGGCCTGACTTCAACGCTGCTGACACTGCATCCACAGCCGGCCGAAGATGCCTGCGACCCGGCCACTGAAAACTGCCTGCGTCATCGGCTGGTCTGCCTGTCGCGCGCCTGCCTTGATCCGGCCCACGCATACCGCAATCCGCTGCTCAAGGAATACGCCGGCAAGTTCAGAGACCTGCTGGCTGAGGGCGATGCCTCGACCGACACCATTGCCAATCTCGCGCTCAGTTATGTAGCGCGCAGCCGGCAACCCAGCGATCAATTCGCCAAGGTTTATTTCACCGATACCGAAGTCGATTACCGTGACGACAATCGTCACCTGTGGCGCTTCATCGAGGCCGGCGACGAAGAAGAAAGCTTCGAGCCGCCACCGTCCGAAGCCAGCGACGAACCGGTCGGCCTGCCGCCTCGGCATTACCCGGAGTGGGATCAGGCGACGCAAAACTACCGTCCTGACTGGACCGCCGTCTATGAAGCATTGCACCCATCCGGCCAGGCCGCCGACATCGACCGCCTGCTGGAAAAGCATGCCGTACTCGCCCGCCAGCTGAAGCGTCTGCTCGACCTTCTGAAACCGCAGGACCGCGTCCGCCTGCGTTACCAGGAAGAAGGCAGCGAACTTGATCTCGATGTCGCCGTCCGCGCCCTGGTCGATTTGAAATGCGGCCACCTGCCCGAGCCACGCATCAACATCAGCCACCGCACCGACGGCCGCGACATCAGCGTGCTGTTGCTGATCGACCTCTCGCAATCGCTCAACGAAATGCTTCCCGGCAGCAGCCAGACCATACTCGACACGGCGCGCGAAGCAGTGGCCCTGCTCGGCTGGGCAATCGACCAACTGGGCGACGCCTGCGCCATCGCCGGCTTTCATTCAAACACCCGGCACGAAGTGCGTTACCACCACATCAAGGGCTTTTCCGAAGGCTGGGACGATATAGTCAAAGCCCGCCTGGCCGCCGTCGAGGCCGGCTGGTCGACGCGCATGGGCGCCGCCATCCGCCACGCCGGCCACATGCTGGCGGCGCGCCGGACAGAAAAGCGCATCCTGCTCGTGCTCACCGACGGTGAACCAGCTGACATCGACGTCAGCGATCCACAACACCTGATCGCCGATACAAAAAAGGCCGTCGAAGAGCTGTCCACCGCAGGCATCACCACTTTTTGCCTCAGCCTCGACCCCAAGGCCGACAGCTACGTCGGCGACATCTTTGGCCGAAACTGGCGAGTCCTCGACCGCATCGAACGCCTGCCCGAACAGTTGCCCATGGTTTATCTGAACCTGACGCGCTGATTGACGCCTGCGAAGCTGGCGCCTAAAGTCAGGCAATACTTAACCACACGCCTATTTCATTCAGCCTGCCATGAACCTAGTCCGCACCCTGACCCTGCGCCAGCTACAGATTTTTGTCGTGGCCGCACGCCACCTGAGCTACGCCCGCGCCGCCGAGGAATTGCACCTGACGCCGCCGGCGGTCTCGATGCAGTTGAAGCAACTTGAGGACAATGCAGGCCTGCCGCTGTTCGAGCGTATGGGGCGCGGCGTCGCGCTGACCCAGGCGGGCGAACTGCTGGTCCATCACGCCCTGCGCATCCTC
Source organism: Azonexus sp. (assembly GCA_030696345.1). Taxonomy (GTDB): domain Bacteria; phylum Pseudomonadota; class Gammaproteobacteria; order Burkholderiales; family Rhodocyclaceae; genus Azonexus. Next base: position 118,664 of record JAUYSK010000008.1, read on the forward strand.
GGCGAAATCAAGGATGCCGAAGCCAACCTGCAAGCCTTGCTCGGCGCCGAGGTCGGCCAGATTTCGGTAGGGCTGGTCAGCACCGCCAAATATTTCATGCCGCGCCTGCTCGCCCAGTTTGCCCAGGCGCACCCCGGCATCGAGGTGCAATTCACCGTCGGCAACCGCGAAATCCTGCTCCAGAAATTGCAGGACAATGCCATCGACCTCGCCATCACGGGGCGCATCCCGGCTGAGATCGATGCCCATGCCGAACCCATGGCCAGCCATCCTTATGTGCTGATCGGTCCGGCCGATCACCCCTTGCGCGATGCCCGCCGTTTCGACCTGCAGGAACTGCGCCGCGAAACCTTCCTGGTCCGTGAAGAGGGCTCCGGTTCCCGGCGGGTGGCTGAAGAAATGTTCAAGAACCACCTGTTCACACCGGCCCGCACGATCAGCATGGGCAGTAATGAAACGATCAAGCAGGCGGTGATGGCGGGCATGGGGGTCAGTCTGATTTCGCTGCACACGCTGCCACTGGAACTGAAAACGGCGGAAGTCAGCTTGCTTGATGCAATCGGCACGCCAATCGAACGTACCTGGTATGTCGTCCATATGAACAGCAAGCGCCTGCTGCCGGCCGGGCAGGAATTCCGCAGCTTCCTGCTCGATCAGGCGGCCCAGGGGCTGGAGAAGGAGTTTGGTCGCTACCTGGCTTTGCGCACGGCGCATTGATTCGGGTTAAGCTACCACCTGCTGCACCGCACCAATGCCATCAACCTCGCCCGACGCCCAGAAAATGCACCCTCGTTTGATGATCGCCGATCTGGAAGAGCACCCGCTCCGCCAGCGTCTGAACAACGAATTCCATGCCCGCCCGCCGATTCCGCTGGTCGGCCCGGTGCTGGTTTCGCATCTGGTCTTCAAGCACAGCGCGACGACCGCCCAGGCCGAGCGCGACAACCTCGCCAAGCTCTGCCAGAACCAGGTCTGCAACTCGATCGAAAGTTCCGACGCCCACATGATGCTGGAGACCGGCGCCTTTCGCATGCGCTGGGAGTTGCACACCGAGTTTTCGAGCTACACCTTTTTCCGCCCGCTGATCAGCGGCGAGGAACTGCATCCTGACGTCACCGCCTTCGACGCCGTGCATCCAGAATGGCTGTCCGGCATTCCCGGCAAGCTGATGGTGGCGACCCATGTCGAGCTGCGGTCGACCGAGGAAATCAGCCCGGAATCAGTGCTGGCCAATCTTTCGCCGAGCGGCCGCCAGATGGTTGCAGCGCAGGTGGCCGACAGCGCTGCCTGGATCTTTACCGATTTCAAGATCGACAATGGTTTCTCCCGCTTTCTCGTGCTCAATGTCGGCATGACCCAGCGCCAGACCGGCCGTACCGTGCAGCGCCTGGTCGAGATCGAAACCTATCGGATGATGGCGCTGCTCGGCCTGCCCATCGCCAAGGAAGTCAGCCGCTGGCTCTACAAGGGCGAAAAGCAGCTGGCCGAACTGATGGACCAGATCGGTCAGGCCCGTTCGCCGGATGACGAGCGCAACGTGCTGTCGACGCTTTCGGCGCTGGCCGCTGAAGTCGAGCACTCGGTCGCCCGCACTACCTTCCGCTTCGGCGCCTCGCGCGCCTATCACGGGCTGGTCATGCAGCGCATCGAAGAACTGCGCGAAAAACGCATTTCCGGCCTGCCGACCTTCTTCGAATTCATGCAGCGCCGCCTGTTGCCGGCGATGAACACCTGCGAGGCGATCAGCCGCCGGCAGGAAGAGCTCTCCGGCCGCGTTGCCCGTAACAGCCAATTGCTGCGCACCCGCGTCGACATCGAACTGGAACGCCAGAACCAGGAACTGCTCGGCCAGATGAACCAGCGCGCAAAATTGCAACTGCGCCTGCAGGAAACGGTCGAAGGCCTGTCCATCGTCGTCCTGACCTACTACGGCTCGCAGCTGGTGCAGTATTTGGCCAAGGGCACCAAGGATTTGCATCACCTGAACACTGACGTGATCACGGCGATTTCGATCCCGGTGATCGCCGGGCTGCTCGCCTGGGGCACCCGCCGCATGCGCAAGAAACTCGCGGCCGAAGCCGGCGAAACGTCGCATTAATTTATAATCCTTCTCTTTTGCTTTCGGGAAATCTGCCGTGACCGCTCCGCTTTTCGAATCCTCCATCACCAGCCTGAAGTTGCTCAACAAGGGCAAAGTCCGCGACATCTACGCCGTCGATGCCGACAAGCTGCTGATCGTCACCTCCGACCGCCTCTCCGCCTTCGACGTCATCCTGCCGGACCCGATTCCGCGCAAGGGCGAAGTGCTGCAAGCCGTCGCCAATTTCTGGTTTGAAAAACTCGGCCACGTCGTGCCGAATCAATTGACCGGCATCGACCCGGAAAGCGTCGTCGCCGAGAACGAGCGCGAGCAGGTTCGCGGCCGCGCCGTCGTCGTCAAGCGCCTCAAGCCGCTGCCGATCGAAGCAGTCGTCCGTGGCTACGTCATCGGTTCCGGCTGGAAGGACTACAAGGAAACTGGCGCCATCTGCGGTATCGCCCTGCCGGCCGGCCTGAAGATGGCCCAGAAGCTGCCCTCCCCGATCTTTACCCCGGCCACCAAGGCCGAAGTCGGCGATCACGACGAAAATGTCTCCTACGAGCAAGCCGCCGCTAATTGCGACGCCGCCCTGGCCGAAGCCCTCAAGGGCACCGGCAAGACCGGCGCCCAACTCTGCGCCGAAGCCCGCGACGCCGCCATCCGCCTCTACGAAGAAGCGGCTGTCTTCGCTGCCACCCGCGGCATCATCATCGCCGACACCAAGTTCGAATTCGGTATCGACGCCGCCGGCACCCTGCACCTGATCGACGAAGCCCTGACCCCGGACTCCTCACGTTTCTGGCCGGCCGACCAGTACGAGGAAGGCAAGAATCCGCCGTCCTACGACAAACAGTTCGTCCGCGATTACCTGGAAACGCTGGACTGGGGCAAAGTCGCCCCCGGCCCCAAGCTGCCGGCCGACGTCATCGCCCGGACCAGCGCCAAGTACATCGAAGCCTACGAAAAGCTCACCGGCAAGACGCTGTAAGCGACCGTCGCAGCAAGACAAACCAAACGCCCGCGCAACGCGGGCGTTTCTGTTTTGTAATTCCGAACCGGGAATGGAAAAGCTACTAGGGCGATGGGAGCTTTTGAGAGGCTGGGTTGCGCCCGTTGGAGACAATCAAGGAAAAAGGAAGCTGCCGCTGGCGGCAGTGTGAACAACGGAAATTTCAAGGTGATTTCGCGTAGCTCAAACCATGCCCTACCCGCGGGGGTGACGGGCAATCCTATCCATATCGCAGTCGATGAAACAGCGATGCTCACGGTTTTAGGCAAGGCTTATACTTAAAAGCTGCTACCACTCAAATTCTCAACCAGAAACTTTTAGCCATGTTCAAAAATCTCAAAATCGGCGTCCGTCTCATGGGTCTGCTTGGCATTCTGCTGATCGTGATTGCCATCATCACCACCATGGCGAAGATAGGCTTGAGTGAGGGCAGTGATGATCTGCAACACACCTACGAAGATAAGCTGCAGCCCATCCGTCTGACGGCACGCATTCAGCTCCTGCTTGAAGACACCCGCGCCCAACTGATGCTGGGTCTGCAACACAACCCAAGCTCGGCATTGTCGAAACTGCATGACCATCCGACCTCTATGCATACTGATGCCATTTCAAAGGCATTGACTGAAGTCAGTGCCACCTGGAAGGAAATGCTGAACGGACGCACGCCGTCGCCAGAAGAAAAGGCAGCGCTCGACAAGTTCGGAAAAGCCATGGACGAGTACATCAAGGAAGGTCTCGAACCCTCCTTTAAAGCCATGCTTGCCAATGACTACGACACTGCCAACCTTGATTTGCTGAAGAAGACCAACCCGAAGAACAATGCATTACGGGCAGCTGCAACCGAACTGCGTGATTTCTACGGCAAGAGCGCGGAAACCCTCTATAAACAATCGATCGAAGACCAAGAGCGCACAGCGAATACGATGCTGATTCTCGGCATTGTTTCCACTATGCTGGCCGTTATCCTTGGCCTGTGGATCACCCGCGGGATCACCCGCCCGATCAACGAAGCACTGAACGCCGCCACCCGCCTCGCCGAAGGCGACCTCACCGTCAAACTCGAATCCGACAGCAAGGACGAAGTCGGCCAGTTGATGAGTGCCATGCAAAACATGATTGCCAAGCTGACCGCGATCATCGGCGAAGTACGCACCGCTGCCAACAACCTTACCAACGCTGCCGGCCAGGTTTCTGCCACCGCCCAGTCGCTCTCGCAATCCTCTTCCGAACAAGCAGCGTCGGTTGAAGAAACCACCTCTTCCATGGAGCAGATGACCGCTTCGATCTCGCAAAACACCGAGAACGCTAAAGTCACCGACGGCATGGCATCGAAGGCCGCCAAGGAAGCCACTGAAGGCGGCGAAGCGGTCGGCAAAACCGTTGAAGACATGAAGAGCATCGCCAGCAAGATCGGCATCATCGACGACATCGCTTACCAGACCAATCTGCTGGCACTTAACGCGGCGATTGAAGCAGCCCGTGCTGGCGACCATGGCAAGGGCTTTGCGGTGGTAGCGGCCGAAGTTCGCAAGCTGGCCGAGCGCTCACAAGTTGCCGCGCAGGAAATCGGCAATCTGGCCTCTTCTTCAGTCAAACAGGCTGAACGTGCCGGTACGCTGCTGAGCGAAATGGTCCCGACCATTCGTAAAACCTCTGATCTGGTTCAGGAAATTGCTTCGGCTTCTTCCGAGCAATCAAGCGGCGTCGCGCAGATTAACGGCGCCATGGGTCAACTGAATCAAGCGACGCAGCAAAATGCGTCGGCTTCCGAAGAACTGGCCGCAACCGCTGAAGAACTCGGCTCGCAGGCCGAGCAACTGCAGCAAACCATGACTTTCTTCCAGCTTGATGACAACCAACGCAGCAGTGCCCGCAATATTGCACCGCCAACCCGTTCCAGCGGCAACAAGCCCAAGCTTCAGGTGAGCACCCGCACTGCCGCCGTACAGGTCAATGAAGGTGATTTCGAACGTTATTGAGCTACGGCCAAGGAGTCATCATGGGACAAGTGGTAAAAGCCATGGGAGGCGCCGTGGCCGTCAAGGCCGACGAAGCGTCCTCCCAGTACCTGACTTTTGCGCTGGGCAGCGAAATGTTCGCTGTCGGCATTCTCAACGTCAAAGAAATTATCGAGTACGGCAATCTGACAGAAATCCCGATGATGCCGACCTTCATTCGCGGCGTGATCAATCTGCGCGGCAGTGTCGTGCCGGTGATTGATCTGGCAGCGCGTTTTGGTGGCAGTCAGACCAAAATCGGCCGGCGGACCTGTATTGTCATTGTTGAAGTGCAGGACGACGACACCAAGCACGATATTGGCACCATCGTAGACGCGGTGTCCGAAGTGCTGGACATTCCGGGCGGCGAGATCGAGCCGCCACCGTCGTTTGGCGCCAATATCCGTGCCGATTTTATCTTTGGCATGGGCAAGGTCGCCGGTAAATTCGTCATCATTCTCAACATCAACGAGGTGTTGTCGATGGAAGAAATCGCCATGCTCACCATCACTGATGCCATTGCTGAAACCGGAGCAAACGCGACCACAGGATAAAAGCATGGTATTTGGCCGGCTAACCGTAACATTCTCATAAACACCCTCACGCCGCCCCTGCGGTAGCGTGAGATCAGACGTCGGCTTTCAGGTAACGATACAGAATGAATGGCTGATTTGAAGATTAATCCTGAATGGCTCTTGCTGGCCGATGTCGGACCAAGCCTTCAGCTGAACATCGCCCCCGGTCAAGCGTCCGTTACCCTGACCGACGAGGCTGCCATGAACCAACTTTCCAATTTCCATACACCAAGGATGTCCTAACACCATATCCGGCGCATTGCCAATGACAGCCCATTGCGCTTGGTGGCGACTTCATCATCCTTGCCCTGCTCCAGAGAGCGCATCTGCTCCCGGTTTCGCCACCCCGCGCTTCGGCCGGCTCCTGATCATGCCGATTCTCGGCCACGCGTCGTGGAATGCCTACCGCGAGCTTGTAGAATAGGGGTTCTGCCCCCAGATTCAACGGGCGGCCTGACCGCCCGTTTTTCTTGCCTGGAATATAAAAATGACGACCGCCAATCCCCTGCTCGACTTCTCCGACCTGCCCCGCTTCGACACCGTTCAGCCGGAACATGTGAAACCGGCCATCGAATCTCTGTTGACCGCAGGACATGAACTGATCGCCCGCCTCACCGCCGATTCGACGCCCGCCACCTGGCAGGATTTCGCCGGCGCGCTGTCGGAAGGTCTGGAGCCGTTCGGTCGTGCCTGGGGCATCGTCGGCCATCTGCATTCGGTCAACGACGTGCCGGCCTGGCGCGAGGCTTACAACGAGATGCTGCCCGAGGTTTCGCGCTTCTACGCCGAGATCGGCCAGAACCTGAAGCTGTTCGAGAAGTACAAGGCACTGCGCGAGAGCGCCGAATACGCCACTCTCTCGGTTGAACAGAAAAAAGTCGTCGATAACGAGGTTCGCGATTTCCGCCTTTCCGGCGCTGAACTGCCGGAAGATCAGAAGCCACGCTTCCAGGCCATCATGGAAGAGTTGTCGCAACTCTCGGCCAAGTTCTCCGAAAACGTGCTCGACGCGACCAACGCCTTTGCCGAAATCATCACCGACGAAGCCCTGCTCTCCGGCCTGCCCGACGATGCCAAACAGGCGGCCAAAGCCGCTGCCGAAAAGGCCGGCGTCGACGGCTGGCGGTTCAGCCTGCAGGCCCCCTCCTACGGCCCGGTCATGCAATACGCTGACAACCGTGACCTGCGCGCCCGCATGTACCGCGCCTACGCCACCCGCGCCGCCGAATTCCACGACGGCAGCAGCAAGCCGGAATGGGACAACACCCCGGTCATGCAACGCATGCTGGAACTGCGCCGCGAAGACTCGCAGATGCTGGGCTACAACAATTTTGCCGAAGTCTCGCTGGTGCCGAAAATGGCCAACAGCCCGGATCAGGTACTTGCCTTCCTGCGCGAACTGGCGACCAAAGCCAAACCCTTCGCCGCCAAAGACATCGCCGAACTGCGCAGCTTCGCCAAGGATGAACTCGGGCTCGAAGATTTCCAGCCCTGGGATGCCGCCTACGTTTCTGAAAAGCTGCTGCAGGCCCGCTACGCCTTCTCGGAACAGGAAGTAAAACAGTATTTCACCGAACCCAAGGTGCTGGGCGGCCTGTTCAAGGTCATCGAAAGCCTGTTCAACGTCAAGGTGAAACCTGACACCGCGCCGGTCTGGCACGAGGACGTTCGTTTTTACCGCCTGGAGGCGTCCACCGGAGCACTCGTCGGCCAGTTCTACCTTGACCTCTACGCCCGCGAAACCAAGCGCGGCGGTGCCTGGATGGACGAGGCGCGCTCACGGCGCCGGACCACGAATGGCATCCAGAAGCCAATCGCCTACCTGAACTGCAACTTTGCCCGCCCGGTCGGTGGCAAACCCGCCACCTTCACCCACGACGACGTCACGACTCTGTTCCACGAAACCGGCCACGGCCTGCATCACCTGCTGACGCGGGGCGAGGAACTGGGCGTTTCCGGCATTCATGGCGTTGAGTGGGATGCCGTCGAACTACCTTCGCAATTCATGGAAAACTATTGCTGGGAATGGAGCGTCCTGCAGGACATGACCGCCCACGTCGACACCGGCGCCCCGTTACCGCGCGCCCTGTTCGACAAGATGCTGGCCGCCAAGAATTTCCAGAGCGGCATGATGGCGGTGCGCCAGATCGAGTTCTCGCTGTTCGACATGCTGCTGCATTCGAGCTTTGACCCGGCTGGCACACAAACCGTCATGGACCTACTCAACGAAGTTCGCCGTGAAGTCGCCGTCCTCATTCCGCCCGAGTGGCATCGCTTCCCGAACAGCTTTTCGCATATTTTTGGCGGCGGCTACGGCGCTGGTTACTTCAGCTACAAGTGGGCCGAAGTGCTCTCAGCCGATGCCTATGCAGCTTTTGAAGAAGCTGGGAATCCGTTCGACGCCACGGTTGGCAAGCGTTTCCTCGACGAAATCCTGTCGGTTGGCGGCTCACGTCCGGCCATCGAATCGTTCAAGGCTTTTCGTGGTCGCGAGCCCAGCGTTGACGCGCTGCTCCGTCATAGCGGTATGATTGGCGCTTAAGCCGTTCAGGGAGAAAACCATGCGTCGTCTGCTCATTCTTGCTCTGGCACTGACCAGCATCTGCGTCCAGGCCCAAACCTATCGCTGGGTCGATTCGGCCGGACGCACCATCATTTCCGATACACCACCGCCCGGCAAGGCCAAGAGTGTCGCCAAGACCGGTGAGGCCGCCGAAAACAGTGACAACCTTCCATTCGCCACCAAGAAAGCGATGGAATCTTTCCCGGTCACGCTATTTACCTCGGCCGACTGCATCACCGAATGCAAAAACGCCCGTGACCTGCTGAATGGACGAGGCGTGCCATTCAGCGAAAAAATGCTGCAAAAACAGGAAGACTTCGACGAGTTGAAGCAGCTGGTGGGCGAGGCGTTTGTTCCCTCGATCCGGGTCGGCAAACAAACCTCGCGCGGTTTTGAAGCCGGCGCCTACAACAACCTGCTCGATCTCGCAGGCTACCCGAAGACGGCGGCCTACGGCAGCAAGCCCTCTGGGGGCCTGCCACCGGCGGAGAAGCCTTAGCCGCCTAGAGCGCGGCCAGTATCAAACGCTGGCCGTCGAGTTCCGTGACCTTGTAGGTGTTTTCCTTGTAGGTCTTGTTGTTCGAGACGAGCGTTGTCTTGACCGTGTATTTCTTGCCCTTGGCTTCAGCCGGGAGCTTGAACTTCGAACTGGTCTCGTAGCGACCGGCACCATCGACCGCTGCCAGCTTCTCGGTCTTTTCTTCGACCAGATTGTTCTTCTCGTCGTAGATGGCGTACTTCTGCTGCAACTCGGGAACCTTGTCGCCATAGCCGACCAGATCGGTATTGGAAGTCACCTGGATTTCCTTCTGACCTGACTGATCCGGTGCCGCCGTCGTGACCTTGCTTTCAAACTTGGCGGGGACGACTTCGTTCTTTGGAACAGGCTCACCCTTGGCTTTGCCTTTTAGCTTGCTCTGCTGCTCGTATTCGTTGTTGACCTGCTTGGCGTCGGCCACCTTCTTCGACTCGAAATACCAGCCGATCAGGAAACCCGCTGCCGCACCCACCGCCGCGCCAACGGCACAACCCTGGGCGCCCTTGGCGGCGGCGCCAACCGCACATCCGGCGGCAGCGCCGATCAGGGCGCCGGTGGCCCGGTCATCCATTTTGTAGGAACCATCCGGATTGGTCGCGCAGGCCGAAAGCAGGAAGATGCCTGCGACTGCGGCGGCTACTGGCCGTTTTAAGCTGCTGATGCTCATGAAAACCCCCTTGAAAGAATCTTATTTGACGACGACCGCTATCGGATCGTCGATACCGTGATCACTGACGTATGGCCGCTGCTGATTATCCGTCAATTCACGCACGCGGCGCGTCACGTAGCGCTTCAACGTGGTCGGGTAAATCAGCTTGTCGCGCGGATCTTCGGCCTCACCGCGCAAGCCTTCGATCAAGGCCTTGGTGAAGGCACCATTGCCCCATTCGTCAGTTTCCTGGGCCAGTTCCTTGGCCGTTGCCGAAGCAAAGACGATGACGCCGCGCTCTTCATCGACCTGATTGACCGTGCCGGCCACCTTGGCCTGATTGGCCAGCGCCCCGGAGTGACAGGTATCGAGAAAGAACATGGCGCGCCCCGGCAGGTTCTGCAAGGTATCAACGATTTCGAGGCCAGGCAGCCAGTTTTCCTTGCGCCCGACATCGCCCTGGCGATAGGGCACGAAGTAGTACGAATGATCCTGCGACATGCCATGCCCGGCGAGGAAGATCACCCCGGCGTCCTTTTCCTTGACGCTGTCGCGCAGCCATTTCAGACCCGCGCGGATATTTTCCTGCGTCGCCTCTTCATCGACCAGCACCTTGATCGACGACTGTTCGTACAGGCGCTGCTTGCCCGGCGGCGGATTAGCGACGCGGCTCATTTGCCGACGAAAGTCCGAAGCATCCTTGACCGGCAGTTGCAAGGCGTTGTCGCCGGGATATTTATTGACCGCAACCACCAGCATGTAAAGCGTTTCGTATTTTTCGATGTAGGCCGGCTTGCCGGCGACCGGCGCCGGGCGCCGAACGGCGATGCTGACCGGCTCCGATTTGGCATGGCGATTCTCGGCAATCATCAGGATTTCCGAATCCTTCGGCGGCACCGGCACCAAGGCTTCGAACGCCGAACCGTCCGCTGTGCGCATCGCCCGCGTTTTGATATTGCGCTCAAGCTTGCCATTGACCCGGAAGCGAATTCCTTTGACGGGTGCATCGGCCGGTGTTCGCACGGCATAGCGCACTGGGACCAGCGCATCTCCCGTCACAACGCCGCGCTCGGTCTGCAGTTCGATCACCGGCGGCAGTGCTGCGGCAACCGGCTGTTGCGACGATACTTTGACTGCCGCAGCGTTCATGCTTTCCAGCATGGCCATGTCGGCGCGAAAGGCACGCACGGCATCACCTTCGTCGGCCAGCTGCATGACCCGCTGGATCACCGCCGGCTGGTAGAACCGATCGCGGAATCGCCCAACCGAGAAGAAATCGGCCGACTGATTGAAGCTGCGGTTGACGTGCCAGCCAACCAGATTTTCACCGCCCATCGAGGTGTCGTAATATCCGGTGGGCGTCCAGGCGATCCAGCGTTCCCGATCGCCATGTACAAACAGGGCAAGTTGCTCCTCGCCATCGCTCATGCGGTGCCAGCGCACGCTGCCATCACCGAGGGCTGCAACCACCCATCGACCGTCGCCACTGACATTGACACCCCAGACGGCACCAGACGTGCGCTTTTCCCAAAGCTGCCCGCCATCCTCGGCAAACAGGCGCAGATACCATTCTGTACCGAGCACCAACTGCTTCTCGCCCGGCGCCAGGGCGGCACTTCGGGAAAGCTCACCCGGACGCAGGGAGAGCGACCGACCGTTCCAGCTTGGCGTCGGCGAATTCTTCCAGCCCTTCAAATCACCGGGAATATTCGGTGGCAGGGCATTCTCGGAGGAGCGTGCGCCGCGCAGTTCACCCTTGCCGAAATCGAAGACGAGCGGCGACTTGCCACCAAGTTGCATCGGGAAGGCGACCAGCTGTCCGTCCTGGCTCACCCGCAGGGCTGCGCCGGCATCGCGAAAATCCCCAATCTGCGGCCCGAGACTCAAGCGGCTGTTGCCCGCCAGATCGAACGCCGCCCAGGCTGGTTCAGCCGAACTGCCAAGCAGTCCATTGGAATTACTGACCAGTGATGTAACCGTATTACCGAAACTGCCGATAACGCGCCCCGTCTCACGCCCGCCGCCGGCAAAGGCGAACACGGCAAAGCGAGCATCACGGACGACACTACCCGCCGCATAAAGCGTCTGCCCATCGGCCGACCAGGCAACCCGACCGAGGTTGCCAGCGCCGCCGGCATCGGCTGTGTTGAGCAGACTCAGGTTATTGCCGGCGAGGACGACGACGCGTGGCGCATCCTGTAAACCGATCGCCAGCCGGCTGCCATCCGGCGACCAGGCAATACCATAAGGCTTGCCCGGCAATTGTTGGCGAGCCAGCCGTTCCAGGCCATTTTTACCAAACCCGTAGAGGCGCAGCGAACCATCGAGGCTGACCACGGCCAACCTGCCATCCCGCGAGAAAGCCGCACCATAAATTGCATCGTTGTATTCCGGATCTGCGCCAACAAAACCAAGGTTGCGTTTGAACACCCGCAAACCTTGCTGCCGCAGACCAATCGCGATCATCTGGCTGTCGGCCGACCAGGCCAGTTGTGTGATCGGCGCTTCCATGCCGGACAAGGTGCTTTTTGCCGGCAGGCTGGCGGTTGCCCGGTCGAAAAGATAGATGGCGTGCGTTTTGGCATCGAAAGCCGAATTCCCCCCCGCCACCACTTGCTTGCCATCCGGCGACATGGCGACGGCGTAAAGGGCACCGACACTTTCACCGCCCAAAGGTGGACGCAGAACAGCGATCTGGCGGCCATCGCGCAGATCCCAGAGTCGAGCCGTCTTGTCCTCAGAGGAAGTCACCGCCCAATTACCCTCGGCATCACTGCTGATCCGGGAAATCGGCGAAAGGTGGCTGCCCGTTTCAATGCGCAGGACGGGCTCTTTCGGCACTTCGGGTGCCGCCTGGAGCGAAGCAGCGCCCAACCCAAGAGCAAGGGACAAGACAAGGAAACGCGACATCATGGCACTCCGTATTTAGCGAACCAGCAATTCGACCCGCCGATTGCGCGGCTCGGGCACTTCATCGGCTGTCGGGATCAAGGGCTCACGCTCGCCGCGCCCGGCAGCCTGGACGCTATCCACCGGCAAGCCCTGGCGGAGCAATTCGCTACGCAGTTTTTCGGCCCGCTTCAGGGCGAGCCTGTCGTTGTCCGGTAATAGCCCGACGCGATCGGTATGGCCGACGACGATCACATCAGGGGCCGGACGCCTGCGAACTTCGGCCAGCACCTTGTCGAGATCTTTTTTCGAGTCAGCCGTCAGTTCGTCGCTACCCTCACGGAAATACAAAGTAAAACTTGCCGGCGCCTCCGGACGGGCCGACAGCGCCTCGCCGAACTGCGCCTTTATTTCCTGCTCATTGAGCCCGGATGGCCGAGGCGAGCTTCCCGGTTTGCCGACCGCACTGGCATAGGCACCATCAAGCTTGAGCGGGGTGCCTTCCCGGGGTGTCACCAGCAGGCTGCCGCCCTGACCCTTGGCATCCGGCAGCACGACATAGGTTTCACGCTGCCCGGCGCAAGCGGTAACCAGGAGCAAGACGATACTCAGGGAGATAAACGATGACGCATTGCCATGCTTCGACATCTTCAATTTCCTTCCACATTGACAGCGAAGCTGCGAGCTTGCCCACGAATCTCGGCCTGCGGAGTTTTTACACGAACCGACTCGGGAGCCGCATTGGCAAGATTCCCGGCCTCGATCGAGACGGCACCTCGCTTGACGAATGCATCGAAGGCCCCGAGATAGGTGGTCGAGTCATAGGCATAGCGCTCAAGCAGCACTTCCCCGTTCGGCCCCATGGAAAGCACTGAGTTGTCGTTGAACATCAGACCGACTGAGCCATTCGCCTCGGTGAGAACGACGTCGTTCTCACGAAGGCGCACCCCAACCGGCGCAGGAAAACGCTGTCCGGAGCGCTCCAGCAAAACAATGCCGCGCGACACCTTGACCTGTCCGACCCAGCCTACAGCCTGCGCATTTGCCTCGGGCACAACGGCAAGAAACAGTGGAAGACTCAACAAGGAGACCATCAATCGGGTAAAGACTTTCACCGCCACCTCCTCGTCACCGCCGGCAATTCGAAATTTGCATCGATGAACATTAACAAGCTGCATGGCACGTGGCAATGGCTGTGGCAGAATCAGCAGCTACTCTCCTACTTGCCGACTTATGAAACTTGCCGCCTGGAATGTCAATTCGCTGAAAGTCCGCCTGCCACACCTGCTCGACTGGCTCGCCGAGCAACAGCCGGATGCCCTGTGCCTGCAGGAACTGAAGCTGGAAGACCACAACTTTCCGCGCACCGAGATTGAGGCGGCCGGCTATCAGGTGGCGTTTTCCGGCCAGAAAACCTACAACGGCGTCGCGCTGCTGGCCCGCCAGCCGATCAGCGACGTCATCTGTGGCAACCCGAACTTTCCGGATGAACAGAAGCGATTGATCAGCGGCACCGTTGGCGATGTGCGCGTCGTCTGCGCCTACATGCCGAATGGTCAGGCGGTCGGTAGCGACAAGTACGACTACAAACTGCGCTGGCTGGATGCCCTGACCGAGTGGCTGGGCAGCGAACTGGCGGCGCATCCGAAGCTCGCGCTGTGCGGCGACTACAACATTGCCCCCGACGACCGCGACGTCCATGATCCTAAAGCCTGGGCCGGCGGCATTCTGGTTTCCGAGCCGGAGCGCGCCGCCTTCCAGCGCCTGCTTGGCCTCGGGCTGGAAGACAGTTTCCGCCTTTTTGAGCAACCGGAAAAAACCTATTCCTGGTGGGATTACCGCATGCTCGGCTTCCAGAAGAACCTCGGCTTGCGCATCGACCACATCCTGCTCTCGCCACCACTGGCTGAAAGATGCACGGCCGCTGGCATCGACCGCGCGCCGCGCAAGCGCGAGCGGCCTTCCGATCATGCGCCGGTCTGGGCGACCTTGAGCTAAATGATGCCGAATGCTGCGGTCGACCCGCAAAAAATCCGAAATTTGTATCCGGCACTGGCCGGCCTGAGCGCTGAGCAACTGGCCGCGCTGACTCAGCCACAAGCGGTGATGCATCTGCCTGCCGGCACGCAAGTCTTCGCCGAGCACCAGCCTTGCCAGGGATTTCCGCTGCTGCTCGAAGGCAGCATCAAAGTAGTCAAACTGGCCGCCAGCGGCCGCGAACTGATGCTTTATCGCGTTGCCCCCGGCGGTTCCTGCATCATCTCGTCAAGCTGCCTGCTCGGACATACCGATTACAACGCGCGCGGCATCGCCGAAACGCCGTTGACGCTGCTCGCCCTGCCTATCACAGCGTTTTCGAAGCTGATGCTTGACCACCCGCCATTCCGCGACTTCGTCTTTCATCTGTTGGCCGAACGGATTGCCGAACTGATGCAACTGGTCGAGGAAGTTGCCTTTGCCCGCCTCGACCAGCGCCTGGCGAAACTGCTTCTGAGCCGCAACGAGCCTGTACTCAACATCACGCATCAGCAACTGGCCGACGAACTTGGCAGCGTCCGCGAAATCGTCAGCCGGCTGCTCAAGGGTTTTGCTGCCCAGGGTCTGGTTGCGCTTGGACGGGAACAATTGAGTATCATCGACCGAAGCGGGCTGCAAAAAATGGCGTCTGTGTGACTCAGGTTACATACGACCACGCCACCGCTCGCTAAAGTTCGCCCCGTACCCACTTACTCGACGGAGAACAAATCATGAAAAGCAATGTTGGCGGTATCGATAAAATTTTGCGTATCGTTGTTGGCGCTGGCCTGCTCGGCGCCACCGTTGCCGGCCTGCTGCCTGTCTGGGGCTACATCGGCATCGTGCCCCTCGCGACTGGCTTGATGGGCTGGTGCCCGCTCTACCCGATCCTCGGCATGAGCACCTGCCCGATGAAGAAGGACTGATCTTCCTTCACCCCGAAAAACCCGCTACGGCGGGTTTTTTGTCGTCCGCATTTACGTCAGATAGTTGGCGATACGGACGTAATCTTCGACCGAAACATCTTCGGCACGGCAAGTCATCGGGATACCGAGTTCGGTAAAACCGGCATCGCTCAGCGTACCCTTGAGGGTATTGCGCAACATCTTGCGGCGCTGCGAGAAGGCTGCCTGCACAACCTGCGAAAGTTTTTGCTGACTCTTCGCATTCAAATCGGCCGCATCTTTCGGAATCAGGCGGACCACCGCCGACTGAACCTTCGGCGGCGGATCGAAGCTCTCGGGTGGCACGTCGATCAGCCATTCAAGATGAAAGCGGTATTGCAGCATCACCGAGATACGGCTGAAGTCGGATTCGCCGGGCACGGCAACCATCCGCTCGACAACTTCCTTCTGCAGCATGAAATGCATGTCGCGGACGATGCCGACATATTCGGCCAGGTGGAAGAGCAGCGGCGTCGAGATGTTGTAGGGCAGGTTTCCGACCAGCCGCAATTCACGGCCGATGCTGGCGAAGTCGAACGCCAGGGCATCACCTTCGTGAATGGTCATGCGCTCTGGCGTGTGCTGTCTTTTCATGCGGGCGATCAGGTCACGGTCGATCTCGACCACATGCAGATGATCGAGGCGTGCCATCAGCGGCTCGGTAATTGCGCCCAGACCGGGACCAATCTCGACAACGGTGTCAGTGCGCTGCGGATTGATCGCCGAAACGATGGCTGAGATGACGCCGCTATCGACCAGAAAATTCTGCCCAAACCGCTTGCGGGCGACGTGGCCTTTCATTGTGTTTTCCTTCTGGCCATTCTGGCCGCCTCGGCAACCGCCTCGAACAAACTGCCGGGATCGGCGCGACCGCTTCCGGCCAGTTCCAGCGCCGTGCCATGATCAACCGAGGTACGTATGATCGGCAGGCCCAGCGTGACATTGATGCCGTGACCAAAGGTGGCGTACTTGAGCGCCGTCAACCCCTGGTCGTGATACATGGCGAGCACGGCATCGCCCTGAGCCAGAATCGGCGGCGTAAACATGGTGTCTGCCGGATAAGGGCCGGAGAGTTGCATGCCTTCGGCACGGAGCTTCTCCAGAACAGGCGTGATGACTTCGATTTCTTCCATGCCGAGATATCCACCTTCTCCGGCGTGCGGATTCAAACCGGCAACGAGAATGCGCGGCAGGGCCAGGCCGTATTTGCTGCGCAAGTCGGCATGCAGAATACGCAGTGTTGTTTCCAGCACATCGGCGGTGATCGCTGCCGGCACATCCTTCAGCGGCAGATGCGTCGAGACCAGCGCGACGCGCAGCGGACCGCGCTCGGTATTGCCGGCCAGCATCATCACTACGAGCGGCGTATTCGTCTTCTCGGCAAGATATTCGGTGTGGCCAGTGAAATGCACGCCAGCGTCGTTGATGACGCCCTTATGCACCGGCGCCGTCGCCATCGCCGCAAATTCGCCTGTTTGGCAGCCGGCCAGCGCGCGATCAAGCAGCGCCAACACATAGGGAGCGTTGGCAGCATTCAATTGGCCGGCAACCGAGGGGACTGCAAGCGGGACGTGAAGGACATCCAGAACGCTGCGGTCAACCACGTTTTTCGGGCAAAAATCACGCAGGTGAATGTCGAGTCCCAAAGCAACAGCCCGTTCAGCCAACAACGCGCGATCGCCAAGAATTACCGGCCGAGCATCACCGGCATAACCAGCCAGACGCAAGCAGAGCTCGGGGCCGATACCCGCCGGTTCGCCGCTGGTCACGGCAATGATGGGGAGCATTATTTCTCTTCGAGGCGGTTTTCGACGTAGGTACGATCACGCATCTGACGCAGCCAGTCCTGATAAGCCTCGTCGAGTTTGCGTTCACGCAGGGCCTGACGCGCCACGGCCCGCTGGCGTTCGGCTGAGACATCCTTTTCGCGGCGCTCAAGAACCTGGATCAGGTGCATGCCGAAGGGAGACTGCACGACCGGGCTGACTTCGTTAGGCTGCAGCGCGTCCATTGCCCGCTCGAATTCGGGCACGGTATCGCCCGGATTCAGCCAGCCAAGATTGCCGCCCTTGGTTGCGGACCCATCCTGCGAATAGAGGCGGGCCTGCTCGGCGAAATCAACACCGTTAACGATGCGCTCGCGGACGTTTTCCATTTTGCGCCGGGCCTCCGACTCGGAAACCACCTCGTTGATTCGAACCAGGATGTGACGAGCGTTGGTCTGTTGCACCGATGCCTGGGCGCTACCACCACGCTTGCCCAGTAGCTTGACGATATGAAAACCGGCGGAGGAACGAAGGATTTCGCTGATTTCGCCCGTCTGCAGACGCCCACCCGCATCCGAATAGAGCGCCGGCATGCGATCCAGAGAACGCCAGCCAAGGTTGCCGCCCTGCAAGGCATCGGGGGCATCAGAGAAAGCTGCTGTCAGTTCCGAAAAATTCTCGCCGGCGCGCGCCCGCTTCAAGGCCTGCTCGGCACGCAGGCGGAGCTTCTGTAGTTGTTCCGGGCTGGCTGATTCCGGGGCGCGCAACAGGATGTGGGCGAGCTGGTATTCCTCCCCCCCCCCTGTGGTCGCCTGGTTGGCCAGATAGTTGTCTATTTCGCCATCGGAAATCACCAGCTTGCTCTCGACCTCGCGCTCGCGCAAACGAACCATGGTCATTTCGCCACGAATTTCCTCGCGAAACTTGGCGTATTCGATGCCATCCTTTTCCAGCGCCAGGCGGAACTGAGCCGGCGTCAATTTGTTATTGGCGGCGATGCGACCAATCGCCTGGTCCAGCTGGAGATCGTCGATCTTCATGCCGGTTTCCCGGGCGTACTGAAGTTGCACGCGATCCATGATGACGCGCTCCAGCATCTGGCGTTCGAGCACGTCCTGCGGCGGCAGTGGCGTCCCCTGCTTTTGCAGTTGCTTGAGCGCCGATTCGAGGCGGACGCGCAATTCGTAGTAGGTCACCACCTCGTCACCAACCACTGCCACGATACGGTCGGCTTCGATCGGCTCAGACGATGCCGCGACCACTGAAGAGGCAGAGAAAGCACTGAGGCAACAGAGCAGGGCAAGCAGAAAACGGATGGGAGTGGGCATGATGGTCATTGTGTGGTGAGCAGGCTTCCGCTATTGGGCAGTTCGTTGGTTTTACCATAACCCGGAATGGTGCGCCGAAGCATGCCGAGCGGGTTGGAGCCGATGCTGGCAAAGTCGGTTAGTTCAAGCTGGAAGAAAACCGTCGTGTTCGGCGTGCCGGAAACCGCTTCCAGACGTTGGGCAACGACCCGCGCAGCCCAGCAACCTGCGTTGTACTCGACACCACCAATCGCCTCAAGAAGCTGGGAGTCGCGCAAGGAGTAGTTGTAGCGACCGACAATGTTCCAGTTGGCGGAAATCGGCCACTGGCCGGCAATGTCGATCTGGTCGACGATACCCCTGCTGGTCAGCGGGTCGCGCGTGTAACGGTAGCTTGCACTCAACACCTTACCCAATTCCGGCTGGAAGCGGACGCCGGCCGAAAAACGTTCGCTGGCACCATCGCGGTAATTGTATTCCCAGGCAGCGTCAGCATAGGTTTTAGGCAAAATCAACCCGTTGACCGCAGCAACCAGATTGGAAAAATTGGCGTTGCGTGCTGTTTCGCCAGGAATGGTGACACGTTGCGGCTTGAAGTAGTAACGCTGCCCGAGCATTGCCTTGAATCGCTCGACGCCGGTACTGGCATTGAGGAAACGGGTAGAAACCGCCGCCGTCAGCTGATTGGCATCGTTGATGCGGTCAAAGCCGCTGTAACGGTTCTCGGCAAACATCTGGGCGAAGTTGAAGTCGGACAGACCGGAATCGAAGACCGGAATCTTGCTCTGGTCTTTATAGGGAATATTGACGTAATAGAGCCGGGGCTCAAGCGTCTGAATGTAATTAGTATCCAGCCAGCGACTTTCGCGCTCAAAAACCATCGTCGAATCGAGTGAAAAAGTCGGCAGGGTGCGACTGATGGTGTCGAGAGGCGCAGCAGTCATGTTGCTACTCGCAAACTTATCGATATTGCTGAGCGAATATTGCGTCAGATGCGCACCAAACTTTGGCGTGATCTGAAAAGCCGGGTGCACGATGGGCAGCGAAATTTGCGGATAGAGGACGAAACGATCGCCCTCAACCTTGTCCGGATTGACGAAACGCGAATACTGCCCGAGCAGACTGATATCAGTCTTCAGGACATTCGGCTTGTAGCCGACGATATTGATCTGTGGTTCAAGAAAATACGGACGGGCAATCGGGTTGGCCGGATCCGGCTGCAATGTCTGGTAACGCAACAATTGCGCCGTGGTCTGCAACCAGGGAAACGGCGAATAACCAAGCATGACCTGCTTCGGCAACTGCGTCTGTGATGTTTGCAGCAACCGGGAAGACATGTCCTCCCAATAACGGTCGTCGGAAACACCGTTCCAGTTCAACGCGCCGGAGAAGCCCTGCCCAAAATTCTGCTGATGATTAATCCTGTAGGCATAGCGCTGCCGGTTCTCGATCGCGTCGTTCGGCAGGTACTCGGCCCGGACCATGCCGCGGTAATTGTAATCAAGGTACTGCGCCTCAACCCCCAGTTGGAAGCCGCGCTTGGCCATGTAACGCGGATAAAACGTCGCATCGTAATTCGGCGCGATGTTCCAGTAATAAGGCAACGTAAGATCAAAGCCGTTTTTGGTCGATAGCGAGTAGAAAGGGGTCAGAAACCCGGAGTGGCGTTGATGGTTCAACGAAAACGAGGCCACGGGCGAGTAGAAAATGGGGACATCCTTGAACCATACCGACGCATGGCTGGCATCCGCAACCTCCCGGTCATAATCGAAATGCATCTCCGAGGCTTGCAGGTACCAGTCATTTTGCCCCGGCTTGCAGGTTGAATAAGTTGCTCCGGTCATGCGGAACTGGTTTTCTCCCTCGAAATCTGTCCGCTCGGCGTAACCACGCCCTTCCGACGGCCGACGCAACGGTGCGGTCGTCGGCAGACCGTAGCTGTTCGGCACATTGAGCATCATTGGCGCGCCAGTCGACACAGCATTGCTGCTCGCCACGGTAACCACCGTCTGATGCTGCCGGTAGAATTTGCTTTGGACTTCCTTGACAATGCGATAGTCCGACTGTTCGGCAAAGCCAATCTGTTCGGACAATTTCATGCGCAAGTGCGGCGTCTTGACTTCGGCGCCGTCTTGCAGCAGTCGAACATTACCAGTCGCCTCAACCTCGTCGTCGAGTGGCCAATAGGTCATCTTGTCGGCAAAAACCAGAGATCCGGCTTTGCGCAATTCAACATTGCCTTCCGCCTCAGTTACCTCGTTCGCCCGCCCCTCGATGTTGTCAGCGACGACAAACATCGGATAACTGTCGTCTTTCTTCAAATCAACCGGATGTTCGATTCCCACCCCCTGCACCAGCGGCGTTCGCTTCTTGCCCAAGGTGTTGAACTTGCGCTCGACGCGCAAACGTACCGGTTTATCGTCGGCCGCCAATTCAACGAACGTAGCCGGCGCCTCATTCAGTGTGTTTTCACCCTGCCCGGCTCGCGGCAACTGCAGACGCGCGGCATCCATCGCAGCATGGCTCACCTGCATTCCGGCGAACATGCAACAGACGAAAATGGCAAGCGGACGGCGGGCAAAACCGGGCATCAAGGCAATCAGCAAAGGGCCAGACCGGAATGGCCGATGCCCGAGTGTTAAAATCGCGCCATTTTACAACGAACCGAACCCAGCCCGATGTCGCGCGACCAACTTGTTACAGACTGGGTGACCAGTCGTTTTCCCGGCCAGACCGTCCAGATCACCCCAGCCTCGGCCGACGCCAGCTTCCGCCGCTACTTCCGGCTGACCTGGCCGGATGGCAGCACACGCATCCTGATGGACGCGCCACCTGAAAAGGAAGACTGCAAACCCTTCATCCATGTCGCCGGCCTGCTCGCCAAGGCCGACCTCGCTGCCCCGCGCATTCTCGACCATGACCTCGACAATGGCTTTCTCGTCCTGACCGACCTCGGCCGCATCGGCTATCTCGATGCCCTGAACGCCGATCTCAGCCTGGCCGACATGTTGATGCGTCCGGTGCTCGATGTGCTCGTCAAATGGCAGCTCTCATCCAAGCCGGCCACCTTGCCGCCCTACGATGCCACCCTGCTGCGCCGCGAGCTCGAGCTATTCCCGGAATGGTTCGTCGGACGTCACCTTGGGTACACGCTGAGCGACGACGAAAACGCCATGCTCGACAAAACGTTCAAGTTCCTGATCAATTCGGCCCTGGCTCAACCCAAGGTCTTCACCCACCGCGACTTCATGCCGCGCAATCTGATGGTCGTCGAAAGCGAGGCACGCCTGACGCCGGGCATCATCGACTTCCAGGATGCCGTTTTCGGTCCCATCGCCTACGACGTCGTTTCTTTGTTCCGCGACGCCTTCATTTCCTGGGACGAAGAGCAGGAAATCGACTGGGTCGTCCGTTATTGGGAAAAGGCCCGCACTGCCGGCCTGCCGGTACGTGCCGACTTCGGCGATTTCTGGCGTGATTACGAACTGATGGGCCTGCAACGCCACCTCAAGGTGCTCGGCATCTTCTGTCGCCTGAAATACCGCGACGGCAAGGAAAAATACAGCGAAGACCTGCCGCGCTTCATGAACTACGCCCGCAAGACAGCCCACCGCTACGTCCAGCTCAAGCCGCTGCTCAACCTGCTTGACAAGCTGGAAGGCAATACCGAGCAAATCGGCTACCGCAGGTAGCTGTTAGGATTGAGGATTCAGGATCGAGTGAAAACCTGTCCTGACCACTCGATCCTAATATCTCGATCCTCGATCCTAAAATGAAAGCCTTCATCCTTGCCGCCGGCCGTGGCGAACGCATGCGGCCGCTGACCGACCACACGCCCAAGCCCTTGCTGATTGCCGGTGGCAAACCGCTCATTGCCTGGCATCTGGAACGACTGGCGGCGGCGGGGTTCAGGGACATCGTCATCAACCACGCCCACCTCGGTTCGCTCATTGAGCAGACACTGGGCGACGGTTCGCAATGGGGCTTGAGAATTCAATATTCGCCCGAACCGCCCGGCGCGCTGGAAACGGCCGGCGGCATCGCCACCGCCCTGCCACTGCTTGGTGACGAGCCCTTTCTGGTGGTCAATGGCGACGTATATTGCGATGTCGATTTTGGCCGTTTTTTGGGGTTGACCGCAGCATTCGCCCACTTGGTCATGGTCGAGAATCCGGCACACCATACCGGCGGCGACTTCAGCCTGGACGGCCAACGCGTCATCTACGCCAACGGCGTAACCGTCACCTACGCCGGCATCGGCGTTTTCTCGCCGTCATTTTTCGCCGGCGTCCAACCCGGCACAGTCATGAAACTCCGTCCCCTGCTCGATGCAGCCATCGCCGCCGGCACCCTGACCGGGGAACGCTTTGCCGGCCGCTGGGTCGATGTAGGTACGCCACAACGTCTGGCCGAACTGGATCAGGAACTCAAAACCGCATGAGCCATGCCCACTTTCTCGCCCGCCGCAAGTGCCTGTTGAAGACCATCGGCGACGGCGTCGCCATCGTTCCAACCGCACCGGAAGTCATCCGCAACCGCGACGCCCATCATCTTTACCGCTTCGACAGCTATTTCTGGTACCTGACCGGCTTCCCGGAACCGGAAGCGGTGGTCGTGCTGATCGGCGGCAAGAAGCCGAAATCCATCCTGTTCTGCCGTGAAAAGCACGAAGAGCGCGAAATCTGGGACGGCTACCGCTATGGCCCGAAAGCGGCCAAGGTCGCTTTCGGCTTCGATGCCGCCTACCCGATTGAGCAGCTCGATAAAAAATTGGCCGAATTCCTCGTCGACCGCGACACGCTGTGGCACGCCATCGGCCACGACGCCGAGTGGGAT
>JAUYSK010000020.1 GCA_030696345.1 Azonexus sp.
GTCCTGTTTTTGGTCCTGTTTTTGGTCCTGTTTTTGGTCCTGTTTTTGGTCCTGTTTTTGGTCCTGTTTTTGGTCCTGTTTTTGGTCCTGTTTTTGGTCCTGTTTTTGGTCCTGTTTTTGCTGCCCTGTTTTTGCTGGCTGCGGCTATCCGTAAGTCGATGGCCTGATTGCCGCTCAGGCCGGGTCTTTCCGGCGGTGTCGGCGGATGGCGAGAAGCAGCCCGCCGCCGAGCAATGACCAGACCATGGCGGGCTCAGGCACGGATGAGACCAGCGCCAGTCCGCCACCGCCGTTCAGTACGATTTGTCCGCTGGTACGAAGGTCAATTTCGCCTCCCTGGCGCACGATAATGCCCCCTCCGTTGCGCAGCGTGATCTGGCCTGATTGACCTGACGAAATATCGCCGCCGGGGCTGACGGTTATTTTCCCTGTCCTTCTTTCCAGAAGCGTTAGATCCCCCGGTTGCGCCACAGTCAAACGAGGCGATGTGCCGATGTCGAATCGGGTCCAGTTGCTCACGTTGATTGATACGCCTTCGGCAACGCTGAGGATGCCGGTGAGCGTTTTCAACTCAACGACGGGGGCGCTGAGTTTCAGATCATCAAGAAACAATGAACCGACCGCACTGATCGTGATGCCGATGCCCGAATCGATGCTGCCGCCGATCAGCGAAAAATCGCCATCGCAGGACAGCATGGCGCCGTTGGTCAGGTCGAATGACTGACTGCCGGAGCAGCTGGCTGTCGTGATGTTCGCGTTTGATGCGGCGTGGGCGAAAGCCGAAAACAGCAGGGCGGACAAAAGCAGGGAAAGGTGGCGCATCGTCAGCCTCCGGCTGAATGGCAATCCTCGAAGTCTGCGCTGTCGGCGTGACGCTTGAATGACAGGCGACGCATGAGCCGGACTAGGCGCCGCCTGATTCAGCCGGCTTGAGCCGGCCGCTGTCTTACTTGGCGATCTCGAGCAATTCGACCTCGAAAATCAGCGTCGAGTTGGGCGGGATGCCGGGTACGCCGCGGCTGCCGTAAGCCAGATTGGACGGGCAAACCAGCTTGGCCTTGCCGCCGACCTTGATCTTCTGCACACCTTCGGTCCAGCACGGAATCACGCGGTTGAGCGGGAAGCTCGCCGGCTCATTGCGGCGGTAGGAGCTGTCGAATTCCTTGCCATCAGTCAGCGTGCCGCGATAGTGCACCTTGACCGTGTCGCTGGCCTTCGGGCTGGCGCCGTTGCCTTCCTTGAGCATGGTGATGCCTATGCCGGAGGCGGTCATTTCTTCCTTCGGTTCGGCGGCCGTGGCCTGAAAGGAGAGCGCCATGAGGAGGGCGGCGCTGGCGATGAAGCGTTTCTGCATGTTGGGAGCCTTCGTTGCGGGGTTGGAAAAAGCTTGAGGTCGCACGTTAGCGGGAAGTGGTGACAGTAGCAATCGGGGACGAATCGGCCAAGGCCGGATTGCCACGGTCAACCGGAAAAATGATCGAAAACCTGAGTCCCGAAAAACGGTTGAATGCTTAAATTCAAATGTTGATCACATCACCAAAGGGTCACCCATTAGTCGGTGCTGGACCGAAACTCAATCACTCGTGACATCAGGAAGAGAAGAATACATCGCGACTCCAGAGCAATTCCTATTCAGTTCAGCCTGTCGCTCACAAATTTCAATGACTTTTTTCAGGAAAGATTGCCCTGGTTCGCCGTGAATCCACTCATTCCAGACTTTGAGGTCGGCCGCATCGAGCTGCCCTTCCTGCGGAAAATCGCACAGCCATTCCCCGCGCCACTGGAAGCGGTCATCTTGTCGGCGGTAGAGCACGTACACATATGGCATCGCTTCTTCAGTCGTTAAAGGAACCGGTGCATGAACCCAATCCTCCAGAAAACTGTTCGTACCGTCGTAGGGGGGCGGAGTAATTTTCTCATCGGGCCGCTTGTACCAAAAGTGGCCCTCAGGGCACTTGAACCAATTCACGCCCAAGTCCTTGGGAATCGCCTGACACCCGACCCCCAAGGTAATTCCGCTCGGTAATAGCGGCATGATCAGTTCCTTCGCAACGATTGATGAGCGATGCGAACTTTTACGATCACATCGCAGAATTCTTCCGGTAAATAATCAAAAGTCATGGCTGCGATCTCTTTGGGAATACCAAACAGTGGTTCAGCGATGCTTCCTGCAATTGCAGCGATGGTGTCGCTGTCGCCGCCGACTGAAATGGCATTGCGAATTGCATCCTCGAAGTCATTCGCGGTCAGCGCGCAGATCAGCGCCACTGGTACCGTTCCTTGGCATGTTTCATCAAATCGGTTTACCGGACGGATCTCATCCACCGTACGAGAAAGGTCGTATTCATAGATCGAATTGACGGCGTCTCTGATTTCCCCTACTAAAGCGCCATCGATCGCCATTCGAATGCTGCGACAGGTTGCTCTCGCTCCTCTCATTCCTTCTGGATGGTTGTGTGTAATTGCGGTGATCTTGTCTGCCAAAGACAGCGATTGGCCCATATCCAAGCCAAGCCATGCCGCACTGCTGACGCGCATTGCCGCTCCATTTCCAAGACTGTTGTAGGGCTTCGGAACGGGTTCGCGAATCCAGTTCTTGAACTTGCCGCCATATCCACGAGCGGGATACCGCCGACACCAAGACTGAAGGGTTTTTGCGGGGTCATCTCCCGAAACAAGTGCGTGGGCAAGAGCAACCGTGCAAACAGAATCATCTGTGAAAGTGACACCGGCACCGAACAAAGGGAAGTCTTTCGATCGATGATTTTTGAACTCGTAGATCGAACCCACAATGTCACCAATTACTGCGCCGAGCATGGTCCGTCTTTCTCTGGGAAGTTGTCTAACTTAAACGCAAAAGTGAATCACCTTCGCATCAATTTATTCTCTAGAGAAACGTAAATTCCGTATTTCTTCTGCAATTGTGTTCTCACAAACTCTAGTTCCTTGTCTGCCCCAAGCATCGCAGTATATGGATTACTAACTTGGTTCCACCCGTCGCCCACAACAGGAGGGATATGAAGGTGTGCTAGCGCCAAGGCGACGAAACCAAATCGTGCACTTTCGGGCATTGAATTTAGGCTACCGTCGGGGTCGCTGTGAGGATAAGTCGCTCCTGCCGTCAGGATTCGACTAACCTCATCCATGACTAGCTTTTGTTCTTCGGCCGGCATCCCGTCAAAGGTCGCCTTGGCCAGTAGGCAATTCCATGAGGCGCTGTGCCTTGAAGAAAATCGTGAAAACGATGGGAAAGATACCAAGGCAATTGCAACCCCGGCTAGCCCAATCCACCAACTTACTGCACCATAGATGAGCCACGCACCAGCAAGCCCCCCGCCAATAGCAGTTCCAACAATCCTTAGCATCTTCTTCCCCCTTTTTTAAACGGTCTGGTTAGGCTACGTCATAAAATGATCGGTAGTATTTATCAGACTTCGTCATTTTGCACTTGTCTCATTGCAGCCGCTTAGGAGGTCGGTTCAGGTTGTGCTATCCAGAGTTCGAATATACAAAAGAACTTAAGGGGGCCCGCATCCTCAGCGACGAAAAAGGTGCCCATTTCATCCTCTCGCTGGTTGCCGCCGACCGTCCTGGCCTGCTTTACACCGTCGCAAATACGCTGGCTGATCACGGCGCCAACCTGCACACCGCCAAGATCACCACGCTCGGCGAGCGTGCCGAAGACGTCTTCCTGATCAGCGGCGGCGACTTGCGTGAGAGCGCCAGCCGCATCCGTCTGGAAACGCAGTTGATGGACCGCCTTAAGGTTTAGGAACGCTTTCGTTCGGCTGGCAGACTTCCTGGCACCCCACCAGCCGTTCGATGATCGCCTTGACCCGACCCATCGCTTCCTGAAGCACGACATCAAGGCTCTCAAAATGGATGCCGTTGGCGCTGCTGCCGCGTCCGGCGGCATGGTTGGCGATGACGTTGATGGCGGCGTAAGGCAAGCTGAGTTCGCGGGCCAGTGCCGCTTCCGGCATGCCGGTCATGCCGATGAGGTCAACACCGTCACGTTCCAGACGGTTCACTTCAGCAGCGGTTTCGAGGCGCGGCCCCTGGGTTGAGGCATATACGCCGCCGACCTTGATCTCGATGCCCAGTTGCTCACCGGCCTCACGGATACGACGACAGAGCTCCGCATCGTAGGGCTCGGTAAAGTCGATATGCGTTACAGGCGTGCCGTTGCCATCGAAGTAGGTGGATTTACGGCCCCAGGTGTAATCGATGATCTGGTTGGGCAGGACGATCTCACCCGGTTGCAGGTCGGCGCGAATGCCGCCTACCGAGGCAACGGAAATGACACCGGTCGCCTTGTGGTGATGCAGGGCCCACATGTTCGCCCGGTAATTGACCATGTGCGGCGGAATGGTGTGGCCGTAGCCATGGCGCGGCAGGAACATCGCGGGCTTGCCGCAGATCTGGCCGAAAACCACGGCGCCAGACGGCTCGCCATAAGGGGTACGGACGACTTCGCGGTGCGATACGTCAAGATTGGAGAGCGTCGTCAGACCGCTGCCGCCGATGATTGCCAGCATGTTTTTATTTCCTTTCGACCAGCAGCGAGGCCAGCGTTGGCACCACGCTCTTCATGGCGGGATGCGAGTTACGAATTCTTGCCAGATCGGCTGTGTTCTCATCAAGCTTGCGGTAAAGCGCGTTGCGTCGTTCTGCGGTGAACGGCAGATTAAGTAGCGTTTTTTCCAGATGGTAGCGAACCAGCGTATCGCGGCCGATATCCTTGGCTTGCCAGGGAATCGCCGTGCGGTCGACGAAATGCAGCGCCCGCACGCTGGGCAGGCAGGCCGCCAGTTCGGCCACGACACGGTGGATTTTTTCCCGATATGCGGCAACCGCCTGGCCGGCATCGGTCGAGGTTGCCCCGGTAGTTTCGGCCGGCGCACCCATCAGCCAGCAGACGACCGTCTCCGGCGCAAAGGCTTCGAGCTGGGCGCGCTGCGCCTCGGTCAGGGTGGTCAATTCAGCCTGGAGAAACGAAACATCCTTCCCCTCAATGCGAGGACGGCTTGCCTCGATGCATTCACCCAACGAATCGATCGCCAGTACGCTCAGGCCACGGGCCGCCAGTGCCTGCGTCGCAAAACCGACTCCGCAGCCGATTTCGAGCACGCGCTTGCCGGGCACCAGCGCCGCCATCCATTCATAGTCACCACGCCGAACGTAGCTCTGTCCTTCCGCTTCCCAGTAGCCGATGAACTCGGCAACCGTTGCACCACTCATCAGTCTTCCTTCATGGCGTAGATGGCCGGCAGATTGCGCCATGCACCATCGACATCCATGCCGTAACCGAAAACGAAGCGGTCCGGTACGGTCAACCCGACGAAATCGGCAGAGATGGGTTTGGACTTGCCATTCAGCTTGTCGGTGAAGACGGCCAGCAGAACCTCGGCAGCCCCCAGGCGACTGAGGCTTTCCTTGACCGCAGCCAGGGTCAGGCCTTCGTCAAGAATGTCATCAACCACCAGCACAGTGCGCCCCTTGACCGAAGTCCACGGCGCCATCCGCCAGGAAATCTTGCCGCCCTGGGTTTCCGGGCCGTAACGGGTGGCATGCAGGTAATCAAAATCGAGCGGAAAATCGAGCTTGGGCAGCAGTTGACCGCAGAAGATCACGCCACCGGTCATCACGCAGAGGACCAGCGGGTTCTTGTCGGCCAGGCGTTCGCGAATGACGCCGGCAACGTTTTCCAGCGCCGCTTGAACGGTTTCTTCGGAATGAATCAGATCGGCATTGGCGAGCAGGGCGCGGGCTTTTTGCAATTCCATTTATTTCTCCAGACTTTTCAGATAGGCATCAAATTCGGGCCCGACTTCCGGGTGGCGTTGGCCAAAGACAACGGTGGCCTGCAGGTAGCCGAGCTTTGAGCCGCAATCGTAACGCGTCCCGATGTAACGGTAGGCCAGCACCTGCTCTTCGCTGAGTAGCGAGGCGATGCCGTCGGTCAGTTGAATCTCGCCACCCGCACCCGGTTTGACGGTTTCCAGGTGGTGAAAAATGCGCGGCGTCAGGATGTAGCGGCCGACCACGGCCAGCGTGGACGGCGCATCTTCCGGCTTCGGCTTCTCGACGATGGCATTAACCTGCTCCAGACGATCAGCAACACGACGGGCATCGACGATGCCGTAGCTGCGGGTATCGGCACGCGGCACATCCTGCACGCCGAGTACTGAGCACCGGTAGTAATCGTAGGTGTCGGTCATCTGCTTCATCACGGCCGGTTCACCATCGAGCAGGTCGTCGGCGAGCAGCACGGCGAACGGCTCGTCGCCGATGACCGGCTTGGCGCAGAGCACGGCATGGCCAAGGCCGAGCGCTTCAGCCTGACGGATGTAAATGCAGTTGATGTTCTTGGGGATCATGTTGCGGACGAAATCGAGCAATTCGCTCTTGCCACGCGCTTCCAGCTCTGATTCCAGTTCGTAGGCCTTGTCGAAATGATCTTCGATCGAACGCTTGGAACGACCAGTGACGAAAACCATGTCGGTAATACCGGCAGCGACTGCTTCTTCAACGGCGAACTGGATCAGCGGCTTGTCGACAATCGGCAACATCTCCTTGGGGCTGGCCTTGGTGGCCGGCAGAAAACGGGTACCCATACCGGCGACCGGAAACACAGCTTTTCTGACTTTTTTCATTATTCGAATCCCTTTTCGAGCAATCTCAACAATTCTGCCTCATCAATCACCGGAACGCCCAGTTCCAGGGCTTTTTCCAGCTTGGAACCGGCTTCCTCGCCGGCCACTACAAAATCAGTTTTCTTCGAGACCGAACCGGCCACCTTGCCGCCAGCGGCTTCGATCATTGCCTTGGCCTCATCGCGCTTCAGCGTCGGCAGCGTTCCAGTCAGCACCAACGTCTTGCCGGTGAATAGCCGTGGCCCGACATCGGCCGGCTCGCCTTCCAGCCAGACTACGCCAGCAGCACGAAGACGCCCAATAATTTCGCGGTTATGTGACTCGTTGAGGAAGGCTGCAATACTGGAGGCGACCACCGGCCCGACATCATTGACCTGCTGCAAGGCTTCACCATCGGCAGCCAGCAGTGCGTCCAGTTGGCCAAAATGAGCCGCCAGATCGCGGGCCGTAGCCTCGCCGACATTACGAATGCCGAGCGCGAAGATGAAACGGGCCAGCGTCGTTTGCCGGCTTTTGGCGATCGCAGCAACCAGATTCTGTGCCGACTTTTCGCCCATGCGATCCAGGCCGGCCAGCGTTTCCATGGTCAGGCCGAAGAGATCAGCTGGCGAATGAACCAGGCCGGCATCGACCAATTGCTCAACCAGCTTGTCGCCGAGACCTTCGATATCCAACGCCCGCCGTGCGGCAAAGTGAATCAGCGCCTGCTTGCGCTGGGCCGGGCAATACAGGCCGCCGGTACAGCGGGCAATGGCCTCATCCTCGCCCCTTGCTACGGTGGACCCGCATTCGGGGCATATTTTCGGCAACTCGAAAGGCGGATGCAGCGGCTCGCCGCCAAACAGGTCACGCGATGGCCGCTTTTCCGGAACAATGGCGACAACTTCGGGAATCACATCGCCTGCCCGGCGAACGATAACCGTATCGCCAACCCGGACATCCTTGCGGCGGACTTCGTCTTCGTTATGCAGAGTCGCATTGGTCACCGTTACGCCACCGACAAAGACCGGCTTCAGGCGAGCAACCGGTGTAATCGCACCGGTTCGGCCGACCTGAACATCAATACCCAGCACTTCGGTCAAAGCCTCTTCAGCCGGGAATTTGTGGGCGATGGCAAAGCGCGGCGCCCGCGAGACAAAACCCAGCTGGGCCTGCGCCGTCAGACGATTGACCTTGTAGACCACGCCATCAATGTCGTAAGGCAGGCTCGGGCGTTTTTTGCCAATCTCGGCAAAGTAGCCAAGCATTCCCTTCGAGCCTTGCACCACACGGCGTTCTTCAGCGACCGGAAAGCCCCAGGCTGCCAGCTGATCCATCAGTTCCGCATGCGTTTTAAGCGGCAGTTGCTCGCCCCCTGCCCCGACGCCATAGGCGAAGAAGGACAACGGCCGACCGGCGGTGATCTTCGAATCGAGCTGGCGCAGGCTACCGGCCGCGGCGTTGCGCGGATTGGCGAACTCCTTGTCACCGCGTTCGCGCTGGCGTTCGTTAAGTTTGGCGAAATCGGCCTTGAACATCAGCACCTCGCCACGCACCTCAATCAGCGCTGGCCAACCGGCGCCCGCAAGGCGCAGCGGAATGCAGTGCAAGGTACGAAGATTGGGCGTCACCTCTTCGCCGGTAGCACCATCGCCGCGCGTTGCGCCACAAGTGAAGAGGCCATTTTCGTAAGTCAGGCTGATCGCCAGGCCGTCGAATTTTGGCTCCACGGCATAGTCCACCGCAGCAATCGATTCCAGACCATCGCGCACGCGCTGATCGAAGGCTTCAACCTCGGCCGGCTCGAAGGCGTTGTTCAGCGACAGCATCGCCACACCATGCCGGCGCGGCAGGAATTCCTTGAGTGGCGCGGCACCCACCCGCTGCGTCGGCGAATCAGCCGTCAGCAGTTCGGGATATGCCTGCTCCAGACCTTGAAGTTCTCGGAACAGCTTGTCGTACTCGGCATCCGGAATGCTCGGCGCATCGAGGACGTAATAGGCATGGTTGTGGCGTTCAAGCTCAGCGCGCAGGCTGGCTGCCCGCGCCGCTTCCGCGACCGGCACAGCCATCAGGAGAACAGCCGCAGCGCCTGTGGCGAACCGGCAGGCAGGCCGAAAGCAAGCATCGTCGCCTGCGGCTTGCCGATGAATTCGCGACGGATATGGTCAAGTTGCGAATCGGAAAGCGGCTGACGATTGTCGTCGACCAGTGCGCCTTGCAGGGTTTCGGCAAAACGCTTGGCCAGGTCGGTCATCTGCATGAACACGCGCTCACCGTGATCGACCCGTGGCACATCGATAATGAAAGTCAGGCCATGCGTGGTCAGCGTACGAATCGATTCGGCGGTGAACTGGGTCGTCTCGTAATTCTGCAGGCTGAACTGGGCTCGTCCGGCGTCGTCGTAACGCGTAAATAGGCCATCGATACCGAGCATCATGCCCGCCGCTTCGGCCAGCGCGCGAATCTTGGTACCGGAGAAAGCACTGCTGCGACTGACCAGATTTACCCCGATTTCGAGGTCGACCGCAGCACAGAAGCGATCAATCTCGGCGGCCTGATCGAAGACGCGCGACGAAGGCATGTCGGCCACCGCCATCAGTTCGTCGGCCAGCGCCTGCATGGCGTTGGTAAAAATGGTGACGTCGCCTTCGGAAACCGGCCCCGTGCGATTGACCAGTTGCAGGCCAACGCGCAAGCGGCGCAAATGCAAATCAACATCCGGAAGCAACCGTTCCCATTCGCGGGTGCGCTCGTTGAAGCCGACCCAATGCACCGGTTTATTCAACCGATGCAGAACATCGCGCTGCGAATACAAAATCTGGATTGCCGAAACCGGCTCGACCAGTTCCATGGCGACAATGAATTCCAGTCGCGGATCAAGCAAGGTCGCCGACAGGCTTCCGGCCGGAATCTCCGGCGCCTCGTCTGCTTCAGGCACGGGCTCGACGACAGGCGGAGCAACCGGTTCGGGTTCCGCCGGTAATGGATCGGCAGACATCTCCGCCAATTCATCAACGATGGCCTGTTTGAAATCGTCCGAAGGCTTCGTCGGATGGGAATCGACAAAAACCGGTTCGACCCGCTCGTTCGATGGGGCGGGCGCTTCATCGCGAATTTCCGGCTCGCTGCGTTCAACCTCGACCGGTCTGGCCGTCACTTTCGGGCCATCGCCGAGCAGCACGTCATCGTGATGCGGCTTCAATACCGCTTCAGCCAGTTTGCGATGGCGGTATTCCTGCCATTTGTTGTAGGCAAACACGCCGACCACGGCAGTTGCGCCCAGGCCGATCAATCCCATCTGAAGTTCGGTCATGCATCCCTCATTTTCAAGGCTTCTTCAATATCCACTTCCACCACCCGCGAAACGCCGGATTCCTGCATCGTCACGCCGACCAGCTGCTCGGCCATTTCCATGGCGATTTTATTATGGGAAATGAACAGGAATTGCGTTGCCGCTGACATTTTCTTGACCATGGCGCAAAAACGCTCGGTGTTGGTGTCGTCAAGCGGCGCATCGACTTCGTCAAGCAGGCAGAACGGCGCCGGGTTGAGCTGAAACATCGAGAAGACCAGTGCAATCGCCGTCAGTGCCTTTTCGCCACCGGACAGCAGGTGAATCGTTGAATTCTTCTTGCCCGGCGGCTGGGCGATGACCTGTACGCCGGCATCGAGAATTTCCTCGCCGGTCATCACCAGCTCGGCCCGGCCACCACCAAACAGTTCCGGGAAAAGTTGCCCGAAATGGCCGTTGACCGTATCGAAGGTCGATTTGAGCAAGTCGCGCGTCTCACGGTCGATACGCCGGATGGCGTTTTCGAGGATTTCCATCGCTTCAGTCAGATCGGCCGCCTGCATGTCGAGATAGCCCTTGCGCTCGGTAGCCGTTTCCAGCTCCTGCAAGGCAGCCAGGTTGACTGCGCCGAGTTCGGCGATGGCATTGCCCAACCGGGTGATTTCACCTTGCAGGCTGGCCGGCCGGGCGTTGCCCAGTTCCGGTGTCAGCGCCTCTTCATCGGCCCCAGCTTCAAGCAACTGTTGCGCGAACTGCTCGGTGTTTAGCGCCGCCGCCTGCTCCTTCAGTTTCAGATCGCCAATCCGCTCGCGTAGCGGCTCCAGACCCTGCTCGATCTTCATGCGCTGCTCTTCCAACCCGCGCAAGGCATTGGTCGCTGCTTCCAGCGCATCGCGGCAGACGGCCAGCGCCTTTTCCTTGTCCTGGCGGGCTTCCAGTGCCGCCTGCAGATTGTCTTCCATGACATCGGCCGGCGCCGCTTCGACCTGCTCGGCACACTGGGCGCGATCCTGCTCGATGCGATTCAGCTCGCGCTGAGCCATCGCCTGCTGGGCAAAGACATCCTGCAACTTTCCGTCAGCCTCACGCATTGAAAACTGGGCTTCGCGCAAGGCACGGTCAAAATCGGAATTGCGTTCGCGCTCAGCCCGAACGGCCCGCTCGGCTTCGTCCAGCCGCGATTGCGCACCGGCGACCAGCACCCGAATGCGGGACAGGCCATCGCGCACTTCAGCGATCTTCTCGTCGGCCGCCATGTCGCGTTCGCGCTCGGTTTCTTCCTCTTCGGCCAGTTCGGCAAGTTGTTCCTGCAAGCGCTCCTTCTGCTCGCGATAGCGTTCGATCGCCTGCGTAAGCTTCAACACATCAAGCTGCACTGCATGCACGCGCTGCTGGCGGTCGGTAACGTACTGGCGGGTTTCGCCGATTTCTTCCTGCTTGTCGGAAAACTGTTCGTCGAGCATTTCCAGCTGCTCGCGGATGGCATCGGCCTGTTCCTCGTAAGTAGCGATGCCTTCAGCCAGCGTTTCGATTTCGCGCTGGCGCTCAAGCAATCCGTGCTCGCTCTTGTCCGGTGCAAAGAAGGTGACGCTGGCCCGGGTCAGCAGGTCGCCACCAGCCGTCACCAGTTCGGAACCTGAAGGCAATTCGGCCCGGCGCGCCAAAGCAGCATCGAGCGTTTCAGCGGTAAAGACTGAACCCAGCCAGTCGGAAAGCACTGCAGCCATCGTCGGATTATCGCAACGGACACGCTCGATCAGCCGCCCCGCCCTTTCACCAGCCATGGGCTCGGCAGCGAGCATTACCGAAAGCCGCGCATCTGGCCGGTCGTGCAGCCACTCCTCCAGCTTGGCCGGGTCGTCGCAAGCGATGGCGTTGAGGCGCTCGCGCAGCACGGCTTCGACGGCCGACTCCCAGCCGGCATCGACATGAATCTGCTGCCAGAGCGGTGGCGCCTCTTCCAGCCCGTGGCGACGCAGCCATTCCGGCAGTTTGCCGCTCTGCCGGGCGCTGGCCTGCATTTGTTCCAGTGCTGCACGCCGGGCCTGTCCTGCCGAGAGTTCGCGCTCAATGCGCTGCAAATCGCCCTGCACCTGCTTACGCCGGGCTTCAAGCAGTGGCAATTCCTGCTGCAATTGTTGCAACTGATCCTGATCGCCAGCCAGCTCTTCGCGCAGCAGCAACAGCTCTTCTTCCTTCTCGGCCAGATCCAGCGCATCCGGCCCGTCCTGGCCGCCGCCCTCCTCGCGCAGCCGCTCGCGGCGCTGGGCGATGGCCTGAAGGGCACGCTGGGCATGCGCCTTGTTGGTCTGCTCGACTTCCAGACGCTGCTCGCCGTTGGCTGTTCGCGTCTTCAGGCGTTGCAATTCTTCCTGTGCCTGGGTGTGGCTTTCCTCGACCTGCGGCGCGATGTTCATCTGCTCGTGCAGGCGCGCTTCAGCCTCCTCGGCGCGCAGGCGGGTGATTTCCTGCATTTCTTCCCATTTTTGCCGGTCTACCGCAAGCTTCTCGGCCGTCTGCGTCCAGTGCGCCAGTTCGCCCTCCAGTTGCACCAGCCGAGCCTCCAGCTGGTTGCGTGATTCCCGGCGATGGCGAATTTCTGCCTCCAGGCGCGCCACTTCGGCATTGGCCGAATACATCTCGCTCTGTGCCAGATGCAGCGCGTCACCGGCTGCAAAATGGGCTTCCCGCGTTTCTTCGGCACGCGTCTCGGTTTCACGCAACGCCGCGCTTTGTGCTTCCAGTTCGGTAACCGCGCGTTCAACCTCAAGCGCCACGCGCTGGCGCTCGGCTTCCGCTTCACGCTTTTTCAGCAGCCAGAGCAGCTGCTGGCGCTGCACCAGCTGTT
Source organism: Azonexus sp. (assembly GCA_030696345.1). Taxonomy (GTDB): domain Bacteria; phylum Pseudomonadota; class Gammaproteobacteria; order Burkholderiales; family Rhodocyclaceae; genus Azonexus. The sequence continues at coordinate 12,779 of JAUYSK010000020.1, forward strand.
CGTTCAGCGAATGGTAGCGGCGGGCAACTTCGGCCTGCGCCTCCAGTTTTTCCATTTGACTACCGAGCTCAAGCCGGATGTCTTCGACCCGCGTCAGGTTCTCGCGGGTATCTTCCAGCCGCCCCTGCGTTTCCTTGCGCCGCTCTTTGTAACGCGTAACGCCGGCAGCCTCTTCGAGGAAAACGCGCAGATCATCCGGCTTGGCCTCGATAATCCGCGAGATCATGCCCTGACCAATGATGGCGTAGGCGCGAGGGCCTAGACCGGTGCCAAGGAAGAGATCGGTAATATCCTTGCGCCGGACCTTCAGGTTATTGATGAAATAGTCCGACTGCCCTTGTCGAGTCAAAGTCCGCTTGACCGACAACTCCGTGTATTGCGACCACTGGCCGAGCGCCCGGCCGAGCAGGTTCTCGAAAATCAATTCAACAGATGCACGCGACACCGGCTTGCGGTTCGACGAGCCGTTGAAGATGACATCCATCATCGACTCACCACGCAATTCCGACGCCTTGGATTCGCCCAGCACCCAGCGCACGGCATCCATGATGTTGGATTTGCCGCAGCCATTGGGCCCTACGACGCCGACCAGTTGCCCAGGCAGGGCGACAGAAGTCGGATCGACGAAGGATTTGAAGCCGGCGAGTTTTAGTTTGGTGAGACGCATGCCTGATTGCGGCGAGGAGGAATGACCCGGCCAAGAAGGGGGCCGTATAATAACATCGACGTATTTGATCGACTTCCCCGCGCTTAGGAGAGATCAGCCCGATGAATCCTGATGACCAATTCCTCGCCCGCGCCATCGACTTGGCGCGCCAAGGCAGCGAAAGCGGCGAAGGCGGCCCTTTCGGCGCCGTGCTTGTCCGCGATGGAAAAATCATCGCCGAAGGCTGGAATCGTGTCGTCATCAGCCATGACCCGACCGCCCACGCCGAAATCAGCGCCATCCGGACCGCCTGCGCCGCATCCGGCCAATTCCACCTGCACGGCTGCACCCTCTACGCCTCCAGCGAACCCTGCCCGATGTGCCTGTCCGCCGCCTACTGGGCGCGCATCGGCCGCATCGTATTTGCCAACAGCCGGGCCGAGGCAGCGGCCATCGGCTTTTGTGACGACGAGTTGTACGGCGAACTGAACCGCCACTTTTCGGCCCGCAGCATCATCATGGAACACCATCCGATGCCGGATGCACTGGCCCCGCTTGAACGCTGGGCAGCCAATCCGGGCCGCGTGCCCTACTGACCCGAAGCGCCTGAATGCTCTCGGACTCAATTCCCCAGCGCGCCGAAACACTGCAAGTCCTGCGACTGATGGGCAACTTCGAACCGATCCTGATGCTGACCGGCGATGACGAAGGCTACGGCTCACGCTGGACGCTGTCGGGCCAGCAGATCCAACCGGCCATCGCCCGCTACCTGATGGAATCCGGTTTCATCGCCGACACCGGCAAAACCGAATTCGGCGCCAAGACGCTGACCCTGACCGAAACCGGCAGCCGGTTCCGCGAAAAAGGCCTGAACTGGTGGGCGGAACTGAGCTTTCTGCAGAAATTGAAGGTAATGCTGCTCGGCTAGACGGTCGCGGAAGCAGCAAATCCTACTTGCTGCGGTCAACCCGGAAAATCAGCCTATTTCCAAGTTTGTCCTCGCCCTTGCCCTCGAAGGAGCGGCAGGTAATCGCCGTCCAGCGGACCGGCATTTCCCGGCCGTCGCTGCAGCGGACGACGCCTTTCCCGCTCTCACCCTCGCAACTGCCGGGCACCGGCGAATTGTCTGGCGGCGACATCAGCCCATCGCATTGCAGCCGCCCTGCCGGGTCGGCCAGGGCAAATCGGCCGCCGCCTTGCGTGTTGCCGGGGTAGGCCTTGCCGCGCAATTCGCCGGAGACATCGCTCAGACTGCCTCGGGCGTGATAGCCAAAGGCGCAGGCGGCCAGCAGCACCGGCAGAAAAAGGGCAATGAATACGGGTTTGTACATAAGGCAGAATCAGCGTTTTCAGGGATAATTCACATTCTTACACCCATTTGACGTTCGACGTGAATCCACACCTCGCCCAACTCCAGCCCTACCCCTTCGAAAAGCTGCGCGCCCTGTTCGCCGGCGTTACCCCAAACCCGCAATATAAAGAGATCAAGCTCTCGATCGGCGAGCCACAGCATCCGACGCCGACTTTCATCATGGAAGCGCTGGCCAATGGCCTGAATGGCCTGGCCAACTACCCGACGACGCCGGGCGTTCCGGCCTTGCGCCAAGCAATAGCTGCCTGGTGCCAGCGCCGCTACGGGCTTGAACTGAACGCCGAGACCGAGATTCTTCCGGTCAACGGGTCCAGAGAGGCGCTTTTTTCATTGGCGCAAACGGTCATCGATCCAAGCCGCGGCTACGTGCCGCTGGTCGTCAGCCCCAACCCGTTCTATCAAATTTACGAAGGCGCCGCTTACCTCTCCGGCGCCGAGCCGCGTTTCCTGAACAATTTGCCGGATAACGGCTTCGCCTTCGATTTCGCCAGCCTGTCGGAAGAGGAATGGGCCCGCGTACAGCTGTTCTACGTCTGCTCACCGGGCAACCCGACCGGCAAGGTGCTGTCGCTGGACGATTGGAAATCGCTCTTCGCGCTGTCCGACAAGTACGGTTTCGTCATCGCGTCCGACGAGTGCTATTCGGAAATCTACTTCGACGAAGCCAACCCGCCCATCGGCGGCCTCCAGGCGGCCAAGCTGCTCGGCCGTTCCAATGAGCGGCTGGTCATGCTTTCCAGCCTGTCGAAGCGCTCCAACGTACCCGGCATGCGCTCCGGTTTTGTTGCCGGCGATGCGGCGATCATGAAGAATTTTCTGCTCTACCGCACCTACCACGGCTGCGCCATGGCGCCTCCGACGCAGACAGCTTCCATCGCTGCCTGGAACGACGAGGCGCATGTGCTGGACAACCGCAACCAGTACCGCGATAAGTTCGCCGCCGTCACGCCCCTGATTGCCGAGGTTCTCGGCACCGAGATGCCCGATGCCGGCTTCTACCTTTGGGCGAAGACACCAATTGCCGATACCGAATTCGCCCGTGGCCTGCTCGAACACTATAATGTCGTGGTCCTGCCCGGCAGCTTCCTGGCCCGCGAAACCGGCGGCGTCAATCCGGGTGAAAATTTCATACGCATCGCGCTGGTCGCCTCGCTGGAAGAATGCCTCGACGCCGCCCGGCGCATCCGTCAATTTGCCCAACAACTTTAAACAGAGAGAACACCCATGACTCATCCGCTACAAGCCATCATCGAAGAACTCTGGGAACGCCGCACCGAGTTGTCCCCGCAATCCCCGGTCGACACCGTGGCCGCCATTAACCAGGTCGTTGGCATGCTGGATTCCGGCGCGTTGCGCGTCGCCGAAAAAATCAATGGCGAGTGGGTCACCCACCAGTGGATCAAGAAGGCCGTTCTGCTCTCCTTCCGCGTCCGCGACAACCGCGTTCAGGAAAGTGGCGATGTTCGTTTCTACGACAAGGTCGACACCAAGTTCGAAGGCTGGACTGAAGAGCAATTCCGTCAGGGCGGCTTCCGTGTCGTGCCGGGCACCATCGTCCGCAAGGGCTCCTACGTTGCCAAGAACGCCGTACTGATGCCGTCCTTCGTGAACATCGGTGCCTACGTTGATGAAGCCACCATGGTCGATACCTGGGTGACCGTCGGCTCCTGCGCGCAGATCGGCAAGAACGTGCACCTCTCCGGTGGCGTCGGTATCGGTGGCGTCCTTGAGCCGCTGCAGGCCAACCCGACCATCATCGAAGATAACTGCTTCATTGGCGCCCGTTCGGAAGTCGTCGAAGGCGTCATCATCGGTGAAAACTCCGTACTTTCCATGGGCGTCTATATCGGCCAGAGCACACCGATCTATGATCGCGAAACTGGTGAAGTCACCTACGGCAGCGTCCCACCGGGTTCCGTTGTCATCAGCGGCACCTTGCCGAAGGCCAACGGCGCCTACAGCCTCTATGCTGCTATCATCGTCAAGAAGGTCGACGCGCAAACCCGCTCGAAGACCAGCATCAATGAACTGCTGCGCCCTTAAGCTACACACCACGGACCCGGAGGTCTTTCGATGATCCTCGACAAACTGTTCCAGCTGATGTCGGAAAAGCAGGCGTCGGATATTTTCATATCCGCCGGCGCGCCGATCCACATCAAGATTCAGGGCAACACCCTGCCGGTCAACCAGCAGGTCATGTTGCCCGACATGATCGAAAAGATCGCTTACGAACTGATGTCGCCGGAGCAGATCAAGACCTTCGAGGCCAGCTGGGAGATGAACCTCTCCTTCGGCGTACCGCAGGTCGGCAACTTCCGGGTCAATATTTTCCGCCAGCGCGGCTCGACCAGCATTGTCATCCGCTTCATTCTCGGCAATATTCCGCCGCTCGATGAACTAGGGCTACCGCCTGTCCTTGCCGACATGATCATGGAAAAACGCGGCCTGATCCTGATCGTCGGCGCCACCGGCTCCGGCAAGTCGACGACCATCGCCTCGATGCTGGATCACCGTAATGCCCACCGTTCCGGCCACATCCTGACGGTTGAAGACCCGATCGAATTCCTCTTCAAGCACAAGAAGTCCATCGTCAACCAGCGTGAAATTGGTATGGATACGGCCGACTGGCAATCGGCCCTGAAGAACGCCATGCGCCAGGCTCCGGACTGCATCCTAATCGGCGAAATCCGCGATAAGGAAACCATGCAGGCGGCCATTGCCTACGCCCAGACCGGTCACCTTTGCCTGGCAACCTTGCACGCCAACAACAGCTACCACGCGCTGAACCGCATCATCAGCTTCTTCCCGCTGGAAAACCGGCCCGCCCTCTTCCTCGACCTTTCCGTCGCCCTGCGTGCCATCGTTTCACAACGCCTGGTCAAGAAGCCGGATGGCAAACGCGCGCCGACCACTGAAGTCATGCTTAACACCCGCCACATCAGCGAACTGATCGAGCGTGGCGAAGTCCAGGGCATCAAGGACGCCATGGAACAGACGCTGGCCCCGGGATCGCAGACTTTCGAGCAGGATCTCTTCCGCCTCTATCGCGAAGATGTCATTACGCTCGACGAAGCCTTGGCCAACGCCGATTCGCCGACCAACCTGTCGTGGCTGATCAACAACTCCGAGCTGATACCTTCCAACGGCAAGGAAGACAAGAAGATCGACACTGCGCTCGAATTCGACAGCATCAATTCCGGCGGGGCCTCCTTCAAGGAATTCACCCTCAGCCTTTCCGACAGCGACGAAGAAAACACCTGATGTCCGACCCTACCCTGGCACTGGCGATGCAAATCATCGCCAGACCTTCCGTAACGCCGGACGATTCCGGTTGCATGGAAATCATCACCGAGCGCCTGAAACCGCTCGGTTTTTCCATCGAGTTCATCAACCGCAACGGCGTTACCAACCTGTGGGCACGGCGCGGCACCGCCAAACCGCTGTTTGTCTTCGCCGGCCACACTGACGTTGTCCCGACTGGCCCTCTGGAAAAATGGACTTCGCCGCCCTTTGCCCCGGAAATCCGTGACGGCGTGCTCTATGGGCGCGGCACGGCCGACATGAAATCCTCGCTGGCTGCCTCGGTGACGGCCGTTGAAGCCTTTATCGCCGCCAAACCGAACCATCCTGGCTCACTCGCCTTCCTGCTCACCTCCGACGAAGAAGGCGATGCTAACGATGGCACCATCGCCGTCGTCGAAGCCCTGAAGGCACGGGGAGAAACGCTGGACTTCTGCATCATCGGCGAACCTACCTCGGTCAACACGCTCGGCGATATGATCAAGAACGGTCGCCGTGGCTCGCTCTCCGGCACGCTTACCGTCCTCGGCATCCAGTGCCACATCGCCTACCCGGAAAAGGGCCGCAATCCCATTCATGAAGTTGCCCCGGCCCTGGCCGAACTGGCTGCCACCCAATGGGACAAAGGCAACGAATACTTCCCGCCGACCACCTGGCAGGTTTCCAATATCAACGGAGGCACTGGTGCCACCAACGTCGTGCCGGGTAGCGTCGAGATCAAGTTCAATTTCCGTTTCTCGACCGCCAGTACGCCGGAAAGCCTGCAGCAGCGGCTGATTGGCATCCTCGATCAGCACGGCCTGGACTACGAAATCAAATGGACGCTGGGCGCCAGTCCCTTCCTGACGGGTCGCGGCCCGCTGGCCGATGCCGCATCGACCGCGATCAGTCAAATCTGTGGCATCACCACCGAACTGTCGACCACCGGCGGCACTTCCGATGGCCGCTTCATTGCTCAAATCTGTGCCCAGCTTCTTGAAATCGGGCCAGTCAACGCGACCAGTCACAAGATTGACGAATGCGTCGATATTGCCGCATTGCCGAAACTTTCCGCCATTTATCAGCGCATTCTCGAACAGTTGTTGCCCGCATGACCGATAACGCCGCAAGAAGCGAACTCCATACCGTTCGCGATTACCTCCGCTACGCCGTCAGCCGCTTCAACGGCGCCGACCTGTTCTTCGGCCACGGCAGCGACAACGCCTGGGATGAAGCGGTCTATCTGACGCTGCACACGCTGCACTTGCCGCTTGACCGTCTCGAACCTTTTCTCGATGCCCGCCTGCTGCCGCATGAGCGCGAATCGCTGCTCGACATTTACCGTCGCCGCTGCGAAGAACGCCTGCCCGCCGCCTACCTGACCCACGAAGCCTGGCTTGGCGAACATCGTTTCTACGTTGACGAACGCGTTATCGTGCCACGTTCCTTCATCGCCGAACTGCTGCAGGAGCAACTGGCTCCGTGGATCGAAGACCCTTGGGCGATCGAATCGGCGCTTGATCTTTGCACCGGCTCCGGTTGTCTGGCCATTCTGACCGCCCTCGCTTTCCCGAATGCCGAGGTTGCTGCGGTGGACCTGTCAAAAGATGCAATTTCCGTTGCCGAGCGTAACGTTGCCGACTATCACCTGCATGATCGCGTCAGTCTCATTCAGTCCGATGCCTTCGCCAACCTTCAGGGCAAGCGCTTCGACCTGATCATTTCCAACCCGCCCTACGTCGATGCCGAATCGGTCGCCACCCTGCCGCCGGAATACCTGCACGAGCCTGAAATGGCGCTGGGTTCCGGCGATGATGGTCTCGACTTCACCCGCATCATCCTGCGCGAAGCAAAAAAGCACCTGACGCCACAAGGCCTACTGATCGTCGAAATCGGCCACAACCGCGAGGTACTGGAAGCAGCCTACCCAACGCTGCCTTTCACCTGGCTGGACACCACCGCCGGCGACGAATTCGTCTTTCTACTCCACGCCACCGACCTGCCGGATTGACCAGGCTATACGAATTACCCAGCCCGTTCGAAACCGAAACAGGCACGGTAATGATGCTGGAGCCAAACTGGGCCAATGCCGGCGAGTTGCGCGCCCAGTTGCTCGACGAGAGCTACCCCAAGCCCTTCGTTATTGACGACGGTAAGTCGCGCTTTCTCTACTTCAACGTCCGGTTGATGCAGAGCGAGATGTCACTCAAGACGCCGAACGACTTGGCGCTGCGGTACACGCAGAAAATGATGGGATTTCTGCTCTTTCATCCTCGCCCGAAACGCATCGAGCTGATCGGTCTCGGTGGCGGCTCGCTGATCAAGTTCTGTTACCACAAGATGCCCGGCACGCAACTGACCGCGGTTGAACTCGATGCCGACGTGATCGCTTTCCGCGATACCTTCCAGCTCCCCGAAGATGGCCCTCGCCTGCAAATCCTGAATGCGGATGGCGCCGAATACCTTGAGAAAACAGAAAAAGGCATCGACATCCTGCTCGTCGACGCTTTCGATAAGACCGGCTTTGCACCCAGCCTGGCCAATCGCGAATTCTTCGAGAACGCCTTCGCCAAACTCGCCGGCAACGGCATTCTGGTCATCAATCTGGCTGGCGAAAAGGAAACCTACGCCGGTCTGATCGGCGAGGCGATGCATGTTTTTGATGATCAGGTGATCGTCATCTCGGTGCCGGAAGATGGCAACCACATCCTCTACGCCTTCAAGGAACGCTATTTCGAGCCGCGCTGGCGCTGGCTGCACAACTACGCCAAGGAACTCCGCGCCAAGTTCGGCCTCGATTTCCCGGCCTTCGTGCAAAAGATGGAACGCTCGACCAAACTCGGCCTCGCCCGCCGTGAAGCGCTGCGCGGCCGCTGACAACTACTTTTCAGCGCCCGCCTGCTCAGCGCGCTGCTGCGTCTGTTGGTTGGCCTGATCCAGCTTCTGCTGAAACTGCTGCATGTTCTTCTGCCCCTGCTCCATCTCCTGTTTTTTGAGCGAAGCGGCCGTTGCCGCCGTCCCCACAGTCTCGACGCCGCAGGCTGTGAGCGAAAGAATCGCCAACAGGATGAATACTGTTTTCATGAAGCAATCTCCTTGTTTCTCAACGGACCTCGGCGAGAATCGCCTTCAGCAAGGTCCAGCAACGGTCGACCGAAGCAATCTCGACCGACTCCCCCGGCGCATGTGCGCCGCGAATGGTCGGGCCAAATGAAACGATATCCAGCTCCGGATATTTGGCCCCTATGATGCCGCACTCCAGCCCGGCATGGATAACCTGCACGCTGGATTCGGCGTCGAAATCGCGCTTGAAAACAGCCTGGCACATCGCCAGCAAGGGGGAAGCCGGGTTCGGTGCCCAACCCGGGTAATAGCCCGATTTCTCAGCCAACGTGCCACTCAGCGCAAACAGGCTGATGATCTCGTTGGCCAGCGCCATGCTGCCGCTATCGAGCAATGAACGCACCATGAAGTTGCACGATCCACCATTCGGGTGCAGATCGACCATGCCGAGATTGTTGGAAGTCTCGACCACACCCGGCACCTGCCGGCTCATCCGGCGAACACCATGTGGCGCCGCATGCAGCGATGCCAGCCAGATCGCCTGCTCTGTCACAGACATCACCTGCCCTGCTTCCCAAGGCGCCGATTCGAGGCACAAACCTTCGTCGATACCGCTTAACTCCTGGCGCAAAAGCAATTGCACTTCGCTCAGCAATGCAGGCAAACGCGTGTACGCTTCGACCGGCAAGGCGATAGTTGCAAAAGCCTCTCGCGGCAAAGCGTTTCGCGCCGAGCCTCCCTGCAGTTCGATCAGCCGCAGCGGGAATTTGGCTTCCAGATCGCGCAGCACCCGAACCAGCAACTTGATGGCATTGCCACGCTCTTCATGAATATCGACCCCGGAATGTCCGCCGCGAAGACCGCGCAGCACAACTCTGCACACCTGATAGCTGGCCGGCAAACGCTCCGCAGCACCGGCTCGCTCGACATTCACATCCAGCCCACCAGCGCAGCCAAGGTAGAACTCGCCCCATTCCTCTGTATCGAGGTTAAGCATCAGGCTGCCTTGCAGAACGCCCGGCGCCAACCCACGCGCGCCGCCCATGCCGGCTTCTTCATCGATCGTCAATAGTGCTTCAAGCGGGCCGTGCATAAGGTTATTGTCTTCCATAGCAGCCAAAATCAGCGCCACGCCAATTCCGTTATCTGCCCCCAGCGTCGTTCCCTCGGCTACCAGCCAGCCATCACGCAATACCGGCCGGATCGGGTCTGAAGAAAAATCATGGCGGCTATCTGCATTCTTCTGGCAAACCATATCAAGGTGCGCCTGCAGAACAACGCCCGGAAAGGCCTCGCGCCCAGCACTGGCCGACTTGCGCAAAATCAGGTTCCCGGCAGCGTCTACCGCAGCACTCAGCCCCCGTGCCTCAGCCCAGTCCTTCAAGGCATCGCGCAGAGCCGCCTCATGTTTGGAAGCACGGGGAATCGCGCAGAGCGTGGCAAAATGCGCCCAGACAATCGACGGTTGCAGGCCGGAAAACACTGAATCGCTCACCGATGATGACATTTTGGCCACTCCAAAGAGAAAACCCCCGAGAGTCTTTCGACTTTCGGGGGTTAAATTCTGGGGCGACTGATGGGGATCAAACAACGCTCCAAAACTTAGTAATACAAACGAACACCGCAATTTTATTTTTAAATATACCAACAAAAGTACCAACACATTTAGGCGGTGTGCCGAGTTCGACTATTTTACCAGTCAGATTGGACAAGAGCTGTCACACTCATCTCGCTACGGATCAATTGGGAGATGAACTTCCGCTGTACCCACTTTCAAGAAAACTCAATGCTGTAGCAAACTCCTTGTCGACGTTGGCCTTCTTGCGAATGACCACACCTCCTGCATCACGCGGCTGTCATGAGGATCCCTTCGTTAATCTCGCTGTCGAACCATGACCCTCACCAAAGCAGACCTCGCGGAACAACTCTTCGACGGCGTTGGCCTCAACCACCGTGAGGCCAAGGAGATGGTTGAGGGATTTTTCAAAGAAATCTCGGACTGCCTGGAACGTCATGAAGACGTGAAACTGGCCGGCTTCGGCGTATTCAATACTCGTAGGAAAGCTGCACGACCAGGGCGCAATCCCAAGACAGGTGAAGAAACCCCCATTTCTGCTCGTCACGTCGTGACCTTTCACCCCAGTGGTTGCATCAAAGACTCTGTGGAGGCCAGTCCTCATCTGTCCCTCGACGAAGCGAAAGCTGCCTGAGCACAGGCAAGGACTCTCATTTGTTGTTTGAGAGCCGGGATTCGCTCGCTGCAACGTTTTTTTTAGCCGCGCTGTTGTTAGCAACGCAGTAAAAATGACCCTGGTCTGTGACGTACGTGCCGCATTGCAGCCATTGGTATTTTCAAGTTTCAGCGAATGTCGACTTACGGGCGCACGAACCTACTCAAACTATCAGTCAACAACGGTCTCTCAAGAATCAACCCAATACCGGACAATGGCTCTGTCCATATGATTGTTGATTGATAAGGAGACCGGTATCGGATAATCTCCACGTCATTTAAAACCTTACAGGCGATTCAATGATGGCCGTAATATTTGAAATGACTCGGACACTTCTGCTCCTGAATATCTATTAGCCATCACAAGGTAGGACACGCTTCATGACGAAGGTTGGAAAAGTATTTTTGTCTCATGCCAGTTGCGACAAACCATTTGTTGATCGCCTGGCAGTTGACCTCGCAAAGCACTCCATTCCAGTCTGGTACGACAAACTCGACTTGAGAATCGGTGAGAGCGTTCCCGGGAAGATCAATGATGGGATTGCTGACTCTAAATACTTTGCCATTGTTCTGTCCCCGGCTGCTATTAGCTCCAAGTGGGTTACCGAAGAATTGAACGCTGCGCTAATGAAACAGGTCGCAAACGGTGGAACCTTCTTGCTTCCAATCCTGCTGAAGGACTGCAAAATTCCACCCCTCCTTGCTCATAGAAGGTACGCAGACTTCCGAAATGACTATGACTCCGCTCTAAAGGAACTGCTATCCCTTTGGGGAAAAGACACCGCAGCGTGTGTTGCCGCCGACAAAGATGCCGTATTCCCTTGGCCAGACATCGAAATGCCGGATGCAGAATTTGTCTATCTTCATTCAACTCGGTTTGACAAGTTCTTTCGAATGAGTTGTTCTTTGTCATGGACTGTACAGAAGACCATTCAATACCTCACTGACACTTTGTCGCTCCCGTGGAACATTGAGCTTCCTAACGTCGGAATGAAGTGGAGCTTTTCTTATGGGATTCGTATGAACGGCAAGGGGCTTCCTCTGGCGACAACGTTGGCAGATGCCGGCATCTCGGTGGGAGATGTGCTACAAATTGGCATCAGTGGCACCTACCAAGATTTGTATGAGAAAGAACTCAAGGAAATGTGGGACGGATCCAAGATTTACATGATGACCACCGAGATAATGCAGCGGGGCGAATGGCTGAAGGCTCAAGTCGCGGTCAGGAAAAATATGCCCCGTGACGATTTGAAGAAAATTGCTGATTCATGCTTCGCTCACGTCTAGGCATTACATGCGATGGCCAACACTGCGCATATGGAACGAAGCCAGGTTAGCTATCTGACCAGCTTCAGACCTTAGTGGTTGCGCTGACCGACCCTCATAAAATGTAATTTCCCATGGCCTACTTTACAAAATCCGAAGCACGCTCCGCCGCCTCCGTTGGCCGCCAAGTACAGCGGAGTGCAGGCAAGACGTTTGATCGAATTCTCAAAGAGGAAGCACTGTCGGCACTGGGCAGCGCCACATTCGATATATTTCTATCGCACGCCATCAGCGATGCCGAATTGATTCTTGGTGTTAAGGCCCTATTGGAAAGCCAAGGCTTCAAAGTCTATGTTGATTGGGTTGAGGATCCTCACCTAAACCGCCAGTCCGTATCAAAAGAGACCGCAGACTTGCTGCGTAGACGCATGCGTCAATCGAAGTCCCTACTCTATGTCGCAACGGACAACGCGAGCAGTTCGAAATGGATGCCTTGGGAATTGGGATTTTTCGATGGTTTCAAACCAGGATGCCTGGCAATCATGCCAATTCTGGAGACGGATTCTGCGATATTCAAAGGCCAAGAATATCTAAATCTTTACCCCGTTGTACGGAAAGGCACGTACAAAAATGGCGATCCAGACATCTTTGTTGAAGAGAGCGGGATCAAGTGGACGACACTAAAGCGCTTTGGCGGAGGCGTGCCTGGGTGGAGTGCTTACACCCGATAACCGTAGGTATCTGGCGGCTTAGCACCCAAGAGCTGAATCGCCGGATCCCTCGCGTACCATCACTCACATCACGCACAAATTAACACGCCAGCTGAAGTTCAAGCGGCAAGTTATCGAAAATGCGTAGCACAATCAGCTTTTCCCCCTTACCTCGGCACGCAGGAGCTAAGCACCATCGGCAGTCGATGCCTGCTGATATTGACTGATTAGGCGTTGGCGACGGACAAGGCATCCATCGTTATTGCGATACCCCTCCCGAAGACCGAATCATCCCAAAAAAAGTATTGCAAAGCGGACCACCGATGGTAAGATATTCTTACTAGACGTAAGAACCCAATGGAGGCTTTCATGAACGCCGCGCTTGTACAATCCAAACTGGTCGAAGTGCTTCAAAACATTCAGGCCGCAAGCGGCTTGCAATGCCCCAAAATCACCGGCGCTACCAAGCCGCTTGAAGCCTTGCCACAATTCGACAGCAAGATCTGGCCGGTAGCAATCGGGATGCTGGCAGCAGAACTCGGCATTGCCATTGCCGACGACGTCAATATCTTTAGTCGTGAAAAAGGCTGCGTTTGCTTGACCATCGATGAAACAGTTGCAATGGTTGTCGATATCGCGATAGCTCAAGTCCAGGCAACACCCAAAGTGGCGAATGCACAATGAACGAAGCGAAAGATAACAAACGTGCCTTGGTGGCATCCCGGTTACGCGAAGCCCGGAAAATGGCTGGCCTGTCTCAAGGGCAGGTAGCCAAAATGCTTGAACTACACCGCCCGACAATTTCAGAAATCGAGGCAGGAAATCGACGCGTATCAGTTGACGAACTCTCCAAATTTGCCGAACTCTACGACGTAACCGCCTCATGGCTGCTGGCTGAAACAGCGGAGCAACTAACAACGGATGATCCCAGGCTGCAACTTGCCGCTCGCGAACTGAGCAAACTGAAACCAGATGATCTTGACCGCCTATTGCGACTCTTGGCATCCATGCGAAACTCTGATGCCGACGGCGTGGAGCCCTCAAAATGAACGCGCGCTCGATGACCACCTCCCCCGCTGCCGCACAAAAATCGCTGGTGATGAAAGGCATGCAAATGTCGATGTCGGCGCGGACAAAAGCGCGCCTCGACCTGAAGAGCCCGACGTGTATCTACAGTCTATGCGAAGCGCTTGGTGTCGTAGTGCGATTCAATGACATCAACATGGAAGGCATGTACGACCAGAAGCCTAAGCCGCGCATCCATGTTTCGGCGCTCAGACCTTTGGCCAGACGGAATTTCACCTGTGCTCACGAATTGGGTCACCACCTATTCGGGCACGGTTCGACCATTGACGAACTGCAAGACGAACAATCGAAGCACTCAAATCGCCCCCCTAACGAAGTACTTGCCGACGCCTTTGCCTCCTTCGTTCTCATGCCAACGCTGGGACTTCGTGAAGCCTTCACCCGACGAGGCCTTGACCCCAACACTGCATCGGCTTCAGATATTTATGCCGTCGCCTGCAATTTTGGTGTTGGGCAAGCCACTCTGGTCAATCATATGGCGTATGGCATCGATATGATTACCCCAGTTCAACGAGCAACACTTGGGCGCATTACCCCCAAGATGATAAGAACCGAACTATTGGGCGAGACCGTTTCGGAACCATTAACCGTTGCCGATCAATATTGGAACTCTCCGACGCTTGATGCTGAAGAAGGAGCCTTGTTGCTGCTACCGACCGGGGTCGTTGTCGATACGGGCATCCTGATGCCTGAACGTGACCTTGCCAAGGGGCGACTTTTTCGAACGCTGAAGCCAGGCATTACACGTGTCGTAATTCCAGGAACCCCCTGGGCAACTTATGTTCGAGTTGCCAGACGCCAATACATAGGCTTGGCACGCTATCGCCACTTGGAGGATTCAACTGATGAGTAAGCATCCCGCCACCGCACCGTTTGTCGTCAATGAACCCTGCTTGTCAAGAGCGTGGGCGCAAGCCTTCCTGCATATCATCGACAACTCGGGAAAGGAAATTACCCCCCTCGTCCTCAGCATTACGGGCTTTCAGGATAAAGGCGTCGCCGTAGAAGATGCCTCACTCCGCCATGCATTGGACGAATTGCTCGTCCTGAAAAATATGCAAAACGTCGAAGACGTTGCCTATACGATCTTTCCTGAGCGACTTTGGCAGATGTCAGCCGGCAATCGTGCCAAATTATTCGAGTACTATCGCCTCGCTTTTCCAAGGTATCAAGCGATGAATCGGAAATTGAATGGTCGCGGACTGTACTTCGAGCGCCTGATTAGCTACAACCAAAACGCTCCTTGCGCAGGAAACCAGCTCGAATGGATCATTTCCCAGCACAACAACCGATCAGGTGTACGCCGATCGATGTTTCAGGCGACAACTTTCGATCCGGTGCGTGATCATGTTGCCTCATCGCAGCTTGGGTTTCCCTGCCTGCAGCACGTCACCTTTGAGCCAACGGACGATGGACTGGTTGCCAATGCATTTTATGCGACTCAGCTGATACTGAAGAAGGGCTATGGCAATTACCTGGGACTCGCACGGCTGGCCGCATTTATGGCTCACGAAATGAAAATGCCATTGGCTCGCCTGAATGTCATGGTGGGCATTGAAAAACTTGATGAAATTCCAAAAACAGACGTTTCGATGAATCCACTTATTGCAGCGGCACGGACCTGTATCGCATCCCCAGCATCGGATGAATCCAACGCTGCGCATTCACCGAGAATGGAACTAGAGACCACAACGTGATTCACCGATTCGCCCCTCCCCCTGCTCTCGCCGAAAATGCGGAGAGCTCGAAAGTGCAGTCCCAAATGGCGTGCACAGAACCAACGCACCTATCGCCCCTCAAGCTTACCGCTGTCTTTGATAGCTACTGGCGCTTCGCGGTGGAACGACAAAACGTCTTTTTCCGCCGCCTGGCCGGCGAGCCAGGTCCGTGGACAACGGACCCGATCGTTTTGGCACATAAATTCACGAACGCTTACCGTGCTTCCGACCGGGTCAGCCAGTATCTCGTTCGCCATGTCATCTACCGAGAAGACCTCCCGACCTCGGGCGCCGAAGTCTTGTTTCGAACGCTCTTGTTCAAACTGTTCAACAAAATCGAAACCTGGAAACTGCTTGAGCAAACATTCGGCGCCATCACGTTCAAGGATTACCGCTTCGAACACTACGATGAGGTCTTGAGCCAAGCGATGCGGGCCGGCAAACGTATCTACTCTGCAGCTTACATCATGCCTCCGGGAAGCTCTGCCTTCGGCCATAGCGCCAAGCACCAAAACCACCTTCGTCTTCTCGAACGGATGATGGCCGACAACCTGGCTGGGCAACTCGAGAAGATGCAGAGAATGCAGCAGGCTTTTGAGCTATTGCGAAGCTATCCAACCATTGGCGACTTTCTCGCCTATCAGTTTGTGACTGACATCAATTACAGCGAGATCACCAATTTTTCCGAGATGGATTTTGTCATCCCGGGCCCCGGTGCCAAGGATGGAATCCGGAAATGCTTTGCCGATAGCGCCGGGCTCAACGAGGCCGAACTTATTCGCCTAATGGTCGATAACCAAGAACGCGAATTCGAACGCCTGGGCATCTCATTCCAGTCGCTTTGGGGGCGCAGGTTGCAGCTTATTGATTGCCAGAACCTGTTCTGTGAAGTCGACAAATATGCACGTGTAGCCCATCCAGACATTGCAGGAATTTCAGGCCGGACCAGGATCAAGCAGAAATTCTCACCGACTGGCGCTCTCGTCGACCCTTGGTATCCACCCAAATGGGGGATTAATGAAAAGATCGCGGCCAGCTTTTCTGCCGGAGAGATTACAAGACAATCCGATCAGGAAATACCTGTGGCGAGCCCCGGGAGGCAAAAGATACTCGATTTAGGTGATCCGCTTTGAGCTCAGAGCCCGATAGTCGAGCTCAACCCACGCCGAGGCAAGATGATTGCCCGAGCCGCGGTTCTATAGTTGGACACGGACTCGATGTCGTAGATATCGCTGACTTCTCCCGACTCTTCAGAGATCCGGCCAAAGACTTCCTGGATAAATATTTCACCAAAGCCGAAATGTCTGCTGCCGGTGATGGTGTCACTCAGATACAGCGTTTGGCAGGCCGCTTTGCCGTCAAAGAGGCTGTCATGAAAGCGCTAGGTGCAGGATGGGGAAATGGCATTGCATTTACCGACGTCGAAGTCGTCACTTTGGAGTCCGGAGCGCCAACGGTCGTTCTCAAACGAAAACTATCCGAGTTGGCACTGGAGCGGACAGTTGCGGGATGGCTAGTTAGCGTCAGCCATACCAGCACCGTTGCAGTCGCCAGCGTGATTGCCACCAGTTACTGAGAATACCAACCATGCTGATTGCAGCGTTGAACGACAACCCCAATCACCCGCACCCAATCCCTGGGCGCCTCTGCTACTCAAGCAGTTGCAGTAGATTCATGGCATACAGGCATTCGAGATGCGACCGAAGATGAGGCTATTGAAAATGAATGATGGTGACGACATTGTTGATACGAAAGTTGAATAATGGGCAGGCTATTCGTATTTGAAGGCCCCGATGGTGTGGGCAAAACGACCACCATCGAGGCGGTAGAAAAACGCCTCCATGACTCTGGTCAGGCCTGCTCACGATTTTCATTTCCAGGTAGAGAATCTGGAACGCTGGGGGCTCATATCTATGCGCTGCATCATCAGCCAGCCCAATTCGGTGTTGAAGGCTTGTCAGCGCTGAGCCTGCAAATCCTCCATGTCGCAGCCCATGTCGATACCATCGAGCAGCGCATTTTGCCGTTGCTCCGTCGGGGTGAGACGGTCTTATTAGATCGATACTGGTGGTCGACTTGGATCTACGGCAGTGCCGCCAAAGTGCCTGTGGCACAACTCAATCGACTACTCTCCGTCGAGCATTTGATCTGGCAGGAGGTTACGCCGACAACCCTTTTCCTGATGAGCCGTTCGTCGACATCAGTTCCACAGGAGATAGCACAGACTTATCGGAAGTTGGCTGAGCGGGAATCCGCTAAGTACCCGGTAGTCTCAATCAAAAATGAAAATCGGATTGATCTGGTTGCTGACGAGATATTAAAAATCGTAGCTTCGTCATGAATACTGAATAACTATGAGAGGAGCTTTGCTTCTCCTGCAGAAGACAGTTCACATCTTTCTCCCCAAGCACGCCAGGCGGCATCCAGCATCGGATTGGTATTAGAACTGGAGGCCAGTTTCATTTCATCCCGCCAATTACGCCGACGCGCCGAATCTGCCGCAACGATACGTAGCAGATTATGCCAAGCTGTTGGCAGATCGTTGCGTTCAATCAATTGGACAAATCGTGCGGGTAACAAGGGGGCCGAGCGCAATTCATCCATTGCCTCACCGACCAGAGCCAAAACTCTATCAAATTCATTTTTATTCAGATTAAGGCGATCGTTGTTTGCCATCAAAGGAGCTTGCTCTGCTACTGCCAGCTTCTCAATATCACTGTCGTAGAGATGCAGACTATCTGCCATCAGGACAAATGAACCAACTTCAACGCCGAGCCAGCCGGCCATGATTTCTTGCAATGATGTGAACTGAACGAAGTTATGGGGGGTACCCAAAAAGAGGTCATTGCTCCGCATTACCTGCAACCACTCGAGCTTTCCGGCACGGATTTTTGGCATAGCCATGACATTGCAGGGGATATCAGCATTACGGGCAGTACCATCGGGATGCGGGAGATCAATCCGCGGATCCCATATCTGCAGCACAACCTGCCGGCTATCCGGATTGCTAGCCAATATCTGGTATGCCCGTTCGAGTTGATCTACCCCTAAATGCCGTCGTAGGCGATATCCGTAAGCACCGTGATAGGTATCACCATGGCCGGCAAAATTGGGCAAGGCCGGATTCCAATAATTCAGGAAAGCGGCATCGTTGCGTCCTTGCAGTATCCACACCAGTTCAGCAATGGCAAAAGCAGGATTTATCGCTGGCCGGCGCGACAAAACCCAGCGCTGACGCGGATCGCGCAAATGGAGACCACTGTGCATGCGTTCGCGCATGGGGCCAAGACGACTTGCCTGAAGCGAGTTCATCTCCATGTGAATCAGGTCATCTGCAGCCCGACGCCAGATTTCATCAGCCGTATTGCCTTCAAACAGGTGGATCATGAATCAGATTCCTTGGCTGACTCGAAAAATCCGTTTGCTGATGCACTTGGTAGGAGTTTGATAGCCACCATTAGCCATTTCTGTTGATTGAAGTTTGAGCGGATATCAGCGAAGAGGATCGTTCAGGACGAAATTTCATCAGTGATACCAAGGGAGGATTTTTGCAAGCTACGTAAGCAACTCAACTTCTCTCTCATCGTTCTTTGCCAAGATGTGAAATCGGGACTTTCCTTCGGGCCTCGATCATAGAGCTTGTTGGTCTCTAGCACCCCCCGGATCGGATCGACAATTTCTTTGGTAGCAGTCGTCGCCTCCAGCCAGTGCAACAGTAGCTCTATACCGTCGATAGCTACCTGGACACCATCCTGATGAAATTTTGTATTTGCGGTTTGCTCCAAATCAGCAAGACAACGATTCCAGAACAGAATGCCTTCTGGATCCGGCGTGGCGGTATTGTTCGTCAGCATCAACGCAATTTTTGCTATGCGAACCGGGTGATTGTCTACCCACTGATCAATCAACGGTACCGCCACCTTCGTTGGTTGCCGAATATTGTCCTGATCCTTACTAAGGCGGGGGTAAGGGGAAATGGTGGTTATTTTCCCAGGTGTGACCGTTGCTTCTTTTGCTACCTCCAATTGCAGGTAGCGCAACTCGGCAACATTGACAGGCCACCAGGACTGAAACTCTTGGGCACGGTAATAGCCGATACAGTCCAGCGTTTTGTCTGGACGAAGGCAAAATTGAACGAAACAAAATGAAGCGAAAGGGCTATCTCCGCCAAAGTCCCGCCCCGGATCAACAACTAGGGCAATGGCTTTACTGGTCGTCTTTTCCTCTTTGATCAGATCAACCACGCGCTTAATTTGATCAAAGCTCCCCCCGAATCGTTTGAGACGACTGCCGTGAAGATAGGGAATTCTGGCCTCGATTCGAGAAGCATGCAGTTGCCACCACTGAACTGTCTCGCCAAACCACTCGCGCCTCTCCTCAGGGGTTCCGTCGCGGGGGTAGTCTTTGGGAAAAGGAAGCTGCTCATCTTCGGGGGAAAAATCGATGGTGCAGATAATGGGTCGATTGGGGGCATCCTTGACCATTTGAATTGCCCGCACATAGACGTCATCGATCGATGTCCCAAAGACCGTCGCTGGCCCGCTTGCTGTCGGATCATCTTCCCAAAGCCGGTAGGTAGGAGACTTCGATGTTTTTTGACTGCGGCCAGCGACTGCAGAACTCAGCGATTCAATCGTGCATCTTGGTGCGTGAGGTATACCCTCAAACTTAATAAGCTGAAACGGGGTATCGGGATGTTGCGAACTCGGTCCGAAGGTGCCACCCGATATAGTCAGCACCCGATGCGCACTCTGCTGGGCAGAGTGATCAGGGTAAATGTGATCGTAGTAGGCTGCGGTGGCATGTTTGTGTCCATGCACGACGACGTGAAATCCAAGATCACGCAGCACCTGCCGGAGCAGCCCAAGATTGGTAATGCTCTCGAATGACTTAAATTCCTCCCGCCCATCAACGGGTAGCAAATGATGATGGAGAACGGCGATTCGAAGGCGAACATCACCCACCTCCTTAACCATTTTTCGTAGTGCTTCCAACTGATCGTCAGACACCCGTGCAATATCGTAGGCGCATAGCCGATCCAAGGTTGAAATACGCTTGGCATTACCATCTGCCTTGATAAGAGACCTGAGGTCGGCGATCTCAGCATCCTCGTCATCGGAGATTCTTAACTGCGACCAGTTCGCCGTATTAATCGGGAACACAGCCCAATCGCCTTGGGGGGCCCTGAGCACATGTGATGAAATATCGAGACCGTTGATGTCGTGAATGCCTTCGAGGAACGGCACGACCACTGGATCCGACTGGAGCCAAGCGTCCTGAAATAAACCATACCTTTCCGGACTATTTGGCTCTGTTCCCGCAACAATGTCGTGATTACCCGGTGTTGCAATGATGTTGGCAGGAGTAATCCCAATACGGCCTAGCTCGGCAAGAAGCATCTTACGTAGTTCTAATTGACCATTTGGATCGCCCTTGAGCGTACCGTCACCGGAAAACAACACACCATCAATGGTCATGCCTCTTTGTTCGAAGTCTTCAGCCAGTTTGTGGAGCGCACCCTGAAGGACTCTTGATCGCCGTGGCTGATCTACTCCCCGCGCTTTGGTTTTCCGATCAATGGTTTGAACCGTCGCAGAGGCCGAAAGATGGCAATCCGTTACATGGAGAAAAGTTAGCGTCCCGCTGGCTGAATTTAGGTCCATTACGCTTTATGTATCAAGTGAATTTGACTGGCGAAAGATGCTCTCGCATCACTTCAAAGTTTTAACCGATTACGGTGAAAGCACTGTAATTGAAGCATCTCATGATGAATTTACGACCAAACGGCTAACAACTCTGGTGTAGAGACATACCCAATAGAGGCCAGACGAAAGCTTACTGACCTTAGCGAATGCACAACGAAACCCATATGCCCCCTCTCCGCATTCACCATCGATATGGTGAGCCTTGATACCCCTCCACATGCAAAGAGTCATACCACGCCTCAAACGCTTGAACAAAATCCAGTGGGTAACTGTTCTTATAACCCCTGCCGACAACAAGATCATGCCCTTCAAAGTCACGCAAATGGGAGGGGACATCGGGAGCAGATTTGCCCCAGTATGTAAATCGCGTCGCAATTAGCACCTTGTCGGATTGGGTATCGTTCTCAACATTGGCGCTATTGAGTGATCCATCTTCAAAGCTGTGATGAGAGTCAGCCTGCAACCAGGGCCCCCTTGGATCGGCTCGGTGATAGATATTGTCCCCGAAAGCCCGTTTCACACTGCCCCGCAGGTCAGGACGCTTTTCAGAAAATCGGGCATCGCGCCAATACTGATCGTAGGCCAACACCTCTGATACCCGCATGGCATAGACAAGTCCGCGTGATGCACGATCACCGACACATGTCAGTCCAACAACCCAATCACCAACATGTGCCGACTGCCTGATACCAGGCTTGCACGTCGCCAACGTGCAGAATCCGTAAAATGGATTGGGTGCAAAACCATAGTCACGGGCAACCACGTAAGAAAAAAGCCGCATATTCTCTGCTCAGCAACCGTAACGAGGGATTTGCCGAGGCTCACGTAGAGCCCCTTCTGACGTTTCCCAATTATTGATCTTGCCGGCGATCGCGTCGATTACCCGCGCTCCTTGCCAGCCAATAACAGCATCTGCATAAGTATCAAGTGCGTCCGGGACATCACAATTTGCTGCCCCGTGATCCCAAACACCGACAATCCGCTTACCGAGGGACTGGGCATATTCAATCTCCCAGTTGACCCACTCACTCTGCTTAGTTTGTGGCGAGATGAGCACAACGAGGGTACCGGCCCACTGAATCCGCGGAGCAAGAATCGCACTCTTGATATAGGCTTTGTTCTTGGCCGCATTCGGCTTGTCGCTATTGATCGACCCATCGCGCACATGCAGCCCATTATTCGCCATAAGACTCTTGAGAGCGCCCAGCCTCGAATCATCTTCGTGTACATGACTAATAAACACGTTCGCAACATTGCGCGACACCATCTTCCCCTTTTACCAACGGCTAGGCCAAGTATCGCCTCTGCTAACCTATTCTGATCTGGTCAGGAACACATCAGCGTAGCCCGTCTATCTGTTATTGGTAACAGTCCAACTCTTGGAATCTACGCAAATCGTGTCCTCATTGAGCAAGTATATGCACTTCGGCTTGCACATTACCAGAACAAAATTCGCCACATTGAAGCCACCGAAAACCCTTGGTAATTGCGTGTGGCAAACAAAGCAAAGATAACGCAGAAATGTTTTATTGGGCCAATTTTGCTGTAACACATCAGTGTTTTAGATTGGCACGCTGGCGGGGCGAGCCCTAGGAAATTCCCATCGACGATGGAAAATGGCCTGCCCTTATTCCAGCGCTGTTGGTCGGACTCCGATAATATCTGCGAATGCTTAAACACCGCTTTGGCGCACATACGAAATCTCATGGGATTGGAGAAATAGCTATCGTGCTCAATAATCCGATCAACTCTAAATCAATGCGCTGCGTGGAACGTTCGTCGATACCCCCTGTATGGAGATGTTCCTACAGTAGACTCTTCGCCAGACGTTTGAACCAGCCTTCCACGCGAAAACTGTTCTCCCAATCACCAACGAGATCTTTACGAAACAAGTCGTCCGCAATATGTTCGCCAAGTGCTCGGTACGCCTCGAACTGGGTTTCGCCAAACAACTGCTGCAGCGTGCTCTGGTGCGGGAAATCTGGATTTTCCGCTTGGTACCGTTTCAAAAACTCTGACTCGTTACCAGTCAGCGAAGACTTGATGTAGAGCAACAGACCGTGCTCACTATTGGGATAATCGATACGCGACAATCCAAAATGCGCGCGCCCATGCCCGTTTGTCTCTGTACGCAGATCAGAGAGATCAGGCTCGATCGACACACCAAGGTCAATCTGAGCCAATTGGGTCAGTGTCAGCAGTCCCCTGAACGAGCGTGTCGGATCAGCCTCGCCATCAATCGCAATAATGAATTTGCAGCGCCGCCTTAGAAGTTCATAGATTCCCAGATTCTCTATATGACCGCCATCGGACAAGTTCAGGCATTTTGTTTTTTCGTTCATCCAGCCAGTCAACTCGCGAAAAAAGTACCAGGCACCGACTGGCAGAATAGATCTCCACCAACTCTTCGGATTCGGGCGGCGCAACCAGTAGCTAAGACGGACGTTGAGCATTGCTAACAAAAACCGATAGCGCGCGGTATTAAGTGTGCCCATATGTGGCGCAGCAGCTGCGCCAGAAATTGCTATTGCAGTACCCAGATCGAGATGAGCATCGACAGATTCCCATTCGGCAGTTGGCGAATAGCCGACAATCGGGCTACCACAGAAGTGTTTGCTAAAAAGAAAGAAATCGGTATTGCGACCACGAAGGTCTGGATTAACACATGCCGGAATATTCACAGCTGCATTAATCAAGTGATATGGAGCCTTGGCAGCGCAATTCATCTGCGACAACGGCTGTGGGTCGACAACCCCTGCTCCATTCTGCCCGAGCAGACGCGTCAAGTAAGTACGTGCAAGGCGATTTCGATAGAATCGATGTGGTGACGCAAAATTGATATTGACGGCAAAAACAGTGTAGAGGCCCAGTAAGAGCAGCACCGCCCAGTGCAGAAAGCTACTTGCTACGAAATACGTTACCAACAATTCGCATAGCCCAAAAAAGCCTGCCATGACAAACAGCGGACCGGACAGGCCAATCAACCCTAAAACGAATCTACCGGTGTGTCGTTTTGCGCCCAAGCCTAGCCCCAGCACCCCTGCGACAAACGGGAAGAGCATTGCGCCAACAAGCGCAGAGCTGATACCAATATTCAAACGAATCAGATGATAGATTGCTGGCAGGGCCTCGCACACCAAGAAGAACACGCCGAAAACCATCAGCCAGACACAAACACTTTCCCAGTTAGACTTCCAGCGCCGACTCGGTCCAAATAGGTGCACGACTGGCAGCAGCAGGACGCTAGCAGCCAGCCCAGTAAGCTCCACCGCCGTTACCAAACCTAGGGGGAGCACACTATAGGTTTCATTTCGATAAGACTCGCCAAACCAGAGCACGGCAGTTAATGCT
Source organism: Azonexus sp. (assembly GCA_030696345.1). Lineage (GTDB taxonomy): Bacteria > Pseudomonadota > Gammaproteobacteria > Burkholderiales > Rhodocyclaceae > Azonexus. The sequence goes on from JAUYSK010000020.1 coordinate 37,205, forward strand.
CCGATCAAGAGTAGTGGCATCAGTAGCAATATGCTCACGAAGATACCGTATGCACCGAGCCCCGTGATCGTCGCAAATGTTTTGAACCCGCCCTCACTGAGATACTTGCTGTGGTTCCGTAAGTGACGCACGCTCTTTGCCTCGGGCTGTCCGGTCGCACCGAATGGCAGATGTCCCGGACAGAGGCTGGTCTCCGAGGCAGGGGCATTTAGAAACGAGCTAACAAATGCACCAAGATAGCCTCCACCTGACACTGTCGACAAATAATCAACGTCGCGCAGGATGCCTTTGCGGGCTAGTGTCTGTACGACGCCGAGCGCAAATGTTGCAGAGCGGATACCGCCGCCTGAGATTGCCAGCCCAATGGCATCAGCGTCATCATTAGAACTGGTGCAGCCATAATAACGCCGCCGGGCGCGAATCTCGTCTTTTTCCGCAGAATCAATCCTGTTCGACTCATTAACGATTGAAATCCCGTTCGATATGCCAAAGGCTAAAGGCTTCCAAAGACTTTCCGAATTCTTTTCGTCTTCGTCGCCAGATACGTTGCCAATGGAGAATTCGGCCTCGGGATCTTCCACAAGCACTCCAAGCAGGCGACAAAACTGCGCCAGAAACTGGCGTAGTTCATCAAGTTCGCCTCGGAAGCGAAACCGAACGTCGGCATTGGAAAGCCCCCCATCTGCGCTCAATCGATGCCACTTGGCAGTAAATGGACGGACCCTCTGATTCAGAACACGCACCATCAGCGACGCAAAGTGCCTGCCCTCCGGGTAGCGACAAATAGCGGTACGCGACAGTTCGAAGAGTTGATATACGCTCTTGAGTGCCGTCGCCTCATCACCCCGGCCATAAGGCAATGCCTGGGTCGCGATGCGCGTACGTAGTTCTGTGTAGAGTTGCCACGCTGCTAAGCGGTCTGCCTCACCGGGCTGCCAGGTTAGCTGATCAAACAGCTTCCGGTCACCTTCTCTGGCAAAAAGGTCACCAAATGCATGCTGTTTTAACCACTCGCTCCAGGTGGCACCACCCGAGGTGATCGAAGTAGAGGTATTCACGGAGGTCATCCTGATGCTGCGCAATATCTGCTGAGGAGAGAAATGTAGTGGCAATCATGAGCATCAGCTCATGGTCGTAGGCACAAAACTCCAGCCGTGCATCGCATTGCTTACGATTACCGATAAGAACGCACGCTTACACGGACGTCGGCTATAAATTGCCATACACAGATTTTCGAATGGATCCTTGATGCTGACTTGATGACGCCGGTGTTGCCCGATTTTCACTGTCGGTCCATACCCTGCACAACCACGTATTCATTTCGGATACCCAGAAAGGTTGATCACAAAATTATGATTGCGTATTCTAGCTGCCGCTGCGCCGATAGATGAATGGCCAGCACATCCAATACAATGAATATTGCGTTAAAGGAGCCTAAGCTCAATGTTCGGATTTTCCCCTCCCCCGAAACCACGTCACAAGGTTTTCGTGAGCTATCACCACGCAAACGATCAGCACTACCGCGATAGTTTCGAGGAGTTATTTGCCAATCAGCACGACATCATGCTCTCCAGGTCGGTCCAAATTGGCGACATTCCTGAAAATATGAAGACGGAAACCATTCGCCAGAAAATTCGTGACGAATATTTGCGAGACTCTACCGTGACCGTTGTCTTGGTCGGATCACAAACCTGGCAGCGGAAACACGTGGACTGGGAGATTGGCTCAAGCATTCGTCACACCCTGCACAACCCTCGCTCTGGTCTATTGGGGATCTTATTGCCTACCTACGTAAAACCTGGACCAAACAAGTACGACCTCTATACCATCCCGCCACGCCTCCACTACAACATCGAATGCGGCTTTGCCAATTTGTACGACTGGAGCAATGACCCATCCAAAGTACAGGCCTGGATACACCAAGCCTTCCTGCAAAGGGACAAGAAGGCACCGGACAACACCTTAGATAGCTTCGCGAATAACCGCACTGGCGACCGATGGTATTCCTAAAGCATCAGGAAATCGGATTCGAAATATCCTTTCGTAGCCCGACGAGCCGGGCTACAGACGACCTACCCCTCTTAATACCAATTCGGCAATCTGGCGAGCATCGGTGCTCGCCATGAGTTCGCGATTTTCACTATCGTCGAGACCATTCTTCAAAACTTTGCCCAAATCTTCGCCAGCAAGAGCCGCGATTTCAGAGCCGATGCGGGGCAGCAAATTAAGCCGCGTGGTATCGTCAGGAAAGCAGCCGACCGCGTCCGTGTAGCCAGCGACATTGAGACCGATCCAATCCTCGTTAAATTCTTTCCGTTCGTAACCTCGCAGCAAGTCACAAACGGCTCTTGCTGCACCACCGAAGCCGCCGGCAAGGTACACAGGCTGCCCTTGGTTGAGAGACATCCAAGCTTCCTCAATGACGCCAGGAACCAGACCTGCAAATCCTGTCATCTTACCGCCCAAGACGAGGCGTGCTTGGCTACAAACCGTAATGGATTGCCGCATGGCTGTCAGGCCGCGAGCCCACGCATAGCGCTTGCGCGGGTTATCCGCTGCCAAATTGCGTTTCTCCCCATGCAATGGAAACAAGTCATCGTCGCTCCACGGAAGATCAGGGCGCGGCCCCTCCTGATAGCGCGCCACCTCGCCATCAAACAAAGCCCATTCGCTATCGCCATAATTAAGTCTAAGCGGCCATGGCGCGACGTTAAGGACAGCTCCAGTGAGTGGCTGAGCGCTCACCCCCTCGGCAAGTTTTGAATATCCTCGAACGAGATCGAACAGGCGCAATGTGAAGTTATAGCCTTGCGAGAAACTCCCGGTTAAGGCGCCGCCATAGGCAATCTTTAACCCGGCCAGAAGCAAGTAAAGATGTATTTCGTCGCTGAGCGCGGTGAGATGAAGGTCGGACAGACCATAGCGACGAGCGTCACCGCTTTCCGAAATACTCACACAAAGTGTTTCGACAATTTTGGGTTTAATCCGTGCAGCCATTCGGGTCAACGGGGTAACGAAATGCACATCCGGACGTAATTTGAACAGAACCTCAAGCTCTTCACGCCCGAGAGGTGGATCTGGATAAAGACAGGACTGATGAGTACCGGACCTGATCATATCCGCCAATGTGAGTGCCTCTGGTGGCGCTGGCAATATGAGATCGCCCGGTTCCGCCCAGGTTTCCAGCACTGCGCGATTGTGCTTAAAGCGCAGTGCCTCAAGCACTGCCCGATCAATGACGCGACGGGCTTCCACCTCCGGCTGACCAGCCAGGTTCCAGCGAATTACCGGGACATTACCACCGTAGGGAAAGCTGCGCGGCTCAACCTTCTCCAGAGCATTGACCACCAATATATGGGCCCCCAAACGCTTCGCTTCCAGCACCTCGCGCCTGCACCACGGGCGAGCGCTGTAATGGTCAGTTTTGAAGGCCACCATGATGGAACAATCCCGAATTCCGGCGGTGATAGCTTCGACAAAGTCTTGGCTAGTAGCAATGTCGCGCGCATCGAACCATCGCTCGATTGGGAATGCCTCATCATCACAGGCGGCAGCCGTATAACGTACAGGGTCATGGCGCCCCGGATCTAGATCGGCCTTGGCATGACTCAGAAAGAGGCAGACCGGTGCCTGCATGCGGTTTGGTGCAACAGCAGGAACTTTGCCGTGCTCCAATAACTGGAGCGCACGCGCAGCGATGTGAAAGGACAACTCGGCCAGCCGCTGTTCGATCGCAGCACTTACGGCTAAAGATGCGTTCAGGAGCGCCGGCAGCACATGACCCTGATCGTTGATTCGAAAGCCCTCCGGATCGATCGCCACTGGTAATAGATGGTGCGGACTGATATCGAGAGGGGTCTGCGCCCGAAGGTGCCGGACGAAGTTTTGCCAATTTCGGCCCGTTCCACTCGGCACAGTACGCAACATCTGGGTATCTGCCAGTACAACGACAAGGGTATGCTGTGCAGCATCAAGCTTTATGGCACCGTCACCAACGAGCGTGGGTGGCATATCATCCCCGCAATCTGGGGCAAAAAAGACCGGCACGCGTAAACCACCGCTGGCTGGCGCTTCAACCAGTCGGGCCCACAACGCCTGGACAAGCTCGTTGGCCACATCGGAGCGGGGATGAGCCAGCAAATGTATATGCAGAGGTGGGAGCACAGGCACAGTACTTTTTTGATCTGATGAAATTCTAGCGGCTCCTTCGCTGATTTTCTAAATCGCGCTTACCAAAAGGATAGAGGGAAGACTCAATCCAGCCCCTGAAGACAAGGCGTAGTAACGCGTAGTGTTAGCTGACAAATCCAGAAAGCACCTAAGCCCAGAGCATAGCCGCAAATCAAGATTTCGTATCGCCGCAGGCGAATGCAGAACTGCGTCAGCCGCAGGCCAGGTACAAGGACTCCAAGGCACGAACAGCCTGGTTCTATTCGTCGAGGCTTGCGCGACATGCCCTTCGCACTCGATAGAGATCTGCCCGCTTTCGTATTATCGCCGGTCGAGATGGGGAAAGCGCCCTTTGTCTAGGGCTTTACTGCATCACTACCGGAATTCGTTGCAGGGATGCTAACGAACGCCTGCAATGGGAGATCCCTGAGCAAAACAAGGCAGTCCATGTTGATGTGGCGGAGGATGGCCGTAGGTAAACCACCCTATCACCTCGCCTACTCGCTGCCGCAACGTGGCCTTTTCCTGATTTGTCCTGTCCTAATCCTGAAACGCTTGGGTGACAGCTTCGACGATTTCTGCCCACACACCGGGCTGCCGCAACACAGGCATTTCCTTGGCAAGCACATGGCTGAGTTCGCCACGGTTCTGCTCAAGCGAGCGCAGCACCCTGTCAGCCTGTTGGTCCGGCATCTCGACCACTTCCTTGAGTGCAGCGCGTGCCCGTGCATGGCTGCGCAGGTAACGAGACTCTTCGCGCATCTGTTCGGTCAGGGTCCGCCCGATGACGTTGGACAGGAACACCACGTGAGGCCCCAAATCGGGATAACGCCACAGCGGCCTAGCCTGTTCGGCACCGTGGAAGGCGAAATTCGACACCACGCCATCCTGGTAGGTGGTCTGCACTGGCTCGAACACGATCTGCTCCCGCACGGCCTGTATCAGGGGCTTGGATACCTCATCCAGCACCCGGTCATAGCCGCGCCGCTCCCCGGCGTCGTCCGTAATGACGGCTGATACCGGCAGAATCACAGGCTCTGGGATCACGCCATCACGACGTAAGACGTCGTTGACCAGGAATCGATGCACACGGCCATTACCGTCGGCCAGCGGGTGGATGTAGACAAAACCGAAAGCCGCCACTGCGCTACGCATCGTGGGCGACTGACCTTGCGTTCTGTCCAGGAATGTCTGCAGCCCGTCCAGCATCGCGGCGATCTCGTCAACCGGTGGCGCCACGTAGTGCACGACCTCCTGGTAGTGCACCGTCTCGCCAACGAACACGGGAGACTGGCGCATCCCGAAATGGGTAATCGTTGTCCGATCGCCCAGGATTTCCCGCTGCAACTCGGCCAGCGCGGCATCGCTGAACGGTAAATCTCCCTGACCGGTGCGCCGCGCCATCACATCCGCAAAACGCTGCACCCGCCCTGCCCGATCGGCTTCACCTTCGATGGCAAAGCTTGCTTTGCTCTCCCGCAGCGTCATCCAGACTGCCGCCCGCATCAGCAGGTCTTCACCAAACTCGGCGGTCAGTTCCCCGAACAGGCGCGGCACGTCCAGACTGGCAGCCCGATTCACCGCATCGGTCTTGACCACCATGGGGCAAAAACTCCGAGCACCCGGCAGGTTGTCATTCACCCGCCAGCGCTGCACTTTGACGACCCGGTCGGGTGATGCCGCCACCAGTTTGGCGTCGTCAATGGCATCGATGTAATTACCCCCCAGGCGCTCCGGCACCGCCAGCGTCTCTCCCGTCAGCCACTCGTACAGGAAGGCGGCCCGACGGGCATACTGCCCGGTCGGTTCGGCCATGACCCAGGCTTGAACGAAATCCGGACCGCTTCGCTCGAAGAGGCGAGCGAGGAATTCCAGATGGGGTACCTCGTGACGAAGGTGAAACTGCAGGTGTGCCGCCGGCTCCACAGCTGGCCGCATGGCCTCCGTATAGACCTCCGAACGGAAGCCGTTGTCGACTTGGGTCGCGCGCCGCCCCCCGATCTGACTGACCACAGGCGGCCTCCCCAGCGGCATCACTCCGTAGGTCTGCGCCAGCCAGGCAGCACCAATCAGTTCTGTCGGTAATCCGGTCATGCGGCGTCTCCAGGGAATACGGTTTTCGTTTGCTCAAAAACGATGATGCAAGCAAGGAGTCGGCATCCACTAGGTTAAGGCTGCGTCAAATCAATTACATTCAATACCCGTTGCTCAAAAACGATTATGCAGTAAATTAACTTGCCTTCCAACCCTCTTCAAAGGGCGAACAGAAATGACCTGAACATACAAATATTCCTTTTTCAACGGTCGGTGATGGGGTCGCCGAACACGTCCGAGGCGATCAGCATGGGAATAGCAGGTCTGGCAGGTGGTTCGGCAACAGCCGAGAGTTGATGCAGACGCGGTAGCGCTCCCCCCATGGCCAAGCTCATTTGTCCGAGGACGCCCTCCCGCGCCAAGAGGCGCAGCCGGTTGATTCGCTTCGTCCCTTTCTTGAAACGGATCAGGTCGTCATACAATTGCAAGTCGTCTGCCCGGTCCAACTCGAACAGCAAGCGGATCGTCTCGTGCTCTGGCGTCTTCGTCTCGCTCATCACGCACCTCCCTAAACTGCGGTAGCGGCGGTAGTGCCGAAGAGTTTGTCCACGTGACTCATGCCGGCAATCTGGAAGCCACGGACATTGGCGTGCAACGGATCTTTTACCTCCAGGATGCGGTGCTTCGGAAATGCCTCTTTCACCGCCTTTTTAAAGAGGTAGGCACCGCCTCCGACCAGAATGATGTTCTGGAAGCTGTAGCTCGCATCGATCCAGCGCATCATCGACGCCACGGCCTGCTGGGCAATCGAATGTGCCATGGGCATGGCCCGCGAGATGTCGTAGGGCTTCTGGTAGATCACCGGGTTTTTTCCGGTGCGTAATGCCAGGTCGATGGCCTCGATGTCGCTGTAGGGCGTACCGATGTCGTGCCCAATTTCTGCCGCAATGGCTTGCAGGATGTCGAAAACACCCCGGTTCACCGAGTGACTCTTGTTTTGCACCAGGCGCATACCCCGCGCCACCAGCCAGTCGAAAGTGCGTGACCCCGGATCGAGAATCAGGCTTTGCTCCCGCTCGATGGCGGCCATCTTCTCGTGCTGAACAGCGAAATCAACCAGGGCGCCTTGGGGCTGCGCGATCGCCAAGGCCTTGCGGACCACCACGGTCTTGCCGCAGCCAATATCGTGCGTCCCGGTCACCGCTTTCTCAAGGGCTGTCTTCTTGGTAGTCAGCGCGGCCACCGGCAGCCCCACGACCAGCAGATCAATCGCGGGTTGCTTCATCAGAGCCAGGGCGCCCCGCAATAGCGCCAAGTACTCCGGCGTCTCAGTATAACGGTCGTGCATCTGGGTGGCGCGGAACGTATCGGCGGCCAGTTCAACCTCGGGGCCGACCTCGTAGAAGAGGCCATTGATCGGGATCGCAACCGTTTTGCGCCGCTCATAGCCAGGCTGTCCCGAAGGCTCGCGCATCGTCGGGTAAGCGACCGAAGGAAAGCTGGCGCAGCGAATGTCGCTATCAGCCACATTGCTGACGTATTTTGTGTTGCCGAAACCGACATCCACTGCTCTGACGACATAATCCATGTGAGGCTCCTGTATAGGTTTGCGAGCGGCCAGCATCGGCATCCCGATGCGGCCCGTCCACGCGAAATCCGATCCGGTTGCCCCGGATATCGCAATCAGCCTCGACCGTATTCGAAGTCCATTCGACCTGAGTTGGGGTGAAAGTTGAGGTCATGTGCCCGGGTGCCAAAACAGCTCTCGCGTCGATTTACGGTCTCACTGGATCGGGGTGCGTCAAGGGCACATTTCCAGCGGGTGTCCAATCGAAAACAGCAGCATCCGATCGAAACGATCACGGTGGTAACCAGAGGCCGAGTTGGCGCCCGTCAAGCCCTTGTGTCGCCTCGGTCCGGTCGTCTCCCGAAAAATAAATTCACCCTGAGTTTCAATTTCAAGTGCCATCCGCAAGCCCCTACATTCCTGGTGTTTCGGCAGGTCTGCCCATTGACCTACTCTCGCTCAAAGTGTGAACTACAGGCTCCCGAGGCCTCCTGGCCTGCTCCATCGCGGAGTAAAAGGCGTTGCGGTCGTTACCCGCCTCTTCAGCCCCGACCTTGAGTCGGGTTGGCACGGTCCCTGAGACCCTGCCCGAAGCTGTTCCAAACGTAGTGCAACGCTAGACCTTGCCGGCAGTTCCCTGTCGAATGCTCCTTGAGGGCGTGTCTTGCGTTCGGTTCAAACGGCCGGCACCCGATGCCACGCCCCTGTTCCCCGTCATCGTTCGAGCACGCGCATTGCGCAGCACACGTCGTGTAAGCCTTCTTGGGCTCCGCGTGTGAAGCCGCTCGTACGCCTGTACTGCCCTGGACTTTCGGTCAGGGGCGGACCCATGCAGATGGATGACGCTACGAATCGAGGACTGATCCCCCTGTAGCGCAAGGCCAGACCTTCGCGCCGATGTTGTCCCCACCTTCGAGGCGAGGCTGCATCACCAATCCCGTCGAACGCAGAAATGCGGAAGCGGACGGATCACCGTTTCATTTTTAAGACTGACCGAGCCGGAGGCCGTGCATAAGGCGCGACACCGGCAATCCCTGGGTAGGTGTGGCGTGCTCGTGGTCGCACACCGTGCCGAAGCACTCGACCACGTTTTGCGGACGCGACGGAATCAGCGCCCGCAACGAACCGATGGATTCCACCCAATACATCTGCTGTGGGTTGACGGGACAGCGCACGGCTCGCTTCGGAGATTTGCCATGTCTACTTTTAACGCTTCCCATTCCCGCCGCCGGGCTCAAGGTTCCATTGGCTCGGGCCGTGCTGCCCAACACCAACCAGCACGCCGTCAGGAGTGGGCTTCACTCATGCCCACCGAGATTCTGAGCCGCTACCGGCCGGGCAAGGCCGATCCGCTACAGGTGCTCGATGTGCTGCTGGAACTGTTCAACACGCAGCACACCGCGCTCGACAAGACGGTCTCGCACAAGACACGACAGGAACGGGCCGACTTCCTGCGCCGTTTCTTCCGAGACCTCAAGGTGAAGGCCAATTTCGCCACCGTACCCGATCCCCGTAATCTCGGTGACCGGCACATCCGGGCCATCGTCGCCGTCTGGCGCGAAGAGAGACTCGCTCCGGCGACAATCCAGACTTATCTGAGCTTCCTACGTGGACTGGCGCTGTGGCTGAGCAAACCTGGCTTCATCCGGTCGCCGGCCTACTACGGCCTCTCGCCCAATGAATATCAGCGCGACGAAAACGCTCAGCGCGACAAGAGCTGGACGGCGGCAAGCATCGATATCGACGCCGTGGTTGAACAGGTCATTGCGTTCGACCGCTACGTCGGCGCTTCATTGGGATTGATCCGGACGTTCGGCCTGCGCCGCAAGGAATCAGTGATGATCCGCCCGCATCTGTGCGTGGTGCCTTTCGAAGCCACAGGCCTGCCACCCGGGGAAAGGCAGGCCGACAACTACGTGCGAATCAAGGAAGGCGCGAAGGGTGGAAGGCGGCGCTTTGTGCCACTGGATTCAGAGCAACGCATCGCAGCTTTAGAATTCGCCCAGGCAGTCGTTCCGGGAGAGGAGGCGCATCTGGGCGATCCTCGCCACAGTCTGAAGCACAACCTGCGGCGCTTCGACTATGTGATGGCGAAGTTCGGCATCACGGCGGACGGCCTGGGTGCCACGGCGCACGGGCTGCGCCATGAAGCGATGATCGACCACTACACGACCAAGGCTGGCGGGACGCCACCGGTCCGAGGCGGCGGTGATGTGCCTCCCGAGGAGGACGCGGCGGCAAGACTCTCGGCCGCCCGGCTGGCCGGACACAATCGCGCTAGGGCGGCAGGCGCTTATTTAGGTGGGCTACTGCCACGACAAGCGGCGTTGAAGGACCAGGCAAAAGACAGCCTGCCCTGCACATCCGATGCGGAAAAATCACCCGGAGGGCATTGAACTGGGGCCATGCGGCCCGTTCAAAACGAAACGGGGAACTGGGAAACTTCCCCGCCCCCGCTTTTCCTGCCTTTGGAGTTCCTTCAGCTTTCCATGCGGCGCCGCAATCCCTCCCGGTAGAGGATTCCCCCGATGCGACAAAGCAGCGCCTCATCGTCCTCGGCAAGTTCCAGGGTATCCATCCAGATGGCCAACTGGACGACGGCATCGTCGATGGCTTCGGCGCTGCCGCTAATGTCCAGCAATTCAGCATGCGCTTCAAACTGCTTGATGATGGGATGGTCAATCACAGATCACCTCTCGCTTGCTTAATTCAGGCCCAACTGCCCCAAGGCACATCCATCGTTTGAGTTCAGGGGCCGGCGGAGGGCGCAGCCCGGAGCGAACCGGCAAGCGCAGCTTGCCGGCGGTCCCCTGGAACGAGGGGTTGGTGGGCAGACAGGAGACGAAGCCCCTGGGGTGTGTTGATGTGCGCGACCAAACGCGCCGATTCACCAGACGGCGCCGACAGCACGGATACCGGAGCATCAAGCTCCAGCGATGAAAGCAACCGAGAGACACGGTCGGGGTTTGGGTGCATGATCTCAAGTTTGACAAGAGAGAGCCCCTTATCTTCAAGCTTGGCGGCGGGATGAACATCGGTGTGCCACTCGATTAGCGCCGGCGCAATACCGTCCAGCGGAACTGAACCGTCAGCGGGAATGGTAATGAACCAGTTGAGCGCACCACGACTCATGGGCTCGACATTTCCAAGTGGTTCGGAGGAGGCGGCAACAGTGGCACGGATATCTGAAGTGCGAACCACCCACGTGGAGAGGGACGGCGGCGACTGAGAGCCGATGCTATCAAGGGCAAACCAGCGAGGCCGCGAAGCCGCAGGGACCGCAGGATTTGGCGCGATAACCTCAAGGAACGTGGAGTCGCCGAGGCGCAGCAACAGGTTGTGGGTTGCCATGCGCGGGTGCTCGCCGCCGACCTGCGGGGAAACACCAAGGGTCTCAAGAACGAAGGCAGCGCCTGCGTCAAGGGAGAAGGCGGTAACGGCGATGTGATCGAGGAAACAGCGCGCCACCCTAAGCCCCCCAACATTGGAATGGGTTGAAGGTCTCAATACCTATCGCCTTGTAATCGGCAGTATTTCTGGTCACCACGGTAAGGCCATGAACCAACGCGGTCGCTGCAATCATGGCATCCTCGTACAACGTATCCGATTTGCGGTGCATGAGCTTTGCCCAGCACCGGAAAGCTGCCGCATCCATCGGCAGGATATTGTAGGCCGATGCGACCTGCGCCAGCCAAGCCTCGATTTCCGATGCTTTTGCCGCGTCTTGCTCACGGGTCAGTTCGATGCCCGCCTGAATTTCACCCAAGGTAACGGCAGAGAGAAACAAGTGCGCATCGTCGACCGATTCCAGCCACGCCACGACGGCCCCATGTGGCTTCGGCTTGCGCAGTTCCGAGACGACATTGGTATCGAGAAGAAACACCGCTCACCCGATCTCGGCAACGCTGCGACGCCTGGCTCGTCCCCGTGGCGGTATTCCGATTTCGCCGCGAGCCTGAACGGACAGCAAAAGCGCTTTCAAACTAGGCCGCGCCGCCGCTTGCAGGCGCTTCCATTCCTGAACCGGTACGAGCACCGCAGCTTCCGTCCCGCGTTTGGTCACCATTTGCGGCCCTTCCGACAAACAAGCTGCCAGAAACTCACTGAATCTCGCTTTTGCATCCTGAACTGGCCATGTATTCATGACGACCTCCAAATAAACTAGTCACCTGACTAGTTTATAACCAATTCCTCACCCCGTCCATTCATCGTTGAATGCCTGACCCTTTGCACTCAGACCGCTTCTTCCTCGTCCTGACGCTCGTCCGCCATGACACACCCGAAGCGTGCCCAGGTCTTCGGATCGACCTCGATGGGGCCGGTCCGTTTCGAGTCGAGATTGACCACCACGCCATGCTGGTCGAGCCGCCCCTTGGAGAAGAGTTCATAGAGCAACTGCGCCGCGAAGCGCACCGCCACATCGTTGATGAACAGCCCTTGGGAAACCAGCGACACACGAACCGAGCACGATGGCCGGTTGTCATCCGGAACCGAGGCGTCCAACAGTTCGGGGAACAGTTCGGTGACACAGGGTAGGCGCAGGTTTACCTCGCCCTTTGCCCGGCGCGGCCCCTGCCCCAACACCACCTGAGCGCTCGCCTCGGTGTTGCCGAGGTCTAGCCAATAGCGATAGCGCCCGCCGCCATCGAATACAGCCTCATGCAGAATCCGCCGCGCCGAGCGGCTGTCCACGCAACTCACCAGAATGTCGGCGCTCAGCGGCGAATAGCGGTTCGTCTCGAAGGCTTCGTAGCGCGTCGGATGGGCAATCCAGTCGAGCCCGTAGAACTGATTCAGGCGGTGGATGGTTACGATGGCCTTGTGCCTACCGATGTCGGCGGGGCTGTAGAGTTGCCGGCCCACATTGGCCTCGCTCACCCGGTCGGCGTCGAAAGCGGTGACGTGCAGGCCGTAGGGATGGCCGAGCGCCTTCATGGCGATGTCGAGGCGAGCGAGGCAGGCCGCCATCTGGGCACCGTTGCCGCCGACGCCGACCAGATGGATACTGACGCGACGGTCGAGCAATGCGGGATCGATCAGGTGTTCCACGGTCCGAACCTCCTTCCTTGGTAGAAATTCAGTATCCGGCGCAGCAGGCCGGACTCAAGGTCAGGCGCCACGTCACACGCCGTGTCGGTGTCGGCCTGCCACGGATGGGGCAAAGGGCGGAACCTGCCGTTGACCACCAGCCGAAACAGGGCTTGCGGCTTGGGCTGGTGCAGACAGCCGAACACGCCGGCCACCTTGATGCCCTGATCGTCGCCATCGTCCTTGGCCGACCAGAACGCGCTGCCGTAGCCATGGGTATGCAGGTCCACGGCCAGCGTTTCGTCGGCATCCATCGTCGGCACCCGGTAATCGATCTGGTGAGGCGATACCTCGATGGGTTCGCACAGCGCGAGCCGCAGACTTTGGTTGCGCCGGGAGTAGATCAGCGCTCCCGCCACTTCGTTGGGCAGGCCCCGGCGAGCGGCTTCGATGAAGGCCTCGATCACCCGGATGGGCAATACGCCGAAAGTGAAAGCAAGCCGCTCCTCGATGCCGCCGTAGGGCAGCGTGATCGGCAGCGCGGGCGAGAGCCGCTGGATGCAGTCCAGCCAGTCGAGCTTGACCTGCACGAAGACACCGTTGGCGGCGAGGATGATGCGCTGGCCGTTCGCCATGTCGGGCAACGGGCCGAAGCGCGGTGCGGCAATGACGGGGCAGACCGCTTGCAAGGCGAGGTCGCGCACATCCATCATGCCTCCTCCGTGAGGCCGAGTAGCCCGCCCAGCGTGGTTTTGACATCGACCAGCACCCGCTCGGGAAAGCGCTGGAATCGCCCGTCGAGCATGTCCCGCCAGAAGGTGTAAGCGCCACCGCGATAGCGAATCAGCTTGCCGGGGCCGTTGGGGTGGGTGAAATAGCTGCGCAGGAAGGCATCGTTCCACGCGGCGATCTTCTCGACCGTGGTGCCCTCGGGCACCGGCGCGTTGCCGTGGCAGATGTTGCCCTGCACGTTGACGTTGAAGTACGGCACTTGGAACAAGGCCGTGGCCGGGGTCGGGCGCCCTGCCCCCTTCACCGCCCAGACCCGCCAGACACGACTGGATGCTGCAAAGACTAGTCCCGGATGTGGCACGCTCTCCCCGCGTTCCTGCCCGCCGAAGGCCTCTGCCTGTTCCGCGTCGACGCGAAAGGCGATGTGGCGGCGGGCCGGCGGCATCCACCAGACGATCAGGTCGCCATCCATGTAGAGCACCGTCTCCGGCAGGAAACCACCGTGGGCGGCGCGCTTGAGCAGCGCCTTGGCGAGGTCCATCGCCGCACGCGGTGTCATTGCCTGCCCGGCACCGATAACGGGTTCGCCATCGACCTCTTCAATGTCATGCACGGTGGCCAGCGCACTGCCCTGCTGGCCGTCGTAGATCAGGACCGCCCGACGCAGATGCACGGTGCCGGCACTCGGGGCCTGTATGAAAAACTCGGCTTGGTTCATGGTCGTTACCTCCACGATCAGTTTCCTGCCGAAAGGTGATGAATCAAGCGGTCGATCAGCCGAATGGCCGCGAAGCGGCTGGCCATCGCCTGCTGCCACGCACCGAAGGCAGCGGGGTCGTCCAACGGCACTTGGACCTCGCCCATGTGCTCGCAGTATTCGCCTTGATGGGCGAGTTCGAGAAGATCGTCGTAGATACGGGTGGTCACGTCCCCGTCGCGCCATGACAGCACCGCGCCGAAACCAACGAACTCACCCTCCATGTCGGGACGGAAGCTGTCGTCGATTTCCAAGGTAGCCAGCGCCAGCGCATCCTCGGCAGTGGCCTTGGCGCCCGGATCGGACAGACGCTTGGTCGCCCGGCGCAGGAAGCGGGCGCACTGCGCCAGTTCCAGCCCACGCGGCCAGCGCCGTGTCCATGCGGGAAAAGACGCCTCCAGCATGGACTTGGTGACCATCTCGGCCCGCATCGCCTCGCGTTCTTCTTCGTCCTCACCGCAGTTCATATCGAGGGCGGCTTCCTCATCATCCTCGCCGCACCAGTAGAGATAGGTCGCCACGTCACAGGCGATGTCGGGCGTAAACAGCGGATAGACGAAAGCACTCTGGCGGCACAACACATGCAGAACGACCGTGCCCAAGCCGTGCAGGCGGGCGCTCAAGGCTTCCAGCCCCGCCCCCACCGGCCATTCCTGCTCGTGGTATTCGCACCACGATGCTTCCACCGCATTGAAGTCGAAGTCCTTGGGCGGCTGGCTGCCGTAGTAGCGGTAGGACTCGCCATCGCGGGACACCATATGCAGTGCAAAGCGCGGCGTGAGGCAATGCAGCGCGCCGATCTGGCATTTGAGCCAGCCATCGAGCGCCTGCCGGCAGGCGTCGAGAGAGTCGCTCCAGGTCACCGGAATGTCGGCCTCGTCGAAGGCCTCGGCCTCGATCAGGAAGCGCGATACCATGGCGTTGGCCGCCAAGAGCGGCCCCGGCGCGATGCTGCGCGGCACCTGCGGGCCGATGCGCGGCAAAACGAGAGCCATCATGGCAGCGGTGCCAGCATGTCGCTGGGCGGCAGGATGCGGGCCGTCTGGCGTTCGTTCCCATCGCGCCGGGTGCGCAAAACGAAGGCGCCCCAAGCGCTACCGCGCTCCTGCGTGCCGCGCCGGGTCAGGGCTTGGGCGAGCTTGCCGGTGGCGTCCGTGCGGCCCTCAATCTCGACCGCGACAGCGGCCTTGAGGGCGGCAAGCCGTTCGCCTTCGCCACCGGTCCGGCCCTTGGTCCCGACCGCTTTGCGGAAGGTGTATTCCTGCACCCCATTCACGACATCTCCCGCCTCGATTTCGGCGCTGATGAGTTCGGGGTATTGGGCGCTGTAGAGGTCGCGGACCTCCTTTGGCTCCATGCCCGGAACATCGGGCAACTGCACACCGTTGTAGCGGAAGACCCGCCGGATTTCATTGACTGCAATCGTCATGGTTTGGCTCCTGTCGTCTGGCGCCTCCCACCGGGAGGCCCTTGCGATCAGTCTCTCGCCGCCCTGCCCGTTTTCAAGGCCGGACCTCAGCCGAACAGATCGTAAGAAGCACTGTCGGCAGTAGTTGCAGCGCTCGGTTGCGGTGCGCGGCCAGCGGCCCCGGCGTCGTCATCGCCCAAGTCATCGGCGGTGTCGGTCTGCGCCTTGACCGGGGCCTTCGGCGCGGCGGCTTGGGGGGCAGGCTTGACCGCCTTGGTCATTGCCTCGCCCGCCTTCTTAGCCGATGCCGCCTTGGCCGCTTGCAGCACTTCCTGTGTCGCTTCGGCCTGTTCGACAAGGCTCTGGCGAACCTCGCGGTAGCCCTTCAACACCCCGACGAACTCCGCATCGAATTCGTCCGGCGTGGCCGTCAGGCTCAATGCCTTGGTCAGGGCCGGCTCGTCCACGTCCATCTTGGGCTTCGGGACCACGTTGATCGTCATCCGCCCGCTCTTCTCGTCGGCGCTGATGACCATCGTCAGCGCAGCGCTGGTCGCCAATTCGTAAAGCTCTTTGAACATCGTCATGTCACGCTCCTTCAAAAAAGAAATGCCTTCGAGACCATGCTACGAAGGCATTGGGGGTTTGCCAGTGGCTGAGCCGCTCAGGCAGCAAGGGCTTCTTCGGCAGACTCGACCGCTGAAACCGCGAGGTCGTCGTTTGCCTGAACGATGGACGCTGCTGAAACGGCGCGGCGCGGGTACTGCATGACGACGGGCAAGGTACCCTCGTAGGCGAATCCCGGCACGGCCAGTAGCGATTTGATGAAGTCGCCTTTCTTCTTCGCCCGCGCCAGCTTGAAAACCGCACCCATCTTGGCTTTCAGGCCGACCTCGCCGGCCAGGGACTCCAGTTCGCTCAGGGTGAACAGTTCGAGGAATTCGGTGTTCCATTTGAAGTGGCGCCCC
>JAUYSK010000022.1 GCA_030696345.1 Azonexus sp.
TGACCGGCGGCGTCTTCAGCGTCACCGTTCCGGCGGTTGATGTTGCGCTGCTGAGCGACACCACCACCTACGTCGCGACCGCGAACGTCCAGGATCTGGCCGGCAACGCCGCCCCGTCCGACACAGAAAACGTTCATACCACCGACACGGTTGCTCCGGCTATTACCGCCAAATGGATAGACTACTGGGACTTCAATCAAGGATCGGGCACCAAAACCACGAATTTCAATCCGTCTACTGACCAGATTGGCACTATTACCAACAATACGCCGCGTGCCGGCCAGCAGGCGGATCCGGCTGCCAATCTGAGCCCGACATGGACAACAGGTCGTAATGATTCTGCGGCGATTCAGTTTAATGGAGTTGGTGGGGCTTCTGCGGTGCGTGATGGCGGTTGGGTATCTCTCGCGGCATCCGTAACTGATCCGCTGGCTGGCCAGTCAGCCTCCAAGGCTGCATCCCTTAGTTTCTGGATCAAGACTGCTCAGGTGGGGGCTGGTATTGGTTGGGATTCTCCGTCGGTCATTGGTATGGAAAATAATGGTGGCACAGTCGACGTCCAGTGGGGTTTTATCAATGATCAAGGCAAGATTGGCTTTGGTATGGGTAATAGCGCCGGGTTGATGAGTAACAATGCGATCAACGATAATCAGTGGCACAACGTCGTTATTTCCCATGATTTCACTTCCGGCAAAACGAATATGTGGGTTGATGGTGCTGCTCAGGCAATCAATAGCGCTAATTCGGGGACCGGTACGGTGCTTGCCGCTGGTCTGGTGGCGCCGAATAAATTCCTCGGTTTTGGTGTCACTGCTGACGATGGTGCTACGTCAAACCGATTCCTGAATGGCGCGTTGGAAGACGCGCGTATTTATGATGGCGTTTTGACGAACGCACAGGCTCAGGCAATTTATGAGACCGAGCTTTGGGGTAATCAGAGCTCGATTATTGCCAATGATGGTCGTGACCTTCACTTTTATCTTGGCGTTGCTGATGCCTCTTCGCTTGTCCTGTCGGGCTTGGTCGCTGGAACTGTGGTAACGGATGGCGCTAGCGGCCAATCGGGAACGGTTGGCGTTGGTGGCACTCTGGATATTTCCGCCTGGGGAGCGTCGGAAGTAGTGCTCAGCAATTACGGATCTGGCTCGTTTCATCTTGCCATTACTGGGGCGGATGCCAGCGGCAATACAAACAGCCAACTTCTCTCTGTGGTGAACAGTGCCGATATGTACGCCGGTACTGCCGGCAATGACACGCTAGACGCTTCAGGCAATGCCAATGCGCATGTGCTGGCAGGTGGTGCCGGGGATGACGCATTAACCGGTGGTGCCGGGGATGATGTCCTGATCGGTGGGGCAGGTAACGATTTGCTCACCGGTGGATTGGGCTCCGATACGTTCGCCTGGAGTCTCGCCGATAAAGGAACCGTTGCTACGCCAGCGACAGATACGATATTTGGCTTTGATATCGCGTCGAAAGCCGCTGGTGGTGACGTTCTTGATCTACGAGATATCCTGCCTAATGGGGCAACCAATCCCACGATGCTGGATGGTTATCTGAACTTCAGCAAGTCCGGTCTCGATACCGTTATTGACGTCAAGCCGGACGGGACCAACGTCACCCAGAAGATCATACTTTCTGGTATTGATCTTGGAGCGAATGGAACCAACGATGCTGCGATTATTCAGGACCTGCTGACCAAGGGAAAACTGATCACCGACTGATCTGCTGCGGTCGACCAGCAAAAAGGGGCGAATTCCATCGCCCCTTTTTGCTTTTCGAGGGTGCCGATTTACCCCTCGTGCTTCCTCAAATTAGCCACGCTCGGAATATGAATCTTCCGGCCTTCCACAACGATCAGCCCCAGTTCGATAAGTTCGTGGAGGATGCGCGAGAAATGTTCCTGGGTGAGGTTGAGGCGGGAGGCGATGACGCCCTTGTTGGTGGGTAGCGTTACGGCGACCTTGTCGCCGGGCTGTTCTTTCTCGGACAGTTCGCGCAGCAGGTAGCCGATGATGCGCTCCTTGCCGGAGTGCAGGGAATAGGATTCGACGTCGTTCATCAATTGGTGCAGGCGCATCGCCATGCCGGCCAGCATTTTGCGGCACAGGTTGTGGTCGCGCTGGAGTTCTTCGAAGACGGCGGCTTTGGAAACGTGCAGTAGAAGCGAATCGGTCAAGGCCTGCGAGAAGACGATATAGGGTTTATCCATAAACATCAGCGCTTCGCCGAAACTCTGGCCCTGACTCAAAATCTCGACAACTTTTTCGGTGCCCTGGGCGGAGGTGAAGGCGAGTTTGATCTGGCCGTAGACCAGCAAGTGGAAACCATTGCAGGGGTCGCCCTTGTGAAACAGGATGTCGCCTTTGGTGGCGTGGATTTCACGGGTGGAGCGGGCGATCCGGGCGATTTCTTCGGGGGCCAGGCCGTTGAAAAGGGGGACGTGGGTAAGTAGCGCCTCGATATTGATGGGGTGAGTTGCCTGCATGACCTGACTGCCTGATATTAACTGGCTAATGGTCGCACCGGCCTAGTGCTGCGGCAATACACACTTGGCACTAGTCCCTAGTCAATTGGGCGTACAGCATGGGCAGGCGGCGGGGAAGTTCTTCCGGCTTGCGGATGACGCAGAAGCCGGCCGGGCCGAACAGGTAGGGCAGGTAGCTACCGGCTTCGCGGTCGATGGTGACGCAGAACGGCGTCAGGCCCATGCGCCGTGCATCATGGACAGCCATCCGGGTGTCTTCAATGCCGTAGCGCGAGTCGTAAAGATCCAAGTCGTTCGGTTTGCCGTCGGTGATGATCAACAGCAGACGGCGGCCGGCCGGTTGTTCGTAGAGGATACTGGCCGACTGACGAATGGCGGCGCCCATGCGCGTGTAAAAGCCGGGCTTGATGGCGAGGATGCGGGCGCGGGCGGCGGCGTCATACTTGCCGTTGAAGTCCTTGAGCAGATGAAAGCGGATGTTCTGCCGGCGCAGCGAGGAAAAGCCGTAGATGCCGAAACGGTCGCCGGTGGCGCTCAGCGCTTCGGAAAACAACAGCAGCGAATCGCGGATGACATCGACGATGCGGTGGCTGTCGGAAATCCAGGCGTCGGTCGACATCGACAGGTCGGCCAGCAGCAGGCAGGCCAGATCGCGCTCGCAACGCGCCTGGGCAAGATAGCCGCCGACTTCCGGCGTGTGGCCCGAGGCGCGGTCGGCTTGGTTGCGGACGCAGGCATCGACATCAAGATCCGCCCCATCAGGCTGGGCCTTCAGCCAACGTCGTTGCGGCGCGAGGGCGGCGAACTGGCCACGCAGCTTCCTGGCGGTGGCCGCCAGTTCGGCAGGTAGCGCCGCCTGGCCGGCATCGTGGGCGATCATCGGCTGCAGCTGGCAGTGCCGTGCCAGTAACTGGTTCTTGCGGTAATCCCATTCCGGTAGCGCAATGCCCGGGCCGACCGGCGTGTCGTCCTCGGCGGCTGAGGGCAGATCGAGGTCGAACTTGATGCGTGACTTGGCGGTTTCGCCATCGCGGGTCAGCGACAGCTTGTCGAGATCGCGGGCGGCATTCCTGGCGTTGGGATCTTCGTCGTCATCGTAGGCGCGATTGACCCGCACGTACTCGGCCCAGGTCGGCAGGCTCTCGGCGCGGAAACTGGCGAGCACCGGCGACTTGTTATCCGGTGGCGGCACCTGCTCGGCCTTGTGCGCTTCCTTGTCGCTCTCCGCGCTGCCGCTGCCTTCGGGTGGGAGGTGCTCGCCCGGGTCGGCCATTTTGCTTGGCTCGACCTGTTCGGCGGCGCCGATCAGCCAGAGCAGGACCGGTTGCGGTGGTCGGGATTTGGTCGAATTCAGCGGTGGCAGGCCGTCGACCGTGGCAGGCTGCTGCAGCGCCTGGCGAATGGCCTGTTCCTGCACCGCTTCATCCGGCAGTAGCTGCGCCGGGTCGATGCGATGGCTGATATGAGCGGCGACCAGCCGCTCGTAGCGCGACCGCAGGCCGGGGAAATTGCTCAGCGCCGCTTGGCTGGCCAGCTGGTTGCGGATGAACCAGGGTTTGCCGGGGGCTACATCACTGGCGGCAAGCGCGGCCAGCCAGAGGTAAAGGTCACGGTTCAGCGACTTTTCGGGGAAGGCGGCGATTTCCGGCGGCAGTCGCAGGGTTTCGGCATCGCGTCGGGCCTGGGCGACCCGCTCGTTGCTGCCGGCCAGTCGCTGCAACCAGCTACGGCGCGCGCCGTGTTCTTCCGAGGTGGCAGCGGCAACCTTCAGCCCAGGGTCGCCACCAAAGGCGCGGAACAGGATGCCGGCTGTCTTTTCCACCTCGGCCAGTTTGACAGCGGCCTCCGGGTAATGCCCGGCGGCGGCCTTGGTGACCCAGTTGTGCCAGAGTTTGCCGACGAATTCTTCCATGGTTAGATTTTCCCGCCGGCGTCTTCGTCGGTATTTGATAGGGCTGAAAAACGCGCTTCGTTGTGGCGGGCTTCGTCGTTTTTTACCCAGCGCAACAGTTGGCCTTCAGGCTTGTTCCGATTCACCGTGCCGCAGGCCGAAATGCACTGGCCGCACTGGGTGCAGGGGAACATCCAGCGTTTGACGTTGCGCGGCTTCAGCCGCATCGGGCAAACTGCATCGCAGGCTGAACCGTTGCCATTCAGGCAAGTGGCGCACTCAGGCAGGCGTTCGCGCTCGAAGCCGACGACCATGGCCTTGCGGTTGGCGATCCAGGCGAAGCTCTGGAAGATGCCGATGGCGCAGGCGTAGCGGCAGAACAGATGGCGGGCGAAGAGAAATTCAAGGCTGAGCACGGTCGTTGCGGCGCTGAGGAAAATCACTTCATTGCGGCTCAGCGTGAAGGTAAACAAGCCGTGATAAACCTGAAACGGCGGCATCAGGTAAGTCAGGCCGACGACGGCCCAGGTGAAGGCGAAGCCGATGGCGGCGGGGACGACGAGCAGCCAGTAGCGCTTGTCGCGGGTGGCCGGGCTGCCATCCGGTTCCCAGGGCGGCGTCTGTTTCTTGTCCCAGACCGAATGTTTGCCGGTGGCGAAGAGCATCAGCCGATTGATCGTTTCAACCACGGAAAAGTGCGGGCACAGCCAGCCGCAATAAAGGCGGCCCCATTTCCAGGCGACGCCGATGATCAGGGCCAGCGTGCCGAGGACGGGCAAAAACAGGTAAAAAATGAGGTTGACCGCAGCAGTGGCCGGGTCGACCCGGCCGGCGATCAGATCGTCGATGCCGATGTGCCACTGGTAGGTCAGAAAGTAGGCGTGCCGCTTGGTCAGGTCGTAGCGGAAGAGGTCGAAGATCGGCGTCAGCGTGAATAGCGCAAAGAAGCCGATCTGCGCCAGCACACGGTAGCGCTGCAAGGCCGGCTTGTTCATTCGACCGAGGGGCCGATCAGCGGGTAGCGCCAGGTCTGGCCGGCCATGGCCTTGGCCAGTCCGAACATGCCGAACATGACCAGGGTCGAATGGATGCAGGTGAAATACATGATGACCAGTACCCAGGTCCATTCCCAATCCAGGCCGCCGACGGTGATGAAAATGGCGGAGAGGGCGACGATCAGGATGCCGCCGTAGAGGCTGACAAAGGTGGTTTGCCGCAAATGCTGGCGGGCCAGCGGCGGGGCGCTGGCCTTGTTTTTCTGCCACAGCCAGAGCAGCACCGCAAAGGCAATGCCGGGTACGAGCAGCAGGTTGACGAGATAGAGCGATTCGGCGATGACGGCCAGATTCAGGCCGTCGGCCGCTGGCTTATCGTCCGAATGTGGCATTGACGATTTCCATCAGCGCTTCGACCGTTTCCTCGTCGTCGGTCAGGCTTTCGACCAGCGCGGCGCGGCAGGCGGCGCTGACGTCGAAACCGGACTTGATCAGGGTGGCGGCATAGACTAGCAGACGGGTGCTGGCGACTTCCTCGAGATCGCGGTCCTTGAGGGCGCGGAAGGCCTTGGCGATGCCGACCAGGCGCTTGGCCAGATCGGCGTCGCAGCCGGTTTCGCCGAGCAGGATGGAGATTTCGCGCTCGGCACTAGGGAAGTCGAAGCGCATCGAGACGAAGCGCTGGCGGGTCGAGGGCTTCAGGCCCTTCATCAGGTTCTGATAACCGGGGTTGTAGGAAACGACCAGCATGAAGTTGGGTGGCGCCTCCAAGGTTTCGCCAGTCCGGTCGATCGGCAGGATGCGGCGGTCGTCGGCCAGCGGGTGGAGGACGACGGTAGTGTCCTTGCGCGCCTCGACCACTTCATCGAGGTAGCAGATGCCGCCTTCGCGTACGGCGCGGGTTAGCGGGCCATCTGACCAATAGGTGCCCTTGTCGGAAATCAGGTGGCGGCCAACCAGGTCGGCGGCAGTCAGGTCGTCGTGGCAGGCGACGGTGTACAGCGGCAGCTTCAGGCGGGCCGCCATGTGCGAGACAAAACGCGTCTTGCCGCAGCCGGTCGGGCCTTTGATCAGCAGCGGCAGGCGTTGCTGGAAGGCGTGCTCGAACAGCGATATTTCGTTGCCGGAGGGTTCGTAGAAGGGTAGTTCGGTCATTTGAGAGAAATCCAGTAAGCCAGCAATATCAGGCTGGAAACGACGATCAGCCAGCCTTCGAGCAGCATCCGCCACATCGTCGGGGCGCCGCGCAGTTCCATGAAATCGAGCACGACCAGCCGGCCTTTGACGAAGGCGATGATCAGCATGGCGACAATCGCCCAGGTGCCGGCAGCGCCGACTTCACCGAGATACCAGGTGATGCCGGTGGCGATGAGCAGCACCAGCCAGGCGCGGTGGGCGGAGTTTTTCAGCAGGTGCATCAGCGCATCACGTAGATCAGAGGGAAGAGGATGATCCACAGCAGGTCGACCATGTGCCAGTAGGCGGCGCCGCTTTCCAGACCATTGCAATCCTTGCTGCCGTAGGCGCCTTTTCGCGCCTGCGACCAGATCACGCTGAGGATCACCATGCCGAGGATGACGTGCATGAAGTGAAAGAAAGTCAGCGAGATGTAGAACATGTAGAAGGTATTGGTCGACAGCGAAATGCCGGCGCCGAACTTTTCGCCGTATTCGAAGATCTTGACGGCCAGGAAGCCGGCGCCGCAGAGAAAGCCGAGCCCTATGTTGCGGCTGATTGCCTTGCTGTCATCGCGATGCGCCGCCTGAACGGCGAGCACGACAAACCACGAGCCGGTGATCAGCAGCAGGGTGTTGAGCGCGCCGGCATTGCGGTCCAGCGTCTGCTGGTAAAGGTTGAAGAGTTCGACATTCCGGGCGCGGGCGAAGGCGTAGGAGGCGAAGAAGACCGCGAAGGCGAGCATCTCGGCCATGATGAAAAACCAGATTGCCAGATCGCCGGGCAGGCGCTTGCCTGGGTGCAGGGTCGCCGGGGCTGGGGCGGCAAGTGTTGTCATGCGCCGATGATAGCGGCGCGACTACTTGGCGAAATTGATCTGCCCCAAAAATTGAAAGATGCCCGAAAGTCCGGTGCGCTGGTCGGTGCTGCTGTGAGCACTCACTCAGTCGGGAAAGCTGGGTGCTCTTTTCTCGCGCTGCGCGGCGACGCATTCGTCGAGGTCGCCGGAAAGTAGCTGGGCAGCATTCCAGGTGGCGACAAAATTGAGGCCATCGGCGACGGAATGGTCGCGGCTGAAATTCATCACTTCCTTGACGCCACGGATGGCGAGCGGTGATTTGGCAGCGATGCTGTGGGCGATGTCGCGGACTGCTGCGGTCAACGCCTCCTGGGAGGCAAAAACGCGGTTGATCAGGCCGATTATTTCGGCTTCGATGGCATCGACGTTGCGCCCGGTATAAGCCAGTTCGCGGGCGATGCCTTCGCCGATCAGGCGGGGCAGACGTTGCAGGGTGCCGACATCGGCAACCATGGCGAGATCGATTTCCTTGATCGAGAAAATTGCATCCGGCGTGGCATAACGCATGTCGCAGCAGGTGACGAGATCCAGCGCCCCACCGATGCAGGCGCCATGGATGGCTGCCAGCACCGGCTTGCGGCAACGTTCGATAGCGCTCAGGCAATCCTGAAGATCGAGAATCAGCCGGCGCAGCGCTTCGCGGCTGCGGGCACCATCCGGATTGGCGATCTGTTGCTGGATGCTGGCGAGCATGGCGAGATCGATACCGGCGCAGAAATTCCGGCCAGCGCCGCTGAGGATGGCGACACGGGCGGCCGGGGTGGCGTCGACCCAATCAAAGGCCTGGCGGATTTCCTGCCACATCGCCGCGTTCATCGCGTTCGACTTGTCCGGCCGATTGAGGCGGACTTCAGCGATGCCCTGGTCAAGGCTGAGGGTGAGCATGGAGAAGGCCGGCAGGTTCATGGGCTCAGTCGCTGAAGGTCAGCAGTTCAAGCTCGGCGGCTTGCTGGCGGAGCGGAATCAGCGCCTGGTAAGCCGTCGACTGATACCAGCCATCGACGGCAGCCACATCGGGAAAACGGATGACGACCGTATCGGCATGCCGGTGTTCACCACTGAGGACGCCTGCCAACCGGCCACGGAAGAGCAGCTCGGCGCCCCACGGCGCCAGCGTGTCGGGCACCTGGGCGCGGTATTGCGCCCATTTTTCTTCGTCCTTGACGGTGATGTGGCCGATGACGCAGGCGCTCATGCGGCGTTCTTGCCCTTTTGCCAGAGCACGTCGCCACGGCCGCCGGCGCGGTTGAGGACGCGGCCAAGGATGAACAACAGATCGGAGAGGCGGTTGATGTAGCGGCGCGCCGGTTCGGAAAGCGCTTCGGCGTTGTGCAGGCGAACCATCGAGCGCTCGGTACGGCGGCAGATGGTGCGCGAGATATGAGTCAGCGCGGCGGGGCGGGTGCCACCGGGCAGGATGAATTCCTTGAGCATTGGCAGATCGGCGTTGAAGGCATCGGCAATTTCTTCGAGGCGGGCAATCTGGGCATCCTTGATCACGCTCATGCCGGGCAGGCAAAGTTCGCCGCCGAGGTCGAACAGATCGTGCTGGATGTCGAGCAGCGCGACGCGAACATTGGCCGGCAGGTCTTCGCAAAGGAGCAGTCCGAGGCTGGAGTTCAGTTCATCGACTTCGCCGATGGTGTCGATGCGCAGGCTGTCCTTGGTCGTCCGGCTGCCATCGCCAAGGCCGGTGGTGCCGGCATCGCCAGTGCGGGTGACGATCTTCGACAGGCGGTTGCCCTTGCGTTCTTTGTCTTCTTCGTTATTGATATTGCTCACGTTGCGCTCTCCTAGTGGTGGCCGGATTATACTTTTGGCCCGTGCTAAAGACTGTCGCCGCCATGCCAAAGTTCGCTGCCAACCTGAGTTTTTTATTCAACGAAGTGCCGTTTCCAGAGCGCTTTCAGCGGGCTGCCGCAGCCGGCTTCAAGGGGGTGGAGTACCTTTTTCCCTATGACTACCCGGCACATGACGTCGCTGACTGGCTGAAGGTGGCTGATCTGGAACAGGTGCTGTTCAACCTTTCGCCCGGTGACTGGGCTGCCGGCGAGCGCGGGCTGGCCTGCCTGCCGCATCGTCAGGGCGAATTCGCCGAGAGCGTCGAGCAGGCGCTGAACTACGCCGTGGTGCTCGACTGCGAACGCCTGCACTGCATGGCCGGAATTGCTCCGGCTGGTGTCAGCGAAGAGGTGCTAGAGGCCACCTACATCGCCAACCTGCGCTACGCCGCCGACCGTTTTGCCACCATCGGCGCAACGGTGATGATCGAGCCGATCAACAGTCGCATCGACATGCCCGGCTACTGGCTGGATGGCGTGAACAAGGCTTTTTACCTGCTTGGGGCAGTTGACCGCAGCAATGTGAAATTGCAGTACGACCTCTATCACGCCCAGATCATCGCCGGCGATCTGGCGCGGACGCTGGAGGCCAACATCCACCGTATCGGCCATATCCAGATCGCCGATAACCCCGGTCGCCACGAACCGGGTACCGGCGAAATCAATTATCCCTTCCTGTTCGAGCTGCTTGACCGGCTGGGTTACGACGGCTGGGTTGGTTGTGAATACAAGCCGCTGACGACGACGGAAGCCGGCCTCGGCTGGCTGAGCCAATGACGCCGCGCGAGATTTTGCGCCACCTGTTCGACGCGGCCATTGCGGCTGCCGATCCAGCGCGCTGCGTGCAGGCGCATTTGCCGCCGGATGACGGTGGGCGACTGATCGTGATCGGCGCCGGCAAAGCTTCGGCAGCGATGGCGCGGGCGGTCGAGCAGCATTGGTCCGGGCCGCTCGATGGGCTGGTCGTGACGCGCTATGGCCATGGCGTTCCGTGCGAGCGAATCGAGATTGTCGAAGCGGCCCACCCGGTGCCGGATGCCGTCGGCGAGTTGGCGGCGCAGCGCATCCTGGCCAAGGTGCAGGGCCTGAACGAGAACGACCGGGTGCTGGCGCTGATTTCCGGTGGCGGTTCGGCCTTGCTGGCGGCGCCGGCAACCGGCGTGTCGCTGGCGGAAAAGCGGGCGATTACGTCGGCCTTGCTGAAGTCCGGTGCCGGCATTGGCGAAATCAATTGCGTGCGCAAACACTTGTCGGCGATCAAGGGCGGACGGCTGGCGGCTGCTGCCTGGCCGGCTTCTGTGCTGACCCTGGCGATTTCCGATGTGCCCGGTGACGATCCGGCGGTGATCGCTTCCGGCCCGACGGTGCCCGATCCAAGTACGGCGTTCGATGCGCTGAAAGTGCTGGAATGTTACGGCATCGAGATCACGCCGCAGCTGCGTGATCGCCTGTTGTCGGGTGAGCTGGAAACGCCCAAGCCGGGTGATCCGCGGCTGGCGCGCAGCACCTTCCGCCTGATTGCCAGCCCCCGCCAGATGCTCGAAGCCGCGGCCGAGGCGGCTCGGCAGATCGGCCTGACGCCATTGATCCTCGGCGATGCGATCGAAGGCGAGGCGCGCGAAGTGGGCAAGGTGCTGGCGGGTATCGCCCTGTCCTGCGGTCGACATGGTTTTCCGGCCAAAAAGCCCTGTGTTCTGCTCTCGGGTGGCGAAACGACGGTGACCCTTAAAGGTGATGGGCGCGGCGGACGCAATACGGAATTCCTGCTCGGCCTGGCGCTGGCCCTTGGTGGTGCACAGGCCATCCATGCCCTGGCGGCAGACACCGATGGCATCGACGGCAGCGAGGACAATGCCGGCGCCTTTGTCGGCCCGGATAGCTTGCCTCGGGCCAGGGACATTGGTGTCGATATTCACGCCCACCTCGCGGGCAACGACGCCTGGGGCTACTTCTCGGCCCTCGGCGATCTGTTGGTGACCGGGCCGACACGGACCAATGTGAACGACTTTCGCGCCATTCTCGTCGGGGTAGAATGAGCGCCACCATGCCGACTGCCGAAAAAACCTTCCAGACCGACCGCAGCCGGCTTGCCGCGCGCCTCGGGCTGATCCTCCCGGCGCATTGCCTGCTGGTTGATGACGAGGATCTCCGCCCCTACGAGTGCGATGGCCTCACTGCCTACCGCGAACTGCCGATGGCCGTTTGCCTGCCGGAAAACGAAGGGCAGGTGATCGATGTGCTGCGGACCTGTCACCAGCTCGGCGTGCCGGTTGTTGCCCGCGGTGCCGGGACCGGTTTGTCGGGTGGCGCGATGCCGCATGCCCAAGGCGTCGTGCTCTCGCTGGCACGCTTCAACAAGATTCTGCGTCTCGACCACGAGGCGCGGCTGGCCGTCGTTCAGCCCGGCGTGCGCAATCTGGCGGTGTCGGAGGCCGCGGCGCCGTTCGGGCTTTACTACGCGCCTGATCCCTCGTCGCAGATCGCCTGCACGCTGGGTGGCAACGTCGCCGAGAACTCCGGCGGCGTGCATTGCCTGAAATACGGACTGACGGTGCATAACGTGCTGCGCATCCGCGTCGTCAGCATCGAGGGCGAGATTTTCGAAATTGGCTCGGAAGCGCCCGATGCGCCAGGTTACGACCTGCTTGCGCTGCTGATCGGATCGGAGGGCATGCTTGGCGTAGTCACCGAGGTCACCGTCAAATTAGTCCCCAAGCCGGAACTGGCCCAAGTGGTGATGGCTTCCTTTGATGAAGTCGGCAAGGCAGGCGATGCCGTCGCCGCGATCATTGCTGCCGGCATCATTCCCGCCGGGCTGGAAATGATGGACAAGGCGGCGACCGCTGCTGTCGAACCCTACGTCAAGGCTGGCTACGACCTGAACGCCGAAGCCATCCTGCTCTGCGAGTCGGACGGCACACCGGAAGAGGTGGCCGAGGAAATCGCCCGGGTAACCGAAGTGCTGACCGCTGCCGGGGCGCGCGAAATTCGCGTTTCGCACTCCGAAGCTGAGCGTCTGCGTTTCTGGGCCGGGCGCAAGGCAGCCTTTCCCGCGGTCGGGCGCATCACGCCGGATTATTACTGCATGGACGGCACGATTCCCCGCCGGCGGCTGGCCGAGATGCTGAGTGCGATTGCCGCCATGGAAAAGAAATATGAACTGCGCTGCGCCAACGTTTTCCACGCCGGTGATGGCAACCTGCATCCGCTGATCATGTACGACGCCGCCAAGCCCGGCGAGTGGGCGCGGGCCGAGGCTTTCGGTGCCGAGATCCTTGAGCTGTCGGTGGCGCTCGGTGGCTCAATCACCGGCGAACACGGGGTCGGCATCGAGAAGATCAACCAGATGTGCGTGCAGTACCGGACGCCCGAACTGGAAGCCTTTCATCGCATCAAGGCAGCTTTTGACGAAAGCGGCCTGCTCAATCCCGGCAAGGCCGTGCCCAGCCTGCATCGCTGCGCCGAATACGGCCGCATGCACGTGCATCAGGGCGACCTCAAATTTCCCGAACTGGAGCGTTTCTGATGCAGCTCGACGATCTGGTTTCGGCGGTCCGGGCGGCAAATGAGAGTCATACCGCCTTGCGTATTCGTGGTGCTGGCAGCAAGGACTTCTACGGCGGCATGCTGGCCGGTGATGTGCTCGATGTGGCCGGCTATCGCGGCATCGTCGCCTATGAGCCGACCGAGCTTTACGTCACGGCAAAATGCGGGACGCCGCTGGTCGATATCGAGGCTGCGCTCGCGGAAAAAGGGCAGATGCTGGCTTTTGAGCCGCCGCATTTTTCTTGCGCAACTATCGGCGGCTGTGTCGCCGCTGGGTTGTCAGGGCCGCGCCGGCAACAGGCCGGAGCGGTGCGCGATTTCGTGCTGGGGGTAAAGCTGCTTGACGGCACGGGGCAGATCCTCGATTTCGGCGGGCAGGTAATGAAAAACGTTGCTGGCTACGATGTTTCCCGGCTGCTTGCCGGCAGCATGGGTACGCTTGGTGTGCTGGCCGAGGTGACGCTGAAAGTGCTACCTAAACCGGTGGCCGAAAAGACACTGGTTTTTGAGATGAGCGAGGTCGATGCGATTGCCCGGCTCAATCAGTGGGGCGGCCAGCCTTTGCCGATTTCAGCCTCCTTCTGGCACGCCGGGCAACTCTGGTTGCGCCTTTCCGGCGCGCGGGCGGCCGTTGAGGCGGCCACCGGCAAGCTGGGTGGCAGTGCTGCGGTCGACGGCGAAAAACACTGGTTTTCCGTACGCGAGCAAACCCATCCGGCCTTCGCCGGGAACATTCTCTGGCGACTGGCGCTGCCCTCGAAAACATCACCGCTCGGTCTCGATGGCTTGCGGGCCATCGAGTGGGGCGGGGCCTTGCGCTGGGTTGCCGGTGAATCCGAGGCTCTGCGTGAGATTGCGGCCAAGGCGGGCGGCCATGCGGTTCTCTATCGGGCGCCGGAATCGATGCGTTGCCGGGAAGGGGCCTTCGCTCCGCTGTCGCCGGCCCTGCTTGCCCTGCATCGCCGCCTTAAAAAGACGTTCGACCCGAAAGGCATCCTCAACCCCGGTCGGCTCTACGCGGAGTTCTGATGGATACCCGACTCGCCGACTTCATTCGCGATACCGGTGCCGGCCAGGAGGCCGAGCAGATCCTGCGCAGTTGCGTGCATTGCGGCTTCTGCACGGCGACCTGCCCGACCTACCAATTGCTCGGCGACGAACTGGATGGGCCACGCGGCCGCATCTATCTGATCAAGCAGGTTCTGGAAGGCCAGCCAGTGACCGAGAAGACCCGCCTGCATCTCGACCGCTGCCTGACCTGCCGGTCCTGTGAAACCACCTGTCCTTCCGGCGTCAGGTATAGCCATCTGCTGGACATTGGCCGTCAGGTTGTCGAGGCGCAATTGCCCCGCCGGGCAGGCGAAAGGCTGGTTCGCTTTGCCTTGCGCGAGGCGCTGCCGCGGCCGGCCATTTTCGGGCCTGCAGTTAAGCTGGGGCGGATGCTCCGTCCGCTGCTGCCGAGTTCCCTGGCCGACAAGCTGCCGCCCGAAGCGGCCGGCCGGGAACAGCCCTGGCCGGTTCGGTCCGGGCATCAGCGCCGCATGCTGGCCCTTGCCGGTTGCGTCCAGCCATCATTGGCACCCAATATCAACGCCGCGACGGCACGTGTCCTCGACCGGCTGGGTATCGAGCTGTTCGAGGAAAGCAAGGCCGGATGCTGCGGTGCGGTCCGGTTTCATCTGAACGATCAGGCTGCGGCCAAAGATGACATGCGGCGCAATATCGATGCCTGGTGGCCTCAGGTCGAGGCTGGCATCGAGGCGATCGTCGTCACCGCCTCGGGCTGTGGTGTGCAGGTTCGGGATTACGGACATGCGCTGGCCGATGATGCGGTGTACGCCGAAAAAGCGGCAAGAATCAGCGAGCTTTGCCGCGACCCATCGGAAATTCTGGTTGCCGAGCGCGAACGCTTGTTGCCCCTGTTGCCCAAGGCTGTTCGTGGCAAGCTGGCCTTCCATTCGCCCTGTACCTTGCAGCACGGCCTGAAGATTCGTGGCACCATCGAGGAATTTCTCGTTGCGGCCGGCTTTGTGCTGACCCCGGTGGCGGAGGCGCATTTATGCTGTGGTTCGGCCGGAACCTATTCGATACTGCAGCCCAAACTGTCGAAGCAATTGCGCCACAACAAGCTGGCGGCGCTGAATGCGGGTTCGCCAAAGTTGATTGCGACGGCGAATATTGGTTGTCTGACCCATTTGCAGGCGGGAAGCCTGTTGCCGGTGCGACACTGGATAGAATTGATTGACGAGGCGATGGCGTGAGCAAGAAAAGTTCGGTTTTTGAAATTACCCAATCCCTGGGCGAAGTCGATGCTGGCCGGGTCAAGCGCCTGCTTGAAGGTGGCATCAAGATTCCCGCCCAACCACGGGTGCTGGAAGAATTGCGCAAGCTGATGTTGCGCCAGGAACTAGATGTCCGGCCATTGGCAAAGGTGATCAACCAAGATCCCGGATTGACCGCGTTGCTCTTCAAGGTGGTCGGCAATTCTGCCTACCGGCAGCATCAGCCGTTCGACTCGGTGGAGCAGATTCTGCACGCGGTCGGGGTGCATCAGACCTTCAATCTGGTTCAGGCCATCGCGCTGACCAGCACCGGCGATATCCGGAAGAACCGCGCTTTTTACGAAGCCTTTTGGGCGCGCTCATCGGCAATTGGTCAGCTGGCCATGCTGATCGCCGACGAACGTATCGCCGTGTGTAACATTTTTCCGGATCAGGCCTACCTTGTCGGTATTTTCCACGAATGTGGCGTGCCACTGCTGATGCAGCGTTTTCCAACCTATTGCAGCGAGATGAAACTGGCGACAACCGGTGGCTGGATAGATGTTGCCGAAGAAGACCGAAAATTCAATGCCGACCACTGCGTGATCGGCTATCTGGTTGCGCGTCACTGGCATCTGCCCGACTTCATTTGTGACGCCATTCGCTATCACCATGCCATCAACGAACCCGGCATGCTGGAGGCGGCCCGCAGCATGGTGGCGATCCTGCAATTGGCCATCCACCTTCATTGCAAGGATCAGCGAGTGGTGAATCCGGAATGGGAGAATCTCAAGCTTGAAGTCCTTGGCGAACTGGGAATTTCCGATGAAGGCTTGCCGGAATTTATCGACATTATTTATGAACGCTTCAATGCTTCTGCCTAACCTTCCTGGCACCGAGTTGAAGGTAACAGTGTTAAGCCGGCGATACGCCTTTCGTGCTAATCTTCTCGCCCTAAAGGAGTGGGGATGGCAATAACGATTGACGCCTGTGCGGCGCAGCATCAAGGTGACCGCAAGGAACAGCAGGACCGCGTGGCCATTTTGCCGCATGCCCGGAGACGTGGCGTGGCGCTGGCGGTTGTCGCAGACGGCATGGGCGGCCACACCGGCGGCGCCCTGGCCGCGGAGCAGGTGATTCACACTGCGAAGAATAATCTTGATCACTTTTCCCCGGCCGACGAGAGTTCGGAGTGCATGCTGGAAAACAGCATGCGCGAGGCGCATACGATGATCAAGGCGTCGCGCTTCATGAATGAAAAGGATCCACACAGCACAGCCGTCATGCTGTTGCTGCAGCCCGGCAAGATCAGTTGGGGGCACTGTGGTGACAGCCGCCTGTATCACTTCCGTGACAAGCAGATGGTGGGTCGTACGGTCGACCATTCCTATGTCGAACATCTCGTCGCAACGGGAAAGATCACCCCGGAACAGGCACTGACCCATCCCAATCGCAACGTGTTGCTGACCTCGTTGGGTGGGCAGGATGAGCCAAAATTCGATTTTGCCGATGCCCAGGATCTGGTCGCCGGCGACGCCTTCGTACTTTGTTCGGATGGCCTCTGGGCCTATTTCGACGATGTCGAAATGGCGACGCTGGTGGCTGACAATTCGGCGCGCGATGCCTGTGAGATTCTGATCGACTTGGCCCGCAAACGGGCTGGCGGGACGGGCGACAACCTGTCGCTGGCGATCATCAAACTGCAGGAGGCTGTGCTGGCCAAACCAAAGCCGCCGACCGGTTTCGTGCCGCGGCTACCGACCTGATCGCTGCTTCACCATGAAAAACGGCACCTGAAGGTGCCGTTTTTGTATCCCGGGTGGGTGATTGCTTAATTACTTGCGGCCAAGGCCACCCAGCAAGGCAGCAACGACACGTCTCGGTTTGTGCGGATCGACTTTGGCTGGAGCCTGTGGCGAGTCCGGTATGTCGCCGCGCGGGACGATGTCTTCGTAGGGCTTGCTGAAGTCGAAACCATCGGCCGCGATCATCGGATTGCGCCGGGGCGGGCGACGCTCCGAGCGATCACCACGATCCGGACGCTCTGAGCGCTCTGGACGTTCCGACCGTTCCGGGCGGTGTGCCACCGGCGCCTTGACCGGCGGTGCGCTGCGCCGCTTTTTGTTGCCCGGGGGGTATTCGTATTCCGGCTCCGGCTCGAAGCCGACCACCTCGACCTGCTCGATCGGCCGCTTGATCAGTTTTTCAATATCGACCAGATAGCCGACTTCGTGGGCGCTGACCAGGGAAATGGCGTTACCGTGCTTGCCGGCACGGCCGGTGCGGCCAATGCGGTGGACGTAGTCTTCCGGCGTATGCGGGAGTTCGTAGTTGATGACGTGCGGCAGGTCGTCGATGTCCAGGCCGCGAGCGGCGACATCAGTGGCGATCAGGGCAATGGTGGTGCCGTTCTTGAAATCTTCAAGCGCCTTGATGCGTTCGAGCTGAGTCTTGTCGCCGTGGATTGCATCGGCCCGGATACCTGCACGCTGGAGTTCCCGGGTCAGGCGGGAGCAGCCTTGTTTGGTCCGCATGAAAACGAGGCACTGATTGATTTCGCTGGATTTCAGCAGCTTGATCAGCAGATTGCGTTTGCCGAATTCGGACACCGGATGGACACGGTGCGTGATGGTTTCAGAGACCTGGTTGCGGCGGGCAACTTCGATCAGCACTGGCGACTTCAGCATCTTGTCGGCCAGTTTCTTGATTTCGTCGGAGAAGGTTGCCGAGAACAACAGGCTCTGGCGCTGCTGCGGCAGCATGTTCAGGATGCGCGTGACGTCGGGAATGAAACCCATGTCGAGCATGCGGTCAGCTTCGTCGAGAACCAGTGCCTGCACCGAGTTGAAGCTGACGCTCTTGTTTTCAACGTGGTCAAGCAGGCGGCCCGGGGTGGCGACGAGGATTTCGACGCCCTTTTTCAGTTCGGCAATTTGCGGCCGGATATCGACGCCGCCAAAGGCGCACATGGCGCGGATCGGCGTGTGCTTGCTGTAGGACTTGACCGACTCGAAGACCTGCATGGCCAGTTCGCGGGTCGGGGCGAGAATCAGGGCGCGCACCGGGTGCTTGGCCGGCGACGGGCTGCTAGAGGCGAAAGGCAGGATGCGCTGCAGGATGGGCAGCACAAAAGCGGCTGTTTTGCCGGTGCCGGTCTGGGCGCCGCCCATGATGTCCTTGCCGCTGATGACCAGCGGAATGGCCTGGGCCTGGATCGGGGTCGGCTTGGTATAGCCTTCGTCGAGGACGGCACGCAGCAGTTCCGGGGCCAGGCAAAGGTCGGCAAAAGTGATTTCGGGCACTGCGTCGGCAGCGATGACTATGGCGTTTTCGCCAGCTAAGGTATTGATTTCAGACATGGGGCAGGATTATACCCCCCCTCGTCACGGTTCAGGGCTTTGCTGTCAGATCGGCCCCACCTGTTGTGCTGGCGCGGCTACGGCTTTCCGACCAGTTCTTCCAGGCGCTGACGACTGATCGGTTTGACCAGAATATCGTCGAACCCGGCAGCAAGAAAGCGTTCGCGATCTTCCGTAAAGGCATGGGCTGTATAGGCCAGGATGCGTATCGCCTGATCGCCATGGGCCGCCCGCAGGCGGGCGCAGGTCTCTTCGCCGGAGATGCCGGGCATGCTGATGTCGAGCAGTACCAGGCGAAATGGCTGTTTCGCCGCCAGGGCCAGCGCCGCTTCCCCGTTTTCCGCTTCCTGCACCGACCAGCCGAGCTTTTTGAGCAAAGTGGCGGCGAGCAGGCGATTGGTTGGGTGATCGTCGACGACCAGTGCGTTTGCTTCAGCCATGTTTGACTTCCAGGGGAAGGTGAATGGTAAAGGTCGATCCTACGCCGACTTCGGAGTCAAGAGTAACCCGGCCCCCCATATTCTCCAGCAACTGCCTGACGACGGCCAGCCCCAGGCCGGTGCCGCCATGCTCGCGGGTCAGGAAGTTTTCCAGTTGTTTGAATTTCTCGAAAATGATTTCCTGGCTCTCCGGCGGAATGCCCGGGCCGGTGTCACGTATCGCCAGAAGCACTTCGCTTTCGCTACGACTGGCCAGCAGCGTTACACCACCGCGGTCAGTGAATTTGATTGCGTTGCTGAACAGGTTGTTGAGAACCTGACGTAGCCGGGTGCGGTCGGTAAGCAGCGTCGGAGGCAGGTCGTCGGCCATTTCCAGATTCAGGAACAAGCCCTTGGTCTCGGCGGCAGCACGGTGCGTCGCGGTACACTCCTCGAGAAGTGCCGGCAGCGGGATTTCCGCCCAGTTGAAGACCATTTCGCCGGATTCGATCTTGGCGAGATCGAGAATTTCGCTGACCAGGTTGAGCAGGTGCTCACCGCTCTGGTGGATAACCTTGGCGTACTCCTGCTGGTCCGGCTCGATCAGTTCGGATTTGAGCAGATCGGCAAAGCCGAGAATGCCGTTGAGCGGCGTGCGCAGTTCGTGCGAAACGGTCGCCAGGAAAGCCGATTTCTGCCGGCTGGCCTCTTCTGCCTTTTCCTTGGCTTCTTCGAGACGCCGGAAGGATTCTTCAACCGAATCGGCCATGCCGTTGAAGGAGCGTCCAAGTTCGCCCATTTCGTCGCTTGAGCCGGCTTCCAGTCGATGTTTCAGGTTGCCCTTCTGGAAGGCGCGAATGCCATCGATCATGCCGGTGATGCGACTGGTCAGAAGGTTGGCGATCCAGACGGCGATGCCAATGACGAGAAGGACCATCAGCAGTGTCGAACCCCAGAGGCCAATCGAGGTCGAGGTCAGGCTTTGCTGGATATCGTCAAGCAACTCGCTGCGCTGTGCTTTGAAGCTGCTGTCCTTTTCGGCAACCATCGCATTGATCTTGCCTGCCGTGTCGGTCGCCGCCTTGTGGAATTCGTCGACATTGGCGCCGATCGTGACAAAACCGAAGCCCTGCGGAGTTTTTCCGTACTGGCCGGTGTAATAGGGAATGGCGGCGGCAGTGGTCAGCTTCCAGAGGCCCGAGAAGAAGATGACGAACGAGCCCGAGCCGCCATGCTCGGTGAGGGCATTCCAGCCGTCGCACTGTGGCGAGAAATTCAGATAGCGACAGTCGAGCGCGACCGTGCCGGCTTTGGCCAGCGGTTTGGCAGGTTTGCGCTTGAGGTTCTGATCGCGGAAGGCCGGTATGCCGGCAAGAAATTCGTGCGATGGCATGCCGCTGGCCTGCCACTCGGCGTAGAGCTCTTCATCCAGCCACGGTGTGGCCGGCAGGCCGGTTTGTGGATCGTAACCGACGATGAAATAGTCGCGCGGGTGAGAAATCGAGCGGCTCTTGTAATCCCAAAGGAAGGCGTAATTGCCCTTGATTGCATCGGCAATCGGCGTGTAGCGCTCCTCGGTCGGCATCAGGCGGTCGGAGAACTGGCGGATGTGATCGTGGTCCAGCGCCAGCGTGACGTAACCGCTGATCTGGCCATTCCTGACAACGGGCATGGCCCAGCGAACGATGCCACGGAAGCGCTTGCCAAGCGGGTTTTCCGTGCCGGCGTAGGCCGACTCTTCCGGCTTGAAGGGTTTGTCGAGCTTCTCCAGTGCCGCTGGCAGATAAGGGCCGATCGCCTGGGTTGGCACGTAGGCACCGATCACGTCGGAAACGTAGATTTCGCCGGGTTTCAGCTTTTTCAGGTCGGAGAAATAGGTTTCTGCCCTGACGAAGGTGTTGCTGCGGTCAACGACGTTTTTCAGGCCTTTTTCGGTCAGATTGCCGGCGGTGACCTTGACCTTCTCCTGGCCATCGAGCCCGACAAAGGTCATCTCGACAAACAGTGGGCGTTGCTTGGGCTCGCCGAAATATTCGGGGGGCCGGGCATGGAAGTTCTTGGCGTTGTCCGCCAGGATTGGGCGAGTAACCTTGGCTTCATTGATCGGAGCCTTTTCTGGAACCCAGGACTTTCCATCCTCGGCCAGTTTCCAGTTGCCATGCTGAAAAAGGGTCCGTGTGTGACCGGCAAGAAAACGCTGGAAAGCAGCCTCGGATGGGTCGATGGAAGCGGCAAGGCGGATATCGCGATCGCGGTCGTAGAGGAAGTCGGCAATTTCCTTGGCGGTATCCGTGGTCATGGCCTCAATGGCTTCGCGCGAGCGCAAGTCGAGGGCGCGGATGGAGTCTTCGGTGACCGTGCTGCCCACGGTCTTGATGCTGCTCAGCATGGCGTCAGCCATGCCCCCGGCTTTGGTCGAAACTTCCTCGCCCAGCTGGCTGGTGGCGTGCCAGGCAAACCAGGCCAGCAATACCAGCGGCACAACCTTGATCAGCACGAAGATAGCTATTAGCTTGCCGCGTATGCCGCCGAGAAAGGCAGGGAATTTCATGTTATGTCTCCTCCAACTGCTGCGGGTCTGGCTGCCCTGCTACGCTCAGTGTTTTGCGGCGCTCTTTGCGGCGTCCTTGGCTGGGCTCTTGGCCGCAGCAGCTTCGGTTTCTTTTGCTTCGGGCGGCGCCTCGGCCGGCGTTTCTGCTGCGGCGCTGGCCTTTTTCCTTTTGGTGCCAGGCGATTCAGTCGGCGGCAGTTGCGGCGCGATTGTTTCGATCTGGTTCTGGCGCATGTATTCGTCCATTTCCCGCCAACCGGCATAAACGCCTGACTTGGGAAGCCAACTGTAAATCGCGTAACAGTCCTCGATGGCGCGTCCGGAATGACGACAGGCACTGCCGACGGCCTTGGCTTCCGCTTCGACTTTGGCTTCCTTTTTGCCCGGATCTTCGAGGCCAAGTTTCTGGTTGACCTGGTCGCAGCCGGCAAGGGCCAGCACGGCAATGGAAATAAGGGAAAATCGCTTGATCATGACGTGAATTCTCGCACATTCATGAAACATATGGCGAACGCACGGCATCGTCGGCGACGTTATAATCTGCAGCTTTCTGAATTGCTGGAGTGTCTATGTCGAGTCAATCTCGTTTTCTGATTGCCGCTGTCGGTCTGGCGCTGGCTTTTTCTGCGCAGGCGGCCAAGCCAGCCAAGCCAGCCAAACCCTCCAAGGCGGCAGCCAAACCCGTTCCCGCCACCGTTGTGTCGGCTGATTTTGAGCTTGCACACAATCTTGGTCCGGCCAGCGAGGAGCGTCTTCAGGCGGTGATTGACCGGTTCAACAAGGAAAGCAGCGGCAATCTCAAACTGGCTCGCCTGGGAAAGGGTGACAAGCCGGCCGGCCTGAATCTGATTCGCCGCCACGACCTTGACGAGATTCTGACCCAGGGAAAAAGTCTGGTTCCACTCCATGAAATGATGGCCAAGGCGGGGCAACCGCTGAATGTCGGCGAACTGTCGAATGATCTGAAAGCGGGCGTTGTCGATGCCAAGGGGCGTCTGGTTGCGCTGCCTATTCTCTATTCGACGCCGGTGCTGTTCTATAACAAGAATGCCTTCCGCAAGGCCAAGCTGAATCCCGATGAGCCGCCGAAGACCTGGTTCGAAATGCAGGGCGTGCTCGACAAGTTGCAGGATGCCGGCTATTCCTGCCCCTACACGACCTCCTGGCCGGCCTGGGTGCATGTTGATAACGTCAGCGCCTTGTCCGGTGTGCCAGCGACAACTGACAAGGGGCTGCTGACTTTCAACGGCATGCCGCAAGTCAAGCACATCGCGATGATGACGACCTGGACCAAGGCCGGTTACTTCCGTCTGTTCGGTCGAAGCAACGAAGCCAGCGCCAAGTTCCATGAAGGCGAGTGCGCAATGATCACCACCGATTCGCGTGAGCACACCGATTTCCGCGATGCCAAGGGCGTCGAGTTGGGCGTTGCACCGATGCCGTATCACGACGACGTTTATGGCGGCCGCCAGTCGACGCTGGCTGATGGCGCCTCCCTCTGGGTCGGTGCCGGGCGCTCGGCGGCGGAATACAAGCAGGCGGCGAAGTTTGTTTCCTTCCTGCTCTCGCCGGAAATGCAGGTCGAGATGGTTCGCGTCTATGGCGCTTTGCCGCTGACGGCGGCAGCCCGCGCCGCTGTGCGCAGCAAGTTGTTCAAGGACGATGGCGACCGGACGCTCGATGTTGCCTATGCCTCGCTCAATGGCAAGGGTGACAAGCCGGCGCTTCGTGCCTCCAATATCGACCCGGTAAGCATCATCATCAACGAGGAACTGGAAGCCGTCTGGGCCGACAAGAAGCCTGCCAAAGCGGCGCTCGATACTGCCGTCAGCCGTGGTAATGCCGTACTCAACGCCAAGCCGTTGCTCAAGAAGGCACAGCCCTTCTAAATGCAGAAGCCGCTGCCGCGCTGGATTGCCCATCGCGGCGGCGGATCGCTCGCCCCGGAAAATACCCTGGCCGGCATTCGCCTTGCGGCGCAGCTGGGCTTCAAGGCGGTCGAGTTCGATGTCATGCTGAGTGGGGACGGCACGCCGATCCTGATTCACGACGAAACGCTGGAGCGGACGACCAACGGTCGCGGTCCGGTCGCAGAAACT
Source organism: Azonexus sp. (assembly GCA_030696345.1). Lineage (GTDB taxonomy): Bacteria > Pseudomonadota > Gammaproteobacteria > Burkholderiales > Rhodocyclaceae > Azonexus. Next base: position 23,486 of record JAUYSK010000022.1, read on the forward strand.
TCCGACAATATTCTTTTTTCGCTCGATGCCGGCCGTGGCGAGCGCATTCCCCGTTTTGCCGAAGCGGCAGCCTTGTGTCGCGAACTTGGTCTGTTGGCCAATGTCGAGATCAAGCCGGCGACCGGTTATGAAAAGCCAACGGCCGAAGTGGTCGCCCGAATGACGGCCGAGTTCTGGCGTGGGGCGTCAGTCCAGCCGCTGCTTTCTTCCTTTTCGCTGGAAGCCCTGGAGATCGCTCGCGATCTGGCACCGGAAATCGAGCGTGGCGTGTTGTTTGAGTTGGCTCCGACTGACTGGCTGGCCGAGATGCGTCGTCTCCAGGCAGTTTCCCTGCATTGCGATGCCGCCTTGCTGGGGAATGATGTTTTGGCCGAAGCGAATGCCCGGGGTATTCCGGTGTTGTGTTACACGGTCAACGTGCCAGAAAAGGCAAAAATGCTTTTCGAACGTGGCGTCAGTGCTTTATTTACCGATCGCCTTGACCTGTTCTCTCCGAAACAACTGCTTACAAAGGCTTGCATTTAGGCGGCTGATTTTTAACGCGTTTTCTCATTAAATGGCGCTTAGGGAATCCACCCGCCATTCAGGAGGTAAACATGAAAAACTTCAAAGCCGTCGTCGCCATTGCGCTCTCCTTGCCGGTCCTGGCTTTTGCCCAGGCCAACACGCCACGCGTTGATCAGCGCCAGGCCAATCAGGAACAGCGTATCGACCAGGGCGTCGCCTCGGGGAGGCTGACCCAGCGCGAAGCCAATCGCCTTGAGCACGGCCAGCAGCGTGTGGACAATATGGAAAACCGGGCCAAATCCGATGGTGTCGTTACTCGTCACGAAAGATCACGCCTGCATCAGGTGCAGGATACGCAAAGCCGCCATATCTACAATCAGAAGCATGATCGCCAGCACGATTACAACCACAACGGCCGTACGGATCGCATGCGTCGTCTTTAATCCGCCGAATGCCGCGCGACAAGACCCGCCTTCCGGCGGGTTTTTCTTTTAAAATCGATGGTTTCGAATTCACCGCCATTTAGGGCCGACAGCTTATGAAAAGCGCCGAAATCCGCCAGCAGTTCCTCGACTTCTTTGCCTCCAAAGGCCACCAGATCGTTTCTTCCAGTTCGCTGGTGCCGCATGAAGATCCGACCCTGTTGTTCACCAATGCCGGGATGAACCAGTTCAAGGACGTTTTTCTCGGTTTCGACAAGCGCCCCTACAATCGCGCGACGACCTCGCAGAAATGCGTGCGCGCCGGTGGCAAGCACAACGACCTCGAGAACGTCGGCTACACCGCGCGTCACCACACCTTCTTCGAGATGCTCGGCAACTTCAGTTTTGGCGACTATTTCAAGCGCGATGCGATCAAGTACGCCTGGGAACTGCTGACCGAGGTTTACAAACTGCCGAAGGACAAGCTGACGGTCACCGTATACGCCGAAGACGACGAGGCCTACGACATCTGGACCAAAGAAATTGGCGTGCCGGTCGAGCGCGTCATCCGCATCGGCGACAACAAGGGCGCCCGCTACGCTTCCGACAATTTCTGGATGATGGGCGACACCGGCCCCTGCGGCCCCTGCACCGAGATTTTCTACGACCACGGCGAGCAGCACTGGGGTGGTCCCCCGGGATCGCCAGATGAAGACGGCGACCGTTTCATCGAAATCTGGAACAACGTCTTCATGCAGTTCAACCGCGACGAAGCTGGCGTCATGCATCCGCTGCCCAAGCCATCCGTCGATACCGGCATGGGCCTGGAGCGGGTTTCTGCCGTGTTGCAGGGCGTCCACGCCAACTACGAGATTGATCTGTTTCAGGCGCTGCTCAAGGCAGCAGCTCGCGAGACCAGCGATGCCAATATGGATTCGCCGTCGCTCAAAGTGCTGGCCGATCACATCCGCGCCTGTTCCTTCCTGATTGCCGACGGCGTCATTCCGGGTAACGAAGGTCGCGGCTACGTACTGCGCCGGATCATCCGGCGCGCCATCCGCCACGGCTACAAGCTCGGCGCCCGCGCTGCCTTCTTCCACAAGATGGTGCCCGATCTCGTTGCCGAAATGGGCATGGCCTATCCGGAACTGGGCCAGAACCAGCATAAGATCATCGCCACGCTGAAGCAGGAAGAAGACCGCTTCTTCGAAACCATCGAACACGGCATGGCCATTCTCGAAGGTGAACTCAAGGCGCTAGTCTCCGGCGGCGTGTTCAACGGCGACACGGCCTTCAAGCTGCACGACACCTACGGCTTCCCGCTCGACCTGACGCAGGACATCTGCCGCGAACACAAGATCACCGTCGACGCCGCTGCCTTCGACGCCGCCATGGCCCGCCAGAAAGAACAGGCGCGTGCCGCCGGCAAGTTCAAGATGGCGACCAACCTCGACTATGACGGTCCGGCGACCACCTTCCATGGTTATGACGCGCTGGAGTTCAAGGGCAACGTGCTGGCCCTGTACAAGGACGGTGCTGCGGTCAACCAGCTAAATGAGGGCGAAATGGGCGTCGTCGTGCTCGACAACACGCCGTTCTACGCCGAGTCCGGCGGCCAGGTGGGCGATTGCGGCGTGCTGCAGTCGGTGCATGGCATTTTCGCCGTCGAGGATACGCAAAAGATTCAGGCCACCGTTTTTGGTCATCACGGCGTGGTCAAGACCGGCACGCTGAGCGTGGGCAACAACGTCACCGCCAAGGTCGATCTGCTGGCCCGCCAGCGCATCATGCGCAACCACTCAGCAACCCACCTGCTGCATAAGGCGCTGCGCGAAGTGCTCGGTGACCACGTTCAGCAAAAGGGCTCGCAGGTCGATCCGGACAAGACGCGTTTCGATTTCGTGCATAACCAGCCGATGACTGATGAGGAAATCCGTCGCGTCGAAAATATCGTCAATGCCGAGATTCTGGCCAATACGGCCAACGAATGCCGCGTGCTGCCGATCGCCGAAGCGCAGAAACTGGGCGCGATGATGCTGTTCGGCGAGAAGTACGGCGATAGCGTTCGCGTTCTCGACATTGGTTCTTCGCGCGAACTGTGCGGCGGAACGCATACCAGCCGCACCGGCGACATCGGCCTCTTCAGCATCACCGCCGAAGGTGGCGTCGCGGCCGGCGTGCGCCGGGTCGAAGCGGTGACCGGCGATAACGCGCTGGCTTACATGCAGGATATGGAAGCAGCGTTGGGCGGCGTCGCCGGCACGCTGAAGGTTCTGCCCAGGGACGTTCATACCCGCGTCGTGTCGGTGCTTGATCAGGTGCGCAAGCTGGAACGTGAACTGGCCGCCCTCAAAGGCAAACTGGCCTCGGCTCAGGGTGACGACATGCTCGGCCAGGCGGTCGACGTCAAGGGCGCCAAGGTGCTGGCCGTGATGCTGCAAGGGGCCGACATCAACGCCCTGCGCGAGACGATGGACAAACTGAAAGACAAGCTGAAATCGGCGGCCATCGTGCTGGCCTCCGTCGCTGACGGCAAGGTTACGCTGATCGCCGGTGTGACGGCTGACCTGATCGGCAAGGTCAAGGCTGGGGAACTGGTCAATATGGTCGCTCTGCAGGTCGGCGGCAAAGGGGGTGGTCGTCCCGACATGGCGCAGGCTGGCGGAACCCAGCCGGAAAATCTGCCGGCTGCCCTGGCTTCGGTTACTGCCTGGGTTGAGGGCAAGCTGTGAGGCTCGTCTGCATCTTGATGCTGGCTCTGGCGGCGGGGCAAGGCTTCGCCGCTGAGCTGGATCGCACCCCGATTGAGGCTGCTACGGTGGACGGGCAAAAAGTACGACTTTTCCCCAATGGCCGCTGGGAGTATGTCGATGCTGCCAAGGCTGGTGAAGCCCAGCAAGTGGCAGCCCAATATCCGGAAAACAAGACTCGCCCGATTGAAGCACAGGGTGGACTATTTGGCGGTGTCGGCCGCGTCATCATGCCGGGTGACAAGGATTACAACCGCGGTTCGCTGAACCCGAAGATGCGCTGATATCTTGGCGGACATTCGCTTCTGTCCGCAATGTGGCGCTCCGTTGGCGATGCGTCACGAGGGCGGGCTGGAGCGACTGGCCTGCATCGCCGGTACTTGTTCCTTCGTCCTTTGGGACAACCCGGTGCCGGTCGTTGCCGCGTTGGTCGAATGGGCTGGCAAGGTCGTGCTGGCGCGGAACGTCGCCTGGCCGGAAAAACAGTTCGGTTTGATAACCGGCTATCTGGAGCGCAACGAGGCGCCGGAGGCGGCGGTGGCTCGTGAAGTCATGGAAGAACTGGGGCTGGCGGCGCACGCCATTTCCCTGATCGGTCTCTACCCGTTTGAGTCAAAAAACCAGCTACTAATTGCCTACCATGTGGTCGCCCAAGGGCGCATCGTGCTCAATGAAGAGCTGGTCGAGTTCCGGCTGATCGAGCCGGAGCGCCTGAAGGCATGGGATTTTGGCACCGGCCTTGCCGTTAGTGACTGGCTGAACGCCCGCTCAGGGCAACAGGCGCCCTGACGAGGGTGGTGCTTCGGCATCGCGCACGACTTCACCTTCGATGACATTGCCTTCGGAAAAACCGCTGGCCATGCCCGCTTCGCGCATCTGCTTGCGGACAGCTCGCGTTTTCCACCACAGCCAGCCGGCAAACATCACCCCGCCCACGGCAACAATAGCCAGCGCGGCCAGCGAGAACATGAAGGCCAGCACGAAAAGCCCGGCACTCAACACGAAAGCCAAGAGTTTTCCCAGAAATCCCTGCGGCGCAGGGCTGGCGAAACGGTGGAATTTTTGCTGGTTCATGGTTGATTCGCTGAAAGAATGGGCGGTGGCGGTCATGGTGCTCCTTGCTAAGCCAGTCGGCGGATAGCGCCGGGTTATAAAGGCTGGGAGTCCGAATCTTGCCGGGGTTTGGGGCGGATGTCTGTGCGGCGAATATCGCGCTTTTGTGACTGCCTGTAAGTGTGCTGAAGGTGTGAGATTTTTGGGGGGGCTCAGCCAGCGGTTTCCTGGCCGATGCTGTTGGCCCACTGCAGCGCCTGGGTTTGCGCCCGGTTAATGGCCTTGAGGCTGATCGGTGCCGGCAATTCCTGCTGGCTTTTTGTCAGGGCTTCGAGATCGCCGGTTTCGCTGCTCTCGGCGACCTTGAGCAAGGCGCCAAGCGTTCCGGTGCCGAGGCAAAGTGCATCGCGGACCATGCTGGCCAGCCCGAGCGGCGCGACGATTTCCTCAATCGGCTGGCTGATCAGCGCCGGCATCAGCGACATGATGCCGACCATGAAGGCCTGGTCGGCCAGCGGGTTGTTGCCGGGACTGAGTTCCTCAGCCAGCAGTTCCATCAGGCGGCCGCGTGTAGCCGCCAGCAGCAACAAGGGATTGCTTGTGCCTTGTTGTTTGTTCGAGGCGAAGAGCAGAAGTTGCAGCCAGCGCTGAAGCTGGCGGCGGCCGAGGACGGTAATGGCGTGGCGCAGCGAGGTGATGGTTTCGGTGGTGCCGGAGCCGACCGAATTGGTCATGCGGAGCAAGTTGACCGTCAGGCCAGGCTCCGGCTTCAGCGCCACTTCAAGTTCGGCGGTATCGGCTTCGCCGAGCAGCAGGCCCATCAACTTCATCAGCGACAGTTGCGAGTGGTCCAGTTTCTTGCCGGCGATGATCGTCGGCTTGGCGAAGTAATAGCCCTGGAACAGCGAAAACCCGAGCTTCAGGCATTGTTCCATCTGTTCGCGGGAATCGACTTTCTCGGCGAGCAATTGCTTGCCCATCGGTTTCAGTTTCATCACCAGTTGCATCAACTGGACACGGGATAACGGCTGAATATCGACCTTGACGATTTCGACCAGCGCAAGCAGCTCGGCGAACTCGGGGGCGAGCTGGATGACGTCATCGAGAGCCAGCGTGAAGCCAGCGGCCTTCAGCGCCTTGCAGCGCTCGACGACGGCCGCAGTAGGCGGCACGGTTTCGAGAATCTCCAGTACGACGGATTGGCGCGGCAGCAGTTCGAGCATGTCGCTGAACAGGAATTGCTCATCGACATTGATGAAGCCCCGGCAATTACCCAGCGCCGCCTCAACGCCGAGCTCGGCGAAAGCATTGACGATGACGGTGGCCGTTGCCTCGACGCCGTCGGTGACATCAGCGAAGTTGCGGCTGCCGTTGCGGAAGAGAAGTTCGTAGGCGAAAAGCTGCTGGTCGCGGTCCAGAATGGGCTGGCGGCCAAGAAATAGCTGATCTGCAGCGGTTTCGCTCACGTTGTTCCTTAAAACGGCAATTGAATCCCCGGCCAGACGCCATTCATGGCCTGACGGAAGTCGGCCTGGATGCGCTCCAGCGCAGCGGTATTGTCGGCTTCGAAGCGCAGCACCACAACCGGGGTCGTGTTTGAGGGGCGGGCCAGCCCGAAACCATCAGCGTATTCTACGCGCACGCCATCAATGGTGATGATTTCCACGGCGCCGTCGAATTTGCCTTCGGCTTTTAGTTGGTCGATCAAGGTGAAGGGCTCGCCCTCGGCCATCTTGATGTTCAGTTCCGGGGTCGACGGTGAATTCGGCAGGTTTTTCAGCACCGGATTGGCGTCAGCCGAACGCGACAGGATTTCGAGCAGGCGAGCGCCCGTGTAAAGACCGTCATCGAAACCATACCAGCGCTCCTTGAAGAAACAGTGACCGGACATTTCACCGGCGAGCGGCGCGCCGGTTTCCTTCAGCTTGGCCTTGACCAGCGCGTGGCCGGTATTCCACATCAGCGGTACGCCGCCATGTTGCCGAATCCACGGGGCGAGGCGGCGGGTGCATTTGACATCATAAATAATGGTGCCGCCGGGTACGCGTGACAGGACGTCGGCCGCGAACAACATCAGCTGGCGATCCGGGAAGATGATTTCGCCATCCTTGGTGACAACGCCGAGACGGTCACCGTCGCCGTCGAAGGCGATACCGATTTCGGCGTCGGTTTCCTTGAGCGCCTTGATCACATCGGCGAGGTTTTCCGGCTTGGAAGGGTCCGGGTGATGGTTGGGGAAGTGGCCGTCGACTTCGCAGAACAGCGGCACGATTTCGCAGCCAAGGCGTTTGAAGAGTTCCGGTGCAATGGCGCCGGCGACGCCGTTGCCGCAATCCATGACGATCTTCATCGGGCGGGCCAGCTTGACGTCGCCAACGATCCGCTCGACATAGGCCGGCAGAACATCAGCCACGCGCCGCTCGCCCTTGCCGTGCCTGAGATTGCCGGATTCGGCGCGGCGCTTGATCTCCTGGATTGCGTCGAGGGCCAGCGTTGTGCCGCCGATGACCATCTTCAGGCCGTTGTAGTCCGGCGGGTTGTGGCTGCCGGTGACTGATACGCAGGAATGGCAGCCTAGTTCGTAGGCGGCGAAGTAGGTGACCGGCGTCGGCACACAGCCGACATCGATGGCATCGACCCCGGCGGCACAGATGCCGTCGATCAGGGCACCGGCCAGTTCGGGGCCGGAAAGGCGGCCGTCGCGACCAACAGCAATGGCTGTCTGGCCTTTTTCGGCGGCAACCGAACCGAGGGCATGACCGATCTGGCGAACGACATCGGCCGTCAGCGATTTATTGACAATGCCGCGAATGTCGTAGGCCTTGAAGATTTCAGCAGGAAGTTGGCTCATGGCTGCCTTTTATGACGTTTCTGAAACGAAGAAGTGTATGAGCCTTTGCGGCAGCCAGTCCAGATTTCCCGGGAAGGCGCCGCTGACAAAGCCGACGTGTCCGCCACCCGCTGGCTGTTCGAGACGAACCAGCGGGCTGACCTCTGCCGCGCCAGGCAGATGGGCGGCTGGCAAAAAGGGGTCATTTTTCGGGTTGACCGCAAGGGTCGGCACGGCAATCGATTTCAGCCAGGGCTTGGCTGAGGCGCGCCGCCAGTAATCGTCAGCGCCGGCAAAGCCATGAATCGGCGCGGTGACGGCGTCGTCGAACTGGTAGAGATTGATCGCCTGCTGCATGCGGGCTTCGTCGAACAGATCCGGGAACTTGGCGAGGCGGGCCGCCGAAACAGCTTTCAGGGTGTTCAGAAAATGCTGCGTATAGACCCGGTTGAAGCCGCGCGCCAGGTGGTGGCCGCAGGCGGCGAGGTCGAGCGGGGCGCACATGGCGACCACGCCGGTGACCAGCTCGGAGGCTGCCGGCCCACGTTCGCCGGCCCATTTGAGCAGGGCATTGCCACCGAGCGAGACGCCGGCAGCATGCAGTTTTCGTTGCCCGTTGGCGGCGTGCAGGCGGCGCAGGATCCAGTCGATTTCATCCGAGTCGCCCGAATGGTAGGCACGGGGGCGGCGATTCAGTTCACCGGAGCAGCCGCGAAAGTGTGGCAAAGCCAGACGCCAGCCAGCCTTCTTGCAGGCGTGCGCCGTCGACAGCGCGTAGTGGCTGCGGGCGCTGCCTTCGAGGCCGTGGAAAAGCACGAGTAAGGGGGCGTTCGGTGCGCCGTCGAGATGGTCGACATCGATGAAGTCGCCATCCGGTGTTTCCCAGCGCTCGCGCCGCAATTTGAGCGGGCGGGGCTTGATCAGCAGCGGCCAGAGAGTTTGTGCCTGGCCGCCGGGTAGCCAGAGCGGGGCCAGGTAAGGCTTCAATGCAGCGTGTGCGGAATGGAGTCGGCCATGGCCTGATGGCCATCATCAGCTGCCGAGGCGTGGCGGCTGACCATCCGCCAGCCGTGGGCGCCGCGCGCGTAGACGTGGGTGACGTGCAGCGGGCCGTGCGGATTGGGATCGTCGCCGACGAAAAGCGTTTCAGTCAGGTGATGAATGGCCAGCACCGAACCTTGCCAGTGGGCAACGGTTTCGGCCTGAACGCGAATCTTGGCGCTGGTGAAAATGCCGCGCCAGCTTTCGCGTATCGGCACGATGCCGGTCAGGCGAACGCCGGTCGGATGGACGCAGAGCGTTTCTTCGTCTTCCGACCAGAGCTGGATCAGCAGATCGGCGTCACCTTTGACGATGAAATCGTAAAAGGCGTGTTCGACTTCTTCGGGGGAGGCAAAGGTGTTGGTTTGACTCATCGGGTCATCCGTTTCAGGGAGGCTTCCAGTACGTGTTCCGGCGCGAGTTTGTTCAGGCAGTCGAGATGGCCGAGCGGGCATTCGCGCTTGAAGCAGGGGCTGCAATGCAATTTCAGGCTGAGGATCTCGGCACGGTCCGAAAGTGGCGGCGTGAAGCCCGGGGACGACGAACCGTAAAGCGCCACGATGGGCCGGTCGAGCGCGGCAGCGACGTGCATCAGACCGGAATCGTTGCAGACGACGAGGTCGGTGATGGCCAGCAGATCGACGGCCTGCGCCAGCGAGGTGGCGCCACACAGGTTGCGGCAGAGACCGGGGGCGAGTTGCGAGATTTCCTCGGCGACGGCGTGATCCTTGGGCGAGCCGAACAGCCAGATGGCGCAGCCCTGTTCGGCCAGCTTCTTTGCCAGCGTGGCGAAGTGGCGGGCCGGCCAGCGTTTGGCCGGGCCGTACTCGGCACCGGGACAGAAAGCGACAATGCGGGCTGGGCGTTCAAGGCCAAGCTCAGCCAGCGTTTTTTGCTGGTCTGCTGCGGTGGACCGTATTTTTGGGTGAAAAATGGGCTTCGGCAACGCCGCGCCGGGGGCTTCGGCCAATTGGGAGAAGCGTTCGACCATCAGCGGCAGGGCGGCCTTGTCCAGCGTGTGGCGGACATTGATCAGGCCGTAGCGCGATTCGCCGGTAAACCCGACACGTCGCGGGATGCCGGCCATGAATGGAATCAGCGCCGATTTCAGCGAATTGGGCAGGACATAAACCGCATCGTAGCCGCGTGCAGCCAGTTGTCGCGCCAGGCGCCAGCGGGGCTTGATCGAAAGCTGGCCGTGGCCGAACGGGCTGTCGATGACTTCACTGATTTCGGCCATGCGCTGCAGGACCGGGGCAACCCAGTTGGGCGTCAGGGCATCAAGTTGCAGACCCGGATGTTTGGCATGCAGCCGGGCAAACAGCGGCTGCGCCATGATGGTGTCGCCGATCCAGGAGGGGGCGACGATGAGAGCCTTCATTGGAGGATCGAGTTATCAGGGTCCGGGATCGAGTGGTCAAAAGCAGGCTGAGGCTTACTCGATCCTGGATCCTTGATCCTGATAGCTATCAGTGATGCCCTTTGGGCGCTTCGCCCTTGAAGACGTATTTGGCGCTGCAGTACGGGCAGGTCACTTCGCCGGTCTTCAAGACGTCGAGGAAGACGCGCGGGTGCAAGCCACGAAGGTTGGAGCCGGGCTGCGGGCAGTGCAGCGGCAGATCGTGGGCGGTGAGTTCAATGGTTTTGTTGTCGGACATCGTTTTCTCCCTGAATCAGACGCTGGCCAGCCAGTCGGTATGGGCGGCAGAGCGGCCATAGACCACGTCGAAATATTTTTCCTGCAGCGCCTTGGTGATCGGGCCGCGGTGACCGGCGCCGATCTGACGGTTGTCGAGTTCGCGGATCGGCGTCACTTCGGCGGCAGTGCCGGTAAAGAAGGCTTCGTCGGCGCAATAGGCTTCGTCGCGGGTGATGCGCTTTTCGATGACTTCAATGCCCAGTTCGCCGGCCAGCTGGATGATGGTGGCGCGGGTAATGCCTTCGAGGCAGGCCGTCAGGTCCGGCGTGTACAGCTTGCCGTGCTTGACGATGAAGATGTTCTCGCCGGCGCCTTCGCAGACATAACCTTCCGGATCAAGCAGCAGGGCTTCGTCGTAGCCGTCGGTCGTCACCTCGTTGTTGGCGAGGATGGAATTCATGTAGTTGCCGGAAGACTTGGCGCGCACCATCGTGATATTCACGTGATGACGGGTAAAGGAGGAGGTCTTGATGCGGATGCCGCGCTCCATGCCTTCTTCGCCAAGGTAGGCGCCCCAGGGCCAGGCGGCGATGATGACATGCACCTTGGCGCCCTTCGGCGAGACGCCCATTTTTTCCGAGCCGTAAAAGGCGAGCGGACGCAGGTAGCCGGATTCAAGCTTGTTGGCGCGGATGACTTCCTTGTGGGCTTCGTTCAGCGTTTCGGCGTCGAAGGGCATGGCCATCTGGAAGATGTGGGCCGAACGCATCAGGCGGTCGGTGTGTTCCTTCAGACGGAAAATCGCGGTGCCGCGCTCGGTCTTGTAGGCGCGGATGCCCTCGAATACCGCCATGCCGTAATGCAGCGAGTGGGTAAGGACGTGGGTGGTGGCTTCGCGCCATGGCACCAGCTTGCCGTCTTGCCAAATAAAGCCGTCGCGATCCGACATGGACATGTTCGATTCTCCGTGTTGCGCCTGTAAAAGCCCACAATTCTAGCCGAAATCAGCGGGTAAAATAACGCTTTTGCCGATTGAGCCTGTGCATGATCTGGAAACCCAATGTGACCGTGGCTGCTGTTGTTCAGCGCGACGGAAAGTTCCTGCTGGTCGAGGAAGAAACCGAGGCTGGCCTGGCCTTCAATCAGCCGGCCGGACATCTTGAAGAAGGCGAATCGCTGGTCGATGCCGTCATTCGCGAGGCGCTGGAAGAAACCGCCTACCACTTCAAGCCGACGCATCTGATCGGTATCTACAACTGGAAACATCCGGGCAAGGATGTGACCTATCTGCGCTTTGCATTTGGTGGCGAATTGCGTGGCTTTGAGGCCGAGCGCAAGCTGGACGACGGCATCATCGCCGCCCGCTGGCTGACGCTGGATGAAGTCAAGGCAACGCAGGGTCGGCATCGCAGCCCGCTGATTCTGCGCTGCATCGAGGATCATCTCGCCGGCAAATCCTGGCCGCTCGACCTGCTGGTGCATTACGTCTGATGCGTTGCTGGCTGCTTGTCTTGTGTAGTTTGCTCGCAGCCTCGGCCTGGGCCGATGAGCGCGTGCCGATCTGCCATGGTTATGGCTGTCTGGTGCAGGAACAGATTCTCTACAGTGATGCCAGGCTGGCTGAAGTCGGCCATATGTTGAATGCTGCGGTTAACGCCGCAGAAGAACGAAAATCAATCGCCGAAGTGATCGGCCAGCTTTACGCCTGGGGCGGCGAGCAGTCGGACATCAGGAACGATCGTGGTGGCAATTATGCCGACGCCGGCATCCCCGGCATGATGGACTGCATCGATCACTCGACCTCGACAACGCGCCTGCTGGCCATGCTCGAAGGGCGTGGTTACTTGCGCTGGCACCGGGTGCTGGGGCCGGAGCCCCGATATTTCGCTTTCGTGATCGTCAATCATTACACGGCGGTAATTGAAGAGAAAATGGACGGTGAGGCAGCACGCTTCGCCGTCGATAGCTGGTTTGTCGATAATGGCCAGCCGGCGGTGATCCTGCCGCTGGTGGAATGGAAGAAGGGGGCTGGGCCCGATGTCTGAAAAAACTGTGGTGGTCGGTTTGTCCGGTGGCGTTGATTCCTCCGTGGCGGCTTTGTTGTTGAAGCAGCAGGGCTGGAAGGTGATCGGCCTGTTCATGAAGAACTGGGAAGACGACGATACCGAGGAATACTGCTCGTCGCGCCAGGATCTGATCGACGTAATGAGCGTCGCCGACAGCATTGGCATCGACGTCGAGGTGGTCAATTTCGCCGCCGAATACCGCGAGCGCGTCTTTGCCGAATTCCTGCGCGAATACCAGGCCGGGCGGACGCCGAACCCGGACATCCTGTGCAATTCCGAAATCAAGTTCAAGGCTTTCCTCGACCACGCCATGGCTTTGGGGGCGGACAAGATCGCCACCGGCCACTACGCTGGTGTGCGCGAATTCAACGGCGAATTCCAGCTGCTCAAGGCCGAGGACGGCACCAAGGATCAGAGTTACTTTCTTTACCGGCTGAATCAGGCACAACTGTCGAAAACCTTGTTCCCGCTGGCCGACATCTACAAGCGCGAAGTGCGCAAGATTGCCGAAGCGGAAGGTCTGCACGTGGCCGGCAAGAAGGATTCGACCGGCATCTGCTTCATCGGCGAACGACCGTTCAAGGATTTCCTCTCACGTTACCTGCCGCCAAAGAAGGGTGAAATCCGCCGTCTCGATGATGGCAAGGTGATGGGCGAGCACGATGGCCTGATGTTCCACACCATGGGCCAGCGCAAGGGCTTGCACATTGGCGGCATCAAGGAAAAAGGTCAGGCCGGTGGCGGTGACCACGATGCCTGGTTTGTGGTCAGCAAGGACATGGACAAGAACGTGCTCTACGTCGTTCAGGGCCACGATCATCCGGCCTTGCTGCGCGATGATTTGGTGGCCGAACAGCTTTCCTGGGTTTCCAGTCAGGCACCACATACGCACTGGGTTTATACCGCCAAGCCGCGCTACCGGACGGCCGATCAGCCGTGTGAGGTTGAGCATGTCGACGGCGAAAGCTGCAAAATCAATTTTGCCGAGCCGCAGTGGGCGCTCACGCCGGGGCAGTCGGTAGTGCTCTACGAAAGCCGGGTCTGTCTGGGTGGCGGGGTAATCCGCTAGGGGAAGGCAGTTTCGCCGGTGCGCTGATCCGATTTTTCGATCACGGTACAGAAGGCGTGCAGAAGGTCGGGGTCATGCTTGACGCCACCTTCACTGACCAGAATGTCCATGACGGCATCGTGCTTGCGGGCCTGATGGTAGGGGCGGCTTTCCGCCATGGCATCATAGTTGTCGGTCAGCGAAATGATCCGCGAGAAGAGCGGAATAGACGTGCCCTTGAGACCGTCGGGGTAGCCGGAACCGTCGAAATTCTCATGATGATGGCGGACGATGCGGGCAAGGTCGGCGCAGTGGTCTTCGCCGATGGACAAAATGATGCGTTCGCCGATCAGCGGGTGCTGTTTCATGCATTCCCATTCGGTCGCCTCGAATGGCGCCGGCTTGCGCAGGACGCTGTCAGGAATCCCGATTTTGCCGATGTCGTGAAACCGGGCGCCTAGCGCCAGCAGCTTCAGTTCCCGCTCCGAGAGATCAATGTGGGCACCGAGTTCGGCAGCGAGCTTGACGACGCGCTCGGAGTGCATGCGGGTATGGGAATCACGCTCACCGAGGGCGACGGTCAGTGAGCGAGCGATATTTTCCATCTGAAATTCCTCAGGGATTGCCATCTGGACGGTGTTGCGGTGGCGGATTGATCTTGTCAACATTGACCTTCGCCCTGCTTAAGGGTTCATTTTAGGAGTCAGCAAAGACAAGGGCGCCCAAAGGCGCCCCGATTCACTGACGGAAAGCGAATTACTCACTCTTTCGGCACCGTGTCCGCAAACGACGGGCGTTGCATCAGCTTGGCGTAGAGCTTGGCCAGGTTGGGATGACTGTCCTGCCAGTTGATCTCGGCGAAGCGGAAGCACAGATAGCCCAGCGCAGTACCGGTTGCGAGGTCGGCCATCGACAGGTGGGTGCCCATGCAGAAGGACTTTTCACCCAGTTGTTCGGACATGAACTCCAGGCTGCGGTTCACCTTGTCTTGCTGGCGGGCGATCCAGGCAGGGCTCTGTTCCTTCTTCGGGCGCTTTGCTTCCAGCAGCGCGTTGACCGCAGCATCGCAAAGGCCGTCGGCCAGCGCTTCCCAGCGCTTGACCTCGGTGCGTTCGCGGTTCGGGGCCGGGAAAAGTTTGCTGTTGGGAGTGACGTTGTCGATATATTCGACGATGACCCGGGAGTCAAACAACGGGGTGTCGTCATCCAGCACCAGCACGGGAATTTTCCCGAGCGGGTTGATGTTGGGCACCTTGCTGTCTTCCAGCCAGGGGGAATCAATCACGAAATCGTATTCGATCTTTTTTTCGGCCAGCACGATACGCACTTTTCGTACGAACGGGCTGGTATGGGAGCCGATCAGCTTCATCGCGTGCTCTCTGATTTGGGGACCCCGATTATAGCGTATGGCACAGCGCTTCGTTGGGCGGGTAAAATTATGGGCTTACCGAAAAGGATGATTCCATGATCTTCAATCCCTTGACTGCCCTTTCCCCGCTCGATGGCCGCTACGCCGGCAAAGTTGACGCCCTGCGCGAGCATTTTTCCGAATTTGGCCTGATTCGCGCCCGCTTGCTGGTCGAAATCGAATGGCTGAAGGCGTTGGCTGCCGAACCGCATTTCGCGGAAATCCCGGCTTTTTCGCCGTCGACCGTGGTCGAGCTGGATGCGCTGGTCGCCAACTTCACGGTGGAACAGGCGGCCGAGGTCAAGGCTGAAGAAGCGGTGACCAATCACGACGTCAAGGCGCTGGAATACTGGATCAAGAAAAACACCAAGGGCAATGCCGAGGTGGTCAAGGTTGGCGAGTTCATCCACTTCGCCTGCACCTCCGAAGACATCAACAACCTGTCGCATGCGCTGATGTGCAAGGGCGCCCGTGAACAGGCCATGCTGCCGATGATCGACAAGCTGCTCGCTCGCTTGAAAGAACTGGCCCACGTCAACGCCGAAGTGCCGATGATGAGCCGCACCCACGGCCAGCCGGCGACGCCGACGACGCTTGGCAAGGAAATGGCCAACGTCGCCTATCGTCTGGAGCGCGCCCGCGCCCGCATCGCTGCCGTCGAACTGCTCGGCAAGATCAACGGTGCCGTCGGTAACTACAACGCTCACCTCTGCGCTTACCCCGGTTACGACTGGGAAGGCTTCGCCAAGCGTTTCGTCGAATCGCTCGGCCTGACTTTCAACCCCTACACCATCCAGATCGAGCCGCACGATGCGCTGGCCGAGTTGTTCGATGCTTTCGCCCGCGCCAACAGCATCCTGATCGATTTCGACCGTGACGTCTGGGGTTACATCTCCCTCGGATTCTTCAAGCAGAAGGTCAAGGCCGGCGAAATCGGTTCCTCGACCATGCCGCACAAGGTGAATCCGATCGACTTCGAGAATTCCGAAGGCAACCTCGGTCTGGCCAATGCCGTCCTCAAGCACCTCGCCGAAAAGCTGCCGATTTCGCGCTGGCAGCGTGACCTGACCGACTCCACCGTGCTCCGCAACATGGGCGTCGGCCTCGGTTATTCGCTGCTCGCCTATGATTCGCTGCTGAAGGGCATGAGCAAGCTGGAAGTCAATGCCGACACCATGAAGGCCGATCTCGACGCCAACTGGGAACTGCTGGCCGAACCGATCCAGACCGTGATGCGCCGCTACGCCGTGCCGAACGCCTACGAAAAGCTCAAGGAACTGACCCGTGGCACCCGCGTTTCCCGCGAAGGCATGCAGGCTTTTGTCTCGACGCTGGAAATTCCGGATGCGGCCAAGGCCGAACTGCTGCAATTGACGCCGTGGACCTATACCGGCAAGGCCGCTGAACTGGCCAAGCGGATTTGACGCCATGAAGTGCAGCAAGTGCCAGCAGGAAGTGCCGGCCGATGCCATCTACTGCCCGCATTGCACGGGTGACGGCAAGACCACGGATCAGGAGTTGATCCGTGGTGGCATACGTGGTGGCTTGATCGGGCTGTTTCTTGGCCTGCTGCCGATGTTGTGGCTGCTCTATCATTTTGGTGCCGAGCGCGGCATCAAGGCGATTGTCTTTGCCGTGCCGATCGCCACTTTCACTACCGGCCTGATCATTGGTCTGGTCAAAGCCAAACGGAACTGGAAATAAATGTCTTTTGCTGAAAATCTGAAGAAACTGCCGGGAATTTCGCACCTTGCTGCGGTCAACCTGCTCGACAAGGATGAAACCATTGTCGCCACGATTGAAAACAAGCCGGGCAGCCAGGGATCGCTGTCGGTGTATAACCATCTGGCCCAGACCTACGGCTCGATCAACGCCGAAGCCGCCAAAAAAGGCCTGGAAATATTCGCTGAACACACCGAGGATGCCCGCCTGCATGCCGGCAAGCACCCAAATATCGACCGCCTGATTGCGATTGAAGCCGGCCAGCCGGCCTTGCGCGTCAAGCACGTCTTTGCTGCCTGACGAGGGCTTTTGACGGGGTAAAAAATTCCGGATGAAAAATGACTGAGTTGTCATATCCTGAAGCTATAATTTTCCTGGAATAAACTCGAACCTTCCACCGTATACCTCAGGCAAGCCTGCCTTTCCTCACCAACAACGGAGAAAACCCATGAAGTCAAAACTTTTGCTCGCCCTGATCGCCATCACCCTGACCGGCACCGCCGCCGCCCAGGTCAAGCCGGAAGATGCCATCAAGTTCCGCCAGTCGGGTTACACCTTCATGGCCTGGAACATGGGTCGCATCAAGATGAACGTCGAAGGCACCTACAACAAGGATGAAGTGATCAAGGCCGCCAACGCCATCCAGGCCATCGCCAATTCCGGCATGGGTGCCCTATACCTGCCGGGTACCGACAAGGGTACGGGCTGGGAAGAAACCCGCGTCAAGCCAGAGCTGTTCACGAACAAGGAAGGTGTCGGCAAGGTTGCTGGTGCTTTCGTCAAGGAAGCCAACGAAATGGCCAAGGTTGCTGCATCCGGTGATGCCGCTGCCGCCAAGGAGCAATTCGGCAAGCTGGGTGCTTCCTGCAAGGGCTGCCACGACGATTTCAAGATCAAGAAATAATCTGCCAGTTTCTGAATACCGCAGGCGCCTACGGGCGCCTGTTGTTCTTTAGCCATCAACAAGGAAAATCATGAGCAGCAAACGGATTCGCCTCTGGGATTTGCCTACTCGCCTGTTTCACTGGGGGCTTGTTCTCTGCGTAGTGGCTTCAATCATCAGCGGTCAGCTGGGTGGCAACCTGATGGAGTGGCATGGCCGGATCGGTCTGCTGATCGTCGGGCTGGTGGCCTTTCGCCTGGCCTGGGGGCTGTTCGGTTCGACCTATGCCCGTTTCGCCCAGTTTTTTCCGACGCCGGCCAAAGTGCGAGCCTATCTCAAAGGGGAATGGAAGGGCCACGGGCATAATCCGCTCGGCGCGTTCTCCGTGTTTGGCTTGCTCGGCCTCGTTGCACTGCAGGTGCTTACCGGCCTTTTTTCAAATGACGACATCGCCTTTGTCGGTCCGCTGGCCGATTTGATCAGCAGGGACCTGAGTAATCGTCTGACCGGCCTGCATCATCTCGCCTCCAATCTGCTTTTCGTTTTGATTGGTCTGCATCTGGCGGCGATTGCCTTCTATGCCCATGTGAAAAAGGAGAATCTGGTCAAGCCGATGGTGACCGGTTGGAAGGAAACGGCCCATGGCGAGTCAGCCAAAGGCGGCGGCCTCGTGGCCTTCATTGCGGCGCTGCTGATCGGCTGCTGTGCCGCTTACGGGGCAAGTGGCGCTTGGCTGCCAGAGCCGCCACCTCCGCCGCCTGCAGCCGAAACGCCGAACTGGTAAGCAGCAATGAAAAAGCCACCGAAACCGGTGGCTTTTTGCCGTTGACCCTAACGATCTCTAAACGACGGCACCTTCCTCGTTGGCGCCTTCGATGACCTTCTTGGTCTTGGCGAACTGTTCGCGGGAGACGCCCAGCCACATGACCAGCGGGCTGGCGACCAGCACCGAGGAGTAGATGCCGAAGAGAATGCCGATGGTCAGGGCCAGCGAGAAGTAGTACAAGGTTTCGCCGCCGAAGATCAACATCGAGAGCACCATCAACTGCGTGGAGCCGTGGGTGATGATGGTCCGGCTGATCGTGCTGGTGATGGCGTGGTCGAGTACTTCCGGCGTGGTCAGGCCGCGGGACTTTTTGAAGGTTTCACGCACCCGGTCGAAGACGACGACGGATTCATTGACCGAGTAGCCGAGCACGGCCAGCACCGCTGCCAGTACCGAGAGCGAGAACTCCCACTGGAAGAAGGCGAAGAATCCGAGAATGATGATCACGTCGTGCAGGTTGGCGATGATGGCCGAGACCGAGAAGCGCCATTCGAAACGGAAGGCCAGGTAGATGACGATGCCGATGATGACTAGCAGCAGGGCCATTGCACCGTTCTCGGCGAGTTCCTTGCCGACCTGCGGGCCGACAAATTCAACGCGGCGCAATTGCGCGCCTGGAGCCTCGGCTTCCAGTGACTTCATCACCGCTTCGCCAAGCTGGGCGGTGTTTTGGTCGCTCTTCAGCGGCAGGCGAATCATCACGTCCTTCGATGAGCCGAAGTTCTGCACCGAGTAATCGGTGAAGCCGGATTTGCCGAGCGAGCCACGGATCTTTTCAAGGTCGGCGGACTGGGTGTAGGCCACCTCGATCAATGTGCCGCCAGTGAATTCGACCGACAGGTGCAGGCCTTTGCTGAAGAGGAACACTACGGCCAGTAGGAAAGTCACCAGCGAAATGATGTTGAACTTCAGCGCATGGCGCATGAAGGGGATGTCTTTTTTGATGCGGAAGAATTCCATGGTCGATTTTCCTTATTTCTGACCGTTGACCGCAGCAGTGCCCGGTTTCCATATCTGGCCGATGGCCACCGAGGTCAGCTTCTTCTGGCGGCCGTAGATCAGGTTGATCAGGGCGCGCGAGACCACCACCGACGAAAAGATCGAGGTCAGGATGCCGAGGCAGTGCACCACGGCAAAGCCGCGAATCGGGCCGGAGCCGAAAATCAGCAGCGCCAAGCCGGCGATCAGGGTCGTGATATTGGAGTCGAGAATGGTCCCGAAAGCGCGCTCGTAACCTTCCGAGATCGCTGCCTGCGGTGGCATGCCGGCGCGCAGTTCCTCGCGGATGCGCTCGTTGATCAGCACGTTGGCGTCGATCGCCATGCCCAGCGTCAGTGCGATGGCTGCGATGCCGGGTAGCGTCAGCGTGGCCTGCAGCAGCGAGAGCAGGGCAACCAGAAAGAGCAGGTTGGAAGCCAGCGCAATCACTGAAACCACACCAAAAATCTGGTAGTAGATGATCATGAAGACGGCGATCGCGACGAAGCCCCACATCGTGGACTGGAAGCCCTTCTTGATGTTGTCTGCACCAAGCGATGGGCCGATGGTACGTTCTTCGATGATGTCCATCGGCGCGGCCAGGGAACCGGCGCGCAGTAATAGCGCGGTGTCGTTGGCTTCCGTGGTTGTCATGCGGCCGGAAATCTGCACGCGGCCACCTGCGATTTCGGTGCGAATGACCGGTGCCGTAACGACTTCGCCCTTGCCCTTTTCAATCAGCAGGATGGCCATCCGCTTGTTGACGTTTTCGCGGGTCACATCCTTGAAGATGCGGGCGCCAGCCGAGTCAAGCGTCAGGTGAACCGCCGGCTCCTGCGTCTGGTTGTCGAAGCCGGGCTGGGCATCGGTCAGACGGTCGCCGGTCAGTACCACCTGCTTCTTGACCAGCAATGGCTGGCCGCCACGCTCACTGTAAATCTCGGTGCCAAATGGCAGTGAGCCGGCCAGGGCAGCTTCCAGCGCACCCGGAGAGTCATCGACCATGCGGATTTCGAGGGTCGCGGTGCGGCCGAGAATGTCCTTGGCCTTGGCCGTGTCCTGCACGCCGGGCAACTGGACGACGATGCGGTCGGAGCCTTGCTGCTGGATGACCGGCTCGGCAACGCCAAGTTCGTTGATCCGGTTGTGCAAGGTCGTGATGTTCTGCTTCAGCGCGAATTCGCCGATCTTCTTCTGCGCCTCCGGCTTCAGCGTGGCGACCAGCTTCAGTTCGGTGCCTTCGCCTTGTTCGGTAATGAGCAGGTCTGGCTGGCTGTCGGCAATGGCGTTCTTCGCCTTGCTGCGGGTTTCCAGTTCGCGGAAGTTGATGATCAGGCGGTCGCCTTCGCGATTGATGCCGCTATGGCGCAGATTCTTGTCGCGCATGATGGTGCGCAGGTCGCCGGAAGTGGAATCAAGGCGCTTGGTCAGCGCGCCCTTCATGTCTACCTGAAGCAGGAAGTGCACGCCACCGCGCAGGTCGAGGCCAAGGTACATCGGCAGCGCGTGCAGCGAAGTCAGCCAGGTAGGCGAAGCCGTCAGCAGGTTGAGGGCGACAACGTATTGCGGGTCGGTGGCATCCGGATTGAAAGTCTTTTCCAGAACATCCTTGGCCTTCAACTGGGTGTCGGTATCCTTGAGGCGGACCTTGACCCCAACCGTGTCGAGCTGGATGCCGTCATGGACGATGCTGGCAGCCTTCATGGCTTCTTCGACGCGGGCCTGGGCCTTGGCGTCGACCTTGATCGTGGCCTTGGCACTGGAAACCTGTACCGCCGGCGATTCACCGAAGAAATTGGGCAGGGTGTAGACGAAGCCCAACACCAGCGCGATGGCAACGGTGATGTACTTCCAGAGAGGGTAGCGATTCATAGTGGCTTTAAAGCGAAAAAGGCGGCCAGCGGCCGCCCTTTTGGGGTGATTACAGCGACTTCAGCGTGCCCTTGGGCAGAACCATGATAACTGCCGGCTTTTGCACGACGATTTCAGTATCGGTGGCAATTTCCAGGGTGACGTAGCTATCGCCGATCTTGGCGACCTTGCCAACCATTCCGCCCTGGGTAACGACTTCATCGCCTTTGGCGATGGCGGCGATCAGTGCCTTGTGTTCCTTGGCCTTCTTCATTTGTGGGCGAATCATCAGAAACCACAGTACGACGAACATCAGGATCATCGGCAGCAATTGCATGAAGCCGCCGGTCGGGTCGGCAGCACCGGCTGTTTGGGCGTGGGCAAGACTAATCATTGGAAAAACTCCTGGAAGCTGAAAAAACAAAACACGGATTCTATCATTGGGCTGAAGATCGGTCCCGGGCAAAGGCGGTTGCCCAGTCATTCAGGCTGCCGGCTTCAATGGCGGCACGCATTTCGGCCATGATGACCTGGTAGAAATGCAGGTTGTGGATGGTGTTGAGCATGCTGCCAAGTATCTCGCCATTGCGGAACAGGTGGTGCAGGTAGCCCCGGGTGAACTGGGTGCAGGTGTAACAGTTGCAGGAAGGATCGAGCGGGCCGGTATCCGTCTTGTGCCGCGCATTCTTGATCTTGACGTCGCCGAAGCGCGTGAACAGGTGGCCGTTGCGGGCATTGCGGGTCGGCATCACGCAATCAAACATGTCGATGCCGGCCTGCACCGAATGCACCAGGTCTTCCGGCGTGCCGACGCCCATCAGGTAGCGTGGTTTATGCGTTGGCATGCGAGGTGCGGTATGGGCGAGGATGCGCACCATCTCTTCCTTCGGTTCGCCGACCGACAGGCCGCCGATCGCCATACCGTCGAAACCGATATCGTCGAGGCCGGCCAGAGATTCGCTGCGCAAATCTTCGTGCATGCCGCCCTGGACGATGCCGAACAGCGCGTTGCCGTTTTCCAGCTTGTTGTGTTCGTCACGCGAACGCTGTGCCCAGCGCATCGACAGGCGCATCGACTTCGCGGCTTCGTCATGCGATGCCGGATAGGGCGTGCATTCGTCGAAGATCATGACGATATCGGAGTTCAGGACTTTCTGAATCTGCATCGAGATTTCCGGCGTCAGGAAAAGCTTGGCGCCGTCGTGCGGCGAGCTGAACTTGACGCCTTCCTCGGTGATCTTGCGCATGGCGCCGAGCGAAAAAACCTGGAAGCCGCCTGAGTCGGTCAGGATCGGCTTCTGCCAGTTCATGAAGTCATGCAGACCTTTGTGGGCGGCGATGACCTCCAGCCCCGGCCGCAGCCACAGGTGAAAAGTGTTGCCGAGACAGATCTGGGCGCCGATGTCGTGCAGCGAAGCTGGCGTCATCGCCTTCACCGTGCCGTAGGTGCCGACCGGCATGAAGACGGGCGTCTGGATCTGGCCGTGGGCCAGCGTCAGCGTGCCGCGACGGGCGGCGCCGTCGGTTGTGAGGAGTTCAAATTGCATGCAGGGGCTTTGCTGGTGGGTAATGTCCGGATTTCCTTGGTTTCAAGGTGTGCTCCAAGGTCCGAATTATTCGGTCAAGGGCGGCATTCTATCTGCTCAAAATTTCGAGGCAATAAAAAACCCGCCACATGGGCGGGTTGCTTGAGGCAAATTGCCTTGGCTTACTTGCTTTTGCGGCGTGACGAGGCCAAACCAGCCAAAGCCAACCCGAACAGTGCAAGACTGGCAGGTTCCGGTACGTTTGAAGTGCCATTGTCCACGTTTACATTATCCAGTTGCAGCCACTGACCATTGGTGGTCAGTGGGGTCCAGGCGACACTGAGCAGGTTTGAAATGTTGAATGAGAAAGTTTCAAGGCCCACCAGTTGGTCTAGTGAAACCGTCTGGCTGCTTGAACCCCCGCTTGTGGTGAAGAGGAAGCGAACGTCGCCTCCATTTGCGTAGTTGTACACATCGGCCAAGTCGATGGAGTTAAAGGTAAAGGTGCCGCCGCCGACGCGGCTAAGCGTGGTCGTGGTTCCGCCGTAATTGTGGTTCAGGGTGTTGCCCAGAGGGTTGGCGTTATAGACACTTCCTTGGCCCCATGAAAACAGGTCATCGGTGCGCCCGCCACTATTGGCAAACTGGAAGCCAGACTCGACATAGACTGGCCCTACACTTTGAAATCCGCTGATTGAATTGAAGTCAACCGTTACTGCTTGAGCGGCAGCCGACAGGGAAAGCGCGGCAAGTGCAGCGCCGATGTTCTTGATGGACGTTTTCATGGAAGAGCCCTTTAAAAAGTTGAACTTTTTTCAAGCAAAAATTGAACCATCTCTGCGTTTGATTTTTGTGTTCTGATTTATATGGTTTTTTTGATAAGACTTTCTGCGTGACAACGCCGGGTGTAAAAAAACCCGACATATTTGTTGGTTTTTACTTTTCCAAAAACATCGCATCGCCATAGCTGAAGAAGCGGTAGCGCTCGGCCACGGCGTGGGCGTAGGCGGTTCGGATGTTGTCGTAGCCGGCAAAAGCGGAAACGAGCATGAGCAGCGTTGATTTCGGCAGATGGAAGTTGGTGATCAGCCTGTCGACGACCTTGAAGCGGTAGCCGGGGGTGATGAAAATGTCGGTTTCGGCTGCGCCAACGCGCACCGTGCCGTCTTCGTTGCCAGCGGATTCAAGGGCGCGCAGGCTGGTCGTGCCGACGGCGATGACCCGGCCGCCGCCGGCACGGGTGGCGGCAATGGCCTCGGCGGTGGCTGGCAGAATCTCGAAACGCTCGCTGTGCATGCGGTGATCGGCGATCTTCTCGACGCGCATTGGCCGGTAGGTGCCGGCGCCGACATGCAGGGTCAGGAAGGCAGTATTGATGCCCTGTGCCCGCAGCGTGTCCAGCATGGCTTCGTCGAAATGCAGGCCGGCCGTGGGGGCGGCAACGGCGCCCGGTTCGCGGGCATAGACCGTCTGATAGCGCGCTTCGTCGGCGTCTTCGGCCGGGTGCTCGATATAGGGCGGCAACGGCAACTTGCCATACTGCTCCGAGACTTCCCAGAAGTCGCTGCGGTCGACCAGCTCCAGCGCAAAGAAATCACCATCGGTGCCAGCCCGGCCAGTCATCCTGACGCTGAAGGCGTCCGCCAGTTTCAGAATGCAGCCCGGCTTCGGTGCCTTGCTGGCCCGAATCTGGCAGATGGCGTGGGTGGCGTCGATAATGCGTTCGAGCATGATCTCTACCCGGCCGCCACTGTCCTTGACCCCGAAAAACCGCGCCTTGATGACGCGGGTGTCGTTGAAGACCAACAAGTCGCCAGCCTTGAGCAGCGTCGGCAGATCGGCAAATTTTCGGTCAAAACGCTGTCCACCGCAGACGTGCAACAACCGGCTGCCACCGCGTTCGGTCGCAGGGTGCTGGGCAATCAGTTCGGGGGGGAGGGGAAAGTCGAAGTCGTCAACAGTCAACGACATGGGCATAGTTCCACATGGAAACAAAACGGCCTTCCACAGGGAAGGCCGTTTTGTAATTATTGGTGCCCCGGGCCGGACTCGAACCGGCACACCTTTCGGCGGCGGATTTTGAATCCGCTGCGTCTACCGATTCCGCCACCGGGGCATTCGGAGGCCGGATTATCCATGAATCACTTCTTCGGTTCAAGCGTCTCAGCGCAGGGGAAGGATTTTGCCAGCGCGCTGGCGACCAGCATGGCCGTGCTGAGCGTTGAGTTGGGTGGGGTGCGGTCAAGGTGGGCGAGGACGGAGCGAACCAGGCGGGGCGACAGATCGCTTTCGTTGGGCAGGCAGAAGGCGTTCAGTTTCACGCCGACCTTTTCGGCCAGGTAGTCGCTGACGGCATAGCCATCGGCAAAGCCGGCAACGTAGGCAATGCAGCGGGCGCTGCGGATCGACTGGAAGGGGTCGCTGTTCTTTTTCAGGGCGTAAAAATCTTCGGCCGCCAGGCAGTCGCCGCGCATTTCGTCGCCGGTGTAGGCGTGGGCCTGAGTGGCGAACAGGGCGGCGAGCAGCCAGAAATATTTCATGTCTTTTCGAACCAGTTGAGTTTTTCGTGCAGGCTGACGACGCTGCCGACGACGATAAGTGCCGGTGGCTTGATGCCCGATTCGGCGATGCGGTGTGGCAGTGTACCAAGGGTGGCGAGCAAAGTCTGCTGGCTCGGCAGGCTGCCGTTGCGGACGACGGCGGCCGGCGTCAGCGAGGGCAGGCCATGATTGATCATCTGGCGGCAGATTTCTTCGGCGGCGCCGATGCCCATGTAGAAGACTACCGTTTGGCAGGGGCGGGCCAGTGAGGGCCAGTCGAGGTTGACGGTGCCATCCTTGAGGTGGCCGGTAACGAAGGTCAGCGACTGGGCGTGGTCACGATGGGTCAGCGGAAAACCGGCGTAGGCAGCACAGCCGGCGGCGGCGGTGACGCCGGGCACGACTTCGAAGGGAATGCCCGAGATGGCCAGGGTTTCCAGTTCTTCGCCGCCACGGCCGAAGATGAAAGGATCGCCACCTTTCAGGCGGACAACGGATAGCCCTTCGCGGGCGAGATCGACCAGCAATTGATTGATCGAATCCTGCGGCAGGGTGTGTTTCGAGGCTTCCTTGCCAGCGTAGATACGGCGGGCGTCGGGGCGGGCGAGATCGATGATGCCATCGCCGACCAGATGGTCATAAACCAGTGCATCCGCCAGTGAAATCAGGCGGGCTGCCTTGACGGTAAGTAGTTCCGGATCGCCCGGGCCGGCACCGACCAGCCAGACCTTGCCGCCTTCAAGTTTCTTTTCATTCATGTGTTTCCCCTGCCTTTGGGCGGCCATCCTAATGCGGGAACTGGCACCTGCCAATAGCTTTGGATGACGAATTGAGTGGACTACTCACAAAGTACTAGTGTTGTACTCATAAGTAACTATAACCATATGAATATTAAGGGATTATCATTTCGAAAAAATTGATTGGAGTCAAAGATGTGGGGCGGATGGTGGTTCAACCTTGCACAAGCCGCGTAGGGGTCGGACGCGTTTAATTTCGTTCTAGGAGAGGGAATATGAAAAGAAGCGTAGTGGGGATACTTGCTCTGTCTGCCATGGCGATGTCCATGGGTTCTGCCTTTGCTCAGGAAACTGCCAAGGGACCCGAGATGACGGCCGCCGAGAAGGAGCAGGCCAAGAAGATTTACTTCGAGCGTTGTGCCGGCTGTCACGGTGTACTGCGCAAGGGCGCCACCGGCAAGAATCTTGAGCCGCACTGGTCGAAGAAGGACAAGGACGGCAACGTCACCGAAGGCGGTACGCTGAAGCTGGGCCAGAACCGTCTGGAAAAGATCATCGGTTACGGTACCGATGGCGGCATGGTCAACTTTGACGACATTCTGACCAAGGAAGAGATTTCCGTGATATCGAAGTACATCCAGAACACGCCGGATGTGCCGCCTGAGTTCAGTCTCAAGGATCAGCTGGATTCCTGGAAAGTCATCGTGCCGGTCAAGGATAGGCCGACCAAGCAGATGAGCAAGTACAACCTGAAGAACTTCTTCTCGGTCACCCTGCGTGATACTGGTGAAGTGGCGTTGATCGACGGCGATACGAAAAATATCGTCAGTATCGTCAAGACCGGCTACGCGGTTCACATTTCCCGTCTCTCCGCTTCTGGCCGTTATGTATACGTGATCGGCCGTGATGGTCGCGTGTCGTTGATCGACCTCTGGATGGAAAAACCGGCTGTGGTGGCTGAAGTCAAGATCGCCTTCGATGCACGCTCGATTGATACCTCCAAGTTCAAGGGCTTTGAAGATAAATACGCGATTGCCGGTGGTTACTGGCCGCCGCAATACACCATCATGGATGGCGACACACTGAAGCCGCTCAAGGTTATTTCCACTCGGGGCGTGACCGTTGATGGCGAATACCATCCGGAACCGCGCGTCGCTTCTATCGTATCTTCCTTCATCAAGCCGGAATGGGTCGTCAATATCAAGGAAACCGGCCAGATCCTGCTGGTTGATTACTCCGATATTGAAAACCTGAAGACAACCACTATCGGTTCCGCCAAGTTCCTGCATGACGGCGGCTGGGATGCTTCCAAGCGCTACTTCCTGGTGGCGGCCAACGCCTCCAACAAGATTGCCGCGGTCGACACCAAGACCGGCAAGCTGGCTGCGCTGGTCGATGTCGCCAAGATCCCGCACCCGGGTCGTGGCGCCAACTTCACCCATCCGAAGTTCGGTCCAGTTTGGGCAACCGGTCACCTTGGTGCCGATGTTGTAACCCTGATCAGCACGCCTTCCGAGAAGAAGTCGGATGCCAAGTTCAAGGAGTACAACTGGAAGGTCGTTCAGGAAGTCAAACACGTACCGGGCAACCTGTTCGTCAAGACCCATCCGAAGTCCAGGCACCTGTGGGCTGACTCGGCTCAGAACTCTGACAAGACCCTGGCTGAATCCGTCTCTGTCTGGGATATGGCTGATCTCTCCAAGCCGAAGCGCGTGATCAACGTGGCCAAGGATTCCGGCATGCCGGAAGTCAAGGCTACCAAGCGTGCCGTGCATCCTGAGTACAGCGCTGACGGTAAGGAAGTCTGGATCTCCCTGTGGGGTGGTAAGGCTGACCAGTCCGCCATCGTGGTGTATGACGATGCAACTTTGACCGTCAAGAAGGTGATTACCGATCCGAAGATGATCACCCCGACCGGCAAGTTCAACGTCTATAACACCCAGCACGACATCTACTGATCTCCGGATGCAATCGCAGATCAGTTAAGACAACGGGGGCGAAAGCCCCCGTCTGCCATCACCAAGGAGTTACAACGTGAATAAAAAAATCATTTCCCTCGTCGTCACCGGCGCCTTCATGGCGCTTGGTACATCGGCGGCAGTGGCGGCGCCTGACTGGAGCAAGGCACCCAAGAAAGACATCCACGTCTTCCATCCGGGCGCAGCACCCATTGACTGGGTCAATGGCAAGGGCGACCACAGCGGTGCCAGCGGCCTGAAGAAAGGCGAAAGCTGTTCCGGTTGCCATATTGAAGACGGCAAACTAAGCATTGACCTGAAGCGTATGGCCAGCAAGGAAATGGAACCCAAGGGCGCGCCGAAAGCGATGACCTACCCGGTCGGTGTCCAGGCTGCCTATGATGCGACCAATCTGTATGTTCGTTTGACCTTCAAGGCGCCGGCCGGTGGTTTCGACAAGTCGGACAAGGAAAACGAGGTCAAGGCGACCATCATGTTCCCGAACGACAAGGTGCCGATGGCTGATCAGGTCGGTTGCTGGGCGGCTTGCCACAAGGATGCCCGCACCATGCCGGGTGCTGATGACAAAAAGACCAAGTACGCGACGCCGGGCGTCATGGACCTGATGCAATGGAAGAGCAGCGGCAAGGTGGTTGATGGTTCGGTCACCGACAAGCGCAACATGGAAGGCGGCAAGGCTGGCGTGACGGCGGAAGGCGCCAAGGCCGGTGATACTTATACGGTGACCTTTACTCGCAAGCTGGCCGGTGGTGTGACGCTGGCTGCAGGCAAGGCAGTGACCTTCGGTGTCGCAATCCATGCTGACAATTCCGGTGGTCGCTTCCATCACGTTTCCTTCAACCACACCATCGGTCTGGGTGCGGATGGCGACATCAAGGCAGCAAAGCAGTAATTCATCTTGCCATCCGGACTCATGCTGAATGCCGGATGGCAATTGCCGAGAGGTGCGCCGGCCTGGCTGGCGCTCCTTTCTTTTTCTGCACTGGCACAAGGCACGACTGAAATTGTGATTGAAGGCTATAAATTTATTCCGCCGGCAGTGAGCATTCGTGCCGGGGAGTCGGTGCGCTGGGTTAACCGCGAGAAGCGGACCAGTCACTCGGTGTTGTTTCCGGCTGAAGGCGGTCTCGAGTCGGAGCGGATGTTTCCCGCTGAAAACTGGCAGCGGCGGTTCGATAAACCTGGTCGCTACCACTACCATTGCGGCCCGCACCCGGAAATGAAGGGGTTGATCGTTGTCGAGTAGGCTGGTTTTTGCCCTTTTTTGCCTGTCCACCGCAGCATTAGGGTGTGCCGGGCCAGCGCTCGCCGCTGAACCCGATGCGGCACGAAAAAATGAACTGGTTCGGCTGGTTCGCCAGGACTGCGGTTCCTGCCATGGCATGACTTTGCAGGGCGGCCTCGGCCCGGCGCTGTTGCCGGCCAACCTGCACGAAAAGCCGGCCGAGGGCCTGGTGGCCACCATTGTTTACGGTCGCCCCGGGACGCCGATGCCACCATGGAAGCAGTTCCTGTCGGAAGCCGAGGCGACGTGGATAGTCGAAAAATTGATGACCGAATTCCCAAAGTGAGAATCGAATGCGCCTGCTCCTGAGTTGTTTGCTGGTCTTGCTATTGAATGCCTGTGCCACCCCGCAACTGCGCGGTACCGGCGATCTCGGGCTGGTCATCGAGCGCGCCAGCGGTCATGTGACACTGGTCAATACCAGCTCGCGCCAGGCCTACGCCCGGATCGAAGGGCTGGGCGATCTCTCGCATGCGTCCGCCGTCTATTCGCGGGATGGCCGCTACGCCTTCATCTTCGGCCGTGATGGCGGGCTGACCAAGATTGATCTGCTGGAAGCCAAGATCGTCAAACGGGTGATGCAGTCCGGCAACGCCATCGGCGGCTCGATCTCGCAGGATGGTCGCATCGTTGTCGCCCAGAACTACACGCCGGGTGGCATCAAGGCTTTCGACGCCCAGACGCTGGAGCTGCTCTCCGAAGTCCCGGCCGAATACGCACCGGGCAAGCTCTCCAAAGTGGTCGGACTGGCTGATATTTCAGGCAACAGGTTCGCCTACGCGCTGTTCGATGGTGGCGAAATCTGGGTGAGCGATTTCAGCAGTCCGAAAAAGCCGACCACGCAGCGTTACCCGGCCGGGCTGCAGCCCTACGACGGCCTGGTGACGCCGGACGGTCGCTATTATCTGGCCGGCCTGTTCGGCGAGGATGGCGTCGCGCTGCTTGATCTCTGGCAGCCGGAAAAGGGCTCGCGCAAGATTCTCGAAAACTATGGTCGTGGTCAGGAAAAGCTGCCGGTCTTCAAGATGCCGCACCTGCGCGGCTGGTCAGTCGCCCAGGGCAAGGCCTACCTGCCGGCAATTGGCCGGCATGAAGTGCTAGTGGTCGATGTCGCGACATGGAAGGAAGTCGGCCGGATTGCGGTTCGAGGTCAGCCGGTCTTTGTCATGGCGCGGCCCGATGGTCGGCAGGTCTGGGTCAATTTCGCCTTTCCGGACAACGGCAAGATGGATGTCATCGACACGCTGGCCGGCAAGGTGGTTCATGCCTTCGAGCCGGGCAAGGGCATCCTCCACATGGAATTCGCGCCGCGCGGTGAAAACGTCTGGCTCTCGGCCCGTGACGACCACAAGGTGCTGATCTACAACACCGCCAGCTTTGCCCGGCTGGGCGAAATTCCGGTGGATAATCCTTCGGGAATCTTCTTCACCTCGCGTGCTGCGCGTATTGGCTTCTGATGACCGAGTCCTTCGAATTCCGCCTGCTCAACGAATTTCAGCGAGATTTTCCGCTTTGCCCGGCGCCCTTTGCCGAGTTGGCGGCGCGCCTCGGCGTGGCCGAGAAAGCCGTGCTGAGCAGCCTGGAAAAGCTGCGCCGCGAAGGTAAAATTTCCCGGGTTGGCGCCGTCTTCGCGCCCAAGCGCATCGGTGCCTCGACGCTGGCAGCGATGGCCGTGGCGCCGGAATCGCTGGGTGCCGTGGCTGCTGCGGTCAACCGCTTCCCCGAGGTAAATCACAACTACGAGCGCGAACACCGCTACAACCTGTGGTTCGTCGTCACCGCCGCCAGCGAGGGCCGTTTGCAGGCGACGCTGGGGGCGATCGAAAAGGCGGCCGGCCATGCCTTGATGGCACTGCCGCTGGTCGAGGAATTCCACATCGATCTCGGTTTCTGCATGCAGGGTGAAAAGCCGAAGCGCGTTGCGGCAGTTCAGACTGTGCGACCGGAAGCGCCGATTGGCGAAGCCGAACGGCGTCTGGTGTCGGTGCTGCAGGAAGGTTTGCCGCTGTTCATCCGGCCCTTTGCGCTGATCGCCGAGCGCATCGGTGCTTCGGAGTCGGAGGTGCTCGGCCGGATCGGTCGCTGGCTGGAAGAGGGCGCGATCAAGCGCTTCGGCGTCGTCGTTCGCCATCGCGAACTGGGCTATACCGCCAACGCCATGCTGGTCCATGACATCCCGGATGCGCAGGTCAGCGAACTCGGCCGGGCGCTTGCCGAAGAGCCGGCCGTGACCTTGTGCTACCGCCGGCCACGCCGCCTGCCGGACTGGCCGTACAACCTGTTCTGCATGATCCACGGCCGTGAACGGGCCGAAGTCGAGGAAGTCATTGCCGGCCTGCGCCAGCGCCACGGCCTGAACGATTGCGCCCACGATGTGCTCTTCTCGCTGACCCGCTACAAACAGAACGGTGCCCGCTATGCCTGAGCTGGATGCGGTCGACCGGCAAATCATCGATCAATGGCAGGGCGGCTTTCCGATCTGCGCCAGCCCATACGCCGAAGTGGCCGGCCAGCTTGGCATCGTCGAAGATGACTTGCTGCAACGGCTGGAACGCCTGCTCGCCGACAAGGTGCTGACCCGCTTTGGCCCGATGTACCAGATCGAGCGCATGGGCGGCGCTTTCGTGCTGGCCGCAATAGCCGTGCCGGAGGCGCGCTACGAGGCGGTGACGGCGCAGGTCAATGCGCTGCCGCAGGTGGCTCACAACTACCGGCGCGAACACGCACTCAACATGTGGTTCGTGCTGGCAACCGAAACGCCGGGCGGCATTGCCGAGGCAATCGCCCGCATCGAGAGCGATACCGGACTGCCGGTGCATGCCTTCCCGAAGGAACGCGAATATTTCGTCGAAATGAAGCTGGCGGTGCGGCAATGATCGATGACCTCGACCGTGCGCTGATAGTTGCCACCCAGGATGGCCTGCCGCTGGTCGCCCGTCCTTACCATGCGCTGGCCGGGCAGCTTGGCTGGTCGGCCGAAGAGGTCATGCGCCGACTGCAGAAGCTGCTCGACACCGGCATCATCCGCCGCATCGGCGCCGTGCCGAATCACTACGCCATCGGCTGGACGGCCAACGGCATGACGGTCTGGGATGTGCCGGACGAACGGGTCGATGCGCTGGGCGCCCAGGTGGGTGGCCTGGAATTTGTCACTCACTGCTACCGGCGGCCAAGGGCCTTGCCGGCCTGGCCGTACAACCTGTTCGCCATGGTGCATGGAAATTCACGCGAAGAGGTGCGGGCCAAGGCAGAAGTGATCGCTCACCTGCTCGGTGAAAATTGTCGGGCGAACGATGTACTATTCTCGACGCGCATCCTCAAGAAGAGCGGCTTGCGCATCTGATTGGGTGCTTGCCCCTTCAGTAGCAACGACGGTGCTTGGGGTAATTGGCTGACTGCACCTGGGTGAAGTTCACCGCCAGCAACTTGCCAATCACCGCAAGTGTCAGACTCAACTCCGCCATCGCAGCCAGAGATCTTCCGCCTTCGAGCAGCAATATGCTGCCGAGTACGACGATGTGCAAGGCGATGACCAGCAGGATGCGAACCGGGCGACTACGGGCGGCGAGGAGGGTCGGCGCCGCGAACCAACTGGCCGCCAAAATTCCGCTGAGCGTGAAGAACAAGAGGTTCTGGAGCATGGGTTCAACCTTTCTCCAATGGGTGATCAGAGCAGTGCATACGATCAGCATACGTTAAACAATATATGTCGTTTATTAAATATTTATGACATGTTTGATCGATTTCTCATTATGGAAAGCTTGGGCGAGTAAGGGTGCCTGGCGAGCGCCTCGTTCTGATTGTTCTGAAAATGCTGGTTTTTCCCCACACAGGAGATGAGATGAACCGAATCGCCATTGCAGCTAATTTCGCCATTGTCCTCAGCGCTACCTTCGTTGTTCCCGCCTAGGCCGAGGAGTCGCTGACCCTCAAGAAAATCAAGGACACCGGCACCATCACCCTCGGCCAACCGCATCTGATGAGATGAGGAAACTTTACAAGACACCAAACGACAAGGCTTTCGAGTAAGGTCTCCTCTGGCCCTTTGCCCGCCAGCGGGCGAGGGGCAGGTCACGACACATTGAGGAGGAAATCATGGGTTATCAATGGAACTGGGGCGTCTTTCTGCAGCCGTCCGCCACCGGTGACGACACCTATCTGGGCTGGATGTTCGCCGGCTTCAAAATGACCATTGCACTGTCCTTGAGCGCCTGGATTCTTGCCTTGCTGCTTGGCGCGCTGGTCGGTGTCCTGCGCACCGTGCCGAACAAGACACTGGCCGGCATTGCCAGCGCTTATGTCGAGCTGTTCCGTAATATTCCGTTGCTGGTGCAACTGTTCATCTGGTATTTCGTGCTGCCGGAGTTGCTACCCGTTTCCATCGGAGATGCCTTCAAGCAGTCGAATCCGGTGATGCAGCAATTTCTCGCTTCAATGGTTTGCCTCGGCTTGTTTACCAGCGCACGGGTTGCCGAGCAGGTACGGGCCGGCATCAACTCGCTGCCCAGAGGCCAGAAGAATGCCGGACTGGCGCTTGGCCTGACGCTGCCGCAGACCTACCGGCATGTCATGCTGCCGATGGCCTTTCGCCTGGTCGTGCCGCCACTGACTTCCGAATTCCTCAACATCTTCAAGAACTCCGCGGTCTGCTCCACCATCGGCCTCCTCGAACTGGCCGCTCAGGGCCGCCAACTGGTTGATTACACGGCGCAGCCCTTCGAGTCATTCATTGCCGTGACGATTTCCTACATCATCATCAATGTGACCGTCATGTCCCTGATGCACAAGTTCGAAAAGCGCATCGCGGTACCCGGCTATATCGGAGGTAAATAATGACTTACGAATTTGATTGGTCTTCGATACCAGGCTCCCTGCCCTTCCTTTGGGATGGCATGAAGATTTCGCTGGAAATCACAGCGCAGGCCGTGGTTATCGGCATCGTCTGGGGCACCCTGCTGGCCATGATGCGGCTCTCGTCGATCAAGCCGTTATCCTGGTTCGCCGCCGGCTACGTCAATCTTTTCCGCGCCGTGCCGCTGGTCATGGTGCTGCTCTGGTTCTTCCTGATCGTGCCCAAGTTCATTGAAACCCTGTTCAACTTCCCGCCGGGTGCCGACCTGCGGCTGAGTTCGGCGATGATGGGCTTCGCGTTGTTCGAGTCGGCCTACTACTCGGAAATCATCCGCGCTGGTATCCAGAGCGTGCCGAAGGGGCAGATTTCCGCTGCCTACGCGCTCGGCATGACCTACTTTCAGGCCATGCGCCTCGTCGTGCTGCCGCAGGCCTTCCGTAACATGGTGCCGCTGCTCCTGACCCAAGGCATCATCCTCTTCCAGGATACTTCACTGGTCTACGTCTCGGCGCTGGCTGACTTCTTCGGTGCAGCCTACAAGGTTGGTGACCGCGACGGTCGACTTGTCGAAATGCTGCTTTTTGCCGGCGCTGTCTATTTCGTCATCTGCTTCTCCGCCTCGCAACTGGTGAAGCGCCTCCAGAAAAAATATTCCCCGGCCTGAGCGCCAGCCTCAAGGAGAAATCCCATGATCAAGATTGCAAACGTCAGCAAACATTACGGCAGCTTCCAGGTCCTCACCGATTGCAGCACCAGCGTCAGCAAGGGCGAAGTCATCGTCGTCTGCGGCCCCTCCGGCTCGGGCAAGTCGACCCTGATCAAGTGCGTCAATGGCCTGGAGCCCTTCCAGTCTGGCGAAATCATCGTCAACGGCATCTCGGTTGGCGACCCCAGGACCAATCTGCCCAAGCTGCGCGCCGGTGTCGGCATGGTCTTCCAGAACTTCGAGCTTTTCCCGCACATGAGCATCACCCAAAACCTGGCCGTCGCGCAGGTCAAGGTACTGAAACGCACTCAGGACGAGGCGATGGATAAGGGGCTCAAGCTGCTCGATCGCGTCGGCCTCAAGGCGCAGGCTGACAAGTTCCCTGGCCAGTTGTCCGGTGGTCAGCAACAGCGCGTCGCCATTGCCCGTGCGCTGGCGATGGACCCGATCTGCATGCTGTTCGACGAGCCAACCTCGGCGCTGGACCCGGAAATGGTTAATGAAGTGCTTGATGTCATGACCGAACTGGCTCAGGAAGGCATGACCATGATGTGTGTGACCCATGAAATGGGCTTTGCCAAACGCGTCGCCAACCGGGTCATTTTCATGGACAAGGGTGCCATCGTCGAAGATGACAGCAAGGAAGCCTTCTTCGCCAATCCGCGTTCGGAGCGAGCGCAGCAGTTCCTCGCCAAAATCCTGCATCACTGATCCATCTTAAAAGCCACAGTTGGACTCGACCAAGCCCCCTTCGACAAGCTCAGGACAGGCTTCGATACGCCCACTGCGTGGGCTACTCAGGGCGAACGGATGTTTTCCCACTGTGGGATAGAGTCCGTTCGTGCTGAGTAGCCTTGCGTAGCAAGGCGTATCGAAGCATGAACGGGCGAATCGAAGGGCCGTGCGCGCCTAAAACGATAAACGGAGACAGCATGACCACCCGACTCGAACACGATCTGCTCGGCGACGCCGAGGTGCCGGCCAATGCCTACTGGGGCGTGCATACCCTGCGCGCCATCGAGAATTACCCGATCACCGGCAAGACCATCGGCAGCTACGCCGAACTGGTTCGGGCACTGGCGCTGACCAAGCAGGCTGCAGCGATGGCCAATTGCGAACTCGGTCAGCTCGACAAGACCCGGGCCGATGCGATCATTGCCGCCTGCCAGGAAATTGCCGGTGGCAAGTTGCACGATTCATTCGTCGTCGATGTCATTCAGGGCGGTGCCGGCACCTCGACCAACATGAACGCCAATGAAGTGATTGCCAACCGGGCGCTCGAACTGCTCGGCCGCAAGAAGGGCGATTACGCCCATCTCCACCCGCTCAATCACGTCAATATGTCGCAGAGTACCAATGACGTTTACCCGACGGCATTACGCGTCGCGACCTGCTTCTCGATCCGTGGCCTGCTTTCGGCGATGGCCGGGTTGCGTGAGGCCTTTGCCGAAAAGGCTGACGAGTTCAAGGATGTATTGAAAATCGGCCGTACCCAGTTGCAGGATGCCGTGCCAATGACGCTGGGCCAGGAATTCTCGACCTACGCCGTCATGCTGCACGAGGATGAGCTGCGCCTCGGCGAGGCCATCGCGCTGATTCGCGAAATCAACCTCGGGGCGACGGCCATCGGTACCGGCATCAACACCGACATGCGCTATTCGAAGCTGGCCATTGAGCATCTGTCGCAGCTCTCCGGTTTCGATCTGGAGGCGGCGCCCAATCTGATCGAAGCCACGCAGGATTGCGGTGCCTTCGTCCAACTCTCCGGTGTCTTGAAGCGGGTCGCCTGCAAGCTGTCAAAAACCTGCAATGACCTGCGCCTGCTCTCCAGCGGCCCGCAGGGCGGCCTCAACGAAATCCGCCTGCCGCCGCGCGCCGCCGGCTCGTCGATCATGCCGGGCAAGGTCAATCCGGTGATCCCGGAAGTAGTCAACCAGATCGCTTTCGAGGTTATCGGCAACGACGTCACCATCACCATGGCGGCCGAGGGGGGGCAGCTGCAGTTGAATGCCTTTGAACCGATCATCGCCCACAGCCTGTTCAAGAGCATCGAACACCTCTCAGCCGGTTGCCGCACGCTGACGGCGCATTGCGTGCGCGGCATCACCGCCAACCGCGAACTGCTGGCCGAGCGCGTGCGCACCTCGGCCGGGCTGGCCACGGCGCTGAATCCGTACATCGGCTATGAGAACGCGACCCGGGTGGCACAGGAGGCCTTGCGTACCGGCCGTGGCGTAGCCGAGCTGGTCGAAGAAATGGGGCTGATGAACAAGGCGCAGCTCGATGCCGTGCTGGCGCCGGCAGTGCTGACCGCACCGCGAAGGATGAATTGACGCGGTTTGCAAACAAATGGTCATTCCCGCCCAGTCGGCATTGGTCGCGATGCTGCCACGTCGGGTATCGGCAATACCCAGCAATCGCTGACCGAGGCGGTCAAAAAACCATGAGCGCGCGTTGATCACCAACAAGTTCACCAAGCAGGAAGGCAACATTGCCCGCAACACGCTGCACGACAAACTGAAGAAGTACAGGCTAATTTGACTTGGGCAGCCAGCCTAGCCGGCGGAACAGCCACTCGGTAAACCACAGGCTGAAATAGGTCGCGAACCAGGCGAAGATGGTGTCGGACAGGAAGTGGCCGCCGGGCACCATGCGAACCAGCGCGAACAAGCCACCGAAGGCGAGGCTGGCGATCAGCCAGCGGCGGCGCACGGCAGGCGCGCCTAGCCAGCCGAAGGCCATGATGAAGGATGCCGTAGCGACATGGCCGCTGACAAAGGAGCAGTTTTTCTCGCACTGATCCGCCGGGATGAAGGCCGGGCTGAATTGGCGCGTGCCGCCGAACTGCTCGATATTGACCGGCCGGGTCCGCCCGGAATGTTCTTTCAGTGTCGCGTCGACCAGCAGGATCGGGCCAAGCAGCGCGGCGCTCAGCAGAAAACCGAAAATCAATCGACGGCTTCGGAGTTTGGGGGCGCGCGACCAGAAACTGAGCAGCCAAAGAACAAGCAAGGCAATCAGCAGCCCTTGCCCGACTCGTGGCAGGCCGCGATAGGGAATGGCCAGCCAGAGATCTTCGCGGCCCATTGCCCAGACCCCGTCGCCCCGATAAAACAGGCTGCTGACGGCCAGATCAATCTGCGGCAAGGCGATGAACAGCCCGGCCAGCAGGCCAAAGGCAATCAGCACCAGGCGAAGTTCAGTAGCCCTTGAATGCATGCAGCAGATAAACATCCATATTGCGCGTCGTCTGCGCATCGAGCGGCGCTTTCAGTGTCGCCAGCTTGTCAACGCTGGCAAAACGCCGCGTAAATTCCTCACCCGGGGGATCCTGGGTAATCAGGATCGCATCCTTGCCAACATACGGGCGGAGGTCGGTGGTCAGCTTGTAGTGATCGCTGGCGTTGCCGCTTGGGTTCCAGCTGGCTGCCGCCGGCTTCAGGTTACGCAGCTCGTAAAGCATGTGGGCGAGCAGCGTGCGGTTGTCGGCGACCAGGACGGTGCCGGGATGCGCCTGCATGATCGGCGTCAGCTGCCGGCCCAGTTCATCCCAGCCGGCGGCGCGGGTGAAGGGGCTCTTTTTTGCCGGATTTTGCACTTTGACCGCAGCAATCAGCGTTGGCCAGTGATAAGCGATACCGACGACCAGAACATTGATCGCCAGCCCGATCACCAGCAGACGTTTTTTCTCGCGCTGTAGCAACCAGGCAACGGCAGCGATCGCGGCAGGGGCGAAGGCGGGAGCAGCCCAGTTGGCGTTGGCGCTGCTCTTCATGGCCTGGGCAGAAACGACGATCCACAGTGGCAGCGCGAACCAGAGCAGCAGGCGGGTCCGGTCATCGCGCCAGCTTTGCCTGACCTGCGCCAGCAGAATGAAGAACACCGTGCCGAGCACCGGGCCGAAGGAAATCCATTGCGCCGCCCAGAATTCGCCGAGTGCCTTGAAGCCACCACCAGCCTTCTTGTTCAGCGTGATGTCGGCGGTGTGTTTCAGCGTCGGGAAATCGTGCGTGAAATTCCAGTAGATATTCGGCGCCAGAATCAACAAGGCCAGCCCGGCCGCCAGCCAGGGCTTGGCCGTGGCCAGTCGGGCCCGGTGAAATGCCAGCAAATGCAGGAAAGCCGCGCCCAGCCAGGCCGCCATTGTGTATTTGGAGAGCAGCCCGAGGCCGCAGACGACGCCGAGCAGCAGCCAGTCGGTCCAGCTGTCGCTATCCAGCGCCCGCAGGTAAGCCCACAGTGCCAGCGCCCAGAACAGGGTGAGCAGCGCATCGGTCGAAACGAAGAGGCCGAGCCAGGCGAACATCGGCAGGGTCAGCACGGCAATGGCCGACCAAAAGGCGGTGCGTTCGTCGTAAAGCCGTCGGGCGATCGCCCAGCAGGCGGCGGCGGCCAGCGGGTAGCAGAGCATGGCCAGTGCCTTGACGCCGAGCAGGCCATCGCCGAAGACCGCAGTCGAAAGCCAGATCAGCGCAGCAACGCCGGGCGGCTTGGAGAAGTAGCCCCAGTCGAGGTGCTGTGCCCAGGTCCAGTATTGCGCTTCATCAATGTAGAGCGTGATGCCGAGATGCGGCACCACCCAGAAGCGCCAGGCGAGTAGCACGGCGGTCAGGCCGAGCAGGATTTTGCCGCCCGATTTTTCGTTATTTCGGGCGTCTACCGCAGCAGTCACGCCGGCTTGTGCCAACCTTCGTCGGCGGTCAGCGGGCGTTCAGGTCGCGCCGAGTAGGAGCGGATGGTGCCGGATTCAAAATAGATACGAGCCATCAATTCGGCCAGCACGCCTGTGGTGATGAAATGCACGCCGGCAATCAGGCCGCCGATGGCAACGATCAACAGCGGTCGGCCACCGATGTTTTCACCGAGACCGAACTTGACCCAGGCCAGCCAGAGCATGATCAGGCCGGAAAGCGCCGTCAGCCCGAGGCCGATGCCGCCAAAAAAGTGCCCGGGGCGGGCACGGAAACGCATGAAGAAATAGACCGCGATCAGATCAAGAATGACCCGGAAGGTGCGCGAAATTCCGTATTTGGAAACGCCGGCGGTGCGCGCGTGGTGCGTCGTTGGTTCCTGCGCGATGCGGCGCGGTGTCGTCACGGTGGCCAGCCAGGCCGGGATGAAACGGTGCATTTCGCCGTACAGCCGCACGCTCTTGATGACGCTGCCACGGAAAGCCTTGAGGCTGCAGCCGTAATCGCGCAGATGCACGCCGGTCATCCGGGCGATCAGTTTGTTGGCGATCTTCGACGGAATCTTGCGCAGGAACAGGCCGTCCTGGCGGTTCTGGCGCCAGCCGGCAACCAGGTCGAGGTCTTCGTTCAACAAGCGGGCGACCATGCGCGGGATGTCGATCGGGTCGTTCTGCAAATCGCCATCCATGGTCACGATCACATCGCCGCGCGCCGCATCAATGCCCGCCTGCATGGCAGCGGTCTGCTTGAAATTTCGCGTCAGTTCGACGATGCGGACGTGCGAGCCATATTCTTTAGCAGACTGCACGGCACGGTCCACTGTCGCATCGCTGCTGCCGTCATCGACCAGCACCAGTTCCCACGGATTCTCGTAACCGACCAGTGCCTCATGCACGCGCTTGACCAGCGGCGCAATGTTGTCTTCCTCGTTGTAAAACGGAACGACAATCGAAAGGCTGTGCGGAGGGATGGAAAGGGCAGCGCTCATGGGTGAATCCGGCGACAAGTGGCGAAATAAGCGCGCATTTTAACTTGAAACCAGCCGGGGGGCGGGGCGGCGGGCCTTTAATGTAGAATTCAGCCCTTACGAAACCAGCAAGGAATCAACAGCATGCTGCTGATGATCGACAATTACGACAGCTTCACCTACAACATCGTCCAGTATTTTGGCGAGTTGGGGCAGGAGGTTCAGGTCTTCCGCAATGACGCCATTACCGTTGCCGACATTGCTCGTCTCAAGCCCGAATATCTGGTCATTTCGCCCGGCCCCTGCGCGCCGGCTCAGGCCGGTATCTCGCTGGCGGCAATCCGCGAATTTGCCGGCAAGATCCCGCTGCTCGGTGTCTGCCTCGGTCACCAGTCGATTGGCGAAGCCTTCGGCGGCAAGATCGTGCACGCCAAGCAATTGATGCACGGCAAGGTTTCTGCGGTGCACCACAAAAATGAAGGTGTTTTCAAAGGCCTGCCCAATCCGCTGACCTGCACCCGCTACCACTCGCTGGCCATCGAGCGCGCCAGTCTGCCAGACTGCCTCGATATCACCGCCTGGTCCGACGACGGCGAAATCATGGGCGTTCGCCACAAGACGCTGGCCGTTGAAGGTGTCCAGTTCCACCCCGAATCCATCCTGACCGAACGCGGTCACGACCTGCTCAAGAACTTTTTGGACGAATTCAAAAAATGACCCCGCAAGCCGCCCTCCAGCGTGTCATCGAACACCGCGAAATCTTCCACGACGAAATGGTCTCGTTGATGCAGCAGATCATGGGTGGCGAAGTCACGCCCGTGATGATCGCTGCCATCATCATCGGCCTGCGCGTCAAGAAAGAAACCATCGGCGAAATTGCTGCCGCGGCCACGGTGATGCGCGAGTTGTCTACTAAAGTGGAGCTGGCCGATACCAGCCGTCTGGTTGATACCTGCGGCACCGGCGGTGATGGCGCGCACACCTTCAATATTTCCACCGCTGCGATGTTCGTTGCGGCAGCCGTCGGGGCGCAGATCGCCAAGCATGGCGGGCGTTCCGTTTCCAGTCAGTCGGGCAGCGCCGATGTGCTGGAGGCGCTCGGCGTCAATATCAACCTTCAGCCGGCGCAGGTTGCACAATGCATCGCCGAAACCGGCGTCGGTTTCATGTTTGCCCCCAACCACCACAGCGCCATGAAACATGCCGCGCCGGTTCGCCGCGAACTCGGTGTGCGTACGCTGTTCAATATTCTCGGCCCGCTGACTAATCCTGCCGGCGCGCCACAACAGGTGATGGGCGTCTTTCACCCCGATCTGGTCGGTATTCAGGTGCGCGTGCTGCAGCGTCTGGGCAGTACCCGGGCGCTCACCGTCTTCGGTCGCGAAGGGCTGGACGAAATTTCCATCTCCGGCCGTACGCTGATTGGCGAACTGAAGGATGGTCGCGTCAGCGAATACGAAGTTCATCCGGAAGAGTTCAATCTGCCGGTGCATGACCCGAAATCGCTGCAGGTCGCCAACGTCGAAG
The DNA here is from genome assembly GCA_030696345.1 of Azonexus sp. Classification (GTDB taxonomy): domain Bacteria; phylum Pseudomonadota; class Gammaproteobacteria; order Burkholderiales; family Rhodocyclaceae; genus Azonexus. Next base: position 65,320 of record JAUYSK010000022.1, read on the forward strand.
CCTCGAAAGCCATGTTGCTTGGCGCCCTCGATAACAAGCTCGGCGCCGCCCGCGACATCGTCGCCCTCAATGCCGGGGCCAGCATCTACGTCAGCGGTCAGGCTGAAACGCTGGCCGATGGCGTGGACAAAGCCTTCGAAGCCATAGCCGCCGGCGCCGCCCGTGCCAAGCTTGAGCAGTTTGTTAACTGTACGAAGCGGTTCGTATGAGTGACATCCTCAACAAAATCATCGCCACCAAGCGTGATGAGATCGCCGCAGCGCTGATTGTCAAATCCCTGGCTGCGGTTGAAGCTGAAGCAGCAACCCAACTAGCGCCACGTGACTTCGTCGGTGCCATCCGCCAGAAGATTGCCTGCGGTCAACCGGCGGTCATTGCCGAAATCAAGAAGGCCAGCCCCTCGAAAGGCGTCATTCGCCCGGACTTCCATCCGGCCGAAATTGCACTAAGTTATCAAACGCACGGAGCGGCCTGCCTTTCCGTGCTAACCGACCGCCAGTATTTCCAGGGCGCCCCGGAATATCTGCAAGCAGCCCGTGCCGCCTGCACCTTGCCAGTGCTGCGTAAAGACTTCATGGTCGACCGCTACCAGGTGGCCGAAGCCCGCGCCATGGGGGCGGATTGCATCCTGCTGATCGCCGCCGCGCTGACATTCAAGGAAATGCAGGAGCTCGAAGCGCAAGCCTACAACCACGGCATGGCGGTGCTGGTCGAAGTTCATAACGGCGAAGAACTCGACGCCGCCCTGCAACTGAAAACTCCGCTGCTCGGCATCAATAACCGCAACCTGCGTACCTTTGAAGTGACGCTGGATACAACACTTGGGCTGCTCCAGCGAATTCCGGCTGATCGCATCGTCGTCACCGAAAGCGGCATCGTCACGCCGGAAGACGTAACGCTGATGCGGGCCAACAAGGTCGAATCCTTCCTGGTTGGCGAAGCTTTCATGCGTGCGCCAGAGCCGGGTGTAGAGCTGGCTCGGCTGTTTGCCTGATTCGTGTTGCGCCGAAACAACAAAGCTTTGCTGAATCACTCCATTGCACCAAACACACGTTGCTAGGGTCTTTCGCTCTTTGCGACAATCGCTCCAACTTCTCAATCCGAGAGGTAAAGCTTAATCGGCTCGCAAGAACAGATTAAAAACTAACCACTAAGGAGATTTTCAAGATGCAAAAGAAAATTATCGCTCTGGCCATTGCTGGTCTGGCTTCTACCGCTGCTTTCGCCCAATCCAACGTTACCATCTACGGTATCGCTGACTACGGCTATTCCTACCGTACCGATTCCACCGCTAACGGCCCGCGTAACGGTGACCGTTCTGCTGGTCAGTTCAACGCCGGCCAGGCTGCTGGTAGCCGCATCGGTTTCAAGGGTGTTGAAGATCTGGGCAACGGCCTGAAGGCTGTTTTCCTGGTTGAGCAAGGTCTGAACATCGATACCACCACGGGTGATGTCAATGCCAACGCCAACAACATCGCTTTCGTTCGCCAAGCTTACGGTGGTTTGACCGGTGGTTTCGGTACCGTTGTTGGTGGTCGTCTCTACTCCCCGCACTTCACCCTGGTTTCCTCTCTGGATCCGTTCGGTCGTGGTACGGTTGGTACCTACGCTAACACCTACGGTGGTGGCTTGTTTGATCCGACCCGCGTGAACAACGCTGTTGCCTACGTTTCCCCGTCCTTTGGTGGTTTCGTGGTGACCGCTGCTTATTCTAACGGCGCCTTGGCAAACGACAGTGTTGTCAGCAATGCTTACAACGACACCGTTTATGCTCTGTTGGGTCGCTACACGGCTGGTCCGGTTGATGTCGGTGTCAACTACCACTACATCGCTGCTGGCTCCACCGCTGGCCCGACTATCGCTGGCCTTGATACTGTCAAGTCGGTTCAGAACATCACCATCGGTGGTTCGTTCGATGCCAAGGTTGTCAAGATTGCTGGTTGGTATTCCAACAACGTTCAAGACAACGTTACCGGTGTTTCAGATGCCAAGATCGACAACTGGATGATTGGCGCAACCGTGCCGGTTGGCAAGTTTGCAATCAAGGCTTCCTACAACTTCTCTGATGGCAACCGTGCCGCTGGTGGTAACGCTCAGCAACTGGCTTTTGGTGCTGACTACAACCTGTCCAAGCGTACCAAGCTTTACACCGCCTACGCTAAGATCGACAATGATAGCTCCAACGGCTCTACCCCGTTGGTTCGCCGTGCAGCAGTGGTTGGCGATGCCGTCAATACCGGTGGCACCTTCCAAGAAGGCTTCCAGATTGGTATGAATCACTCCTTCTAATTTGACTCAGGTCAGTTAGTACTTAAAACAGGCGCTTCGGCGCCTGTTTTTATTTGTGCTCGGCATGTTTGTGAACATGAAAAAGCCCCGGATCATCCGTGCAAAATAGGGGACAGACCACGGTTTTTGGTGTTAATCTAACTCATCATCTTCGTAACGAGTTGATCTATGCCCCGTCGCCCTCGCCTTTGCGTCCCTGAAGTTCCTGTTCATATTATCCAGCGCGGTAATAACCGTCAGGCGTGTTTTTTTGCCGACGAAGATTACAGATTCTATCTGGATTGGCTGGCCGACTATGCCGCCAAGACCAGTTGCCAGATTCATTCCTATGTTTTGATGACCAATCATGTGCATTTGCTTCTGTCGTCAAAGACGACGAACGGCACAGGGGATTTGATGAAGGCGCTAGGGCAGCGCTATGTTCAATACATCAATCGCGTTTATCGGCGTAGCGGGACGTTGTGGGAGGGGCGCTATCGTTCTTGTTTGACGCAGGAAGAAACGTATCTTCTAACCTGCCAGCGCTATATCGAGTTGAATCCAGTGCGCGCGGGAATGGTTGAGCATCCGGCAGATTATCGGTGGTCAAGCTATCGGGCGAATGCTGAAGGAGCGGAAAATCCACTGATTACTCCGCATCCGTGTTACCTGGGCTTGGGTGCTACGGAACAGGATCGTCTGTCAGCGTATCGTGAGTTGTTTCGCCATGAACTCGAACCTGGGGCGTTAGACGCTATTCGCAAGGCGACGAATGGAAATTTCGCTTTGGGGGACTCGCGGTTTGCCGATCAGATTGCGTCGGTATTGGGCCGGCGAGTTACGCCAGGTATCTCGGGGCGGCCGCGTAGTGTTGTGCAGATGGATGATGTGGGTATTGCGTAACAACTCTTTACGGCCGTATAAACCGTGGTCTGTCCCCGGTTTTCCAGGGTCTGTCCCCGGTTTTCGTGTCCCGGTTTTCGGGTATTGGCCGACCTGATCTCCAAGCCCCGTCCTTAGTCGACCAGAATCAGATTGTCCCGGTGGATGATTTCCGGTTCGTCGACATAGCCGAGAATGCTTTCAATCTCCGGCGTTGATTTGCGGGCGATCAGGCGGGCTTCGCCACTGCCGTAGTTGCTCAGGCCGCGGGCGATTTCCTTGCCTTCCGATGTCATGCAGGCAACCACGGCGCCGCGCTCGAATTCGCCTTCGGCGGCAATCACACCAATTGGCAGCAGGCTTTTTCCGGTTTTCAGGGCGTTGACCGCACCATTGTCCAGAATCAGGCGGCCAGCCAACAGCAAATGATCAGCCAGCCATTGCTTGCGGGCAGCGAGTGGCTGGGTCTGCGAGATAAGCAGGGTGCCGACGGATTCACCGTTGGCCAGACGGATGATAGTGTCGATTTCATGGCCGCTGGCGATGGCGGTGTGGGCGCCACTGCGGGCGGCGCGCTTGGCGGCGATGACCTTGGTGATCATGCCGCCCTTGCCGATCGAACTGCCGGCACCGCCAGCCATGGCTTCGAGCGTTTCGTCGCCCGCCGTGGCTTCGCTGATCAGCGTGGCGTTCGGGTCTTTTCGCGGGTCGGCGGTGAACAGACCGATCTGGTCAGTCAGGATGATCAGGGCTTCGGCTTCGATCAGGTTTGCAACCAGGGCGCCGAGCGTATCGTTGTCACCGAACTTGATTTCGTCGGTAACGACAGTGTCGTTCTCGTTGATGATTGGCACGACGCCAAGTTGAAGCAGCGTAGTCAGGGTCGAGCGGGCATTCAGATAACGTTTGCGGTCGGCTAGGTCGTCGTGGGTGAGCAGAATCTGCGCTGTGTGCAGGCCATGTTTGGCAAAAGCTGCTTCGTAGACCTGAACCAGCCCCATCTGGCCAACTGCTGCAGCGGCTTGCAGTTCGTGTACCGACTTCGGGCGCTTGGCCCAGCCCAGGCGCTGCATGCCACAGGCAATGGCACCAGATGATACGAGCACAACTTCCTTGCCCTGCTGGCGTAGAACACTGATCTGCCGTGCCCAGTCGTCGATGGCCACGAGATCGAGACCGGCACCGTTATTGGTAACCAGTGCCGAGCCGACTTTGACGACGAGGCGTTTGGCGGTGGCGAGGCGGGTTGTCATGGTTGTGTGTCGATGTGTTCGGAAAGCGCTTGGCGCAAGGGTTGCAGGTGATGATTCAGGATGTTCCAGATCAGCTCATGATCAAGGCCAAGGTATTCATGGGCGAGTTGGTTCCGGAATCCTGCGATCTGGCGCCAACGAATGGTTGGGTGGGTCATTTCCAAGTGTTCAACACCGTAATCCTTGAAGGATTGTCCAATAATTTCGAGGTTGCGCAGAAGGGCATCGCGAGCGAGGCGGTTTTCCAGAAAGCCCTGCTTGTCGAGCAATGGCAGTTGTTCCGCAATGAAGTCAATGCAATCGAGGGCATGAATCAGAAAAATGCGCCGATCCGGTGTCATAACGAGCGGGCTTCGTTAAGTATGCGATCTTTCAAGTAGGGTGACAGCCCGCCATCCGATACGACATCGACAGTGCGGCCCAGAATTTTTTCAGCGTCTTCCTTCAGATCGATCAGGTCAAACAGTGAAGCGCCATCACGGAAATGTACCAGCAAGTCGACATCGCTTTGCTCATTGGCTTCGCCACGAGCCACCGAGCCGAAAACACGGACGTTTTCGGCTTTGCATCGGTCGGCGAGGGCGATCAAGGCCTCTCTTTTGGCGCGAAGTTGTTCGAGTGTCAGCATGTCTATGCCTCCGGGGAGTTTTCCTCTGTGGATTCTAACTCGTCTAGGTCATCGTCAATTTCCGGCTTGGCCATCTGGTCGAGGGCTTCGCTGATCGCATAAATCAGCGGCTTGGTGCCTTCGCCGTTAATGGCCGAAATCGGGAAGTAGGGGCCGTCGTACTTGGTGGCCTTCTTGTAGGCCTTGAGGAAATCTTTGACGGCTTTCTCGCGGTCTTCCTCGGGGATCAGGTCCAGCTTGTTGAGAACCAGCCAGCGCGGCTTGTTGGCGAGTTCCGGGTCGTGTTTGACCAGTTCGCCGACGATGGCCTTGGCATCACGAACCGGATTTGAATCCGGATCAATCGGCGCGATATCGACGAGGTGCAGCAGAATGCGTGTGCGCTGCAGGTGCTTGAGGAAGCGGATGCCGAGGCCAGCGCCGTCAGCGGCGCCTTCGATCAGGCCGGGGACGTCGGCCATGACGAAGCTCTTTTCGTCATCGACGCGGACGACACCAAGATTCGGGTGGAGCGTGGTGAAGGGGTAGTCAGCAACTTTTGGACGCGCCGAGGAGATGGCGCGAATCAGCGTGCTCTTGCCGGCATTCGGCAGGCCGAGCAGACCAACGTCGGCCAGCACGCGAAGCTCCAGGCGCAATTCGAATTCTTCACCTTGGGCACCGTTGGTTTTTTGCCGCGGGGCGCGGTTGGTGGAAGATTTGAAGTGGATGTTGCCAAGACCGCCCTTGCCGCCTTGGGCGATCAGCATTTTCTGATCGTGTTCGGACAAGTCGGCAATGATTTCTTCGGTGTTCAGGTTATAGATGACCGTACCGACGGGGACGCGCAGCACGATGTCGTCGCCGCCAGCGCCGTACTGGTCGGCACCGCCGCCGTTCTCGCCACGTTTGCCGATGAATTTGCGGGTGTAGCGATAGTCGACCAGGGTGTTGATATTGCGGTCGGCGATGACATAAATGCTGCCGCCACGGCCACCGTCACCACCATTCGGGCCACCCATCGGGATGTATTTTTCGCGGCGGAACGTCGCTGCGCCATTGCCGCCGTCGCCAGCTTTTACAAAAATCTTGGCTTCGTCTATGAACTTCATGTTCCGCCTCTACATCCGCTAGGGATAGCGTCGCCGAAAATCCGACGACATAAATTAAAAAGCCCTATCCGGCGGATAGGGCTTTTGGTTCCGCCGTGCCGAATTTATTCAGCGGCCGGAATGATGATCACGGTGCGACGCTTCTTCGCGCCCTTGATGGCGAACTGAACGACACCATCCTTCAGTGCGAACAGGGTGTGATCCTTGCCGCAGCCGACGTTGTCGCCCGGGTGGAATTCAGTGCCGCGCTGGCGAACGAGGATGTTGCCAGCCAGAACGAATTGACCGCCGTAACGCTTGACGCCCAGTCGCTGGGAATGTGAGTCGCGGCCGTTACGTGAACTACCGCCTGCTTTCTTGTGTGCCATTTATTAGCTCCTTGAACTTAAGCCGCGATCGCGTCGATGCGCAATTCGGTGTAGTTCTGACGATGGCCTTGATGCTTCTGGTAGTGCTTACGACGGCGCATCTTGAAGATCTTGACCTTGTCATGGCGACCGTGAGAAATCACGGTGCATTTGACGGTGGCGCCAGCAAGGAAGGGGGCGCCGATCTGTACCGACTCACCTTCGCCTACCATCAGGATCTGGTCAAGGGTAACTTCTGCGCCAACGTCTGCCGGTATCTGTTCTACTTTAAGTTTTAGACCTGTGGTAACGCGATACTGCTTACCACCGGTTTTTATGACCGCATACATGGGTTGGACTCCGAAAATAATACAAAGGGTGCTACAAAGAACCGCGCATTATACGGAAAATCTCAGCGAAGTCAAAGCCTTGACGTGTCGTTGTGGTAAACTTTCGCGCTTTAAACATACCATCTCCCCCGTTCCTCTCACTGAGGGCGAAGGGAGCGAACCAGGAGCTACTCATGGCTGAAATCACCACGGCCTCCGGCCTGATCTACGAAGACACCATCGTCGGCGAAGGCGCCGAAGCCAAGGCCGGCAATCACGTTGTTGTTCATTACACCGGCTGGCTGACCAACGGCACCAAGTTTGATTCGAGCAAGGATCGTGGCGATCCGTTCGATTTTCCGCTCGGCCAGCGCCATGTCATCTCCGGTTGGGACGAAGGCGTGCAGGGCATGCAAATTGGTGGCACCCGCAAGCTGACCATTCCGCCGGAACTCGGTTATGGCGCACGTGGTGCAGGTGGCGTCATTCCACCGAATGCGACCCTGGTTTTCGAGGTTGAATTGCTCGCCATTCAATGAGCGATTTCGACAAGGAACGGAAGCCCAAGCGGCCACCTGCTGGCCCGGCCAGCGATGACCCTTGGGCAAAATGGCGCGAGCCGGAAGGTGCACCGGCCGCAGCGCCTGCTGCCCGCCCGAGGCCGCCGGAGAGGCTTGAAGCCAAGCCTGAAAAGCCCGTCATGCCAGTGGTACCTGAAGTGCGCGAGCGTCCCACGGGGACGCTGAGCCCGATCAAATCTGCCGCGCCGCTTCGGTCAGCCGTGAAAAAGCCGTTCCAGAAGGCGTCCACCGCAGCAACCGCACCGCGAATTCACGATCAGGTTCGTGGTGGAAAAATGCGCGACAAGCGCACGTCGCGTGAAGACCGCCTGCCGGCTGGGCAAGCGCCCGTTCGCGATCCGGCCAATGTTCAGGAAGGCATTCGGCTTTCCAAGGTGATGTCCGAGCGCGGCATGTGTTCGCGGCGCGAGGCCGATCTGTGGATCGAGCGCGGTTGGGTGCTGGTCAATGGCGAGCGAATCAGCGAGCTGGGTTCGCGCATTGCCGCGGACGCTGAAATTGTCATTTCCAAGGAAGCCGAAAAAGATCAGGCCAAGCAGGTCACCATTCTGCTCAACAAGCCGATCGGCTATGTTTCCGGGCAGCCGGAAGATGATTGCAAGCCGGCGGTGACGCTGATTTCAGCCGAAAGCTGGGTCAAGCAATCGGGCGATCCCGAGTTCAAACCATGGATGCTGCGCGGTCTGGCCCCGGCCGGACGACTCGACATCGACTCGACGGGCTTGCTGGTTTTCACTCAGGATGGCCGTGTTGCCAAGAAGCTGGTTGGCGAAGACAGCGGCGTCGAGAAGGAATATCTGGTCAGGGTCAGCGGCGAGATGATTAAAGGAGGCCTGGAAATGCTTCGGCACGGTCTGGAACTCGACGGCAAGCCGTTGAGGCAGGCCTGGGTCAAGCAGCTGAACGAAGATCAACTGCACTTCATCCTGAAAGAAGGCAAGAAGCGTCAGATTCGCCGGATGTGCGAACTGGTTGGCCTGAAGGTCATCGGCTTGAAGCGGGTGCGCATTGGCCGCGTCATGCTGGGTGATCTGCAGATTGGGCAGTGGCGTTTCCTGCGGAGCAACGAGTCGTTCTAGTCGCAAATTGCAAACCGTAATGAAAAAGCCCGGTCGCGAAACCGGGCTTTTTCTTGCTCAGTGCTTTTTCTGGATCAGGCCGGCTTGTTGCCGATCATCACGGTTGCTTCGCCTTCGATGACGACGGTTTCTCCAACCTTGCAGATGGTCTCAAGGATGACGCGTTTTTTGGCGGCGATGACTTCCTTGACGGTGACCGTGGTCTTGACGGTATCGCCTGGGCGGACCGGGGCCTTGAACTTCAGGGTCTGGGCCAGATAGATGGTGCCGGGGCCAGGGAGGTGGGCGCCGAGCACGGCGGAGATGAAGCTGGCCGACAGCATGCCGTGGGCGATGCGGCCACCGAAGGCTGTGGTCTTGCCGAATTCTTCGTCGAGGTGAACGGCGTTGGTATCGGTCGAGACGCCGGCAAACAAGACGATGTCGGCATCGGTAATGGTTTTGCCGATGGTGGCACTCATGCCGGGTTGCAGGTCTTCGATGTAATAGGTCATGGCTGTTTCCTTGAGGTTATGAATTTGTGGCCGAACTTTAGCACGTCATTCAGTTCGTAGCGCCTCGACCGGGTCAAGGCGGGCGGCGTTGCGGGCCGGCAGGACGCCTGCAGCCAGGCCGATGGCAATGGCGACGCCTTCGGCCAGCAGGACGAAACTGATCGGCGTATGCACCGGCAGGGCAGGGAGCGCCAGGTGGATCAGTTGAGCCAGCCCGAAGCCAAGCAGCAGGCCGAGAAAGCCGCCGAGCGCCGAGAGGGCCACCGCTTCGCCAAGAAAGAGCAACAGGATCGTGCGCCGGGGGGCGCCGAGGGCAACCAGCAGGCCGATTTCACCGGTCCGCTCGGTGACGGCGATGGTCATGATGGTGACGATACCGACGCCGCCGACCAACAATGAAATGCCACCGAGTGCGCCAACGGCCATGGTCAGCACATTAAGGATGTTGGACAGCGTCTTCAGCATCTCTTCCTGCGTGATGATGGTGAAGTCTTCGCGGCCGTGGCGGGCGATCAGGCGCTCCTTGATGGCAGCGGCGACCAGGGCGGAAGGCACACCTTCTTCGGCGGCGATGTTGATTTCATCGACGCCTTCGCGGTTGAACAATTCCTGGGCGCGGGCGGCGGGCACGAAAACCGTGTCATCGAGATCGATGCCGAGAAACTGACCTTTCGGGGACATGACGCCGATCACCCGAAAATGCAGGCCGCCTATCCGCAGGCGCTGGCCGAGCGGGTTCTCGCTACCGAACAGTTCGTTCTTGACCTTGGCGCCGAGCACGACGAAGGCGCGGGCGCTGCCTTCATCATCGGCGGGCAGAAATTGCCCGATTTGCACAGTCGACCGGAACACTTTGGGCAGATTGGCGTTGACGCCGTAAATCAGCGTTCGCCGCGTGCGGCCGTTGCCTTCAACCTCGGCATTGCCCCGGACGTTAGGCGTTACGGCGATGACGTGGGGCAGGCGTTCGAGCGATTTGGCATCTTCCAGCGACAGCGGCCGGGCGCTCGAAGGCAGGCCGGAAGGCGAGCCGCCGGTCTTGGTCTTGCCCGGCATGGCCGAGATGACGTTGGTGCCAAACTGGGTAAATTCGCCGAGCACGAAACGGTGAATGCCTTCGCCGATCGAGGTCAGCAGAATCACCGCCGCGATGCCGACGGCGATGCCGAGCAGGGTCAGGAAGCTGCGCAGGCGCTGCGCCGTGATGGCACGGAGGGCAAGGTGCAGGGAGTCGGCGACAAGCATGGCTAATGCTTCATCAGGGCCTGCACCGGGTCGAGCCGGGCGGCGCGGCGGGCCGGCATGACGCCGAAGAGCAGGCCGGTGATCAGTGCCGTACTCAGCCCGGCAATCACCGCCCAATCCGGCGGATAGGCAGGGAAGACGGGAAAAGCCTGGCGCAGGCCGAAGGCGCCAAGCTGACCGAGCAGGTAACCGACGACTGCACCCACGGTCGAGAGCATCGCCGCCTCGGCCAGGAAGGCCAGCCGGATCGTCCGTGCCGTGGCGCCGAGTGCCTTGAGCAGGCCGATTTCACCGGTGCGCTGGGTGACGGCCACCAGCATCACGTTCATCACCAGAATGCCGGCGACGGCCAGGCTGATCGCGGCGATGCCGGCGACGCCGAGGGTCAGCGCGCCGAGCAGCTTGTCGAAGGTGGCGAGCACGGCATCCTGGGTGATCACCGTGACGTCCTCCTCGCCGCGATGGCGTTGCTTGAGGATTTCCATGACCTGTTCCTTGGCCTCGGGAATCGCCTCGCGGCTTTTCGCTTCGACCAGGATGCGGAACAGCGTGTTCGAGTTGAACATCGCCTGAGCCAGCGCCACCGGCACGATGATCAGCTCGTCGGTATTCATGCCCAGGCCTTGGCCGAGTGATTTGAGCACGCCGACCACGCGCAACCGACGGTCGCCGACGCGGATCAGTTTGCCGACCGCGGGCTCGCTACCGAACATTTCATCGCGGATCGTCGCGCCGATTACCGCAACCGGCGTTCCACGGTTCCAGTCATCGTCCGGCAGGCCTTGCCCCTGCGCCAGTTCGAAATTGCGAATCGGGATGAACTCGCTGGTCGAACCGGCCACCATGACTTCGCGCAATCGCCCGCCAAAACTGACTTCGGAGGTGCCGACGGCGAGCGGTGCAAGTCGGCTGACGGCGGAAGCGCGGCGCAGGGCGCCAGCGTCGTCGATGGTCAGGTCGCGCGGCGTGGTGGTGATCGCATTAGCCGGGTTGAAGCCGCCGGTGCCTGAGCGGCCGGGCAGGACAATGACGAGGTTGGTGCCAATTGAGGAAAACTGGCCGACAACATAACGCCGTGCGCCATCGCCGAGGGCAGTGAGAATGACAACGGCAGCGACGCCGATCGACATGGCAAGCACCGAAAGTGTCGTTCGCATTGGGTAGCCGGTCGCCGCGTCACGGGCGAAGCGCAGGGTGTCAGCCAGGCGCATGGCTGGCTCCTCCCCCTTCAAGGGGGAGGTTGGGAGGGGGATGGGTTGGGCGAATGAAACCCATCCCCACCCTAGCCCTCCCCTTGAAAGGGAGGGGAAACGTGTGAGTCACTTTTTAGTCGCCCGTCTTCCATCACCAGTTGCCGCCGGGCTCTGGCACCCATGGCCTGGTCGTGGGTGACAACGACCAGCGTGACGCCGCTGGCGTTCAATGCTTCGAGCAGGTTAACCACTTCTTCACCGGTGTGGCGGTCAAGGTTGCCAGTTGGTTCGTCGGCCAGGATCAGCGCCGGCTGCATGATGGTGGCGCGGGCGATGGCGACACGCTGGCGCTGGCCGCCAGATAACTGATCGGGCCGATGGTCGGCGCGGTTCTCCAGGCCAAAGCCGGCGAGTGCCTTGGCGACGCGGGCATTGCGTTCCTTGGCAGGGATGCCGGCCAAGGTCATCGGTAAAGCGATGTTCTCGGCCGCAGTCAGGCGCGGCACCAGATGAAAACTCTGGAAGACGAAACCGATGCGCTCGCTGCGTACCCGTGCCTGCTCGTCAGGTGAGAGGGTTGTCACGTCGCGCCCTTCCAGCCGGTAAGTGCCGCTATTGGGCCGGTCGAGCAGGCCAAGCAAGTTGAGCAGCGTTGATTTGCCGGAGCCGGAAGGCCCCATGACGGCGACGTACTCGCCGGCATTGATGCTCAGGTTGAGCGCTGCCAGCGCATGCACCGTCGAGTCGCCAAGCTGGAAGACGCGCTCAATGTTGGTGAGTTCGATCAGCGCCATGCGCTTACTTGGCTTTCGCTTTGTCGTCCGGGGTGACGCTGGCGCCAGCCTTTACGCCTTCCTTTTCCAGCGAGGTAACGATGCGGTCGCCGGCGCCCAGGCCTTCAATGACTTCAGTGAATTCCCAGTTGGCGAGGCCGGCCTTGATCGTACGTTCTTCCAGCTTGCCGCTGTCCGGGTTGAAAAGCAGGACGTGGCCGCCTTCACGGATCGCGGCGGTCGGGATACGCAGCACGGATTCACGGCCTTCCAGAATGATCTCGACGTCGGCGCTGTAGCCGACCAGCAACTTGCCGGCACCTTCCGGGTTGTCGAAGTCGACTTCAATATCGACCGTGCGCGCCTGCTTTTCAACCGCTGAAACATAGGGCGCGACGCGCCGTACCTTGCCCGGCAGGATCTTGCCAGGGAGGGCGTCAAGCGTGACGCGGACCGGTTGCCCGGCCTTGATCTTAGGCGCATCGACTTCGTCCATCGGCGCTTTGACGTAGAGGCAGGAATCATCGATCAGGTCGATTGCCGGCGGAGTCGGAACGCCGGGGGGCGAGGGCGTTGAATACTCGCCAAGTTCGCCAACGATCTTGGCAATCGTGCCATCGAATGGGGCGTAAAGTGCGACGCGGCCCTGCTCGACGCGGGTCGCCTTGAATTTGGCTTCAGCCTGGGCGACATCCGCCTTGGCCGTATTGCAGCCGGCACGGCGTACCTCGGCATCGGTGCGGGCAACCTCCTCGCGGCTGCTCGAGACGAAACCTTTCGCGCGTAGCTCGGCCTGCCTTTTTGCCTCTTTTTCGGCGTTGACCGCAGCAATGCAGACTTCATCGACCCGTTTGCCGGCCAGCGTTACTTGCGCCTGCGACAAGGCGGCCTGGGCCTGCTGGTCGTCATTCCACAGCTTGAGCAGCAACTGCCCCTTCTTGACCTTGTCGCCTTCCTTGACGCCGAGGTACTCGATGCGGCCGCCGATGATGGTCGACAGCTTGGTGCGCTGGCAGGCCTCGACCGTGCCAGCGCGGGTGTTGGCCAGCGAGGCTTCGACCTTGCCGGTGGCAACTTCTTTCAGGACCACCGGAATTGGCTTGGGCCGGCTGAACCAGAAAAAGCCTAGGCCAAGCAGTGCAATGACAACAAGAGCAATAACGATGCGACGCATGCGGAATTCCTAACGAAAGCCGGGTAGCCACCCGGATTGGGCGTGACCCCAGACAGGCTCAAGCGCCCCCTGATACAACGCTTCAATCACCGGCGGTTCCGGCCAGGGCTCGTTCATGAAGGTCAGGCCGATTTCTTCGACGGTGCGACCGGACCAGTAGTGTTCGGCGACTTCGTCCAGGGCGCTGAGCGACAGGCTGTGCGGCAGGCGCAGGTAGTCGAGCCAGCTGGCGTCATGAAATGAGCAGATATAGGCGCCCTTGGTTCTGGCGCAAGACATATTCTTGCCAAAAACGCGTTGGGGATGTTTGATCCGGAAGGTCATCGCATCGGTGCGCGTGGCGAACAGCAGCAGCGCATGCAGGCGGCTGGGGAAGTGGTTGTAGCGGCGCTGGCGGAAGTATTCCAGATGGTATTCGGCAAAGTAGTTCTGTACCGAAATCAGTTGGTCACCGGGCGTCGGCTCGCCGCCTTCGGGCGAGGCCAGCGTTGAACCAAACGGGCTGCCCTTGAGAATGTCCCAGCCGGGCAGATCGGTGCCCGGCTCAAGCCAGCAGAAGAGCTCCAGTGTCGCGGTGTCCTTGATCAGGTTATCCATGGTCCGAGAGGAGGAAAGAGGCATCGCGCTATTCTGAACGATAGTCGGGCTTTGTCCAATCGATCTGGGCAATTGCTGAAGTCGGCTATTTGCCCTTGTTCGAGATGTCGCCAGGCGGCAACAATTATTTCAAAAAATAGCTGCTCGAATTGCTGGCTATTTATCACCAAAGGGGTAAGCTAAACCTGTGTCGAGGTTAGCAGCAAGCCCGGCAAGCAGTGGTAGCAAATGCTGTGTTGCAGGAGATTCTATGGCAGTTGTCGAAAGAAGTTTTCTAGAGATTACCGTGTAGCACTCCATCACGGCGAAATGCCGAATACCCCAGCCAAACGTGCCGGGGTGCAGTAACCGAAGCCCATGCCTGACAGTGTGGGCTTCACTTATTTGGGGAAGGCAAAGTTGCTTGATGCCATTGCGGGTGGGTTCCGTGGGCGATATTTTGAAGCCGAAGTGCCGAAGAAAGCGTAGATGTGCCAATTTTTGGCAGTTCCATAACGCGCCTCATTGTTTGCGTTTCGTTTACTTGCTCTAAGCGATTGGTTTTTAGGTAATTATTTGCCATCATGCTTTGCGGGTTGATCTGGTATGAATGCTGCTTAATCTGGAGTAGCGGTTTCCCGCTCTTTTCGCGAAAAAAGGAGATTTAAATGAAAGCTGTTCAAAAAGGTTTTACCCTGATCGAACTGATGATCGTTGTTGCGATTATTGGTATTTTGGCCGCCGTCGCGTTGCCTGCATATCAGGACTACACAATCCGTGCAAAGGTAAGTGAAGTTATGCTTGCGGCCTCCGGCATGAGGACCAGCCTCGCAGAGTTTTATCAGACCAACAGTCGCATGCCTGTCACTCTTTCTATTGGTACAATCACGCAAAATAGTGCATACGTTTCTACGGTTGCATATACCCAAACGAGCACGACTACCGGTCTAATTACGGCGACCTCGCGGAATTTGCCTGCTTCTGCGACAGGTGTAGTTACTTTGACTGGAGTTGGCGCGACAGATACAGGAGTTGTTACTTGGACTTGTGGTGGTACTATTGCACCAAAGTTCCGCCCGGCGTCTTGTAAATAAACAGTTAGATTTTCGAAAAGCCTCACTTCGGTGAGGTTTTTTTTGCCTAAAATATTTGCGGCAGATCAGTATGATTCCATTTTTCCTGGCGGTTTGAAAGGTTCTTGATGTCTCGACCCTTAAATAGATTGGGTAGTGTAGGGCTGGCATTGCTCGCTACGCTGACCACCATTTTAATTTATTGGCCAGGACTTCACGGTGGTTTTTTCTTTGATGACTATCCGAACATTATCGATAATAAGGGGGTGTTGCTCAAGGATGTTTCCTTTTCCTCTCTACAGGCTACCGCACTAAGTGGAATTTCCGGAATATTCAGTCGGCCAGTGAGCCAATTGAGCTTTGCCGTAAACTATTATTTCAGTGGGTTTGACCCGTTTGTCTTTAAGTTGACGAACCTTGTCATTCACTGTCTGAACGCTTTTCTGGTTTATTTTCTGGCCTTGCAATTGTTCAAGGGCCAGCAATCAGGGTTTCTTCGAGCAGATGTCAGGCTCTATGCCGCTGGCGTTGCCATCGTATGGATGATTCATCCGATACAGCTAACTTCGGTGCTGTATGTCGTTCAGCGGATGACCAGCTTAGCTGCTTTGTTCATGCTACTTGCCCTCTTGCTTCACATCAGAGTCCGTTGTGATGACTCGGTCAATGCTCCTAAACTGGCTATCTTGTTTCTGGCTTGGGCGGTGTTCTGGCCATTGTCCATTTTGAGCAAAGAGATTGGGCTTTTGTTTCCAGGCTTCGTGATGGCATATGAACTGATCGTTCGGCGATCAATCAGCGGGGGGCTAGATGCTGTTGGCAGGGGATTCAAATGGATTACGCTTATTTCGGCTTTGCTCGTTCCATTGTATTTGTTATCTCCTTTGAGCGACTGGATTTTTTCAGGCTACAACATTCGCGCGTTTTCGTTGGATGAAAGATTGATGAGTGAGGCCCGCATCTTCTGGGAATATTTGCGGTTGATATTTTTCCCCGCTATGGAGGCCTTTGGTTTGTATCACGATGACATGCCTCTGTCGACTGGATTGTTTAGCCCTTGGACAACGCTTCCAGCGATCTTTGGGCTATTGGGAATCGTGTTGATTGGCTTTCTGGTGAGAAAGAAATTCCCACTGATTACCTTCGGCATCGCCTGGTTTTTTATTGGGCATGCTTTGGAGTCAACGTTCATTCCTCTTGAGCTAATGCACGAGCATCGAAATTATTTGCCGCTCTTTGGAGTTTGTGTAGTGCTGATTGTGGGTATTGGCTGCTTAATCAATCGTCCAGGGGTCAAAAGAACCATTGGTATCGCTTTGTTTGCGGCTTTTTTGATTTATTGCATGCTGATAACTGCCTTACGGTGCGAAATGTTCCGAAATGACCAGATTCGAACCCAGGTTGAGGCACAGCATCACCCGAATTCCGCAAGGGCAAATTACGAGGCCGGAAGAGCTTTGGTAAATGCATTCGATCAGGATCGATCAAATATGATGGCTTTTACGCTGGCTCGAAAACACTTCGAGCGATCTAATGAGTTTGACACAAGCTACAAGATGGGGTTTTTGGGATTGCTGACTCTCGAGTGCGCTGCTTTAGACAAAGTTGATCCGGCTATCATCGATTCGTTTGCGCGTCGGCTGAATGAAACGCCATTTTCCCCAGAAGATAGGAATTTGATGAGCGCCGTTAGCGCTATGTCTGTTGCAGGCACGCTTTGTTTAACCCGAAATGACTTGGAAAAGCTATTTTTTGCCGCTCTGCAGAATCCGAAAACATCGCCCGATGCCAAGGTTAGACTGCATGTCTGGCTGGCTGATTACCTTTGGCTGTATTCGAAGGATCTCCCTGCTGCGAAGAGTTCAATACGGCAGGCTTTGACATTACAGCCAACGGATACGAGCAATCGTTTCAAATGGGCACAGCTGGTTTATATCTCAGGGGAAAAGGGTGTAGCGAAAAAGTTACTGAACGACCTACAAGGACAGCCTCTTTCTTCTGAAGAGAAAAAGACATTCGATGAGTTGCTCAATAGTTTCGACACTCCCGGCAATAAATAAATGATCAGAGAGCAACCATTGTTTCAGAGGGCGCTCACTTTTTTGCAATCATGTTCAGACTGATTGACGTATCGTAGGGGCGGTAGTCGCTGGTGTCATTGAACAGGCCAAGTGTTGCAACTCGCCGGGCGCTCGAAAAGCCTGCTTGTTTGAAGAAACCCATCATGAATTCTTCGGTCAAGCCGATGAAATGGAAATCGAAATCGTCGACTTGCCCCCCAAAGATCATCCGCATTACATGAAAGCGTTGCGAGCCCTCCAGCTTCGGATTCAAGAACAATTTGCACAGCGTCTCAAGATCTGGAACTGAGAAATAGAATTCACCGCCATTACAAAGAATTCTGTGGATGCCTTTTAGCGTATCCAGAAAATCCTTTTGTGAAACGTGTTCCATGACGTGTGAAGCATAGATTTTTTCGCAACTGGCATCGTCAAAGGCGCTTAGATCGCGAACATCTCCGAGATAGTCCACTCCCTCAAATTTCATGGCGTTCAATATCTTCCAGCCGGCTTTCTTTTCTTTTCCGCCAATGTGGAGTTTCATCAAGTTCTTTGCTACGAACTTGGCATTGTTGGCGATAGGGGCAACAGTAGGGAAAACAGGCGTAGTTGATTGAATGTTATAAATGTTCTGCCATGGCGGTGATCTATGAGAAAAAGTCCACGAAGAGCCTGCATTGATGCTTTTGCGATTGCTACACCATTGATTCCACATGCCTCGAAGCGCATCCTCGAAATTCTTCGTAAAATGAAATGAATCAAAAATTGGTGACTTCGAAACTCGATCTCGCAGAGCACTTCGTGTTTGTGACAACTTTTGCAGGTCAGCTGCATGTTTCTTGGCTAGAGAAACATAGTCATTCGCATTGTGTGCTATCCAGTCAGGAAGGCCCGCATTCATCATCAGGCCGACACCCTGGCGAGAAAGGAAGCTGTTGCTGGCTAGTGTTAGAACTGGGACACCCATCCACAGTGATTCGACGCTTGTGGTAATGCCAGGGTACGGGAAGGGGTCAAGCGCGATATCGACTTGTTGGTAGGGCACTAAATATTCCCCTCGTTCAACTAGCCCCATCAATATAAGTCGTTCACTTGCAATGCCATGAACAGCAAAGCGATCCTTGACTTTCTGCTGCACGGAGGCCTGAACGAACTGTTTCGCTTTGAGGAAAAGTCTACTCTCCGGGACCTCTTTGAGGATACGTGCCCAAAGGGCAACTACGTCATCACCAATTTTGGTGAGGTTGTTGAAACAGCCAAAGGTTATATAGCCATTGTTGAGTACGGGAAGTGCACTGACTGCCGTGTCGCTTTGTGGCGGAGTAAAGCAAAGGTATGACTCTGGCAGCCGCCATATTTTTTCTGTGAAATTGCTTTCCTCGCTTTCCGGCAATGTCCAGGCATCCGCTATCAGGTAGTCTATGGCGCTGACCCCTGTTGTCGCCAGGTAACCTAGCCATGTGACCTGAATTGGGGCCGGCTTCCAGGCAAATAGGCTTAGGCGGTTATGCGCCGTGTGACCAGAGAGATCAATCAGAATATCAATCTTGTCTTCCCGGATTTTATTGGCGAGTACCTCATCAGAGACATGGGCGGCGGCATACCAGCCGTGACAGCAAGCCTTTAGTCGCTGACTCATTCTGTCAGAACAGTTGAAGGTTGTGTAGGCGTAAAACTCAAGATGCTTAGTTACTGACGAGGTAAACGAGTGCAAAATGCCTTCCAGGAAGTGGCCAACCGGATGGTCGCGGAGGTCTCCGGAGACTAATCCAATGCGCAAGCAGCGATCTGGGTTTGGATCGTTTGGCCAATTAGTGAATGCCTTCGCTTTGCCTGCGACAATCTCTCCGTACCTTTTGGCCTCGGCTAGCAACTCCTGGGGTGTTTTATTTGCTATCGAATTCTCGATAAACACCAAGTTGCTTTTAGCCGCAACGAGGTCTGGCATAAGCGCCAAGGCGCGCCGGATATTTGTTAATGCCTCAATTGGATATCCAACATGGAGGAGGGTGGCGCCCAGATTGTTGTGAGCGGCTGCGAAGTCCGGTTGTATTTCAATGGCTTGACGGTAGCATTCTATGGCGCCGTCAAACTGAGCTAGCGCGAGCTTTACGTTTCCTAAATTACTGTGGGCAATAGCATGGTCTGGTTTGATTTCAAGCGCACGCTCATAGCTTGAAATTGCATTGTCAGGCTGCCCAAGGTCGTTGAAAATATCTCCCAGATTGATGTGCTTTTCCGGATTGTCTTGATCATTTTTGATGGCAAGTCGCAGACTGCTCACAGCATCGTCCAGATTCCCCTGTTCCTTTTGTGCCATGCCTAAAGAGAAGTGCGCGTCACTGTTAGCCGGGTTGAGCATTAATGCAGTACGAAAGCAGGTTACTGCAGCCTCTGTTTGGTTTAGCCCTTTCAGCGTTTGGCCAAGCTTGACTTGGATATCATCAAGCGCTGAATTAAGCGATAGGGCTTTGCGATAACTTGCCGCCGAATTCTCGAGTTGGCCAAATTTATTTTGGATGTTTCCTAAATTGCCATGGACCTCGGCATAATCAGGAGCAATCGCCAGCGCCTCACAATAGGAGCTTGCAGCTTCCTCGAGCATTCCTAGATCTTCCAATACGCAGCCTAGGGCTACATAAGCATCTACAAAATCTGTTTTAAGCTGAACGGCCTTTTCGTAATCTGCTCTTGCTTCCTGATAGCGCTGCTGGCGCAAATGGGCATGGCCCAGGTTGTAGTACGCGGCTGCATAATCTGGTTCCAGTTCCAGCGCCGTGGTGTAGGCTACAAGAGCACCTTCGACGTCATCTGTTGCCAGCAGAACATTTCCTCGATTCATGTGGGCGCGTGCTAAATCAGGGGCGGTTCGAATAGCTGCCTCGTAGCACTGGATGGCTAGTTGGAACTGACCACTCTCCTCAATCGCGTTGCCCTCATTAATCAGGCGTTGCGCAACAGCGATGGGATCCTCAATTTTCGTCGTGACCTTCGTGGTGCGATGATCCTCAGGAGATCGAAACCGATCAAACAAACCCATTCTGCGTTCCTCTCAATAGTTTGTTAGACTTCCTTGGGCACATAGATTGTGTCTCATGTTTTGCTAATTGTGCGGTTATCTCTACTCTTGAGATCTAAAAAATACTATGGTAATTGCGTGGTTTAATGCCAGTGAGATTGTGTCTTTTGCTGAGGAAGTTGCTCGCGAGATTGAAATACTCTTCCCCGAGGATCAAAAGGGAGCTAAAACTCGACAGCCCGCCAAGATCCATAAGAAATTCGAAAGCCTTCTTTTGAAGGTTCGCTCTCAGGTCGCGAAATCACCGCTTAATATCTACAAGAAGGCTAAGTTTCTCAATACGGTCAAATGGAGGCTGCGCGATGCCGGCTACGAGCCTCAATTTATTAGCGATGTGGTCGCATTGCTTGCATCTTCCTTGAACAACTAATTCATTTATTGTTGAACATGACCTCTAGCACTTCACTGTCGATTATTTTGCCGTCAAAAAATGAAGCGCGATCTCTAGCGGCTCTTCTGCCCGAGCTAAAGCAACGAATGCCGGACGCCGAAATCATCGTTGTGGACGATGGTTCAAGCGACGATACCGTTACCGTATGCGAAGGGCACGGTGTTCGTGTTTTATCACACCCCTACTGCATGGGTAATGGGGCGGCTGTGAAGGCAGGGGGACGTGCAGCGAGTGGAGATGTCCTGGTATTTATGGATGCAGATGGGCAGCACAGGCCAGAAGATATTCCCTTATTGCTCGAGAAGCTCGATCAAGGCTTTGAGATGGTTGTGGGGGCTCGGGGAAAGGGCTCGCAGGCGAGTGTTCACCGTAGCATTGGAAACAGAATCTATAACAAACTGGCGAGCTGGATGGTTGGACATAGAATTTTGGATCTGACATCTGGATTTCGAGCAGTTAGGGCGAGGAAGTTCAAGCAGTTCCTTTACCTCTTACCTAACGGATTTTCATATCCGACCACGATTACAATGAGTTTTTTCAGGGTTGGCTATGGTGTTGCCTATGTTCCAATTCATGCACCAAAGCGAATCGGAGAGAGTCACCTGCGTCTTGTAAGAGATGGGCTGCGGTTTTTGCTCATTATTTTCAAGATTGGCTCACTGTATTCGCCACTGAAACTTTTTGCACCCGTTGCTTTATTTCACCTATTGGGCGGGCTTGGTTACTACGCCTACACTTTTGCCACCCAGCATCGACTGTCCAGCATGACGGTTTTCTTGCTGAGTGCGGCGGTAACGATTTTCATGATTGGCCTTGTGTCAGAGCAAATCACTGCGTTGATGTACAAGGATTCAGCTGAGCGTGAGTAGCATGCTGGCGTGGTGGGCAAATGTTTGAGTTAGGAAACTCGCCATTACCTCGACAACGACTACTTGTATTGGCATCAACGTATCCAAGATGGGACGGGGATCATGAACCTGGTTTCGTTCATGAACTGAGTCGGCGCCTTGTGGATACCTTCGATGTGCATGTTCTTTGCCCGCATGCGCCAAACGCAGCCAGTCAAGAGATTTTGGATGGTGTTTCAATTCATCGGTTTCATTATGCTCCACTGGCGCTCGAGACCTTGGTGCAGAACGGTGGAATCTTGGCCAATCTCAAGCGGAGTCCGTGGAAGTGGTGTCTGGTCCCATTCTATTTTATGGGTCTGATGATTTCGACTTGGCAATTCATCAGGCAACTGCGACCGCAATGTATCCACGTCCACTGGATTATTCCGCAAGGCCTTGCACTCGTAATGCTTGGGGTTTTTGCGCGAAATTTGCCACCCTTTCTCCTGACATCGCATGGGGGCGATCTTTTTAGTTTGCGAGGGAGAGTTTTTGGTGCTGTAAAGCGCTGGGTGTTGAGAAAAGCCTTTATTGTGACGGTAGTTAGCCGTCCCATGGTTAGGGAAGCTGTTGCACTCGGCGCAGAGGATGAGCGGATATATGTAGCGCCAATGGGTGTCGACTTCAACTGCCGCTTTTCATTGAATCAGCAAGTGCCGCGGGTCGCCGGACAAATTCTCTTCGTCGGACGTCTGGTTGAGAAAAAGGGCGTTAAATATTTGATTCAGGCACTTCCCTCTATTCGCCAGCGTATGCCCAGCGCCCACTTGGTGATTATTGGCAGCGGCCCTGAGTTGCCTGAATTGGTGGCTCTGGTTTCCCGACTGGGGTTGCAGGACTGGGTAGAGTTCCTTGGTGCTTTGTCCCAGGCAGCCCTGCCTGATTTCTATCGACAAGCATCCGTATTCGTTGCGCCTTTTGTGGATGCATCCTCTGGGGACAAGGAAGGATTGGGATTGGTGTCCATTGAGGCAATTGCTTGTGGCTGTCCTGTCGTTGTGGGTGACGTGCCAGTCGTTGCCGATATTTTTCTGGATACCGAGACTGATATGAGGGCTATTCCCGGTAATCCGGAGAGCCTGGCTCAGAAGGTTGGCGATGTCTTGGCGTCACCAGAGGTTGCTTGTCGCAGGGCCCTGGAGGTGAGGCAGCGCTTGGCGGGGCAACTCAGTTGGGAGATTGTTAGCATGCGCTATTCGGCGCTGCTGAACAAAATGGCGGCAAGCTTATGAAGGGTTCATTCGCCACGCTAGCCTCTATCGTACGGCTTTGCAGCTTACGGTCTGATTCCTGTGGTCACTAAAGCGTGTTCAAATGCAGGAGCAAGAGACTTTACGAATGAGACTGTAAGATGCTGAGCGTCCCGAAAGACGATGCCGCTCGGGATGCGCGCTCGACAGATTTTGTTTGGGCATACGGATTCGTTTAGATCTAACACGGCCACATTTGAATAGGGCTGGGCAGCATTTTGAAGTATTTCCAAAATGCTCGGGTTTGTTGGCGCTGCAAGTTGAGTCACGCAACTACCGTGATGCGGCATCCAAGGGGGAATATTGACATCCATTGCAAGGCAGTCGGGTCCGTTGAATCCAAGATCCGGCGTAGGACTGAGAATAACGATAGAGCTGCTTACTGGGCTCAATCGTTCCAACACTGCGCGTGTTCCGGTGATCCATCGTTCGCGACTGAAGTTATAATTTCGAGAACCCATGATCACGATATCCGGATGCAATTGCTCTATGTAATCCATGGCGCGCTGACGCCAGAGATCACATACATCGTAGTTGGCTTTGATCCGGTCGTAAAAGTAGCTAACCTGAGAGGCCGGACAGGCGGACTTGGTTAGCACGACTAGGCGCCAGTCCGGTTTGCGGAGGTAAATCTCCGAGATGGCGGGAAACCATTGGGCCAACACACTGTCACCAAACATGACAATGGTGTGGCGAGCATCGGTTGGTCCGCGTAGGCATGGTGTAATGTTGGAACTGTGGTGTCCAGTATCGCAATTCAGAGAGTGGATATCGGGGAGGTCAGACCTGGCATTCTGAATTATTGCCTGCTCCGGCTTTTTCAAGAGATGATTTGCCTCTTGTTCCCAAACGGTCATTAAAGTGAATCCAAGCGCCATTCCAAACCCTGAAAAAATAAAGACCTTGACCTTGCTGCGAATGGGAGTGCAATGAATGGGTTTCTCCACAACATAGTACGTCGCTGTTGCCAGAATTAGGCTCAGTGTTACCAAACCGAATCGGGTTATTGGGTCGCCTCCAAATATTGCGATCCCCAAAACCAATACCGGCCAGTGCCAGAGGTAAAGGCTGTAAGAAATGTTGCCGACGAACTGCAACAGTCGCTGATGCAGCATTAGCCGAGAAATGACGCTTTGAGGTTGTTTTTCAGGTGAGTCTAACAATACCAGGGCTGCGCCGAAACAAGGGAATAGCGCCCATAGTCCGGGGTAGCGCAGATTGTCGCTATATGAAACTGCGGCAAGCAGGATGGAAAGCCAGCCGACGGAATTCAGCACTGATCGTCCACGGTAGTACTCCAGCCATTTGTTTCGGCCGACTTCGCAGGCTTCCCTAAGAAAATATACCAATGCGCCGAGCGCAAATTCCCACGCCCGGCTGGGCATGAGATAAAAACCGTCCTCAACCCGATGGTGTGCAAAGTAGATTGCGATGAGGAGCGACGTGACGGCAACCATGCTCATGCCGTTAGTCAGACGCCGAAAGTTCATCGGGGCTCCTTGCCAGCGCCAGATGCCATAGAAGAACAGCATCAACCAAGGCCACACCAGATAAAATTGTTCCTCAACGGCAAGTGACCAAGTATGCAAGAAAAGGTTGCCAAGTACCTCGTTCGAGAAATAATTGATGGTGCGTGTGGAGAAGTAGAAATTGCTTAACCATAGCGAAGCAGCTTGCGCAGCAGTTGCATCGACAACTTGCCGATGGGGGCTCAGCGTGATCCAAGCGACGCTGCTTGTGCAAAGAATTACCATAAGCATGGCAGGCAGCAGGCGTTTAAGACGCCGTGCGTAGAATCGCCATGGGTCGAAAGAACAGGTGGACGCGATTTCCCGCAATATTATGCCGGATATCAGGTAGCCGGAGAGTACGAAAAATACGTCTACTCCTACATAGCCACCGGTGATCCAAGGGGTCTTTGCATGAGTGGCAACAACGAGCCCAACAGCTAGAGCGCGCAGACTCTGAATGTCGCCGCGATGAGTCATGGTACCGGGAACGATTGGGCGAATATTGTTCTTCAGATGTATTTACTCGATTTTAGGTCACCCTTGGCTGACTAATATCCGAGGGACTTAAACCGGGTGTGGTGTCTTTTATGGTGGGGCCGTCGTAACTCGGAAATGCCCTCACGATTATGCTAACAAAGTTCCTCCGGAAGAGTATCAGAAGCTGTAACCTAATAAGCTACGGTCCGTCGGGAAAGGAAAAAGTTTTTCATTGGTGTATTGATTTAAATAAATTATTTTCGTTTTAATGATTACTCGAAGGGGTTGCAATGCCAACTGTGTGTGAAGTGGCCGAACCGTTCGTCTGGTTTCCTGCAATACGCACAGGGAGTGGGGCAGATGTCTTTACCGAAAGGCTCGCAAATTCATTGCGCAAGCGAGGGGCAAGGGCCGAAATTTCCTGGTTACCCCATCGAGCAGAGTTTCTTCCTTGGAGTGTTGGCCGACCAACAGTTCCAGTGGGAGCAAATATCGTTCACGTGAATAGCTGGCTACACACCCGTTTTATTCCTCCCGATATTCCTGTCGTAGCGACAATGCTTCACTGTGTTCTCGATCCTGCTCTAAGCCCATATAAGACATCTCTCCAGTCTATCTATCACCAATTTTGGGTTCAGAGGCTGGAGAGGCGAATACTCGCTCGCGCATGCAAAGTTATTGCGATCAGCCAATACACCGAGCGATCCATGCATGAAATTTACGCTACAAAGCGCTCGGTCGTGATACCGATCGGAATTGATCTCGAAAAATTCTCTCCATCATGGCGTTCTGCTCCTAATCAACCCTTCCGCCTCTTGTATGTTGGCAATTGGTCTGCGCGAAAGGGGGCGGATCTCCTTTCGCCAATCATGAAAGAGCTTGGACCGGGATTTGAGCTTCGGATATTGGCGGGGTTAAGAGGAAAGGAACTCTCGGGGTTGGCAAAGAACATTCGTCAAATTCCAAGGCTTCCTGATGTCGCCGCAATGGTTTCCTTATATCGTGAGTGTGATGCACTGTTGTTTCCTTCCCGACTCGAAGGTTTTGGCCTTGTGGCACAGGAGGCGCAGGCCTGTGGCATACCGGTAATTGCCAGTAAATCGTCTGCGCTTCCAGAGATAATCAATGATGGGGAAACTGGCATTCTTTGCGAGCAGGATAGCATCTCGGATTTTGTATCCGCAGTTCGCACACTCTCTGACAGTCGTTTGCGATGGAAAATGATGGGACGATCCGCGCGCGCGTATGCCGAGGAGAGTTTTTCAAATGAAGTGATGGCCGACCGATATATTGGTATTTACCGCTCGGTATTGTCGTCAGATGGAGAGAAATGAAATTGGCTTTTACCGCATCATTCTTTCGACCACCTGTGGTAATAATGTTTTGGCACTCCAGCCTAAAAGGTTTCTGGCCTTGCTGGGGTCGGCAACACTAATTGCAAGATCCGTTGGTCTGAATAGCGTCACATCTTGTTGTACGTATTCTCGCCAATTTAACTTCACAGCTGAGAAAGCCATTTGCACGAATTCTTCCAAGGTATATGTCGATCCCGTTGCGATAACAAAGTCCAGAGGCTGACTTTGCTGCAACATTAGCCACATGGCCTCAACGTATTCAGGTGCCCAGCCCCAATCGCGTGCAATGTCTATTCTCCCCAAGCGTAGTTTTTCGTTTGAGCCTGCAGCAATTCTTTTTGCTGTTGAAGCGATCTTTTTTGTCACAAAGCGTTCGGGGCGCAGTGGGGATTCGTGATTGAACAAAATACCGGTGCAAGCATAGAGTTTGTATGCTTCCCGATAATTGTTGACTAACCAATATGCGGATGATTTGGCAACGGCATACGGACTGCGAGGGCTAAAGGGGGTGGTTTCATTTGCTGGTAGGCCTTGAGTATCGCCAAAGCATTCACTTGATCCAGCATGGTACAGCCGCACGTCCTTGTCGAGCATTCTGCAAGACTCAAGCATATTCAAAGTGCCCAGCACCACACTTTGAATTGTTTCTGCTGGTTGCTCAAACGATAACCCCACAGAAGACAGCCCTGAGAGGTAATAGATTTCATCGGGATTGCTTTTCCTGACAGCTAGAAAAACACTCCGAAAATCTTCAGGAACCATCGATATTTTACGCACTTGATCCAAGACACCGAGGCAAGTCAGGTTGGAAAAACTAGATCCTTCAGCGTCGCGAGATGTCCCCCATACTATGTAGCCCTTATTCAGTAAGAACTTTGCCAAATAGGCACCATCCTGACCACTAACACCACAAATAAGCGCCGTTCTATTGGTCGGTGGGTTCAATTCAATCTCCATATATAAAAATTGTGGCTAGCGACTAGCTGCGGCTTCCTGCAATTGCTTTGCAAGCAATGCAGAGGAATCGCGCCATGATATTGGAGGGGGCGGGGTTAATTGGGATTCGGCAGCTAGCGCCATAAGAATTCCAGTGACGATTCCTTCAGGGCTGGGCTGTATGTAAATGCCGGAGCCTCCCGCAGCCTCCCTCAATTCTGGGATATCACTTGCTACGACATGGATGCCGCATGCAGCGGCCTCTGCAGCTGGCATACCATAGCCCTCGTAAAGCGATGGCATTAAAAGAGCAGTTGCTCCCGAATATAGGCTAGGCAGATCCTGATCTGGTACAAAACCGAGTTCTATTACGTTCGGCATGCCTCTATCCAGCCTTTCAAATAATGCTTTGTTCTTCCAACCTCTTTTTCCAACCAGCGCCAAAGAAAGTGGAGTTGAGCGGCTTGAATTTACCACTTCCAGAGCGTCCAAAATACTAGCCATATTTTTCCTAGGCTCCAATGTGCCGACAAAAATAAGGTAGGGCCATGTAAGACCATATTTCAACATTACGTGATCGATTGTCGTTCGTGATTTTGGCGTGTATTGTTCTGCAACGCCTGGGCACACTATGGCATCTGCACCCCTTCCAATCCATGCATTTAGCCTGTCCGATGTTCCTTGGGAGATTGCGACGATCCGGGTTGCCTTTTGCAGATCACTCTTAAACCATAGCTTGTAGGCCAGTAAATTTGCGATGGACATTGTGCTCGGATATAGAACACTGACTAGATCGTATATTGTTGAGACAACCGGAGTGTGTTTTTCGAGGCCTATAGGATAGAGGGTTCTCGCAGCCCAAAAGACATCAAGGGAGTCATCTTGAACCAAATGGCCTGCTCGAAGCTTCAACCAAAAGAATCCCGACATCAATGGATAGGCACTGTTGTCACGAATGGCATATTTTTCAATTGATTTTGGTAGAATTGGAATATGCGAAGACGGAGCGTAGGCAAATATTTCCAAATCTGGGATGTGGTTCGGAAGTTCTTGCAATAAGAACCAAATCCAGTTCCCAATTCCAGTACGGTTTCCCACCAAGGCTTTTGCGTCAATACCTAATCTCATAACACCCCCGAATTGATGTTCCCTCGCGTCTTGATTTTCCAATCATG
Organism: Azonexus sp.; assembly: GCA_030696345.1. Classification (GTDB taxonomy): domain Bacteria; phylum Pseudomonadota; class Gammaproteobacteria; order Burkholderiales; family Rhodocyclaceae; genus Azonexus. The sequence goes on from JAUYSK010000022.1 coordinate 93,430, forward strand.
ACAGTAACTTGCTCATTTCAGGGCTTCCATAATCGCACTCACTCGACGGCCAACTGAGCAAGGAGCGAGAATGTGAGTGAATGCCTCATTCATGTTACCGATTCGATAGCGCCTGAGAGCCATTCCTACAAGTGCCCTAAGGAAATTTGGGGGACGGGCTCTGAATCCAATGGTCCTAAATGCCCTGCTACCAGTGAGACAAATGTCTAAAGCCACTTCATTTCTTGATTCGCCGGGATGGATGGCTAAGTCGACCTTCTCTCTGCCGAGTTCTTGCTTCAGGCGGTAAATGGCGTCACGTTTCCATTGCGAGGGCAAGCGGAAGCGCTTTTCTTCCCCTATGTGTAAAACTTGCGCTAAAGCGTTGCCTGAACCAAGAAGGAGGAGGCGTGCATTTGGATATTTCTGTTTCAAAGCATTAGCTATATCGGGAATCAGGGCTAAGGATTTCGTTTCGTTGGGACATCCAAGGAGTATCGCTTGCACGTCAGCATCCAAATAGGACTCGATGGTTAAATCTTTTGAAAGGCTTGGTAGGAGGTGTCTCGCGATAAGAAATGGGGCCAGTTCTTGTCGTCCGTAGGTAATACATTCAGGCGCAATCGCTTCCAACCAGGATGGATGCGGACCTTGGCGTTCCGTCCCAATCACCGTACGCAAGTAATCCTTAAAGTATTTCTCCTTTTCCTGCTTTGATGGATGGGCATCCAAGGCAACGCGCAGTAGGGATTCGAGCATGTCGAGATAAGGGTGAGGATGTATTGCGCTTCCCGTGACAGCCTTCATTGTTTCTTCCACACTCCTAGGCTTTGAGCGCACTCGGTACTCAAATAGCACTTCGGGTATCTTGAGGAAATCCCCCATTCCTAGTAGTTTCATGCTTAGGGTTACATCTTGGCCCCATGCGGAATCAAGAGGTAAGGCTATCCTGAGTGCATCTAGGCGGATCAATCCCATCATATCCACCCAGTCCGTGTGATCCACCAATCGAAGCATACGCTCTGATTTCTCCATTCCCAGAGTACCGAAATTCAGATCACCCCAGTCCTCACGGATTTTTCCGTGCTCATCAAGGAATGACACTATTCCGTTACATAGGACGGCAGATGGACAGCATTCAAGTGCTTCTACGCAGGCGCTTACAAAGCGAGGTTTACGAACGTCATCATGAGCACACCAAGCGAAGTACTTTCCTCTGGCTTCAGCGACAAGCAGTTCGAAGTTCTTCTTGGCGCCAATGTTTTCTACTTGCTTTAAATAGCGGACATTTCCCGCTTCTGCAACAAACTCGCGACAAATCGCTTCAGTCTGGTCTGTCGATCCGTTGTCAGAGATCAGAATTTCTAGGTTAGGGTAGTCTTGGGCGAGCAGGGATTGAAGTGCATGGTGCAGGTAACGTGCGCCGTTGAAGACGGGCATCCCTAGGGTAACAAGCGGTAAGCTGGTCGTTGAAGATTGGGACATTTTATATGCTAAGAAACGCTACAGAACGATTAAGCATTCTCACGATTTAAGTCGGTAGGAAAGTTAAGAAACTCTTTATCGGTAAGCGTCACGTTGTTTTCCTACCGAAGAAGCGGAAGAAACAGATATTTGATAGGCTCCGTCCGCACCTTGGCGAGATAGAGTTTCGAACTACGTCGGCAAGAGGTGCGCGCGGCTAGCTATTGCTGCGGTCAATTTTCAATTTGCGAATGGCTAGCCAAGTATCCAGCGCCTCAGGTGACTCACTGATCAATAATTCGTGTCTTCCCACAACCCAGCCATGGATTGGCCCGGGCGCTTGCTTTGCCAGCACTTCGTTGACCAATACCTCGGCAGTAATGTGATCGTTGATCAAGCCCAGTTCATCCTGAAGCTGCGATAGCGCGGCCAAATAGGGTTTTAGGCGTTTGCTTGCGATCAATGGCTCGAAAAACTCCAATGTGTAGCGGAGTTTCTTGAAGCAGATACGCATGCGGTGGCGTTCTTCCGGGCTTAGTGCGGCATGGCGTAGCGCCAGTTTTCGGGCACTTTTAGCGCGACTGGCGATGCGGTTTTCAGCGAACTCGCTGAGTTGAAGCGGCAAGGTGTCACCCAGCGCGTAGATGGCGGCGGTGAATTCGATCAGCAGGCGCGGGTATTCACTGACGTCGAGAATGCGGGTAATTGCCTGGCGAGCGCCTTTGGCGCGTTGGCGGGCGGCGTTGCGCAGGCGCTTGATGTCGCGGTTGTTGGGGAAGGCGGTTTGGATCGGCGGTAGGGTTTCGGTCAGGAAGACGTCCCAGTTGCGGGCGTCGCCAAGGGCGCCGGCCAAGGTTTGCCAGGTTTGTCCATAGGCGCCGACAAATTCCGGGGGCAGCACGGGGGCAAAAAGTTTGATTGCGGAGCGCAGGCGGCGCAGGGCGACACGGGCTTGATGGACAAACTCAGGATCATCGCTGGTGACCAGGCCCTTTTCGTTACGCTGGAAGTGTTCCAGGCAGCCCAGCGCGATGTTGCGAAAGGCTTCGACCGGTGTCATCTGCGCGTTGATGGTTGCCGCCTTGGCTTTGAAGGGGCGATAGGGCTCGTTGGTGAAGAGGTTGTAACCGCGCTCGGCCTTGCTGGCGATGGCGGGATCGAGCTTGAGTTGTTCCTGCAGTTTTCGGGTCAGGCCGAAGATGTCATCAATCTTGCCGGAAAGCAGTTCGAGTTCGATTTCGCAGATAGGCGTGCTCTTGCCCCGGCTTTCGATAGTGCCGCGGTCAACGGCCAATTCGATCAAGGATTCGCCAAAGGGAACATGCCAGATCTGCCGGCGGAAGTCGGTGGTGAAGACGGGTTCGAGGTGCTCGGTGGCATCTTCGAGGAAGTGCCGCATGTCATCATTGTCGACGTGGCTGAAGTCGAAGTTGCCCGGCGTCGCCTGACACTCCCATTCGCTGCGCATGGCCAGGCCCCCGCTCGCCGGTTCGGCAGATTTGACGGTGAGCAGCCATTGCCAGCCCTTCTTGCGGAAGCGGACGGCGATGCGTTTGGCGTGGAGCTCGAGCTTCGGCGTGTCGTAATAGGTGTTCAGCAGGCGCAGTTTCAGCGGCTGGATGTTGGCCAGCAAGGGGTGAGCCGCCAGCTTTTTGGCGGTCTTGGGGCTGAGTTGCAGCTTTAGCTCGATTTCAATGCTCATCTTGGCTTAGTTCCTTGGCACGGCCGGACCGGTGGCGCCATCGAAGCCCAATGTGGGCAGGGTGGCGAGTTCTTCGGCAGTTTGCACCGCTTCGGCAATGACGGTCAGGCCGATATTATGCGCGATGCTGCACAATCCTTTAAGGAAAGCCTGATTGCCCGGCTGGGTGTCGATGGCGCGAATGAAGCTGCCATCGACTTTAAGGTAGTCGAGCCCGATGTCGTTCAGGCGCCCGATCTCGCTGAATTGCCGGCCAAAATGCTCGATGCCGAGGCGGCAGCCAAGCGGGCGCAGGGCGTTGCAGAAGGCCTGGAATTCTTCAAAATGCTGGAAGGCGCCGACTTCGGATACTTCCAGCCAGAGTCGCGGCGCAAGTTCCTTGCGGGCGGCGATCTGGGCTTGCAGGCGGCGACGGAAGCTGGCGTCCAGAATTGACTCGCCAGAGAGGTTGACCGCAACGGCCGCGGCGCCGGCGGCGATTCGCTCCAGCGCCAGTCGGGCGGCGGCGAGGTCGAGTTCGGTGGTCATCGATAGGCGCGAAGCCATCGGCATGAAGCTGCCGGCCGCCAGCCATTCGCCGCCTTCGCTGGCTTGCAGGCGAAGCGGGCATTCCAGGTGGAGCAACTGGCCACTATTGCCGGCGACCGGGAATTCGATCAGGCGCAGACGCTGGGTTTCGATGGCGCCATCAAGCAGTTTTTTCCAGTCGGCGTTTGTGATCGCACGTTGCTCGTTGTTGCTTTCGGCGCGGCACCAGGCCAGCCCGCCCTGGGTTTCGGCTGCGGCCAGTGCAGCGTCGATGCGTGAGAGCAGGCTGCCGATGCCTTGCCCATGCAGATAAATGCCGCTGGCTACGTGGCCGATGCGTTCGCTATCGATCATCCCCGCTGAGACCAGGTCGCGTAGCGTATCGAGCAACTTTTCGGCAGCCTGGGTTGGGTCCTGAATGCCGGGCAGCAGCAGGGCAAAATCGGCACCGTTAAGACGGGCGGCGGCGGCTCCAGGTTTGTCGTGGGTCAGTTCAAGCAGGGTGGCGCCCAGGCGGCGTAGCAGTTCGTCAGCAGTTTCGCGGCCGGCGCGGCGGTTGATGCCGGCAAGGTCGGCCAGGCGCAGCATGAGCAGGCTGCCGGTCGGGGCGGCGTCGTCGTCGCTTAGCGCGGCGTCCATCTGGTTGAGGAAGAAGGCGCGGTTGGCGAGGCCGGTCAGGCTGTCGAGCGTGGCTTCGCGGCGCATCTTTTCCAGACGCGCGGCTTCTTCGGAAAACATCGCTTTCAGGCGGTCGACCATGGCATTCATGGCGCTGGCCAAGCTTTTCAGCTCGGGGGTCGTGGGTTCGGGAATGCTAATAAAACGTCGCTCGCTGATGGCTTGCGCCTGGCCCACGACGGCGTCGAGTGGCCGTTTGATGCGGCGCAGCAGCCGCATGCCGAGCAGCCCCATGATGCCGCCGCCCACGATGAACCAGAGCAGCAGCTTGATGGCGCCGTTCCAGAGCTCACGATAGGCGAACTGACTGTGGCTGATCAATTCAACCGTGCCAAACTGGTTCCAGCCGCTGGAAACCTGCGCTTGGCCGGGCTGCGAGTCGATCGGAAAAACCCGGACGAACCACGCGGGAACATCGCCGGCCATTGGCGGGCTGGTCTTTTCGATCATCACCTTGCCTTCTGGATTGACCAACCGGACCGAAGCATACTGACCACTATCGAAAACCGCAGCGACCTGAAGTTCGATGGTGATCGGGTCTTTATCCAGTTGCGACATCGACAGCGCCAGCGACGACGCGTTGTCGTTGTTCTTGATGGCGAGTTGCGCCTCAAGATAATTGCGGGCCGTCAGCATGCTGGCGACGAAGCTGCCGGCAAAGGCGATGACCGTACTCGCAATGACGGCGAGCCAGAGTTGTCGGAACAGGGACATGGCGATTACCTCACTCGAAGCCTTCGGCGCGTGCACGTGCGAGCAGATCCTGCCAGCGAGAGAGATTGCTCTTGCTGGACTGGTTGCCGGTGCCTTGCCAAAGCCCCGCACTGTTGAAACTGAAAATCGGTGAAAGATCCGTCCGCCGCGAAGCCGGACGAATCTCGGTATTCAGATTGTCGAGGACCAGCGGATCGGCGCTCGGTGTGGCGTAATAGGCCAGCACCATGTGCGCTTGCTGTACCGGACCGCCCGGCCCATTCTGCAGGGCCTTGACGTAGACCAGTCGCAGCTTGCTGACCGGAATCCCCAGGTTGATCAGGGAGAAATACTTGCTGATCGAAAAATCCTCGCAATCGCCGCGGCCCTGACCGATCAGGTCAATCGGCGTGGCCCAGTAATCGGCTTGGCGCCAGATGCTGATATCGTCATCAAAGGCGATGCGGCGATTGAAGAAATCATTTACACGACGCAGCTTTTCGCTTTCGCTGGCGGCTTTGCCATCGGACAGCAGGCGCTGCCAGTCCGTGAAAAGGACGGCCGGACCAGGGCCGAAGCGGCTGATCAAACCTTGTTGCAAACGCTCGAAATCCAGACCAAACGCCGCCGATAGCCCAAGCAGACCTAGCGTGCCAACAAGGGCACCTACAGCCAGCAGGCGAAGCAGCGCGGGGTGTTTTCGCAAGATTAAAGCTTCAAATCATCGAATCAACGGGCCACAAGTGCGAGATCCTGAACATCTGTGCCTCGCGGAAGATAAAAAGGCCACGCAGATGTCGCATGGCCTTTTCTCTGTGAATGAATTGAATCAGCCTTGCAGCTTCGGGTTCAGTGTATAGGTGCCCGTCAGGCTGGCTTCGGCCAGAACATGCCCCTGCAATGCGGCGCGTACTTCGGGGCCGCCGAATTTTTCACCGAGCGGCAACTTTTCAATGTCGAGTGCGAAGACCGTGAAGATGTAGTGGTGAATGATTTCATCGTTCCACGGGGGGCAGGGGCCGTCGTAGCCGTAGTAGTCACCACGCATGTCGTTGTCGCCGGCAAACCAGTCGGTGTAGTTGTTAATGCCTTGGCGGCTACCGCGAGCGGCTTGTGGGCCGGGTTTGCCGCGCGGCGTGACGGTGCTGCTGAATTCACCCTCTTTTAGGCCGTTGACCGCAGCAGGCAGGTCAATCAGTACCCAATGGAAGAAATCGACGCGTGGCAGCGAAGCCGGAACACTGCGGCCTTCCTGATTGACATCGTCGCCTTTGCTGGGAACGTCAGGGTCGTGGCAGATCAGCGCGAAGGATTTGGTACCGGCCGGAGCATCGCTCCAGGTGAGCTGTGGGTTCAGGTTCTTGCCCAAACAGACGTGGTGGGCCGGGTCTGGGATGCAGAAAGAAAAATCGCCGGGGATTTTTTGCCCATCCGCGAAGCTGGTGCTGGTCAGTTTCATCGATGCTTCTCCTGTGTTAGTCAGCCGCCCGGCGTTTGAAATCGCCCAAGCGGAATCCGAGAACCCATAGTGTAGCGAAATAGGCGCCGGCGCCAAGCGGAACCAGCCAGGAAAGATGGAGCAAGCGACCCAGCGTGCCATTTTTCAGCCAGCTGGCTTCGCTGCCCATGCCGAACCACAGGACAACTGCCATGACCAGCATGGCCAAAAGCATCTTGAAGATAAACGGAAGCCAGCCGGGTTGCGGCGTGAATATCCCGTGCCGACGCAAACCACGATAGAGCATGGCAGCATTCAGGCAGGCGGCGAGGCCAATCGACAGAGCCAGCCCGGCATGCCCCAGATCCAGCCAAAAGATGAACGCCAGGTTCATCGCTTGCGTCGCCAGCAGTGACACCAGTGCGATGCGGACCGGTGTCCTGACGTTCTGGCGGGCATAGAAGCCGGGGGCGAGGACTTTTACCAGAATCAAACCGGTCAAGCCGACCGAGTAGGCGGCCAGCGCTTCGCGGGTGCGGAGGACGTCATCGGCGGAGAAGGCGCCATGAAAGAAGAGTGTGGCGATGAGCGGCAGTCCGAGTATGGCCAGTGCCAGCGCCGCTGGTGCAGCCAGCAGCAAGGTCAGGCGCAGGCCCCAGTCAAGCAGCCTGGAGTATTCGATGTGGTTTTCGCTGGCGTGATAACGCGACAGCGAGGGCAGCAGAATGGTGCCGAGGGCAGCGCCGAGCAGGCCGGAGGGAAATTCCATCAGGCGGTCGGCGTAATAGAGCCATGAAACACTGCCGGTTTTGAGAAATGAGGCAAAAACGGTATTGATCAGCAAACTGATCTGCGACACCGAGACGCCAATCAGCGCCGGGCCCATCAGCGTCAGCACCCGGCGCACTCCGGGATCGGCCCAGGCGGCGCGCCAGTTAAGCGAAATACGCGGCAGCATGGCGATTCTTCTGAGTGCAGGTAGCTGAATAGCCAGTTGCAGCAGACCGCCGAGGAAGACTGCCCAGGCCAGCGCCAGCACCGGCGGATCAAAATAAGGCGCGGCGAATAGCGCCATACCGATGAAGGCAACATTGAGCAGTACCGGCGTGAAAGCAGGCAGTGCGAACCGGCTCCAGGTATTCAAAATTGCCCCGGACAAAGCGACCAGCGACATGAACAGGATGTAGGGGAAGGTGATCCGGGTGAGGGTGATGGTCAGCTCGAATTTGCCGGCATCAGCGGCAAATCCGGGCGCGGAAATCCAGACGAGTATCGGCGCTGTAGCGATGCCGATGGCGGTGACGGCAAACAGCGCCATGGATAGCAGGCTGGCGACATGGTCCACCAGCGTGCGAGTATCAACCTCGCCGCGCTTATTCTTGTACTCCCCGAGAATGGGCACGAATGCCTGGGAAAAAGCTCCTTCGGCGAACATCCGGCGCAGCAGGTTGGGAAGTTTGAAAGCCACGAAAAAAGCATCGGTGGCCAGCCCGGCACCAAACGTGCGGGCGATCACAAAATCCCGGACAAAGCCGAGAATGCGGGAAAGAAGAGTCATACCGCTGACTGTAGCCAGCGCGCGCAGCAGGTTCATCGTTTGTTGGCGTTGCCTGAGTGAGGGCGAAAAAGCTATAATTCTACGCTGTGCTGCCGCTGGGGTCTGGATGTCCGGGTTTTTTGGATGCCATTTCAGTGGTTAGCAGTGTGCCGGTGTAGCTCAGTTGGTAGAGCAGCGCATTCGTAATGCGAAGGTCACCAGTTCGATTCCGGTCATCGGCACCAAATGGATTCAAGCACTTAGGTCACTCTTCGGAGTGGCCTTTTTGCTTTCTGAATTTCATGTAGGCATCATGTAGGCGCTTTGTAAGCGGATTTCAGCAACCAGATTAGCCTGATTTTTTTCCCTGTGCCTATACGTTCTTGACCGGGGGGAAATAGCCCCCGCAATTCCCCAGTGGGTGTAGTTGAGACTTGCCTTTTCTTGTGAAGGCAACAGCGTCAGCCTTTCTCGTTTTGCTGGCCGGACCAGGGGGCAACGGTGATGCTCTATGCGGCCAATGCCTCCCGGGACTCTGCCTTTTTGGCTTTCGGTTTCTTGATGGTCACCGAGGGCGCAAGTCCTGCCGTGGCAGCCATATCAATCAGGGTATCGAGCGAGAACAAATTGATTCGCCCCCGCATCAGGTCGGAGACTCGCGGCTGAGTCACGCCGAACAGTCCGGCAGCCGTTGCTTGGGTCAGTCCCTCGGCTTTAAGCCACTTCTGCAAGGCCATCATCAGTTCGGAGCGGACGCGCATGCTCGCCGCCTGTTGCGGTGTGTCCTCAATTGCATCCCAGACGCTGTTAAATCGTTGCTTGCTCATTTCTGTGCCTCAGTTAATTCCTTGAACCGTTTTCGTGCCAGTCGAATATCTCGCTCGCTCGTTTGCTGTGTCTTCTTCTGGAAGCAGTGCAGCACATAAACAGCATCGGCCAGCTTTGCCAGATAGATAACCCGAAACGTCCCGGCCTCGTCCCAGATGCGGATTTCCTTCACTCCGCCTCCGATAGTCGCCATTGGTTTCCAGTCGTCCGGCTCTTCGCCATGCTGAACCTTGTCTATCTGGTAGCCAGCTTCACGCTTGGCCCCTTCTGGAAAGGCTCGCAGGGCATCTATCGAGTCACCGCAAAACTCTACTCGCTTCATGGTCTGATTATATAAATTTTTGTATAAACATCAAGCATTGATTTGCCGCAATCCAGCCTTCTATCTTTGTATGCCACGTACGCAGCAGGTCGAGGGGCGAACCCGGTAATGCTTCTCAGCGGTTACGCCGTGGTCTTGAATGCCCTCTTTGGGTAAATGTCGAAACGGCTGGATTTTCCCTCCAGTGTATAGCCTGGCTGGGCGCCAGATACGCTGGGTGCCTTGCGCGGCCGCTTGACGACGACTCGATGTGTCGCCAGTGCCAGGGCTGCTTTCAGGAGTTGTGGCGCGTCGTCGTCATCACCAACCAAGGGGCGAAAGAGGCGCATTTCCTTTTTGACCAGCGAATTTTTTCCCCGGTGGGGAAACATCGGGTCGAGATAAATGACCTGGGGTGGCTCGCCAATCCAGTTTTCAATCAGCTTGATCGCATTTCCCGGCAGAAAGTGCATTCGTTGCAATATTGGCCCGACTTCGGGATCGGGAAGGCCGCGCTGTATCCCATCGGCTAGTAGTGCGCCAACCATTGCGTTGCGCTCGATCAGAATGACGCTACAACCAAGTTGCGCCAATACGAAAGCATCGCGCCCCAGGCCCGCGGTGGCGTCAAGAATTGTCGGCCGAATACCGGACTGGATGCCAACCGCTTTTGCAATCATTTGGCCACTGCCGCCGCCGTGTAGCCGCCGGTGGGCCAAAGCGCCCTCGAGAAAATCAACCCGCACCGGTCCAGATGGGTGTTGCCCAAGTTCCTGCAGTTGCAAACCAGCGGTGCTTAATTGCAAGGCGAACTCGGCTTCCCCTGCTAGGGGCAGGCCGAGTTCTTCAGCCAATGCAATAGCCGCTTCCGAAAGTTCAGGAGCCATTGCCTCGATGCGAATTTTCGGCGAGGTATTAATGAGCGCTCTTAACGTGCGTTACGTTGTGGTGTCGGCTTTAAGTGCTTGGGCGAACCGTCACCGGTACTATTGCCATTAAACGGCGGTATTGCTTTCAGGGGTGTCATCGACTGGGCTCGCTGGCTCGGCGGCTTCGGAGTTTTCTTCGGGATTGCTGCCGGCGTTGCCTGCCAATTTCTGGCGGCGCTTTTCTTCCTGCTTGTTTTTCTTGGCGAGATCTCTCTGGCGTTTTTCGAACTGATAGTTTTGTTTAGCCAAGAGGCCTCCTGTGGCCGCCACGATGGCGGAAAAACCGTTGGAAAATTTCCCGGAAAGGCCATAAAACCTCAACGGGCGCTGATTATAGCGACTTCAGTGTGAAACCATGCAGCCAACCCGGAAAGCGGGTCAGGCGTCAAATACACTTACCTGGTTGCGGCCGGCGCGTTTGGCCGCGTAGAGCCCGGCGTCGGCTGCCTGAAGCAGTTGCAATGGCAAGCTGTTGGCGTTGGGCTTGAGGCTGGCGACGCCGAAGCTGCATGAGACTAGTCCGCCAACACCGCGTTCGTGGGGAATGCAGAGTTCTCGGGCTGATCGGCGCATGCGTTCGGCCACCGCATGGGCACCATCGGTGTCGGTTCCCGGGAGAATGGCTGCAAACTCTTCGCCGCCGTAACGGGCGACCATGTCTTCAACGCGGAACAATGATTCGTTCAGCGAACTGGCAATTGCACTCAGGCAGGAGTCGCCCGCCTGGTGGCCATATACGTCATTGAATTGCTTGAAGAAATCGACGTCGCTGATCACTATGCTCAAGGGGCTGTCGGTTCGGAGGCAACGCTTCCATTCGGCAACGAGTGTTTCATCGAAGTGGCGGCGGTTCGGGATGTTGGTCAGGCCGTCCAGAAGCGAAATTTCCTTGAGCTGACGATGTGAAGCATGGATTTCTTGTTGCATGGCAACGATCCGCAACATGCTGCGAACCTTGGCCAGCAAGATGACTTCTGAAACCGGCGTGAAGAGGAAATCGTCGCCGCCAGCCAGAATGCCGCGTGCCAGCAGGTTTTCGTCCATTACCGAGGAGAGAAAGACGATGGGTGTCCAGCTGGCGAAACCATTGTGCTGGCGGGAGCGTTCGAAGTTGCGAATTTCCCGGGCCAGTGAAATGCCGTCGGTATCCTGCAGGGCGATATTCAGCAGGACGAGGCTGGGCGAGTGCTCACAAAACAAATGATTGGCGTGAGTGCCATCGCCTGCAGCGATTGTCTGGACTTCCGGCAATTGATCCAGGCACTCGCAGATCAGGGCGCGATTACTGGCCGAGTGATCGACGACAAGTATCTTTGGTTTGCTGTTTTCTAACGTCACCTGAATCAATGCCTGGAAGAGAGTTGCGATGGGTTGGGTTGCAAATATCATAGCATCCGCTTGGCGTACGGCCTCCATTTCATCGGCGAGAGGCTGGGCTGGAATTTCCAAATAACGGAGGCATTTGTGTCCCGCCCCGTTTTCCTTGAAATGATCCGCGAGTAATATGTTGGTTTCTTCCATACGGTACCGTCTGGAGTGTGGTGTTGGAACGTCATGGATCGAGACTTTTAAAGGAGAGCAGCATGCAAATCAAAGACAAGGTATTTCTGGTAACGGGTGCCGGTTCGGGGCTGGGTGCGGCGACTGCCCGCATGCTGGCGGAGGCGGGCGCCAAGGTTGTATTGGCCGATCTCAATCGTGAGGCTGGCGAAAAATTGGCGGCTGAGCTTGGTGCTGGTACGTGTTTCGTCGAAACCGACGTGGCGAGCGAGACTTCTGCGGTCAACGCCGTTCAGACGGCAATTTCAAAATTTGGCGGCCTGCAGGGGCTGGTCAATTGCGCTGGCGTGGCGCCAGCCGAAAAGGTGGTTGGCAAGGAAGGTCCGCATCGGCTGGAAAGTTTCGCCAAAGTCATCAGTATCAATCTGATTGGAACGTTCAACATGATCCGGCTGGCGGCCGAGGCGATGCTGAAGGGCGAGCCGGATGCGGGCGGCGAGCGAGGCGTGATCATCAGCACCGCATCGGTTGCGGCCTTCGAAGGTCAGATGGGGCAGGCTGCCTATGCGGCTTCCAAGGGCGGCATTGTTGCCCTGACTTTGCCGGTAGCGCGCGAACTGGCTCGCAGTGGCATTCGTTGCATGACGATCGCGCCGGGTATCATGGAAACACCGATGTTGCTGGGGATGCCGCCGGAAGTTCAGGACTCGCTCAACAAGATGGTGCCGTTCCCGACCCGGATGGGCAAACCGGGCGAATATGCTGCGCTGGTCAAGCATATTGCCGAAAATGCCTATCTCAATGGTGAGGTAATTCGTCTCGATGGTGCCATCCGGATGGGGACCAAATAAACTATACTTCGGCTCCGCCATTGACCCAAAAGGCACTTCGGTGCCTTTTTTAATGCATGTCTGAATCCTCCTGTTATCACTGTGGCCTGCCGATTCCGGACGACGTCGATCTGTCGGTGAAAATCTCCGGAGATTCGCGTGCCATGTGCTGCTTCGGCTGCCAGGCAGTGGCCCAGTCAATTGTTGATAACGGATTGGCAGACTACTATCGCAGCCGGGATGCCATGCCGGAATCTCCGCGTGAAGCCATGCCGGCCATTCTTGACCAACTGGTGTTATACGACCACGCCGATTTTCAGAAGAGTTTCGTCAAGGATCTCGGAGAAAGCGAGCGCGAGGCCTCGCTGCTGCTGGAAGGGATCACCTGTTCAGCCTGCATCTGGCTCAATGAGCAGCACGTTGGCCGGTTGCCGGGGGTGACCGCGATTGATATCAATTACGCCACCCGGCGCGCCCGAGTCCGTTGGGACGAGTCGAAGATAAAGCTCTCCGACATCCTGGGCGCGATTGCTGCCATTGGCTATCGCGCCTACCCCTACGATGCCGCCAAGAACGAGGAAATCTCCCGCAAGGAACGGCGCGAAGCGTTGTGGCGGCTCTGGGTTGCCGGGTTCGGCATGATGCAGGTCATGATGTATGCCTTCCCGGTGTATGTTGCCAACGGCGATATGACGGCCGATATCGAAAGCCTAATGCGCTGGGCCAGCTTGCTGCTGACCTTGCCTGTGATCTTTTACTCATCGGCGCCGTTCTTTCGCAGTGCCTGGCGCGATCTCAAGCTGCGCCGTGTCGGCATGGATGTGCCGGTGGCGCTCGGTGTTGGTGCGGCATTTGTCGCCAGTTGCTGGGCGACACTGGTGCAGTCCGGGGATGTTTATTTCGACTCGGTCACCATGTTCATATTCTTCCTGCTCGGTGGCCGTTTCCTCGAAATGACTGCTCGCCAGAAGGCGCTGAGTGTGACCGAGGCGCTGGCCAAGTTGCTGCCGGCCTTCGCCCAGAAAATGGCTAATTTCCCCGTTGACCGCAGCACTGAACAACGGGTGGTGGCAGATCTGCATCCGGGGGACTACGTGCTGGTGCGTGCCGGTGACATCGTCCCGGCCGATGGTCGGGTGATTGAAGGCGTCAGTTGTGCCAACGAGTCGCTGCTCACCGGCGAGAGCAAGCCGGTTGCCAAGTCGCCGGGCGACTCGGTGACGGGCGGCTCGATCAATGCCGAGAGCCCCCTGGTTGTGCAGGTTGAACAGGTCGGAGAAGGAACTCGTCTGTCGGCAATCATTAATTTGATGGAACGAGCTGCCACCGAAAAACCCCGGATCGTCGAAATGGCGGACCGGATTGCCAGCTATTTTGTTGCAGTGCTGTTGGCGGTGGCGGTCCTGGTCGCCGTCGGCTGGTATCTGGTTGATCCCAGCAAGGCCTTGTGGATTACCGTGTCTGTGCTGGTCGTAACCTGCCCGTGCGCCTTGTCGCTGGCAACGCCGATTGCCCTGACAGTCGCCGCCGGGGCGCTGGCTCGGGATGGGCTGTTGGTGACGCGCGGCCACGCGATTGAGACACTGGCCCGGGCGACGCATTTTGTCTTCGATAAAACCGGAACCTTGACTACGGGGCAAATGCACCTGATCGATGTCGGTGCTGTGGGCGCATTGGATAGAGAGGCGTGCATCGCCATTGCTGCCGCCCTCGAACAAAGCTCCGAGCATCCAGTGGCGACTGCTTTGCGGCGGGCGGCAGGTGACCAATCTGCGGAAGCCGCGGATGCGATCGTAGAGCCCGGCCAGGGCATTGAAGCAAGCATTGATGGCCGTCGTTACCGGATCGGTCGTCCGGCGTTTGCTTTGGGCCTTAGTAATATGCAGTTGCCTGAATCTGCAACCGACTGGCTGGAAAGTGGTGACACTGTGGTTGTTCTGGGTGATGCCAGTGGCTGCCTGGCCTTTTTCCGCATCGGCGACGAAATTCGATCCGATGCGGCCGGGCTGATTGCCGAACTCAAGCGGGCTGGACGTAAAGTTGTTCTGCTGACAGGGGATGCCCCCGCCGTGGCTTACCGTGTAGCCCGGGAGCTTGGTATCGAGGAAGTTCACGCCGGGATGACGCCGCAAGGCAAGCACGATTGCGTCAAGGCGCTGCAGGCTGCCGGTGCCGTGGTGGCGATGGTGGGTGATGGTGTCAATGATGCGCCCGTGCTGGCACAGGCACAGGTATCGGTCGCCATGGGCGGGGGGTCGCAACTGGCCAGAACGCAGTCGGATTTTGTGCTTCTCTCGGAAAACCTGGACCATCTGCGTATTGGCTTGCGGCGCGCGATAAAAACCTTGCGGGTTATCCGGCAAAATCTCTGGTGGTCCTTCGCCTACAATTTTGTTGCCTTGCCCCTCGCCATTGCCGGCTTTGTTACGCCTTGGCTGGCAGGGATCGGCATGTCGGCCAGTTCCCTGCTGGTCGTGCTCAACTCACTGCGCATTCAGCGTGTGGAGAATGACTGATGGAAAGTATCTACCTACTGATTCCGGTTTCGGTGGTTCTCGTCTTCGGCATTGCCTTTGCGTTCTGGTGGTCAGTGCGGAGTGGGCAATTCGATGATCTGGAAGGGCCCGGGTTTCGTGTTCTGATGGAAGATGATTTGCCGAAAACGAAAATTGAAGCACCGGAAGCCGAGAAAGCAGAGAAAGTTTGACCTGCGTCAACATGGTGCATGGATTCGATAGGCAATATGCGGACAGTGTGAAGTTTGTGCTTCACGATCTTTCTCTGTTGGGGTTGGGGTGCGTTGAGACGCACCCTTTTTTTGTCCACGTTTTTTGCGTGGTGTAGATGCTAAACACTTCGGACTAATTCGCCTTAGATAATCCGTAGGTTGATCTATGTCAAATCGACTCGGTTGATCTAGAATAACATCCGCGTTCATGTGCCACCTTGGATTCAGGGGGGTGGTCATTCAGTCTTTTCATTAACGAGAGGTGGGTTCATGTCTGGAACGAAAACCACATACAACGATAAGGTCGTACGGCAATTTGCCGTCATGACTGTCATCTGGGGCATCGTCGGTATGCTTGTCGGTGTCATCATCGCAGCCCAACTGGTTTGGCCGGAACTTAATATCGGCTGGCTACACTTCGGACGCCTGCGTCCGTTGCACACCAATGCCGTTATTTTTGCGTTCGGTGGCTGTGCGTTGTTTGCAACATCATATTGGTGCGTTCAGCGCACCTGCAGCGCCCGTCTTTGGGGCGGTCCGCTGGTCCCATTTACTTTCTGGGGTTGGCAAATTGTCATTCTGTTGGCTGCTGTCAGTCTGCCGCTGGGTATCACCACCGGTAAAGAGTATGCCGAACTCGAATGGCCTATCGATATCCTGATCACCTTGGTCTGGGTTTCGTATGCCGTAGTTTTCTTCGGTACGATCGCCGTTCGCAAGGTTTCCCACATCTATGTGGCGAACTGGTTCTTCGGTTCGATGATCATCGCCGTTGCACTGCTGCACCTGGTTAATAGCTGTGAAATTCCGGTTGGTTTCCTGCGTTCCTACTCCTGCTATGCCGGTGTTCAGGATGCAATGATTCAGTGGTGGTACGGTCACAACGCCGTGGGCTTCTTCCTGACCGCTGGCTTCCTTGGCATGATGTACTACTTCGTGCCGAAACAGGCTGGTCGTCCGGTTTACTCCTACCGTCTGTCCGTGGTTCACTTCTGGGCCCTGATCTTCACCTACATGTGGGCGGGTCCTCACCACCTGCACTACACCGCGTTGCCGGACTGGACCCAGTCTGTCGGTATGGTGTTCTCGCTGATTCTGCTGGCTCCGTCCTGGGGTGGCATGATCAACGGCATCATGACCCTGTCGGGTGCCTGGCATAAGCTGCGCGACGATCCTATCCTGAAATTCCTGATCACCTCGCTGTCCTTCTACGGTATGTCCACGTTTGAAGGCCCGATGATGTCCATCAAGACCGTCAATGCCTTGTCGCATTACACGGACTGGACCGTCGGCCACGTGCACTCTGGTGCTCTTGGCTGGGTGGCCATGGTTTCGATCGGTTCCATGTACTACCTGTTGCCCCGCGTATTCGGCAAGAGTGAAATGTTCAGTGTCAAGCTGATGACGGTCCACTTCTGGGTCGCTACCATCGGCACCGTGCTGTACATCGCCTCTACCTGGATTTCCGGTGTGATGCAGGGCCTGATGTGGCGTGCGATCAACTCCGACGGTACGCTGGCTTATAGCTTCGTCGAAAGCGTCAAGGGCTCCTACCCGTTCTGGGCGATCCGTTGGCTGGGTGGTGTGCTGTTCCTGGCCGGTATGCTGATCATGGCTTACAACATGTTCAAGACCATGGCTGGTGGTAACACCAAGGACGCGACGATTGTTGTTCCGGTCGCTCATCACGCCTGATTAGGGGGATTAATAATGATCAAGCACGAGCAAATTGAGAAGAACGTAGGCCTGCTAATCGTTCTCACGCTGTTTGTTGTACTGTGGGGTGGTTTGCTGGAAATCGTTCCGCTCTTCTTCCAAAAATCAACCACGACACCGGTTGAAGGCCTCAAGGCTTACTCGGCTGAAGCTGTGGCCGGGCGCGAAGTCTATCTGCGGGAAGGCTGCTACAACTGCCATTCCCAGATGATCCGCCCGTTCCGTGCTGAAACCGAGCGCTACGGCCATTACTCCGTTGCTGGCGAGTTTGTCTATGACCATCCGTTCCAGTGGGGTTCCAAGCGTACCGGTCCGGATCTTCACCGTGTTGGCGGTCGCTACTCTGACGAGTGGCAGCGTGCCCACCTGATTAATCCGCGTGACGTGGTGCCGGAATCGAACATGCCTGCCTTTGCTTTCCTGGCCAATACCAAGGCCAAGGATTCGGTAGCTGCCGATATCGAAGGAAAGATGGGTGCCTTGCGCATGCTGGCCAATCTTCGTGGTTTGCCGACCTACTCTGATGCAGAGATCAAGGGTGCCAAGGCCACCATTGGCGACAAGACTGAACTTGATGTTCTGATTGTCTACCTCCAGGGGCTCGGTACGGCCCTGAAGACAGCCAATTAATAGCCATGGACATCAACGATCTGCGTTCGATGACGACGGTTTTTGGGTTGCTTTGTTTCCTGGGAATCGTTGGTTGGGCTTACGCCAAAGGTAGCAAGAAGGGGTTTGACGAAGCTGCCAACCTGCCGTTCGCAGAAGAAGATGATGAGGGTGTGACGTCTCGTACGTCGCACCCGCGCTGAAAAAAGGAAAGCAAATGAGCGATTTCGTTAGCGATTTTTGGAACCTGTACGTAATAGTCATCGTTACGGCAAGTATTCTTGCCTGCGTGGTGCTGTTGATTGTCCAGGGAAAAGCGACTTTCACGCCAGGCAAGACCATGGGTCACGTCTGGGATGAAAATCTTGAGGAATACAACAATCCGATGCCACGTTGGTGGACCTGGATGTTTGTTATTACCGTAGTTTTTGCGTTTGTCTATCTTGCGCTGTATCCCGGCCTTGGCAACTTCAAGGGCATGCTTGGCTGGACTTCTGTCGGCCAACACAAGATTGAAGTTGACAAGATGAATGCCGTTGTCAAACCGTTGTTCGACAAGTACCTGGCCATGGATCTCAAGGCAGTGGCTGGTGACAAGCAGGCCAACGAAATGGGCAAACGCATGTACCTGACCTACTGCATGCAGTGTCATGGTGCTGACGCCCGTGGTTCCAAGGGCTTCCCGAATCTGACCGACTCCGACTGGCTGTATGGCGGGGAGCCGGAACAGATCAAGGAAACCTTGAATAACGGCCGTATGGGTGTCATGCCTCCGCATGCTCAACTCGGTGCTGATACCATCAAGGATCTTGCCAACTTCGTCCGTTCGCTGTCCGGTTTGCCGAATGACTCTGTTCGTGCAGCCAAGGGCAAGGAAGCCTTTGCCTCCACCGGCTGCCTCGGCTGCCACGGTGCCGAAGGTACCGGGATGCACGCACTTGGTGCTCCTAATCTGACCGACAAGGTTTGGCTGTATGGTTCCTCGGAAGCGACCATCATCGAGACGATCACCAATGGTCGTCAGAACAAGATGCCGGCCTGGAAGGAATTCCTCGGCGATGCCAAGATCCATCTGTTGTCTGCCTACGTGCTCAGCCTGAGCCAAGGCGCCAAGTAAATTGGCAAGAACGGGGCGGCTTGCCGCCCCGTTTTTCATTTTCGATATCAGCGATCACTGATCAGTATCAAAATTACGTTGGGGCTTTGGCGCCAATACGCCTACTAGCGTAATTCTGATACGGCTACCGCTACCATGGAACCCACCCAAGACAACATTCAACCCAAGTCCGCTGACCAGGCCGCTGTTGTTTCTTTCTACGAGAAACACAAGAAGGTCTATATCCGTGACGTCAAAGGTTGGTGGAATACTTGGCGTTGGGTTCTGGTCTGGGTTACCCAGATACTGTTTTACGCAACGCCCTGGCTGGTTTGGAATGATCGCCAGGCGGTGTTGCTGCACCTTGTCGAGCGTAAGTTCTACTTGTTTGGTTTGGTGCTATGGCCGCAGGATGTCTTTTATCTGGCCTTGCTGCTGATTGTCTCGGCTTATGCACTCTTCCTGTTCACCGCAATTGCCGGGCGATTGTTCTGCGGTTACGCGTGCCCACAAACGGTCTACACCGAAATTTTCATGTGGGTGGAGAACCGGATCGAAGGCGATCGTGCTGCTCGCCTGAAACTGGACAACGGGCCGATGACTGCCCGCAAGTTCGGCCTGAAGGCGATGAAGCATGCTATCTGGCTGCTCATTTCATTGTGGACCGGATTCACGCTGGTTGCTTACTTCACCCCAGTTAATGAGTTGCTGGCGGCATTGCCTTTCGAACTCTCCGGCTGGGAGTTGTTCTGGACCTTTTTTTACTCCGGGTTCTGCTACATGCAAGCGGGATTCCTGCGCGAGCAGGTATGTAAATACATGTGTCCCTATGCGCGGTTTCAGGGTGTCATGTTTGACCCGGATACCCTCATCATCACCTATGATCCGGAGCGTGGCGAGCCGCGGAGTGTTCGTAAAAAAGGGGTCGATGCGAAGGCTGCCGGCCTGGGCGATTGTATCGATTGCGGATTATGCGTGGTGGTCTGCCCCACCGGGATTGATATCCGCAAGGGGCAGCAGTACGAATGCATTGGTTGCGGTGCCTGTATCGACGCCTGCGACCCGGTGATGGATAAAATTGGTTTGCCGCGTGGCCTGATCCGCTACACGACTGAAAATGCGTTGACTCAACATTTTTCGTCCAGTGATGTGCTTGGGCATATCCTGCGTCCGCGCATCATTTTATACACAGCGATTCTGACGGCGATTACCATCGCTGCCATCTGGTCGCTGGCAGTCCGTGTTCCGCTCAAGGTTGACGTCATTCGCGATCGCTCTACCTTGGCGCGAGAGGCAGATGATGGCCATATCGAGAATGTCTATAACCTCAAGATCATGAATACCACCGAAGAACCGAAGCGTTATGCGCTGTCGGTAGAGGGGATGGAGGGAATTGAAGTTGTTGGTGAGCATATTGTTGAAGTTGGTAGCGCGCAAAACCATGAAGTGACCGTTGTGGTTCGTGTCCCGCCGGAAGCTGGAAAAAAGGGAGCGAACACAATTTATTTTGATATCAAGGCCCAGAATCACGACAAAATCGCGGTTCACGAAAAAGCCTCTTTCCTGATGCCCTGAACATGAGCAATTCAATGACTTTACGTAGCGACAATCAACCCTGGTACAAAGAGCCCTGGCCGTGGTTTCTGATGTCTGGTCCGGCGATCGTTATCGTCGCCGGCTTCATTACACTCTGGCTGGCCATTGATAGTAATGATGGCTTGGTGACGGATGATTATTACAAGCAAGGTTTGGCAGTGAATCAGCGACTGCACCGCGACCAGCAGGCGGCCAGCCTGGGTTTGCGCGCTGACCTGATGCGTTCGGACCTGAATCTGCGCCTGCTGATTGGTGCCGATACTTCTTCAAAGGTGCCCGAAGCGATTGTCCTCAAATTGGCTCACCTGACCCGGGCTGGTCAGGATCAGGCTGTGCAGATGGTTTCTGAGGGGCAAGGGTTTTACAGCGGCAAGATGAGCGCTGATGTATCTGGACGTTGGCTTGTCTCCATTGAAGATCCGGCAGGGCAGTGGCGGCTTCAGGGAGAGTGGCAGGCTGATTCAGTGGAACCGCTTCGCCTGACAGCGAAGGCGGAAAAGTAGTTTTAATCTGTTACTGGGAGGTGGCATATGGCTTGGGAACTTTTGTTTAATAGTGATTTCGGTCTGATGAGTCTTGCCGTTATTGTTGGCGTACTGGTAATCGGCGTCTGGATGGGCAAGATGTATTCATCCAAGATCGACGAAGAGACCCGCAAACTCGGCAAATAAGTCGTTGCAAGCATATCCGCTCTTTTGAGTGGACCAATTCCCCCGTACGGTTTGCCGTCGGGGGATTATTTTTTTGGTGTAGAGCTATTCTAAAAAGCATGCTGTTTCGCGCCATTGGGATTTCGTTGCTACTCCATTTGATGGTTTTTGCCGGTTCCCGTGCGCAGGAAAGTCGGGCTCCGCCATTTGTCGTGCTGGGCGTATTGCATGCCACGCTTATTTCGCCATTACCCAAAGAGAATGTGGGGCGGGCAATCGCAATACCGCCAGTACCTTCAAAACCCAAGGACGTGTTGCAACGCAAGCTATTGGCAACAGAGCCATCGCAGAATGCTCCCTTGGTTTTGCCTCAAAATTCAGTGTCCACCGCAGCAATTGAGCCGCAGGTCGCTGAACCTCGCGATGGCCCTGGCGAGGCGCAGCGTCTAACAGATGCAAGTCGCTCTTCTATGAGCGAATTTCCAGAAACCCTGAGTGCCGATGGAATGCGGCAATATCGGTTGAATCTGGCTCGGGAAGCCCGCCGTTACAAACGTTATCCGGCAATTGCCCGTGAGCGCGGGTGGCAGGGTGAGGTCATTGTTAACATCAGGGCTGCCTCGGGCTTGAGTGTTCCGATGATTACATTGGGAAAAACCAGTGGGTATGCCGAGTTGGATGCGCAGGCGCTGGAGATGATGGAAAACGCCACTCGATTAGCCGCTGTCCCCGAGAGTCTGCGCGGCCGCCCGTTTGTTATCAATCTACCGGTGCACTACCGGTTGGACGATTGAATCTCCGGAGATGCCAACGCCGTTTCATGAAAGCTGTATTGACCGCTACTCCGATCAACAAGGTATTGTTCCAGGCAGAGTGCAACACTGCGGAAAGATAGATCGGACCAGGGAATATCTTCCGCCAGGAAAAGGTTAACCTCCAGACTTTCCTCGCCAGCAGAGTATTCTGGACTGGCAAGTCGGCCACGATAGAAAAGGTGAACCTGATTGATGTGCGCGATGCTGACCATCGCAAACGGCGCATCAATGAGAATTCGTGCCCCGGCCTCTTCAAGTGTTTCGCGGCTGGCCGCTTGAGCAGTCGTTTCACCATTTTCCATGAATCCGGCAGGAAGCGTCCAGAAGCCCAGCCGGGGTTCAATCGCTCGTTTGCAGAGCAGAATCCGTCCTTCAAACTCGGCGACACAGCCAACCACCAGGCGTGGATTCTCATAATGAATGTGGCCGCAGGTGTTGCAAATATGGCGAGGGAGGGAGTCGCCAACCGGGATGGCGAAGAAAACGTCAGAGCCGCATTGGTTGCAGTAACGAATCACGGAAATGCCAGCCTGTTTGAGATTGATCCCGAGTTTATCACCGCGAAGTTGAGCTTGCCCCAGTCTTGCTCCGGGAAAGCACACTTCTTCCTTTGGACTCTGACGATGCCTGTGGCTACAATAGCGAAGAATAACAAATACGCGAATCTGTACCAGTCGAGCGCTGGTGCCCCGGGGGAGGTTGCATGTTTCTAATCGTCGGTTACGTCATCATTCTGGCATCTGCGCTGGGAACCTATTCGGTTCACGGTAGCCTTCTCGCGCTCTGGGTGCCGCTTGAGTACGTCGCAATTATCGGCCTGACGATTGGTTACTTTGTTGCCGCCAATAACGTTGGAATCATGAAGGCGACCGTAGGGGCCATCCCGGGGATACTGAAAGGCTCGAAATACAATAAGGCTTATTACGTCGATGCTTTGGCGATGCTTTTCGAGATTCTTGCCAAGGTCCGGAAAGAGGGTTTGATGTCCATCGAGGGTGACATCGAAAATCCTGAAGCCAGCCCGATATTCAGCAAATATCCCGCTTTGTTGCACGATCATCATGTGATCGAGTTCACTACCGATTATTTGCGCATGATGGTTGGCGGCAACCTCAATACCGTGGAAATCGAAAGCCTGATGGATGTCGAGCTGGAAACGCACCATCATGAGGCAGCCGAGCCTGGGCATGTCGTCTCCAACGTTGCCGGTGCCGTGCCTGCATTCGGTATCGTGGTGGCCGTGATGGGTGTGGTCAATGTGATGGGCTCGGTGGGCAGCCCGCCAGCCGTACTGGGCAAAATGATCGGCGGAGCGCTGGTTGGCACCTTTCTCGGTATCCTCATCGCCTACGGTTTTGTCGAACCCGTTGCAAAGTTGCTGGAACAAAAGGCACATGGCGACGCAAAAATTTATCAGTTGATCAAGATGGTTCTGCTGGCTTCAATGTCCGGTTATGCGCCGCAGGTGGCCATCGAGTTTGGGCGAAAAACGCTTGGCTCGCATGATCGTCCTGGTTTCGTCGAGCTTGAAGAAGAACTCAAGGCACGCAAGGGCAAATAAGCCCAACTATCCCTGATTCGAGAAGATGAGCGACGACTCCACCCGCCCCATAGTCATCAAACGCAAGAAGGTTGTTGCGGGCGGTGCGCATGGTGGCGCCTGGAAAATTGCCTATGCCGACTTCGTGACGGCGATGATGGCGTTCTTCCTGCTGATGTGGCTACTCGGTTCGACCGCCAAAGGTGATTTGGCAGGGATTGCCGATCACTTCCAGAACCCGATGAAGGTTGCCATGACCGGTGGCAGTGGGGCTGGCGATGCCACCAGTATTCTGCAAGGCGGTGGCAAGGATCTGACGCGTCAAGCCGGACAGGTCAAAAAAGGGGACGTCGAGGCCAAGAAAACGACTTCTTTTTCCAAGGAGGCGCAGGCGGAGTTTCGTCGCAAGGAGCAGGAGCGCCTTGAGGCGCTGAAAGCCGATATTGAAAAAATGATCGAAAAGAGTCCTCAGCTGGCTCAGTTCAAGAAACAGTTGTTACTCGACATCACCTCTGAAGGTTTGCGCATCCAGATTGTTGATGAACAGAATCGACCCATGTTCGACTCTGGTGGGGCCGAGCTCAAGCCTTACACGCGAGATATTCTGCGGCAGATCGGCAAGGCGCTGAACGGCGTGAGCAATCGTATCAGCCTGGCCGGCCATACCGACGCCGCGCAGTTTGTTGGTGGGACTCAGGGATTTTCCAATTGGGAGCTGTCCTCCAATCGTGCCAATGCCTCAAGGCGAGAACTGGTTGTTGGCGGGATGGACGACTCCAAGGTGTTGCGGGTTGTCGGCCTGGCTTCCACTGTCCTGTTTGACAAAAATGACCCTTTAAACTCGGTCAACCGCAGGATCAGCATTGTGGTGCTGAATCAGAAGACCGAGATGGCCATCCTTCAGGAGGAGGGGCCAGAATCCGAAATATCGAATGAGGAGGCTGTTCCGGAAGGTCTGAAACTGCCCGGTGTCGGAAAAGGAACTTCCGGTTGATAGCCAATTGCTTCGAGTTCGACTCGAAAGGTATGTCATGAGCGGAAACAACAAATTGCTTCTGATCGGCACGGGGTGGGCATTGATTGTTTTTGCCACCTTGCTGGCTGTGGTCCCCGAGGCTCGTTCGGCGTCAGTTGTTTTCGCCGCTGTCGTACTCCTGGCAGGTTGGCTGCTTGCTGGCAGTTTTAATGGCTCGGCGGGTCGTGAGGCGTCACCATTGAATGACAGTGCTCGGGTGGACCGGATGGTTGTCGACCAAACCAGCGCGGCAATCGTGCGCGTCTCCAGAGAGGTTTCACTGCAGGTTAGTGAAATTCGTGGCGAGGTTGATCGCTCACAGGTCATCTTTACCGAGGCGATTGGAAAGCTGATTACCAGCTTCCAGCATTTGAATTCGCAGGTTCAGCGTCAGCAACAGCTTGGCATGGAGGTCATCGCTCCGGATACGAATGGCGAGGGAGGCGGCGGGTTTCATGCCTTCGCGAAGAAGACTTCCGATACTTTGCGGCAGTTCGTTGATAGCGTGATTGAAAACTCGCGTCTGGCAATGTCCGTAGTCGAGATGAGTGATCGTATTTCAAGTCAGATGCGTGAAGTGCGTGGCGTGCTAGGCGAGATCGAGGGCATCGCCAAGCAGACCAATCTGCTGGCGCTCAATGCAGCCATTGAGGCAGCACGTGCGGGAGAGGCGGGACGGGGCTTTGCTGTGGTGGCCGATGAGGTGCGCGATCTTTCCGGGCGAACCAACCATTTCAGTCAGCAGATTCGTGGCTCGCTGTCCAAGATGCAGGTGACGATCGAGGCCACCGAGACAGCAATCAACAAGATGGCTGGTCAGGATATGTCGTTTGCGTTGACTTCAAAGGGAGACGTTGAGCAGGCGATGATCGGGATTGAAAGTGTCAATCTGCGAAACGGTCTAACGATGGCAGAGTTGAACCTGATTGCCGAGCAGGTAGAGGTATCAATTAATCAGGCCATCGTTTCCCTGCAGTTTCAGGACATGGTCACCCAGTTGTTGGGGCATGTCACCCGGCGCCTTGATGTTCTAGACGAAATTGCCGCGGACGAAGAGAAATTAGTGGCCATACTGCGGGATACTGGCAACCCGGACAATATGGTGTCCGAAATAGAGCGCATTCGTGAGCACGTCGAAATGCTTTCACAGAAACTAAGTGCCCTGAAACAGGGCGTTGATAACAATCCCGTCAGTCAAACCGGCTTTTCCAGCGGCGACGTCGAGTTGTTCTGATTTTAAAACGAGGAAAAAATGGCGAAAACCGTTCTAGCAGTTGATGACTCTGCCTCCATCCGTCAGATGGTGTCGTTTACGCTCAAGAGTGCTGGCTACGATGTCGTCGAGGCCGTCGATGGCATGGATGGTCTGGATAAGGCCAAGGCCAAGAGCGTCAACCTTATTCTTACCGATCAGAACATGCCGCGCATGGATGGCCTGACCCTGATCAAGAATTTGCGCGGCTTGCCCCAGTATGCCTCGACGCCCATCCTGATGCTGACTACAGAGTCCTCGGATGCGATGAAGGCCCAGGGGCGCGCTGCCGGTGCCACTGGCTGGCTGGTTAAACCCTTTGATCCGCAAAAACTGATCGAAGTCGTGCGCAAGGTAATCGGCTAAGCCGGGATGTATCCGCCAGCCTGCGTGCTGGTATGCGTTGCATTCGATTTCCAGCGACTGGCCAGCGGTCGGTTGTGGTGAGGGGGTAGCATGGCTATCGACATGAGTCAGTTCTATCAGGTGTTCTTCGAGGAATCGGCAGAACATCTGGCGGCAATGGAAGCGCTCCTGCTCGATCTGGATATTGAGAATCCGGATTCCGAGCAGCTGAATGCGATATTCAGGGCGGCGCACTCGATCAAGGGGAGTGCCGGGACCTTCGGATTCACCGATCTTTCAGCGACCACCCATATCCTGGAAAATCTGCTTGATCGCATTCGCAAACAGGAACTAGGCTTGCGCGCGGATATGGTGGATGCTTTTCTTGAGGCGGGCGATGTCCTGCGCGAGATGCTCGAAGCCCACCAAGGGCGGGGCAAGGTAGATCAGGAGGTCGTTGATGCGATTTGCACTCGCCTGCGCCAACTGTCGGCCGATGAGTCTGTCGCACCGGTGGCGCCGGTTGCCACACAAGCCCCGACACCTGTGCCATCTGCCGCTCCGCATGTTGCTTCTTACGCGTCTGAATTGGTCGGCAAACGAGCTTTCAATATCGAGTTTGTGCCAACGGAAATTTCAGCCAAAGGCGATGGCATTCCCAACCTTCTTGATGAGCTCCGCTCGATGGGCGAGCTTGATGTCCTCAGCCAGCCGGATGCAGATGCCCGCAATGTTGGCTTCTGGCAATTGCGTTTGATCACTGATGTCGCTCAGGAGAAATTCTCGGAGCAGATAGATTTCATTGCTGACAACGGTGCCTGGCGCGTTTCCGAAGACAAGTCGGTAACGGGCAATGGCTCGTCAGCATTCGGTTTCTTTGATGAATCACCAGGCGCGCCGGAGGAGGATCGCGGCTACGGATTTTTTGCCCCGCTTGATGCTGCCTCAGAAAACGCGAGCCTTGCTGCCGACGACGCATCCTATGGTTTCTTCGAGCCTTTGCCGGTTAAGGCAGAGACAACGGATATGGCCGAGGAAGGGGATGGCTACGGATTCTTTGCGCCACTGCAGCCTCAGCCTGTCGAACCAGCCGCTGTCATGGCGGAAGAGGGCGATGGATACGGCTTCTTCGCACCCATCGCGCCACCGTCGCCAGCTATTGTGGCGATAGAGGAAAAGCCCGTTGTCGCTCCGCTGGTGCCAGCACCAGCAACAATGCCCGCAGAAAAAGCCGCACCTGCCCCGGCGCGGGCCAGCAAGGCAGCCAGCCCGACACCTGCGGCGGGAGATTCCTCGATTCGGGTGGGTATCGAGAAGGTTGATCAGTTGATCAATCTGGTTGGCGAATTGGTTATTACCCAGGCCATGTTGTTGCAGACAGCGGAACGGATGCAGGAAAGCGCCCCGGAGCGACTGATCAACGGACTGGCTCAACTGGAGCGCAATACTCGCGACCTCCAGGAGTCGGTGATGTCGATCCGGATGATGCCGATTTCCTTCGTGTTCTCCCGCTTTCCGCGCGTCGTGCGCGATCTTTCCGGCAAGCTGGGCAAGCAGGTCGAATTGAAAACCACGGGTGAGACGACGGAACTCGACAAGAGCCTGATTGAGCGGATTGCCGATCCGCTGACTCACCTCATCCGCAACAGCCTGGATCACGGCATCGAGTTGCCGGACAAGCGTGTTGCTGCCGGCAAGAGCCCGGTCGGAACGATTACCCTGAAGGCCTATCACCAGGGGGGCAACATCGTTATCGAGGTTGGTGACGATGGCGCCGGCCTGCCGCGTGACAAGATTCTCGCCAAGGCGCGTGAGCGCGGCTTGCCTGTCTCAGACCAGATGACCGATAGCGAAGTGTTCAATCTGATTTTTGAGGCGGGTTTCTCTACCGCTGATCAGGTAACCGACGTGTCCGGCCGTGGCGTCGGCATGGATGTCGTGCGCCGAAATATTTCGGCCATGGGTGGCCGCGTCGAAATTGAATCGGTGCTCGGCATCGGTACCCGGATGACGGTTCGCTTGCCGCTGACGCTGGCAATTCTTGATGGCATGTCGGTGGCGGTGGGTGACCAGACTTATATCCTGCCGCTTTCCTATGTGATTGAATCCCTTCAGCCACAGCAGGGCGATATCAAGAGCCTTTCAAACCAGGCGCGAGTCATTCAGGTGCGGGGCGAATATCTGCCCGTCGTTGTCCTGCACGAGGCATTCGGTCTCAAGTCGTCCTGGACCGATTTCACCCAAGGCATCATGGTGGTGATTGATGCTGACGGCACCAAGGCGGCACTCTTTGTCGACGCTCTGGTTGGGCAGCATCAGGTGGTGATCAAGAGCCTGGAAGCGAATTATCGTCGTGTGGTGGGCGTTTCCGGCGCAACCATCATGGGTGATGGCCACGTGGCGCTGATCCTTGACGTGTCGGCGATTGCCGGTATGGCCAAATCGAATATGCAGAAGGCCGGCTAACGGCTTACGTGAGGAGAAAATCAATGGAACCGATGACATACGGCGGCACGGCAGCAAGCGAAGAAGAAATGGTCGCCAACGAATTCCTGACATTCACCTTGGGTAGCGAGGAATACGCGATCGACATCCTGAAGGTGCAGGAAATTCGTGGCTACGAGCAGCCGACGCTAATCGCCAATGCCCCCGCTTTTATCAAAGGCGTGATCAATCTGCGCGGCATCATCGTGCCGATTGTCGATCTTCGGATCAAGTTCAAGCTGGGCAAAATCGAATATACCCCCTTTACCGTGGTGATCATCCTGAATGTGGCGAGGCGGGTGATTGGTGTCGTGGTCGACAGTGTTTCTGACGTGATTTCCCTGAACCAGTCGCAGATCCGGCCGGCACCTGATTTCTCCGGCACGTTTGACACCAAATACATTCTTGGTCTGGCTTCTCAGGATACGCGAATGATGATTGTGACCGACATCGAACGTCTGATGACCAGTGCCGATATGGAGCTGATCGACGCTGCTGCCGAATAAGACTCACAAAAGCGCCCTGGAGAGAAGCATGATTAATCTTCGCAATTACAAAATTGGTACCCGGCTGATCATGACGACCATCGGGGCACTCATCCTGATGCTGGTTTTCGTCGGCATTTCGCTTTTCAGCCTGAATATGATTGGCGACAAAGTCGACCATATCATCGAGAACAACGTCAAGAAGACTGAGTTGGCAGTCGAAATGCGCACGCGCAATCTGCTGATCGGCCGGCATGTGCGAACGGGGCTGATCTACGAGGAAACCGATAAACAGATGGGGGAAAAAGCCAAGGTTGAGGCTGACTTTGCCAAGTATCTTGAAGCCGAAACGCAGATTGTCGAAACATCAATAACCCCTCGCGGCAAGGAGATCGTTGGCCGCATTCTGCCGGCTCGCCAGGCAGCAGAAGCTTCGATCAAGCAGATGTTTGTGTACATCAAGGCCGGCAACCGGCCGGATATCGAAAGGCATTTCTTTGACGATTTCCGGCCAAAAATGCAGGCTTGGTACGATCCGGTTGGCGAATATCTTCAGTTGCAGCGGGATAACAATGCACGGGATGTCGCTGAAATCAACGAGATCAAATCCAGGGTGCAGACCACCTTCCTGTTGCTGGTTCTGCTTGCGCTGGTGGTAATGATCCCTTCCGGACTCTGGGTTACCCGCCAGATCACGCGCCCCTTGCAGGAAGCCATGGAAGTGGCCGATTCCGTCGCGAGCGGCAATCTGGAAAATAGAATTGATCTCAGTGGCAAGGACGAGCCGGCGCATCTGATGCAGGCGCTCGAAAAAATGCAGTCTGATCTCAAGCTGCGTACCGAAACCGAGCGCCAGGTGGCAAACGAGGCACTGCGCATCAAGGTTGCCCTTGATGTGACCTCCAATAACGTGATGGTGGCTGACCCCGACGGCAAGATCATTTACTGCAATGCCTCTGTGCTGGAAATGATGCGTACTGCCGAGAGTGATATTCGCAAGCAATTGCCCAATTTTCGGGCCGATGCAATTCTTGGCTCCAATTTTGATATCTATCATCAGCAAGCCAGTCATCAGCGCAATGTGCTGGCGGCATTGAAGGGAGTCCATCCCGCCAAGATAGACATAGGTGGCCGGCATTTCAGCCTGATTGCCAGCCCTATCATCAATGAGCGCAATGACCGTCTTGGTACCGTGGTCGA
Organism: Azonexus sp.; assembly: GCA_030696345.1. Taxonomy (GTDB): domain Bacteria; phylum Pseudomonadota; class Gammaproteobacteria; order Burkholderiales; family Rhodocyclaceae; genus Azonexus. The sequence goes on from JAUYSK010000022.1 coordinate 123,368, forward strand.
GTGGCGTGACTGTACCGCCGAGGTCAGGATCGAGGGCGAGGTTTCTGACATCATCAGCGCGGCCGTTGCCGGTGATTTCAGCAAGCGTCTTGATGCCGGGAAAATGACCGGATTCTTCAAGCAAATCTCTGAAGGCATCAACGATCTCCTTGAGGCCAATACCCGCGCGCTGGGTGATGTCGGGGAGATGCTGGCGCGCATGTCGCATGGCAATCTGACGCAAAAAATCGATACCAATTACCGCGGCATGCTTGGCAAACTCAAGGACGATGCCAATGCTACGGTGGACAACCTGCAGGAGATAATTTTCTCGATCAAGGACGCCACCGATGCCATCAATACGGCGGCAAGAGAAATCGCCTCGGGCAATCAGGATCTTTCCAGCCGGACGGAAGAACAAGCCAGCAGTCTGGAAGAAACCGCTTCCAGTATGGAGCAACTGACCAGTACGGTGCGGCAGAATGCCGACAGTTCGCGTCAGGCCAATGAATTTGCCACGAATGCCCAGCAGGTGGCGGTGAAGGGCGGCGAAATGGTCGGGCAGGTTGTCCAGACAATGAGCGACATTCATAAGTCGAGCAGCAAGATCGCCGACATCATCGGCGTAATTGATGGCATCGCCTTCCAGACCAATATTCTGGCTCTCAATGCTGCCGTGGAAGCGGCGCGGGCGGGTGAGCAAGGGCGTGGTTTTGCTGTCGTTGCCACCGAGGTTCGCAATCTGGCCCAGCGCAGTGCTGCGGCTGCCAAGGAAATCAAGATGCTGATTTCGGATTCCGTCGACAAGGTCGAGGCCGGCAATCGCTTGGTCGATCAGGCCGGGCGGACGATGGAAGAGGTGGTGGCGAGCATCAAGCGCGTTGCCCGGATCATGACCGACATTTCGGAGGCCAGCCGCGAGCAGACTTCCGGTATCGAGCAGGTCAGCCTTGCCGTTACACAGATGGATGAGATGACGCAGCAGAATGCCGCCCTGGTCGAAGAGGCCGCTGCAGCCGCGGAAAGCCTGGAAGAGCAGGCGCGCAGCCTGTCGCAGACGGTTTCAGTGTTCAGGTTGCCGGGTGGAATTCTGGTTGAACATCAGTCAAATTTGTCTGGTCTGGACTTTGATGGTGCCATCTCGGCGCACCGCAAGTGGAAGCAGCGCCTGCTCGATTTCGTGGCGGGTGGCGACGAAAAACTGGACCCGGCCACCGTCGGGCGTGACGATCAATGCGCGCTGGGCTGCTGGATACATGGCGATGGCCGTCAGCTCGCCGGCAATGCCAACTATTCAGAATTGAAAGCGGAGCACGCCGGTTTTCATCGCAGTGCGGCCGACGTCATTCGGGCGCACATGGCCGGCGATAGCGCCACGGCCCGCGAGCAGATTTCCGGCGAGTTCGCGGATCGTTCGACTCGGGTAATCGGGCTGCTTGAAGGCATTCGTGCTGCAGGGAAGTCCGTGCCGCCGCCGATGCTGGCCGCAAAGACAACGAAAAAACTTGCCTCCAGTCAGCTTCCAGCACTTTCGGCGCCGGATGAGGACGAGTGGGCAGAATTCTAACAAACGAGACAACCGGACGGATGATCACTGATGCGAAATAACTTGCCTGTCACCAATGTCGAAATAGAGCTCGATGATCATGTCCTGATCGTTTCGACGACTGACCTCAAGGGGCAGATCACCTCGATCAACAAGGACTTCATCGATATCAGCGGTTTCACGGAAGCTGAGTTGATTGGTCAGCCCCATAACATCGTGCGCCACCCAGATATGCCGGTTGAGGCGTTTGACGACATGTGGCGGGATCTGAAAGATGGTCGCCCATGGACGGGACTGGTCAAGAATCGCTGCAAAAATGGCAACTACTACTGGGTTCTGGCAACTGCGACGCCGGTCCGAGAAAACGGGCAGGTGGCCGGGTACATGTCGGTGCGACGCAAGCCTTCGCCGCAACAGATTGAAGCGGCTGAAAGTGCCTACCGACTGTTCCGCGAGAAAAACGCAGGTGGTTTGAGAATCAGGCATGGCGCGGTCGTCAAGGGGGGCGAGGGTTTTTTCGCTGGCTTGTCGCTCAGGACGAAGCTGATTTCCGGGTTTGCCGCCTTGCTGGCAGCAATGATCGTTATTGCCGGGCTTGGCATCTGGGGCATGGGGCAAACAAACGAAGTCGTCGGCAAGATGTACAACGGCCGCTTGCAACCGACTCAGGCACTCGCGACTATTGGCAAGCTGATGGCGGACAACCGGTCACAGATTCTTCTCTCCCTGCAGCATGATCCGAGTGGACCCTATGCCAAGTTGCACGATCATCCGCTCGACTTCCACCTTAAGCAGGTTGAGGCGAATATTGCCGAGGTTCAGGTGCAGTGGGATGTCTACAAGAAGGGCATACGAACGGAAGACCATCAGAAGATCGCCGATGCCTTTGGCGAGGCGCGTAAAAGTTATGTAACCGAAGGCCTGTTGCCGGCCAAGATGGCGCTGGCTGAAGGCCGGTTCGATGATGCCACTCAGATCCTTCTGAAGAAAATCAACCCGGCCTATAACGATGCTGCCCAGAAGGCCGGTGACCTGTTCAAGCGGCAGGTTGAGCGTGGTCAGTTCGAGATGGAGCAGAGTGAAAAGAGTTACAGCAGCATACGACTCTGGGTCTTCCTGGTTGTTGCCCTTGCCCTGGGGGCTGGCCTGTTGATTGCCGTGGCGATCATTCGCTCCGTTACTCGCCCGATCGATGACATCGTTGCGACCTTCCAGTCACTGGCGAACGGTGACTTCACGCGTAACGTCGACATCTCGCGCAATGACGAGATGGGTAAGGTGCTTCAAGGCCTGCAGTCGATGCAAATTCAGCAGGGATTCAATGTGGCTGAGAGCCGTCGCATTGCCAACGACAATCTGCGAATTCAGATTGCGCTGGACTGTGTTTCGTCCAATCTACGTATTGCCGACGATGACGGGACGGTCATTTATGCCAACAAGGGCTTGCTGACTACGCTGCGCCAGATCGAGCCTGGCATGCGTCAGCGGCAACCTGGCTTCTCGGTGGAAACCTTCATTGGCAGCAATATCGGGAACTTCTACCCGGATCCCGCAGCCGCCCTCAAGACCCTGCGTGAATTGCAGGGAACTCGTAATACGGAATTGGATATTGGCGGCCGTATTTACAATGTGGTGACCAATCCGATTGTCAATGATCTGGGCCAGCGTCTCGGGACCGTCGGCGAGTGGATTGACCGTACGGCAGAACTCAATGCCCAGCGTTCTGTCTCTGCGCTGATCAGTCGTGCCTCGGCAGGAGATCTGGAGGCACGTCTTGATACCGGCGAGCTTGAGGGTTTTTACAAGGAGCTTGGTCTGGGTATCAACAGCCTGCTTGAAACCAGCGGCTCGGCCATCGGCGAAATCGCCGATATGCTTGAGCGGGTTGCTGCGGGCGATTTGACCCAGACCATTGGCAGCAACTACGAGGGGACTTTTGCCAAGTTACGCGATGATGCTAACGCCACAGTTGGCAAGCTCCGTGACCTGGTCGGAGAAATTCAGATGGCAGCCGGTACGATCAATACCGCCGCCCGGGAAATTGCCTCGGGCAATCAGGACCTTTCCAGCCGTACTGAAGAGCAGGCCAGCAGCCTTGAGGAAACTGCTTCCAGTATGGAGGAACTGACCTCGACGGTCCGCCACAATGCGGACAACGCTCGCCAGGCCAACGAGCTTGCCAGCGATGCCCAGCGCGTTGCGGAACAGGGGGGCGAGGTGGTAGGCCAGGTGGTGCATACAATGAGTTCCATCCACCAGTCCAGCAGCAAGATTGCAGACATTATTGGGGTCATTGACGGTATTGCCTTCCAGACCAATATCCTGGCGCTCAATGCCGCAGTTGAAGCAGCGCGGGCTGGCGAGCAGGGGCGTGGTTTTGCGGTTGTTGCCACCGAAGTGCGTAATCTCGCCCAGCGTAGTGCAACCGCAGCCAAGGAAATCAAGGGGCTGATTTCCGATTCGGTCGACCGGGTCGAGGCCGGCAATCGACTTGTTGAGCAGGCGGGGCGCACTATGGAAGAGGTAGTCGCCAGTATCAAGCGAGTCGCCAAGATTGTTACCGACATCTCGAGTGCCAGCCGTGAGCAGAGTGCTGGCATCGAACAGGTGAGTCAGGCGGTCAGCCAGATGGACGAAGTGACGCAGCAGAATGCTGCCCTTGTCGAGGAAGCTGCTGCGGCTGCAGAAAGCTTGGAAGAGCAAGCGCGCAATCTTGCGGATCTGGTGACCGTTTTCAAAATTGCGGAAGGGAAGGGCGACCGGCAACGCCTTGCCAGTCCGGTCCATGTACCTCAAGCAGTACCGAGCCGGCCGCAGGTATCCAGTAGAAAAACTCAGGCGCTACCGGCCTCTCTGGATGATGAGTGGACAGAGTTCTAGTCGGACTCAGTAGAAATTCGATATGAGTATGCGCGTGGAAATATGTCGAGGCGTTGGAGAGAAGAAATTCACACAAATCTATTAGTAACTGTCCCTCCGCCAGTGCTTGGCGCCCGGCGGCAAGAAAAGCACCCGCACTTGCGGCCAGTCTCGTCGATGAATGGGAAAAGTACTGACCATGGTTGAATTTAGAAAAGCTGTATTGCCGACATCCCCAAAATCCAGCGCTTCGACGCAGGATTTTCCTGCCCGGGAACAAGGTGGCGCGCGGGAATTCAGTTTTTCTCCTGCGGATTTCGAGCGTGTTCGCAAGCTCATCTATCAGCACGCCGGAATTTCCCTGTCGCCAGTCAAGCAGGATATGGTTTATTCACGGCTTGCTCGCCGCTTGCGCGCGACAGGCAAACAGACTTTTGTCGAGTATCTTGATGCGCTGGAGAAAAATGGGGGCGACGAATGGGAGCGTTTCGTCAATTCACTGACAACCAATTTGACCTCTTTTTTTCGTGAACCGCACCACTTCCCGATTTTTGCTGATCATTTGCGCAAACTCGGTACGAAGCGTCCGATTCGCATCTGGTGCTCGGCGGCTTCAACGGGCGAAGAGCCCTACTCCATAGCGATTACGGTGGCCGAAACCTTCGGCGCCAACGCGTCACATGTCTCCATTTTTGCCTCCGATCTCGATACGAATGTTCTGGAAACAGCCCGAAAAGGGGTGTATCCGATCGACCGGGTGGAAAAACTCTCCCCAGAACGGTTGCGCCGGTTTTTCCTGCGCGGCACCGGCAATCAGGATGGCTACGTTGCCGTCCGACCCGAACTGAAAACGATGATCGAGTTTCAGCGGTTGAATCTGCTGGATGCGAGCTACGCCGTCAAAGGGCCGCTGGATGTGATCTTCTGTCGAAATGTGATGATTTATTTCGACAAACCTACCCAATATAAAATTCTCTCGCGTTTCGCCCCGATGTTGCAGCCTGATGGCTTGATGTTCGCGGGCCATTCAGAGAGCTTTCTGCATGCGTCTGATCTCTTCTCATCGCTGGGCAAGACGGTTTACGCGCTGGCCAAGGCCAGGGCATAAGGAATAAAGTGCCGCACGCTTACGACGAGCATCTGGCCAGCAACCGATATTACGATCGGAATTTTCAGCTGGATGCTGCAAAAATTCTGCCGGGAGAATATTTCGTCGCGGGTGAAGGGATGTTGCTGGTGACTGTCCTCGGCTCCTGCGTGGCTGCCTGCATCCGTGATGTCGACGCAGGTGTTGGCGGGATGAACCACTTCATGCTGCCCGATGACGGGCGGCGCGATACCGTCGGTAGTTCGGCGCGCTACGGTACTTATGCGATGGAAATCCTGATCAATCATCTGATCAAGTTGGGGGCAAAGCGAAACCGGCTGGAAGCCAAGGTTTTTGGGGGCGGTGCGGTTATGGCCAGTCTGTCGAGCAGCAACGTCGGTGAGCGGAATGCCGAGTTCGTGCTTGATTACCTCAAGACCGAAAAAATTCCCGTTCTGGCAAAGGACTTGTTGGATTCATACCCGCGAAAAGTCTACTATTTTCCGGGTACAGGACGTGTGCTGGTCAAGAAACTGCATCGGGTTCATAACGAAACCCTGTTTAGTCGCGAAAAGGATTACAAGGATCGTCTCGCAGGCGCCAAGGTGGAAGGCGATGTTGAGTTGTTCATTTGATGTAGTTCTACTTAAAAATTGAATTTTCCAAATTTATGCTGAAAAAAGTCAAAGTCTTGGTGGTCGATGATTCGGCGTTGATGCGCGGACTTCTGACCGAGATGATTAACAGTACGCCTGATCTGGAGGTAGTTGGGGTTGCGCCGGACGCTGTGGTTGCCCGCGAAATGATCAAGGCGCTAAACCCGGATGTGCTGACGCTGGATGTTCATATGCCAAAAATGGATGGCATTGAGTTTCTGGAACGCCTGATGCGCCTTCGGCCCATGCCGGTGGTGATGGTTTCTTCCTTGACGGAAGGCGGGTCGGAGACAACGCTGAAGGCACTTGAATTGGGCGCCGTTGATTTTATCGGCAAGCCGCGCGCCGATAGTGCCAAGCGTATGGAAGACTACGCCGAAGAACTGGGTGAGAAAATCCGCGCCGCCAAGGGCGCGCGTTTGCGCCGGCAGATAGTGCAATCTTCATCATCCGTATCGCCTTTGGCTGCCGTGCCCGCAACTGTCGTGCCCAAGCCGGTGGTTCGCAACGCCAGCGGGAAAATCATCTTTTTGGGGGCGTCCACCGGAGGAACCGAGGCGATCAAGGAGTTTCTGCTTGGGATGCCGGCTGATTGCCCGCCGATTTTGATCGTGCAGCATATGCCGGAGACGTTTACTGCCTCGTTCGCACGTCGCCTGGATAGTCTTTGCGCGCCACGGGTCATTGAGTCTCAGGGAAATGAGAAGATAGAACCGGGAACTGTCTATGTCGCGCCCGGGCACTCTCATTTGCAGATTCGTCGCGCTCCATCGGGTTATGTCACCGAACTGCAAGCGACCGCCCCGGTCAATCGGCATCGCCCTTCGGTTGATGTGTTGTTTGACTCTGCGGCCAGCCTGGTTGGCAAGCAGGCTGTTGGTGTCATCCTGACTGGAATGGGTAAGGATGGTGCTCAGGGGATGTTGCGAATGCGCCAGGCAGGGGCGCGTACCTTCGGCCAGGATGAGGCGTCTTGTGTCGTGTACGGAATGCCTCGCGAGGCATTTTTAGTCGGTGCCGTCGAGGAGCAATTCGCCCTTGACGAGATTTCAAAGCGTGTTTTAGTGGCGGCGAGTCGTTGATTGATCTGTTGGGCTTGTTCCCTATGGCGAAAGTATTAAACTAACCAGTAGTCTGAAAATTACATTATTGGGAAAATCATATGCAAGCAAGCGTTCTCAAAGAAGCCGGCAAGGCTGTTATCAAACTGAGTGGCAGGTTTGATTTCAATACACATCGCGAATTTCGTAGCGCTTATGAACCTCTGGTCAGTGATGCTGACACTCGGGCTGTGGTGGTCGATTTCTCCAGTGTCGATTATCTGGACAGTTCCGCGCTGGGTATGTTGCTGATGTTGCGCGACAAATTGGGCGGTGCCAACAAGGAAGTTGCCCTGGCGGGGGTTCGTGGCAACGTGAAGCAGGTGCTTGATATTGCCAATTTTGGAAAGCTATTTCCGATTTCCTGAGCTAGCCGCTGACGCAAGAGTCAGCGGGAGCAGGGTTGGTCGCGTTGAACGCAGGTGTTGCACGGTTTGTCGACCGTGGAAAAGCGTGTATTCTTGGTTTTCCTCGGTGCTATAACTAGACCAATAGGCCGATTGCGTGATGTGCGAGGGGATGAGATGTCAGAGTTACTGAAGAATATTGATGCGCGAACCAAGCTTGCTGGCACCAACAAGCTGGAAATACTGCTTTTCTTTCTTGGCGTGGATCAGCGGACGGGTCGCCGGGAAACCTACGGTATCAATGTTTTCAAGGTTCGGGAGGTAATGCGGACGCCAGTGATCACAGCTGCTCCCGATATGCCCGCCTCGGTTGAAGGAATGGTCAGCCTGCGTGGTGCGCTGGTGCCGGTAATCGATCTGGCCAAATATTCCGGAATGTCTGCCGAAACGCCACGCGAAATCATGATCGTGACCGAATACAACGGTCATACCCAGGGCTTTCTGGTTGAGGGTGTTGATACGATTCTCCGCCTCGACTGGAGCAAGATGCGGGTTCCGCCGGAAATGCTGACTGCCCAGACTGGTGGCTTGGTTACAGCGGTGACCGAACTGGATGATGGTCGTCTGGTAATGATGATGGACGTCGAAAAAGTGCTGTCGGAAACGACCAGTATTGACAACGAAATCATGTTCCGTGGTGTGCTTGCGGTGGACCGTCCGGATGCCACCGTTTTCTACTGTGACGATTCCAGCGTGGCACGCAAGCAGATCGAGAAAACGCTGGCCGTCATGGGCGTCAAGGGCATCAGTGCAGTTAACGGGCGCAAAATGTGGGAAGAGATGCAGAAGGTTGCAGCTTATGCCCTATCCATCGGTCAGCCGGTTTCTTCCTTGATCAGTCTGGTTCTGACGGATATCGAAATGCCAGAAATGGATGGCTATATCCTGACCAAAACGATCAAGTCAGACCCTCGGTTCAATGGGGTTCCAGTGATCATGCATTCATCGCTGTCCGGTATGTCCAATCAAAAGCTCGGCATGTCGGTCGGTGTTGATGAATATGTGCCGAAATTTGAGCCGCAGCGACTGTCCGAAACCCTGGCTCGTCGCCTCGGGGTCGAAAATTTGCCGGTCAAGGCTGCGTGAGCGATAGCGGGAGTTGGTAATGGATCTCGTCGAAAATAAGAATCTACTCGATAGCATTGATGCTCGTACCCGTCTTGCAGGCTCCAATAAAATGGAGATTCTGCTTTTCTCGCTGGGGACTCGCGAAATATTCGGCATCAACGTTTTTAAGGTGCGCGAGGTTGGTCGTACGCCGCACATCACCAAAACACCCAACATGCCGCGTGGCGTTGAGGGGTTGATTTCCCTGCGCGGAAATGTCATCCCGGTTCTCTCGCTGGCGCCTTTCATGCAGCTTGATGGAGTTCCGCCCGGCTTGGGCAAGACCATGATGGTGGCCGAATACTCAAAGCGGACGCTTGGCTTCCTGGTTCATGAAGTGGACCGCATCATTCGGGTGGACTGGGAGAGGGTCAAAGCGCCGGAGAGCCTTCTGTCAACGAATCAGGGGCTGATCACGGCCGTGATCGAGCTTGATGGCGGCGGCTTGGTGTCCATTCTCGACGTCGAGCAAATTCTCGCTAATGCCTTTGGTGACGCGATCATTGTTGATATTGCACCCGCCCGTGTCAGCCCGGATGCCACCGTGTTTTTTGTCGATGACTCAATCGTGGCCCGCAGGAAAATCGCCGAGGTCCTCGAGCGCCTTGGCGTACGGCACAAGCATGCTACCAATGGCATGGAGGCCTGGACCCGCCTGCAGGGAATCGCTGCGCATGCGGCGCAAAGCGGAACCAACATTCGAGAAGAGATTCGTCTGATCCTGGTCGATGCCGAAATGCCTGAAATGGACGGCTATGTGCTGACCAAGAATCTCAAATCCGATGCCCGTTTCAATGGTGTGCCTGTCGTGATGCACTCCTCGCTATCTTCCGAGGCCAATCGCGCGATGGGCAAGTCGGTTGGCGTGGATGCCTATGTTGCAAAATTTGATGCTGAGGCGTTGGCTGATACATTGCGCCCGCTGATCGAACGATGATGAATAAATACTCCGGAGCCCCGTATGGCAGTTGATCCAAAAATGAGATTTCTGGTGGTGGACGATTTTTCCACCATGCGTCGCATTGTTCGTAACCTGCTCAAGGAGCTCGGATTCACCAACGTTGATGAGGCTGAGGATGGCGCCATCGCATTGCAGAAACTTCAGGCCGGGAATTTCGAGTTTGTCGTGACCGACTGGAATATGCCGAACATGGATGGCCTTACGTTGTTGCAGTCCATTCGTGCTGCTCCCAACCTTAAACACTTGCCGGTGTTGATGATCACGGCAGAGGCTAAAAAGGAAAACATCATCGCAGCAGCTCAGGCGGGTGCGAGTGGCTACATCGTCAAACCATTCACCGCCGGGACCTTGTCGGAAAAACTGAACAAGATTTTCGAGAAGATGGGCCATGCCTAAGAGCGAATCATGAGTGCAAACAACGATTCCAACGATCTCGAAGCTCTATTCGACTCAATCGCCGCCGACTTTACGCCGGCCGTGCCGGCGTCGACTCCCGTTGTAGCGAAGGCGCCAGCGCCGGTTCCCGTTTCGTCGGGGGATGCCGACAACGACGATCTGCAGGCATTGTTTGACAGTGTTGCGGCTGAAGCTCAGCCGGTCGCTGCGGCCGGTCTGCTTGATGAGGCTGGCGAAGACTGGCCGAAGCAGGAGGCTGTTTTCAACAAGATCGGTCACATGGCACGTGCTCTGCACGATACCTTGGGGCAACTTGGCTTTGATAACATCCTTGAAAAAACGATGTCGGCTTTGCCTGATGCCAAGGACCGCCTGGCCTACGTGGCCAATCTGACTGAGCAGGCCGCCTGCCGTGTTCTCAATGCGACAGACATTGCCAGTCCACTGGTTGATGAGATTGAAAGCCGCTCACGCGTGCTGGGTGAGGGCTGGGATAAGGTCTTCAGCAATCAGATGGGGGCTGCCGATTTCAAGCAACTGGCGTTGGAAACGAGAGCTTTTCTGAATGAACAGCTGCCGCAAAAAACCCAGGCGACCCATGCGCAACTGACTGAAATCATGATGGCGCAGGATTTCCAGGATCTTACCGGCCAGGTCATCAAGAAAATTGTCTTGCTTGCACAAGAGCTTGAGTCAGGCCTGATGACCGTGCTCATTGAGGTGCTTCCCGAAACCAGGCGTACCGAGGAAGTGACCAGTCTGATGAATGGCCCTGTGGTGAATTCCGAAGGCCGTACCGATGTGGTGGTCAATCAGGAGCAGGTTGATGATTTGCTTGATAGCCTCGGTTTCTGAGGGGGATAGAAAATGAGCGACTTCGCCGGGATGGAAGAGCTTTTGCAGGATTTCCTGCAGGAGGCTTCGGATCTGCTCTCAGATGTTGACAACAAACTGGTCGATCTCGAAAAGATGCCCGACGATCGGGGTTTGCTCAACGACATCTTTCGAGGTTTTCACACCGTCAAGGGCGGGGCCGGCTTTCTCAACGCCGCCGAGCTGGTGACGCTATGCCACCTCACGGAAAACCTGTTTGATCGACTGCGGAATGGCGAACTTGTCCTGACGCCTGAGTTGATGGATATCATCATGGCCGCGACCAAAGGTGTGCGCGACATGTTCGGTGAACTGGGCCAGATGGTGCTGCCGCAACCGGCTGATCCTCAGGTCATTGCCGCCCTGCAGGGCGTGCTCAGCGGCGAGAAGCCCGCTGCGGTTGCCGCGCCAGAACCCGTCGTGGAGGCGCCGCAGGTTCCGGCTTCGTCTGATCCAGGCGAGCCGGACTGGAATGCACTGCATTCAACCTTGACCGGAGCCCCTGCCGCTCTTCCTGCGCAAGGCGAGTTGATTACCAAGGCTGAAACAGAGATTTCCCAGGCTGCTCCTACCCCTCCTGTTCCGGCGTCGAATAGCCAAACTCCAGCGGTTGCGGGGGCGGGCGCTGCAGCATCATCCTTTGGTCGTCGTGCCACCGACCGGCCGGGAGGGCAGCCAACTGCGGCGCGGCGCTCCGAAGAGCGTGGTGTTCGAGAAAACACAATTCGTGTTGATACTTCGCGTCTTGACCAAGTACTTAATCTGTCAGGTGAAATCGGCCTGACCAAAAATCGGCTGACCAGTTTGCGGGCTGATATCCTTGCTGGCAAGAACGACTCGGAAACACTGCATGCACTTGATCAGGCGGTAAGCCAACTTGATCTGCTGGTCTCTGACCTGCAGAACTCAGTGATGAAAACGCGGATGCAGCCGATTGGACGGCTGTTCCAGAAATACCCGCGGATTGCCCGGGATCTGGCTCGTCAGCTCGGCAAGGATGTTGAGCTTGTGCTGGCGGGTGAAGAAACCGAAGTCGATAAGACAATGATTGAGGATCTGGCCGACCCATTGATCCACCTGATTCGTAATGCAGTGGATCACGGTGTCGAGATGCCACTGGAGCGGCAGGCGGCAGGGAAGCCCCAGAAGAGCCTGGTCCGCCTGGAGGCACGTCAGGAGGGGGATCATATCGTTTTGATCATTGCCGATGACGGCAAGGGAATGAGTGCAGAGCGCATTCGGGCCAAGGCAGTCGAGAAAGGGCTCGTTTCCGAAGAGGAAGCTAATACCCTTGATGAGCGGCAGAGTCTCAATCTGATCTTCCTGCCCGGATTCTCGACCATGGCACAGGTTTCTGACGTATCCGGACGCGGCGTCGGGATGGATGTCGTGAAGACCAATATCCAGAAACTCAATGGCTCGGTCGAGATCCGTTCTGAGCCGGGAAAAGGTTCCATCTTCATTATTTCCCTGCCATTGACGCTGGCTATTCTGCCTGTGCTGCTGGTCTTGCTGGGGGATCAGCCGTTTGCGCTGCCGTTGTCGATGGTTCGCGAGATTCTGCCAATCGAGCAAAGTCGAATTCAGGAGGTTGGCGGCAAGGAGACCCTGGTGGTTCGGGGCGAGGTGCTGCCAGTTATTTCGCTGGCGCGCATGTTGGGCTGGCCACTGACGCAATACCCCGAATACGGCGTCTTCATGCAGACCGCAGAGCGAAGCTTCATTCTGGGTGTCGATAGTTTCGCCGGGCGAGATGATGCGGTGATCAAGTCGCTTGAGGATTTCAAGCCAAAGGGCGTGGCGGGTGTGACAACATTATCGAACGGTCAGATTGTGTTGATTCTCGACATGAAGGAATTGCTGGCCGATCTGGGGCAGCATCCGGATATGGCAGCCGGGCTTCGGGCACTGGATTTCGTCTGATCTTCGTTTCGGGTCAACGAGTTAAGAGGGGGCTTGCCCCCTCTTTTATTTTTTGAGGTTTACCATGTTGTCATGAGCTTGCGACTGGCTCCTGAGAAACAAGCTAAATAAACACGCGTACCTCTTTAATTTTTCTGGTTTTTTCCTATAATAGCCACATCAACATCTGAAGATGGCTATGGCGGAAGACAGCGACCTCGAAAAGACAGAAGAGCCTACTCCTAGGCGACTCGAGAAGGCTCGTGAGGAGGGGCAGGTTCCCCAGTCCCGCGAGCTTGGAACTTTTCTTGTCCTGATTACTGCCGGTGCGGCTTTCTGGATGCTGGGCAGCTGGCTGATGCAGCGCTCCATGGTCATCGCCCAAAAGGCATTTACGATCGAATCGCAAGTCATGCGCGAGCCCGCGCTGATGTTGCCTCGGCTGGCAGGAGTTTTCGGCGATGCCTTCCTCGCCTTCTCCCCATTTTTTGCGTTGCTGGTGCTTGCCGCCGTGCTGCCGCCCTTCTTCCTGAATTCCTGGATTTTTTCTCCCAAGGCGTTTGTTCCCGATTTGAAACGCATGAATCCGCTTTCAGGTATTGGCCGGATGTTTTCCTGGAACAGTTTGATGGAACTGGGCAAGGCCGTCCTGAAGACCATTTTGGTCGGAGGGGTTGCTGTGCTGCTGATCTGGAAGGAGCGGGACGAGATTTTCGGCTTGTTGGGTGAGCCGCTTGAGTCTGCTCTGGTGCATGCCGGCGAATTGGTAACCTTTTCTTTCCTGATCCTGGCGGCGACGCTGGCAATCGTTGTTGTTGCCGACGTTCCTTTCCAGCTCTGGCAATACTTCAACAAGCTTAAAATGACCCAGGAAGAGGTCAAGCAGGAAATGAAGGAAATGATGGGCGATCCGCATGTCAAAGGCCGTATCCGTAGCCTTCAGATGCAGGCGGCCCGCAAGCGCATGATGGCAGCGGTGCCCCAGGCCAATGTGATCGTCACCAACCCGACGCACTACGCGGTGGCACTTTCATATCAGGCGGGAATGGCTGCGCCCAAGGTGGTGGCCAAAGGGGTTGGGCTGATTGCCTTGAAAATTAGAGAAATCGGTGTCGCCAATTCGGTGCCGATCATGGAGGCGCCGCCCTTGGCACGAGCGCTTCACAAACATGCCGAGATTGACGCCGAAATTCCCTCCGCCCTGTATAACGCAGTCGCGGAGGTTCTGGCTTATATCTACCAGTTGGCCAACTGGCGTCAGGTAGGCGGAAGTTACCCGGTGCCGCCGCGTGATCTCCCGGTGCCGCCCGAACTTGTGCCGGAGGCAGCGTAAATGGCTGCTTCTTCACTTCGCATGCAGGGACTTCTGGGGCGATTGAATATGGCCCAGTTGGCCGCGCCCATCCTGATCCTGATGATCCTGGCAATGATGGTGTTGCCGCTGCCCCCGTTTGTTCTCGACCTGTTCTTCACCTTTAACATTGCCATCTCGGTTCTGGTTCTGCTGGTTGCAGTCAACGTGCAAAAAACGCTGGATTTCTCGGTGTTCCCGACGGTGCTGCTGGTCACAACCCTGATGCGTCTATCCCTCAACGTGGCTTCGACCCGGGTTGTCTTGCTTGAGGGGCACACTGGCCCCGATGCGGCGGGCAAGGTGATCGAGGCTTTCGGTCACTTTCTCGTCGGGGGTAATTTTGCAGTCGGTATCGTGGTGTTCATCATTATCGTCGTCATCAACTTCGTCGTGATCACCAAGGGTGCTGGGCGGGTCGCTGAGGTGGCGGCGCGCTTCACCCTGGATGCGATGCCCGGCAAACAGATGGCGATTGATGCTGACCTCAATGCCGGTTTGATTGGCGAAGATGAGGCTCGCCAGCGTCGCTCCGATATTTCTCGCGAGGCCGAGTTTTTTGGTTCGATGGACGGTGCCTCAAAGTTTGTCCGTGGCGATGCGATTGCAGGCATCGTCATCATGCTGCTGAATGTCGTGGGGGGGTTGGTCGTCGGCGTACTTCAGCATGATATGGCCTTTGCCATGGCTGCCAAGAATTACACGCTATTGACGATTGGTGATGGCCTGGTTGCACAGATTCCCGGCTTGATCATTTCAATTGCAGCCGGCATGGTGGTTACGCGGGTCTCGGATGATCGCGATATCGGGCAGCAAGTTGTGGGGCAGATGTTCCGGAACAGCAAGGCGATCGCTATTACTGCTGCGATCGTTGGCTTGCTGGGGATCATTCCGGGTATGCCGAATCTGGTTTTCCTGACGCTGGCTTCAACGCTGGGCTGGTTCGCCTGGAAGATGGCGAAAAATGAAAAGAGAATTGTCGAAACGCCTGTCAAGGTTGCGCCGCCACCGGTCCCTGAAGCAGTCGATGCCAGCTGGAGTGATGTGGCACCACTCGACGTGTTGGGTCTGGAGGTCGGCTATCGACTGATTCCCTTGGTCGACAAGTCACAGGATGGCGAATTGCTGCGGCGCATTCGCGGCATCCGCAAGAAATTTGCACAGGAAGTGGGTTTCCTGGTGTCGCCAGTGCATATTCGCGACAACCTTGAATTGAAGCCGAACGCCTACCGCATTCTTCTAAAGGGCGTTGAGGTGGGTACGGGCGAGGCTCATGCCGGCCAGTTTCTTGCCATCAACCCTGGGCGTGTTGCCGGCACGCTGAGCGGTGCGGTGACCAAGGACCCGGCGTTTGGTTTGCCTGCGGTCTGGATCGATGCCACCCAGCGCGAACAGGCGCAGGCCTACGGCTATACGGTGGTCGATGCCTCGACGGTTGTGGCCACCCATCTCAATCACCTGATTCTGACGCACGCTGCCGAATTGCTAGGGCGTCAGGAGGTGCAGCAACTGCTCGAACATCTGGCCAAGGAAATGCCGAAGCTGGTCGAAGATCTGGTGCCGAAAGTGCTGCCCCTCGGGACGCTGCAGAAAGTTTTGCAAAGCCTGCTCGACGAAGGTGTGCCGATTCGCGACATGCGCACCATCATCGAAACCGTCGCCGATCATGCGACCCGTACTCAGAACGCGGATGAACTCTCGACCCAGGTTCGTAACGCACTGGGCCGGGCGATTGTCCAGCAACTTTTCCCGGGTTCCAGCGAGATGCAGGTCATGTCACTCGATCCGACGCTTGAACGCCTGCTCTCGCAGGCGGTTGGCGGTGGCTCCGAAAATACCAGCTTTGAACCAGGTTTGGCCGACACCCTTGTGCGCGAAACAGCAGCAGCTTCGCAGCGTCAGGAAGCACTTGGCTTGCCCGCCGTCTTGCTGGTACCGGGTAGCCTGCGCGTACTGCTCTCCCGCTTCCTGCGCCGCACGGTGCCTCAGTTGAAGGTGCTGGCGCATAACGAAGTTCCAGAAAATCGAATTATCAAGGTGACCTCGGTTATCGGAGGTAGAACATGAACGTCAGAAAATTCATCGCCGCCAATGCAAGGGATGCCTTGAGGAAGGTGAAAGAAACGCTCGGCAACGATGCGATCATTCTTTCCAATCGTGGCATTCCCGGTGGCGTCGAAATCATGGCAGTAGCCGCTCGCGACATGGCCATGATCGTGCCGACTCAGGTTGCCGACTCCACGCTTACCGAGCGTCGGCCGCAAGCTGTCGATAGCGATGACGATTATCGTGTTTCGCTCAGTGCCGCACGTGCTCAGGCGGCTCAGCCGGTTCAACGGCATGCGATTCCGCTGGCTTCAGCGCCTCCCTCTCGTCCGGTTCAACAAGCTGCTCCTGTTTCTCGTTCAACAGGAACGGTAAATGCAGGAATTCCGAAAAACGGGTCGTTGCGCAATCTGGAAATTGGCCGCCCACAGCAGTCCACCGCAGCAATGCCCCCACCAGCACCAAACCCGACTTCTGCACCGAGACCGCAGGCAAATGCAAGCACGCCACCGCGTCGCGCCGAGGCTGAAGTGGTGCCGATGGAAGTTATGGACGAAATTCGTTCCCTGCGCAAAATGTTCGAGCAGCATCTGGCTGGATTCGCGTGGGGTGAAGCGGCGCGCACGGCACCAGTGAAAACCGATGTCTTGCGTCAGATGCTCGATGCCGGATTCTCGCCGCAGTTCTCCCGCGACTTGCTGACCGATCTGCCGGTTGAAATGGACGCCAGTCAGGCCATGGCCTGGGTCAAAGGCGCAGCGGATCGCGCCTTGTTCACCATTGGCAATGAGAGCGACATTGTTGATCGCGGTGGCGTCTATGCGCTGGTCGGCCCTACCGGCGTAGGCAAGACCACCACCACCGCCAAACTCGCTGCACGTTGTGTGCTGCGCCATGGTCCGAGCAAGGTTGCCCTGGTGACGACCGACGGCTACCGGATTGGCGCGCATGAGCAGTTGAGGATTTATGGTCGCATCCTTGGCGTCTCGGTCTATCTGGTCAAGGACGCTGTCGAGTTGCGCCAGACATTGAAAGAGCTGCAGCACAAGCACATGGTCCTGATCGACACCATGGGGATGAGCCAAAAAGACAAGCTGGTTCCGGAGTTGACTGACATGCTGGCGGGCTGCGACGTTCAGCGCTTGTTGCTGTTGTCTTCCACTTCGCGTGGCGATACCTTGGACGATGTCGTTCGTGCCTACGAGGGCGAGAATCTTGCCGGCTGCATCCTGACCAAGATTGATGAGGCCGCCAGCCTGGCGACACCGCTGGACGTGATCATGCGGCACGGCCTGAAACTGCATTACGTTTCCAATGGCCAGCGCGTGCCGGAAGATCTGCATCTGCCGAATCGCGGGTATTTGATGCATCGTGCTTTCAAGGATGTGCCCGAAACTTCGCCCCACAAGCATAGCGGTGTCGAGCCGGCACTGATGATGGCCAATGCCGGCATGATGTCTGTCGGAGGCCGCCGTGGCTGATTTCCGCGTTGATCAGGCGGCCGGACTGCGCCGTCTGATGGGAGGCGGGCAGCAGTTGCAGGTGGTTACTTTTGTTGCCGGTTGTGAAGGGGTCGGTCGTAGTGTCGCGGTGGCCAACCTCGGCGTGGCACTGGCTCGCCTTGGCAAGGAAGTACTGATAATCGATGAGCACGCTTCGCGTGACGATATTGCATCCTCGTTTGGTCTGGTCGCCCGCTATGACCTGCTCAACGTAGTCCAGCGCGAGATGGGTTTGATGCAGGTCCTGCTGCAGCCCATGAATGGTCTTCGCGTTCTGCCGGCTGCCAAGGCCGTTCGCAAGCTGGGGCGCCTTTCCTTGCCGCAGCAACAGACCCTGCTGGACGCGATGTCCGGGCTGGAGCGACCAGTCGATGTCATTTTGGTCGATGCCTGCATGGCGCATCCCAACGGTTTTTCTCCCTTTGGTCTGGCCTCGCAGGAGGCCGTGGTGGTGCTTTCCGGAAGCAGCGCCTCAATCACCGAGGCTTATTCCTTGATCAAAAAAGTGAGCCACGCTTTTTCGCGCAAGCATTTCCGCATTTTGGTGAACAAGGTGCGCAGTCAGCCCGATGCCCGCTCGATTTACGAGAATATCGCTCAGGTTGCCGCGCAACGGGGCATAGCGACGCTCGATTACGCCGGGGCCATTCCACTGGACGAGTCCTTGCGTCAGTCATTCCAGTTGGGGCGTCCGGTTCTCGTCCAGGCGCCGGATTCGGCATCGGCTGCTGCTTTTCGCGATATTGCCTCTGACCTGCTTTATTGGCAGCGTGGCGATGGCGAGAGTGGCGGGGTCGAACATTTCATGCAGCAACTGCTACACTTGAGCCAACGCATAACCCCGAATGTATTACGAGCCTGATGTATACCGCTGCCGGGCAGCCAGACAAGGAACAGTTGGTTCAGCGCTTCATTCCGCTGGTGAAACGTATCGCAAATCATTTGATTGCACGGTTGCCCGCTAGCGTTCAATTCGACGATCTCGTACAGAATGGAATGATTGGTCTGCTTGATGCGATGGACCGCTTTCAGGAGGGATTCGGCGCACAGTTTGAGACCTATGCAACCCAGCGGGTCCGTGGCGCGATGCTCGACGGCTTGCGAGAAAACGACTGGCTGCCACGAAGTCTGCGCCGCGAATTACGGCGTATCGAAGGCGCAATCAATCAGCTAGAGCATGCGCATGGTCGGGCCCCTTCCGAGAGCGAACTGGCCGAAAACCTTGGGCTGACGCTGGCCGAGTACCAAAAAACACTTCAGGATGCCCGAGGGCATCAATTGGTTTACTTTGATGACTTTGCCGGTGACGGTGACGAAGATTTCCTTGAGCGACATTTCACCGACAACGACGCCGACCCGGCAAATATTCTGGAAGACCGCAACGTCAAGGATATGCTGGTCAAATCGATCAGCCAGTTGCCAGAGCGGGAAAAAATGATGATGGCGCTCTATTACGAGCAGGAACTCAATCTGCGTGAAATTGGCGAGATCATGGGCGTTACCGAATCCCGTGTCTGCCAGTTGCATAGTCAGGCGATTGCACGCCTGCGTAGCCAGGTGCTCGGTGAACTGCCGGCGGTAAAGAAGCCGCGCAAGGAGAAAACGCTTGGATAAGATCAGCTTGGCAGGTATTGCCATCAGCATGATCGCCATTATTGGCGGCCAGGTGCTTGAAGGTGGGCATATCGGCTCTCTGGTTCAGCCCACCGCCTTGCTGATTGTTCTGGGCGGTACGCTGGGTGCTGTTCTTCTCCAGTCTCCCTTCCACGTTTTCAAACGTGGATTGATCATGGCCAAGTGGGTCTGGGTGCCTCCCGTGATTGAGCAGAAGCGCCTGATTGATCAGGTTCTGACCTGGAGCCAGCAATCGCGTCGCGAAGGCCTCCTGGCCCTGGAAAACTACATTCCGGGCATAAAGGACGAGTTCACTCGTAAGGGGCTTCAGTTGCTGGTCGATGGTGCTGACCCCGAGCGAATTCGAGAGTTGATGGAAGTTGAAATTGGCACCTTCGAAGACGAGTGGCGGCAGTCGGCAAAAATATGGGATGCCGCCGGCGGCTATTCGCCGACCATCGGTATTCTGGGTGCCGTGATGGGGTTGATCCACGTGATGGAGAACCTTTCAGATCCGACCAAGCTGGGGGCCGGCATAGCGGTGGCCTTCGTTGCGACAATTTACGGTGTTGGCCTGGCCAACCTGATTTATTTGCCTATTGCCGGCAAACTCAAGTATTACATCATGCGAATGGTGGCGACCCGTGAAATGCTGATCGATGGTCTCGTCGGGATTGCGCTGGGAGACAATCCCCGAATCATTGAGGGCCGCCTTCGGGGCTATTTGCTTTAATGGCCCGCAAGCGTCGCGAGGAAGAGCACGAGAACCACGAGCGCTGGCTGGTTTCCTACGCGGACTTCATAACGCTGCTGTTTGCCTTTTTTGTCGTGATGTACGCGGTTTCGTCGGTGAACGAGGGTAAGTACAAGGTGCTGTCGAACTCTCTCTCCAATGCCTTTACCAACACGACTGCTCAGCCAGGTGGTCAGCCGATTGCGGTGATGCAGGGGGCGCCAATAATTCCGCAGCGACCGATTGCCAAGCCTGACAAGTTGGTTGACCAGAAAAAGGCAGAAGAGAAAAAGGTCGAGCAGCGGAAGAAGATGAAAAACGTGGCGGGCGACATCATGGAGGCATTGCAGCCGCTAATCGCTCAAGGCAAGGTCAGACTGCTTGAAACCAGTCGGGGCGTGACCATCGAGATCAACGACAGCATTCTGTTCCAGCCGGGGCAGTCAAAGCTGCAGCCGGCTTCAATCAATGCGATGCTGGCCATCGCACAGGTGCTGGCGGCGTCGGATTTTCCGATCACGATCGAAGGCCATACCGACAATATCCCGATCTCGACGCCGCAATTTCCCTCCAATTGGGAACTGTCGGCGATGCGGGCAACGACCGTGCTTAGACTGTTCAATGATGGTGGTGTTGGGGCGGAGCGCCTGACCGCGATCGGTTATGGTGAGACCCGCCCGGTTGAGACCAACACCTCTGTCGAGGGGCGGGCGCGGAATCGTCGCGTCAGTATTCTGATTGATTCAAACCGGCCGGAGGAACCGACTGAAATTCAGGATGGGAAAGGCGGAATCATGGCGTCGCCTCCCTCGTAGCTTTGGTTGTCAGGCCGAGTCTACGATACGGCTACCGCTGATTTGGGCTGCCTGGCCGTTTTTGCCATAAAGCGAGTCGTGCTCAAGCCGCCGAGTCAAAATGGCCAGAGCCTCTGAAGTCTGTTGCAAATGTATGGCCACCAGACCGGCATTCAATTCATGCAGTTGTTTGGCCTCGCTGGCCAATTTAAGCAGTTTTTGCCAGTTGACCGCAGCAGTCAGCTCTTCGGGATGCTTGGCTAGCCATTGGCTCATTGCTTCGCGAGTGTTTTGCTCGCCGGCGATGCTCAAAGCGGCGCGACGTTCGCTTTCAAGCCCGTTGAGCTTTTCGACAAGTGCTGTTTTGGCTGCGCCAATCTCGGCAAGCGCGGAAGTTTCTCCGACCTTCAGCGCTTCTTGCTCTTCATTCAATAGCGTGACAAAGCTGGAAATCAGTGAAATTTCCAGTTCGGAGATTGCAGCAATCGTTGCCATCAGGCGTTTCGATTACTGCCGCTATTCACAAGGTCGCGCGCTGACTCGATCAGGCGATCAGCAATGGCTTCCGGGTTGATCTTGAAGCGACCTTCCGAGATAGCCTGCTTGATTTCCTGGATCCGAGCCGAATTGATCGGCGGCTTCTCCATCCCGTGGCTGCTTGCTGCCAGTTGGCTAAGACTCACCGCCTCAGTGGCGCTCGCCGTGGGGGTGGCTTGGGCCGGAACCGCTTTGGGGGTGACGCCGGGAGTAGTTGGTCTGTATGAACTATCGATTTTCATGATGGTCTTTTCAAAACTTTATGGCTCAAACTGGTTATCGGCAACAACTGGACAAACTTTAGCCTAAAACGAAACCTCCACGCTGCCGTCATTGCGGGCAATGCCACTGATGGTTTGGCCGGACGACAGTCTGATCTGAGCCACTTGGCCTTCCGCTGCATTGTTCATTGCCTTGCCTTCGCTACTTACAGCAAAACCCGGGCCTTTCGAAATGACCCGAACTGACTGGCCTTGTCGAATCACCAGTGGCGCGAGCAGTTGATCGCTGCGTAGCGGCTGTCCGGCACCCAAGGAATTCCGCAAAGTCTTGCCGATAGCGGCGCCTGGCTCGGTCACGACACCCGTTGGCAGGTTGGTGATGTCTCCGGAAAGTGTTGTCAAGTCGCTGGCTTGCAAGGTTTGTCCGGCACCCAGGGCACGGGTTGTTGTGACGTAATTGCCGGTAACGGCAATTTGTACCGGCACAAGAACGTTCCAGATATTGGGCCCGAGACAACGTACTCCGATGTAAGTCTTGCCGCTCAGGCGTGAGCCGGGAGGGGAATAGGCTTCATGGGCAGAGCAAGGTGGGAGCCGGCTAACCTCAAGCTTGCCCATCGTGACGCTGACCTTTCCTGGGACTCCCTGAGTTTGCAGTCGGACATAGCGTTCGGCAGTGTCCAGAACGATGTCCGAGTCCGCTGAATTAGAGGGACAAGAAGAAATCAGGGCGACGAGGAAAAGGAGGCTACGCAGCAACATTCGTCTATTTTGCCTGATCGATCCCGGCATTGGGGCTTTATCGCGGCAAGTATTGCCGAAGCCGGGATGCTGAAATTGCCGGATTTTGTTTGGATTGCCGGTTTTTTGCCGTGGCATGGACTGTGCTAATAAATCTTCACTAATTTGGAGTCGATCATGGCAAGTCTTCAGCAAAGTCTTTCGGTCTTAAACCAGGCGATGAACCTGCGCACGCAACGCCATCAGGTACTGGCATCGAATATTGCCAATGCTGATACGCCGGGCTTCAAGGCGCGTGACTTTAACTTCGAGACTGCCATGCAGAACGCAATGGCAGGACGCGGTGCGACAAGCGGGGTGGATCTGGCGAGAACTTCGTCTGGACACATGCAAGGCGGTGGCGGCAGTGGTTCGGCAATGCTCAGCTTTCGGACCCAGACCCAGGCGGCCGCCGATGGCAATACGGTAGATATGGATATCGAGCGCAGTCAGATTGCTGAGAACGCGCTGCAATACCAGATCGTTACCCAGTTTATCAGTGACAAGTTCAAGGGCATTCGCAGCGCGTTGGCCTCGAGTAACAGCTAAGGAGAGATAAATGAGCTTGTTTAACGTCTTTCAGGTTTCGTCGAGCGCCATGACGGCACAGTCAATGCGACTCAATACCACGGCCTCGAACCTGGCCAACGCCGACAGCATCATTTCGTCGGATGGCAAGCCTTATCGTGCCAAACAGGTTGTTTTCGAGGCAACGCCGATGGGTGGGGCTGGCGAAATGTCCAAGGGCGTTCGCGTTCGCCAGATCGTCGAGGATGCCTCGCCGCCACGCCTGGTCTATGACCCGAAGAATCCGGCGGCTGACGAGAAGGGCTATGTTGCTTTCCCCAACGTCAATGTGGTCGAGGAAATGACCAACATGATTTCCGCCTCGCGTTCTTACCAGACGAACATTGAGGTAATGAATACCGCCAAGACCATGATGCTGCGTACCTTGCAGATCGGTCAGGGCTAATTGATATTGATTGGAGATAAAAATGGCCAGCGTAACCAACACAACATCAACGAGTGCGGCGGATACCTTTGCTGCGATCAACGGCACAACGGCTACCAAAACGGTTAGTGCTGCCGCCGATCAGGAACAAAAGTTTCTGACCCTGCTGATGACTCAGATCAAGAATCAGGATCCGCTGAACCCGATGGACAACGCGGCCGTGACGACGCAATTGGCACAGTTGAATACGGTGAGTGGTATTGAGAAGCTCAACACCACGCTGACTTCGCTGTTGGCTGGCTATAACCAGACGCAGGCAATGCAGACGGCCGGCATGATCGGCAAAAGTGTGATGGTTGCCGGCAAGAATTTGCCGCTCGCCTCCGGGCAGGCGGTGGGGGCCATGCAACTGCAGTCCAATGCCGACAAAGTCACGCTGACCATATCGGATTCAACCGGAAAGGCCGTTCAGGTCAAAGAACTGGGCGAGCAGGCGGCCGGAAACTCTTATTTCGCTTGGGATGGCAAGGATTCGTCAGGAAAAGCGCTGGCTGATGGCAACTACACGTTTGCGGTCAGCGCCAGTTCTGCCGGTAAGCCGGTGACGGCAACGGCCATGCAAGTTGGCACAGTTTCTGCTGTTGTCAAGTCAGGCACCGGTTTCAAGCTGGACCTCGGATCGATGGGCGAATTCGCCTTCTCTGATGTTCAGGAAATTATCTAAGCGAGGTTAGAAAATGGCATTCCAACAAGCACTCAGCGGTCTCAATGCGGCATCCAAGGCAATTGATGCGACCAGCCACAATATCGCTAACTCCAGCACAATCGGCTACAAGGCCTCAACCGCCCATTTTGGCGACGTCTATGCGGCTTCGCTGGCTGGCGCAGGCGCCAGTCAAATTGGTATTGGTGTAAATCTGGCTGCCATCCAGCAGCAATTTACCCAAGGGAACATTACTTCAACGAATAACCCGCTGGATATTTCCATCAATGGCGCCGGTTTCTTCCGGATGGACAACAACGGCGCGGCGACTTTTACACGCAACGGCCAGTTCCACCTCGACAAGAATGGCTTCATTGTCAATGACCAGGCAATGAAGCTGACTGGTTATACCGCGACCAATGGAATCATTGTTCCATCGACGCCTAGTCCCTTGCAGATTTCGGCCTCCGATCTGGCGCCCGAAGCGACCGGGCTGAATGCAAGCAGTTCGTTCAATGGCGTCAAAGCCAACCTGAATCTCGACTCCAGAGCAACTGTGCCCACATCAGCATGGGTGGACGGTGGTGCGGCTGGCAGCTTGACAGCTTTCTCGCCCGATCCCCAGACCTATAACTATTCCACGGCGCTTTCCATTTACGATACATTGGGCAATGCCCATACCATGACCTACTACTTCCGCAAGACAGCGGTTGCCGGTCAGTGGAATGTTTACGCGAGCGTCGATGGAACGACCAATCGAAATGTCACAGCCGCTGGCGGACCGATGGGTACCCTGACCTTTGATACAGCAGGCGCACTGTCAGCAGGGTCGCCGATAAGTGCTACTGTTAGTGTGGCAAATGTAATGACGAGTCTCGGTAAGGTGAACGGTGCTGCTCCATCGCAGACTTTCCCGATTGACTTTACGGGTACTTCACAATTCGGTAGTCCCTATGGTACCAACCGTCTTGAGCAGGATGGCTACGCAGCCGGTCATCTGGTTGGCCTCTCGGTGGGTACCGACGGCGTCATTCAGGGTCGATACAGCAACGGTCAAACCTTTGCCCAAGGTCAGGTTGTGATGGCCAACTTTACCAACCCGAACGGACTGCAGTCTTTGGGTAACAATCAATGGACTGAAACCTCTGTTTCCGGTCCCGCACTGGTGGGGGCGCCGAATACCTCGAGTTTGGGTGTTTTGTCATCGTCCACCGTAGAAGAATCCAATGTCGACCTGACGGCAGAGCTGGTTAATCTGATCACGCAGCAACGTAACTACCAGGCTAACGCCCAGTCGATCAAGACGCAGGATCAGGTGATGCAGACGTTGGTTAACCTGCGCTAATTGAATCGCTGAGTCGCTGACATGGATCGTCTGATCTACACCGCAATGACCGGCGCCAAGCATGTTTTCATGCAGCAGGCCGGCACCGCGAACAACCTGGCGAATGCCAGCACTATCGGCTTCAAGGCGCAGGAGCATCGTTTCCGTGCCGTACCAGTATTGGGCGGGGAAATGCCGACGCGTGCCTTTGTGGTGGATGCTTCGGTTAGCGATGTGATGGATGAGGGCCCATTGATGTTCACCGGGCGCAATCTTGACGTTGCGGTAAATGGCAGGGGTTGGCTGGTGGTGCAGTTGCCGGACGGCAGCGAGGCCTATACTCGGGCAGGCAGTCTGGATGTTGATGTGACAGGGCTTCTGCAGACTAAGAGCGGCTACACCGTTGCCGGCGATGGCGGGCCGATCAATATTCCGCCTGACAACAGGATAGAGATTGCGCCGGATGGTACGGTCTCCATTGTGCCCACCTTCGGTACGCCCAACAACGCCAACGCGATTGGGCGGATCAAACTGGTCAATCCCCCCGAAACCAATATGGTACGCGGTGCAGATGGCCTTTTTCGCATGCGCGACGGGCAACCAGCACCTGGTGATCAAAGGGTCAGACTCGCCTCGGGTACGCTGGAGGGCAGCAATGTCAATGTGTCTGATGCCATGGTCAATTTGATCAGCCTGTCCCGCCAGTTTGAAATGCAAATCAAGATGTTGCAGACAGCCGATACCAACGCCCAGCGCGCCGACCAGTTGTTGTCGCTTAATGCCTGATAGGACCTAGATCATGATTCGTTCCCTGTGGATAGCACGTACCGGACTGGATGCGCAGCAAACCCAGCTTGACGTCATCGCCAACAACCTGGCCAACGTCAGCACCAATGGTTTCAAGCGTGGTCGAGCCGTATTCGAAGATCTGCTCTATCAAACCTTACGTCAGCCTGGCGCTCAGTCGTCACAGCAGACCCAGATTCCAGCCGGCCTGCAACTTGGTACCGGTGTTCGTCCGGTATCGACAGCCAGAATCTTTACTCAGGGCAGCCTGCAGAAAACTGACAGCGCACTGGATATAGGCGTTCAGGGAAACGGATTTCTGCAGATATTGCTGCCGGATGGAACGACCGGCTATACCCGCGATGGCTCCTTCCAGAAGGACAATCAGGGTCAGATCGTGACTTCGGATGGATATCCGGTGCAGCCAGCAATCACCATCCCCGCAACGGCAACCAGCGTAACAATCGGTACGGATGGTACGGTTTCTATTACCCAGGCAGGAACTGCAGCAACGACGCAGATTGGCAGCATCCAGCTGGCTACGTTCATCAATCCGGCTGGCCTGCAGAGCATGGGACAGAACCTCTTTCTGGA
This sequence comes from Azonexus sp., assembly GCA_030696345.1. Classification (GTDB taxonomy): domain Bacteria; phylum Pseudomonadota; class Gammaproteobacteria; order Burkholderiales; family Rhodocyclaceae; genus Azonexus. Next base: position 150,178 of record JAUYSK010000022.1, read on the forward strand.
AACGGCAGCCAGTGGCACGCCGACACCAAATACCCCGGGAACGAACGGCGCCGGCATTGTCAATCAGGGCTACGTTGAGACATCCAACGTCAATGTGGCGGAAGAACTGGTGACGATGATCCAGACCCAGCGTGCCTATGAATTGAATTCCAAGGTCGTGTCGACCTCGGATGCCATGCTCGGCCGCCTGACTCAGTTGTGAGGTGATTTCATGAAACGCCTTCTCCTTTTCGCCGCAGTCGTCTGTGCCGGTTGTACGACTGTTCCGCCAACCAACATTCACCAACCGATGACGGCACGTCCTGCGCCGCGCTACGAGGCTCAGGTGGGCAATGGTGCTATTTTTCAGACCGGCTACAGTCGGCCGCTTTTTGAAGACAGGCGCGCTCGCTTTGTTGGCGACACGATCACGATCAAGATTACGGAAAGCACCTCTGCCACGGCAAAGAATAGCAATAAGCTGGACAAGACGAATGCTCAATCGGCTTCCGTAACTGCATTCAAGGGATTGCCAGGCAGGGGAGTGCTCGGGCTGGATCTGGGGGCCAACAGTTCAACAGCGTTCAGTGGCAAGGGCGAGGCGGCCAACAACAATGTCTTCAGTGGCAGCATTACGGTGACGGTCATTGATGTAATGCCGAACGGTAATCTCCTGGTGTCCGGTGAGAAACAGCTGGCCATCGGTGAAGAGCAGGAGTTCGTCCGGATTTCCGGCGTAATTAACCCAAGCTTTGTCGATTTCTCCAATTCGATCGACTCCTCCAAGGTCGCTGATGCGCGGATTGAGTACAAATCGGCCGGCCAGATTGCTGAAGGCCAGATCATGGGCTGGATGGCACGATTCTTCCTTAATGTATTGCCGTTCTAGCAAAATCTCTGCGGAGGGGCGTCATGAAGGCAAATAGCGGCAAATGGTTCCGGCAGGCGGCAATATTGGCTGCTTGTATGGTGCCGCTCTTGGGGCAACCAGCCTTGGCCGAGCGGATCAAGGATCTGGCTTCGATTCAGGGTGTCCGTAACAACCAGTTGATTGGCTACGGCATCGTCGTAGGGCTCGATAACACGGGTGACCAGACCACGCAAACACCGTTTACCACGCAGGCGCTCGGCAACATGTTGTCCCAGATGGGAGTCAATCTGACGATCGAGCAGGCTACCAAGCTGCAGTTAAAAAATGTTGCCGGCGTCGTGGTTACCGCTGTATTGCCCGCCTTTGCCAAGCCCGGGCAGCCAATTGACGTTACTGTTTCATCAATGGGCAATGCCAAGAGTATCCGTGGCGGTACGCTGCTCATGACGCAGATGAAGGGTGCTGATGGCCAGATCTATGCCATGGCCCAGGGTAACGTGCTGGTGGGGGGCGTTGGTGCTTCCTCCGGTGCCTCGAAGGTTACGGTCAACCACCTTTCGGCCGGCAGAATCCCGGGGGGCGCAACAGTGGAGCGCAGTGTGCCAACGGGGGTGGGCCAGGGTGGATTCATCTATTACGAACTGGCAAGTACGGATTTCGGTACGGTGCAGAATGTGGTTGATGCGATCAACAAGAGCATGGGCCCGGGAACGGCGCAAGCAGTTGATGGGCGGCGTGTGGCGGTTCGGGCACCAGAGGATCTGGATGCGCGTGTGTCGTTTTTAGGGCGAATCGAGAATCTTGATGTCAAACCGGTCGCCGGCCTGGCTAGGGTAATCGTCAATCCGCGCACCGGCTCGGTGGTCATGAGTCAAAAGGTGGCGATTGACGCTTGCGCGATTGCCCATGGGAGTCTTTCCATCGTGGTGGATGGCGGCCAGCCAGCGCTTGGTCAAGGGGCCGACATTCAGGTCAAACAGGAAAATGGCAGTCTGATGAATGTCAAGGCAGGCGCCAACCTTGCAGATGTGGTCAAGGCATTGAATGCCCTGGGCGCCAACCCTCTCGATCTGCTGGCGATTTTGCAGGCGATGAAAGCAGCCGGTGCTTTGCGTGCCGAGCTGGAAATCATTTAAGTTCAGCCATGTCGATCAAGATTCAAAACCAACCGAACCGCGCAGCATTTGACGTCAAATCAGCGCAAGACTTGCGCTCACAGTTTGCGAAAGACCCGAAGGAAGGGCTGAAGGCGGCTGCCCAACAGTTTGAAACGCTTTTTCTGCAAATGGTCATGAAGAGCATGCGGGACTCCGTTCCGCAGGATGGCTTGCTCAACAGTGATCAATCCCGCTTCTATACCGGCTTGCTCGACCAGCAAATGGCTCAAAATCTGAGCAGCAGTGGCAAGGGTATTGGCTTTGCCAAACTGATCGAACAGCAATTGGGGAGGAGTGTGGGTAACGGTGCTGATCTGGCCGCACCCGGCGAAGCGGCAAACACTGCCGGCAATGCCTTGCCGCTAACTGCCTCCGATGGTCGCCATCTGCAAACAAAAACGGTACTGAGCAGTCTTCCTACCTCGGCTGCCTACGGTGCGCCAGCAGTAAAGACAGCTCCGACGGCTAACGCGGAGATTCCAGCTTCGGCGAAGGACTTCGTCAGCAGGGTCTGGCCGCACGCGGTAGAGGCGTCGCGGTCGACCGGCGTTCCGCCCCAGTTTCTGGTGGCTCATTCAGCGTTGGAAAGCGGCTGGGGCAAGAGCGAGATTCGGCGGGCTGATGGTTCTTCCAGTTACAACCTGTTTGGTGTCAAGGCCGGCAAGAACTGGACGGGCGCTACTGTTGAAGCAACGACCACAGAATACCTTGATGGCCGCCCGCAGCAGGTGGTTGAGCGTTTCCGGGCTTATGGCTCCTACGAAGAGAGTTTTCGCGACTACGCCAATCTGTTACGCAGCAATTCACGCTACAGCGACGTTATCGGATCCCAGGATGGCACGGAGTTTGCAAGACGTTTGCAACAGGCGGGTTATGCCACAGATCCGATGTATGCAGACAAACTCTCACGCATCATCAATGGCCCAACCCTGCGTCAGGCATTGATTGGTTGATCGCCCCTAAACTTTGCGAACAATCGGTCGTTAACCTCAATGAGGTGAATGATGAGCTCAGGATTTTTCAGTATCGGTGTCAGTGGTTTGAATGCAGCCCAGTTGGGTTTGCTGACGACCGAGCACAATGTTGTCAATGCAAGTACGCCGGGTTATACCCGCCAGCGTACCGTTCAGTACACGAATGTGGCGGTCAATACAGGCGCAGGCGCCTTGGGGCAAGGCGTCCATGTTCAGACAATTGAACGGATGTACGACAAGTTCCTGACTGGCCAGGTCAATTCGGCACAAACCCAGGTTAGCGAGCTTGATACCTATTACAGTCAGATCAAGCAGATCGACAGTATGTTGGCCGACCCGAATTCAGGGCTTTCTCCAGCGCTTCAGGACTTCTTTGCCGGGGTTCAGCAGGTCGCAGTAAATCCATCGAGTTTGCCTTCCCGCCAGTCGATGATTTCTTCTGCTGAAACATTGGTGACGCGTTTCCATGACATGGATTCGCGGCTGGTTGAATTGTCCGATCAGGTGAACGGGCGAATTATTAATGTTGTATCAGAAATAAATACCTACGCGACCCAGATCGCCGACGTTAATCAACGGATAGTGATTTCCGAATCAGGCTATGGGCAGCCGGCCAATGACCTGCTTGATCAGCGCGATCAATTGGTTTCTGAACTGAACAAGTTGGTAAAGGTATCGACAAATACCAACTCTGACGGCACTTTCAATATCTTTATCGGATCAGGACAGCAGCTCGTCGTTGGCACTCAGGTCATGGAAATGACTGCGACACAGTCAGCCAGCGATCCCTCGAAAATTGCGGTTGGACTAAAAACATATGGTGGCAATCAGGAACTCGCGGATTCTTTGCTGACCAATGGTGGTGAATTGGGTGGATTACTCAATTTCCGAAATGAATCACTTGATCCCGTTGCAAACGAGCTTGGGCGCGTCGCGACTTCGCTTGCGCTGACTTTTAACGCTCAGCTCAGCCTCGGGCAGGATTTGCTTGGCAGAGCTTCGATCGATGGGGCTGCATCGGGATTTGTCGGTACGCTTTTCACGCTTCCTGTTCCGACAGTAATTTCTGGCAGGAACAACAATGCTGGATCTTCCAGTATTAGCGCCAGTTTTATCTCACCACCGAATCCGCCAGCCGCGCCCAATTACAGTGGCAATTTTTATACGGATTTGACGACCAGTGATTATCAACTGACTGCCACTGCTACTGCTCCCGCAGCTTTTACCCTGACACGCTTGAATGACGGGACTACGTGGACTGGCTCTGTCGCAGCGATTAATGCCGCGATCGCCAATGCCGCTGACCCTCGGGGGGCTCAGGGATTCCAGTTAAGCTCGCCAGCCCTGGCGACCTATAGCGTCGGGGATCAATTCCTGATCCAGCCGGTTGGCGATATGGCCCGCAATATTGGTATCGACACGAGAATCGCTGCTGATCCACGTTTGATTGCAGCAGGAGCACCAATCAATACTGTCCCGAAACTTAGCAATACCGGGTCAATGAAGATTTCTCAGGGGGTGGTTGGTGTTGGCTACAACAACCCATCTGCTATCCCGGTGACTTTGACTGCCACTGCAACGGTTCTCACCGGGCTTAACGGCGTGGGTGTTCCGTGGACAGCGGTTTACTCGGACGGCACGAGTACAAATTCGGCTTCTGTAGCAATTCCAGGGGAGATCAGTCTGGTCAATGGGGCTGCCACCTTGTCCAAAATAGTATTCTCAGGAATGTCTTTTGAGGTAAATGGAAGCCCCGCTAATGGTGATCAGTTTACGGTTCAGCGGAATGCGAATGGTGTTCAGGACGGACGTAATGCTGTCTTGTTTGCCAAGCTTCAAACCCAAAATACTATTGCGGGTGGCACCGCGAGTTTCCAGTCTTCTTACGCCAGACTAGTTGCAGACAATGGCATTCGCACACGCGAAGCCAAGGTTCAACTTGATGCACAGTCTGCTGTCCTGAAGCAGTCTCAGGACACGCGCGATTCTCTCTCCGGGGTTAATCTGGATGAAGAGGCTGCGAATATGTTGAAGTACCAGCAAGCTTACCAAGCATCGTCGAAGATTCTGGAAATCGGCAATAAGCTTTTCGACACCATCTTGGCGCTGGGCTAGCGAGGAGAATAAATCATGCGCGTTAGCACATCGATGATTTTCAATAACGGTACGCTGGGTATTCAAAACCGCCAGTCGGATTTGTTTAAGGTCCAGAACCAGCTCTCGACCGGGCGCAGGATACTCACGCCGGAAGATGACCCGATAGGTGCTTCGGAAGCGCTCCAAGTAACGCAGTCTAAGGGCGTCAATAAGCAATTTCTCGATAACCAGGCCAATGCCCAATCTCAGCTTACGTTTTTGGAGGGAACGCTCGGAAGTGTCAGTGATCAGTTTTTGAGAATTGGAGAATTGGCAGCCGAGGCGGCAAATCCTACCTTGAACGCTTCGCAGCGTGGAATGATCGCAGCCGAGCTGAAAGAGCGTCGGGATAGTTTAATCGGGTTGGCAAACACTCAGGATGGAACAGGACTTTATATATTTGGCGGGTTCAAATCATCGATAAAGCCTTTTGGGCCCGCTGTTGCTCAGGCTTCTCCACCGGTACTGCCGCCAACTTATGGCCTTGCAGGTACGACGTATGTCCCATACAACGGAGATGCTGGCCGCCAGGCTTTGCAGGTTACTTCTTCGAACGATATTGCGACCAGCGAAAGCGGTTTGGACGTCTTTATGCAAGTGAAGGATGCTTCGGGGAATACGATCGGACGGAGCGTATTTGACAGCTTGCAAAACCTCATCAATAACATTGATGGTTCTTTGCCTTACTCGGCGGCGACCCAGGTTCAGGCTCAGAGCGAAATTTCAGCTGGACTCAACCATATTTCAACCATCAGGGCATCGGTTGGTGCGCGCCAGAATTCACTGGACAGCTTGACTTCCACTGGACAGGATGTTGCTTTGCAGTATGACACCCGCCTTTCTGATCTTCAGGACCTGGACTACGCTGAAGCCATTTCTCGGTTTGCGAACTACAAGACCCAGCTTGAGGCGGCTCAACTTTCCTTTAAACAGGTCAGCCAAATGAGCCTGTTCAATATTCTATGAAGACAGCGCCACTGATTATCGCCGCTGCATTGGCGCTAGCCGGATGTAGCTCCACTGGCACAGGCTCTGCAGCCAAGCCATTGATTCCGGACAAAGTCATACAGCTGACTGCGAAAACTTCAGTGTCGCTTTCCACGCTGGCAACAGCCGCAGCAGTCGCCGCCATGATTTATGTTGTTTATGATCCATTGGCGCCGAATTGGGAAATTGAAGAGTCCCGGCTTAACGAAAATACCTACCGATTTTCAATGAAGATGAAGCGCTATCACACCGGTGGCGCAGGCGAGTCGATACAGATTTTTAAACGCCGGGCTAGTCAGTTGCAGTACGAAAATGGATTTGGTAGTTATCAAATTCTCGAATACACCGAGGGTATTGATTCGCAGACCATCGGCGCGCGGCGCATGGCTGAGGGCGTTGTCAGGCTTGTTCAGCGTCAGGACGCGGACTCTTTCCTGCAAAACTAGCCTTACGGGCTGCCGGGTACGGCAAATCCCAGCATTGCAGTGAGCCCAAATTCGAAAATTGCCTGAAGTGGTGCGGCCAGATAATTCAGGCTGATTGCAAGTGCGACAAAACCGCCAATCAAGGTTAATGGAAATCCAAGCGCGAAGATGTTCAATTGCGGTGCGGCGCGGGTTAGCACTGCAAGGGCGACGTTGGTAATCATCAGCGCGACGACGACCGGGAGCGCCAGCAGAAGCCCAGCCGAAAATATCCTGGAGCCCAATTCGGCAATATTGAGCCAGGACCCAGCTCCCAGTGGGGTCGAGCTGATTGGTATGGCTGAAAAGCTTTGGGCCAGGGTGGCGAGATAGAGCAGGTGCCCGTTCAGGGAAAGAAACAGGAGCAGAGCGATCAGCCCGATGAACTCTGAAATGACGGGGGTTTGCGATGAGTTCAGTGGGTCATAGAAGGTCGCAAATCCCAATCCCATCTGAAAACCAATGAATTCGCCAGCCAAGTCAAAGGCGGAAAAAACAACGCGGGCGGCGAATCCCATCCCTATTCCGATCAGCATCTGTTGAAACATGATCCACAAGCCGCCAAGCGAGGCAGGTTGAACTGCAGGCATGGCCGGCAGACCGGGGGCGATGGCCACGGTAATGGCAATGCCCACGATCAGGCGTGTTTGTCGTGGAATACCAGTGGTTCGCCAGAGCGGTGCGGTAGCGATGAAGGCAAGAATGCGGGCGAGAGGAAAGATAAAGGCGGCGATCCAGGCATCGATTTGGGCCGATCCGATGCTGATCATGGCTAGCCGATCAGCTGCGGAATGCTTCCAAACAAGCGCTGGATGTAATCAATCAAATATTGAAGCATCCAGGGGCCGGCCAGTATCAAGACGATAAAAATGGCGACCAGTTTCGGAACGAACTGCAGTGTCATTTCGTTGATCTGTGTCGCTGCCTGAAAAATGCTGATGATCAGGCCGACTACAAGGGCGGCAAGAAGGGTCGGCGCCGAGAGGAGCAGGGTAACCTCAATCGCCTGCCGACCGATTTCCATAACTGTGCCGGGCGTCATGGTGTGAAACTTTGTACCAGCGAACCAATAACCAGGTGCCAGCCATCAACCAGCACAAATAGCATCAGCTTGAAGGGAAGGGCGATCATGACAGGTGACATCATCATCATGCCCATCGACATCAACATGCTGGCAACGACCATGTCGATTACCAGAAATGGAATGAACAGGATAAAGCCAATCTGGAATGCAGTCTTGAGTTCACTGATAACGAAGGCAGGAATCAGAATGCGTAGCGGCGTATCTTCAGGCTTCTCGATCTTGTCTATTTTTGCCACGCCAGCAAATAGTGCAAGATCGGCTTCGCGGGTCTGCTTCAGCATGAAGCCCCGCATGGGAACTGCCGCACGGTCGGCAGCTTGCATGATGCTGATTTTGTTTTCGGAGAGTGGTACGTAGGCTTCGGCATAGACTCTTTCGAGTACCGGGCTCATTATGAAGAAGGTTAGAAACAATGCGAGCCCGACGATTACCTGATTTGGCGGTGAAGTTTGCGTTCCCAGCGCATGCCGTAGCAGCGAGAGCACAATGATGATGCGGGTGAAACCGGTCATCATTAAAACGGTCGCCGGGATGAACGTCAGCGCCGTCATCAGCAACAGCGTCTGGATCGTCAACGTGTAGGTGGTGGCGCCGCCCGGCGCTGGTGTGCTGGTGATGGCGGGCAGGCCGCCAGAGGCTTGGGCAATAGCCATGCCGGCCGGTAGAAGCAGTGCGAGAACAGCGAGAAGTTGCTTAGTCATGCTTGCGTCGCTCGGTTACTGTCTGGAGCCATTGGGTAAAGGGTTTCTCAGCTGAATTAGGAAGCCCGTTCGCTGCGAGGTTTGCGCCTTTTTCCAGTCGGTGCAATGTGCGGATTTGCCCGGGAACAATTCCGACAACGAGCCATTCATCGCCCACTTCAATCAGAACAATGCGTTCACGTGGGCCGAGAGTCACTCCGCCAACAATTTTGATACCACCCTGGCCGAAGCCTTTGCCACCAGAAATCTTCCTGGCGAGCCATGCCATACCAATCAGAAGCCCCACGATCAGCGATAGTGCGAGTGCGGTTTGGACGTAAGTTCCTGCCGAAACTGCAGGAGTTGCTGTTTCAGTGGCGATCGCCGCAAAAGGAAAAAACAGGAAGAAAAATCGTGGCAGGAGCACGGCCCGTTGCATTCAAAGTGGTCAGGGCGCTATCTTAATGCAAACTTGTCAGGGCGTTTAGCGATTGAGTTTTCGCATCCGCTCGGAAGGGGTGATGATATCGGTCAAACGGATACCAAACTTGTCATTCACCACCACTACTTCGCCTTGTGCGATCAGCGTGCCATTGACCAGCACATCCATCGGTTCGCCGGCCATGGCGTCAAGCTCGACCACTGAACCGTGTGCCAATTGAAGAAGATTCTTGATCGTTATCTTGGTTCGTCCGAGTTCGACGGTCATCTGGACAGGAATGTCCAGAATCATGTCGAGTTCGTTCATCATGCCGGCATTGCCGGAGTTGCCACCAAAGGACGGGAAAATATCTGCTGGTTGCGCTTCCGACTGTGTCGCAGGGGCATCGGTAACCGCCTGCTCGGCCATGGCAGCTGCCCAATCATCCTCGCTGATCTGGCCGTCATCCTCTGCTACCGGGTTTTCCATGTTTTCCATTTCGTCAGCCATTTTTTTCTCCCATCGCCGGCTCGGCTACCGGTGCGTCGGGCGGTGATGCGATGAATCGCTCGACTTTTAATGCATATTGACCGTTCTGCTGGCCGTAGGAACATTCCATCAGCGGCACATTGTCGACCAATGCTTCAATGTGCTCTGGAATATTGAACGGAACGACATCCCCTGTCTTGAGCTTGAGGATCTGCCCAAGGGTGATTTTACCGGAACCCAGGTGGGCTACGATTTCAACTTCAGCCCCCTGTAGTTGTTTTCGCAAGGTGCCGATCCATCGCTTGTCCGAGGATAGCTGGTCGCTTTGCATAGTACTGTACAAAAGGTCGCGAATCGGCTCCAGCATTGAATATGGGAAGCAGATGTGCATGTCAGCCGTCGCGCCGCCAAACTCCAGGGTGAACGTCGTTGATACGACGATTTCGGAGGGCGTTGCGATATTGGCAAACTGGGAGTTCATCTCCGAGCGAACATATTCAAAGTTGATGTCATGTACTGGTTTCCAGGATTTGCTATATTCCGCAAACACGACGCCAAGCAACCCCTGAATGATTCGTTGCTCGGTGGCGGTGAAATCCCTTCCCTCAACGCGAGTGTGGAAGCGACCGTCGCCACCGAACATGTTGTCAACCACCAGAAAAACAAGGTTGGGGTCGAAAACAAAAAGAGCTGTGCCACGTAAGGGCTTCGCAACCACCAGATTCAGGTTGGTGGGAACCACTAGGTTGCGGATGAATTCACTGTATTTCTGCACACGGATGGGCCCCACCGAGATTTCGGCATTCCGGTGCATGTAGTTGAACAGCCCGATCCGGAGATAGCGCGCAAAACGTTCATTGACCAGTTCCAGCGTGGGCATGCGTCCACGCACAATACGTTCTTGCGTACCAATATTGTACGCACGTACCCCGGCACCTTCGCCCTCACCTGCTGTGGGTTCGTCGGTCTCGCCGGTGACGCCCTTGAGTAGGGCATCAACCTCGTCCTGGGAGAGAAAGTCGCCGGCCATGGCTCCTTACTGAATGATGAATGAGGTGAACAAAACGGACTTTACCGGGCCTTCGGAGGCGACTACTTCGCCCTTCTTGTTTTTGGTGGGTGGGTCAATAACGCCATTGATTTCGTCTCTCAGCGCTTCCGCCAGTCGCTCCTTGCCTTCCTTTGGCTGGAGTTCCGAGGCTTTTCTGGAGGAAAGCAGCAGGGTGATGTTGTTGCGAATCTTTGGCATGAGCGCCTTCAACGCTGCATCAGCCGTCGGGTCTTCCACTTCCAGAGACAACACGACCTGCAAATATTGATCACCTGTTTCAGGGACGAGGTTGACGGTAAATGGCTCCAGATTGATGAAAATTGGCGCTGCGTGCGCTTCCTTTTTCTTGTCTTTTTTCTTCGATTTTGAGGTTTCTGCTGCTACTTCTTCGTCATCTTCGGCGGGCTCGCTTTTCTTGAGCAGCATGAAGGCAGCGCCGCCACCTGCAAGTACCACCACAAGAACGGCAGCGAGGATGATGATCAACAGCTTCTTGCTTTTCTTGGGGGCTTGTTCCGCCGATTCTTCTTCAGGCTTGGCATCCTTTGCCATGTCTTTTCCTCTCTAGATGATTCCGTTTGTTATTAGGCGAACAGATCTACCAAGCCGCGCCCCCTGTGTAACGCGGGGCTGTTGCTAAGCCCATTTGCCACTTTATCATTGGCCGGGAGTATAGCGTTTTCATTTGCCGAGCGGTTCCCGTTCGCTGTCTGGAAGGGATTGTCCGGGTTTCGTTGTGACAAATTTGCCCCGACATTGGATTGGCCCAGATTGATGCCTGCCGATGAGAGCATTTCCTTCAGTTGCGGCAACGAACTTTCGATGGCCTGCCTTACTTCAGCATGCGGTGAGGCGAATGCCAGTGTTGCTTGATCACCACTCAGATTGAGCGTTATTTGTATGGGCCCCAGTTGAGGGGGATTGATGTTGATCTGTGCTGACTGCTGATCATTTTTAGCCAGCCAGACGATTTTCTCGCCAAATTGCTGTGGCCATGAACTTTCATGCAAATGCGTACTGACATTGGGCTGCTGAACTGTGCGTGGCGCTTCAGCATTTTGTCGGCCCGATACAAGGCTGCTCAAGGAGTTCGCCGTCGATGAAGGGTTGGGCTCGGCGGCAGTTGTGGTTGCTTCAGCGGCAATATTTGCCGCCTCGCTACGCAGGGTGCTAGCTGCGCCTTGCAACGGATTGTTGGCTAAAGCAAATTTTTCAAGGGCGCCGGGTAGGTTGCCTGTCAATGCCTTCGCTGCGGCTCGCTCGGCCCCCGTCAAACCTGACTGTTCGTCGGCCAGACTCAATTTTGCATTCTTGGTCTGGTCAACTCCTGAAGTAAGGCTCTCCATGCCTCTGGTCTGCATCGCTGGCTGCATTTGCGCATTACCAATGAGTGCAGCGATCGTTGCTGGGTCGACTACGCTCAGGGCGCCATCCTGGCTGTCAGTACTGCCACGCTCAAGAGCTTTATCAAGGCTTGCCGCAATGGCTTGTCCAGATTGCTTCTGGCCCAAAGGCAAGAGGTTTTGCAACTCACCAAAGAGCAAAGCGGCGAAGTCGCCAGGCAAGCCTTCGTTCGCCGGTGTGTTGGCCAAAGATACTGCTGATGTAAGCGAAACTGCACCACCGGCCAATGTAGAGATCACGCTAGGATCCATTGCTATTCCTTGAGAGGCATTATTCTGTCAAGGTATAAGCAATGAGTATGCCGGTCTGTTGATTATGTTTCCGATTGGTCTTTGACGCTGTATTTTCGGGTCGAAAACTCATCCTGCAGCTTTTGTTCCTGCTTGTTCTCCCGGTAGCGTTCTTTGGCATCGTGGCGCTGGGAAAGTGTATCGATCGCTTTTAACTGCTTGTTCTGAGCTTGCCATTTGTCTTGCCCAGCCTTGGTACTCTGTTCGGAATTACCTACAGCGATACGCTGCTGTGCAATGGCGTCGTCAATGCGGTTGAGGAAGTCCTGATAATTGTGCAGGATCAGCCGGGTAATCCCTTCAGCAGTGGCTTCACGCATGCGTTGAGCGTATTCCTCCCGGTACTGTTCAAGCATTTGAAGCCGGCTACGCTGGCTCTGCTCGGCTGCAATCAGTCGGCCCAGGTCGCGAGTCGCTTCATCTGTACGGGTTTGCATCAGGTCAAGCAGGGGTTGCAGGGAAAAGGACTGGGTCATCGTCTATCAGAAGAGCGATTGGAGCGCGTTCAGGCTGGCAGCAAAGTCGGATTGCTCAGTCAACTGCTGCTGCAGGAAGCCTTCCATGCGTGGGTAGAGCGCGATGGCCTGATCGAGTACCGGATCGGAGCCTGGAACATAGGCACCCACTGAGATCAGGTCACGCGAGCGCTGGTAGCGGGCAAAAAAGACTTTGAATTTGCGAATCTGCTCCAGGTGAGGCATGTCGATCAGATTGACCATTGCCCGGCTGATTGATTGTTCGATGTCGATTGCAGGGTAGTGCCCGGCATCGGCCAGTGTTCTTGAAAGCACGATATGGCCGTCGAGAATCGCCCGCGCCGCGTCGGCGATCGGATCCTGCTGATCATCTCCTTCGGCCAGCACTGTGTAGAAAGCGGTAATTGAGCCCCCGCCTTCTTGTCCATTCCCGGCTCGTTCGACCAGTTGCGGCAAGCGGGCAAAAACCGAGGGTGGATAGCCTCGCGTCGCAGGTGGTTCACCAATAGCAAGGGCAATCTCACGCTGAGCCATCGCATAACGGGTCAGCGAATCCATGATCAGCAAGACCTGCTTGCCCTGGTCGCGAAAATATTCGGCGATGGTGGTTGCGTAGGCAGCCCCTTGCAAGCGCATCAATGGCCCGGTGTCAGCGGGGGCAGCAACGACGACGGCACGGCGCATGCCATCCTCGCCGAGGATTTGCTCGATGAATTCCTTCACTTCGCGGCCGCGTTCGCCGATTAGTCCGACGACGATAACCTCGGCTTCGGTATAGCGCGCCATCATGCCCAGAAGCACCGACTTACCCACCCCGGAACCGGCGAAAAGTCCCATTCGTTGGCCTCTGCCGACGGTCAACAGGGCATTGATGGCGCGAATGCCGACATCCAGTGGCTGATGGATGGCGGCGCGCAGCATCGGGTTGATCGGACGGCTTTGCAACGGCCTCGAGGTGTTGGCCAGCAGAGGGCCTTTGTTGTCGAGGGGGCGCCCGACGCCATCAAGAACCCGGCCAAGCAGGCCTTCCCCGACCGGACCTTGTTTGACCCGGTCAATTGCCCGGCGACGGAAGGGCGTGGGGCCATCGATCCGGAGTGGCGTGCCTGGTGCTTCAAAGGCCACTACCCGCGAGCCGGGGGCCAGCCCGTAAAGGTCATCTGAGGGCATCAGGTAAAGCTTTTCGCCAGCAAATCCAACGACTTCGGCTTCGACCGGTGCGCCACTTTGCGGAAAGATGTGGCATGAACTGCCAAGCGGGAGTTTCAGGCCGGCGGCTTCCATGACCAGACCATTGATTCTGGTCAAGCGCCCGACTGGCCACAAGGGCTGTGCATTGCTGGCGGCTGTGCTGCAATTTTGCAGGAAGGTATTCCAGCGCGCCGTATGCTCAGGCAACTCTTGGTTCAGGGTGTCAGCCATTCCTGAGGCTCCACGCCGATTGCTTCAAGTACCCGTTTCCAGCGGACTTCGATGGTGGCGTCAATTTCACTGGCGCCGGCTTGTAGCAGGCAGCCTCCTGGTGTGATCTCGCTGTCTTCAAAAATCCGTGTGCCTGACTGCGTGAGTTCCTCTCCGAGATGGGGGCGAACGTATTCGGCATCCGATGGATTCATGCGGAGGACAATTTGGGCGTGGTGCAGCGGAAGGCCTGTGATTGCTTCACGAATGATCGGTAGGAGGAGGTCGCTTTTCACGGCAACGACACCGCGGGTGACTTGCGACGCAATCTCGATGGCCAGAGCCAATAACTGGTCTGCCACGGTTTGGTCTAGTTCGGCCAGCGAGCTTTTCAGGTTGCTGATCAGCGCGTTGAAGCGTTGCGCATTCAGTTCGGCAGATTCCTGGGTGCTTAGTTCACCGGCAACCCTGCCTTCGGTCAGGCCAGCCTGGTAACCGCTGGTGCGGGCCTCTTCATAGATACGCTCGATATCTTCTGCGGTGGGCAGTTTGAATGCATTCGTTGCTTCGGAGCTATCGATTGTCTTGGGCGCTGTCTGGTGAAGGGGCGGCGACGCTGCTACTGTCGGCTTCTTGTCGAATGAGCCGGCTTCCCAGCGTTGTACATTGGCGAGTTCTTCCTTGGGGATGATCACAGACATAGCCTAATCATTAGACCATCTGCTCCCCGCCGGCGCCGCCGAGAACGATCTGCCCTTCATCGGCCAGACGGCGGACAACCTTAAGGATTTCCTTCTGCTCGGCTTCGACTTCGGAGAGGCGAACCGGGCCTTTGGATTCCAGGTCTTCGCGCAGCATTTCTGCGGCACGTTGCGACATGTTCTTGAAGATTTTCTCGCGCAGGTCGGGCGATGCTCCCTTGAGGGCGAGAATGAGCGAATCGGACTGAACTTCGCGCAGAATGAGCTGGATGGAGCGGTCGTCGATGTCCATCAGGTTTTCGAACACGAACATTTCATCGAGAATCTTCTGAGCCAGATCCGGATCGTATTCGCGAATCGCGTCGACCACCGAGGTCTCGTTGGTAGCGCCAATGAAGTTGAGAATCTCGGCCACTGTCCGCACGCCGCCCATGGCCGTGCGTTTGACGCTGGCTGAACCGGAAAGAATGCGCATCATCGCTTCATTCAGCTCGCGTAGCGCGCCCGGTTGTATGCCTTCCAGCGTGGCAATGCGCAGCACGACATCGTTGCGCAAACGTTCGGTGAAATGGTTGAGGATTTCACTGGCCTGGTCGTGCTCGAGGTGAACGAGAATGGTGGCGATAATCTGCGGATGTTCGTTCCGGATCAGATCGGCGACGGTCGGCGCATCCATCCATTTCAGGCCTTCGATGCCTGAGGTTTCACCCCCTTGCAGGATACGCGAGATCAGGTTGGAGGCCTTGTCGTCGCCCAGGGCCTTGGTCAGCACCGAGCGGATGTAGTTGTCGGTATCAACGTGAACGGCTGAATGTTCTTCGGCAACCTTGAGAAATTCGTCGAGAACGCCCTCAACCTTGGTTCTCGGCACGGACTTGAGCATCGCCATGGCGTGCCCAAGTTTCTGCACTTCGCGCGGGCCCAGGTGCTTGAGAACTTCGGATGCCTGGTCCTCGCCCAGCGCGATGAGCATCGTTGCGGCTTTTTCCAGGCCTTCTTCGGGATTAGCCGGCATTGGCGCCTATCCAGTCCTTGAGAATATTCGCTACGGCCTTTGGGTCGGCCTGCGCAATGTCGCGCGCCTTCTGAACCTTGGTAGCGTATTGATTGATGCGAGCCTCGTTAGCTTCGTCTTCGCCATCGTCGCCAACGATAACGTGAGTCCCGCCAAGGATGCCGCCGCTATGGCCTGCGGCTCCATCGGCCTTTGAGTGCGGCGGGAACATGGTTTTGATCGAAGGCTGGATGACCTTGAGGTAAAGCGCCGCAACGATGCCGGCGATGAGCAGGTATTTGATCAGATCCTTGACGTAGGAAATGTTCTCCGGGTCTTTCCAGATCGGAACACCACTATCGCTGCGGTCAACGGCTGTAAACGGTGCATTTGCAATGGAAATCGTGTCGCCGCGCTCCTTGTTGAAGCCCATGGCCTCGCGAATCAGCTCGTTGATCTGCTTCATTTCGGCTTCGGCGAGCGGCTTGGTGGCGGGCTTGCCGTCCTTGCCAATTTCCTTGCGATGATTGACGACCACGGCAGCCGAAAGACGGCGAATGTCGCCGATCGCCTGCTTGGTGTAGCGGACGGTTTTGTCGAGTTCGTAATTGATCGTGGCGTTCTTGCTGGTGCTGACCGGTTGGCCAGCGGCGTTGAGCGGCGCGGTAATGCCACTGGCGTCGATCCGACCCTGGATGTCACCAGGCTTTGCCGGCGGAGTAAGCGTAGTGCCGGTCGCGGGTTGCGTGAGCGGAGCGGTTGCAGGGACTGGTGGCTGGTTGGTCAAGGCGCCGGGTACGCCGCCGGCAGCCTGGTTGACGCTGGCGGATTCATTGCTTTGCTTGCTGCGAATGCTGGTGCTTTCCGGCGTATTGTTCGGACGATAGCTTTCGGCGGTCTGTTCGTTCTGGGAGAAGTCGAGATCGGCTGCGACCTGAACCTTGTAGTTCTCCGCCCCCAGCATGGGCTTCAGGATCTCGTCGATGCGTTTGATGATGCCGTCTTCAATTTCCCGGACATACTTGAGTTGTGTCGGGTCAAGTCCGACTTCCGTCAACTTGCTCTTGAGTTGGGAAAGCAGTGCCCCATTCTGATCGATGATCGCAACGTTGCCTATCGGAAGCTGCGGAACACTTGAGGAGACCAAATGGGCGATGCCGGAAATCTGGCCATTGTCGAGCGCCCGGCCAGGATAGAGATTGAGCATTACCGAGGCTGTCGGTTTCTGCTCCTCGCGAACGAAGACAGAAGGCTTCGGGATGGCCAGATGCACCCGCGCAGTCTGCACTGCACCGATGGAAGATATTGTCCGGGACAGTTCACCCTCCAGGCCACGCTGGTAGTTCACCTGCTCGGCAAACTGACTGGTACCAAACTTCTGGTTTTCCAGCAATTCAAAACCGACCATGCCGCCACGCGGCAAACCTTGTGAGGCCAGTTTCAGGCGGACTTCATGGACGCGCTGGGAAGGAACGAGCAAAGCACCGTTATCGCTGTAACGGTGTTGAATATTCTGGGCCTCAAGGATGGCGACGATGGCGCCACCGTCTTTTTCCGTCAGATTGGAAAACAGCACCTTCCAGTCAGGTTGGCGGCTCCAGAGAATAGTGCCGACGATAACGGCCACCATGGCAGCCACAGCCACCATGAAAATGATTTTCTGCTGGTCACCGAGCCGGTTGAACGCCCCGCGCAGACGCTCCACGGAATTTTCATCCGGTGCGGTTCCTGCCGTTCTTTCAGTCGTTGCTGCCATTAATGCCTGGTTAAATTGCGGTGAAAAATAAGAAGAATCAATTGAGAAGCCAAATTATCCTAGAAATATTCTACTATTACCCGCGCTGAATTCACCCTATCTTTTTTCGATGTCCGCCCCGCAGGCCACCACCACTACTCCTGATCCCGATGCCAAGACCGCTGAATTGCAGCGAGCCTTTGCCATGTTCAATCAGGTTTCGGCGGAATTGACTCAGGCCTATGAGGCCTTGCAGGCAAGGGTGACATCCCTGACCGAAGAGCTGGCCATCGCCAATGGCGAACTTGGGCGGCAGTTTCAGGAAAAGGAAGCGCTGTCCGAACGACTTTCATCGTTACTTGATGCGCTGCCGGCTGGCGTAGTGCTGCTTGATTCATCAGCCAGTGTGGTTGCTGTCAACCCGGCAGCAATGGCAATGTTTGGTGCCGACATGCTCGGGCGGCACTGGGGTGATGTGGTTCGTGCCCATCTTGAGCCGACGCTTACCGTCGGTGAGTGGCTGCTTGGCGAAGGAAGGGTTTCCATTGCGGAAAGTCTATTGGCATCTGCGGGTGGAAAAATTCTGCTGATTCATGATGTAACTGCAGCGCATCAAATGAAAACCGAACTTGAGCGTAGCCAGCGACTGGCTGCGATGGGTGAGATGGCGGCCTCATTGGCACACCAGTTGCGTACCCCACTGGCAGCGGCATTGCTTTACACCTCCAATCTTGGTCAGCCTGGCGTGGCAGACGAGTCGAGAGCTAAGTTTTCGGAAAAGGCGAGCGGCCAATTGCGGCGACTGGAGCGGCTGATTCAGGATGTGCTGCTTTTTGCCCGAGGTGAAAGCATCGGGCGTGATGTCATTCCGGCGAGTGATTTGCTTGCTGAAGCTGCGCAAACCGTCGAACCACTAATGCGGGAGCATGGCTTGGACTTTGCTGCGGTCGACGGCTGTGAAGGGGCAATAATCGTCGGTAGCCGCAAGGCCTTGTTTGGCGCGTTGGTCAACCTGCTGGAAAACGCCATGCAGGCAACGCCGGTAGGCGGCAAAATTTGCCTCACCGGCAATCGGCGCGGCGATTTGCTGGCAATTTCCGTCCGCGATAGTGGTTCCGGTATCGCTCGTGAAACGCAGACGCGAATTTTTGAGCCTTTTTTTACCACCAAGGGGCAGGGAACCGGCCTAGGTTTGGCGATTGCGGTGGGTGTGGCACGGGCGCATGGCGGTACGATAGAACTGTTTTCGGAGCCCGGTAATGGCGCCGAATTTGTCATTACACTGCCACTCGGTTCGGCAGAGAGCGGAATTGAAAACAATGGCTGAACATAGCTTGCCGATTCTGGTGGTTGAGGACGACGCCAGCCTGCGCGAAGCGATAGGCGATACGCTGGAACTGGCCGGGCGCCCGTTTATTGCTGTTGATGGTGGTGAAGCGGCACTCAAGGTATTGGGCGAAAAGGCTTTTTCCATCGTCGTCAGCGATGTACGGATGATGCCGATGGACGGTATCACGTTGCTCAAGGAAATCCGATCACGTCTGCCGCACTTGCCGGTAGTGCTGATGACGGCCTACGCCGAAGTCGACAAGGCAGTTGATGCCATGCGCTCCGGCGCCTGCGATTTTCTCCTCAAGCCTTTCGAGCCGCAGGCTTTGCTGGCCCATATCAATAAATACGAATTGCCCGAAACCGGCGAATCGGCAGGCGTTGTTGCCATTGACCCGGCCAGTCGCGAACTGTTCGCCATCGCCCAGCGCGTGGCGCAAACCGATGCAACCGTGCTGCTGACCGGTGAATCGGGTGTTGGCAAGGAAGTGGTTGCTCGCTTTATTCACCGCAACTCGATGCGCAAGGATGGGCCGTTTGTCGCCATCAACTGCGCGGCGATTCCCGATAGCCTGCTTGAGGCCACCTTGTTTGGCTATGAAAAAGGTGCGTTTACGGGCGCCCAGCAGGCCCAGGCCGGCAAGTTTGAGCAGGCTCAGGATGGCACCCTGTTGCTTGATGAAGTCACCGAAATGCCGATGAGCCTGCAGGCCAAACTCTTACGCGTGCTACAGGAGCGGGAGGTTGAGCGGGTAGGCGGCAAGAAGCCTGTGCCGCTGAATATCCGCATCATCGCTACTTCCAACCGTGACATGGCCGAGGCAGTAGCCAAGGGTGTTTTTCGCGAGGATTTGTTCTACCGCCTGAATGTATTTCCTGTGGCCATTCCGGCATTGCGCCACCGCCGGGAGGATATTGTCGCCATTGCCCGGCATTTCGTCGTCGAGCACGGTGGGCGGATGGGGCGCCCTGGTGTTTCGCTGCTGCCTTCGGCTGAAGCCGAGCTTGCCGCGCACGCTTGGCCGGGCAATGTGCGGGAGTTGGAGAACGTTATTCAACGCGCCTTGATTCTTTCGACGGGGCCGGCAATTGGCCCTGAACATTTGCATCTGGCGCCAAGGCCAACTTTCGATCAGCCGGTGGCACAAGCTTCATCACTGTTGCCGGGGCTTATCGAAAGCGACAAACGAGCCGATAATATGAAAGACTTGGAACGCGACCACATTCTGCGTACATTGGCTGAAGTTGGAGGTTCGCGCAAACTGGCGATTGAGCGATTGGGTATTTCGGAGCGGACGTTGCGCTACAAATTGCAGCAATACCGCGATGAAGGTCATTTCAAGGGCTGAATCTGGCCTGGGAATTGCTTTTAAATAGCCATGGTTTTAGGAGCTGAAAATGGACACCCAGGGAATTGAACAAATGTTAAGCGTACTGCGGACGACCGCAGCACAAGCTTCCGGAAAAACGGCAGAGAGCTCTCGGGCTGCTGGCGCTCCGGATTTCGCCCAGGTTCTGAAAAACTCGATCGACAAGGTCAATACCACTCAGCAGCAAGCCGAGCAGATGTCGAACAAACTCGTTGCCGGCGATACCAGCCAGAATCTGCATGAGGTGATGATCGCCTTGCAGACCGCCAGCGTCTCGTTCCAGGAAATGGTTCAGGTGCGCAACAAACTCGTCACGGCCTATCAGGACGTGATGAACATTCAGGTTTAATCGGCTAGACCTGAGTCGCGAGCCTTGCGCTCGCGTTCGATGCGCGCAATGTAGCGCTCAATGAATGCCAGGCGAGTGCCTGGCAGGCTGACAAACTCGCAGCCGATGCGAAGATTGTGTTGGCCATCCCGCTCTGACATCTCTACCGTTTTTCGCACGCGCAAGTTGACCTGAATGACACCCTCACCGGGTATTTCAACACGGCATTGCTGAAAAATTCGGTCGCGGGGAAAGTGTGCCGCAATCTCGGTTGGTCCAGTCAAGCTGACACCGCCGCCGCTAATGTCAGAAAGATGCAGTTCGAAAGTCTTGGTTCGGCCATCTGCTTCTTCTGACGCCAGCTGGCAGAGAATGGGGCTGGCAATTGGGGGCTCCAGACGGAAAAATTCGCGGCGTTGCAGGCGCAATATCGCTTCTGGAATGGGGGCGGTCAGGACTTGCTGCCCCTCAGAAACGCTCGTTCTAAAGGCGGGTAGTCGCATCTGCATCTTGACTCGATCAAGATTTGCAACCAGCGTGATTTGTCGGGCGCGTTGGGCGTTGGCATTGTTTTCTTCGGCGTGCGACGGATCGAGGAAAATCGTCCCTGTAGCCTCGTCCACCGCAACAATCGAAGTCAGAAAGAAACTCTGGCCTTCATTGATGTAGGCAGTAAAGATGCTTCGCCGTTTGGCCATCAGGTTCAGGAAAAAAAGAATTTCCCTGGAGTTCTTCAGCAGGAACTGGGCAAACACATCCTTGTGGTCGATCTCGAAATCCGGGATGGGGTGTTCTTCGTTGGTTAAGGCCATGCCAATAAATGGAGGAAGATATTTTTCGATCTTAAACCATCAGTCGATATTCGCTCCCATTTTCAGGAGCGAAACATCAAATTGGCGCTACCAGGCTGTTATCACCGTGCTCAATGCGATACAGCCATGCGAGTAATTCGGCAATCGCCATGTAAAGCTGGGGAGGAATATGTTCATCAATGTTGACTTGAGTCAGCAGGGCAACGAGTTCCGGTGATTCATGCACATAGACGCCATGTTCCCGGGCCCGGGAGATGATTTCTTCGGCGATCAGCCCTTTTCCCCTCGCGACAACGCGTGGCGCAGCGTCGGTCTGTCGGTAGGCGAGGGCGATTGCCTCGCGGGTCGGATCACTCGGCGGTTTCGCCATGCTGGACCACGAAATCGGTTAAATTGAGCCCTGCCGCTTCCAGTTGTTTGCGTAACTGCTGAGCACCATTGTGCAGGCGTGCTTCGCTGGCATTGGAATCAGCCGTAACCGTAATGCTGACGTTGCCGCTTGCCTGCATTTTGAGATTGATGTCGATGTCACCCAGCCTCGGCAGGGAAAGCTTTAGGCGGGTCTGCCATCGCTGAATCTCCTCATCGTCCGCCGAGCGTGACTCATCCAGATTCTCGCCAATTTCCCAGCGCATATGCTGTCCTGGCCAGACTTGACCTTGCCAGGCGAAATTCTGATTGGCCAACCCATCCAGTTGCTGTTGAACCAAGGGGGCCAGATCTCGGGGGATGGGCGTGCCAGTTAGGGTTTCCGGGCGCGATGCGGCTGCGGCGTTGGTGCTTGCAGCTACCGGCTGGTCAGCATTGGCTCCTCCGGTGGTTTTTGCCGTATTTGGGTCGTTGACCGTAGCAATGCTCTGCTGAACGGGAAATTTCCCCTGCGGCTCCTGTTTCAGCGTTTCGGTCGGCAATTCGCCAGCAACCCAGCGCGCCTGATGGGCCTCGTAAAACATGCCGCTTTGGGTGAGTGCTTGCTTCAGTATTGGCGCCAGATCCGCGGCCGTCCTGGGCATGCTCTCGACCAGCGGCTGGCTACCGTTGAGCGGTGCTGCCGGTGCGCGCTTGCCTTCGCCTTCGATGCCGGCCATCAAATTGCCAATTAGCTTGCCGGCGGAGCTAAGCGAGGTGGCGACTGATTCCTGAGCAGCCTTGCCGGCAGCGCTGTCAGTACGATTCGTGACAAAGGCCAGCGTCAGCTTGCCATCACTTTCAGTAACTTCCAGTTCAAGCGTGTCGCCGGCTTTGGCGGAAAACGGTAACGCCAGCGTAACGTCGCGCTGGGCAACAATGGCTCGGTAGCTGCCATTCGGCAACAAGGACTGAATTTCAGCGAGAATGCGCTGGCCGGGGACGAGATTGCTGAGAACATCGGCAACCCGTTGGGCCGAAGCAACAGGCTGGGCCTGAGCATTCGTTACCGACTGCTGGTCCGGAATAATCAGACGCAGACTGCTGGCAACGTCGGGGGGGATCATGGCTTATTCGATGCGTTTTGAATTGCTGTGAAAGCCTTGATCAGTGGGGCTATCTGATCTTTGCGAGTAGAGCAGTGCTTAATGGCAGAATTAAGCAGTTTCAGTATTTGCTCAACCTGCTCACGTTTTACTGTCATTGCTGGATTGAGGGATTTGGGGGAGCGTGCCAATTCCAGTGCCGGGAGTAACTCCAGAGCAAATTCATCGATCCGTTCCCACTCGCCTTTTTCAGCGGTCGCAATCAAGTCTTTCAAACTCGCTGCAAGTGGCGAGAAGGGGGACGGGTTAGGCGGGTTGCTCAGGGCTTTGGCCCCCGGTTTGCTTCAGGTTCTGCCCCATCTCGCGCCAGGCACCGGAAATTTCGCCAAGGAGTCCCTGCACTTCGCGAACTGCTGCGGCATCCTTGTGAATATTCGCGTGAATCAGACGTGACACCATATAGTCATAAAGCGCCTTTAGATTGAGCGCGAGATCCCCACCTTCTTCTACGTTCAGACTGCTAGAAAGTCCCATGAGGATGATGTCAACGGCTTTCAAAATTGCTTCGGATTTTCCGACATTGTCGTTATTTTCAAAGCACGCCTGGGCTCGGTGCAATGCACTTTCTGCGCCGTCGAACAATAAAACAATGAGTCGATGCGGATCTGCTCCGCGGATGTCCGACTCAGTGTCAATTTGTTGATAAGACGCAATCGGGTTTGAAAACATGGCTAAGCTATCTGGAACAAAGATTGATCATATTACCAAGAAAGGCCAGTAGGGCTGGCCTCCTTTAGCTTAGCCCGAATTTGCGGTCAGGGCTGCTAGCTGCTGTGTCAAGGCGCTACTCGTTACATTCATGGCACTGACGTATTTGTCAAGGGCGGTAAATTGGGCTTGGTAACGTTTCTCGATTAGGCTGACACGAAGCTCCAGCGATGTCTGGGTAGTCTGGAAGCGCGAAACGGATGATTTCAAGCTGCTGAGGCGATTGGAAACCACTCCCCCAGTATTTTGCATATCGATGACCGAGGTACCAAATGACTTCCCATAAGCACTCAGCGTTTTGATGACCTCGGTTGCCGATGTGCTTATTGCCTTGTTCAGCTTGGTTGAATCCAGCGCTAACAAGCCACTTTGCTGGATGCTGATCCCAATTTCTCTCAGCGACTTGAAGGTGGCAGTGGAGAGCTCGATTGGTGACGTGGTCCTGGCGCTCCCCAAGTTACTCATAACCGAACGTACGGTAGAGTCACCGGTTAGTGCCTGACTTGTTTTGGTTGTGGCATCGTAACCAGTGTTGGATTTGATCAGAGAGGCCACAGCGTTATAAGCGTCGACAAAAGCCTGCGCTGCCGTGGTGATTTTGGCACTGTCGTTTTGGACAGAAATATTTGCTGTTCCAAGCTTGACGGCGGTCAAGGTCAGGCCGTTTGAGGCAGTCGTGAAACTATTGGTGCTTGAAGCGATTTCGATACCGTCTAGCTTCATTTTCCCATCTTGGGCGCTGGTCCGCATTAAACCAATAGTGGCGGTGTCGAAGCTGTCCAGCGACGCTTGGCTACCGGAAGCTGTCAGGGTTGAGGACAGTTGAAAGTTATTTGCGGCACCCGATTTATCCCCGGTCAACACCATTCGCTCGTTGCCGCTGGAGTCTGTAATGACTGTTGCCGTCACACCGATCTTGGCGTTGTTGATCTGCGTACCAACTTCCGCCAAGGTATAACTCGCCTGCCCGTTCAGGGTGATGGGCGCGGCTGCTGCTCCGCCAACGGTGAAGTTAAGTGTGCCTTGCCCAAAAGTGGTTCCAGCGCTATAGGCAACAGAAAAGCTTTTCTGGGCGCTAGCTAATTGCGTTACTTCTGCGCTGTAGGATCCGATGGATGCAGTATACGTGGCACTTGCACCGACAACTGTTGTGTCACTGGTGGTTGCTGAAACTGCAGCAAGGCGAGAGGGGAATTGCAGTGTTTCTGCTGCCGACTGCAAGGCATCCAGTTTGGATTTGAGAGTGCCATACATTGAAATTTTGGTGTTGGCTGCTGAAATCTTTGTGTCAAGTGCGGTGATCGGGGCTCTCTCGGCCGCCATGATCTTGGTGAGCATGGTTTGTAGATCGACACCGGTACCGACGCCTAGAGAACTGGTCGTTGCCATAATGAACTCCCCCTATTCTGTCGTTAAGCCTTGTCTTTAATCAAAAGACCCTGAAGCTTGTCCAGCGCATGAGCGAGCGCGATTGCCTCTTCTGAAGGAAATTGGCGGATCACTTCTTTAGATTCGTTATCCAGAATTTTAACAACGCTGACCCCTGATTCCTGGTCGATAGAAAAACTGATTTGCGATTGTGTGGGTGCAACAAAATTGGATAACCGTTTAACTGCGTCTTCAACGCTGAGGCTTGACGGAACTTTCTGGTTCTTGTCTTCGGCGAGTTGCTGGTTTTTAGCCGTTTCTGGTGTCTTTGCGGCTTCAGCGAACCTGCCTTTTTCGGCACTTGGGCGTGCTGCCACGGTTGCGTCCGGCAACGTTGCTCGTGGGGGAGGTGTTGCTACTTTTACAGATTCGATGTTCATGTTCGGCTCCTAACGAAAAAGGTGCAGAGGCCTTTTAGCCACCGCACCTTCTTTCGGGTTTGCAACAATGGCCGATTAACGCAACAGTGCGAGCACGTTTTGTGGAATGGCGTTGGCTTGAGCAACCATCGCTGTGCCAGCTTGCTGGAGCACCTGGAAGCGTGAAAGGTTAGAGGTTTCTACCGCAAAGTCAGCATCCATGATGCGGCCGCGTGCTGCCATGGTGTTGGCGTAAGCAACCTGACCAGCCTGAATCGAAAATTCAGCATTGTTCATATTTGCGCCGTATGTGGCGCGCTGGGTAGCGACTGATGTGATTGCACCGGCAATGACCGCGGAAGTGGATGCCGAAGTGATGCTGGAAACAACCCCCGCCACGTTCGCTTGGCCCGTTCCTGCCAATGCTACTGCTTGGGTAGCAAGCAGGCCCATTTCTGCGTTATTCGCGGCATCGGGTGCAGCCTGCAGTTCAGCCATACGCTGCAAAACGTCATTCAATACACCAGCAGCGCCGTCTCTTGTCTCACTGTCAGAAATGGTATCAGACAGCGCACGGATACTAACTGCTTGAGCGCGGGCCGTCGTTTCCAAACCCATGCCGCGAGCAAGACCGGATGCATCGTCACGGGCGGAGTTAACACGCAGACCAGATGACAGGCGTTCAATAGCGGAAGCGAGGCCAAGCGAATTTTTGGCGAGGTTACGCTGAGCATTCAGTGAGTAGGTGTTGGTGTTGATTGTGGCAGCCATTTTGATTCTCCTGGTTTAGTGAGTACTAGAGGTCGCTTACTTGCTTTCGGCTTTCTAACGCCCCGGTTGTACGGCGATTTATTTCGCTGACAAGTTCCTTAACGACAATGGATGGAAATACTTTAGGATTTTTTTATCAAGAAGGCAGGTGCGCACGCAACCATTCTTCAAGGTGGTTTTCTAGCAGATAGTGCTGTTGTACCCATTTCCGCATGGCGGCGCCTTCGTGTTCGCGTGCATCGGCATCATAAATTCTCTCCCGTAGTGCTTCTGTCCAGGCGACTGATGTATTCGTTACACGACACGCTGGGCTATTTCGATACGGGTCAATGTCGGTACAAATGACGGGTATGCCGAGGATGCCATATTCAAGCAGGCGCAAGTTGCTCTTGCCTTGGTTAAAGGGAGTCTGAGCCAAGGGGGCTACCGCGATGTCCAAGTTCAGTGCAGCCAGCTTGGCTGGATATGAGGAAAAGTCAGCCATCGCGTGGTACTCCGTAAGCAATGGGCGAATTTCATCTGGACACATGCCAAAAAATATCCAGTCCGCTTCGTCTCGGGTCGCTTCGATTATCTCTTTGAGAAGTATCAGGTCACCCTGATGAGTCGAACCTCCTGCCCAGCCAATTCGGGGTCTGCTTGTGGTTCGCTTCATGCTCTGCAAGGGAAGCCAGATATCCTGTTCTAATCGATTAGGAACAACACGGATATCCTCTGCGAAATGGCGATATGTTTCAGCCAAGAACTCGGTTGATGCAACCATTCTGTCACAACGCTCCATTGCAAACCTGAGGCGACTTCGACTGTTGGCAGGAATGTGTTTTCGGAATGGATTATTCTCGTCCATATTGGTGAGAAGGTCGTCGATTGTGTAAATCGTGAATGGGCGACCTGGTGCCGCATGCCAAGCCATCAGCGCTTCTAAATGTCTCTCATGGAGATAGTGCTGAACAATAAGGATGTCTGGGGCTAGTCGCAGAATTTCCGCAACGCTGGGTTCCCGGGCGCCCTCTTGGGGCCAAATACATTCAGTGGCCAGGCTGGCTTTGCGCAAGGCGCGCAGTGGGGATGTGATGCGGAATACCCCTTGGCCATTGGTTAGTGGCCGTGCCAGAATGCGCGGCGATGTGGATGGCAAATATTGCCATTGACCGCGATAGTCGGTTTCTGGTGTTGGAACAAGATTGTCCAGTGATAGATTTGGGTTCCAAAACGGGTCGACTACTGCACTCTGTTTCCAGCGAAGGAGGAAAGATTCGGTGGCGCGTGCCTCGGCAACCATACGTTCTGTTTTCTTGATTACATCGTTGTCAATATTGATAGTTGCTGGGCCGCCATAAGCGGCAGTGGCAAACGGTTGATAGATTAATCTCCGGCCTTGGTTGATGATTTTTAGGCAAAGATCGGCACAGGAAAAATAATCACCAAGATCGGTTTCATCCATGCCTCCCACGGCAATGTAGTCTGCTTTTCGCATTAGTGCGCACGCATCCGAGAGTGTGCTGACGTCGCGGGCGATTTGGATGTAGTCCAAGTAGCCATGATCGCTGAGTTTTGCTTTGTTTTGATAGGGTGAGCCGATGATCCCCTTTAGCCCAAGAATGTTTCCCGCATAGTGAATCGAGCTTGTGCCGGGGCAGATTAAGCGAGGAGAGACGCCTGCAATATTCGGCTGAAGAACCGTGCGTACCATTTCCGACAGCCAACTGGGCTGAATGATTACGGCATCTTCCCTTATTAATAATACGAATTCATTGGATGAGGTTGTCATTGCAATGTTGCAGCGATTGGCATAGCTGCTTGTTGAAGAGCTCCAAGCTACGCGCACCTTCGGACACCCGCGTTGCTGGAGCTTGGCAAGCCACGCGTTCAAGTCAGGCTCATCTTCTGCATCCATCAATGCTACGATGAGTTCATAGTCAGGGTATTGGGTTTTTTCGATGATGCTATCGACACATCGTGTCAGAAGGTCGAGTTGACCTGTTGATATAACGGCAATGGATACGGTTGGTGTTGTTTCAAGTGGGTAACGGATGCGCCAGCTTTTGCCGGTCGCAGGAACTATTTCCGCCTTGATTTCCTTTTGTTGCAATTGATTGAGCAGGGCATTTAGACAGGACTTGTTACTACTTGGAAACTCGTCAAGATAGCTTATAAGAATATCTTGCACATGTTTGATCGAGTTCCATCCAAATCGGTCGGCAATGCAGAGTAGTTGAGAAAACCATGGGCTTCCTACGCCTTGGCTGGCGCCCCCGATTTTTGCCCACGTATCTTGGCGCAAACATAGTGGTCCTGCGAGGTCAGCAGATAGCAAGGCCTCTGGATTGACACCGGGTTTGAAACGGGGACTATGGTGCAGGCCAGATTCGTTAATGCAATCGTCGTCCACGAAGAAGGCACGAGACTCGGGATTGGCTTGAGACTCCATTGCGAGTCGCCACAAATACAGAATATCAAGGCGTGCTCCAGCCGGAAGTTCGATGATCCAGTCGCACAAGCGGGTTGCCACCAGATGATCAGCGAACCCCTTTTCATTAGTAGGGGTGCCTCCTAGAGTATGCCAGTCGATACAGGGTAGTTCCTCCAGCCCATCTGGGCTAGGTGATGTGGAGATGATATCCAAGTGCCAGTTCTTAAAAACGTTCTGGCTCAGACTGTCAAGAGTATCGGCCAAGAGTGCATCGCTGCTTGGTTGCAGTCGTATAAGCAGGTGGAATCGGGGCTGGTTGCCCTGAAATATTTGGAGGGTATTGCCGATGATCTTTCCGTCTTCTGGGAGCAACTCGCGCATTCTTTCCCATTGAGCGTACGCAACGCTTGATAGGGATGATTTTGAGGAGTTCTGGAGCGGGGTAGGCGATTTTCCAATGTTCTCCGAAATCAATTGCTCAATGCCGTTGGGGAATAAATCGCCGCCATATGCCTGATTCGCGATGCTGAGAATTTCACCCTGTTCGATACCATAATCTTTGGACAAGTCGGTTATCCAGATTTGAATTTCGTCGCTGCTGATTAACTCCGAACTGGCTAATGAGGAATGACTCATCATCAAGGCGCAGGCCAGACAATGATAGCGTTTTGCGTTGTCGTTAATGGCTATCCCATATTGTTCGGCAAGGTGTTGGCCGTTTTCGCTGACCAGCCATTCGGCAGCCGAGCGGTAGGGGATTTTCGCAGAGCTGGAAACGAAATAAGTCAACGATAGAAATCGGGTATTTCTGTTGTAACGATCCTTGGTCTGGTTGTAGATAAGCGGCTCGACGATGTTTTCAATGCTGGAGATGTGATTCAGGCTGTTGATATTGGTGAGTTGCGTGTCATGCCTGCGCCAGTAACCGGCTACTTCGGCGGAGAAGTAGCTCGGCCCGTTGCGGTCTTCCAGTCGCTTGATAATGAACTGTTCGGCAAGCTGCCTCAATGGCGTCTTGACCATTTCCTGGAAGATGGTAGCAATCTCCTGCTTTCGGAAGGCAATCATGTGCAACGGAATGAAGTTGCCGACTGTTAGAAGCGGAGAAAGCGAGGTGACGCCGGAAAATGATCGCGGATAAGGTATGGTGTTCGGGTAAATGAAAGTGTCGCTTGGCTCGATATAGGCCATCCATCCGAAGGCCACCAGTGGAATGTTCGGATGTTCGGCAAAAGCCTTCCGCGCCGTTTCGACGAATGTCGGCTCAAGCCAGTCATCGGCCTGCAGGGTGGAAATGAATTTCCCTTCCAGTTCGATATAGCCCAGCGCAATGTTCATCGTGTGCCCGACGTTGGATGGACGCTTGATCAGCCGGATTCTGGGGTCGGCAAGATAGGGTTCGATGACTTCAAAGGTGTTATCAGTCGAGCCGTTGTCGAGAATGAAAAGATTCCAATCTGGATGCGTTTGCGTGATGACCGAATCGATTGCATTGCCAATGTAATGTCCGTAGTTGTAGCTGGTAATAAAAATGGTGAAGTCATGCATTCTGGTTCTGTCCCTGTCTGTGAGCTCGTTTTTAAGGTGTGCTTCTTCCGAAATGGGAGTACCAGGCCTACCGGCAAGAATTACAGCTTTCATGATCAATCTGTTTTCTATGAAAATGAATGACGTGATGCTGCTGCTAGGTTAGACGAGATCGATATGAGCGGTACTAGGGGGGGTCAAAAGCTTGGTATTTCCAGCTTTGTTAGAAGCAGGGTTGCTGATTACGCGGTTTTTCCCGGTCTGCTTTGCCTGATACATGGCTTCGTCGGCGCGCTTGAAAATGGTTGCCTGGGTATCGTCCGGTTGCATCTGTGTCACGCCTGCACTGAAGGTAATAAGCACCTTCTCGTTGGCATTCAGGAAAAATTTTTTCGTCAGTTCGCGCTGGAGGCGGGTAAGTGCGACAGCGGCATCTTCGAGGGGGGTTTCGGGCAGCAGAACAATGAATTCCTCTCCACCAAAGCGGGCAATCGTGTCCTGAGGGCGCAAAGTTTCGCGGCAGACGTTGGCCAAATGTATGAGGGCTTGGTCACCAACGTCGTGTCCCAGTGAGTCATTGAGTTTCTTGAAATTGTCGATGTCGAGCATTCCAACGCAAAGCAGGGTGTCATGTCTCTTTGCCCGCGCTGCCTCTTTCGCGAATATGTCTTCGAGCCCGCGGCGATTTAGAACGCCAGTCAACTGGTCGTGGCGAACGAGATCGCTGGTGGTTTCGAGCTCTTTTTCGAGTTCACGAATACGCGTTTCTGATTCTTCGACTTTTTTCTGGGTCGACCGCAGCTCATCGCGGGAGCGTTGCGCATTGATCTGGATGGCGCGAGTTTCCTGCATGACTTCGCTGAGAACGCTCCCCAGCTCGGAAATGTCGTTGGCCGCACTTATTTTCCCGGCACAGACTTCGATCTTGTCGTGGTACTCGGAGGTGGCGTCAGCGAAGTTGGCCAGTTGATCAACGAAGCCGGCCAGCATGTGCTTGATGGCTTCCTTGGCTTCGAAAAGGCTGGCCTTGAGCTGGCTTTGTTTGTACAGCACTTCCTTGAGGCGGCGCTCGGCATCGTCAATGGCACGTTGTGAGAGCGGCTTTTCAATAATGTCGCGGACCACATCGATCTGTCCATGCAACCAGCGATCATCAAGAACGAGTTCGGTGATGTTTTCAACCAGCAGGCGCAGCAGGTTGAGAAGGCTGCTGCGGAGTTCGGCCTGATCTTCGGCCAGCAATTCTAGCTTGAAAGCAAAGCGCTTCAGGCGAGTGAGGAAGTCCTGCAATTGCTCGGTACTGCTGGCAGTGCGAATGTCGTTGGCCAGTGTCTTGGCATCATTCGATAGCTGCGGGCTTTCCATCAATTGCGTCGCGATGGCCGTTTCGAGTGTGAAGGCAAAGAGCTGGCGCAATTCGGGCAGCAGATCGCTGGTTGCTGCGGTGGACGGGGTAGAAACGGCATTTTCCGTCGGAGCAGATACAGGCGTTGCTTCGGTGCCGGCATCAGGCTCCGCCCCCTTGCCTTGCCCCCAGGAGCGCAGCAGGTTTTGCAGGCGGTTATATAGCGTTTCCGGGTTTGCGCCACTGCTGGTTAGTACGTGCTCAAGGGATTCGCGCTTTCGGGCAGCGGTTAGCCCCGCATGTTTTGCATCCCAGAGCCGGAGAAGGTCAGAAATAAGCTCCGACCAGGCAAGTTTCTGGGTGACCGCAAGGGCGCCGACAAACTCAACTAAATGGGTTTTGTAGTCATCCCAGTTGGAGCCTTTGACTGCTTCTTCCAGCAGTCTGGAGAGGCGCATTTGATCGGGGGTGGCTTTTGGCAGTGCCGTCGCCAGCGAACGCAGCTGTTTCTCCGGGAATGGCTCGGCCACCGCCTTGGTGCCGGAAATTTCCTGATACAGCGTCAAATAATTGTCGGGCGTTGGTGGAACGCGGCGCGAGGCGAGCAGACGAAGCGTTTCGCGAGCAATTTCAAAAGGATTGGTCAGTGTCGTCATGTTGAAATTCAGGTGATCAGGCTATAATGCGGCCCCACACGATGGGCCCCCGTAGCATGAAGGTCGTGCAGTTGATTTGTAATCATCAGGTAGCGGTTCGATTCCGTTCGGGGGCACCAGTAAAATCAAACAGTTAGGCCATTCTTCGGAGTGGCTTTTTTGTTTTCCGGGTTTCATGTAAGAGTTTTTCATCAATGCACCGTCACTTTGGGCCTGATTGTTTCATGATCATAACCGGGGGCGGGGCAGTAAAAACGCAATTTCCACAAACCCATGCTGCTCTTTCTGAGATGGTTGGCTTGCCTAGTTTGAGCATAGGGCAAATCTTCAGCCCCGCAGGTTGACGATACTGCCCGCTTGACCTGATATCGTCGGCAGTGGTGATGCTCTATGCGCCCAGCAGGTGAGCCACTGGCGTAACCTTCGGCATGCCAGCTTCTCTCGCTTGCCAGAGGTCATAGGCGGTTTGCTGCGCCAGCCATGCATCGGCATGCCCGCCGTTTTTCAAGCCCAGCCAGCCCTCAAGGCGAAGGGCCATCACTGGGGAAATGGCAGCGCGACCATTGAGAACGCGGGAAAGGGCGGCGCGGGTTACGCCAAGCTGGGCGGCTGCGTCGGTAACGGTCAGTCCCAAGGCTGGCAGTACATCCTCTCGCAGCGTTTCGCCGGGGTGTGGCGGGTTAAACATTCGACTCATCTTGCTTACCTCTCAGTGGTAGTCCTGGTAATTGACCAGAACAGCGTCGCCATCTTCAAAGGTGAAAGTCAGACGCCAGTTGCCGTTCACCGTTATCGAGAAATGCCCGGCCAAGTTGCCGGTCAAGCCGTGAAACCTCCAGCCGGGCACATTCATGTAGTCCGAGTTTTTCGCTGCATCAAGGCGGATTAGCTGGCGCGACAAACGAGCCGCGTGGTGCGGCTGAATGCCGGCTTTACTTCCTGTCTCGAAAAAGGTTTGCAGCCCTTTGTGTTGGAAACTCTTGATCATGGTGAATTGTATAGCGTGGCGTTTCAGGTATCAAGACGCATTCTTTCTTCTCATCTGCACAACGTTTGCGGACTTCTTGCCGCTAGCAATGTTGCGAAGTCGTTGCTTCCATGCCGCTACTTTGTTGGGGGCGATAGCTCCTTTATTTCAGTGTGTCGCGGACAGGAAATCAGGTGGTCATTCACCATGCCGGATGCCTGCATGAAGGCATAACAGATTGTTGAACCGACAAATTTGAAGCCGGAGCGAACTAACGCTTTGCTCATTGCATCGGACTGGACCGTCTTTGACGGAACCTCGGCCATGGATTTCCAGTTGTTTTGAATGGGTTTGCCATCGACAAATCCCCAAAGAAAGTCGCTGAATGTCTGGCCTTCTGTTTTGATGGCGAGGAATGCTTTGGCATTTTGAATGGTTGCGGCAACTTTGGCCCGATTCCGGATTATGCCGGGGTCTGCCAACAGTTCAGCGACCTTCTGGTCATCGTAGCGGGCAATAGGTTCCGGGTCGAAGCCGTCAAACACCCGGCGGTAGTGTTCCCGCTTTTTGAGGACAGTTGACCAGGACAGTCCTGCTTGAGCACCTTCCAGGATGAGCAGCTCAAACAATGCCCGGTCGTCGCGGAGTGGTACGCCCCACTCGGAATCATGATATTGACGATAAAGATCAAAGCCTTCGCACCAAGGGCAGCGTTCCATAGGGTTAAGTCTCTCTGAGCCTGGATTGGACAGGGGGGCGCCGGATGGAGGTTCGCCTCGTCTCAGATCCGGTTAAGCAGTTCGATTTTCTTGGTGTTGAACTCGTCCTGCGTCAGTACGCCGGCGTCGCGTAACTGGGCGAGTTTCTGAATCAGTTCGACCATCTCCTGGGTTGAGCTGTTGCCCATCGGTGCGCCCTGAAGTGGCGCCTGGTTTTGCATTGGCGCTTCGTTGAAAGGCTGGTTCGCCGGCGCGTACTGCGGCGCGGCGAAATTGGTCGATACGGCGGGTGCCAAGCCGTTGCCGGAAACGAGTGGCAGGCTGCTGACTGAAATCGTGCCGAACTGACTGCTGAAGGTGAGCGAGGTATCTCCCCCTTGTTGCTGGCTGACGCCGCCGATCTGGTGGTTCAATGTGTCATAGACGCTGACCTGGCCGTTCGACTCGATGGCCAGCCTTTGCGGGAAAACGGCGTAGCGAATGTTGTTTTGTGCTCCACTGCTAAACGGGCTCCCCAGGTCGCCTGGCCACCATTGAGCGCTGCCGTAGGTGCCTTGCGGTATCGGAAGGAAAACTTGCATGTTTGCCAGATAACCGGATAACTCGTTGCACAGGTTATCCACGGTCATTTTCAAACCGTGGTTGAACATGTCGCCCACCATGGTCATGCCACCGCGCATCCACTGCCCGGAACCACCCAGTTCGGGGCAGTTGAACTGCGCCATGCTGCCGGCGCCATTGTTGACGGCGATCAGCATATGAACGACAGCATCCTGGCTAAGGTTGTAGCGGAGGGCGATAGCGTTGACTGCGTTTTGACCAGCTTGAGTAAGCTGCTGCATAGGACTGGCTCCTGAAAAGCTGATTTGGTAAGTAAAACGGCCCGTGCAGGACCGGGGCGAATGATATGTCATCCTGCCTCGCGCCAAATCGATGGCGGGATTTTTTGTGGCGTGAGTCAGGCATCAATCCAGCAGCATCGCTTCTCTCAGCGCGGCCGGGAGAAGCTTCCTGTGCCAGAAATCTTCATGCCCGAAATTGTTTTCAACCCTGAGCGCGCATCCCTTTTCCAGAGCAAGTTGCGTTGGCTTGCCGCCTTCTCGCAATTTGGCTGAGTCCATACGTTTTCCCAGCGCGACACCGGACAAGCCAAACGGCTTGCCAATTTCAGTGATCTTCATCCAGACGGATCGATCAAGGGGGGCAGGCACAGCAACTCCGATGGCGCGTTTCGAAAGTGCATCCGCCTCAGTGTTCTCTTCTCTCGGAATCCAGCAAAGAGAAACATTCGGAATCTGGGCCATCAGTTCCTGAACGGTCTTGCAAAGAGGGACCAGCCCCTGCGCGTTGATCAGCCACTCGCCACTAACCTGTTTGATCACCAGTTGGCTGTCGCCATAGATGATGAGGTCTTGCACCTGAGCCTCTGCGGCCGCGTCAAGTACCGCCATGAGCGCACAGTATTCGGCCTCATTGTTTGTGCCTTCGCCAATCTCCTGGGCAATTTCCACTCGCTGACCGTCGGGGCCTTTTAGGACGGCGCCGACTCCGCGTATTCCCGGGTTCGTGTACTTCGTCGCCCCGTCAAACCAGGCGTGCCAGGTGTTGTTGTCCATTCGATCATTTCTCCACAGATGGCTCAATGCTAGCCCAGTTCATTGCCACAAGATCAGAAGACCTTGAAGGCCACGCTTGTAGACCTGCCGAATACTGTATAGAATTACAGTCATTCTTACAGTGTCGAGGTTCATCATGAACAAGCAGATGCAGGAAATGAAAGATGTGGCCACCGGCATCGTCAACGGTCTTTTGGCTTCAAATACAAAAACCGATGTGGTCTTCAAACGGACTATTGCGCTACATGCGGGTGAAGGCAAGGATGTGCTGGTCTTCGGTAACGTTCACCCTGAATACAACGATGGCTATTGCATCGCGGTATTGAATCCGAGGCTGGCACTTCAGGAACTGTTGCAGCCAGCGGTGGCCTATAGCCCAGCCATTCTGAATGAGCTGGTAGCCGGGCACTGCGAGGCGATGGTGCAGGTGCAGATAGTCGGCAAACGCGCATCACTTGAGAGTAGCTACCACGCACGTCATCAGTAATCTGCCATGTGCGGGCGTTACGAACTAAAGGCGACAGCCAGGGAACTGGTGAAACACTTCCTGCACCTACGCCTTGGCAGCAGCGATATGCCCCGTAATGACGAGATTCGTCCAACAGATTCTGTGCTGCTTCTGACCGGCAATGGTGATGGCTATTGCGGCAGCAGCGCAAAGTGGGGATTGGTTGGCGCCTTTCTGGACCGTGAGCCGCGCAGTCCCCTGATCAACCTGCGTAGCGAAGGGCTGGAGGACATGCCGTTTTATGGCAAGTTGCTGAAGCGCAACCGCTGCCTGATTCCGGCGACTGCATTTTTCGAGTGGCAAGCGGTGGCCGGTGGCAGCAAACAGAAGGTACGGATCAGCGATGCCAAAGGTAAGCCGTTGATGTTTGCCGGGATATTCGACCAGCATCGACTCGCTGGAAAGACCTGCGCGATCCTGACGATGGCGGCTAGTAAAGCACTTGCCGCGACCCATGAGCGTATGCCAGTCATCTTGAGTCACGAAGAGAGCGTTTTCTGGCTAGAGGAGCATGCTGAATTCCCGTCAGATGCGTATTCGGAGATTGTTCAGCCAGCCTCAAGGCGTTCGCTGGTTGTCGAGGCCGTGGTCGAGCCAAAAGTTTCACCGCAACTGTCGTTTGAGTTTGCCTGATTGCCGAAGGGGCGCTGACGTCCTCTGCGATTTTTTCGGCGCCTGTGTATTTCAGGTTTCTTCGAGCGCAAGAGCTACGCGCTGTCGCAAGTCGTCGAGTTCATTTTCAGAGATGCCAATGAAAGCCAAAGCTCTTTCGAAGAGATCAATGCCCACTTCAAAATCGCCTTCCCCGAGTACTTCGGCGGTCAGATGCTCGGCAATCTGGGTGACTGCGATGAGTGACAAGGCACTCCCCGGCAAGGTCTGGTCTGGCAATTCATAGAGATCCGGTTCGTGATGAAAACGGATTGCCTGGCCAAGAATCGGTGGCAAGCCCCAGTTCCTTACCATCAGTGATGCAACAACCGGATGCGTACAGGGAAAGTAACTGTTCTCGGC
The DNA here is from genome assembly GCA_030696345.1 of Azonexus sp. Classification (GTDB taxonomy): domain Bacteria; phylum Pseudomonadota; class Gammaproteobacteria; order Burkholderiales; family Rhodocyclaceae; genus Azonexus. The sequence continues at coordinate 186,856 of JAUYSK010000022.1, forward strand.
ATCCACCAGCATTTTCCCTTCGGTTTTGGCCGTAGCCATGACACGCTCGTATTCCTTGAAACGCTTCATCATCATCGGAATCGCAGCGTCGTGAAACAGGGCATAGGTGTAGGCGGCATCCGGGGAAATGCCGAATTGACGCCGGGCCACCAAACCAGAGACAACCGCTGTTTGTGTCGCGCGTCGCCAGAATTGATCAAGCCAGGCAGCGGGCAGGCCGTCGACGGAGGAGCGTAAAGCGACGCCAACGACAACGCAGACAACAATTTTTGTACCAAGCCGCTCGACCGCGTTGCGAACACTGGAAATCGGACTGCTTGAACGGTACAGGACTGAATTGGCGAGCTTGAGCGCTGCCGCGGACATGCTTGGGTCGGCCGTGATCAGGTCAGCCAGCATGCGCAGGTCGGGCTCGTCCTTTTGTGCTTCAGCCATGGCTTTCGCCACAATCGCCGGACATACCGGAATATCGATGGTGGAAATGACTTTCTGCAACTGATCGTGGGACAGTTCGCCCGTATTCAAGGTGTTTTCAGCAGCGTCTGTCATGGGGTTTTCAACGTTATTGCAATAAATGACATTGTACGCATGCTGTGCGAGTTCAAATCGCAGATTTGCTTATTGTCTGTGAAGCCGACGAAAGCTGGTTTACAGCCAAAACAAAACCCGCCAAAGGCGGGTTGGTTGTTCTGTCAAACCGGGGGCTGCTTAGCGCAATATCACCGGCCCAAATGATGCAGTACGGTATGCAGGCGCTCGGCAGCTCTTGCTGCTTCCGGATCGTTCTCCGTCAGTTTCAGAACGTCTTCCCAGTTGATGTATCGATCAAGTCGAACAAGGGCGTTGGCGCTGGTTGCATCCAGATTGATGTTCAAAACAAGAGCATCACCATTGCCGTCAAGCCGGTATTCAAACAAACCTTGCATGCTTCATTCTCCAAGTTTTCGCGGGATAAACGGCGCTAGTGTATCGCATTGCCTGGAGTTGGCCACTAGACGACTGGTCTAATAGATGGCAATATGACTCCCAATGAACATTCGACACGACAATACCCGTCAGCACATTCTCGAAACCGGCCACCGGATTTTCGCCGGCAAAGGCTTCACGAGCGTTGGCCTGAACGAACTTCTGAAGACGGCCGGCGTGCCGAAAGGCTCGTTCTATCACTACTTCGAGTCCAAGGAGCAATATGGCCAAGCCTTGCTTGAAGACTATTTTGATCGCTATCTTGGCGACATCGAAAACGTGCTCGGCAGCGAGGGTGCGTCGGGCCACGAACGTCTGATGCGTTACTGGCAGCGCTGGCTGGACCGGCAGTGCGATGACTGTGTTGACCAGAAATGTCTCGTCGTGAAGCTTAGTGCAGAAGTGGCTGACCTGTCTGATGCCATGCGCCTCACCCTGCGTGATGGAACCGACCGGATTGTTGCCCGGATCGCCCTTGTGATCGAAGCTGGTGTCGCCGACGGCTCTTTGCCGGAACTGGATGCGCAGACAACCGCGCAAACGCTCTACCAGCTCTGGCTCGGTGCCAGCCTGCTGGGCAAGCTACACCGCAACAGCGATGCGCTTGAGAACGCGATGACCTTCACCCGGCAAGTGCTGTCGCGCTGAATATCCGAATATCTCATCGGCCGCAGGCTATCGCGGCAATTTTTTACCCCAGAACATTAGACGACCGGTCTAATTAAAAAACTCATACCCACCAGGAGAATTTCCATGACTTCATTGTTCGACCCCATCCAGATCGGCGATATCGCCCTTGCCAACCGCATTGTCATGGCGCCGCTGACGCGCAACCGGGCCATCGCCGGCAATGTTGCCGGCCCGCTGACCGTCGAGTATTACCGCCAGCGCGCCACTGCCGGTCTGATCATCGCCGAAGCCAGCCAGATCAGCCCGATGGCTCAGGGCTACCTCGATACCCCGGGCATCCATTCTGCCGCGCAAGTGGCCGGCTGGCGTCAGGTGACCGACGCCGTGCATGCCGCCGGCGGCAAGATCGTGCTCCAGCTCTGGCACGTTGGCCGGATTTCCCATACCTCACTTCTGCCTGATGGCGCGGCACCGGTTTCTTCGACAGGCAAGCAATCCAATGCGATGACCTTCACCCGTGAGGGCTTTGTTCCCGTTTCCACGCCGCGCGCCTTGCGTGACGATGAACTGCCGGGCCTCATCGAGGACTACCGAAGCGCCGCCCGCAATGCGATCGCCGCCGGTTTTGATGGCGTCGAAGTGCACGCCGCCAACACCTATCTGCTCGAACAATTCCTGCGCGATAGCGTCAACGACCGTAGCGGTCCGTATGGTGGCAGCGTCGCCAACCGTGCCCGCCTGTTGCTCGACGTCGTCCAGGCCGTGACCGCCGAAATTGGCGCTGGCCGGACCGGTGTGCGCCTCAGCCCGATGACGACATTCGGCGGCACCGCTGCGCTCGATAGCGATCCGCAAGCGCTCTATGGCTACGTGGTCGAACAACTGGCGCCCCTCGGTCTGGCCTTCCTGCACGTTATCGAAGGCGAAACCGGCGGCACGCGTACGCCTGAAGGCAAGGCTTTCGATTACGCCGCCCTGCATCGCAGCTTCCCAGGTGCCTGGCTGGTCAACAACGGCTATTCACGTGAACTCGCTCTCGACACGATAAACAGTGGCAAGGCCGACCTGATCGCTTTCGGCCGCCCGTTCATCAGTACACCGGACCTCGTCCGTCGCCTGCGCGAGGACAAGCCCTTGAATGAACTGCGCGCCGACAAGCTCTATGGCGGCGACGCCGAGGGTTACACCGATTACCCGGTACTGGCCGACTGATCTTCATTTCACCCAGGCCGTGACCGGGATTGCTCGGCACGGCCACTGCCCCAAAGATTCATGTCCTCATACCGCCGCTGGCTGCCAGCGCTAGCCTTGCTCGTCCTGTCGCTGACCTGGGGTTACACATGGGTGCTCGGCACGCCGGTCGTCGCCATCCTCTCGTCGCGCCTGACCTTCGGCGAGGAATTCAAGAGCAGTGAAATCGCCGGCATCCTGCTGATCGGCAGCGGACTGGCCCTGCTTTCACTACTCAGCTGGGCGGCCAGTCGCCGCAACCCGGTGGCTTCGGTCATCACCCAACAAGTTCGGGAACAGCCATGACTACCCTGCAGGAAACCAAGCTTTCGATGCTCGACCTCGTTGCCGTGCGTGAAGGCGGCACCGTTGCCGAAGCGCTGGCGATTGCCCGGGAAACTGCCCGACACGTCGAACAGCTCGGCTTCACCCGCTACTGGGTGGCCGAACACCACAACATGCCGGGCATTGCCAGTTCGGCGACGGCGGTGCTGGTTGGCCACATAGCCGGGGCGACCAGCCGTATACGCGTCGGTTCCGGCGGCATCATGTTGCCCAATCACGCGCCGCTGGTCGTCGCCGAGGCCTTCGGCACGCTGGCCGAACTGTATCCGGGCCGGATTGATCTCGGACTGGGCCGGGCGCCCGGTACCGACCAGCTCACCATGCGGGCGCTGCGCCGTGACCGGGTCGAAACCGAGGCCGACTTCCCGCGCGAAGTCACCGAACTTCAGCGATTGCTTGGCCCCCGACAGGCGGATCAGAAGGTGATCGCCGTGCCGGGCAGTGGTACCGAGGTGCCGATCTGGCTGCTCGGGTCGAGTCTGTTCTCTGCCCGGCTGGCGGCCGAGCGCGGTCTGCCTTATGCCTTCGCCTCACACTTCGCGCCGGCCATGCTGCTTCAGGCCATCGCCCTCTACCGCCAGAACTTCCGGCCATCGGCCACGCTGGCCCAGCCTTACGTGATGATCGGAGTGCCGGTGATTGCCGCAACGACCGATGACGAAGCGGAGTATCTGGCCAGCAGCACCTACCAGCGTGTTTTGGGCATTTTGCGCGGCGACCGCCGTTGCCTGCCGCCACCGGTTGTCGACTACCTGACGCATCTGCAGCCGCAGGAGCGCTCGGCCATTGGAGACTTCCTCGGGGCGGCGGTGATCGGCGGACCGGATACCGTGCGCGAAGGGCTGCTTGGCCTGAAGCAGGTCACCAATGCCGACGAAATGATCCTGGTCAGCGATGTTTTCGATTCGGCCTTGCGCCTGCGCTCGCTTGAAATCACCGCCAGTTTGTTTGCAAAATAAAACCATAAATATCCGGCCCGCGTTGGCCGAAACCCAAGGAGCCTTTTGATGTCGCACATCTTCGAATTCAGCTACCACAACCCGACCCAGATCCACTTTGGCCCGAACAGCTTCGCCAGTCTGGGCGAACTGATCCCCCGTGATGCCAAGGTGCTGCTGCTCTATGGTGGCGGCTCGATCAAGCGCAACGGTATCTACGATCAGGTCTGCAACGCACTCGCCGGGCGTGAGGTAAGCGAATTCGGCGGCGTCGAAGCTAATCCGACACTCGAAACACTGAGTGCTGCGGTGGACCAGGTAAAAAGGCAAAAAATCAACTTCATTCTTGGCGTCGGTGGTGGCTCGGTAGCCGATGGCGCCAAGTTCATCGCTTGTGCGGCGCTCTATGCCGGCGACGGCTGGGACATCGTTAGTGGCAAACATGTTGCGACGGAAGCCCTGCCGGTCGGCATTGTGCTGACCTTGCCGGCGACCGGATCGGAATCGAATGCCGGAGCCGTCGTCACCCGCAAGGCGACGCAGGAAAAACGCGTCTTCTTCGTGCCGCCAGCCCGGCCACGCTTCGCTATCCTCAACCCTGATGTCATGGCCAGCCTGCCGGACCGCCAACTCGAAAATGGCGTGGTCGATGCCTTCGTCCACGTCTGCGAGCAATACCTGACCTATCCGGTTGGCGCCCTGGTTCAGGACGGTTATGCCGAAGCCGTGATGAAGGCACTGAAGACGCTGGCTGATACGTTCGATCAGCGCCAGCAGACCACCTGGCGGCAAAACCTGATGTGGGCGGCTAACCAGGCGTTGTGCGGCATCATCGGCGTCGGTGTGCCGGTGGATTGGGCAACGCACCGAATGGCTGTCGAACTGACCGCCCTCTACGGCATCGACCACGGGCGTACCCTGAGCATTATTCAACCGTGGCTGCTGCGCGAATTGATTGAAGCCAAGCGCGCCAAGCTGGAACAGATGGGGCGCAACGTTTTCGGTCTGGTGCAGCCAAGTGCCGAAGAGACCATCGCCGCGATCGAAACCTTCTATCGCAGCCTCGGCATGCCGGTGCACCTGTCCGAGGCTGGCATCACCGAGCCCGATGCCGCAACCCGCGTCATGCAGGCCTTGCGGGCGCACGGCAATGCGGCGCTTGGTGGCCATGCCGAACTGGATGAAGCAAAAACGGAACGCATCATCGGTGCAGCCTGTGCCGGCTAAAAGAAAAAGCTTGTTCGTTACCCCTGATACCCAATATAGTGACTTTGCTGCAATGCAACAAATGATCCGTGCCCGGGATTGGAAACAGATTTTCCCGGATGGAGATTGACGGCATCCGGCGATTTTCGTCCAACAACAGAGCAACAAATGACCAAAGTAATCGACGTAACCGAACTAGCCCTGCGCGACGCGCACCAAAGCCTGCTGGCGACGCGCATGGCGCTGGAAGACATGGTGCCGGCCTGTGCCGACATCGATCAGGCCGGCTACTGGTCGGTTGAGTGCTGGGGCGGGGCGACCTTCGATGCCTGCATCCGCTTTCTCAACGAAGATCCCTGGGAACGCCTGCGTACCTTCCGGCGTTTGCTGCCCAATTCCCGCCTGCAAATGTTGCTGCGCGGCCAGAACCTGCTCGGCTACCGCCATTACGAAGACGGTGTGGTTGATCGTTTTGTCGACAAGTCCGCCGAGAACGGCATGGACGTCTTCCGCGTCTTCGATGCCCTGAACGACATCCGCAACATCCGGCATTCGGTCAATGCCGTCCGGCGCAATGGCAAGCATGCCCAGGGCACGATCTGCTACACCGTCAGCCCGCTGCATACCACCGAGACCTTCATCGAAATGGCCGAGCGTCTGGTTGAGCTGGGCTGCGATTCGATCTGCCTGAAAGACATGGCGGCGCTGCTCAAACCGCAAGCAGCCTACGATATCATCAAGGGTATCAAGACGCGCTGTGGTGAAGGCGTGCTCCTCCATGTCCATACCCACTCGACCACCGGCGTCACGCTGGTGTCGCTGATGAAGGCCATCGAGGCCGGTGCTGACTGTGTCGATACCGCGATCAGTTCGCTCAGCCTCGGCCCCGGCCATAATCCGACGGAAAGCCTGGTCGAAATGCTCGAAGGCACCGGATACGAAACCCGCCTGAACAAGGCCCGGCTGCACCGCATCAAGAACCACTTCGCCGCCCTCCGCCCGCGCTACCAGGCCTTCATGTCCAACATTCACGGGGTCGAAACCGACATCTTCGACAGCCAGATACCGGGCGGCATGATTTCCAACATGGAAAGCCAGCTCAAGCAGCAGAATGCGGCCGACCGGCTGGAAGAAGTCATGATCGAAGTACCGCGCGTCCGTGAAGACGCCGGCTTCCCCCCGCTGGTCACCCCTTCCAGCCAGATCGTCGGCACCCAGGCCGTGTTCAACGTCCTGATGGGCCGCTACAAGGTCATCTCCAGCGAGTTCGCTGATCTGATGCTCGGCTACTACGGCAAGGCGCCCGGCGAGCGCGATCCGACCGTGCTGGCGCAGGCTGCCCAGCATGCCCACAAGGAAGCCATCGAGCAGCGTCCCGCTGATCTCTTGCTGCCAGAGTGGGCGGCCCTGCAGGCTGCTGCCACAGCCTTGCCGGGTTGCGACGGCAGCGAAGAGGATGTGCTGACGTACGCCATGTTCCCCCAGGTTGCGCCCGGCTTTTTCGCCAGCCGCGAACTCGGGCCGAAGAATCTCGGGGTTGATCCGGCGGCCCTTGCCAAGCCCGGTGAATCGGGCGCCGAGCCGGTACCCGCACGCACCCCAGTGACTTACGACGTCAAGCTGAACGGCCGCTCGCACCGGGTTTCGGTCACCCCGATCAGCGAATAAACAGGAATCACCATGAGCACCATGCAGGACAAAATTGACGAGCTGCGCCGTCGCCGCGATGAATCCAGTCTCGGCGGTGGTGCCGACAAGCAGGCCCGGCATCGCCAGTCCGGGCGCCTGACCGCCCGCGAGCGGGTCGCCGCTTTGGTCGATCCGGGCAGCTTCGACGAAGTTGGTCAGTTCGCCACCCACCGGGCCACCCTTTTCGGCATGCAGGACAAGGTATTTCCGGCCGATGGCGTGATCACCGGGGCTGCTTCCATCACCGGTCGCCTCATTCATCTGGCCAGTCAGGACTTCACGGTCGCCGGAGGCTCGGCGGGCGAGACGCATTCGATCAAGGTTGCCGAGATCATGCAATCCTCACTGAAGACCGGCTCGCCCTTCGTCTTCATCAACGACTCCGGCGGGGCACGGGTGCAGGAAGGCATTGCCGCGCTGTCGGGTTACGGCAAGGTCTTCCACGCCAATGTGATGCTCTCCGGTGCGGTGCCGCAAATCTCCCTGATCTGCGGCCCCTGCGCCGGCGGCGCCGCCTATAGTCCGGCGCTGACCGACTTCATCATCCAGACCCGGCAGGCGCAAATGTTCATCACCGGGCCGCAGGTCATCAAGCAAGTCACCGGTGAAACCGTGACCGCTGAAGAACTCGGCGGGCCGGACGCGCACATGGTTCATTCCGGCGTGATTCACTTCATTGCCGATGACGATCATCACGCCATTGCCCTGTGCCGCAAGCTGCTCAGCTTCCTGCCGGCAAACAATCTCGAAGACCCGCCGATCCTTGCCGGCGATTATTCGATCGAGCCCAACCCGGCTCTGGAAAAGCTGCTCCCGGATGAAAGCCGGCAGGGCTACGACGTCCGTGCCGTGATCGAGTCTATCGTCGATGCGGGCGATTTCCTCGAAGTCCAGGCCGGTCATGCGATGAACATCGTGGTCGGCTTTGCCCGCATCTGTGGCGGCTCGGTCGGTATCGTCGCCAATCAGCCCTCGGTCAAGGCTGGCGTTCTCGACATCGATGCCTCAACCAAAGCGGCGCGCTTTATCCGCTTCTGCAATGCCTTCAATATTCCACTGCTTACTTTCGTCGATGTCCCGGGATTCATGCCCGGGGTCGAGCAGGAGTACGGCGGGATCATCCGCCACGGTGCCAAGCTGCTGTTCGCGTATTCGTCAGCGACCGTGCCCAAGATCACCGTCATCCTGCGCAAAAGCTACGGTGGCGCCTACCTTGCCATGTGTGGCAAAGATCTCGACGCCGACCGCGTCTTCGCCTGGCCGAGCGCGGAAATCGCCGTCATGGGCGCCGAAGGGGCGGCCGAAATTGTTTTCCGCAAGGAGATCGCCGAAGCCGAAAGCCCGGAGCAGCGCCGCGCCGAACTGATCGCCAGCTATCGCGATACCTTCTCGAACCCTTATGTGGCGGCCGAACAGCGCCTGGTCGATGCCGTCATCGAACCGGCGCTGACTCGTCAGCATATTGCCCGGGCGCTCGAATACCTGCGGATCAAGCGCGTTCCCCGGCCGCACAAGAAGCACGGTCTGATCCCGCTCTAGGATAGCCATGAATAACCAGCAAACCGAAGACGAACTTTCGTCCCTGATCGCGCACATGCGCGACGAAATCAGCGCGCTCAGCCGCCGGGTCAATGAACTAGAACAGCGGATGGTTGAGGGTGTCGCCGCAACAGCGGCCCCGAGCGAAGAGGAACTGCTGGCGATTTCGGCCGCCGTCGCCGCCTTTCTTGGCGTCCGCGCCACTATTCGCCAAGTTCGCCTCGTTCACTCCACGGCCTGGGCCCAGGTTGGCCGCATGGGCGTCCATGCCTCACATCGACTGCATTGATCGGAAGCCAGCGTGAAACTACGAATCACCATCGACGAAAAGACTTACGAAGTAGAGGTTGAAGTGGCCGAACCTGATCACGCCGGCCTGCCACCGGCCTATCCGGTAGGCTCAGCCAGACTGGCCGGCAGCGCGGCCAGTGCGCCGGCAGGCTTGGCGGCCGGGGCAGCCCCACTGCCGCTGGCGAACGAGGAGAAGGTCTGTCGCAGTCCGGTCTCAGGCATTGTCGTCAAGGTGCTCGCCAATGCGGGTGACAGCATTCAGGCGGGTGACTCCCTGCTGCTGCTGGAGGCCATGAAGATGGAAACGAACATCACCGCGCCGCTGGCCGGGGTGATTGCTGCGGTCAACGTCAAATCCGGGCAACATGTCCAGACGGGCGATGTGCTGATCGAGTTCGTTTGATCTGCGGGTTATTACTGCGCTGACACCGCGCGGCGCCCGAGCTGGTTGATCCACAAGGAAGCGAGAATCACCAGCCCGCCGGCCAGCAAGCGGGGCAGGTCGGCGTTGCGGTTCCAGATCAGGAGATTTACCAGCAGCCCGGCCGGTACATGCAGCTCGTTCATCACCGCCAGGGTGCCGGCATCAACCCGCAGGCTGCCCTTGACCCACCAGAACATGCCCAGCGCCGTCGCAAACAGGCCCATCCAGACCAGCACGCCCCATTGCGTGGCAGTCTGCGGCAGGCGTGCAGCGTTGCCGAAAAGCCAGAACGAGACCAGGGTCAAAACCAGCGCGCCAAGGAAGAAATGGCCGAAAAATCGGTACAGCGGGTATTCCGTGGGATAGCGGCCAAGCAGCTGACGGCAAAGCACCTGGCCGGCAGCAAAGGTGGCATTGGCCACCTGCAGCAAGAGAAATCCGATCAGGAAATCACCCTCCAGCCGTTCAAAACGAATGATGATGCCGCCGCCAACGGCGACCAGTGCGGCGAGCAGGGCCCAGGGATTGAAGCGGCGGGCCAGTGCATCGTCAAGCAGGGTTACGTAGATCGGCGTCAGCACCGTAAAAAGCAGCACCTCCGGCACGGTCAGAACATTGAAGCTGCGGTACAGGCAGAGGTAGGTGATGCCGAATTGCAGGGCGCCGGCAAGCCACAAGCCGCCGATCAGTCGGCCCGGCAGTCCGCGCCATAGCGTGAACGGTGCGAAGAGGAGGGCGGCGATGCCCACCCGGACCAGCACGGCGAAATCACTATCAACCTGACCTGCCAGATATTGGCCGATCAGGCTGAAAGAAAAAGCCCAGAGGATGGTAACGACGATCAGGTAAGGCATCGTTTGACGCAGTGAGTCTCAGCGGCGGGGGCTGGTTTCGGGCGATTGCCCGCTTTCCCATTCAGCGTAGGTGATGCGGGCAATATCGAAGCGATCCGTGGTCCGGCAATAAACGGATGGCGAGCCAAGCCGGCCAATCGGGGCAAAGTTGTTGATGTGCAGGCGCGGGCCAAGCAGATGATCCGCCACATGAAACATCACGACTTCGCCAATGAACAGGGTGTTGGCTCCCAGTTGCTGCGTGCTGAACAGGGTGCATTCGAGGCTGACCTGCGCTTCGGCCACCCGCGGCACCTTGATGCGCGCCGAGGGGGCTGGCTTCAGGCCCGCTGCCGCAAGTTCGCTGACCTCGGCCGGGAAATCTGCGGCCGAAATATTCATCGCATCGAACAGTTCTTCGGTGACCATGTTCACCACGAACTCGCCACTTGCCAGAATGTTGTTGGCCGTGTCTTTGGCCTGGCCACGCTCGTTGTTGCCGACGCTGAAGATCAAATAAACCGGGTCGGCGCCAACGGCATTGAAGAAACTGAAGGGCGCCAGATTGATGACGCCGCCTGCGCTCTGGCTGGTGATCCAGGCGATGGGACGCGGAATCACCAGATTGGTCAGCAGTTTGTAGTTATCGGCTTTTGATTGCAGGGCGGGATCGATTTGCATGGCTGCGGTTTCCAGGAAAGTCAGGTGGGATGGCCGATTATCCCCGCACTGGCCCTCAGGCAGCCAATTACCCCGCGATTATCTCTGCAGGCAAGCCTCGAAGGCGGCCTCGGCATTGCCGGAGAAATGGAATTTGGCAAACAGCCGCTTCAACTTGTTGGAACTGATCTTGGCGGTTGCGGCAAACCAGATGCCGATTCTTTTGCCCTGCTTGACCAGCGTGCTGAAGGCATAGTGCCATTCACGGGCCTCGGCGAGGCGTTCAATGACTTCCCTTTCGTTGCTGATCGCAATGCCGGCGCGTTTCAGCGATTGAATGAACAGGGTGGATTCAGTTTGGTTCACGAACATTTTGGGCTCCAGGAAAAGTGCTGCTCTGCCCGAATAACGAGAGGCGGGAAATTTCGTTGACCTGAGCAATGTGGCGTTCGTGTAACAGACGGGAATGATGAAGATTCTGCATAAACAGCAATTATTTTGGCTCACCATGACAACCAATTCGAAACTGGCGCGTTAGTAGGGGAGTCAAGTATCTTGTTTGAAGGAATTCGAAGTGCGTTGGATCGTAGTCGCAGCAGTCCTTGCCCTGTCCTCAGGCGGTATCAACGCCGCGGATTTGGTGGCAACGGAGAACCAGACAGCCGAAGTGTCGACGTCCGCAGTTGCGGATGGTGATGTCACGGTGACCGCAATTCCGAGCCATTCCATGATGGCGGTACAGGTCAAGGAGTTGAATCCTTCGCCGGAAATGCGCCAGTCCAGGAAAGTGGCTCAGAAAAAGCCCCTCCCGAAATCATTGCTCTCGAGAACCGAGCGGCACCAGATGGTGTTGCTGGTCGCCAAGGCAAAGTCTGACGATTCCTCGCTGCTTGATATTTTCGATGACGAGGATGCCGGCTCCAGTGCGGAAGACCTTGATCTGCAGCGCTCCTACAACCGCCCAAGGGTTGTCGAAGTGGCGGATTCGGACGAAGAGAAAGCTGCCGGGGGACTCTCGGATGCAGTCAAGCTGCGGCTATTCCTGGCCCGCCAGCTGGCAGTCAGGGCGCACGAAAAGAAGTTTGGCTGAGCCATACGCTTCGACACAGACTGTTGCAAGCCGTTACTTGAGTTGTTGTTGCCGGGCCGTTATCTTCTACTCATGCGCTGACCAGACATCAGCCTGACGGCCACCCCTCCCTCAGATCCCAATGGCCGTCCGAAAGCCCCTTGCTCCCCCCGACAAGGGGCTTTCGCCTTTCTGGCATTGGCCGATGGATGGCACACGCTTCAGGCAGTCAGGAATCCAGCGACTTGATCAGTTCGAACAGGCGTTGGTAGAACGCCGGCTCCGTGACCGTTTCCTCGCCGACCTTCACCAAGGTGTCCTTGTTGATCGACCACGGCAGTGAAACAGAGCCCAGCGCGGAAACGCTGACCCCGGCATTGCTGCCCTTCGATTTCATTTCGAACTGGGTTTCCAGCGCATTGGCGTAAATCACCGTGCCCAGGCTGCTCGACAGGCAAACCAGCGTGATGGTCAGTTGGGTCGCTTCATCTGTTGTTGGCCGGAAAAACTTCTCGCCCCGAATGCTGCGCAGCTTCGCATCGTCGACTTGATAGCCCTGACTCAGCAGGGCGCGCTTGGCGACTTCGCAGGCAGCGTCAGGCTCCCGGCTGCTGTAATACTGAAACGGCGTCTCGCTGGGGAAAGTCTCCGTCTGGTAGGGGCGGCTGGTCTTGCTTGTGCTGCAACTGCTCAAGGTCAGGCCCAGCAGAATGACAAGCGCCGTTTGGCGGCAGAGGCGTGACATGGGGTTGAGGGCGGCTTTCATCGGTAGGTATTTTAAGGACTTCAGGCGGCGCGTGAAAATCAGGCGGGTTTCCTGGGCTGAAAATACAGGCAGGCTTCCCCGGACGCGGCAACCACATCACGGGCGGGCTGATGTCGGCTCTTGAAGCCCAGGGCTCGGCAACCGTAAGGGAAATGCACATCATGCGTGATGTAGTAGTGCACGCATTGATTGCAGCGCCGGGCCTGCTCCTGAATGAATTCCGTTGAGTCCATAGACGTTATTGTCGCTTGAAACAGGAAAAGCCCAACTCCTCGGCTGGGCTTCTTGTGCTGTACGGCTGAATGACGATCTCAGTTTTTGCAGGTCATCCCCAGCCCGAATCGTTATCGTCCGGGCCCAATGCGTCGAGGTCAACAGGCGGGATGCTGCTGTCTTCAGCCTGATTCGAGACGAGGCTTTCGGGCGCTGCGTGTGGTGTCGGGGTGTTTGCTGCGGATTGGCTGGCGTTGTTGCCATGATTCCCCATCATGTTTCCGATGCCCTGGAACAGAAATGCACCGGCGACGGCACCGGCGGCGGTTGTCGCGATGGTGCCCATCATCCCCGAGCCCCAGCCCGGTGTGGCCGTTGGTGCAGCCGTTGCTGCTGCTGGTGTGAATGCGGCGGCCCGTTGAACCGGCGCTGATTGCGCCGGGGAATTGCCCCAGCCGTTGCTGTTGAGAAAACTGCCGGCACTACTGCGTGGGCTTGCCTGTTCCTGCTGAAGCCTGGCGATTTCTGCCTGAGCGTTGCCCAATGCCTGTTCGAGCAACAGGCTGCGCTGGGCCAGCAGGTAGTACGAATCGGGCTGGCGGGCACAGGTTTCCTGGATCAGTCTCTCCGCCTCGGCATCTTTCGTTCCAACCTGTGCCTGCGCCAGTTGTTGAAGAAAATGGGTGAGTTGTTCGCGTTCCTGAGTGTTCAAGGCGTGCCTCGTTGAGTGATGAAAATCAGGAACTTATCTTGAGGCCTAACGTGGTGCCTGCCAGTATTTCGATTGCAACGGTTTGTATCGACATGTTGCCGGGCTTGCGTCAATTTTTCCGGGGCAAGTCTATTTCCCGACCTCTTTGCCAACGGCACGCAGTTCCGCTTCCAGCAGCTTGGCCCGGCTGATGTCATTGAAGGTGATGACGACGCCGTCGATGACATTCTCCAGCGTCCGGTAAGGCATGATCTTGACCTGATACCAGCGTCCGTCGCTGGTGGCGACTTCCCGTTCCGAGAAAACCAGCGTGCGCAGCACATCCTCGGCATCGCGGAGCAGGTCGGGGTAATCAAGATCGGTGACGATGTCGGACAAGGGGCGACCGACATCGCCCTGAATCAGTTTGAAGAGCCGTGTCGCCTGCGTCGTGAAGCGCCGGACATGTAGCGCATTGTTGAGGAAGACGGTGGCCATGTCGGTGCTGTTGAGCAGGTTCTTCATGTCGTTGTTGGCGGTCGACAGCTCATCGACCTTGGATTGCAGCTCGGTATTCACCGTCTGCAATTCCTCGTTCAGCGACTGCATTTCTTCCTTGGAGGTGGTCAGCTCCTCATTGGCCGACTGCAATTCTTCATTGGTTGACTGCAATTCCTCGTTGGCCGACTTGAGCTCTTCCTGTGAGCTTTGCATTTCTTCGCGCAGGGTCTGCACGTCTTCGTGCATCTGCAGCAGCGACTGCTCCAGTTCCGTTTCCCGCTGGCCGCGCTTCGGACCGCGTTTTCCGGCCATGGCAGCCAACTGCTGCGGTGGACTGGCTACATCGGCAAAAACCAGCATCACCATGCCGCGCAGGGCAGCAGGTTCGGTGATCGGTTGCACGGTCAGATCAACGACCTGCGTGCCGCCGTTGGTGCCGATGGAGAGGTGACGACAGATGATGGTTTCACCGGTACGCAGGGCCTTGGGCAGGGCCAGGGAGATCTCCTGGCGCAAACCCACGCGCGCCATGGCGTGGATATTCCAGTTCACCTTGCCGGCGGCTGGTTCCAGATACTTGCCGGTGCGACCGCTGATATAGACCAGATCACCGGCGGCCGTGATCAGAACGGCGGCTGGCGAGAATTGCTGGAGCAGCAGATCATTGGCCAGGTTTTGCAGGTTTGCAGTAACCAGTTCGGGCTTGGTGTCCATGAAGGGCTCGGTTTTGGTGATGAGATCGCGGGTCGGGAATTCAAGTGCCTTGGCGCGCAGCAGGCCTTCATTGCGCCGGAACAGCCGTGCCTTGGCTTCCAGTGGCTCGAACAGATCGGTGAAGCCGCCGATCGACTCGGCGCTGCCCAGCATCAGTACACCGCGGGGTTTGAGGCTGTAATGGAAGAGCGGAAACACCCGCTTTTGCAGCTCGGTGCCGAGGTAGATCAACAGGTTGCGGCAGGTCAGGATGTCGAGCTTGGTGAACGGCGGGTCCATGATCAGGTCTTGCGGCGCGAACACCACCATCTCGCGGACTTCCTTGCTGACCCGGTAGCCATTGCCCTCGTCGATGAAGAAACGCTGCAGACGTTCCGCGGAGACATCGGCCGCGATAGTGGCCGGGTAGATGCCGCGTCGGGCCTTCTCGATGGCATCCGGGTCGAGATCAGTGGCGAAGATCTGCAGGGAATAGCGAACCGGCAACTGCAACCTGCTGATTACCTCGCGGAAGCTGATCGCCAGCGAGAAAGCCTCTTCACCCGTGGAGCACCCTGCCACCCAGGCGCGCAGTACCGCGCCGTCCGGATAGCTGGCAAGCAAATCGGGCAGCACGTTGTCCTGCAGAAAGGACCAAGTGGCCGGGTCGCGGAAGAAGCTGGTGACGCCGATCAGCAATTCCTTGAACAGCAGATCAACCTCCTGCGGATTCTCCCGCAGGTAGCGCACGTAGTCGGCAATCCGGTCGAGTTGATGAATCGCCATGCGGCGTTCGACCCGGCGGTAGACGGTGGTTTTCTTGTAGAGCGAGAAATCGTGGCCGGTACGCGCCCGCAACAGGATGCAGACCTTGTCGAACGCCGATCTCTGGTCGGCTGTTTCGGTTTCCAGGGAAACCTTGCCAAGCTGGGCGGGCCGTAAATGTTGCAGGGTTTCGATCAGGCGCCGTGGCAGCGCTTCCGGGGCATCAACGACGTCGGCCAGGCCGGCGGCGATGGCACTCTTGGGCATGCTGTCGAACTTGGCGGTGGGTGGGGCCTGGACCAGCACCAGACCACCGTATTCCTTGATTGCCCGCAGGCCGAGCGTGCCATCCGACCCCATGCCGGAGAGAATGATGCCGATGGCCTGTTCGCGGCGGTCTTCAGCCAACGCATGGAAGAAAAAGTCGATCGGCAGGCGCAGGCCGCGCGGGGCCGCGGGTTCAAGCAGGTAGAGGCTGCCGTGCAGGATGGAGATGTCGGTATTGGGCGGAATGACATAAATACAGTCCGGCTTGACCTTCATGCGGTTTTTGGCCTGCGTCACCGGCATTGCCGTTACCCGCTGCAGCAGTTCGGACAGCATGTCCTTGCGGTCAGGGTCGAGATGCTGGATGACGACAAAGGCCATGCCGCTGGCCGGGGGGACGTGGCCAAGAAACTGTTCCAGCGCTTCGAGTCCGCCGGCCGAGGCGCCGATGGCGACAATTGGGAAGGTCCTGGCTGGCAGCAATGATTCCGTTACCTCCGCCTTGGGTTGGCCGCTGGGCTGGCGCTTCCTTGCTTCCGCTGGCATTGGTTCGTACTCCCGGGAATGTGTTCTTGTCTCAGTACGAGGCAGGGTATCAGACTTCACGGAGTTGCCTCTGCTAGTCATGGAAGCCACGCAGCTTAGCCCTGAAAGGCCGGCGTGTATGTACGTGTGGAAACATAGCGAATCTGCTTGGCGCGGCAGTAAATCCGACTATGTGCGCAATCGCACATAAATAAAAACCGATCTGGACTATGCTGCTTCAATAGGACGTACTTCGCGTCACTCCAGATGCGCCGCAATCAATGTCCGTAAGGGAGTCCAATGTCGTCGGAATCAATCCAAAGCCCCCGGCAGAACCGCATTCTGGCCGCACTGACGGCCAATGATTACGCGCGCCTGCAGGATGACCTTGAACTCGTTGAACTGACGCTGGGCCAGGTACTTTTCGAGTCCGGGGACAGCCCGGCCTACGTTTATTTTCCGGCCACCTGCATCGTTTCGCTGGTTTTCAACACCCGCAAAGGGGCCTCAGCCGAACTGGCGATCACCGGCAATGACGGCCTGGTTGGCGTTCCGCTGGTGCTCGGCGGCGATACCACGACGCACCGTGCAGTAATCCAGAGTGCCGGAACCGCCTATCGCCTGAAGATTGAAATCATGCGCTGGGAGCTCGATCAGGGCGGTGAGTTGCAGCATCTCGCCTTGCGCTACACGCAAGCCCTGATGACGCAGATGGCGCAGAGTGTTGTCTGCAATCGGCACCACTCCGTGGATCAGCAGTTGTGCCGCTGGCTGCTGCTCAGCCTTGACCGCTTGCCGGGCAATCAGCTGAACATGACGCAGGAACTGATCGGCAACATGCTGGGGGTGCGGCGTGAGGCGGTGACCGAAGCGGCCGGAAAATTGCAGTCGGCCGGGCTGATCCATTACAGCCGGGGGCGAATCACTGTCGTTGATCGACCGGGTCTGGAGGCTCGGGCCTGCGAATGTTATGCCGTGGTCAAGGCGGAATACGCCCGCCTGTTCAATATTCACCCGCCGGTACGTTTGAAGAGTCGCGGCAGGCCAAATCCGGAAAGCATCCGCAAACGGGCCGAGGCGCGCCTGATGCAGGCGGCACCGACGAAGCCAATGACAGCCTGGGACAATGCGCAACTGGTGCATGAGTTGCAGGTGCATCAGATCGAGCTCGAAATGCACAATGAAGAGCTGCGCAATGCCTATGACGAAGCGGACGCCCTGCGCGATCGCTATGCCGACATTTACGACTTTGCCCCGGTTGGCTATTTCACCCTCAACCAGCAGGGCGTCATCCTTGACATGAATCTGGCCGGTTCGATCCTGCTTGGCATCAAGGGCTCGCAGAAGGGGCGGCACCGCTTTGCGGCACATGTGGCGCCAGATGACCTGGCGGAATTTACCCGGTTTTTTGATGATGTGTTGCGGGCCAGGCACAAGATGGTTTGTGAGATTTTGCTTGCAGGGACCGTCCACCGCAGCACTGCCCACGTCAAGATCGAAGCCGTGCCCGACGAGAGCGGCGAAGAGTGCCGCATGGTGGTGATGGATATTTCGGCCGAAAAGCTGGCCAAGATGGCTTTGAGTTTGCGCGATGAATACCAGCGCGCCGTGCTCGATAATTTTCCTTTCATGGTCTGGCTGAAGGACGCCGAGTCTCGCTTCCTTGCGGTCAACTCGCCGCTTGCCAAGACCTTCGGCTGGCCTTCGCCGGAGGCGTTGATCGGAAAAACGGACTTCGATCTCGTCAGCGCGCCAGATGCCGAGAAGTTTCAGGCAGAAGATTACGCCACCCTCATCTCCGGTGAAGCCAATAATGTAGTTCGGCTGATCGACATCGGCGATCAGCAGATCTGGATGGAGACCTACAAGTCACCGGTCCATCTGGCCGGGCAGCTGATTGGTACGGTCGGCTTTGCCCGCGATGTCACGGAGCGCCACCATATTCAGCAGGCACTGAAAAAATCCGAGAAGCGCTACCGCAGTTTCATCGAGAAATTGCCACTCAGTGTTGCCATTCTGCAAGATGGTGTTCTCCGCTACATCAATCCGAAAGGGCTCGAGCTGATCGGCTACACGGCCGACGATTGCGTCGAAAAATCCTTCATGCCGCTGATCTGTGAGGCGGATCGCCAATGGGCGACCGATGTTCACAAGGCGCATTCGCTGGGCGAACTGGCGACGAGCAGTTCCGAGGTCAGGCTGGTCAGCAAGGCCGGGCGATTGATCGATTGCCTGTTGAATGTCAGCCTCGTCGAATGGGAGGGCCGGCTTGCGGTGCTGGTGACTTTCGAAGATGTCACTGCGAAAAAGCTGCTGGAAGCAGAGTTGCAGCGCCAGGCAAGCTTCGACGCACTGACCGAGCTGGCTACCCGACAACATTTCCTGGCGCATATGGAACAGGCGCTTTCCCGGCTTAAACGGGGTATCGATAGCGAAGTGGCCATACTGGTGCTCGACCTCGACAGATTTCGGTCAATCAACGACGCCGTCGGCCAATTGGCGGGCGATGCCATATTGCGTCTCTTCTCGGCGTTGATTCGCGAAGAATTGCGCCAGGTAGATTTCGCCGCCCGACTCGACAACGACAACTTTGCCGTGTTGGTACCCGGCGACCTGGCGGCCGCACGCACTTTCGCCGAGCGCCTGCACAGCAAGGCTGCCGGGACATCAGTCAGCATCGGTGGCCGGCAGGTATCGATCAAGGTCAGTATCGGTATCGCCGGGATGAAGGCCGAGGATGTGTCGTCAGATCAAGGATTCCTGCTGGCAGAAAAGGCGTTGGCCAGCGCCAAGCGCGCCGGCGGCGACCGGATCGCCATGGCAGGAGATTCCGTCATCGCCTGAGTTCGGCCGCTATGTGCGCCATCAGACAGAACGGAACGCAGAACGGCAGGATTATGCATGCAGGCATCCGTTCCCCCGCCCCCCTCTTTACGGATGCCTTGAGTACTTTGCCCAGCGCGGCCTGACCGCCCTGGGCATTTTTTTGCCCGAAGGGGCAGCTTATAAAATCGTTACCCCGGCCCATGCCCTGGTTCTGCCACAAGGATGTGTTTGCCATCGCACAGACCAGCGGCGGTCTGTCGGCGAGAGTCTTCAGCAGCGTCATTAACCGATGACCCACGACTGGAGAAGGATTTCAAATGAATACATCCACCGCACTACGTTTTGTCGGACCACTGTTTCTTGGCGTGACCTCGCTCATTCTGGTGGGTTGCAACAAGGCGCCGGAGAAAATTGTTACGCCGGCGCCAGCCAATGTGGCAGTGGCAGAGATCAGCGACAACGACCTGACAACGAAGGTCAAGACGACCCTGCTCCTTGATCCTGCGTTGAAGGGCTTTGACATCGTTGTCGTGGCAAAGAAAGGCGATGTTCGCCTGAGCGGGGTGGTCGATACCCAAAGCCAGATTGAACAGGCGAGATCATTGGTTCGTGGCATTGATGGTGTTCACACCCTGCACGATGAGCTGACCGTCAAGAAATAAACGGACAGAGATGTTGGGCGGCCTGATCAAGATCAGAAAAATCAGGGTCATCCCGCCTGCACTGGCCATCCCGGCTGGCTTGCCAGAAAAGGAGATACGTCATGCGACATGCTGAAAAGCACCGGGCGGAACGAATCGGTTGGCTACGTGCGGCCGTACTTGGTGCAAACGACGGTATTGTTTCCACGGCCAGTCTCGTTCTCGGCGTTGTGGCGGCGGGGGCTAATTCAAGCAATATTCTGATCGCCGGCGTTGCCGGCCTGGTTGCCGGCGCGACCTCAATGGCGGCTGGCGAATACGTTTCCGTCAGTTCGCAGGCCGATACCGAAAATGCCGATCTGGATCGGGAACGACGGGAACTGGCGCTCGATCCGGAACATGAACACGCCGAATTGTCGGCGATTTACATCGAGCGTGGCCTCGACGGCGGATTGGCTGCCCAGGCGGCCACACAGTTGATGGCACATGATGCCCTTGGCGCTCATGCCCGTGACGAACTGGGCATGTCTGCGACGATGAGTGCCCGGCCGCTTCAGGCGGCGCTGACGTCAGCCGCTACTTTTTCGGTGGGGGCCGCCTTGCCTCTGCTGATTGTCCTGCTGGTGCCTGCCTCTGCGCTGGTCTGGGCCATCTCGGGCAGTTCACTGCTGTTTCTTGCGTTGCTGGGCGCTCTTTCAGCCAGTGCCGGCGGCGCCCCCGTGTTCCTGGCGGCGTTCCGGGTGACTTTCTGGGGTGCCCTGGCGATGGGCCTGACGGCTGGGGTTGGCACCTTGTTTGGTGTCGCCGCCTGATTTTATTTTTATGTGCGCCAGCGGACAGAGACCAATTTGCTTCGCCAGTAGCCTTAATTCATCGGAGCCAAAAACGGCGCAACTTCTGCGCCGTGGTCTTGGCGAAGAAAACTGCCGGCCCGGCATTGCTTGCCCGGGTGGCTGTCCCAGGGTCAACCCATCGAGGAATAACATGAAAAAAATTACCATCAATACGATCGCTCTGGCGATCACCCTTGCTTTCAGTGCCGGTGCGATGGCTGAAGGTATGTCCAAGACCGACTTCAAGGCAGCCAAGGACAAGATCTCCGCCGAATACAAGACGGCCAAGTCGAGCTGTGGCTCGTTGTCAGGCAATGCGAATGATGTCTGTGTCGAGCAAGCCAAGGGCACCGAGAAGATTGCTCTGGCCGAACTCAATGCCACTTACAAACCGGGCAAGGAATCCCGTTATGACGCACGCGTCGCCAAGGCCGAGGCTGACTACGGCGTTGCCAAGGAAAAATGTGACGACCTGGCTGGCAATACGAAGGACGTCTGCGTGAAGGAAGCCAAGGCTGCCGAGACCGCTGCCAAGGCTGATGCCAAGTCGCAGATGAAGACGGCTGATGCCAATGCCACGGCCAACGAGAAGACAGCTGAAGCACGTAGTGATGCCAGCAAGAAGAGCACCGATGCCCGCATGGACGCTTCTGCCGACAAGACCGATGCCCAGTACGCCGTTGCCAAGGAAAAGTGCGATGCCTATTCCGGCGCAGCCAAGGATAGCTGTGTGGACAAGGCCAAGCTGAGCTACGGCAAGAAGTAATTTCCGCTTGATCAATTGCCAGGTCAGGTTTGAAAGCTAATTCGTCATTCCCGCTTTTGTGGGGTGACCGATATCAAAGAGGTAATCCCATGAAAGTTATGCAGCGAAATCTGACCCGGGCAGTTGCCGTCGCCATGTTGCTCGGACTGGGGGCTTGTTCCGGCATGTCACAGCAAGGCCAGAACACAGCCATCGGCGCGGGGGTCGGCGCGATTGGCGGCTCCGTCCTGACTGGCGGCAGTACGGCCGGAACCGTAGGCGGTGCAGTCGTTGGCGGTGTTATCGGCCACGAAGTCACCAAGTAACTCGAATTGATGAGGAGAAGACCATGATCAAACTCGGAAAGGCTGCCACAACGGCTGTCGTCATGAGTGCCTTGCTCGCCGCGCTGTATGGCTGCGAGAAGAAGGAAGGTCCGATGGAAAAGGCTGGCAAGGAAGTCGACAAGGCAGCCGTATCCGCCGGACAACAGGTCGAAAAAGCTGGTGACAAAATCCAGGATGCGGCCAACGGCAACAAAAAATAATTGCTTCAACATCCCGACCCCAACGCTGAAGGGATCGCCCGCCGTGAGGCGGGTGACTTGAACAAACCCATTAAAGGAAATGCCATGAACTATTCAAAACTTTCTGTCGTCGCAGTGATGACACTCGCTCTGAGCGCCTGTATTTCCGCCCCTGCCGGCCCCCCGGGTCCTCAGGGCGCTACTGGCGCCAAAGGCACAACGGGTTACACCGGTGCGACCGGCGGTACTGGCGCCACCGGTAACACGGGCGCCACCGGCAATACCGGTGCGGCCGGTGGAACTGGCGCGACTGGAACGACGGGGGCTACCGGCTACACCGGTGCCACCGGCAATACCGGCAATACCGGCAATACCGGTGCCAAAGGCAACACAGGCGCCAAGGGCACCAATGCCGACGGTACGGTGATTGTTGTTCCGGCTCGATAAGTCGCCTGGTCTGAATATCGGCTGAACGACATGAATTCCCGCACCGGGATTCCGCTGCGGGAATTCACGTTTTTGGCGTGGCAACGCGTTCAGGTCCCAATCACCCTGTTGAAAACTGGATTTCCATCATGAAGCTATTTCTGATTATGGTGCTGCTGGCGGCAGCAGCCTCCCCGCCAGCCCTTGCCGCTGATGTCGGCGTTTCGGTAAGCATCGGCCAGCCCGGCTTTTACGGGCGCCTTGACTATGGTGGCTACCCACCGCCCCAACTCATTTACCGACAGCCGAGGATGATTCAGCACGTGCCAGTCGGGCGTCCGCCAATCTACTTGAACGTGCCACCGAGCCACTCGAGGAACTGGGGGCGCTACTGCGGCAGATACAACGCTTGCGATGAACGCGTCTACTTTGTTCGAAATAACTGGTACGAGCGCGAATACGCGCCCCGCTATCAGCAGCGCAACAATCAGCGTGGCGAACGTCGTGATGATCAGCGCAATGATCATCAGGGCAATAACGGTAATGGCAATGGCCGTGGCAGAAATCATTGAAGCGCGGGCGATGGCCGTCCGGACTGACGATCCGGCGGTCCTTGCGTTAACCTGGGCTGGCGGGCTTTTGCCTTGCTGAACAACGATGGGCGGTTGTCCGTGCTTTGTGCGGATATCGCTGGTAATGCAAGGTTGACGAAACATCTCGACAGGCTGGAGGCGAATTACGCCGTCGAGCGTTGTGAAAAACGCATCCGGCGTTCGGTTGAAATTCACGGTGGCCGACTGGTCAATGACAATGGCCGGCGCCTGATGGCTTATTTCGCCGATGGCGTGGATGCGCTGCAGTCCGCCGTCGAGATGCAGCGCCGGGTCTCTGATTTGCCGCCGCGTGCCGGGTTGCCGCTGGCGCTCCGGGTGGGTATCTGCACCGGGCATCAGGCCAAGGAAGAATTCTATTTTCCCGACAAGGGGACGAATCCGGCTGCCAGTCTTTCGTCCATCGCGGCACCCGGTCATATCCTGTTCAGCGTGCCCAAACGTGCCAAGTTCTTCCCGTGGTCGCAACTGCTTTCAAACAGTGTTCCGGCCGTGGCGCTCAGCTGCGGTAGCCGCCAACTCGGCGTTTTTCAGTTGCCCTGGCAGCAGCATGATCCGATGGCACTGCGTTTTGCGCTGGCCGAGCTTGGCAATGCGGCGGGCCGGCTTTGCCTGCGTTATCAGGGCAGCGAAATGCTGCTTGATGAGAGCCAGCCGCTCACCCGGCTCGGGCGTCAGGCCGGCAACGAACTCACCATGCGTGACCGCCGCTGTTCGCGCGAGCACGGCAGCATCGAGCGGCGAATTGATCGTTTTGTCTTCGTTGACCGCAGCACTAACGGTACCTTCGTTACATTCGAAGGACAGCCCGAGATTTTTGTCCATCACCGGGAACTGAACCTGTTTGGACGCGGCCGGCTGAGCCTGGGTGCGCCTTCTTCGGAGAAGGGTGTGGAACTGGTGCAGTTTCAGACGGGCAGTTTCTCGCGCTAGGGTTGGTGCAAGGCCGGGATGCTGGCCCAACTATGTGCGCTTTAGTACATACGCCCTGAGCCCGGGAACCGACAATCCATAGCAGACCACAGGATTCGGCAGATCGCCGGATCGGCGCTGGCAGCGGCTTCTTCGCGCAGCCCACGGTTTAATTCCGGAGCTACCCCATGCGTAATCCAAAGTCATCCACGAGTTTCAGGAAGCAAGCTTTCGCCGCCATTTTTGTCGCCTTGCTGAGCACGCCCTTGCTGGCGGTCGAAATCAACGACAACGCAAAATTCAACGCCAGCAGTCCGCCGCAGTCGGCCATTCCATGGATGAGCGGCGGCATCGGTGACGATGCCCGCGATGAAATGCGCAAGGCGACCATGTCCTATAACGTCCATATCGTCTTCAGCAATCGCCAGGGCAGTTACCTCGCCAGCATTCCGTTCGCGATTGCCCGCAGCAATGGCCGGAAAATCATCGAGGGGGTCAGCCCGGGGCCGTTGCTCTACATTCAATTGAAGCCCGGTGTTTATCAGGTGTCGGCTGAAATCGACGGTGCCTGGCAGAGCAAGAAGGTTCAGATCGACTCGGCCGGATCGCAGGTCAGGACGATGTTCGTCAGCAAGGGGGAGTAGGTCATCTTAGCCTCTGACACCCGGGGTTTGCCCTTCGGCAAGGCCGGGGCATGATCCGCTTTGACCGCCGCCTGTGGCATCGATTCGGCGGTATGGCAGCACCCTACTGGCTACGGGAGGAGAAGTGGCATGCACGCTGGCTGCTTTTCCTCCTTGTCCTGCTGTTGCTGGGGCAGACCGGCTTTGCCGTGCTGTTCAACGAGCAGACTGGTGAATTCACCTCGGCACTGGCTGCCAAGGATGCCGATCGCTTCTGGTACGCAATCCAGAAATGCGTCGCCATTCTGGTGGTCGGCGTGCCAGTCTATGCGTTTTATTATTTTGTGCGGGATACGCTCGGGCTGCATTGGCGGCGCTGGCTGACCCAGCGATTTCTCGGCAACTACTTCAGCAACCGTGCCTATTACGAACTGAATGCCAGTTCCGATATCGATAACCCGGATCAGCGCGTTGCCGAGGATATCGGCACTTTTACCCAGAAATCATTGCAGTTCCTGCTCGTGCTGGTTGGGGCGGTACTGCAACTGATTGCCTTCAGTGGCGTTCTCTGGTCGATTTCGCGGGAGCTGGTGGCCTTTCTGGTCATCTATGCCGCAGTTGGTACGGTGGTGACGATCCTGATCTTCGGCAAGGTCCTGATCGGCCTCAATTTCTATCAGCTCAAGCGCGAGGCTAATTTCCGTTTCAGTCTGGTGCGCATCCGTGAAAATGCCGAAGCCATCGCCTTCTATCGTGGCGAGGCGCAGGAATCACAGCAGGTTGGCGAATATTTCAATGAGGCCTTCGTCAATTTCAGCAAGCTGATCCGGATGCAGCTGAACCTGAACCTGTTCCAGTATGGCTACAGTTTCGTCACCATCGTGCTGCCAAGCGCCATCATCGCCGGGCGGGTCATTTCAGGCGAACTCGAAGTCGGGCGGGCAATTCAGGCGGCCGGGGCCTTTGCGGCAATCCTCAGCGCCCTGACGGTGATCGTCGATAACTTCGACAGCTTCAGCAAATTCGCTGCCGGCATTGATCGCCTGGATAGTCTGGCCAAGTTTCTGGCCGGGAACTCGAACCGGCCGGCCAGCGAAGAGGTCAGCTTCGTCGAGGGGCCGAACCTTGCCCTCCAAAACCTGACGTTGCAGACCCCGAAGGGGGAACGGACGCTGGTTCGTGATCTGTCGATGACGATCAATCCCGGGCAAGGGCTGATGATCGTCGGCGCCAGCGGTAGCGGCAAAAGCTCATTGTTGCGGGCGATTGCCGGCTTGTGGCGATCCGGCAGCGGCAGCATCATCCGGCCGGAGGGCGTGGCGATGATGTTCCTGCCGCAACGGCCCTACATGCTTCAGGGCAGCCTGCGCAGCCAGTTGCTTTATCCGCGGTCCTCAGAAGGCGTTTCGGATGCCGAACTGCTGCATCTGCTGGAACGGGTCAACCTGCCCAATATTGCCGCCCATTTTGGCGGTCTGGATGCCGTGTTCGATTGGGCCAAGGTGCTCTCGGTCGGCGAACAGCAGCGCATTGCCTTCGCCCGCGTGCTTCACGCAGCGCCGCGTTACGCGATGCTCGATGAAGCCAGCAGCGCACTGGATATCGCCAATGAAGACAGCCTCTATCACCAGTTGGCGGCGAGCTCGACAACGCTGGTCAGCGTCGGCCACCGCCCATCCATCCTGAAGTACCACCCGCAGGTGCTGGAAATCATTGGCGATGGAACCTGGCAGCTTTACGCAGCGGATGACTATCGGTTCACCCGGTAGGGAAGTGCTGCAGTATTAACAAGGCGGGAATCAATTGTGCGATAGATCGGTCATTCCCGCGCAGGCGGGAATCCAGTCCGTGCATGGACTCCCGCTTACGCGGGAGTGACGTAACAATCAGGGTTTCCATTCCGGCGCTGGCGGAAGTGGCGAGCTTTCACCCCCATGGCAAAACGGCCCTGATTCACGCTGGAATCAGGGCCGTCTTGAAAGATGGAGCGTGTAGCGTGCGGCTTAACGCTTGATGCGGGTGATCTTCGTACCTTCGATGCTCAGGCTGGCCATCAAACCCTGCTGGTCGAAAATGAAAGCGTAGGCATCGTTCTTAAGGGTCGAGGTGGAAAGATTCTTGGCAATGCCTTCATTGACCACGACTACGGTCGGGCCGACACCGATTTCCCAGCCCTTGGAATCATCAAGATACTTGATGGCCTTGTTGCTCATCAGGAAAACGACATAGCCGTAGGATTCGGCACCGGCTTGCCAGCCCCAGGAGGCGGAAACGGAGTTGTAGTAATTCACGTACTGTGAATTCTTGCTGAGTACGCCTTCACC
Source organism: Azonexus sp. (assembly GCA_030696345.1). Taxonomy (GTDB): domain Bacteria; phylum Pseudomonadota; class Gammaproteobacteria; order Burkholderiales; family Rhodocyclaceae; genus Azonexus. The sequence continues at coordinate 213,564 of JAUYSK010000022.1, forward strand.
ATAGCTGCCGCCAAAGACGAGGCCGGCCTTGACGATCTTGGGGAAAATCAGGATCGCTTTGGCTTTCTTGGAAAGACTTTCAGCTTCAGGGTTGGTCTTGTACAGGGTTTGCAGCGCCTGCGCCGCATCCTTGTTCAGGTCTTCAGCGGTTGCGGCAACTGCTTGATTGCCGACAGCACCGAAAGCGAAAGCCGCTGCGGTAACGAGAATGAATTTCTGCAAAACGCTACGAATATTGGTCATTTTCTTGTCCTCAAAATTGCGAAGTGGAATTCGCCTTATCCCGACCAGAGCCTCAGATGACCGAGCCAGAAAGGGATAAGAATTCCTGAATGCAGCTTAGGCGGGACACATAGCGCGCTCTGTTCGTTGGCACACACAAGCGTGCGAGAGCGCTTGGACGGTTCAATTGCCGGCGCGGGCGTGCCTGCCGGTTTCCGATATCCAGCCCCTTGCCGCTTCGGCGTAAAAGCTGGCCAGGCGTTCCATGACCTTTTTGACTGCGGCGTTGGCCGCGACGACGCCGCCATAGGGGTTGTCCTGTCCGGCCACCACGGTTTCGTCGAATTCGCGCCAGGCAATGACCTGGCGGGTTTCGTTGTCGACCATGTAGGCGCGCAGTGTGAAGCGGACGCGGCTGGGGGAGCTGGCGAATTCATGCTGCAGCCTCAGGATTTCGACATTGAGCCGCAGGTCGCCGGCTGCGGCGCTGGGTGTCAGGACCACTGCCCGAAAGGCGCCCGTGTCTTCAAGCGCGGCGACGATGCTTGGCGCGATCATGCGGGCGGGGGTATCAACCCATTCGCTGTGGGCGAAATACTGCAGCTGGTGCGGCTCGCGGGTGTAGATGATGCGCTGGCTGTCGAAGCCAGCTGCGGCATGTGGCGGATTGACGATCAGCGTCGGTGCCGTGATCGACCAGGGGACTGGAGGTGTGCTGGCCGGGTGAGCGGCAGGCCGGGCACCGTAAAGCGAATAGAACGCAGGCTGGGGTTCCCGGCTTGCCTCAAGAACGCCGCAAGCGCCAAGCAGTGCCAGCAAAAGACTGGCAACGCTGATTCGGAGCAGGGTTGTGCTGAATGTTCTGATCATGGCTTTTGTGCTCCTCTCGAGGATTCGCCGGGGCCGTTTGGCACCGGTTTGTGTCCGAAGAGCAGCCCGGCAGGGTTGCGTTCGGTCTGGTCGCTTAGGCGCCGCAGAGAAATGCTCAGCACACTGAGTTCCCTGAGCAGGCGCTCCAGTTCGGGCATGGTCTCGGCCGTCAGGCGTTTGATGTCATGGCCAACTGAATTGACAGTCTTGCCTGTGCTGGCGCTGGTTTTGGCCACTTCGTTGCCCATTTTTTCGACCGAGTCGGCGCTACGGCCGATACGATCAATCACCGACTCCAGCTTTTTCGTGGCCTGCGCCGAGTTTTCGAAAGTGCGGGCGGCGTTGGTCAGGCCGCTGTCGATTGTTTCCTTGCGCGCTGCCAGGGTGTGCGCCACGCTGGCAATGTCCGCCAACGCACTCTTGAAGGCGGCCTGGTTTTCGGCGCTGAGCATGGCATTGAGATTGTTGGAAGTGTTGTCCAGTTTGCTGAGAACGCTGGTCAGCACATTTTCCAGCCGTGCACTGAGCGATGGCTTGGTACGGATGAGCGGATATGGGTTGGCTTCGGTCGGGCGCAGCAGCGGCACGTTGTCGGCGCCGCCACTCAGCTCGACGTAAGCGATCCCGGTCAGGCCCTGGGTTTTGAGGACGGCCAGCGTGTCTTCCTTGATCGGCGTGCCGCGTTCGATGGCGAAGAGCAGGTTTACGCGATTAGGGTTGCTCGGGTCGAGCTGAATCAGGCGAACCTTGCCGACGTCGACGCCATTGAATTTGACCGGCGCATTCAGGTTGAGACCAGCGACCGATTCTTCTGAAATTGCCAGGTAGGGGTCGTATTTTTTCTGGAAGGCACCACCCGAGGCGAGCCAGAGAATGGCGGCAACCAGCACGGCGGCAAGGGCAATGACGAAGGCGCCGACGGCGGCGAAATTTACTTTGGTTTCCATCATCTCATTCCGGTCGGTGCATGGATTTGGGCGGCTGCCTGTTGCTGTACGGCTCGCCCACGCGGGCCATCAAAGAATTTGCGGATGGCCGGGTGTGTCTGTTCGGCAAGCTGGCTCATCGAGCCGACGCCTTGCACCTTGCCGTCGGCCAACACGGCGACGCGGTCGGCCAGTTGCCAGAGCAGATCGAGGTCGTGCGTGATGATGATGACGGTGAGGCCGAACAGGTCGCGCAGCTTGCGGATCAACTGATCGATTTCGTCGGCGCTTTCGGGATCGAGACCGGCGGTCGGTTCGTCGAGAAACAATAGTTCCGGATCAAGCGCCAGGGCGCGGGCCAGCGACGCCCGTTTCATCATGCCGCCGCTGAGTTCGGCCGGGTACTGGGCGCCGACTTCCGGTTTTAGTCCGGTCAGGGCCAGCTTCCAGGCGGCAATTTCGTCAATCAGGGCATCGTCCAGTCCGGTGTGCTCGCGCAGCGGCAGGCCGATGTTTTCCTTGATGGTCAGCGAGCCGAACAGACCGCCATGCTGGAACATCACGCCCCAGCGCTGGCGCAGGGCGAGGGCGGCAACATCGGTGATGTTCTCAAGCTCGACATCAAGGATTTTGATCGAACCGGATTCGGGTTGCTGCAACAGGATCATTTCGCGCAGCAAGGTCGATTTTCCCGAGCCAGAACCGCCGACCAGGGCGAATATCTCGGCCTGACGCACTTGCAGATCAATGCCGGCATGTACGACATGCTCGCCGAAGCGCGTCGTCAGTTGGCTGATTTCGATGACGGTCGTATCGCTGGGGTCTGCGTTGGTCATCTCAGAGATCCAGCGCGCTGAAGGCGACCGAGAACAGTGCGTCGGCCACGATCACCAGGAAAATGGACTGAACGACGCTGCGTGTAGTCTGGCGACCGACACTGTCGGCGCCGCCGTGGGTGCGAAAACCCTGGAAGCAGCCGATGGTGACAATGATCGCGGCGAATATCGGGGCTTTGCCGATTCCGATCAGATAGGCCGTGACGCTGACGTTCTTGACGAATCGGTCGAGGAATTCGGCATAGCTGACGGCGAGCTGGGCACGCGCCATCAGCATGCCGCCAAAGACGCCGAGGACGTCGGCAAATACGGTCAGCAGCGGCAGGGCGATCAGCAAGGCGATGATCTTGGGCAGCACCAGCATTTCCAGCGGCGCGATGCCGATGGTGCGCATGGCATCGATTTCTTCCGTCACGGCCATCGTGCCGATCTGCGCCGCGTAGGCCGAACCCGAGCGGCCGGCGACGATGATGGCGGTGATCAGCGGCGCGAATTCGCGCAGCATGGAGAGACCGACCAGGTCGGCGACAAAGATGTTGGCGCCGTACTGCCGGAGTTGGTCGGCGCCCTGGTAGGCGACGACGACCCCTAGCAGGAAGGAAAGCAGGCCGACAATGGGCAGGGCATCGAAGCCGGCGCTGCGGATGTTGAAGAGGATGGGGCGCCAGCGCAGGCGGGCCGGATTGGCCAGGCTGCGGCCGAGGGCGACGGTGCATTCACCGATGAAGGCGAGCAGCGCCAGGCTTTGTTCAAGGAGGGCAGCGCTGCTGCGGCCCAGGTTTTCGAGTTTGCCCGGGGGCTCAGCCGGAGAAGGGGCGGCAGGTTGATCGCCGATTTCCTGGCCGATGAGCTCAAGGAGCCTGGCAAAGGCCGGGCGCAAGCCGCGAATCTCAACAACTACAGAGTTTTTGCGCAGGCGGAACAGGAGTTTTTGCACGATCCAGGCACCGGCCGTATCAAGGGCTTCGATGTTCGTACCGTCAATCAGCAGCGTCGATCCGGACGGCCTGGAAAATGCCTCAAATTGCCGGTCGACCGCAGCAATCCCGCGCGCCGTCCAGGAACCCGTCAGTGCAAGTTCCTGGGGCGTTGGCTGAGTGATGGCAGCGGCAGTCGGCAAGGGCTTCTTACTTGTCGGCCACAACCTTGATGTCATTCTTGACTGAAGTGACGCCCTTGACCCCCTTGGCGATCGCAACAGCCTTCTCCATACCCATCTGGGTGGTGGTCGTGCCGCTCAGGGTGACGACACCGGTTTTGTCGGTATCAACGTTGATCTTGATCAGGCTGGACATTTTTTCGGCAGCCATTTCAGCCTTGATCTTGGTGGTGATCACCGAATCCTTGACGTATTCGGTTGCCGAGCCGCTTGCGGCATCGGCGGTGTAACCCGTCATTGGAATGAGCATCAGTGAGGCTACGAGAAAGCTTGCTGTCAGTTTGTTGTTCATGGCGGTTCCTGTCTTATGGCAAATGGCGAGGGAACTGGTCAGGGAAGCACCAGCGGATTCGGTTTTGTTGCAATGGGGATTTAGCACCGCTCGCCGGAGGAGTTCTGTGCCCCGGCGTACATAGCCGCTTTTCAAAAAATAAACGTCGCCTCAATGGGGGCCATCGGTGCGCTGGCTAACAGACCGTTGGTCCGGGCCACGGGATGCTGTCGATGCGTTCTTTCGCAAGGAAAAATCATGCAGATGCAAACGGTTCGTCGTGGTGTGCTGGCCTTGGCCGCCGGCCTGGCAATACTCGCCTCAGGCAGTTGGGCGGCAAGTGATCCACCTTCGCGGGTGGCGCGGCTGGGATATCTGGCCGGAACGGTCAGTTTTTCACCAGCGGGTGAAAACGACTGGGTGCAGGCGACGGTCAACCGGCCGCTGAGCAACGGCGACCGCCTGTGGACCGATCCCGACGCCGGGGCGCGGGCCGAAATTCAGGTGGGCGGCGCGATGATCCGGATGGATGCCGGAACCAGCCTGTCCATCCTCAATCTCGATGATCGCATTGCCCAGATGCAGCTCACCCAGGGCACCTTGAATGTCCGCGTGCGGCGGCTGGATCCGAATCAGGTGTTCGAAGTGGATACGCCGAATCTCGCCTTTACGCTGCGCCAGGCCGGTGAATACCGGATCGACGTTGATCCCGAGGGCAATGCGACGACCATCGTGGTTCGTTCCGGCAAGGGTGAGGCTTACGGCGAAGAGGCTTCCTATGTGATCGATTCACGCCAGCCCTATCGCTTCACCGGCACCGGCTTGCGCGATTACCAACCGGTCAGCGCGCCCCGTCCGGACGAGTTCGATCGCTGGGCAAGCAGTCGTGACCGCAGCTATGACAATTCTCGCTCCGCCCGCTATGTTTCATCCGACGTCGTCGGCTATCAGGATCTTGACGCCAATGGCACCTGGCGGGTCGATGCCAGCTACGGCAACGTCTGGGTGCCGAACCGGGTCGAGGCCAATTGGGCGCCTTACAGCGACGGGCACTGGTCCTGGGTTGACCCGTGGGGCTGGACCTGGATCGATGCAGCGCCCTGGGGCTATGCGGTATCCCACTACGGCCGCTGGGCGAATATGCGCGGCACCTGGGGCTGGGTGCCGGGGCCGGTACGCTCCCGTGCCTATTACGCGCCGGCGCTGGTTGCCTTCGTTGGCGGCAATAACTTTCAGCTGAGCATTTCCAGCGGCAATGTCGGTGGCGTCGCCTGGTTTCCGCTGGCCCCGCGCGAGGTCTATCGCCCTGCCTACCAGGTTAGCCGGCGCTATTTCGAGAACGTCAATCACAGCAATACCGTGATTAACAATGCGGTGATCATCAACCAGTACAACACTACGAACATTACCAACGTGGTCTATGCCAACCGGCAGGTTAGCGGTGCCATGGTTGCCGTGCCAACGGCCACATTCATTCAGTCGCAATCGGTCTCCCGAGGGCGGCAGCGGATATCCCGCGAAGCTACTGCCGGACGGCCGGTGGCGATTGCACCATTGGCAGCGCCGACGGAAAAAAGTGTGCATGGTGCTGCCACGCGGGGCGACAAGCCGCCATCCAAAGTATTTGAGCGACCGGTAGTCGCACGCTCGGCCGTTCCTGCTGCGCATACCGGCTTTGCCGCCCAACGCGAACAGCTGGCCGAGAAACCAGGCCGGCCTTTAGATGCGGCCCGGCGCCAGCAACTTAAACCGGAAGCCGCCGTACCTGCCCCGATCGTCAAGGTGCTGGCACCGCGAGCCGATGGACCAAAGGTAATGCGTCCCCCACCCGCTGTCGCCAAGCCGGAACAGGGGCGCGGACAAGCGGATGCTCGCCAGGAGCGTGCCGGATCGGTAGCTCCGGGGGCTGCTCCGCAAGGCAAGGAAGCAGTGCCGGCCAAACCGGCCACGCCGGTTGCTCAGGAGCCTCGCGGAAAGGCAGTGCCGAACGGCAATAAAACGCAGCCGGTGGCGCCGGCATCAGAACCGCCAAAATCTGTTGGCAGGCCAAGGGATGTTGTCACGGAATCGCCAAAACAGCGTGGCAAGCCGGAACCGGATGGCAAGCGTGACCAGACAACGCCGGCTGTTGTGACTATGCCGGAAAAGCCCATAGCAGCTCCACCGCCTAGGCCAGCCCCAAAGGCAGCTCCACCGCAGGAATCGGCGGTGCCACCAGCAGAGTCTCGCAGCAAGTTGGAACCGCGCAACAGGAATGAAACGCCGACTCAGCCAGTGGTTCAGCCCAAAGCCGTTGCGCCGCCGGAAGCTGTCAGGCGCCCGGACAGGGTTCAGGATTCGCCTGCATCTTCTCCAGAGCCCCGCAACAAGCCAGAGCAGCGCAATAAATCGGAGTCACGGGGCAATTCGGAACAGCGCGTTCCGGTAGTTGCACCGCCACCACGTGCTGCCGAACCAAGGGTGTCGCCGCCGCAGGTGGCTGCACCGGCGCCGGTCCAGCAGATGCCACAGCAACGCGCCGCTCCTCCTCCGCGCGAAGCGCCGCCACCGCAAGCTGCACCACGTGCCCCGGCTCCACCGCAGGCCGCACCTGCGGCTGAGCGCCCGAACGATCGGCAGCGGGGTGGTGGCGACCAGCAGCGTCAGGACGACAACCGCAAGCCGGATAAATAGAAGCCCTTTGTGCGCCAGCGAACCGAGGCATCCCGCTTGCTGGCGTACTTTTGCGGTATTGCCCCCGGTTATCGAAAGGTTGCCCAAAAGTGGGGCTTGCATTCATTTTCCAAAGGAAACCCGATGAAATATTCACTGATATTCACCGCTGTACTGGCAGCGCTGACTTTAAGCGCTTGTGAGAAGCCAACTGTCGTCACCCCGACGGTCGTTACCGTTCCGGTGCCTGTCGCCGGTCCGGCCGGGCCGACTGGTGCCACCGGCTCAAGCGGCCTGACAGGTTCGACAGGGTCAACTGGTTCCACTGGTTCCACTGGTTCAACGGGCGCGACCGGTTCCACCGGTTCGTCCGGGGGTACCGGCGCAACGGGTGCTACGGGCGATACCGGAAAAACCGGCGGTGATACGGTTGTCGTCATTCCACCAGCCCCGCCTGCGCCAGCTCGCTGAGTATCTGTTGAGACTGGGCCGGCTATTGCTGGCGACGGCCTTCCTGTGCGTTTCGGCAGGTTGTGCCGCCTTGCCCGATGCCGATGCCGTGATTGATCGGCATGCCGGGCAGGCTGCGAAATTCGAGAATGCCAGCGGCCCTGTTTCGAAGCAGAAAGGTAAGGCCATCGTTGCCGATCTGAAACGCAAATCTGGTGACATCGACATTCTCGACAAGCAGATTGCGCTGGAGCAGGCCATCGTCGGCAGCCCGCTGGTTCTGGGCAACAAGGTCATCCTGCTGCAGGACGGTGCGGCCACCTATGGCGCGATGTTTGCGGCGATCCGCGGCGCCCGCGACCATATCAATCTGGAGTCCTACATCATCGAAGACGATGAGATCGGGCGAGAGTTTGCCGATTTACTGCTGGTGCAGCAGCAGCGGGGCGTTCAGGTCAATCTGATCTATGACAGCTTCGGCAGTATCAATACGCCCAGGGCTTTCTTCGAGCGCCTGCAGGCAGGTGGCGTCAATATCCTTGAATTCAACCCGGTCAATCCGATGCAGGCACGGTCGCCCTGGTTGCCCAATCACCGGGATCACCGGAAATTGCTGGTGGTCGACGGGCGGATCGCCTTCATTGGCGGAATCAATATCAGCAGCGTCTATTCGTCGGGGTCGGCCGCCCGGCGGCGGGCCAAAGTACCGGAGAACTCGGTCAAATGGCGCGATACCGATTTGCAGATCGAGGGCCCGGTGGTCGCGGAATTGCAAAAGCTGTTCATGGAGAACTGGGCCAAGCAGCGCGGCAAGCCGCTGGTGAAAAAGGACTATTTTCCGGGGTTGACCGCAGCAGGCAAAGATATCGTGCGTGCCATCGGTAGTACGCCCGACGACCCGCACAGCCTGATCTACCTGACCTTGATTTCGGCCATCGGCAATGCCGAGCGGCAGGTAACTCTGACCAACGCCTACTTTGTTCCCGATCCGCAGTTGCTCAAGGCGCTGATCGATGCCGCCGGGCGTGGCGTCGATGTGAAGCTGATCCTGCCCGGTCATACCGACTCGAAACTGGTCTTTCATGCCGGGCGCTCGCACTATGCGGCGCTGCTCAAAGGCGGCGTCAAGATTTTCGAGCGGCGCGGCGCGCTGCTGCATTCCAAAACCGGGCTGATCGATGGCGTTTGGTCCTGCGTCGGCTCGACCAATCTGGATTGGCGCAGCTTTGTCGACAATGATGAAGTCGATGCCGTCATCCTCGGCCGCGAATTTGCCCAGCAGATGACGGCGATGATTGCCCGCGATCTCGAGGCCTCGGAGGCGATCAGTCTGGAGAAGTGGGAAGAGCGTTCCCTGATGCTGCGCCTGCAGGAGTGGGGCGCCAGCCTGTTGCAGCGGCTGCTTTAGCCGGCCCGGTGGCTAACGGTGCGCTGACGCACTGACTCGATGGATTACGCCCATTAGCCTGAGATTTCATCCGGCTTGAACGGTTTACCCCAAGGAGAATATAAATGTACGCATATCAACATCACGTATCTGGTTTCTTTGCCCACCGCGCCGAAGCCGAAGGCGCCCTTGCCAGTCTCGTCGCGCGTTGCATTCCCAGTGCCCAGATTCAGCTGTTCGATGCTGATTCCGGCCCGGCGGTGACCAAGCCCAAAGGCGACAGCAATGAAGTGCTGAACAATGTCCTCGTCGATGGTGCCATCGGTACGGCAGTGGGTACCGGTATTGGCGCGCTGGCACAACTGGCCATCGTCGCCGGCAGTGTCAGTCTGTTTGTGGCCAGCCCGCTGGTCGCGCCCCTGGTCATGCTCGGCTGGGGTGCCAGCCTCGGTGCTTTTGTCGGCGCTGCAGCCGGGGCCAACAAAGATATTGAACCCAAGGAAGGCTGGCTAGCGGACCTGGTCCGTGACGCCGTCGCCAACGGCCAGGTCGTCCTGGTTGCCCAGACCTTTTCAGAGCAACAAACCACGATCGCGCGGGTAGTTGTCGGGGATGCCGTCGGCGAATTCAAGGACGCCGTCGGATAAGGCGTTTCAACCAGTAGCGGCTAAAAAATCGGGAGTACGTAGCGATCTCATTCTCCATCTGGGCGCTGGCCATCGGCCTGTTGTTGATCACGATGGCGCTAGCCGGTTCACTGATGAAGCGACTTCCGGTCAGTGCCTCAATGCTGTATCTGGCGGTTGGCTATGGACTGGGGAGCGCCGGCTGGGGATTGATGGCGCCGGATCCGCATCATGCTTCGGCCATTCTTGAGCGGGTGGCCGAAGTTGCCCTACTGATTTCGCTATTCTCGGTCGGTCTGAAGCTGGGGCTGCCGCTTTCGAGCCACCATTGGCGTCTGCCCTTGCGCCTGGCGTTCATATCGATGATGCTGACAGTCGGCTTCATCACGATCGTCGGCGTCTTTCTGTTCGATTTGCCGCTTGGTGCCGCTGTTCTGCTCGGTGGCATTCTGGCGCCGACTGACCCGGTACTTGCCTCGGATGTGCAGGTCGATGAACCCTGTGATCGCGATCGCCTGCGCTTCAGTCTGACCGGCGAGGGTGGGCTCAATGACGGCGCTGCCTTTCCCTTTGTGTACCTCGGGCTTGGCCTGCTCGGGCTGCACGAGCTCGGCAGCGGTGGCTGGCGCTGGCTGGGCGTTGATGTGCTCTGGGCAATGCTCGGCGGATTTCTGATCGGTGGTGTTCTGGGTGCCCTGATTGGCAAGCTGGTGGTTTATCTGCGAACCCGTCATCAGGAAGCTGTCGGGCTGGATGAATTCCTCGCTCTCGGGCTCGTTGCGTTGGCTTTCGGCGTCGCTCAACTGGCCTGTGCTTCGGGCTTTCTCGCTGTATTCGCTGCCGGCCTTGCCCTGCAGCGCGTCAAGGAACACTCGCGGCGCCAGAAGGCGCCGGATAAAGGCCCGGCAGGATTGCAAGGCAAGGAAGCGCACCTGGCTGTGGCGACCCATCCGAATCATGCCGGGGCTTACATGATGCAGGCGGTGCGAGGCTTCAATGAGCAACTGGAGCGGATCGCCGAGCTGGTCATCGTCCTCGCGGTTGGCGCCATGCTGCCCTACGCCAATGTCGATTGGCCGACGATCATCTTTCTGGCGCTGCTGTTTTTTGTCTTGCGCCCGTTATCGGTCTGGCTGGGCTTGCTCGGCGCTTCAGTCTCGGGCGATCAACGCCTGCTGATCGCCTGGTTCGGCATTCGCGGCATAGGCTCGATCTACTACCTGATGTTTGCCCTGAATCACGGACTGAACGGCCCGCTGGCCGAGCTGATCATTACGGTCACACTGGCCGCCGTAAGCGCTTCGATTATTTTGCACGGCGTCTCGGTAACGCCTCTGATGGCGATCTACGGGCGGCGGCAAGCGCGCAAGAGCCAGATTGCTCCAGCTGATAACCGGCGGCAAGAGACGCGTTGATCGGTTTATTCGCTTCTGTGTGCTGGCGCACAGAGCATTGGCTGTATATCTGCCAGGATTCACGAATGCTACCAATAGTCTGCCTATCCCAAGGCAGTTCGGCATTCGCGTTTTTTGAGAGGTCGGCCATGTCCGCAAATATTTCAATCCAGTTACTGGCGGAGTTGCATCTGCTGCGGTCAACGGCCAATTTCGCTTGAAAACCTCCAACCGGTTTATTGCGTTACTGATTGCTGCTGTCCTGTTGCTTGCGCTGGGGGCGACAGTTTCTTTCTGGGCTATTGCTCAAATGGAAGTGGCTGCCGAGGCGCGTAGCCATACTCGGCGTGTCATCAACACGGCAGAGGCATTGCTTTACATGTTGAGTGATGTCGAGACTGGGCAACGCGGTTTTGCGCTGACAGGGGATGAGTCCTTTCTCGACACCTATCTGACTGGGCGCGACCGTATTCCTGACTATTTGGGCGAGTTGCGCGAAATCGTTCGGATTCAAGCAGGTCAATCTCATCTCGAGGCCATGTCGTCATTGATTGATGCCAAATTGGCGGAATCGGCGCAGGTCATCGTGTTGCGCCGCAATCACGAAATGGCAAGCATGCTGGCACTGGTCAAGGGTGGCCAGGGCAAGCGCCTGATGGATGCGATTCGCGTCGAGATCATTGCCTTGATGCAGATTGAGGAAAGCGAACTGGCCAAACTCGAACAGGAGTATCAGTCGAGCATGCGCCAGCTGTTTTTCATCTTTCTGGGCGTCAGCTTGTTGGCGCTACTGTCGGTGCTTTCATTCGCCTATCTGATCTATTACAAGAGCAAGGAGCGTCTGAAGGATTTACTGCATGTCGAAACCCGGCATTTGCTTGAGCTTCAGGAGGAGATGAATTCGCAACTGCAACAGGCCAACAATGCCGCCGTGGAAAATGAGGAAAAACTCTCGGTAACGCTGAATTCAATTGGCGATGGGGTCATCGCCACCGATAGTAAAGCACGGGTGACCTTGCTGAATCCGATTGCCGAGCAACTCACCGGGTGGACCCAGGCGGAGGCTAATGGTCGTCTCATCGATGAGGTTTTCCACATCATCAACAAAGAGACTCGCCTGTTGGCGGCAATTCCGGTGATGGAAACGCTGGCACACGGCACCGTTCAGGGCTTGGCCAACCATACCGTACTGATTGCCCGTGATGGTTTCGAATACGACATCTCCGACAGTTGTGCCCCGATTCGCAACCGCGAAAACGAGTTGGTGGGGGCTGTACTGGTTTTTCGAAATGTCACTGAAGAGTATGCAGCTCAGCATGCTTTCGGCTTGCAGCAGCTGGAACTGGAGATGCAGAACAACGAGTTGCTGCAGTCGCGGGCGGCGCTGGATGCCTCGCAGGCGCGCTATTTCGATCTTTATGATCGCGCCCCCGTTGGCTATCTCACCTTGAGCGAGTCGGGTTTGATCATTGAGGCCAATGCCTCGGCTGCCGCTATGTTCAATCTTGATAGAGCTGGTCTGGTCAAGCAGTCGATTACTCGATTTGTCGACCAGAAAGATACAGATACCTACTATCAGCTGCGCCAACAGTTGATGGCAACGGGTGATCCCCAGGCTTGCGAACTGCGCTTGTGCAAGTCTGGTGACGAACAGCTATGGGCACATTTGTCGATCAGCAGCGCGCTTGATGAAGGCATGCCGGTCCTGCGCATGGTGATGACTGACATCAGCGCCCGCAAGCAAACCGAGGAGGCCTTGTTCAAGGCTGGCGCTTTGCAACTGGCAATTTTCAATAGCGCCAATTTCTCGAGTATTGCAACGGACGCCAATGGCGTGATCCAGATTTTCAATGTCGGTGCCGAGCGCATGCTGGGTTATGCCGCAGCTGACGTAATGAACAAGATTACCCCGGCTGATATTTCCGACCCGCTGGAAGTGATCATCCGTGCGGAGGCCCTGAGCGTCGAGCTTGGTACGCCAATTTCACCGGGTTTCGAGGCATTGGTTTTTAAAGCTTCACGCGGCATCGAAGATATCTACGAACTGACTTACATCCGCAAGGACGGCAGTCGCTTCCCCGCCGTTGTTTCAGTCACGGCGCTGCGTGACGAGCAAAACATGATTATTGGTTACCTGCTGATTGGTACCGACAACACAGCGCGCAAGGAGGCTGAATCTGCTTTGGTTAAAGCCGGCGCTTTGCAGAGCGCGATTTTCAACAGCGCCAATTTTTCGAGTATTGCAACAGATGCCAATGGCGTGATCCAGATTTTCAATGTCGGCGCCGAGCGCATGCTGGGTTATGCCGCCGCTGACGTGATGAACAAGATTACGCCGGCTGATATTTCTGACCCGCAGGAAGTGATCATCCGTGCCGAGGCTTTGAGCGTCGAGCTTGATACGCCAATTTCACCGGGATTTGAGGCGCTGGTGTTCAAGGCTTCGCGCGGCATCGAGGATATCTACGAACTGACCTATATCCGCAAGGACGGCAGTCGTTTCCCGGCAGTTGTCTCAGTCACGGCACTGCGTGATGAGCAAAACATGATTATTGGTTACCTGCTGATTGGTACCGACAACACAGCCCGCAAGTTGGTCGAGGAGGAAAGAGCGCTGCTTGATCTGGCGCTGAAGGCGAAGAATGTTGAACTTGAGAACGCCAGGGATGTGGCGGATGAAGCCAATCTGGCGAAATCGGATTTTCTCTCCAGCATGAGCCATGAGTTGCGCACACCGCTCGGGGCCATTCTCGGCTTTGCCCAACTGATCGAATCCGGCACACCGCAGCCGACGCCGAATCAGAAGCGCAGCGTCGATCAGATTCTCAAGGCCGGCTGGTATTTGCTTGAATTGATCAACGAAATTCTCGATCTGGCTGTGATCGAGTCCGGCAAGCTGTCGCTGTCGATTGAATCGGTATCACTGGCCGAGGTCTTGCACGAATGCGAGGCCATGATCGAACCGCAGGCCGAAAAGCGTGGCATCAGCGTGGTGTTCGCAAAGTTGGAGGAAGTCTATTTTGTCAAAGCTGACCGGATGCGAGTCAAGCAGATACTGATCAACCTTCTTTCCAATTCGATCAAGTACAACAAGGCGGGGGGCACGGTGACCGTGATGTGCAGCATGAGCCAACCGGACTCGATTCAGATCAGCGTTCGCGACACTGGCGACGGACTTTCAGCCGATTGGTTGGCACAGCTGTTCCAGCCATTCAATCGCCTTGGTCAGAAGGCAAATGTTGAAGAAGGCACCGGCATTGGCCTGGTGGTCTGCAAGCGTCTTGTTGAATTGATGGCGGGCGAGATCGGTGTTGAAAGCACGGTGGGGGTCGGCAGCGTGTTCTGGATCAAGCTGAAACTGACGGATGAGCCAAAATCCACCGGGCATGAAGACGATGCTGTGGTGCTTGATCGATTGCAGAATCATGGGGGCGAACAGCGGTACACCTTGCTTTACGTCGAGGACAACCCGGCGAATCTGATGTTGATTGAAGACATCATTGCCCGCCGCCTTGATATCCGGTTGTTGAGTGCCAAGGATGGCAATGCCGGCGTTGAGCTGGCACGCAAGGCGCTGCCGGATGTCATCCTGATGGATATCAATCTGCCGGGGATCAGCGGGATCAAGGCCCTGGAAATACTGGCGAATGACAGCTTGACCGCCCACATTCCGGTGATCGCACTGAGTGCCAATGCCTTGCCGCGTGATATCCAGCGGGGTTTGGCCGCCGGGTTCGTCGGTTATTTGACTAAGCCGATCAAGATCGTTGAGCTCATGCAGACGCTGGATCAGGCGCTCAAGAGCGTTCATGGCAAGTCGGTTGATATCCACATTGAGGAGGTGTGATGATTTGTCACTCGGAAATACTTGAGGCCAGCATCCTGATTGTTGATGATCAGGAGTCGAACATTCTTTTGCTCGAGCAATTGCTCAGCGACGCTGGCTACACCCACGTCAGCTCGACAATGAATCCACAGGAAGTCTGCGCCCTGCATCGGCACAATAACTACGACCTGATCCTGCTCGACCTGCAAATGCCGGTGATGGATGGTTTTCAGGTGATGGAAGGGCTCAAGACCAATGCGACGGATGCTTACCTTCCCGTTTTGGTGCTGACTGCGCAACCCGGTCACAAACTGCGGGCCTTGCAAGCCGGAGCGAAAGATTTCATCAGCAAGCCCTTCGATCTGGTTGAGGTGAAAACACGCATCCACAACATGCTGGAAGTCCGCCTGCTCTACAAGAAACTCGACAACTACAACAAGGTGCTTGAGCAGACGGTTCTGGAAAGAACCGCCGAATTGCGCGAAAGCGAAGCGCGCTATCGCAGCCTGACTGAGCTCGCTTCCGACTGGTATTGGGAGCAGGACGAGGAAATGAATTTCACCAAGGTTTCCGGCCCTGTCCAGGAAATGCTGGGGATTCAGGTCGACAGCCTGGCTGGCGATCACGGCGGTATTCCTAGCGCCGGCTGGAACGAGGCTGAGCGTGCCCTGTTGCTGGAGAGGATTGAAGCCCGCCAGCCATTTCTTGATTTTGTCTTCAGTCGTACCAATGCCGATGGCTCGCAGCAGCGTTTCCAGGTGAGTGGGGAGCCGATGTTCAATCAGTCCTCGCGCTTTATCGGCTACCGCGGTATCGGCATCGAACTGACCAGCAGGCAGCAAGGCAACGAGACGGTGGGGTAAGTGATGATCTCTCCCCATAGTCCGAGTCAAAATCACCTGCTTGCCGCACTGCCAACGGCTGAATTCGAATCCTTGGCCGGGCGTCTCGAATTGGTGCCGATGCGCCTCGGCCAAATGCTCTACGAACCCGGCGGACAGTTGCAGCACGCCTATTTTCCGACGACCTCCATCGTCTCGCTGCATTACGTCATGGAGTCTGGCGCTACCGCTGAAACAGCCGGCGTTGGTAACGAAGGCATGCTCGGCGTTTCCCTGTTCATGGGCGGCGATACGACGCCAAGCTCGGCAGTCGTTCAGACGGCTGGCCACGCCTACCGACTGGAGCGACGTTTGCTCAAGCAGGAATTTGACCGTGGCGGCCTGCTGCAACGCCTATTGCTGCGCTATACCCAGGCGCTCCTGACGCAAATGGCGCAAACCGCAGTCTGCAATCGCCACCACTCGGTGGAGCAGCAACTATGCCGCTGGCTGTTGCTGACCCTTGATCGCCTGCCCGGCAATGAACTGGTAATGACTCAGGAACTGGTGGCCAGCATGCTCGGTGTACGGCGTGAAGGCATCACCGTAGCCGCTGGCGATCTGCAGCGATCGGGTTACATCAGCTACCGCCGGGGGCATATTGCGGTACTCAATCGCGCCGGACTTGAAGCTCAGGCATGCGAGTGCTATGCCGTGGTCAAAAAGGAATTGAGCCGCCTGTTGTCGGATGTGCGCTATCGCCAGGATAGACCTGCGTTATTGAAGTGAGCTCGAAGCCAAGCGATCAACGCAAAAAATGCAGTTGTCAGGATGACTTTGCAGCGTTTAGCGAACGCAGCAAGGTCGCATACAGCGTAGCTGGATCAAACGGCTTGGTCAGAAAATCATCCATCCCCGCCTCGAAACATCTTGCCTTGTCTTCGGCAAATGCATTGGCGGTCATTGCTATGATCGGCGTGTGCCGGTATCGAGGAATCTCACGGATCTGCTTCGTGGCATCAAGGCCGTTGACGTTCGGCATCTGCATATCCATAAAGATGGCCGTATAGGCAGTCTGTTGCACCATGGCGACGGCTTCTGCGCCGTCTTTGGCCGTGTCTACAATTAAATCGATAGCCTCCAGCTGTATCTGGGCCACTTCCTGGTTTATTTCATCATCATCGACGACCAGAACCCGATAACCCCCGTAATCTTTCCGAATCTCCGCTTCTACATCAGCGGTTGCCTTCGGTTGTATGACGGGAACAGCAATGCCTTTTTTCAGTCTGGCAGTGAACCAGAAAGTACTGCCAACGCCCAGCGAGCTCACGACGCCTGCTTCACCGCCCATCAGTTCAGCCAGGCGCCGGGTAATCACCAGCCCCAGGCCGGTGCCGCCAAACTTGCGGGTCATGGAATTGTCGGCCTGCTCAAAAGCTGTGAATAGTCTAAGCACCGTGTCCGGCGGAATTCCAATCCCGGTGTCCTCAACCTCGAAGCGCACCAGCACCGAATCGCTATTTTCTTCCAGCTTTTTGATTCGCAATATCACATCACCACTTTCGCTGAATTTCACGGCATTCATGGTGTAGTTGAGCAAAGCCTGCTGGAGCCGGGTGGGGTCACCTGTCAGGTTGGGGGGCAAGGGTTCGGTCTTGATCAGCAGTTTGAGGTTCTTGAACTTGATGCGCTCGGCCAGGATCGAGCCGACATTGCTCAGCAGGCTGGGAACGATGACCGGAATCTCTTCAAGAATGAACTTGCCAGCTTCAATCTTCGAGATGTCGAGAATGTTGTTGATGATGACCAACAGGTGCTGGGCGGCAATGTCGATCTTGTCGAGGTGGTCTGCTTGCTTGGGCGTTACGCCCTCATGCCGCAGGATGTTCGCCATGCCGACGATACCGTTCATTGGTGTGCGAATTTCATGGCTCATATTGGCCAGGAAAGAACTCTTGGCAATATTGGCGGCCTCCGCCTTCGACTTCTCGTTGAGCAGCTCTGCTGCCCTGAGTTCCTTTTCTTCGGCTTGAACAGCAAGTTCTGCATTCGCGAGGACGAGTTCAGCGGCCCGCCGGGTTTTCTGTTCAGCCTGAATGGCCAGTTCCTTGTTCGCGATAACCAGTTCGGCTGCCCGCAGGGCTTTCTGCTCGGCCTGAATGGCCAGTTCCTTGTTTGCGATGACCAGTTCGGCCGCCCGCAGGGCCTTCAGCTCGGCTTGAATGGCCAGTTCCTTGTTCGCGATGACCAGTTCGGCGGCCTGACGCGCCATCTCCTGGTTTTGAATGGCCAATTCCTTGTTTGCAATGACGAGGTCGGCGGCCTGGCGGGCAATCTGTTCGTTCTGGATGGCAAATTCCCGGTTTGCGATGACCAGTTCGGCGGCCTGGCGGGCGATTCCCTCGTTTTGAATGGCCAGTTCCTTGTTCGCAACAATAAGTGCCGCCAACTTGCTTTCGAGAATTTCAGACATATCGATGCTCCACTAAATCGCTTCTTCGTCAGGGGTTTCTGGCAACCAAGCAATCCCTTTGTTTGGCGAGTCGACTTACCCAGGGCTTTGAAGTACGTCGCCGAACGATAGTGACGGGATCTGGCGAAAAAATTGGTTCGTTACCGCACATACCTGTGTTGCGGGATTGAGGGCGTATTGGGTGTGATCAAGCGATCAAGCAGGCCGAAATTCGCGGCCTATTCGTGCCGCAATGCTTCGATTGGGTCCATTTGCGCCGCCCGTCGAGCCGGGAAGTAGCCGAAGACGACACCGATGCCGGCTGAAAACAGGAAAGAGAGCAGGTTGATCGTTGGGTCGAAAAGGTAGGGCACGCCCATCACGTAAGCCAGTCCGATTGATGCGCCGGTGGCAATGACAATGCCGATGATGCCGCCCAGCGCAGCCAGCACAACCGCCTCGATCAGGAACTGCAGCAGCACTTCGCGTTCCAGCGCGCCAATGGCGAGGCGCAGGCCGATTTCACGGGTGCGTTCGGTAACGCTGACCAGCATGATGTTCATGATGCCAATGCCACCGACCAGCAGGCTCACCGCCGCCACGGCACCGAGCAGGGTGGTCATCACCTGCGTTGTGCCGGAGAGAGCTTCGGCCAGTTGTTGGGTGTCGAGGACGTTGAAATTGTCGTCATCGCTGCCGCTCAGCTTGCGGCGTTCGCGCAGCAGTTGCCGCAGGCTGGCTTTCAGAGGCGCGCTGTCAGCGCCGTCCTGCATGGCGATCAGCAGCGTGGCGACGATTCGGTTGCCGGTGACGCGCCGTTGCAGCGTATGCAGCGGCACCAGCACCGTGTCGTCCTGATCGTTGCCCATCGCGCCCTGGCCTTTGGCCGCCAGAATACCGACGACTTCGCAGGAGAATTGCTTGATGCGCAGCTGCTGACCGAGGCCGAGTGTTCCCGCGGCGCCGCCATAGAGTTCGCGGCGTACCGTTTCGCCGATGATGCAGACAGCCGCGCCGGCCACTTGTTCGGCATCGGAAAACAGTCGACCGGAGGCGAGTGTCCAGTTGCCGGTCTGGAACCAGGCGTTGGTGCTGCCCGTCACGCTGGTCGCCCAGTTGCGGCCGTTGGCGACGACCGTGGTGCCAATACGTCCCTCGGGAGCGACGGCGGCAATACCACCGATCTGCGCCATGATGGCCAGCGCGTCTTCCTCCTTGAATGACGGCACGCCGCCACCACCAGCCCCGCCCGGTCCCTGGCGCTGGCCCGGACGAACCATCAGCAGGTTGCTGCCCAAGCTGGAAATCTTCGTCTGCACGGCCAGCGTCGCGCCATTGCCGAGCGTCACCATGGTGATCACGGCGCTGACACCAATGACGATACCGAGGATGGTGAGGAAAGAGCGCATCAGGTTGCGGCGAATTGAGCGCAGCGCGAGGAAGAATGTATTGAACAGCATCAGATTGGCGCTACCGGAGTTGCTGGCGGCGCAATGGTCGGGTGCGGGTTGGGCGTATCGCTGTCGATTCGGCCATCAACGAAGTGCACCAGGCGTCGGGCATAGGCTGCCATATCGGGTTCGTGGGTGACCATCAGCACAGTGATGCCATGCTCGGTGTTCAATCCGCGTAGCAGTTCCATGATTTCCTGGCTACGCTGGGTGTCGAGGTTGCCGGTCGGTTCGTCCGCCAGCAGTACCGCCGGCTCGGTGACGATGGCGCGGGCAATGGCGACTCGCTGCTGCTGTCCGCCCGATAACTCGGCTGGTGTGTGGCTCTCCCAGCCGCCCAGTCCGACTGATTCCAGCGCTCTGGCCGAAGCGGCGCGGCGGACGGTGGCGCTCTCGCCGCGATAGAGCAGCGGCAGTTCGACATTCTCCTGCGCCGAGGTGCGGGCGAGCAGGTTGAAGCCCTGGAAAACAAAGCCGAGGTAACGCCGGCGCAGTCGCGCCCGCTGGTCACGACTCAAGGCTTCGACATGGGCGCCGTGGAACAGGTATTGCCCGGCGCTGGGCGTATCCAGGCAACCGAGGATGTTCATTGCGGTCGATTTGCCGGAACCGCTTGGCCCCATGATGGCGACGAACTCGCCGGCGGTGATGTCGAGGTCGATGCCTTTCAGCGCCATCAACTCGGCCTGGCCGGAACCATAGACTTTGCTCACCCCGTGCAAACGGATCAGCGGTGTACCGTTATCAGTCAGAGGGGCCGGCTGCAGTGCGGCATCGGGCAAGACCGCAGTCATTTGGTGGCGGCCGATTTCTGGTCAGTGATCACTTGCATACCGGCGACCAGTTCGCCGCTGACAATTTCGGTCATCCGGCCATCGCTGATGCCGGGCATGACGGCGACAGAAACGGCGACGTCATCGCGCAGCACCCAGACCTGGCGGGCGGCGGCCGTGCTGGCATTGTCGGCGGCTGATTTTTTGGCGTTGCGTGTCGGTCCGCGAGGAATCAGGCTGGCAGCGATCCCACTGCTGGCGGCTGGTGCTTCGGCCCGACTGCTAACCGGGCTGAACCGCAGCGCGGTGTTGGGCACCAATAGCACATCGCTGCGCTGCTTCGCGGTGATGGTCGCGGTTGCCGTCATGCCGGGGCGCAAGGTCAGGTCGGTGTTGTCCACCCCGAGATAGGTCAGGTAGGTGACGACGTTGTCGGTGATTGTCGAGCCAAAGGCGACACGGGTGATCTGCGCCGGGTATTGGCGGCTCGGGTAGGCGCTGACGGTGAAAACGGCATTCTGGCCGACCTTGACCGAGCCGACATCGGCTTCGTCGACATAGACCTGCAGGCGCAGCGCCGACAGATCTTCGGCGACGGAAAACAGGGTCACTGCCTGCAACGAGGCGGCAACGGCATTGCCGGGTTCGACACTGCGCGTCAGTACGATGCCATTTGACGGGGCGCGGATCGACGCCTTGTCCAGATTGATCTGGTTGGTGGAGAGCGTTGCCAGGGCGTTGGCAACGCCAGCCCGGGCGCTCGTCTCGTCGGCCATGGCCCGCTCGTGGGTGGCGCGACCGCTGTCGAGCTCAGCCTTGGAAGGTACTTTGCCGCCCGACAGACGAGCCACTGCTTCCAGCCTCGCCAGGCTGGCCGTTGATTCCTTGACGGTAGCCACGGTTTGGCCGACCAGAGCTCTGGCGGCGGCTACTGAGGCGCGCGAACCAAGAATCTGGTCATTCAGTTTGGATGGATCGAGTTCAACCAGAACCTGGCCTTTGGTCAGGCGGTCATTGACGTCGACATTGACCTTTCGCACCGTGCCCGAGAGTTCGCTGCCGATGTTGATCGTTCGGGTTGGTTGCAAGGTGCCGTTGGCGGTCACGGTCAGGGTCAGATTGCCGCGTGCCACTGTTTGCGTGCTGTAAATCGGTGCCGCATTGTCGGCCCGGCGGGCCTGCCAGTACCACAGGCCGGCGGCGACCAGGATCAGGAAGAGGGCGCCAAACCATAGCACCGGCCGCTGGTACCAGATTTGTTGAGTCGGCTCGGCGAGCAGGGTCTTGAGGTCGGCTTCGCCGCCGGGTTCGGGGCTGGCTGGCGGCGGGGTGGCTGAGGGGGGCGGTGTGCTGCTCATGGTCGGGTTGTCCGGGCAGTGTTGTCGGGAGGGAGTGACGTGGAATCGCTTGCTTCAGGCTGCCAGCCTCCGCCCAGCGCCTTGTACAGACGTACGTGGTCGGCGCTGAGGTCGGCCCCGGCGCTGGCCATGCTGTCCTGGGTGCTGAGCTGGGTGCGCTGGGTTTCGAGCACGACCTGAAAATCCACCAGGCCGCTGCTGTAACGCTGGCGTGCCAGCAGTGACGCATTGCCCGCAGCTTCGGCGGCGTTCTGCAGGCTAGCCAGGCGCTCGCGGTCGCCGCGCAGTGCGACCAGTGCATCTTCAACTTCCTGCAGGGCCAGCAGCACGTTGGCCTGGTAAGCGAGAATGGCCTGATCGAGCGCCGCCTGCTCGGCGCGAACTTGGGCCCGGGCGGCGCCACCATCAAAAATCGGCAGCGAAACGCTGGCCAGCAGCGCACTGACGACCGAAGCGCCATTGGTCAATGAACTGAGGGCCAAAGCGTTGAGGCCGAGCGAACCACCCAGCGTGAATCTGGGCAGCCGCGCTGCCTGGGCCTGGGAAACGCGGGCCGAAGCGGCCGTGACCCGATGTTCGGCGGCGCGCACATCGGGGCGTTGGCGCAGCGTTTCGGCTGGCAGGCTCAAGGCCAAATCATCGGCAGCCTGCGGTACGGGGCTGGCCGGGGCCAGTAGTGTCGACAATGCCGCCGGCGGCTGGCCAGTCAGAACGGCGAGCGCATGGGCGGTCTGCTCGATGCTGGTTTGCAAGGCGGGCAGCAGGGCGCTGGTCTGTTCCATCGAGGCCCGTGCCTGTTCTGTTTCAAGCGAGGTAACGAGGCCGGCCTGCAAACGCCATTGCGTAATCTGCAGCGTTTCCTGCTGGCTGGCCAGGTTGTTTCGGGCAATCGCCAGCCGCGCCTGGGCGCTGCGCAGCAGGATGTAGTTGAGCGCGACCTCGGCGGCAATCGACACCTGGATGTCACCAAGACTGGCTGCGCTGGCTCGGGCCGTGGCCTCGCTGGCACCCAAAGCGCTGCGGTTGACGCCAAAAATATCCAATTCCCAACTAGCGTCGAGGCCGGCTGAAAACTGGTTGACGGCTTTGTTGTCGCCCGACTTGTTGCGCTGCGCAGCGGCCGAAATGCCTAGCTGCGGGAAAAGTGCAGCTGCCGCGACATCACGCAAGGCCCGGGCTTGCCGCAGCGCGCCCTGGGCGCTTTGCACCGTGGTGTTGGTTCGCAGGGACTGGGCGACGAGATCGGCGAGCAGCGGATCGTCGAACCTCAACCACCATTGAGCCAGGGTGGATGTGCCGCTGCTGGCCGAGACGTCGGTCACCGACCAGGCGGCCGGCACATCGATGGCCTCGTAAGCGGAACGTTCCGGGGCGAGCGGGGCACAGGCTTCAAGACCCAGAATCAGGCAAGCAGCCAGGATGCTGATGCCTGTCCGGTGCCCCGAGAAGTTTTTCACCGATGGTTCAATAGCGGTTGGGGTTGTTCGGGCGGCGATCCTGGTTATCCCGGACACCGTCATGGTCGCGATCACGATCGACGCGGCCGGGCGGGCCATCACGATCCCCGGGGTGGCCCCTGTTCGGACCATCATAGACAACGCAACCGGACATCAGGCTGGCAACGGCAATTAGCAATACGGCAAGTTTTTTCATGGCGTTTTCCGATCAGAAATTCAAAGGGACTGGTTGCCCGCCTGGGCGGGGTGATCTGCGATCAGCTTGCGGCCAGCTTTGTGGTCAGGGTGGCCTTGATGGTCAGCAGTTTTGAAAGAGGGCATTCCAGTTTGGCAATGTCGGCAATTCTTTCGAGCGTGGCCTGGTCGGTGCCGGGGATCTCGGCTAACAGATCGAGATGCACTGCCGTGATGGCAAAGCCGCCGTCGACGTTTTCCAGCGTGACCGATGTTGCGGTCTGGAGGCTTTTTGCTGTCAGATCCTCCTTTTCGAGCAGGGCGGCAAGGGCCATGGTGAAACAGCCGGCATGGGCGGCGGCAACCAGTTCTTCCGGATTCGTCCCGGGTTCGTCCTCGAAACGGGTGCTGAAGCCATACGGCGTGTTGCTCAATACGCCGCTATCCGTGGAGAGTGCGCCTTTGCCGTCCTTGAGCTTGCCGGTCCAGGTCGCCGATGCGGTGCGTTTCATGTCTATCTCCCGCTGATGTCGGCTAATTGGCCAGCCGCATGGGCTTGCCGAGCAATTGGGCGCGGATCTCGCCGTCCGGGTGTTGTGCGCTATGCACATTCACATACAGGTTGCCGGCGGAATAGCTCTTGTATTGCGCCTCGCTCAGCGTAGTCCCGGCTGGTACGGCATAGCTTTTGTCGGGTGCGATGCTCAGCGTGATGATTGCCGGGCCATTTTTCCCCACGGCACCTTCGTGGATGTGCGCCATGCTCGGCACCATGCCGGTCGTCTTGATGCTGCCGATAACGCTGCGGTCAGGCAGCACTGTGATACGTCCGCTGGCGGTGGCGGCGGTGGCGACAGGCGGCACCTCGGTATTGCCGTTCAGGGTGATCGTCATCGCCAGTTCGGCCTGGAGTGCGCCCGGGGCGACCAGCATCAGGAGCAGCGGCACCAGGTGGCTGATCAGGCTTCGGCTGGTGCTTGACGGATGAAACATGGCGTTCTCCTGACGGTGATTGGAGACCTAAGGTAGGCCGCTCCGGCGCTCACCTCTGTTCGCCATCGCACATACCGCTGCGGTTTTCTTATGTGCGCTGCCGCACCGCCTGCGACGTAGCTCACTGGCATGCTTTTCGGACTTCGACAAGGAGTCTCGAGTATGAAAATGCACAAACATCGTCGCGTTGCGAAGCTGAAAGTGGCTGCGCAACATTTTCCTGATCGCCCCTGAATGGAATTCAAGGACTATTACAAGATCATGGGCGTGGCGCGTGATGCCAGCCAGGATGAGATCAAGCGCGCCTATCGCCAGCTGGCCCGGAAATACCATCCCGATGTCAGCAAGGCGCCCGATGCAGAAGCCCGCTTCAAGGAGCTCGGCGAAGCCAATGCCGTGCTGAAGGATCTGGAAAAGCGCGCGGCCTACGATCAACTGGGCAAGGACTGGAAGGCTGGGCAGGATTTCCGTCCGCCACCGGACTGGAACAGCGGTTTCGAATATGCCGGCGATGGGTCCGGCGCTGGCGAGGCCGGTGATTTCAGTGACTTTTTTGAATCGCTTTATGGCCGCCATTTCGATAGTGGCGGACGTGGTCGCCCGGACTTTCAGGCCCGCGGCGAGGACCATCACGCCAAGGTGATGATTGATCTGGAAGACGCCTATACCGGGGCCACCCGCATCATTACTCTGCAGACGCCGAAAGTCGATGCGCAGGGGCGGGTCTCGTTGGCAGCGCACAAACTCAATGTGACCATTCCGCTCGGCATCCGGGCCGGCCAGCACATTCGCCTGACCGGGCAGGGCTCGCCGGGGATCGGGCAGGGCAAGCCGGGTGATCTGTATCTGGAAATCGGCTTTCATCCACATGCCTGGTATCGGGTCGATCTGCGCGACGTTTATCTCGACCTGGCGGTTGCACCTTGGGAGGCTGCGCTGGGTGCAATGGTCAAGGCACCGACGCCGGTGGGTGTGGTCGAACTCAAGATTCCAGCGGGCTCGGCCAGTGGCAGCAAGTTGCGGCTGAAAGGCCGGGGAATTCCCGGAAGTACGCCGGGTGATTTCTACGCGGTACTGCAGATTTCCCTGCCGCCAGCCGAGGGCGACGTCGAAAAGGCCTTCTACGGCCACATGGCCGAGCAGTTCAAGGCCTTCAATCCACGCGCCAAATTGGGAGTCTAGGCATGGAGAGCGAAAAAATGCTGCCACAACTGAGCGCCATCATTCTCGAAGAACAAACGGAACTGACGCTGGCCGAAGTTTGCCGGGCCTGCGCCGTGCGCGCCGAATTCATTGTCGAGCTGGTTGATGAAGGGGTGCTGGCGCCGCTTGGCCGGGAACCGCATCGCTGGCGCTTCAGCGGCACTCATCTGCGCCGCGCCACGGTAGCGCTGCGTTTGCAACGTGACCTTGGCATAAATCTGGCCGGTGCCGCACTGGCGCTGCAATTGCTGGATGAAGTCGAGATTCTGCGAGCCCGGCTCAGAGCCCGGGGAGGAGATTGATCATGGAATGGCGAAATACCGACGAACGTTACGGAATGCTCTCGGCTGGTCTGCACTGGTTGATGCTGCTGCTGATCGTTGCGGTCTATGCCTGCATTGACCTGCGTGAGATGTATCCCAAAGGCAGCGATTTGCGTGAGGGATTGAAAATCTGGCATTTCATGCTGGGCATTTCGGTTTTTCTGCTGGTCTGGATTCGAATTCTGGCCCATGTCGTCTGGCCTGTGCCCGGCACCGAGTCTGTTCCTCCAGGTTGGCAGGAGCACCTGGGTACCTTGATGCATGTCGCGCTCTACGGCTTGATGATCGCCCTGCCGCTGCTGGGATGGCTGACGCTTGGCGCCGAAGGCAAGGCAATCCCGTTTTTCGGCCTGCAGCTGCCAGCGCTGATTGCTGAAGACAAGAACCTGGCAGGCTTATTCAAGGAGATCCATGAGATCGGCGGGACGGCAGGGTATTTCCTGATCGGCATGCATGCACTGGCGGCGCTGTTTCACCACTATTTTCTGCGGGATAAGACGCTGCTCCGGATGTTGCCCACAAGAACGTGATTGCTGGCGATGCGTCCTGCCACTTTAAAAATTCGAGGAGAACCAAATGCCTGACACTGAACCAATACTGGATGCCACCACGCTCCGGCAGATCGACGCCTACTGGCGTGCCGCGAATTACCTGTCGGTGGGGCAGATTTATCTCCTCGACAATCCACTGCTCAAACAACCGTTGCAACTGGCCCACATCAAGCCGCGCCTGCTCGGCCACTGGGGCACGACGCCGGGCCTGAACTTCATCTACGTGCACATGAACCGGGTAATCAGGCAGCGCGACCTGAGCATGATCTACATTGCCGGCCCCGGCCATGGTGGCCCGGCAGTAGTGGCGAATACCTGGCTGGAGGGCAGCTACAGCGAACTGTATTCCGATATCTCGCAGGACGAGGAGGGCATGCGCCGGCTGTTCCGGCAGTTTTCCTTCCCTGGTGGCATTCCCAGCCACGCGGCGCCGGAAACGCCGGGCTCGATCCATGAGGGTGGGGAACTCGGTTACGCCCTGTTCCATGCCTATGGCGCCGTGTTCGACAATCCCGATCTGGTTGCCTGTTGCGTCGTCGGTGATGGCGAGGCGGAGACAGGGCCGCTGGCGACCTCCTGGCATTCCAACAAATTTCTGAATCCGCGCACCGATGGCGCCGTGCTGCCGATTCTGCATCTCAACGGCTACAAGATCGCCAATCCGACCGTGCTCGCCCGCATCAGCCACAGCGAGCTGGAATGCCTTTTTGTCGGCTACGGCTACAAACCGATCTTCGTTGAAGGTGATGACCCGGAAATCATGCATCAGTTGATGGCTGCTGCGGTGGACCTCGCCCTGGACGAAATTTCAGAAATCCAGCTTCAGGCCAGACATTGCGGTGAGACGAACCGGCCACGCTGGCCGATGATCATCCTGCGCTCCCCCAAGGGCTGGACCGGCCCGAAGGAAGTGGATGGCAAGAAGAGCGAAGGCAACTGGCGTTCGCACCAGGTGCCATTCAGCGACATGGAAAACCCGGCACATGTGCAATTGCTGGAGGACTGGATGCAGTCCTATTTCCCCCGCGAGCTGTTTGATGCCGATGGCCGGTTGAACGCCGAACTGGCAGCGCTGGCGCCAAGCGGCGAACGACGGATGGGAGCCAACCCGCACGCCAATGGCGGGGCATTGCTGCATGACCTGCGCCTGCCGGATTTTCGCGACTATGCCGTCGCAGTGCCGACGCCGGGCAGCGCCCGGGCCGAGTCGACGCGCTCAATGGGGGTTTTTCTCCGCGATGTGATGCAGCAGAACCCACGAAATTTCCGTGTTTTCGGGCCGGACGAAACGGCGTCGAATCGCCTCGGTGCGCTATTTGAAGTCACCAACCGGACCTGGATGGCCGAGCGTCTGGCCGATGACGACCACCTCTCTGCCGATGGCCGGGTTATGGAAATTCTTTCCGAGCACGCTTGCGAAGGCTGGCTCGAAGGCTATCTGCTGACCGGTAGGCATGGCCTGTTTTCGTGCTACGAGGCCTTTATCCACATCATCGACTCGATGTTCAACCAGCACGCCAAGTGGCTCAAGGTTTGCGGCGAAATCCCCTGGCGGCGGCCGATTGCTTCGCTCAACATCCTGCTCACCTCGCACGTCTGGCGCCAGGACCACAACGGCTTCTCGCATCAGGATCCGGGCTTCATCGACCACGTCGTGAACAAGAAGGCCGACATCATCCGCGTTTATCTGCCGCCGGATGCCAATACGCTGCTTTACGTCACCGAGCAGTGCCTGAAGAGCCGTGATCTGGTCAATGTCATCGTCGCCGGCAAGGCGCCTGAATGGCAATGGCTGGACATGTCGGCCGCGATCAATCACGCCAGTGCCGGCATCGGCATGTGGGAATGGGCCTGCAGTGACCACGATGGCGAGCCCGATATCGTGCTCGCCGCGGCCGGCGACGTGCCGACGCTTGAAATGCTGGCTGCCATCGACATCCTGCGCCAGCTCGCCCCGGAACTGAAAATCCGCTTCATCAACGTCGTGGATCTGATGACCCTGCAGCCGCAGGAAGAACATCCGCACGGCCTGTCGGACAGCGAATTCATTTCGCTGTTCCGCGCCGATACGCCCATCCTTTTCGCCTATCACGGTTACCCCTGGCTGATTCATCGCCTGACCTACCGGCGCAGCAACCACAGCCATCTGCACGTGCGCGGCTACAAGGAGGAGGGAACGACGACGACGCCTTTCGACATGGTGGTGCTCAACCATCTCGACCGCTTCAATCTGGTGATGGACGTGGCGAATCAGGTGCCAAAGCTGCAGTCGCAAGCGGCGCATATCAAGCAGCGGATGCGCGATAAACTGAACCAGCACACGCATTACATTCACGAGCATGGCCAAGACATGCCGGAAATTCGTGACTGGAAATGGCCGGAGGACAAGGCATGATCAAGAATCCCCTGTTGGCGGTGAAAGCACTGGGCCAGCATATCTGGCTTGATAATCTGTCGCGGACTTTGCTGCGGGAAGGCAAGTTGCAGCGCCTGATCGACGAGGACGGTATCGACGGCGTCACTTCCAATCCTGCCATTTTCCAGAAGGCCATCGCCAGCAGTTCGCACTATCGCGACGATCTGGAGCGGCTGCGTGGCTCGGGCCTCAATGCCGAGGCGTGCTACGAGGGCCTGGTCATTCCCGATATCCAGGCCGCCTGCGACATGCTCTGGCCGAGCTATGCCGCCAGTGCCGGCGAAACCGGGTACGTCAGCCTCGAAGTCTCCCCCGCTCTGGCGCACGACGCCGCCGGCACCGAAGCGGCAGCGCTGAGATTGCACGCCGCAGTCGAGCGCAACAACCTGCTGATCAAGGTGCCGGGCACATCCGCTGGTTTATCGGCTTTTGAGGCGTTGACCGCAGCAGGCATCCGCGTCAACGTGACGCTGATCTTTTCGCTGGCGCAGTACGAGGCGGTTGCCCTGGCCTATATCCGCGGGGCGAAGCGCTGGCTGGAAAGCGGCGGTAGCGCCAGTCAGTTGCGCTCGGTGGCCAGTGTTTTCCTGAGTCGGGTCGATACCCTGGTGGACCAGCGCCTTGCAGCAATCGATACGCCGCTGAGCCGGGTTCTTCAGGGACGGAGCGGCGTCGCTCTGGCCAAATGCTGTTTTCACCGCTATCTCGAACTGTTTCGTGGCCCGGTCTATGCCACCCTTGCCGAGGCTGGCGTCCAACCGCAGACTCCGCTCTGGGCCAGCACCGGCTGCAAGAATCCGGCTTACAGCGATCTTCTTTACGTTGAGTCGCTGATTGGCCCGGAAACCATCAACACGCTGCCGGATGCAACCCTCGCCGCTTTCCGGGAGCATGGTGAGGCGGTCGATCTGCTGACGGAAAACCTGGAGAAAGCCCACTACCACATCGTTGCGCTGGGCGTTCAGGGGATTGATCTGGATGCGGTTGGCGAAACTTTGCAGACCGACGGCTTGCGCCTCTTCGCCGAGGCTTATCAGGGCATGCTGGACAGCATGGTGCCTGATTAAGGCGTCAGCTAGAGTCGCCACTCCGGACGCGGGAGTTCAGGCGCGAGCTGGATTTCCGTTTTTGCGGGGGTGACCAACGGCGAGTTCGGGGTTGAATCAATGCCCCGTCATCACCGTCGGTCGCTAACGACCCGCTGCTAATGTGGCGTTGCCGCCGAAGTGGCCGGGTGAGCCAGGCCAGTCGTTGATACTCGCCCAGAATTAAAGTCCGGCTTGACCTCTTCGGCTTGTTCCCGGTCGAACAGCGCTTTGTGAGCCTCCTTGACGAAACGGATCAGCTCATCCAGTTTGACCTGCATGGCCTCGGAATCGATGTTCCGGGTGTTCTGGATCAGGAGCACCATCAGAAAGGTGACAATCGTGGTGCCGATATTGATCATCAGTTGCCGGGTATTCCCAATGCCGAAGAACGGGCCCGAGCTGATCCAGATGAGGCTGATGCCGACCGCGGCACCAAATGCGGCGCGACGGCCAGTCGCTCGTGCCGTCCACTTGGCCAGACGGCTGAGACGTGCACGGGCAGACACTGTTGGCAAATTGTTATGGTCCATGTCGTCGGCGATTACTTGCGCCCCATCAGGCCCATGAAGAGCGAGCCGACAAAGAGCAGGATAAAGACGAAGAAAAGGATCTTGGCAATCTCGACGGCACCGGCAGCAATGCCGGTAAATCCGAACAGCGCCGCGATCAGCGCAACAATGAAGAAGACAACAGCATAATGCAGCATGACATTTCCTTTCGTTGGCAGCCCTTCAGCTGGGGATGCTTAAAGTCGGCCCATCAGGAACAGGATGAGCAGGATGAGCAGCACCAGCCCAAGGCCGCCACTGGGGCCATAACCCCAGCCCCGACTGTGCGGCCAGCTGGGAAATGAGCCGATCAACATCAGCACCACAACGATCAGCAGAATTGTTCCGAGTGACATTTCATTTCTCCTTGCGTCAAGTTGCGGTCGCCGCCTGAGAAAGATTTCGTCAGGCACCGGTACCGCTTGACTACAAGGCTAACCGGCCTGGTGACAGGGTCTGTTCGCCAGCACACAGACACCACATCGGGCCGCGAACAGGATGTGGGTCAGAGGAAGCGGGAATTCGAGTGCTTCCTCGCCAATGGCGATTGCTGCCGGTTGTTTCGGCCTCGATAGCTTCCGGAAAAACAAGCCTCAGGAGAAATTATGACTACCGAAATGATGACCAATCACGGGACGCTCGAAAGCAGCAAGCAAGCGCTCGTCAAGGATTTGAGGGCCGTTGTCGGCGATGCCGATGCTTTGCTGAACAATGTGGCCAATTCGACGGCCGACGAATTCGCACAGGCACGGACGCGTTTGGAAGCCCGTCTCTCCCAGGCCAAGACACGGTTGTTCGATGCCAGTCTTGCCGTATCTGACAAGGCCCGATGTGCGGTCGACGCGACCGATGAGTTCGTCCATGACAACCCGTGGAAGGTGCTCGGGGTGGCCGCCGCTGCCGGCATGATCATTGGCGCCATCCTCAGTCGCCGCTGATGCGGCAAGTTTATTGTCATATGTGTTGATGCGAACTGACTACCGCAGGACTGACGAATATTCTTCATTTCGCATCCTGAGTTTTCCTCAGATCGGTCTGGATCGGCGTCAGGCCGGATGTTGTTGGCAAGACGCCGATTGTGAATACGGATGTTCGACTGGTCATTCGACTTGTCGAGTTCCCAACTTAAGGAGTTCAAAATGAACTGGGATATCGTTGAAGGTAACTGGAAACAATTCAAGGGCAAGGTCAAGACCCAGTGGGGCAAGCTCTCCGATGATCACCTTGATGTGATCGCCGGCAAGCGCGACCAGTTGTCTGGCAAGCTGCAGGAAAGCTACGGCATCACCAAGGACGAAGCCGAGAAGCAGATCAAGCATTTCGAAGATGCCAACAAGGACTTTCGTCCAAGTAATCATTCCTGAGCCGACTGTCTCCAAGCCCCCAATGAAAGGGCCTTCGGGACCTGGGGGCGGCCTTGCCTCTTATGGGCGGCCGTGCCCCGTTTGCAGCAGCGCGACCAACCGCGTTTCTCGACGGCTGGTTGATATGTTGCTAAGTATTTTCTTGCCCATCCGTCGCTACCGCTGCCGCTCGATGAGTTGCAGTTGGGAGGGCAATCTGCGCGAGAAGTAATTCGTTCTGCCCAATCTTGAAGGAGAAAGTCATGTCCAGCGTTGGTTACCACGAGCCTGTAGATGAATTGTCAGCGAACACGCGCGATATGCACCGGGCCATTGTGTCCCTTATGGAAGAGCTTGAAGCAGTCGATTGGTACAACCAGCGCTGCGATGCCTGCAGTGACGGCGAACTCAGAGCCATCCTCGAACACAATCGGGATGAAGAAAAGGAGCACGCATCGATGTTGATGGAGTGGATCCGCCGTAATGACAAGAGGTTTTCCAAGCAACTCAAGGCCTATCTTTTTACCGAAAAGCCGGTGGCTCATAAATGATCGGGCTGGCGTCCTCCCGACAAACCATTTCCTGTGCTCGCTGAATCGCCATGAACACGATTGCGACGACGGTGTTGCTGATCGAAGGCAATCCGGCCGAGGCCGGATTGATTCTGGAATCGCTTGCTGGCAAGGTCGGCAACGAATTTCGTGTCGAGCGGGCTGCCTGCCTCTCTGAAGCCCTGGATCGATTGGACCAGGAGGCGTTCGGGGTGGTGTTGCTCGACCTCGCGCTACCTGACGGCAATGGGCTGGATGCTTTCGAGCAGGTGCTGAAGGCGGCGCCGAATTCGCTGATTCTTGCCCTTTGTACGGCTGATGATGAAGAACTGGCGCGACAGGCTGTGCAGCGCGGGGCTAGTGACTATTTCATCAAGGGTCATGTCGATGCCCACTGGCTGCCACGTGCCCTGCGCTACGTCATGGAACGCAAGGCAGCGCGTGATGCGTTGCGGGATAGTGAGGAGCGTTTCCGGGCGATGAGCGACTCGTCGCCGCTGGGGATTTTTGTTTCCGATGCGCAGGGCGATTGTGTCTATACCAACGCGGCGTATCAGAAGATTTCCGGGTTGAGCTTCGATCAGGCCCTGGGGACAAACTGGAGCATGGCAATCCATCCGGAAGACCGCCAACGCGTCGTTATCGAATGGCGCGATGCGGTGCGCGGGCAGGAGCCATTTCAGACCGATGTGCGCTTTCTTCGGCCAGACTGGAGCGTTGTCTGGACTCGCCTGAATGCGGCAGCCATGCCTGACGGCCAGACCTCGCGCGGACGGGTGCAGACTGTCGAGGACATCACCGAGCGCAAGGCGACCGAACTGGAGCTGCAGCAGGCGAAAGAAGCCCTGTTTGAGGAAAAGGAGCGGGCCCAAGTGACGCTGAATTCAATTGGCGATGCTGTCCTGACGACGGATATTGCAGGCAATGTCACTTATTTGAATCTGGTCGCCGAGACGATGACCGGCTGGTCGTCCTATGAGGCGCAGGGTCGGCCTTTGGCTGAGGTTTTCAGCATTATCGATGGCAAGTCCCGGCAGACTGTGGCCAGCCCGGCGCAGCGGGCCATTGCCGAGAACCGGACGGTGGAACTGGCGATGGATAGCGTTCTGATTCGTCGCGATGGCTTCGAGTCCGCCATTGAAGATTCCTCGGCGCCGATCCATAACCGGAACGGCCGGGTTACCGGGGCGGTGATCGTCTTTCACGATGTCAGTGAATCGCGCGCCATGGCGAAAAAGATGTCCCACCTGGCCCAGCATGATTTCCTGACCGGTCTGCCCAACCGCTTGCTGCTGACTGAGCGTTTCTCCCGGGCAATTGGTCAGGCCCAGCGCCATCACAAGCAGGTCGCGTTGCTCTTTCTCGATCTGGATTATTTCAAGAACATCAATGACTCGCTGGGCCATCTGATTGGTGACCAGTTATTGCAGTCGATCGCGCTGCGCCTGGGCGAGTGCATTCGGACGACCGACACGGTGTGCCGCCAGGGGGGTGACGAATTCGTCATCCTGCTGGAGGAAATCGAGCAGCAACAGGACGCGGCGCAGGTTGCCGAAAAATTGCTCGCGGCACTGATCGTGCCGCACCGCATCGAAGGCCATGAGCTCCACATTACCCTGAGCATCGGTATCAGCCTTTATCCCGACGATGGCACCAACGCCGATACCGTGATGCAGAACGCCGATACGGCGATGTATTACGCCAAGGCCAAGGGCCGCAACAACTACCAGTTTTTTACGGCTGACATGAATACCCGGGCGGTGCAGCGCCTGTTCATCGAGAACAGTCTGCGCCGCGCCTTGAAAAATGAAGAATTCCGGCTGCACTACCAGCCGAAGGTGGATATTGCTTCCGGCCTGATGACTGGTGCAGAGGCGCTTTTGCGCTGGGAGGACCCCGATCTCGGGATCGTCTATCCGGGACAGTTCGTGCCGATTGCCGAGGAGTGCGGGCTGATTGTGCCGATTGGTCGCTGGGTGCTGCGCGAGGCCTGTCGCCAGGTTCAGGCCTGGCTGGATGCCGGTCTGCAGGCGGTACCGGTGGCGGTCAATATTTCAGCGGTCGAGTTCCGGCATATCAACTTTCTTGAAGGCGTGGCCATCATCCTCAAGGAAACCGGCCTGGCCGCCGGCTATCTGGAGATTGAACTGACCGAAAGCATCCTGATGCACGAAGCGGAATCGTCGGCCAAGGTGCTTGAAGGGCTCAAGGAGATGGGTGTGAATCTGGCGATCGATGATTTCGGGACGGGTTATTCGAGCCTGAGTTATCTGAACCGCTTCCCGATCGATACGCTGAAAATCGACCAGTCCTTCGTGCGTGATATTGCGACAAATTCCGATGACGCCAGTATTGTTAGCGCTGTCATCGGCATGGGTAAAAACCTGAAGCAGCGAGTCGTTGCCGAGGGTGTCGAAACCCTTGAACAACTGACATTTCTCAAAGGCCAGAAATGCGATGAAGGGCAAGGCTTCCTCTTCAGCTACCCAATACCATCGGATGAATTTACCAGCCTTCTGGCCAACGGCATCAATGTAAATGCTGCGGTGAACTGAGCCTGGAGCGATTTTTACCCGATCTGCATCGGATGATTGGCCGCTAAGTTCGCCAGCGCACAGAGTGGTACTGGACTTCAGCCTAAGCTTGGGTTGGGCGTCGCCACGGTCTGCCGGGATGACGCCAGAAACAGGAAAGCCTGTTTAGCGCACATCTGGTCAGCCGCTCCGGGGCAGACAGAGTTCTTTCGAGATGCGATGCGCGCCGTCGAACATGATTTTCTCGAAGAGGGCTGTCTCATTGAGCGCACCTGACAAGCTATCGGCGTATCTCCAGCAATTGCGGCTGGCCTTGCCGGGCGACAAGAAAACGCGGCATTCGTCCGCCGAGGAACTGCCGTTTCGCGCCGAGTTGTTCAGCGCCGACCAGATGGCGCAGCACGGCAAGGCGCTGGCAGCCTCGCACCGCCTGGCATCCGGCCGGGCGTCGGATTTGCTGTTGGCCCGGCTGGCGGCCAACGAAAATATTCTGGTCGATGTCTGCCAGCAATTGACCGCGGCCGTCGCTGACAACCGGCGAATTGCGCCGGCCGGGGAGTGGCTGCTCGACAATTTCTATCTCATTGAAGAACAGATCCGCACCACCAAGCGGCACCTGCCCAAAGGCTACAGCCGGGAATTGCCCCGTCTGGCTGCAGGTTCGTCGGCTGGTCGACCCCGGGTCTACGATATCGCTCTGGAAACGGTCGCCCATGGCGATGGTCGGGTCGATACCGAAACGCTGCTTCGCTTCGTGGCGGCTTATCAGACGGTGACCGATCTCAAGATTGGCGAACTGTGGGCGATCCCGATCATGCTGCGGCTGGCGGTAATCGAAAACCTTCGCCGCGTCGGCGTGCTGGTTGCTTCAGCCTGGAATGAGCGAAATCTGGCTGAAACCTGGGCTGAGCAGATGGCAGTGGCGGCCGAGAGTGAGCCGAAAAGCCTGATCCTGGTGATCGCTGACATGGCGCGCTCCAATCCGCCGATGACCAGCGCCTTCGTTGCGGAACTGGTACGCCGGCTACAGGGCCGGGGGCCGGCGCTGGCCTTGCCGCTGACCTGGATTGAGCAGCGACTGGCCGAATCCGGCCTGACCATCACCCAACTGGTGCAGACGGAAAACCAGCGCCAAGCGGCTGATCAGGTTTCCATCAGCAACAGCATCGGCAGCCTGCGGGTGCTAGGGGCGATGGACTGGCAGGAGTTCGTCGAGACATTGAGTGTGGTCGAGAAGCGGCTGCAGGAAGATCCGGATGGTGTTTACGGCCGCATGGATTTTGCTACGCGCGATCGCTACCGTCATGCGACGGAAAAAATCGCCAAGAACGGATCTCTGTCGGAAGGCGAGGTTGCCACCAGGGCGATAGCGCTGGCCCGGGCTGCTGCCGCAACTGGCGTGGTTGGTCGGGCCGGGCATGTGGGCTTTTATCTGGTTGACAAGGGTTTGCCTGAACTGGAGCGGCAGGCCGAAGTGCGTCTTCCCGCCAGCGAGCGTCTGTGTCGGGCTGCCCGGAAATCGCCATTGCTGCTGTATCTCGGTTTGATTGTGCTGCTTACGGCGATTTTCGCGGGCGGGCTGTTGTCGCTGGGCGTTCCTGCCGGCACGCCGCTATGGCTGCAGGTGCCGTTTGCACTCGTGGTGTTGCTGGCAATCAGTCAGCTGGCGTTGGCCATGGTGAACTGGCTGGTGACCCTGCTGGTATCGGCGCATCCGCTGCCGCGCATGGATTTTTCCAAAGGAGTTCCGGCGACCTGCCGAACTCTGGTGGTAATTCCGACCATGCTGACCAGTACCGCCGGCATCGAGGATCTGGTCGAGGCGCTGGAAGTCCGTTTTCTGGCCAATCGGGATCAAAGTCTGCATTTCGGGTTGTTGACCGACTTCAGTGATGCCGACCAGGAAATACTTTCTGAGGATGCCACTTTGGTCGAGCTGGCCGGGCAAAGAATCGATGAACTGAATGCTAAATACGCTGGCGAAGTCGGTGGCATCTTCTTCCTGTTTCATCGCCCACGGCGCTGGAACGCGCAGGAAAAGCTCTGGATGGGCTATGAGCGCAAACGCGGCAAGCTGGGTGACCTGAATGCCATGTTGCGCGGCAATGCCGGCGGCTTTTCGCAGATTGCCGGAGATACGGCAGCCCTGATCGGCGTGAAGTACGTCATCACGCTCGATACCGATACGCAATTGCCGCGTGATGCGGCGCGGGAGTTTGTCGGCGCCATGGCCCACCCGCTGAATCACCCGCACTACGACACGGTCAAACGGCGGGTGACCGAGGGCTACGGCATCCTGCAACCGCGTGTCGCGGTCAGCCTGCCGGGGACGAATCGTTCGCTCTACGCCCGGCTTTATGGCGGCGAACCGGGTATCGATCCTTACACTCGCGCCGTTTCCGATGTCTATCAGGATGTCTTTGGCGAAGGTTCGTTCATCGGCAAGGGCATCTACGATGTCGATGCCTTCGAGCAGGCGCTGGGTGGCCGTTTCCCCGAAAATCGCATCCTCAGCCACGACCTGCTTGAGGGCTGTTATGTCCGGGCCGGGCTGCTCAGCGATGTGCAGTTGTATGAGGATTATCCGGCGCGTTACAGCGCCGACGTCAGCCGCCGCTATCGCTGGATTCGCGGTGACTGGCAACTGGCGGGCTGGCTGCGGCGCAAGGTTCCCTGTGGTTGTGCCGGGGAGCACGTGCATCGGCAGGGAAATCCGCTGTCGGCGCTGTCGCAATGGAAGTTGTTCGACAACCTGCGGCGTAGCCTGGTACCGGCCGCGCTCATGCTGGTGCTGTTGGGCGGTTGGCTGGTTTTGCCCTCTTTTGGGGTGTTGACCGCAGCAGTCATCGGCATCCTGCTGATTCCGTCCGTGTGCGCTGCCGGCCTCGATTTTCTCCGCAAGCCGGACGAAGTGCTGTTCAGGCAGCATCTGGCGGCCGTTGCCAGCGCCGCTTTCCGGCATTTCAAGCAGGTGGCGTTCGAACTGGCCTGCCTGCCATATACGGCGTATTTCAGTCTGGGGGCGATTGCCCGTACGGTCTGGCGAGTGCTGTTCAGCCGCCGGCCCATGCTCGAATGGAATCCCTCCAGCGAAGTTGATCGCGAACTGGCCAGGCGTGACCGCAGCGGGCTCCTCGCCAGTTTCCAGAGCATGTGGATCGGCCCGACGATTGCGGCGGCTACCGGTGCCTATCTTGCCATGGCGCTTCCCGAAGTCCTGCCGGGGGCGGTGCCGGTACTGCTGCTCTGGCTGCTGTCACCGAGTATCGCCTGGTGGCTCAGTCGGCCATTGACCCGGCACCAGGCAACACTGAGTGCTGAGCAGAATTTCTTTCTCCGCACACTGTCACGGCGGACCTGGGCCTTCTTCGACAAATTTGTCGGCGCTGAAGATAACTGGCTGCCACCGGATAATTTCCAGGAATATCGCGTTGCCTCGGTGGCCCACCGTACCTCGCCAACCAACATGGGGCTGGCGTTATTGGCCAATCTTGCCGCCTACGATTTCGGCTACATCACGGCCGGACGACTGGCCGAGCGCACGGCACAGACGCTGAACACCATGGGTGGCCTGGAGCAGCACCGTGGCCATTTCTATAACTGGTATGACACCCAGACGCTGTTGCCGCTGGCGCCGCTCTATGTTTCGACGGTGGATAGCGGCAACTTGGGCGGCCATCTGCTGACCTTGCGGGCCGGGCTGCTGGCGTTGGCCGATGACCGGATATTGCCGGCTCGCCTGTTTGCGGGCTTTGCCGACACCCTCGGGCTGCTGGCCGAAACGGCCGAAGCAGGCAGCAAGGGTGCACTGGCTGCCTTCAGGAAAATTCTTGAATCCGCTTCTGGTGAGCTCCCCGGTACCATTAGTGCGGTGCGTTTGACGCTTCAGCGCCTGGAGAACAGCGCCACCGATCTCGTCAAGCAGATTGCCGACAGTCTGCGTGGCCGCGATGAGAGCCTGCCACCCAGCGAAGCGAGCGACTGGGTGCAGGCGCTGGCCCGGCAAATCAGCGAAGCGCTGGCTGAGTTGGATCTGTTCACCGCTGACGCCGCCATTGAACTCCTGCCGACCTGGCGCCAACTGGCCTCTGCCGGTAGTGCCGTCGCCATCGAGCGGCTGGCTGTCATCGAGGGGCTGGCGCTGCAGGCCGGTGAATTTGCCGATATGGAGTACGACTTCCTGTTCGACAAATCCCGCCACCTGCTGACCATCGGTTACAACGTCGTCGAACGCCGCGCCGACACCGGCTATTACGACTTGCTGGCCTCCGAGGCGCGGCTTTGCAGTTTTGTCGCCATCGCCCAGGGGCAGGTGCCGCAGGAGAGCTGGTTCTCGCTCGGTCGACTACTCACTGGGACCGGTGGCGAGCCGGCTCTGTTGTCGTGGAGCGGCTCAATGTTCGAGTACCTGATGCCGCTGCTGGTCATGCCGACCTACGACAATACCCTGCTTGATCAGACCTGCAAGGCTGCGGTTGCCCGTCAGATCGAATACGGTAGCCAGCGCGGGGTGCCTTGGGGGATTTCGGAGTCGGGCTACAACACGGTCGATCTCCACCTCAATTATCAGTACCGTGCATTCGGTGTGCCCGGACTTGGGCTGAAGCGGGGCCTGGCTGATGATCTGGTGATTGCGCCTTACGCCTCGGCGCTGGCGCTAATGGTTGCCCCTGAAGCCGCCTGCCAGAATCTGCAACGTCTGGCCGAGGAAGGAATGATCGGCAAGTTCGGCTTTTTCGAGGCGGTCGACTACACGCCGGCCCGACAGCGCCGTGGTCAGACGAAGGTGGTGGTGCATTCGTACATGGCCCACCATCAGGGCATGAGCCTGCTGTCTCTGGCCTATCTGCTGCTCGACCGGCCAATGCAGCGGCGCTTTGAGTCGGAACGCCTGTTTCAGGCCGTCATGCTGCTGCTTCAGGAGCGCATCCCCAAGGCAACATCGTTGTTTGCCCATACGGCCCAACTCTCCGAAGTGCGCGCCACCTCGCTCGCTGCCGAGATGCCGATCCGGATTTTTACCAGCCCGAATACGCCGATACCCGAGGTGCAGTTGCTGTCGAACAGCCGCTACCACGTCATGGTGACCAATGCCGGTGGTGGCTACAGCCGCTGGGACGATCTGGCGGTGACGCGCTGGCGTGAAGACGGCACCTGCGATAACCGGGGCACCTTCTGCTACATCCGTGATACGGCAAGCCAGACCTTCTGGTCGAATACTTTCCAGCCAACCTTGCAGCGCCCGGCGAGCTACGAAGCGATTTTCTCTGAAGGCCGCGCCGAGTTTCGCCGTCTCGACAAGGTCGGGAGCGGCGATGCCGGCTTTGAAACTTATACCGAGATCGTTGTTTCACCGGAAGACGACATCGAGCTGCGTCGTGTCCGCATTACCAATCGATCAAGGCAGCGTCGCGAAATCGACGTTACCAGCTACGCCGAAGTGGTGATCGCACCGGCTGCCTCCGACGATCTGCACCCGGCTTTCAGCAATTTATTCGTGCAGACCGAGATCGTCCGCGACCAGCACGCCATCCTCTGCTCGCGGCGGCCGCGTTCGCTTGGCGAACAGCCTCCGTGGATGCTGCATCTGATGGCGGTGCACGGCGGCGATGTTGACGAGGTTTCCTACGAGACCGACCGCCTGCGCTTTATCGGCCGAACCCGCACCACCGTCGATCCTCTGGCGATGAGCGAAGTCGGCCGGCTGTCGGGCAGTGATGGCTCGGTGCTCGATCCTGTCGTCGCCATCCGTTATGCGATGACACTGGGTCCGGAACAGTCGGTCACCATCGACATGGTATCGGGCGTTGCCGGGAGCCGGGACGCCGCTTTGAACCTGATCGGGAAATATCAAGACCGGCATCTCGCCGACCGGGTCTTCGACCTGACCTGGACCCATAGCCAGGTGGTTTTGCGCCAACTCAATGCCACCGAGGCGGATGCGCAACTGTATGCCAGCCTGGCCAGTTCGATTATTCATGCCAACGCGTCGTTGCGGGCCGAGGCCGCCGTACTGATCAAGAATCGCCGTGGTCAGTCCGGGCTGTGGGGCTATGCCATTTCCGGCGATCTGCCGATTGTGCTGCTGCAAATTGGCGATGCGGCCAATATCGATCTCGTTCGCCAGCTGGTGCAGGCTCATGCCTACTGGCGACTGAAAGGATTGACCGTCGATCTGGTGATCTGGAACGAGGATCACGCCGGCTATCGCCAGCGCCTGCAGGAACAGATCATGGGCCTGATCGCTTCCGGTATCGAGGCCAGCGTCATCGACCGGCCGGGCGGCATCTTTGTCCGGTTGGCCGAGCAGATATCGGGCGAGGATCGCATCCTGCTTCAGTCGGTAGCGCGGGTCGTCATCACTGACTGCCGGGGCATGCTGGCCGAACAACTCGATCAGCGCGTGCTCTCCGAGCCGCGTGTGTTGCGTCTCGAACCGACTCGCCGCTATCGTCCGGAAGCGCCACCCATCGCGACCGCGCCACGCGTTGATCTGCAGCTTTTCAACGGACTGGGCGGTTTTTCCCCCGATGGTCGCGAATACGTCATCACCCTGGCTCCCGGGCAAACAACGCCGGCACCATGGAGTAACGTTCTGGCCAATCCAAATTTCGGGACGGTCATTTCGGAAAGTGGTGCCGCCTACACTTGGGCGGAAAATGCCCACGAGTTCCGCCTGACGCCCTGGCATAACGATCCGGTCAGCGATTCGGGTGGCGAAGCCATCTATCTGCGCGATGAAGAGACGGGACATTTCTGGTCGCCGACGCCTTTACCGGCCCGGGCGGGTTTGCCCTACGTTATCCGGCACGGCTTCGGCTACAGCGTTTTCGAAACCCGTTCGGCCGGCATTAGCTCGGAACTCTGGGTTTACGTCGCGACGGATGCTTCCATAAAATTTTCGGTGCTGAAAGTGCGCAACGAGTCAGGCCGGTCCCGCCTGTTGTCGGCAACGGGATATGTCGAATGGGTGCTGGGTGATTTGCGTGCCAAGTCGGCGATGCACATCGGTACCGAAACCGCTTCGGGCAGTGGCGCTCTCTACGCCCGCAATCCCTACAGCACGGAATTCGCCGAGCGCGTCGCCTTTTTCGATGTCGATGATCCGACGCGAACCCTGACCAGCGACCGCGTTGAATTTATCGGCCGCAACGGCACGTTGCAGGATCCTGCGGCCATGAAGCGCGCCCATCTCTCGGGGCGAGTCGGCGTCGGCATGGATCCCTGCGCCGCCCTGCAAAGCAGTTTTGTACTGGCGGACGGGCAGGAGCGGGAAATCATTTTCCGCCTTGGCGTCGGACGCAACACCGAGGATGCCAATCAGCTCGTTCAGCGCTTTCGCGGTTCGATGGCGGCTCGCGGAGCGCTCGAATCGGTACGCCAGTACTGGCAAAAGACATTGGGCGTGGTACAGGTGGAAACGCCTGATCCGGCCGTCAATGTCATGGCCAATGGCTGGCTGATTTACCAGACGCTGGCTTGTCGGGTCTGGGCGCGCAGCGGCTATTACCAGTCGGGTGGCGCCTTCGGTTTCCGCGACCAGCTGCAGGATGTGATGGCGCTGGTGCACGCCGAACCCGGGTTGGTGCGCGAACATCTGCTGTTGTGCGCCAGCCGTCAGTTTCAGGAGGGTGATGTCCAGCACTGGTGGCATCCGCCAGCCGGTCGGGGCGTGCGTACCCATTGTTCCGATGATTACCTCTGGCTGCCGCTGGCTGTTTGCCGCTACATCAAGTGCAGCGGCGATTCCGCCGTGCTTGATGAGGACGTGCATTTTCTTGAGGGGCGTCCGGTCAACCCGGAAGACGACTCCTATTACGACCTTCCCAGCCGTTCAATTGAGGCAGCCAGTGTCTATGAGCACTGCGTCCGGGCCATTCGCCATGGCTTGCGCTTTGGCGTGCATGGCTTGCCGTTGATTGGTTCAGGTGACTGGAACGATGGCATGAGCCGGGTTGGTGTGCAGGGCAGGGGCGAGAGTGTCTGGCTTGGCTTCTTCCTCTGCGA
Source organism: Azonexus sp. (assembly GCA_030696345.1). Lineage (GTDB taxonomy): Bacteria > Pseudomonadota > Gammaproteobacteria > Burkholderiales > Rhodocyclaceae > Azonexus. Next base: position 256,226 of record JAUYSK010000022.1, read on the forward strand.
AGTGTTACGGCGTTTCGTCGAGGTGGCCGTGGCGCATGGCGATCCGTCATTCGCCGAGTTTTGTCGAGGCGAGGGTGCCAAGCTGAAACTGTGTATTGAAGCCCATGGCTGGGACGGTGAATGGTACCGCCGCGCCTACTTCGACGATGGCACGCCACTCGGCTCGGCCGGCAATGCTGAATGCCGGATCGACTCCATCTCGCAGAGCTGGTCAGTGCTTTCCGGGGCCGGCGAGGCGAAGCGCTCCCGACTCGGCATGGAGGCGCTTGATGAACGGCTGGTGCGTCGCAAGGACGGGATTATTCAGTTGCTTGATCCACCTTTCAATAAATCAAAACTTGATCCGGGCTATATCCGTGGTTATGTGCCGGGCGTCCGGGAAAATGGTGGTCAATACACCCACGGTGCCATTTGGGCAGCCATGGCCTTTGCCAAACTGGGCGACAGCGATCGTGCGTGGGAACTGCTGGCCATGATCAATCCGGTAAATCACGTGCTATCGGCTGACGGTGTTGAACGTTACAAGGTTGAGCCCTATGTTGTCGCCGCTGATGTCTATGCCCTGACACCCCACATCGGCCGTGGTGGCTGGAGCTGGTACACCGGTTCGGCGGGCTGGATGTATCGACTGATGATGGAATCGCTGCTTGGCCTTCGGCGCGAGGGCGATACGCTTCGTTTCGCCCCCTGTCTGCCGGCGGACTGGACGGCATGCCAGATTCGCTACCGTTATCGGGAAACGGACTACCGCATTGAATTCTCGGTGGCCGCCTCCGGCAAAGTTGGCCAGATCGGGGTGGCGAGGCTTACGCTGGATGGCGTCGTACAAATGGAAAATATCCTGCATCTGATTGACGACCAACAGTCGCACCTGGTTGGTGTCAGCTTGCAATTCGCATGAGGCCAGGCATCGTCTGCGACAAATTTGCTGCACGAAAGACGCTTAAAGCCGGTAAGATATATCCCAATCGATGCTGGGTAAATATCTGATTTCGTTTGGTTAATTTCCTCCGGTTGTCGGCGGGTGGCAAGCTTGCAATCACTTGCTGAACGCCGTAATTGCCGGCTTGTTCAATGCCCGCTCTTTATTAAGGTTTTATATGCACACAAGCGAAATCCTTATCCACCTGAAAAAGCACGGGCAGTTACTTGACTCGGATATTTCGGCCGGTACCGGAATTCCACTGGAAACGGTTCGTGCTTCGCTGGCTGAGCTATCTGCTCGCGGCGACATTTCCGTTTGCACCATGACCACGTTCAAGGATGGCGTCCCTGTTGAGGGGATTTTTGGCCGGGCCTCCGGGTTTTTCCCGTCAGCCTCCCCGGGTCGAAAGCCGGGCGTGAAAAGCCCGGTGTGAACGGCTTGATTTTCTGGCGGACAAATTATCTTTGCAGATAAATTGTTGCAGTGCACCATTTGGCGAAAATTTGCGCTACACTCCGGTCTGAACGAAATTTCCAGTTCATGAATTCAGGAGACTCACATGACCATCAATACCGAACAATTCGCCGCTGCCAACAAAGCTACCGTTGACTCCCTGCTGTCTGTTGCCAACACCGCCTTGGCTTCTGCCGAGCGCATCGCTGCCCTGAACCTGAACACCGCCCGCTCGGTTCTTGAAGACACCGTTTCTGGTGCCAAGTCCGTTCTCGGCGCCAAGGATCCGAAAGAAGCCCTTTCGATCCAGGCTTCGCTGAGCAAGCCGAATGTGGACAAGGCTGTTGCCTACTCCAAGTCGGTTTATGAAATCACAACCCAGACCCAGGAAGAACTGGCGAAGATGGTTCAGGCTCAATTCGGTGACTTCCAGAAGTCTGTTGCCGGCATGCTCGAGACGGTTGCCAAGTCTGCACCGGCCGGTTCTGAAGGTGCTGTTGCCGCCATGCAAAGCGCCATTGCTGCTGCCAATTCCGCATTTGGCAACATGAGCACCGCTGCCAAGCAGTTTTCCGAAACCGCCCAAGCCAATATTTCTTCCGCTGTCAAAGCAGCAACCAAAGCCGGCAAGTAATTCTTCCGCCAGCTTGGATGCAAAGGCCCCGCGCTTGTCGCGGGGTTTTTTTCGTTCTGGAAGAGGCTTTACGTTGGGGTGCGGCAATTTTGCATATTTTTGATCATTAAATACATATTTATGTTGCGGTGCAGCATTGGGTCTGGCATAATGAATTTGTCTCCTCCATCTCCTCCAAGAAATGGATTTAAGCCCGCCTCGTGCGGGCTTCTTTTTGTCAGGAAAATCTGAAATCTGCTCAGACTGGCAAAAGTCGGGATGTAGAATCGTTACGTATCGTTTCCCTTTCACCGTGCCATCCGACCCGGAATGGCGCCCAAGGATCTTCCATGCGTGTTCTGATTGTTGATGATGATGCATCGATGCGGGGCCTACTCTCCTCGCTGCTGACCAACCGGGGTTACGAGGTCGTCGCCGAACTGGCGGATGGCTCCCGGATCATGGAAGAGATTGCAGCAAAGACTCCGGACATTGTCTGCCTCGATTACCAGATGCCGGGACGTGACGGGCTTGAGATCCTCCATGAAATAAACGAAAAGACCCCATGGATAGATGTTCTGTTCATGACTGCTTCCGATGATCTCTCGGTTGAGCAGCGCGCTGCAGATGCGGGAGCGGCGGGTTTTGTCCGCAAGCCCTTCGGCCAAGCTCAGATCGTCAAGGAAATTGACCAGGTCTGGGAGGCGCGACAAAAGGCAACCGCAGCCAATGAGAAGGCTGGCAGCAAAGATGATTTCTCGGTCACCCCGGCAGCACCGCTCGACCAGGCGAAGCAAGCGTCAGCAAACCGCCCTTTCAATCCCCGTAGTGTAGTGATCGTCGACGACAACGGTGCCATCCGTTTTCTGCTCAAGGGCCTGTTGACCGAGCTTGGTCTGAATGTGGTCCAACTGGTAGGCAATGGTGAAGAGGCTGTGAAGGCGGCAAAGGTTCATCAACCCGGGGTGCTCTGTCTGGATGTCGAGATGCCCATCATGTCGGGGCTGGAGGCGCTCCCTCTGATCAGTGAAGTGAGCCCCCGGACGTCGGTAGTCATGGTGACTGGGAGTGCTACCCGAGAGTTTGTAACGAAAGCAGCTGCGCTTGGGGCCAAAGGCTACATCGTCAAGCCGATACGGCCAGCCTACATTGAAGCGTTCGTGAAAGAGCTGCTCAAATAGGCTGGGCGACAGTAAGGAGTCAGCGGCTAGCTGCCGCCTGTGCTCGATTCTGCACCAACGTCTCCGGCCAGTGTTTGCAAAGAGTTGATAACGCTACGTAATTTGGCATCAACTTCGCCGGGCTTTGACCAGATATCGGTAATGCGCTGGCGCAGTGTCACCAGCTGGCCGACCATGCGGTTTTCAATCTCCGGCATGACGCCCATATGCAGCAGGGTGTCTTCGAAATCGTCGGTCACCTTGGCAATCAGCTCTCGTCCAGCGGTCATATCGGCAAGTTGGCGTTCATACAGGTTGGCGACGGAATCGCGAATTTCGCAAACGGCGTAGCGTATGCCTTGTTGCTTGAGTAGATTGTCGTGTTCAAGCAGTAGGCCAAGAACCCTTGATTCGATACCTTCGCACAGGGTGGCGATATTGTCCCGGATACGGCCGCAGCGTTCGCTGTCGTCAGGCATTTCCTTGATCAGCACGGTGGTGTGTTCGAAATTAACGATGAGTTGCTTGTTGATTTCGAGCAAACGCCCCAGCGTGCGCATCTGTGCAATGTGTTCGCGATCTTCCGGCGCGATTTCGGCCCCATCGGTGCGGGCCGCGTAGCTTTCGCCTTCCCATGTGAAATGGATGATGCTGTCTAGATCGTATTGCTTCATGGCGTTCAGCGCGAGTTCGCCAACTGATTGTATGGTCCGGCGAGCAAAGCTCTTTGAGAGAAACTCCATGACGATGCCGAGATCACCCATGCTGGACATCGCGGTCATGGCGACATTTTGGGCATAAGACATCTGTTCTCTGGTTTTCTGTTCCCGAGCCAGCATCCTTTTCAGCAAAGCAAGCTTTTGAAAGAAAACACGGTCAGAGAATGGTTTGACAATGAAGTCGTCGCCGACGAAGTCCGTGCGCCCGGCTTCTTCCTCCGAACACAACAACAGCTGATAGACATCGCAAGTCGAAAAATCGTCACGGATAGCGCGGTGAAGTTCATAAGCATCGACGTCGGCTAGCGAGGTATCGAGCAACAGGATGTCCGGCTGCCGATCGGCAAGGGCAGTCTTGAGGTCTGCTCCCAAGCGAAAGACATTTAGGTCGAAATCCCGAAGCAGCGCTTCCTTGTGCTCGGTTATCCAGGCTTCATCGGCGGAGGCAAGAAAGAGAAACGGCGTGCGGTCCATGGCTTTTTCCGTGAAAGATCTGTCGCCATGTCATAAGGTGGCGAGTTGGGGCGCCACTAAATTGCTGCGGTGGGCCAGCGCACTATCATTCTATGCCACTCGGTACGGTGAGGGTGATTCAAGGCTTGCAGAGAGAGGCTGGTAGTGGTTAAATGAAAATGCTGCACCGCAACAAAGTTGACGTAACCCATGGCGATCACTGTGCCACACGATTTCGCCAGATAACTATTGAGAACACCCCATGCCCCATACGCACGCACCCTCAAAGGCTGTTGCCTGTCATGAAGCTCTGGATACTTTTGAGGAAGAGCATCATCACGCCCCGGACGCCCATGAGAAGGCGCGTCTACTATCCGATGCCATCAAGGAATGGGAACACGAGCACGTTGCAGCCATGCATTCGCCGGTGGGCGGGAACGGCCTCAAGTAGTCGATAACTGGCTTTCGGCTTCGGTTGCAGGATTTATTCTGCAGTACCGCCGAAACCAAGGCGCCGGGAGAGGGCGCTGGCTGATTGCAGCATTGCCTTGGCAACAGGACCATCCCATTCGGCGTTGAACTCTCCCATTGAACCAAGCGCTGTTATTGATGCAACCATGCTGCCGGTATGGTCGTAAACTGGGGCACTGAAGCCGTTGATGCCGGGTGTCAGGCTCCCCGTCGCCCGGGAAATGCCGTGTGACCGGATGTCGGTCAGGGTCTTTTCCAGTTGGCGCCGCACCGTGGTGATGGCGGTCTGACTTGAGTCGGCGATCTCTCTCAACTCTTCGTCGAGCAGTTTTTTGAGATACGGCGAACGGAAAAACGCCGAAAATGCCCGTCCGGTGGCAGATTTATAGAGCGATAGTACAGTGCCCGGGCGCAACGTAATGGTTACCGGTGAACCGGAGTCGACAATTCGCACGATGGTTGCGCCGCGATTTCCCCAGACGGCCAAGGCGACGGTCTCTTGAATTTCTTCGCAAAGAGCTTCGAGTATCGGCCCTGAAAGTCGAACCGGATCAAGGCGCCCCAATCCCGAGAGTCCCAATTCCAGCGCGTAAGCGCCAAGGTCGTAGCGGCCGGTGCCAGCATCCTGCTCGACGATTCCAATGCGTAAAAAACTCACCATGTAACGATGAGCCTTCGCCGCCGGCATGCCCCCGCCTTTTGCGATGTCGCGCAACATCATGGGGCGATTGGTGGCAGCCAGCACCCGCAATAGTCGAAACCCCACTTCTATGGATTGAATGCCCTGCCGATCGCTTGCAACTTTGGTGACCATGATGAACTGCTCGTATGAAAGCCAATATTCTATGCATCTATGACGTCGTTGAGCGCGCCGAATATAATGCGACGGCAAATATAAAGGGAGGTGGTATGCGTGCAGTCTTAGTGGCGAATCCAAAGGGCGGGGCAGGCAAAACCACGCTGGCAACAAATCTGTCTGGTTATTTTGCAAATCAGGGTAAAAAAACCACCTTGTGCGATCTTGATCGTCAACAGTCGGCCTTGCGCTGGATGGCCTTTCGCGACCAGGCCTTGCCCCCGGTGACGGGATACTTTGCGGCGAATCAGCTTGTGCTCAATTTACCCAGGGAGGCCGACTGGGTAGTTGTCGATGCGCCAGCAGGATTGCAGGGCTACAAACTCACCGATTATTTGCGGGCTGTTGATAAGGTAGTGGTGCCACTCGTGCCTTCAGTGTTTGATATGGCGGCAACAGAGGATTTTCTCAATTCCATTCGTAACGAAATTCGCGGTCAGCGTACCAAAGTGGGAATTGTTGCCATGCGCGTTGATCCACGCACCAAGGCGGCCGGGATGCTGGAAGAGTTCCTGAAGCATTTCGACATCCCTATCGTGGCATACATTCGTAACACGCAGAATTACGTCAACGTGGCGGCTGCGGGGGCGACAGTTTTCGATCCGCCACGCGCAAAACATCGCCGCGATGTCGAACAATGGTCATCACTTATAGAGTGGCTGGAAAATAAATAGCCTGTTTTCGAGATTGTTCTTGACAGGCTATGGGGGCGTCTGGATAATGCGCCCCTCTGACGGACGCGGGGTGGAGCAGTTGGCAGCTCGTCGGGCTCATAACCCGAAGGTCGCAGGTTCAAGTCCTGCCCCCGCAACCAGCAAGATAAGCGCTTGTTTTTTTCGAAGCGTGAAGAATTTGGAGTCATT
>JAUYSK010000004.1 GCA_030696345.1 Azonexus sp.
CCGTTCACAATTCCCTTTGCATGCATGGCCCACCTCCATCAACGTTTGGTCACCGCGATGAAGGTTTTAACGGTGTCATGCATGCATTACTTGATCTTAACCAATTGATCTAAATTGGAAATCTGCGGGAAAACCTCAGGGTCTGTCCCCGATTGATTTGTGACCCCTATTTGTTTTTTGATTTCAGTCTGACTCATAGTCGTGATGGACGACCGCATCTAGTATTTCGATGACCCGGACAGCGTCGTTAAAATAAATCAAGGTTGTTTCAATTGGCAGGTTGGGGCTTCCGCCATGCGCAAATTCGTTTCGGGCATCAACCAAAGCCGTAAGTGCGCCTTTAAGTCGGGGTTTGTCGTCAAGAGCCATCTGTTCATCGAACCTAGCGCGCCACCGATCATCAAATTCCGAGAGCATATTTTCGATTATGCCTAATTTGGGATTACATGACGAATCCCGAACTTTTCTCTTTATGAAATTTTTGACCTGTACGTGACTATCCTTGTCAATTTTGTCTGCAATCGCTTGCTTGAAAGCAGTTTCAATACTTCCGGTAGCACGGATTACGGCATATTTTTTTATGTAAGGTGTTGGGTTAGCGCCATCTCCTAACCCTGTGAGTAGCGCAGATATCCCATTAAGCTCCGTACGACAATCATCAAGAATTTTCTTGGCATTCTTGTTGTTCATTGCATTTCAACTCCAAATAGAGCAATAAACATTTGCGATACCCTGCTCCTTATGTTTGGAACCCTCATTGTTTCTTGTGAAAGAAGTTTTTGGTACTCAGGGCCCTTCAAAATATTTATTCGTCGAGCTTCTAACTCGCCTGGTTTGAATTGCCCAATGCCTCCTCTTGTCGCTGCGTCGGCAGAGATCATTACCGAATCAAATAATGTTGGGCTAAAACTGGGGACTAGCTTCCCTTCTCCCGTTGGCGATAAATTATGAAATGCACTGTTGCCGAAATGCTCATGAATAAACCGAATGGTCATTTCGAATCTTGTTCTTAAGTTTTCTACTAAATCAATTTTATTGACCGAGTCCATGTATTGGTTCAGGTATTTTTTAAGCGAAATTCTAGATGGGGCTTTGTCCGAGGACAGAATAATTTCATCAGAAAGAGCGAAAAACCGAAGAATATGCTCAAGATCGCGCATTCTTTCATCGGGAAATTCTGACCCCCAAAGGGATCGCCAGTTTTTGTTGGCATTAAGCTCAAACAGAAGAGTATTAATTGGTCCTTGGTAAATGCAGTTTCGGATTTCTTGAGGTAGTAGTGTTCTGCCGCTCGAATTAATCCTCTCGAACACCTGATAAAGGCTCGTGTCACCATTAACAGGATGCTGCTGCATAAAAATTATGGCGTGAATTGTCGTGTTTCGAATTTTTCTCTGTTCGTCTTCTGATAGCTCTAGAAAAGCTTTTCCTCTCCAACGCTCATGGATTTTGTCGCTTCTTGAGAGTTTGAAGACTGACTTGTCTTTCGAAAATATTCCTTTCACGTAGTCTCTGACGGTCATAAATCTTTGGTAACCATCAATAATTAGCAGTTTCTCGTCTTTTGTTTTGGCTAGAAAAATGCTGGGGACTGGAAGGCCCAGAAGAACGGAGTCAACAAATCTCGATGCTTCAGTTTTATCCCATACATAGTTTCGTTGAAGCTCTGGCTTAACTAATTCATCTTCGTCGTATCGCGAAATAAGTTCGCGAAAACTTAAATCTGCGCCCCATGATGAAATCTTGAATAGGTCGTCGTCGCTGTAATAATCTTCTTGCTCATCAGTAGGTACGTCGACGACAGTTATTTTTTCTTCAATCATTGGATATCCTTTTAATGGAATTTAAAACTTAAAATTTAATAATTAAGAAAACGTTTATTTGTATATTCTGATTCGTCACAACCTGCATCAGGTTTCATCTCCAACCACCACCAACTCCCGCGTCGCCCGCGTCATCGCCACATACAACAGCCGGGCCTCCTCATCCTTCCGCCCTTCATCCACCGCCCGCCCCGCCCCCGGTATCGCCACCAGCGGAAACTCCAGCCCTTTGCAGCTATGCATGGTCAGGAACTTCACGGTGTCTTCCTTTTCCGCAAAGGTGATGTCGTCCTGATACGTCACCGGGATGCCGGCTTTTCTTAGCGTGGCGAGCACTGGTTTGCCGATGCCGTAGTCGCGGTAGATGACGGCCATGTCGCTCCACGGGGTGCCGGTTTTGTGGGCTTCCTTGAGGTGCTTGGCGATGTAGTCGGCTTCTTCCTGAATGCTCGGCAGCTTGATGAGCAGGGGTTTCGGGCCGTGGCGGCCGGCGCTGATCGGGGCGACGAGCGGGACGCCGTCTTCGTCCGAGGCGCTGGGTTTGAGCAGTTCGCTGGCGATGCCGCTGGCCAGTTCGAGCACTTCCTGGGTGTTGCGGTAGTTGATCTTGAGGATGGTGGTGCGGCCCTGGGCCTGGATGCCGAGGCTCTTGAAGCTGAGTTTGCCGCGCTTTTCGCGGCCATAGATGGATTGGGCGTCGTCGTAAAGGACGAGCAGCGAATTGGTGTTCGGGTTGACCATCTGGGCGACGAGTTTGAGCCATTCGGGCTGGAAGTCGTGGCCTTCGTCGATCAGCACGGCGTCGTACTGGCCGGCCGGGATGATGTTGGCGTCGACGGCGCGAATGATGCGGTCGACCAGATCTGCGGCGTAAAAATTGTCGTCGCCGGTTTTTTCCGGTAGGCCGGCGTTGTAGGCGACGAGTTGGGCGCGGCACCATTGGTGGAAGGTGTGGACGTGCGCCTTGTCGGCCAGCCCCTTGGCATCCATCGTGCGGCTCAGGCGCCTGGCCAGGGTGCGGTTGTAGCAGAGGATAAGGATCGGCCGGGCGCAGACTTTGGCGAGGTGTTCGGCGCGGTAGCCGAGGATCAGGGTTTTGCCGCTGCCGGCGACGCCGTGGATGACGCGGTGGCCTTCGCCGAGGCTGCGGGCGAGTTGTTCCTGCTGCAGGTCCATAACGCGGACGATGTCAGGGATTTCCGGTTCCTGATCGTCGAACAGGCCGTTTTGTGTCGGCGCGGCGATGCGGATTTCGGGGAACAGATGCCAGCGGATGCGGTCGATCTGCGGCAGGGCGAGCGGTACGCTGCGGGCAAAGGGCAGCATGCCCCACAACCGTTCCTGAAACGCTTCGGCATCGACGCTTTCGGTCATTTCGTCCTGACAGATGACGCGATGGCTTTCGATGACTTCGCCGAGGTTGGTGCTATCGAATTGCTTGCGGCTGATGTTGGCGAGGACGATGCCGTAGCCCCAGGGGAAGAGCAGCGTTCCCTGCATTCGTCCGCTATTGATGGTCAATTGCGGGTCGCGTTGCAGCAGGTTGCTGACTTCGTGGGCGTATTGCCGGGCCTGTTCGAGCGGGTTGGCGACGCGTTTTAGGCCGTTGGCGGTGAAGATGCTGGCGCTCTGCCGGTCGATTTCCTGAATGGTGTCGAGCTTCCAGTCCTTGACCTCCAGCACCAGCACGCCGCGCCGCGGGTTGAAGACGACAAAGTCGGGATGCACGTTGCGCGGGCCGAGGGGGACGTCGTACCAGAGCAGCCAGTCGTCTTCGAGCTTTTGTTCGAGGCGGTATGCCAGCCGCCGCTCACCGCCTGTCATGTTCGACACGCAGGTGCCGATTGCCGGTATCAGCGCAGCCAAGGCCGCCCCCTTATGCTTTTGTAATCGGCTGATTATGCCATTCAAAAGGTGGGCGATGGCTGGTGAGGCGGCTTTTCGTTTTGCTGACTAAAAGGTGTTTGGCCGCGAATTTCAATTTTGGCCATTTTTTCGGGTTGACCGTGGAATGGTGCAAATCCGGCGTGCTGCAGCGTCTGGTTCAGGCGTTCGGGCTGGTGGGGGATGGCGAGGCGTCTTGGGCCCTTGGTGGTGAGGACGCTGCTTATGTTTTTTCCGCTTTGGCGCAGTTGGCGACGGCTTCATCAAGCCAGTCGGCGGTGATTTCACCGGTGCGTTGGGTGCAGGGGCGACGTTGTTTGTCGAGCACCAGCGTGTGCGGCAATGCGCCGACCCGGTTGCCAAAGCGGGCGAGCAAACCGCGGGGCTCGCTGGGGCCGTGCAACACGTGCATGGGCGGGGTCAATGCGGCCTGTATGGCGCTGGGGGCGCTGAGTGTTTCGGCCGGTTTTTGCAGGGCTATGGTGATGACGCGAACCTTGCCGCTACGGGCGAGTGCGGCCAGGGCCGGCATTTCTCGCAGGCAGGGCGGACAGTCGGCGCGCCAGAAATTGACGACCGTGGTTTGGGCCGGCAGGCGCGATAGCTGGATGAACTGGCGACCATCCGACAGCTCGAAATCGAGTTCTGTTTTTGCCTGATTTTCGGCGTTGACCGCAGCGCTGGCCAAAAGCCCCGCCCAGAGGGCGAGGCTTGGCAACAGAGCCTTGTTTCCGAAGTGGGTCACAGGGCGAATTTGACGCCACCGTAAATGAAGCGGCCACGGTTCGGGCCCCAGATCTGGGTGACGTCGATGGCGCCGCTGCCGTCGACCCAGAGCATGCTTTCCTTGTCGGATTGCTTGAAGTCGAAGACGTTGTCGACGCCGAGGAAGGTCGACCACTGCTTGTTCAGGCGGTATTCGCCGCGTAGATCGACCATCCAGTAGTCCGGGCTCTTGTCCATCTTCCGGGTGCCGTCGAAGTTGTAGCGCGGGTTGTTGGCGTAGTCGTAGAACTTGGCGAGATCCATCGGGCCTGTCCAAGTGCCGCGCAGCATGCCGGTCAGCGGTCCGCTTTCGTAGTCGAGGCGCAGGTAGGCCCTGGTTTCCGGACGAGCGAAGGCGAGGGTGCCGGCTTCCGAGAAGTCGTACTTGAAATGCTCGGCAGCGATGGTCGTTTCCAGGTTCGGCGTCAGCTTGTAGGTGACAATCAGGTCGCCGCCAATGACGGTGACTGGCTTCTGGGCGGAGGTAAATAGCGTAATGGGATCGCCGGTCAGCGGATCAGTGGCGCCCGAATCGAGCAGGGCCATGTTCTTGATCCGGTTGTAATTCAGGGAACCCACCCAGGCCAGCCGATCTTCGGCGTAGGACAGCGCGTAGGAGGCGTTGTCGGAGATTTCAGCCTTGTCGATGTGGCGCACGATGCGGGTGGTGTCGAGGATGCCGTGGTCCTGCTCGAAGAACGAGGTCGGGGCACGGAATCCGCGGCCAACGGCAAAGCGGCTGTTCAGTTCATGGTTATGGTTCCACAGCACGTTGAAGCGCGGGCTGGTGATGCCGCCAAAGACATTGTGTTTGTCGTAGCGCACCGATCCATTGACCTCTACCACGCCCTCCAGAAAGCTGTGGTAACCCTGCAGGAAAACACCCGGCGTGCGGTACTTGTAATTGTCTATGCCGTCGTTTGGTGTGCCGCTGGCATCGGTGCCGATGCTGGTCAAATCTTCGTAACGATAGGTCACGCCGGTCGTCAAGAGTGTTTCGCCGAGCGGTTGCTGGGTGCTGGCCTCAAGGTAATACTGGGCCTGGTCAGCTTTGTAGATGGCCTTCTCGTAGAACGAGTCCTGCTTGTGTTTGGCATAACCGACGGCGAAACGCATGGTTCCGTCACCCAGCTTGTGGGTGGCGCTGGAAACGAACTGCTTGCGGTCGGTGAAAATGATCTCGGACATGCCGGCCAGGCCATCGGTGTAGTTTTGGGGAAGACCAGTATCGGGGACGATCCAGCCGCCGGCATAAGGCGAACCGTTCTTTCCCTTGCTCCAGTCGAATGGATTGCCACTGCCGTTGGCCTTGACGCCGTTGTAGTCACTACCCATGGCGCCGCCCATGCGCTTTTCATCGACGATGTCGAGGCGGCCCCTGATCTTGAAGCCGCCGAGATCGTCGACGAAGAAGCCGATGCCGCCCAGATTGCGCTTGTAGCTGGTGTATTCGGAAATCCGGTTGTCGTCGCCATCAACCGTGTCATGCTGGTTATGATTGAAGTTCGCGGTCAGGGCGCCGCCCTGGAAAGCGTTGGCGCCGAACAGGTTGGTGTTCATGTGGCCATACGAGCCGAATTGCTGGTTGATCAGCAATTCATCCTTGGTCGGGCGGCGGGTGACGATATTGACCGATCCGGCCAATGCCTCGGGGGCGATCAGGCTGGTGCCGGCGCCGCGCGAGATGTCAATGCGCTCAAGACCGCCAAGGCTGACGCTATCCAGGCCGTAGGCCGTCGATACCGACGAAAAAATGGGGATGCCGTCGATGAGCAGCGTGGTGTAGCGGCCGGGCAGGTTGTTGAGGACGACATTGCGCACGTTGCAGATCGAGCACTCGACCTGCATGGAGATGCCGGGGCGCTTGTCGAGGGCCTCGGTCAGCATCGTGGCCCCGGTTTTTTCAAGTTCGCGGGCGCCCAGCGATTCGGTGGCGATGATTTCGTCACGCAGCACGGGCTTGGAGCCTACCGCCCTGCCGCTGCTGACGGTGACCTCGCCGAGTTGTTTGTCGGCGATGGCGGCGCCCGAAAAGGCCAGCGACAGCGCCGCTACCAGTGGTGTCAGATGGTGTTGATATTTCATGTTCCCCTCCCTGAGGATTCTAGAAATTGACCGCGATACGTGCCGTGAACGTTGTGGATGAGTGGCTGGCCACCGCCCTCATTGCGCTCCCTGGCCTGGCTGCGTGACGAAGCCGATCTTGGTGAGCCCGGCCCGGCGAGCGGCGCTCATCGTTTCGGCGACCGTTTCGTAGCGCGTCGCGCGGTCGGCGCGCAGGTGCATTTCGACCTTGGCGTCCTGTGCCACGGCTTCGCGGAAACGGGTTTCGAGAATGCTGCGGTCGACGGCCTCGGAAGCCACAAAAACGTGGTTGTCGGCGTCGATGCTGACTTGCAGCGTCAGCGGTTTTTCCGGCGACGGCGTGCTTGACGCGCGCGGCAGGTCGACCGGCACCTGATGCGTCATGAGCGGCGCGGTGATGATGAAAATGATCAGCAAAACCAGCATCACATCGACCAGTGGCGTCATGTTGATTTCCGCCGTCGGCATCTGGTGGTTCTGCGCATTGAAGCTGCCCATGGCCATTTATGCCGCCTCCGTCGCGACGCGCGCCCGCATCGGGTGAATCTGCGCGCTGTTGGCGACAAACGGCTTGCCGACGGTGAAGAAGGCGTGCAGGTCGTGGGCGAAGGCGTCGAGGTCGGCCAGGATGACACGGTTGGCGCGGGTGAAGGCGTTGTAGGCGAAGACGGCGGGCAGCGCGACGGCGAGGCCGGCGGCGGTCATGATCAGCGCCTCACCGACCGGGCCGGCGACCTTTTCGAGCGCCGCCTGACCGGAGAGGCCGATGGCGATCAGCGCGTGGTAGATCCCCCAGACGGTGCCGAGCAGGCCGACGAAAGGTGCCGTGGCGCCGGTCGTGGCGAGCAGGGTCAGGCCATTTTCCATGCTGGCCTGCGTCGTTGAAAGCTGCTGGCGCAGGGCGCGTTCCATCTGTTCAGCCGGGTCGAAACGCGAGGCGAGGCGGCCGGGGGCGGCTTCGCAATCGTTGTTGCAGCCATTGGCCTGTGTCGCCAGCTGGGCATAAGGGCTGTTGGCGCCGGCCTGGTTGAGGAGGGCGATGCCGTCGCTGACGCTGCTTGCCGACCAGAAGGCGCCGAGGGCTTTGGCGGCGCGGCGCACCATCCACCAATCGACGGCCTTGGCCAGGATCAGGTACCAGCTGATGACCGACATGATGGCGAGAATGATGGCGACGGCGTGCGAAATGCTGTCGCCGCTGGCCCACAGGTGAGCGAAACCGAAAGCGTTTTCCTGCATTTTTATTGCTCCAATTTGAAAATGATGGGGACCAGTACCCAGCTCTGAACGGCGGCATCGCCGCGTTTGGCCGGAATGAATTTCCAGTTACGAACGGTTCTTCGGGCGGAATCGTCGAGCCGTTCGCTGCCCGAGGAGGTCTTGATCTCGACGCTGTCGGCCGTGCCCTGGGCATTGACCAGGACGCGCAGCAAGACCTTGCCCTCTTCGCCCATGCGGCGGGCCAGCGGCGGGTAGGTCGGGGCGGGGTTCTTCAGGTAATCGGCGTCAAAGCGGGCCGGGCTGACCGGTTCGGCGGCTGCGGCTGCCGGCTTGGTTTCGGCGGGGGCGGCGATGATGGCAGAGGGGGCCGGAAGATTGCTCTGGGTGGCTTCGACGACCGGCATGGCGGCCTTGGGCGCAGGCGTCTGCGGTGTCTTGACCGGCACCGGCTTGGCCAACGGCAAGGGCTTGGCCACTGATTCGTTCTTGATTTCCTGCGTTTCGAGCAGATCAACGACCAGCGGGATTTCCATGATCTGCGGCACGACCGTTTTGGCTGCCAGAATCAGCAGAAAAATGCCGACATGCAGGCCAACGACCGCTGTCAGCAGGCCACTGCGCTGGAAAGGTGAAGGGCGGGATAGGGTGTAGCTCATGGCTGCTCTTGGATGCTTGGGCTACTTGGTCAAGATCAGCTTGTTTTCGCGCGTCACGCGCAGCAGGTAGCGCTGGCCGGCATGGTCGATTTCGACCGCCGTGGCGCCACCAAGAATCATTTCGCTATCGATCCGCGGGCGGTTTTCGGGATTTTCGGGGAGCGGAGTGGGCTGGTTGGATTTTGGCTGAAGACTCACGGGTATCACCTGATGTAAACAAGAATTGATCGCATCTTCGTGTAGTTAAGAATTGCTGTCAATCGCGGTTGAGAATTATTCGCAATTATATTGATATGTTGTTGTAGATGCGATACATTCGCATCTACGTTGATCGACTAGCCAGCCGTTTTTCTGCCCGCCATGTTTCGAAGTGCGTTCCAGAGGGCGTCTCCGCGGGGTTTTATCCGACTGCTTACCCCTCGAACATTTTTTGTTCGGCAAGCCAGCCTCCATGCCAGCCAGCCATTTCTGACTCGACAGAGGACTGCTTGTGAAAAATAACTATGCAAATTTTCAGGGGCGAGGGATATCGCCAGCACCGTTCCGTGGCGGGCGACAAGCCGGCTTGTTGCCGCTGGGGGCAGCGGTTGTTGCCGGCATACTCGGCGTGGCGGATGTTTCCGCTGCCGAGGAACAGACGATGGCACCGGTCACCGTCAAGGCGACCGCCGAGCAGAAGGATCGCTATCTGGGCACGAAAACCCGTGTCGGCAAGGTGATGCAGGATCCGCACGACGTGCCGCAGGCGATCACGACGATTACCCGTGCGCTGATGGAAGAGCAGGAGGCGAATTCGCTGCGCGAGGCGCTGCGCAATGTCTCCGGCCTGTCTTTCAACGCCGCCGAGGGCGGCCGCTCGGGTGACAACATGATGCTGCGCGGCTTCTACACCTTTGGCGACATGTATCTCGATGGCATTCGCGATACGGCCCAGTACAACCGCGAGGTGTTCAACCTTGAACAGGTGGATGTCCTGCGTGGCGCAGCGGCCATGCTGTTCGGTCGCGGTCAGGCCGGTGGCGTGATAAATCAGGTGAGCAAGACGCCGATGCTGTATGGCAGAAGCAAAGTGGGCTTTGGTGTCGGTAGCGATGGTTTCTTTGAGGCCAAGGCTGATTTGAACCAGAGGATTGGTGAGACGACAGCCTTCCGGCTCAACATGATGAGTCGCGACGAAGATAGCGCCCGCGCCAACCCGATTTCCGGAACGACGCCGGAAATCCACCGTCAGGGATTTGCCCCGAGCCTCTCTTTCGGCTTGGGAACGGACCACGAAGTGACCTTGAGCCACTTCTGGCTGCAAACCAACGACCGCCCCGACTTTGGCGTTCCTTTCAATGCTGCGACCAAGCGCCCGAATGAAGCCTATGCCAAGGCTGGCGATTACTGGGGCGTCAGCGGCAATTTCGATGAAAGCCAGACCAATATCTCAACGCTGAATTATCTATTCAGAATTTCTCCCGATACGCATTGGCGAACCGTTGTCCGAGCTTCCAACTATCACCGGTCCTATTGGGCGGTTGCGCCACAAGGTGGGGCGCCGACAGCCAATAGCCGGTCGAGTCAAGCCAAGAACCGGGAGTTTGATACCGACAATTTCGTTCTGCAGAGTGACGTGAATACGCGCTTTTCCCTGTTCGGCATGCAAAACGAGCTGGTCACCGGTGTCGAATATCTGAAGGAAGATTCGAAACGTTGGGCCTTGCAGAATCTCGGTACGGCAACCCGGCCGGCCTACAAATCCGGCCACTACACCTCGGCTGCACCAAACACCTATAACGGTGACACCTTCAGCGCCTATGTTCAGGATACGCTGGAGTTCGTTCCGGACTGGAAGATGACGGTCGGTATTCGTCGCGACGAGATGCGTTCGGCCTATCAGTCTCCTTCCGGAGGTGGTTCGATCAATTATCGCGGGGATTTTGGCGAGAACAGCTACCGTACCGGGCTCTCCTGGCAGCCTGGTCCGGCTCAGCACTATTACCTTGGCTGGAGCGATTCCTTCAGTCCGACCGCGGATCTCTATCAATTGTCCGGTAGCCAGTATCCCGCCGAGCGCTCAAAGGTGACCGAGCTCGGCGGAAAATGGTTGCTCCTGGACGGCGATCTGGCTTTCCGTGCCGCGCTGTACCACGCGGTCAAGGATTGGGAGCGCAACACCGATCTTGAATCGACGTCCTCCATTCTGACCCGCAAGCGGGAATCGAATGGCATCGAACTCGAGCTCGCCGGGCGGGTGACCGACAAGCTGGAAGTGTTCAGCGGCATCTCCCTGATTGATGCCGAGATTCTCGAAGTAGCCCCCGGCAACGGCAACCCGAATTTCATCGGGCAGATGCCCCGCAATACACCGAAGCAGACTTTCAACCTGTGGAGCACTTACCAGTTGCCGCAGGGGTTCAAGGTGGGCGGTGGCATGGAGTACAAGAGCAAGCGCTATGGCGGCGCACCCACCGGAACGGCGGCATTCAATCCGAACTGGGTGCCGTCCTATATGCGCTGGGATGCCATGGTCGCTTATGAGCAAGCGAATTACACGATCAAGCTGAACATCCAGAATGTATTCGACAAGCTCTACTACGACGCAATTTATGACAACGGCGGATTCACCTACGTTGGCCAGGCGCGGCGGTTCATTCTGAGTGCCGAATATAAATTCTGATTTGCCGCGACTCAAACGCTCCCGGCCTGTGCCGGCGAGCGTGGCCACCGAGATGGCGTTTTGGTTTTTGCCCAAAAATCGACGTTGACCGCAGCACTCATTCGATTCGCTGCCTTACAGGAGAAATCATGCTGGAAATGAATCGTCGTAGCTTTCTGAAATATTGTGGGGCGCTCGCTGCGATGCCGCAGGCAAGCCTGGCTTGGAGTACTGATGGCAATGCGCCGCAGCGCGCCTCGATTGCTGCGGCCTGGCGAGGACCGAATCCGGGTGACGCGTATTACGCGGGCGTTCTGGTTGCGGACTGGGCGCAGAAAAAAATGCTGATCAGCCACGCCGTGCCGCTGCCAACAAGGCCGCATGGTCTGTTGCCGGAAGCGGATGGCAGCCTGCTGGTAATCGGTGTCCGCCCCGGGGCCTGGTTGATGCGCTGTGATGGCGATGGACAGGTGATGCAGCAAATCAATCTGGCTGACGAGAAGTCCGGCGCTCGCTTGAACGGGCATGCCATCATCAGCCAGCGTGGCGATGTGATTTACACCACCGAAACCGACATCGCGACCGGTCGCGGCCGCATCGGCGTTCGCGACCGACGCAGCCTGAAAAAAATTGACGAATGGGATAGTCAGGGGCTGGAGCCGCATCAGTTGTTGCTTGATGAGGATGGTCATCTGATGATTGCCAATGGTGGCATTCTCCGAACGCCCGCTGACAAAAAATACGATCTGCATCGGATGGAATCATCGCTGGTTCGCCTGGATGGCCAGAGCGGCCGCCTGCTGCGCCAATGGAGGCCGGACGACCGACGGCTTAGTTTGCGGCATCTTGCCTGGAGCTATTGGCCGAAGGCGGATAAAACCTATCTTGGCATCGCCATGCAGGCCGAACATGATGATGCGGTTGCACGTGCAGCTGCGCCGATTCTGGCAGTGCTGGATGGCGACCAACTGACTATGCCGAACCGGCTCAGCGATGGCGCCGGCTACGCTGGCGATATTGCCCCCGCATACAACGGCGGGTTTGCGCTCTCCAGCAATCAGGTTGGTTTGGCCCAGTTGTGGCATCCGGGCCAGCCGGACAAGCTGTCGCGGATCGTCGAATTGCAGGAAGCTTACGCGCTGACCGGTTGGGATGGGCCAAATCCGGGCGGCGGTGTGCTTGTGGCAACGGCCTTGGGACTGGTTCGCTGGCACCCGAGCGCCAAGCCGGCCTTGTTGCCCTGGCCGGAGAAAATGGCGGTGGACAACCACTGGGTTCTGATCGATGAGGCATAAGTTGGCCGGATATATCTGATCGTTTGCCAATAGCCACGTGGGGCAATGTTTCTGCCGATTGAGCTCAGGGCGTAAAAAAGCCACGGTCACGCCGTGGCTTTGTGTTTCCGGAGGCTTGCTGGATTAGCGGTCGCCGAATTTCTTTTTCTTGAAGCTGCGTTCGCCATCGGCGTTGCGTTCGCCGTCGAACTTCCGTTCAACCGCGCCATCCGGCCGACCTTCATCGGGCCGCATGTTGATCGGCACGCCACGAACACGGGTGCGTTTCAGGGCGTTGTCGGCTTCCTTGGGCATGCCGGCCGGCAGTTCGATCGTGCTCGATTCGTCATACAGCGCGATGCGACCGATGAAACGGCTTTCGATGCCGGCTTCGTTGGCGATGGCGCCGACGATGTCCTTGACCTGGACGCCGTGATCACGGCCCACATCGATGCGGTAACGCACCATGTCACCGACCGGGGCGGCGCGGCGCGGCTTGTCTTCAAAGCGCGGACGGCTGTCGCTGCTGCTCTCAGTGCGTGGCTTGCTGGCGCGATCTTCGAAACGCGGACGGCCTTCGTCCGAGCGCGGCTTGCGCTCACGTTCGGCGAAACTGCTCGGGCGACGGCTGTCGCCGGCAGGCATCGGGCGGGCCACCGGGTCTTCACCCGGAATCTGCAAGGGCTTGCCCTTCTGAGCCATCATGGCCAATGCTCCGGCGACTTCCTCGGCACTGACGTTCTGCTCTTCAGCAATCTGCGAAACGATGTTGGCGAAGAAGTCGAGGCCTTCAGCGTTCAGTACCTCGGCGACGCTGGCCTTGAAGTCGGCAACGCGCTTGTTGGTGACATCGGCGCGGCTGGGCAGCGTCAACGGGGCAATCGGCGAGCGGGTAGCGCGCTCGATGCTGCGCAACATGCTGACTTCACGCGGAGCAACAAAAAGGATGGCGTTACCGGTGCGGCCAGCACGACCCGTGCGCCCGATACGGTGCACATAGGCTTCGGTGTCGTAGGGAATGTCGTAGTTGACGACGTGGCTGACACGCGGCACGTCGATGCCGCGAGCGGCAACGTCGGTGGCGACAACGATGTCGAGGGCGCCTGACTTCAATTGCTCGATGACGCGTTCGCGCATCTGCTGGTTGAGGTCACCGCTCAGCGCGGCAGCGGCATAGCCTCGGGCGGCGAGCTTGTCGGCGAGTTCGACGGTTGAATTCTTGGTACGCACGAAGATGATGGCGGCGTCAAAATTTTCTTCAACTTCGAGGATGCGGGTCAATGCATCCAGCTTGTGCATGCCGCTGACCTGCCAGTAAACCTGACGGATCGCAGCAACGGTGGCGGTGGCCGACTTGATCTTTATTTCGCGCGGCTCGACCAGGTACTTCTGGGCAACACGGCGAATCTGTTCCGGCATGGTGGCCGAAAACAGCGCGGTCTGGTGCTGGGCCGGAGTGCGTTCGAGTATCCATTCGACGTCGTCGATGAAACCCATGCGCAACATTTCGTCAGCTTCGTCGAGAACCAGTGTTTTCAGGTTGTCGAGGTTGAGCGTCTTGCGCTCGATATGGTCCATGACGCGACCCGGGGTGCCGACAACGATGTGGGCGCCGCGTGACAATTGCTTGAGCTGGATGGTGTAGCTCTGGCCGCCGTAGATCGGCAGCACATGGAAGCCGGGCAGGTTCTTGGCGTAGCTTTGCAGCGCCTCGGCAACCTGGATGGCCAGTTCGCGCGTCGGCGTCAGAACCAGCGCCTGCGGCTTGGTCAGTTTGACGTCAATCTGTTCCATCAGGGGCAGGGCAAACGCGGCGGTTTTGCCGGTACCGGTTTGTGCCTGACCAATCAGGTCGCGGCCCTGAAGGAGGACGGGAATACATTCAGCCTGGATCGGCGACGGGGTTTCGTAGCCGATATCAGTCAAAGTTTTGAGAAGTGATGCGCTTAAGCCGAGATCGGCAAAGCTCAGAGCGTTGGTGGCCTCTGTTGATGACATGCTGTTTCCTTTCATCGTCGCTATTAGGCTTTGTTATGGCTTGCGACGGATTGGCCCGAAGGTCGGGCGGCCTGAGTTCCCCGATGCAGCCATGCCGGGGGCGAATCAATGAGGAGAACCTGCAAACGAGAACGACGGGGGCTGCTTCGAAAGACCTGCGGGCGATGCATCAACGCATTGATATTATTAGTTTACTCCATTTTTGCCCTGCCGAGAACCCGGCAAGGGGCAGATTTGCCGATTTGGGCACTTTGGCGCATCATCGGGCCGCTGCCAAATCGAGCCTCAAGGCCGCTTGGGTCGGCAGTTGGTGAGGTTTTCGGGAGAGACATCATTCAGAAAAATTGGGGTTGGCGGAATTCTTTGGTCAGGCGCTTCGGCCTGGGATCGCTGAAGTTGCGACTCTGGGGCCTGGCGCTATTGCCGTTGATGGCCTTGCCGGTTCTTGGTGGCATGTTGCTGTTTTTTGGTAACGAGTACGCCGACCGTCTGCTGCTCGGCAAGGCCGCTGGTGATCTGGCCATGGCGCGTAGCCATCTGCTGCATATTCAGAATGAGGCACTGGATTCCGCCCGCAGCTTGTCCGAATCAAAACGGATTCGTGGCCTGGCTCGGGGCGCGCTGAACGACGTGGCGCTGGCTGAGGTGCTGGCTTCGCGACAGGAAAATATCGGCTTCGATTTTCTTGCCATTCTCGACAAGCAGGGCAGCGTGCTGGCGGCCAGCGAGTCTTTGGTGGCAGGCGATCCCTATGTTGATTTGTCGGTGGTGCGGGATGTTCAGCGCACCGGCAAGCCCTTAGTCGGTCTGGAAGTGCTTTCGCCCGAAAAAATGGTTCGCTTGGCCGCCAACTTGCCCCAGCGGGCCCATATTCGCCTGATTGATACGCCGAAAGCGGCACCCACTTTGCGCATTGACGAATTTCGCGGTCTGTTGGTGGTTACCGCGGTGCCGATGCTGGATGAGGCGGGTGCCCCGCTGGGCATGGTCGTTGGCGGATTGCTGCTGAACCGTCATGATGGCTTTGTCGATTATCTCTCGGAGATCGTTTCGGCCAGCGGTTTGCGCCAGTTGGGCGCACAGGGCATGGTGACGCTGTTTCTTGATGATGTGCGGATTGCCACCAGTGTGCGGCTGGAAGGCGGGGCGCGCGCCATCGGGACTCGCGTTTCTCAAGAGGTCAAGGAGGCGGCATTTGATCGTGGCGAAACCTGGATCAAACGGGCTTTCGTCGTTGATCAATGGGCGATGACTGCTTATGAGCCGGTGCTTGACTACGCTGGTCAGCGCATCGGCATGCTTTACGTGGGTATTCCGGAAGCGCCGTTCGCGGCCGTGCGCTGGCAGGCGATCAGCCTGCTGATCTTTTTCCTGACGGTTGCGGTCGTTGTTGCAACCTGGATCGCCTGGCGACTGGCGCGCGGCATCCTCAACCCGCTGGCCCGGCTGGAGGCGGCAATGCGCTCGGTGAGCGAGGGGGAAATGGCAGTCAGGGTTGGTCAGATGCCGGGGGATGACGAACTGGTTCGGCTGGGGGAACTCTTCGATCATCTCCTTAACACCATTGGTGAGCAGACAACGGCGCTGCGACTATGGGCTGGGGAGTTGGATGGGAAAGTGGCGCAGCGTACTCAGGATCTGGCCGAAGCCAACGAGGCGCTGGCGATGGCGAGGGACGTAGCCGAACGGGCCAATCAGTCAAAGAGCTCATTTCTGGCCAATATGAGCCATGAAATACGGACGCCGATGAATGCCATCGTCGGCCTGACGCATCTGTTGCGCAAAGAACTTTCGGATGCGCATCAGATTGAGCGTCTGGTAAAAATTGATGGTGCCGCCCGGCATTTACTATCCGTAATCAACGATATTCTGGATATTTCCAAGATTGAAGCCGGCAAACTGAATCTTGAATATGCCAGCTTCGACATGGATAAGGTGTTCGATAACGTCTGCGGCATGATTGCCGAGCGGGTCAGTGCCAAGGGAATTGAGTTGGTGCGCGATATCTCACCCGAATTAACGGGTGTATTTCAGGGTGACCAATTGCGCCTTGGGCAGATTCTGCTCAACTTTGGCAGCAATGCCGTCAAATTTACCGAACACGGCACCATCACGATCCGTGCCTATGTGCTTGAAACGCGCGCGGATCAAGTGCTGGCTCGCTTTGAGGTGCGCGACACCGGCGTCGGTGTCGAGGCCGAGGCAATTTCACGATTGTTCATGGCTTTCGAACAGGCAGACAGTTCAACGACGCGAAAATACGGCGGAACGGGGCTCGGGCTGGCGATCAGTCGTCGATTGGCGAACATGATGGGCGGCGAGATCGGTGTTGATAGCACGCCGGAAAAGGGCAGTATTTTCTGGTTCACCGCATGCCTGGGTCGTGATGGCAGTGCCATGCCGGCCCGACCCATGTTGACCTCGCTGGGCGGGCGTCGGGCGCTGGTGGTGGACGACCATACTGAAGCGCGGCAGGTGCTTGCCGACATGTTGTCGCGACAGGAAATGCGGGTTGAACAGGCGGATGGAGGTGCCGCGGGGCTCAGTATGATTGCTGCAGCTGATCTGGCCGGTGATCCATTTCAGATCGTACTTTTCGACTGGCGTATGCCGGGCATGGATGGCATGCAGGCGGCGGCGCAACTGGCCGGGATGGCGTTGGTGCACCGCCCGCTGCATTTGCTGGTGACGGCTTACGATAGTGAGTTGGGTCGGGATATCTGGAAGTCGGCCGGTTTCCACGCGGTGCTTTCCAAGCCGGTATCAGCGTCGAGTCTTTACGACACCCTGCTCAACCTACTGGCACCCCAGCCGAAAATCCAGATGCCCAGCGCCGATGAACTGGAGCCGCTTTTGATCGAGCGCTATGCGGGGCAGCGCATTCTGTTGGCCGAAGATAATGAAATCAATCGCGAAGTGGCGCAAGAACTGCTGTCTGCTGTTCACCTTAAAATCGACATTGCCCATGATGGTAGCGAGGCACTGGCCAAGGCGTCAGCTTCCAGCTACGCCCTGATCTTGATGGACGTGCAGATGCCGGTCATGGATGGTCTGGAGGCAACACGGCGAATCCGCGAATTGCCTGCCTATAAAAATGTACCGATTCTGGCGTTGACCGCGAATGCTTACGAAGAGGACATTGCTGTCTGCCTTGCCGCAGGCATGAGTGCCCACGTGGCCAAGCCGGTCGATCCCGATTTGTTGTACGCGGCGCTGCTGGAATGGCTGCCGCCGCGTTAGTGGCTGGCTAGCGCCGCCAGTTCTTCGCGGCTGAAACCTGCCGCCAGACGCGCCGCTTCATTCATTGTGCCCTGCGGCCACGGGGCTTTGAATTCTTCAAGCAGACGGCGATAGGTGCTTTCCGGTTCCAGTTCCCGCGCTTTGCAGAGGTGGCGGAACCAGCGATCACCCAGGCCGACATGGCCGATTTCGTCGCGCAGGATGATATCCAGCACCCGGGCACTGGCGTCATCGCCGGATTCTTCCAGTTTTCTCTGAATTGGCGGTGTGGCGTCGAGGCCGCGGGCTTCGAGCAATCGAGGGACAAGTGCCATGCGAGCCAGCACATCGTTTGCGGTTTTTTCCGCCATCGCCCAGAGCCCGGCATGGGCGGGGAAGTCGCCGTAATCATGACCCAGCGTCAGCAGGCGTTCGCGCAGAATCCTGAAGTGGTAGGCCTCTTCCGCCGCGACGCCGATCCAGTCAGCGTAATACTGGGTGGGCATGCCGCGGAAGCGGGCGGCGTGGTCCAGCGCCAGATTGATTGCGGTGAATTCTATATGCACGATGGCGTGCAGCAATCTCGCCCGACCCTCCGGGCTTTTCGGGTTGCGTTGCAGCACCTGTTTGGGGGCGACCAGCTCTGGCTTCGGTGGTCGGCCACAGACAAGTTCGACCGCCGTCTCGTCGCTGCAGTCCAGCTCGCCCGCTAGCCAGTCAGCTTCGATTGCTGCGGTCAACGCGATTTTTTGCTCAATTTCGCAGCTTGCCAGCGCGGCCGCCAGGGCCTGGAATAGTGAGCGGGTCACGGCGCAGGGTTGGTGTAGCGCAGGTGGATTTCGTCGATCTCGGCGAGCAGTTCGGCAGAGATTGGCGTTTGCGTTGCCGGCAAAGTCTCCTGTAGCTGACTTAGTGAGGATGCGCCAATGATGGTGCTGGCGACGAACCAGCGTGAACGGACGAAACCAAGGGCAAGTTGCGTCAGGGTCAGATCGTGGCGGCGCGCCAGTTCGGCATAGGCGTTGAGCGCCGGTATAACATTGGGTTTGGTATAGCGCTGGCCGAAACTGGGCCACTGGGTCAGGCGGCCGGGGGCGGCCGGGTTGGCCAGGTATTTGCCGGTGAGGTGGCCGAAGGCCAATGGCGAGTAGGCGAGCAGCCCGACCTTTTCGCGATAGCAGACTTCAGCCAAGCCGGTTTCAAAGGTCCGGTTGAGCAGATGGTAGGAATTTTGGGTTGATACGATGCGCGGCAGCCCGAGTTCGTCGGCCAGCTTGACGAACTGCATGACTCCCCACGGATGTTCGTTGGAAACGCCGACATAGCGGATCTTGCCTTCCTTGACTAATTCGGCGAGCGCTTCCAGTTGCTCGCGAATCGATGTGCCTTCGCGTTCGTTGGCGGGGTCGAACTGCCATTGCCCGAACATCGGCTGGTTGCGCTCGGGCCAGTGCAGTTGGTAGAGGTCGATGTACTCGGTTTGCAGGCGCTGTAGGGAACCCTCAATAGCGGTGCGGATGTTGCTGCGGTCCATGGCCGGCGGGCCATTCCGAATCCAGGTCAGGCTGCGCGCCGGGCCAGCGACCTTGGTGGCGACCAGGATCTTGTCGCGTTGCTGGCGGGCCAGCCAGCGGCCAACGATGCTTTCTGAAGCGCCGCAGGTCTCGGCACGGGGCGGCACGGCGTACATTTCGGCGGTATCAATGAAGTTGATGCCGGCGGCCAACGCGTAGTCGAGCTGAGCGTGGGCATCGGATTCACTGGTTTGCTCGCCGAAGGTCATGGTGCCCAGGCAGATTTCCGGCACAAGAAAGTCAGTGTCGCCGAGGCGGTTTTGCTGGAACGGGGTCATCGGTATTCTCCGAAAATAGGTCGAAAATCAGGGTTGACCGCAGAGAACGCCATAGATCAAGACGTGGCGATCAAGAACGGGATCAAAGCTGGCCGGAACAATCGCCAGACGGTGCTCATCAGCCGTCTGGCAGTGGACATCAACCCACAAATGGGCGGCAGCGTAGGCTTCGTCAAATGTCGCGAACAGGCCTTTGAGCGAAGTGGATCGTACCGGCAGGAAAGTCCCCGATGCGCGGTCGAGCAAGGTGTCGGTGTCAAGCATCTGTACGGCGTATCCAGTCGGTGGGCGGGCCAATGGCAATTCGCCAAGATTGAATCGGTCACCAAATGAATCGGCATCAAGTTGAAAGTTGGGCATCTCCCATTTTAGCGGGAAGCGCCGGCCAGAGGGCTGAAAGGCCAAGGGGTCAATTTGAGCAGCGTGATAGAATTTCAAATTGTAATAATTTCTTAACAGGACTGTCATGTTCGGTCGTTTGATGCCCAAGGAGGGCAAGTATTTCGATTTGTTTAACGCACATGGTGCGCTGATTGTTCAAGGTGGCGCAGCGCTGACCGCACTGATTACCGCGCTGGTTGATGACCCGAAAAATGCTGCTGTTCATGCCGATCTGATTGACGACATCGAGCGCAAGGCTGATGCAATTACGCATGACACCTTGGCGCAATTGCATACTTCATTCATTACGCCGTTTGACCGTGATGAAATCCATCAGTTGATCAATGGCATGGACGACATCCTCGATGTCATTCAGGATGTCGCGGAATCGATGGCGCTTTATGACATTCAACGCGTGCCTGCCGATGCAAAAATGCTGGCCGAGGTGTCCGAGAAAAGCTGTGGGCTGGTTGAAAGCGTCGTCAAACTGCTGCACAACATGGACAACGGTCCAGCCATCCTCAAGTACTGCAAGGAAATCGACAATCTTGAATCTGACGCTGATCGCATGTTGCGCGAAGCAATGTCCAAGGTTTTTCGCGAAGAGCCGGATGTTCGTCAGGTGATCAAGCTCAAGGAAATGTACGAATTGCTGGAGTCGGTTACTGACCGCTGCAAGGATGTGGCCGGGACGGTCGAAGCTATCGTTCTCGAAAACTCCTGAGCGGGTTTCTCGCCATGGAAAATCTCACCATGAGCTTCGGGGTGATTGCAACCCTGGTCATCGTTGCATTGCTGTTCGATTTCATGAACGGTTTTCACGATGCGGCCAATTCGATTGCCACCATTGTTTCAACCCGGGTCCTCAAGCCATTTCACGCCGTTATCTGGGCCGCTGCTTTCAATTTTCTGGCGTATTTCCTGTTTCATTTGACGGTCGCCAAAACGATCGGCAAAGGGACAGTCGATCCGTCCATTGTTGATCATTACATCATCTTCGGTGCGTTGATCGGAGCAATTGCCTGGAACATCATCACCTGGTACTACGGCATTCCATCGTCCTCGTCGCACGCGCTGATTGGTGGCCTGGTCGGTGCAACAGTGGCCAAAGTAGGTTTTAGCGGCCTGGTTATGGGCGGTGTGTTGAAGATTATTGCCTTTATTTTTATTGCGCCTTTCCTTGGGTTTGTAATTGGCAGCACGATCATGGTGATCGTTTCCTGGCTTTGCCGCCATACACCTCCGCGCAAGGTGGACAAGTATTTCCGTCGTTTGCAGTTGCTTTCGGCGGCGGCTTACAGCCTTGGTCACGGCGGCAACGATGCGCAAAAGACAGTCGGGATTATCTGGATGCTGTTGATTGCGGCCGGTGTTTCGCAGGCATCTGATGCCGCGCCACCTTCCTGGGTGGTCCTTTCCTGCTACACAGCAATGGGACTGGGCACGATGTTTGGTGGCTGGCGCATTGTCAAGACGATGGGCAATCGCATTACCAAGCTAAATCAGGCGCGTGGTTTCAGTGCAAACAGCGGTGGGGCGATTACCTTGTTCATGGCTACCGCACTCGGTATTCCAGTGTCGACAACGCACACTATTACTGGCGCCATCGCCGGGGTCGGTTCAACCCGTGGTACCCGGCGCGTCCGCTGGGGTGTGGCGGGCGGGATAGTCTGGGCATGGATTCTGACGATTCCTTGCAGTGCCACAATGGCGGCACTGGCTTGGTACATCGGCACGTTGGCCCTCTGATCCTGAAAGCACTCGCGTATCTTTCCCTGCTGGCGGTGCTGGCAGGAATGGTCTGGTGGATCCCTGTGCTATGGGAACTGGCGGTGGCTGGTGCGATTGGCGGTATCTACTGGATATTTTTCCGAATTCCGCCGACGAAAGGCTAAGCGGGAATATCCGGAACCAGCATCTGCTCCAGCAACAGAATTTTGTCTTTTAGTACCAGTTTTCTTTTTTTCAGGCGCCGAACCAGCAAATCATCGGGTGGCGGATTGGACATCAGGTGCGCAATGACTTGATCCAGATCGCGATGCTCCACCTGAAGTTCATGCAACTGAGCGCGAATGTCGCTGATTTCAACAGCGCTCGGCGGGTGGAGAGACATTGTGAACTCCTGACAACTTCCGATGTTTTGCTAGAATACCCCGAACAGTTCATGGGAGGAGAGAGAAATGCAGCATCATGTAATCGTCTCGTTCGGCAAGGAACAAGAATTCGAATATAAACTTGCCGGCGGTGCCGCGGCTGACGAGGCGCGCAAGTGGTTTGACCACGAATTCACCGTTCTGGAATGCGATGTCGCGACGCCTACGGGCAAGATTCTGGCCGTTGATCGTATTCTGAGCGTGGCCAAATATGCCGGTGAGCCGCGCTTCCGCGAACAGCGTACTTGGGCCGAGCAGTTCGCCAAAAACACGGCGGCCATTTTGGGCCGTGAACTTATTCGTGTTGACGTTGAGCATTACAGCATCGGCTATTGATGAACAAAGCGTTTGTTCGGGAGAGCGACAGCGAAGATGAAGAAGAATTGCCAGCTTCGCCCAGCCTTCCCGCAGGAACGCGCAATTACATTACTCCAGCCGGCCATGCCCGGCTGCGAAGCGAGCTTGAGCATCTAGTCAAACGGGAACGGCCGCATGTTGTGGAAATTGTCGCCTGGGCTGCCTCAAACGGTGACCGTTCCGAAAATGGCGACTATATATATGGCAAGCGCCGTCTGCGCGAGATTGATCGTCGCATCCGCTTCCTGACCAAGCGCCTGGAAATTGCCGAAATTGTCGATCCACTCAATCAAGGTGGTAACGATCAGGTTTTCTTCGGGGCGAAGGTAACAGTTGCAGATGCCGATGGAGCAGAAAATATCTATACGATCGTCGGTGTCGATGAGGCCGACGTGGCTCGCGGCCGTATCAGCTGGATATCGCCACTTGCCCGCGCACTGATTAAATCCCGTGAAGGGGATACCGTGCGTTTCCAGAGCCCGGTCGGTATTCGGGAAATCGACATTGTTGAAGTTACCTACGTCGAGATCAACTGACTCAGGAGTATGTTTTTGGCTCGGTAGTTGTCGGCCAGATAACTAATTTCCGAATCGCGCTTGACCTCTGAAGCAGTCTGTATATAATGCGCAGCTCTTCTGGGCTGACGGGGATTTCCGGCGGGTTGGGAGAGGGAAGTAAAGAGAAGGAGTTAGGCTGAAGAGCTTGACGGGGTGATGGAAGTAGTTCATAATCTTTCTTCTCTGCTGCAGACGTTTTTGGACGGCGCGGCTTGATCTTTAAAAATTTGAACAACCGATAGGTGTGGGTGCCTTGATGCTAGTGACTTC
>JAUYSK010000007.1 GCA_030696345.1 Azonexus sp.
CCGTTCACAATTCCCTTTGCATGCATGGCCCACCTCCATCAACGTTTGGTCACCGCGATGAAGGTTTTAACGGTGTCATGCATGCATTACTTGATCTTAACCAATTGATCTAAATTGGAAATCTGCGGGAAAACCTCAGGGACAGCCCACGGTTTCCCGATGCATTCGAAACAATTCCATAATCTCGCATCGATAGCAGTAAGTATCTTTGACACAAAGTATCACTTGATCTAAAATAAGAGCATCAAATGATGCTTTGCGAGACTTGGCCATGCAATTAGTAACCCCAGAAAAAATTGCTTCAGTCATGGCACTCGCAACGCTGCCTCACTCGTTTTCAGAGCTTGACGAAATGGTGTCAAAAGGTCTGCCCAAAGGTGCTTTGAAAGCAAGTGTGGATCACATCTGCATCACTCCTGAAGATCGCAAACAGCTTCTGTATCGCATCATTCCTGAAGCCACCTATAAACGTCGGCGGGAGAGTTTGTCGGCTGAAGAATCAGAGCGCGCCGAACGTCTGGCTCGAATTTTTGCGACGACGGAATATGTCTGGAACTCGGCACAGGATGCACGGACGTTTCTGAGCACCCCTCATTCGATGCTTCAGGGACGGACCCCTCTGGATGTTTCGCTAACGGAGTTGGGTGCACGACGGGTTGAAGAACTGCTTTGGCGGCTGTATTACGGCATCGCGGCTTGATGCAGATTTTTCGTATTGGCGATGAGCGTCACTCGTTATGGGATGGCACCGGTGCGGCCTTAGTGGGTGGCCGCTGGAATAGCCCCGGCCGGCAGATGATTTATGGTTCGATCAGCTATGCCTGCGCCATGCTGGAGATTCTGGCGCATGCCAATATTGGCCGCATTCCGCTAACGCACCGCTTCATCATCGCTGAAGTACCCGATGACGTGATGATTGAGCGACATGAAGCGAGCACATTGCCTTCGGGATGGGATGCCGAGAGCAATTTAGCCGCAAGAGGCTTTGGCGATCAGTGGCTCCAAGAAGCCAGAAGCACCGTTCTGCTGGTGCCATCAGTGGTTGCCAGAATGGAATGGAATGCCTTGGTTAATCCCTTCCATCCGGACGCTTCCCGATTGAGACTATCCGCTTCTGAAAAAGTTGTCTGGGACAAGCGCTTGTTTGAACGACAGCACGGTCCTCGCTAACCCCCAAATGCTGCGTATTTCAGACATCTCCTACCGCTATCGCGACGCCACCATCCCGGCGCTGCAAGCCGTTTCGCTCGAAATTCCAGCCGGGGGAGTTTATGGCCTGCTCGGCCCGAACGGGGCCGGCAAGACCACCCTGATTTCCCTGCTTGCAGGGCTGTTGACCGCAGCAGATGGTCAAATTTCATTAAACGGCCAGACGCTGGCCGAAACCAGAGCCGCCAACCCGCGTGCCATTGCGCTGGTGCCACAGGATTACGCCTTCTACCCGATGCTCGGGGTCAGTGAAAACCTGCGCTTCTTCGGCGGCGCCCTCGGCCTGACCGGGGCAAAACTGAAAACGCAGATTGAGTCGGCCATCGCCTTCGCCAGGCTTGAACAGGTCGTTGGCAAGCGGGCCGAACAACTTTCCGGCGGCCTGCGTCGACGACTCAATCTGGCCATCGGCCTGCTCGGCCAGCCGCAACTGCTGCTGCTCGATGAGCCAACGGTTGGCGTCGATCCACAATCGCGCCACTTTCTGCTCGACTCGATTGCCGCCCTGCCCGCTGCCGGCACTACCGTGATCTACACCAGCCACTACATGGAGGAGGTCGAGGCCATCTGCCAGAAGATCGCCATCATCGACCAGGGGCTGGTGCTGGCCGAAGGCACGCTGGAAGACATTCTGCACAGCCCGGAACCGCTGCTTGAATTGCGTCTCGAGCAACCGCTGCCGGAAGACCTGGGCACCCGTTACCAGGCAGTCGCCGAAAGTCCGCTGAAATATTGCCTGAAACTGCCGTCCACCGCAGCATTGCCCCGCCTGCTCGATGAATTGGCTGCCGCCGGCTGCACCATCCGCGACCTGAACCTCGGCCAGCACAATCTGGAACAGGTATTCATGCGCCTGACCAATCGTTCCTTGCGGGATTGAACATGTCACCCCGCCTGCTCGCTCTCTGGCTCAAGGAAACCATCGCACTGACCCGCGATCGGCACGGCCTGCTGGCGCTCTTCATTATGCCGACCATTTTCATCCTGGTCATGACGATGGCGCTGCGCGACGCCTTTACGCCGGGTGCCACCATTGATGCAGCCTATGTTGTCGTCGACCTTGACCAGAGCCTCCATTCCAAAGCACTGATCAAGCGGCTGGACAAAGGTGCTGCTTTCCGTCGAATCGATAGCGGCAATGACGTGGATGCCGCACGCCAGGGCGTTATGTCCAAGCGCCAGGCGATGGCATTGGTTCTCCCGAAAGGCTTCGGCGAACGCCTGCTGACGCCCGCCGGGTCCGATGGCCAGCCCACCGAACCGTTGCAGTTGCTGATCGACCCAACCCTCAGCCCGGCACTGCAACTCGCCTTCCGCAACCAGATCATGGCAGCGCTCGGCGCCGTGCGGGCCGACGAACTGACACAGCGCGCCGGCAAACTCTTCGGCCTGCCCTCCATTCCCGGCGGCAACGCCGACAAGGACTGGCCGGACGAAATCCGCAGCATTGCCGTACGCAACGACCAGAGCGCCCGACTGCCCTCTTCGGTGCAGCAGAATGTTCCAGCCTGGCTGATTTTCGCCATGTTCTTCGTCGTCATTCCGGTGTCCTCCATCTTCATCATCGAGCGCCAGCAGGGCACGCTGCAACGCCTGCGTGCCATGGGCCTGCCTTTCCACATGATCCTGACCGGCAAGCTGTTGCCCTTCTTTGTGGTCAATCAGGTACAGGCGGTGATGATGGTGCTGGTCGGCATCTTCGTTGTGCCGCTGTTCGGCAGCGAAGCGCTGGAAATCCCCCACAGCCTGCCGCTATTGCTCAACTGGTGGGCGGTTTCAGCCGCCGTCAGCCTGGCCGCCGTATCCTGGGCCCTGCTCATAGCCAGCATTGCGCAGACTTCGGAGCAGGCCACCATTGTCGGCGGCGTTGGCAATATATTGATGGGTGCCATCGGCGGCATCATGGTGCCCAAATTCATCATGCCAGCCAGCATGCAGAAACTGGCCGAACTCTCACCCATGGCTTGGGGGCTGGAAGGCTTCCATACCGTCATGCTGCGCCACGGCAGCTTTGCCGACCTCCTGCCCAGCCTGGCCCGACTGCTCGCCTTTGCTGCCTTCTCGCTGCTCGCCGCTATCTGGCTCAACCATCGCGCCCTCGCCGCCCGTTCATGAACACTGCCCTCTGCCTCGAACTCAAAGCCCTGATCGTCGAATCCTGTGACAAGGATTGCGACCCTGCCAGCATCACCGATGATGAACTTCTGTTCGGCCCGGAAGCGCCGCTGCAACTCGATTCGCTCGACGCCTTGCAAGTCTCGATGGCAATCAAGAAAAAATACGGCCTGCGTCTACCGGACAGCAAGGAAACTCGCCGCATCCTGTCCAGCGTCGCCAACATGGCCGAGCATCTCGACGCCTGGCTCGCCCAGCGCGCATGACCAGACCGGTTTACATAGCTGCCAGTGGCCTTTTTTGTGCCCGTGGCGATTCACCCCGAGTCGTTGCCGATGCCCTGTGGGCAGGGAATTACGCGGCCGACACGCGCCAGTTTGGCAAACGCGAATTTCCTTACTTCGGTTTGCCGTTTAATGCAGCCAGCTGGATGACCCGGGCCCAAAAGGCGGTGAGTTGTGTCACCGGCCAACTGGGCTCGATTTCCCCCGAAACACCGCTGTTCGTCGCCTCATCTTCATTCCAGATCGGCCATTTCGAGCAATTGGATCCACCTTTCGAACTGCCCCTCGCCAATGCCGAATTCAGTCGTGACCTTGCCGACTGGATGCAACTCAGCGGCCCACGGGTCAGCGTCTCCAATGCCTGCATTTCCGGCTTCTCGGCAATCGATATGGCGCGCAGCCTGATTGCTGCCGGCCAGATCGACGATGCCATCGTGATCGGCATCGAGCTTGCCAATGACATAACTCTGGCCGGCTTCGCGGCGATGGAACTGCTTTCGCCAACCGCCTGCCGACCCTTTGATGCCCGGCGCGACGGGCTGGTTCTTGGTGAAGCAGTCGCCGCTATTCATCTCTCGGCGACGCCAGGCTGCTGGCGAATCGCCGGCCTGCATACCGGGATTGACGCCTATTCGATGACCGGCCCCGACCCAGAAGGCGGCCCGATCGCTTCAGTGATGGCCGCCTGCCTGCAAGAGGCCGCGATGACGCCGGCTGACATTGAATTGATCAAACTTCAGGCTGCTGGTTCGCCCGGCACCGATATTGCCGAAGCCAATGCCTTGCGCCGCGTTTTCACTCAAACCATGCCGCCGCTGCTGTCGCTCAAATCGGCCCTCGGTCACACTCTGGGGGCCAGCGGTGTTGCCGAACTGGCCGCCCTGCTCGCCTGCCTTGAAGCAAACCAGATTCCCGCCACGGCAGGCTTTGCCAATCCCGATCCTGAAATTGCCCTGTTTCCGACGGTCGACCGCAGCACTGCCCGGATCAGCCGCGCCATGCTCAATCTGGTCGGCTTCGGCGGGGGGCTGGCAACGATGATCGTCGAACGCCAATGATCTACATTAACGCCGCCTTCACCCAGCAACACGCGCCGGCAGAACTGCCCGCTGCCGTCCGTGCCGCCCTTGGCAAACCCCTGCGCCGGGCTTCCGCCTTGACCCAACTGGCGCTACTGGGCGCCCTTGCGAGCCTGCCGGCAGAACGCCGCAGCCTGCCGACTGCCCTGCTCTGGCAATCGACCCGTGGCCCGCGCCTGGAAACCCGTGCCATGCTTGACGAGGTTTGTGCCGGTGCCGGCGAGCCGATGCCCTTCGAATTCCTCGCCACCCAGCCAGCGCTCGCGGCGGCACAGATCCAGCCCTTTCTTCCCGGCCTTCAATCGGCCATGCACTTTCCGCTCGATACTGAGGGCGTCGCCCACTGGTCGTTGTTGCTCGGACTCGCCAGCAACTGGCTGAAAGAAGGTCGTTATGCCCAGGTGCTGTGCGCCCATCTCGACAGCAGCCCGGGTGGTGCCGAAGGTCACTGGCTGGCACTCGGCGCCGAGCCTCTTGAAAACAGACAGATTGGCCTCCACATAGGTGAGGTAACCTGCAACGACCACTTGCCGGACACTCCTGATTTCCCCAACCATTTGGCCAACTGGCTGCAGCAGGCTTCCAGTTCCCGTCTTATGCTGCTGTCGCCCGGCACACCGCAGCTAACGGTAGAATTCGCCCGACTTTAACTATTACAGGCTCCCACCATGTCCCAATTTGCCTTTGACGTTTCCATTGAAGATTTTGAACCCAAAGTCCTCGTTCCTTCGGAGACAGTGCCGGTGGTCGTCGACTTCTGGGCGCCGTGGTGCGAGCCCTGCAAGGTTCTGAAGCCGATGCTGGAAAAGCTGGCCGAGGAATACAAGGGCCGCTTCCTGCTCGCCATGGTCAATTCCGACGAAAACCCGGAACTTTCCCAGCACTTCGGCGTGCGCAGCATTCCCACGGTCAAGGTACTGTTCCAGGGCCAGTTGGTCGATGAATTCAGCGGCGCCCTGCCCGAAGGCCAGATTCGCGAATTTCTCGATCGCATCGCCCTGCCACCTGCCCCTGGTGGCAACCTGCGTGAAGAAGCCGCTGCGCTTGTTCTCGAAGGCAAGCTAGAAGAAGCCCTGGCCAAACTGGTCGAAGCCAGCAAAGCCAAGCCGGAAGACCAGGCTATCCAGCTTGATGCCGTCGATGTCCTGCTCCAGCTCGGCCGTGCCGATGAAGCCGGGCAGTTGCTGTCGGGCGAATACCTGCAGGAAGCCGACCGGGCCAACGCCTTGCGCGCCCGTTTGGCGCTCTCTGCCGGCGCCGCCGACACCAGCGAACTCGAAGCCAAACTGGCTGCCAACCCGGCTGACCATGCGGTTCGTCTTGATCTTTCCCGCGCCTATGCCGCCCAGAGCCGTTTCCGCGAAGCCATGGAAGCCGCGCTCGAAGTCGTCATCCGTGACCGTGCCTTCGATGAAGGCGCCGGCCGCAAGGCAATGCTGCAATTGTTCGAAGCCCTTGCCGGCAGCGAGCAGTACGACGACCTGATCCGCGAATTCCGTCGCAAGATGTCGGCCGCCCTTAACTGAGCCTTCGCTGTAGACATCGGTCGTGAAGCTTTTTTACACCGATGTTTTCGTCTTGCCGCTGCCTGCCGGGCATCGTTTTCCGATGGAGAAATATTCCCGGCTGCGGCAGGCGCTATTGGCCAGCGGACACTTTGATCCTGCCGATTTTCACTTGCCGCACGCTGCCAGCGATGAAGAACTGGGCCGTGCCCATGATCCTGAATATATCCGGCAGATATGCTGCGGCGAACTGCCGGAAAAGGCACAAAAGGCCATCGGCTTTCCGTGGAGCGAGGGGATGGTCGAGCGCTCCCGGCGTTCTGCCGGCGCCACCCTCGGCGCCTGCCGTGCTGCGCTTGCAGAGGGTGTTGCGGCCAACCTGGCTGGCGGCACTCATCATGCCTTTCGCGACCATGGCGAGGGATTCTGCGTCTTCAACGATGCCGCTGTCGCTGCCCGCGCCATGCAGGCGGAAGGCAGGGCCAAACGAATCCTGATCGTCGATTGCGATGTCCATCAAGGCAACGGCACCGCCAGCATCCTGCGGGGCGACGATAGTATTTTCACTTTTTCCATCCACGGCGCCCGTAGTTTTCCCTTCGAGAAGGAACAGAGCGATCTCGACATTGAACTGCCCGATGGCTGCAACGATGAGGCCTATCTCATGCGCCTGGAAGAAGGACTGAATACCGCCTTCGACATTTCCCGTCCCGATCTCGTCATCTATCTGGCCGGCGCTGATCCCTACCAAAATGACCGCCTGGGACGCCTCGGCCTGAGTATTGACGGCCTGCTAGAACGCGACTGCAGTGTATTCAAACGCTGCCTGAGCCAGCAGACGCCGGTTGCCATCGCCATGGCCGGTGGCTACGCCCGTAACATCGATGACACCGTGACCATTCATGCCAACACCATTCTCGCGGCAAAAGCCCTGTTCGACCATCAGGACTGACCTCAAGCTGATTGCCGTCGATCGATTCAAGGGAGACAATGGAGCAATAGTGTTTTGCCAATTTCTCAATAAGAAACTCACACTGGCATCATTCAAGAGAGAAGAATGAAAGCATCACTCCGGCTCTTCAACTGGCACTCATTGCGGACCCGCCTGACGATAGGCGTCCTGTTCGTCAGCCTGAGTGTGTTGTGGATTGCAGTTTTCGCCCTGAGCCAGTCTCTACGCCGCGACATGGAAGCAACGATCTCGGCCCAGCAATTCTCGACCGTTTCCCTGATCGCCAGCCAGATTGATCATTCGATACGTGAGCGGCTCAGCGTCGCGAAGTCCGTTGCCGACAAACTCACCCCCGCCATGCTGCGAACAGAGGGTTTGGCACAGGCTTACCTTGAACAGCGCGACCTCCCCGTCACAATTTTCAATTGGGGCATCATCGTCATCGACGAATATGGCATCGCTCTCGCCAGCACGCCCGAGCGGATCAAGCGTCGCGGGGTCGATTTCAGCCACTATGCGGGGGTTCAGGAGATATTGCGCGACGGGCGTGTCATCATCGGCGACCCACTCTTCAGCGAGCATAGCCAGCAGCCCGTGATGGCCGTGATGGCACCCATTCAGGGCCCGAACGGAAAAGTGATCGGCGCCGTAATCGGCGTCACCAATCTGGCTGAACCCAATTTTTTCGACGAAATCAGTGCGGCAAAGTATGGCAACACTGGCGACTTCCTGGTGACGGCACCACGCAGCCGGGTCTTTGTCGCCTCCTCCGACAAGCGCCGGGTCATGAAAGCCGGCCCGCCCCCCGGCGTTAACGCAGTCTATGATCGCTATATCGATGGTTACGAAGGCTCGGGCATCGCCCGCAGTTCGCGCGGCGTCGTTGAGCTCTCGTCCAGCAAACGCATCGCTTCCACCGGCTGGCTGATGCAGTCGGTCCTGCCGGCCGAAGAAGCATTTGCGCCAATCCGGGCCATGCAACGCCACCTGATTCTCGTCTCGCTGGTCCTGACTCTGCTGGCCAGCCTGATCAGTTGGTGGTGGCTGCGCCGGCAACTGGAACCACTGACCGAAGCCGCTGAATTGCTCACGCAGATGCGCGACGGGAAAATTACCCGGCAGCCGCTGCCCGTTCGGAAAATGGACGAAATCGGGCAGTTGACCGCAGCATTCAATGGTTTGCAGGATGCCATCCTTACCGAAGAGGCTCAGGCTGCCGAGCACGCCAACAATACCCGCTTGCGCCGCATCGTCTCGAATGTGCCCGGCGTCGTTTTTCAATATCGCCTGAAGCCGGACGGTGACGGGAACTTCCCCTTCACCAGCGATGCGATCTCCGAAATTTACGGTGTCACACCGGAAGAACTCGAGAAAAGCTCGGCCTCCATTCGCAAGATGGTACTTCCCGAAGACACGAAACGCTTCTTTACTTCTCTTTATGCGTCAGCCGAAACCCTGTCACCCTGGCGCATCGAGTACCGGATTCGTCATCCGGACGGCCGTATCAAATGGCTTCTGACCAATGCGCTGCCCGAGAAAGGTAGCGACGGGACCATCGTCTGGTCCGGCTTCATTGCCGATATCACCGAAACCAAGGCCATGGAGGCCGAATTGCGTCAGGCGCTGGCCGAGCACC
Organism: Azonexus sp.; assembly: GCA_030696345.1. Lineage (GTDB taxonomy): Bacteria > Pseudomonadota > Gammaproteobacteria > Burkholderiales > Rhodocyclaceae > Azonexus. Next base: position 8,781 of record JAUYSK010000007.1, read on the forward strand.
GGATCAAGGACGAAGAGATTGCCCGCTATCGTGACCACCTGGAACAACTGGTCAGTCAGCGCACAGCCGATCTCGAACTGGCCCGTGGCGAAGCCGAGCGGCTGGCCAAGATAAAGAGTGAGTTCCTTGCCAACATGAGCCATGAAATTCGCACGCCACTGAATGGCGTCCTCGGCATGGCGAATATCGGCTTGCGTTCATGTGCCAATGACAGCAAGGCGCATGAGGCGTTTACGAAAATCATCAGTTCAGGCGCCCTGTTGCTGGGCATCATCAACGACATTCTCGACATCTCGAAAATGAATGCCGGCATGCTGAAGATTGAGTCAATGCCAGTCGATCTTCCCGCCGTATTCAACGAAACACTGGAGCTGACGCGGGAACGGGCCGCAGCCAAGGGCATTTCGCTGGAACTCAAGCTGGCAGATAATCTTCCAGCTAGTTGCCTGAGCGATCCCTTGCGTTTGCGCCAGATCACACTGAACCTGATCTCCAATGCCGTGAAGTTTACAGAAACCGGCAAAGTCGCCCTTGAAGCTGGTCTCGATGAATACAACAACCAGCTGATGATTCGTGTCACCGATACTGGTATCGGCATTACCGACACCCAGATCAACATCATTTTCAACCCCTTCGAGCAGGGCGACAACACGACAACCCGGAAATTCGGCGGCACCGGCCTGGGCCTTTCCATCACCGAACGCATTGTCAAACTGATGGGAGGCAGCATCCAGGTCGATAGCCTGCCCGGGCAGGGCAGCGTTTTCGAAGTACGGCTGCCTTACCATCCCGGTGTCTTGCCGACCCCGGCAGCCATCGCCAGCCCTCCTCCGGTTCGGGGGGAAAATCCGCTTGGCGGCCTGAAAATTCTGGTCGCGGAAGACAACGACATCAATCAGGAAATCATGCGGGAGAACCTGAGCGAAGACGGTGCCAGCGTCGTCATCGTTGGCGATGGCCAGCAGGCTGTCGACTGCGTGCGAAACAACCCGCCAGGCAGCTTTGACATCATCCTGATGGACATTCAGATGCCGGTTCTCAATGGTCACAATGCGGCTCGCCAGATCACCGCCATCGCCCCTGACCTGCCCATCATCGGCCAGACCGCCCATGCCCTGGCACAAGACCGGACAGACTGCCTGAGCAGCGGCATGGTCGATCACATCCCCAAACCAATTGACCCCGAGGTACTGGTCGCAATGATCCTGAAATACACCAACGGCAAACGCCAATCCTCATCCACTGCCCAGGCCAATCAATGACCGCCCTCTACCTCAGCCCCAGTCTTCGTCAGATCGAAGCCCAATATCGCCAGGAACCACTGATGCAGCGGGCCGGCCAGGCCGCTGCCGACTGGGCAACCGAACTGGTACGTGAAGGCAACCTGCCGATTCTTGTCCTCGCCGGCCCCGGCAACAATGGGGGCGATGCCTTTGAAGCGGCTCGCCTGCTGCGGGAACGCTTTTTCGATGTTCGCGTCGCCTTTGCCGGCCAGCCTTCACGACTCCCCGAAGACGCCAGTGCCGCCTTTCAGCGCTATATCGGCGCGGGTGGCGTCACAACCCTGGCGATTCCGGCTGAACCCCATTGGGCATTGATTATCGACGGCCTGTTCGGTATCGGCCTGACGCGCGCCCCGGAAGGCCAGTTCGCCGACTGGATCGCGGTCGCCAACCAGCTCGCACAACGTGACCATTGCCCGGTGCTGGCGCTGGATTGCCCTTCCGGTCTCAATGCCGACACGGGAAACGTTCCCGGGGTGGCGATCAATGCCAGCCACACTCTGACTTTCATTGCCGCCAAACCTGGTTTGCTCACCGTCGATGGTCCGGACTATTGCGGCGAAATTCGCATTGCCACACTCAATCTTGAACTGCCTGGCGAAACCATGCCGGATGGTCAGGAAGTAGCCATGGCGGACTTTGCCAGTTGCCTGCAGCCTCGCCGCCACAGTAGCCACAAGGGCAGCTTTGGCAGCATCGGTATTCTCGGGGGCGCCCATTCAATGCTCGGCGCCGCTTTTCTCGCCGGGCGCTCGGCCGTCAAGCTCGGCGCCGGCAAGGTCTATGTCGGCTTGCTCGACCACCAGCCGCCCGGTTTCGATCCGGATCAGCCGGAATTGATGTTTCGCCGCCCACAAGCCCTGCTCCAGTCCGGGCTGGATGCGCTGGCCTGCGGCCCCGGCATGGGCATGGCACTCGATGCCGGCGAACTGCTCGAAGCCGCCCTGGCGCTTGATCTGCCGCTGGTCCTTGATGCCGACGCGCTCAATCTCGTCGCCAGTGAAGGTAATCTCCAGGTCGCCCTTGCCAGCCGCATCAAGCCGGCCATCCTGACACCGCATCCGACCGAGGCCGCGCGCCTGCTCGAATGCACGACTGCCGAAGTTCAGGCCGACCGCATTGCCGCCGCCCAGGAAATTTCCACCCGCTACCACGCGCATGTCGCCCTGAAAGGCTGCGGAACCTTGATTGCTGCGGTGGACGGCCGCTGGTGGATAAATTCCACCGGCAACCCGGGCATGGCTACCGCCGGCATGGGCGACGTTCTGACCGGCATAATCACCGCCCTGCTCGGCCAGGGATGGCCGGCCGAAAAAGCCTTGCTGGCCGGCGTGCATCTGCATGGCTCTGCCGCCGACCGGCTGGTTGCCAGTGGCATCGGCCCGATTGGCCTGACAGCGGGCGAAGTCATTGACGCCGCCCGCCAGTTGTTCAATGAATGGGTGCGCGCAAGCGGTGCAGCGACCTCGCGCTGAGCCCCATCTGAAAAATCCGGATACCGACGATCATCCCCAAAGCTCAAACGGTACAATTCGCCACCTTGCACGCTGACCGAACAACTCATGTCCATCGAATTTGACACCCCGCTAGCTCCCGAAGTCACCCGCAATGTCGATGCTGCACTCACTGAAGACCTCGGTGCCGGCGATCTCACTGCCAGCCTGGTACCCGGCGATCGCCAGGTCAAGGCCACAGTGATTTCCCGTGAGGCTGGCGTGCTGTGTGGCACGGCGTGGTTCGACGAATGCGTCAGCCGGCTAGATCCTCAGGCGCGGATCAAATGGCAGGCCGCCGATGGCGACCGGATTTCTCCCAACCAGTTGCTCTGCGAAATCGACGCCAACGGCCGCGCCCTGCTTTCTGCTGAACGCAGCGCCCTCAATTTCCTGCAACTGCTTTCAGCGGTCGCCAGCAAGGCCCGCATTTACGCCGATGAAATCGCCGGCACAAAGGCTCAGGTCGTCGACACGCGCAAAACCCTTCCCGGCTTGCGCATTGCCCAGAAATACGCCGTCCGCGCCGGTGGTGGTGGCAACCATCGCCTGGCGCTGTGGGATGCGATCCTGATCAAGGAAAATCATATTCACGCCGCTGGCGGCATTGCCCAGGCCATGGCGGCCGCCAAAGTCGTGGCTGAAAGCGCCGCCAACCGCTGCAAATTCATCCAGATTGAGGTCGAATCACTGGAAGAACTGCAAACGGCGCTGGCTGCCGGCGCGACGATGATCCTGCTGGATAATTTTTCGCTGGAAATGATGCGCGATGCGGCAAAAATCAACGCCGGCCGCGCGGTGCTGGAAGCTTCCGGCAACGTCAGCCTTGAAACCATCCGCGCCATTGCCGAGACCGGTGTAGACCGCATATCGGTCGGTGCGCTGACCAAGGATGTCAAGGCGCTCGACCTTTCCATGCGTTTCGTCGGCTAGGATTTAGCGCCAATATTTGTCATAATCGAAACTGACAAATCAAAGAACAATAGTTCCAGGAGTTCCGAATGCTGTTTGCGCTGTTCTACGTGGTCGCCATTGCCATTCTGGTACTGCACTTCACGGGCTTCCTTGCCCGTCACAATCTGGAATGGCTGGTCCTGTTGCTGGCTGTCGCTGTCTTCCCGGCGGTTATCTACCTTTAGGCTTGCGCACCACCAGATCGATCAAGGCCGAGCGTCCGGCATGGGCGCTGCCTTCCTTGATGATGTCTTCGTGCTTGTGTAGCACGACAATTTCCCAGTCGGCAAAAACCTCACGCAACATCGCCTCGGTATAGAGGTTTTCAAGCGCGGACGGACCACCGGTCTTGAACTCCAGTTGTTTGGGCGTATAGCCCTGCAATAGCAGCATGCCACCCGGCCTGACGGCCCCCATCATCCCGGCGAACAGGCGTGGCCGTTCGGCCAGCCCGGCGAACTGGATAAAAATGCCGACAACAACATCGTAGGCATGCTCCGGCCAGGCCCAGTGCAGAATATCAACCTGCACGAAATCGACTTCAACATGCCGGCCCCGCGCCAGTTTCGCCGCTTTCTCAAGCGCCACATGCGATATTTCAGTAGCAGTAACGGTACAGCCCTGTTCAGCCATCCAGACCGAATTGCGCCCTTCACCATCAGCTACCGAGAGAACGCTGACGCCAGCGCCGAAATACTCGCCCTGCCCGGCCAGAAACTTGTTGGGCGCGGTCCCGAACAGGTAGTCATCGCCTGCATCGCGATAGCGGGCCGTCCAGAAAGCTTCGTAGTCGCTGAAACTCACACGCGCTCGACGATGAACTGTTTGATGGCAGCGACGTCAGGCGCCATCACCACGACCTGTTGCGGCAGGTTTTCGATACCGACCATGTCCGCCGGGCGAACTGGTTCGGTTCCCAGCGCCTCGCGTATGGTTTCCTCGAACTTGGCCGGCTGCGCGGTTTCCAGCACGATCATCGGCAGGCCGGCAGTGCGATGCTCCAAAGCCACCTTGAGGCCATCGGCCGTGTGGGTATCGAGCATCACGTTGTAACGACCCTGCGCGAAGCGGATGGTCTTGATGCGGTCGCTGTGGGTGCTCTTGCCGGAGACAAAGCCAAAATTTGGCATTTTTGCCCAGTGCACCGTAGCAGACAGGTCGAAAGCCTCGCCCTTGTCGACTTTGGCCCACAATTCGCTGACAACCGCAGGGTCGCGCCCCACCAGATCGAAAATGAAACGCTCGAAGTTGGAAGCCTTGGAAATATCCATCGACGGGCTGGACGTGATGCTGGTCTCGGCGGTTTTACGCGGACGATAAACGCCGGTGCGGAAGAACTCGTCGAGCACGTCGTTTTCGTTGGTGGCGAGCACCAGTTGCTTGATCGGCAAGCCCATCTGACGAGCAATGTGGCCGGCGCAGATGTTGCCGAAATTGCCCGATGGCACGGCAAACGCCACCTGCTCATCATTCGATTTTGTCGCCAGGAAATAGCCCTGGAAGTAATAAACAATCTGCGCAGCAACCCGCGCCCAGTTGATCGAGTTAACCGCGCCAATCTTGTACTTGGCCTTGAAGGCGGCATCGTTGGAAACCGCCTTCACGATGTCCTGCGCATCATCAAACATGCCGGTGACAGCAATATTGAAGATATTGGGATCTTGCAGCGAATACATCTGCGCCCGCTGGAAGCTGCTCATCTTGCCATCCGGCGAAAGCATGAAAACTTTGACGTTATGCTTGCCGCGCATGGCGTATTCGGCCGCCGAACCGGTGTCGCCCGAGGTGGCGCCAAGGATGTTGATCGATTCGCCGCGCTTGTCCAGCACATACTCGAACAGGTTGCCGAGCAACTGCATGGCCATGTCCTTGAAGGCCAGGGTCGGGCCATTGGACAGTTCCTGCGTGTATAGACCTTCTTCAAGCCTGGTCAGCGGTGTGATCTGCGCGGCATCGCCACCATTGCGGGTGTGGCTATAGACCTTGGCTGTGTAAGTTTTGCTGACCAGCGCCTTGAGCTCGTCTGCCGGAATATCGGTAATGAATCTGGAAAGGATCTCGTAGGCCAGATCGGCATACGACAGCTTGCGCCAGGCATCGAGTTCGGCACGGCTGATCTGCGGGTAGCTTTCCGGCAGGTAAAGTCCGCCATCCGGGGCCAGACCACCGAGAAGGATGTCGCAGAAAGTCTGGGGCGCGGCGTGACCGCGAGTCGAGATGTAGCGCATGGCGAAGCCTTGAAATCCGAAAGAGAGCGATTTTACCGCGTCGACCGCGTGACGCGCACAGCTTGCAGCAAGGCGATGCCGAAGAGAAGCAGACCAAAAACCAGCAGCAGACCGCCCAGCACGTAATTTTCAGCAACCAGGGCCACGGCCGCCGTCAAAAACAAGCCTGCCCGCCAGGTACCACTCGCCGTCAGTTTTTGCCGCATCAAGGCCCGTGCCGGTATTTGTGGCCCGGGCCAGCGCCAGACGGGCAGCAACTGGCTGAGCGCACCGGTCACCAATGGCAGCAGGAAGCCAACGCCCCAGGCGAGCAGCGTCGGTTGCGCAGAGATTAACCGGGCACCGTGCGCGACGCCTGCCGCCAGAGACAGGAGCAAACCAGCCACCGCGGCCAGTAACGATGCCGTAACGCCATCAGCCAGTAGCCTTTTCAGGCCAAAACGTCTGACCCACTGCCCCACCAGGCCGAGCGCTGCAACCAGCACCAGCGCTGTGCCAGGCGCCGCGAATGGCCAGATGACAGCGGTGCCGGTGGCAATCACCAAGGCACCACCTGCAACCAGCCAGAGCCGCCGGTGCAACCAGCTGAAGGCTTCCGGGTCAGGCTGACCGAGCGCCGTCGGCAACAGCACCGGCATCGTGCCAAGGGCGGCCAGTCCGAGCAGTCCGATCGTATTCATGTGCAGATGGAAGAGACGAAGTGCCCGCCAGTATTGCGGCCAGAGCGCCTGAAACAGGATCGCCAGCAGCGCCAGCATCAGGCAGCCCAGTGCGGCGCCATACCAGCGCCAGCAGGGGTGTGGCGAACCCAGTGTTGCCCGCACCCGGCCGGCCATCCAGTTGAGCAAAACCGCCGCCAGAACGAGGTCGACCGCAGCAGCCAGATGCATCACCCAGCGTGGTATCAGATCTTGCATGGCGAGCACGGCGCAGAAGCCGGCTAATTGCGCGGCCAGCGGCAGGCGCTTGATCCAGTGACCCGGATCGCCCGTCCGGGTCAACACCGGCACAAAATGGCTCATCGCCGCAAAAATCAGCGGCACGATGCCGACTGCGAAGGCCAGATGGGCCACTGCCAGCCGCGAACCTACCCCGCTCAGCGCCAGAATGGCGCTGCCCAGCAAGGAAAGAAGAGTCAGGCTCGCGGTATAGAGCAATCAGCCAACGACAATAAAATCGATCACGATGGCACCCGGCTCGCGTTGCTTGTATTCGATATTCAAGTGCGCCCCGTAACGCTGCTGTAACTGCCCAAGCAGTGGCAAAGGATCGTGGTCATTGCAAAAACGCATGGTTTCACCGGGTTGCAGGGCATCCAGCGCGCCAAAGATGGCGGCGTGGCGAAAACGTTTGGCGATACCGCGCGCATCAAAGGGATAAAGAGCCTCGGTAGTGGTGTGGTCACAGACATGAATAGGTTGCATGATAGCTCCTTGAAAGGGATGCCGAAATGGCATTTGCAGCCGATTGTGGCGATAGCTGGCGAAGATTTCCTTGATCCGAATCGCAATAGGCCTGCAGACCGAGTGGTGATTTCAATCGCAGATGGCGCTACCGCTTTTCCATCGAAGCGCTATAAATCAGTTATGGGGTGCCTCAAACATCCGGCAAGGAGATGACGATGTTGCGCAAACTTTTGAAGCACTTGGGCTATTCAGGCATTGAAGACGCCGTCGATTTCCTGATGTGTGGCTTGGCAATCCTCCCCGCGCTATTGATGCTGAGCGGATTCATGCTGGCTGGGGCAGCGTCGCTGACCGTTTTGCTGGTGCTGCTTGCCGCCGTTGGCAAGCATGCGCCTCCGCCGGAAGCTCCACCGGAGAAGAGACTCAAGAAAACCCCAAAAAAGACAAACGACTGAGCAGAAGTGAAAAGGATCTGTTGAGAAGTTGTTCAGATTTCGTTGCCTAAGAGCACTAGAATCACTAGACTACAAATGTAGCAATTTGTAGCAGGAGTGAACCATGGGTATGCCCGTTCGAATTGATGATGTGTTGTACGAAGACGCGAAGTCCTACGCAAAGGCAGAGTGCCGGACCATTTCCGGTCAGATCGAGTTTTGGGCCAAGGTGGGAAAAGCAGCACTGGATAATCCAGACCTGCCCGTTGATTTCGTGCGTGATTTATTGATAGCCCGTGCGGAAAATCGAGGGGCTGCAACCCCTTTTGTTCCAGAGGGAAAGCGTTAATTCCGTGGTTGAGGTTCTGCAAACCAATGGGTTTAGCCGTGCGTATAAGCGTCTGCACCCCAACCAGAAAGCGAAAGTAGATGATGCAGTTGTTGCCATCATCGAAGACCCGACTTTAGGCGACGCGAAGAAGGGCGACTTAGCTGGTGTTTATGTTTACAAGTTCCAGTGCCTGGGTAAGCTATTTTTGTTGGCCTATGAATATGACCCGGTGACTCGGATGCTGCTGTTGGTTGGCACCCATGAGAACTTTTATCGAGAGTTGAAGCGGTAGATTTACCGCAGTCAGCTGTTGGCGAAGGGGATGTCAGCCTAGATATCGGCCTACCGCCTCCCGTCTCCTGCCAGACCACAGCAAGTCCCAAGTGCGAAGCCTGAGCGGAGACCGCAATCTTATTGAAAATGTAGCGCCTACTTTTCCAAGGATCGCAGCCAGCCCAAAGGCTCCCGCTTCAGTTTTTCTGGCGATTCAGAAAAGTTACTGCAGTTCTTCCAGACGAATACGCTTGACCTTGCCCTTCTGTGCAGACAGGCCTTCAATCTTGGCAATCGCCGCATCAGCGCAGCTTTCCTTGCAGACATGGGTCAGGATGATGATGTCGGTTTCGCCTTCACCCTCTGCCGGTTCGCGCTGCAACATGGCGTCAATTGAAATACCTTGATCGGCCAGAATGCGGGTCACGTCAGCCAGCACGCCCGGCTTGTCTTCAACGCGCAGACGCAGGTAATAGCCAGTCTCGACTTCGCTCATCGGCAGGATGGGCAGGCTGGACATGGAGTCCGGCTGGAAAGCCAGATGGGGCACACGGTGTTCCGGATCGGCAGTTGCGAGGCGGGTAACATCGATGATGTCGGCAATCACAGCTGAGGCAGTCGGTTCGGCACCAGCGCCCTTGCCGTAATAGAGCGTCGTGCCGACGGCATCGCCCTTGACCATCACGGCGTTCATTGCACCTTCGACATTGGCGATCAGGCGCTTGGCCGGGATCAAGGTCGGATGTACGCGCAGTTCGATGCCCTTGCTGCGGCGCTTGGCAATACCCAGCAGCTTGATACGATAGCCGAGTTGTTCGGCATACTTGATATCGGAAGCTTCCAGCTTGGTAATGCCTTCGATGTAGGCCTTGTCGAACTGGACCGGAATACCGAAAGCAATGGAAGCAATCAGCGTCGCCTTGTGCGCGGCATCGACCCCTTCGATATCGAAGGTTGGATCCGCTTCGGCATAGCCCAGACGCTGCGCTTCCTTCAGCACGTCGTCAAAGGACAGGCCCTTGTCGCGCATTTCAGACAGGATGAAGTTGGTTGTGCCGTTGATGATGCCAGCGGCCCATTCGATGCGGTTGGCGCTAAGGCCCTCGCGCAGCGCCTTGATGACCGGAATGCCACCCGCCACCGCAGCTTCAAAAGCGACCATAACGCCCTTCTGCTGGGCGGCATTGAAAATTTCAGTGCCATGCACGGCGAGCAGTGCCTTGTTAGCCGTCACGACATGTTTGCCGTTGGCAATGGCCTGCATGACCACTTCCTTGGCAACGCCGTAGCCGCCGATCAGCTCGACAATGATGTCGATTTCCGGATCATTGACCAACGAAAAGGCATCGTCGGTAACGCGGGCTTCGCCACCGGTAATTTGCTTGGCCAGTTCAACATTCTTGTCGGCCACGGCCGTGATGCGAATCGGTCGGCCGGCGCGGCGGGTAATTTCTTCCGCGTTGCGCTTGAGAACGGTCCAGGTGCCACCGCCGACGGTGCCGATGCCGATTAGGCCAACATTAATGGGTTTCATGTTCAGTCTTTGCTAGTTTGGTTAGTGTTATGGCGCTTGCGATAGTTTTCGAGGAAGCGGGCAATACGCCCGACAGCCTCCCTGAGGTCATCCTCGTGGGGCAGGAAGACGAGTCGGAAGTGGTCAGGATGCGGCCAGTTGAAACCGGTACCCTGCACCAACAATACTTTTTCTTCCTGCAGCAGTTCGGAAATGAACGCCTGATCGTTCTTGATCGGATAGATCTTCGGATCAAGCTTCGGAAACATGTACAAGGCCGCCTTCGGCTTGACACAGGTAACGCCGGGAATGGCCGAGATCAACTCGTGTGCGATATCGCGCTGACGGCGCAAGCGACCGCCCTCCTTGATCAGATCATCAATGCTTTGATAACCACCCAAGGCAGTCTGAATACCATGCTGCCCTGGCGCATTGGCGCACAGACGCATGGAAGCAAGCATGTCGAGACCTTCGATGTAATCCTTGGCATGGCGCTTGTCACCGGAAACCACCATCCAGCCGGCACGATAGCCACAGGAACGATAGTTTTTCGACAAGCCATTGAAGGTAATGAACAGCACGTCCTCCGCCAGTGAAGCAACCGACGTGTGCTTGACGCCGTCGTACAAAACCTTGTCGTACACCTCGTCAGCGTAAATCGTCAGATGGTGCTGGCGGGCAATGTCGATGATCTCGCACAAAAGGTCGTCGGGATACAGGGCACCGGTCGGGTTGTTCGGGTTGATCAGCACAATCGCTTTGGTATGCGCGTTGATCTTGCTGCGAATGTCGTCGAGATCCGGCAGCCAGCCCTTTTCCTCGTTACACAGGTAATGCTTTGGCGTCCCGCCGGAAAGGCTGATCGCCGCGGTCCACAGCGGGTAGTCCGGTGCCGGCACCAGCACTTCGTCACCAGAATCGAGCAGCGCGTTCATCGCCATCACGATCAACTCGGAAACACCGTTTCCGACGTAGATGTCCTCCAGCGTCACACCCTTGATACCCTTCTGCTGGGTGTAATGCATGATCGCTTTGCGCGCCGCGAAAATACCCTTGGAATCCGTGTAACCAGCCGCATTCGGCAGGTTACGAATCATGTCCTGTTGGATTTCTTCAGGCGAATCAAAACCGAACGCAGCTAAATTGCCGATGTTCAGTTTGATGATCTTGTGGCCCTCTTCCTCCATCTGCTTGGCCTTCTGCAGCACGGGGCCGCGGATGTCGTAGCAGACGTTGGCAAGCTTGGCGGATTTTTTGACTTGTTTCATGAACAGTGTCCGTCGGAGCCGTATCCAGCCGCCATCAGCCAGACTACGTTGCCCCAAAAGGTATAATCCTACTTTATCGCATGGTGCACCGCAATTTCGGCGGGCTTTTCAGGACAATAAAGTAGTGAAACTTCACCTATCCAACACCGCCGGACTCAACATGTTTACGGCCTATGGCGAAGGCTATGTCGCGATCAACCATGAAAAACACGAGAAAAACCTGATCCTGCTGCCGGAATCAGTTATTCACGAATGGTCGACCGCAACATTCGCGACGCTGAGCGAAACCGATATGGAAAAGCTGCTGGTCTTAGGCACCGAAATCATCCTGCTCGGCACCGGTAACCGCCTCCGCTTTCCGCCCGGCCCCCTGCTCCGCCCCTTTACTTCAGCCGGTATCGGCCTCGAGATCATGGACCTGCAAGCAGCCTGCCGCACCTACAACATTCTCGCTGCCGAGGGCCGCAAGGTTGCTGCGGCCCTGCTCTTCGACTAACCAAGGAAAGCTAGTCGAGCTTCTTGAGGTAATCCTTGGTGAAAATCTTGTCTGGCAGGTCACGCAGCTTCATTTCACTGTATTCAAGTACGGACTTCTCACCACTACGCAAGGCATCCTCCATAACCAAACGGGTTGGCCTCACCTTGCCGGCAAGCGTACGGAATTCCTCGTAACTGCACTTTTTAAGCAAGCGATTGGAGAGGGAATAGAACTCTGCCTTGAATGGCCAGGCATTCTTCTGATTCACCCAATAGATGACCTTTTGATAGGTTACCGAGCGATCCACCGCAATCAATTCCATCACGACGTAATTCTCGCCATTGATGGTTTCGTTACGCAAAACCTTGGAATTGTAATCACCGGCAAAATTGGCCCGCGCCAGATCTCCGTTTGCCACCTGGCCAGTCAGGCGCTGCGCCAGCGAAATGCGCACCGGCTGTGAAACTTCAGGCATGAAAACCCAGAGGTCGCGCCCCTTCATCAAGATTATCTGACCACGCTCGGAGGCCGGCTCGGTGACCATAACCACCGTATTCTCGTTACCCTTTGAAAGAATTCGGTATTTACGCGGCTCGGGTTGCTTATCGGGCTGGTGCGTGTTGATCACGATATCGACCTGAAAACCCTCAGACGGGAAGCGGACCTGGTCAGCCTTTTCAACTATACTTCGGGCATAAGCATCATCTGCCGGTTCTGCAGCGGGTTGCTGAGCAAAAGCCGTGATTGACTGGAGCGACAATATAATGCCGGAAGTCAGAATACAGACCCACACATTCAGCCGCTTGGCACCATTGCGTAACATAGGCAACTCCTCACACATGTTCGAAGTAATTTCTTTGGCATCCTGCACACCATGAGCAGCGTCGTCCGAATCGAGCGCGTCTTCAAGGAATACCTGCTTGGCGAACAGATCGTTCAAGCGCTCAATGATATAACACTGGCCATTGAGCCCGGCGTTTTCCTTGCCATTTCCGGACCATCGGGCAGCGGCAAAACCACCATGCTCAATCTGATCGGATGCATTGACCGGCCGAGCAGCGGCAACATCTACATCAACGAAGAAAATGTCTCGCAGAAATCAGCGAACGAATTGGCCGATCTTCGCGCCCGCTCAATTGGATTCATCTTCCAGACCTTCAATCTGTTGCCCGTTCTTTCGGCGGCAGAAAACGTCGAATACCCTTTGCTGCGCCGCAGCGATGTATCAACTGCAGACCGGAAACGTCGCGTCGACTATTTTCTCGACATCGTCGGTCTGAGCAAATACGCCAATAATCGCCCCAACCAGTTGAGCGGGGGTCAGCGCCAACGGGTTGCCATTGCCCGAGCCCTGGCAGTCAAACCAGCCATCGTCCTCGCGGATGAACCCACTGCAAACCTCGACAAAGCCACCGGCATCGACATCCTTAAACTGATGAAGATGATCAACGAGCATCTCGGCACCACCTTTATTTTTTCGACCCATGACCAAAAGGTCATTGACCACGCCAATCGCTTGGTCAAGGTAGAAGATGGAACCATCAAGGCGTTCGGCATTCGTGGTGCTGACAAACGATGGAACATTGCTCGCGTTCGAAACCTCTCCGATATCGCCGCTGAAAATATTCCCGAATAAACCATTTACCGGATTACCGCCGTGCGCTCATTTGACCTAACCTTTCCACGCCTGACACTCATCGCTGCACTTTGCTTCAATCTGGGCGCTCAGGCCGCCGACAATAAAGATTCACTCTTCGGTGACGATCTGCCACTGGCCTCATCCAAACCCGCAGCCGCCAGCGGATCAGGCGTCAAGGGATTCATCCAGTTCGAACTGGCCCGAACCACGCCAACGCCTGACCACTGGTCCAAAATGCGCACCCGCGCCGACCTGAGCAGCCAGGGGAAATTAGGTGATGGTCTTAAATGGAAACTCGGGGCGCGCTTCGATTACGACGCCGTCTACGGGATAAACGATTTCTACCCACCTGAAGTTGAGAAGAACCAGCGTTTCAATGCGGTCCTTCGTGAAAACTACATTGACTACAGTGCCGGCAACTGGGACTTCCGCTTTGGCCGCCAACATGTGGTTTGGGGTGAGATGGTGGGAATGTTCTTTGCTGACGTCGTCTCAGCACGTGACATGCGCGAATTCATCCTGCCGGAATTCGATCAGTTGCGCACGCCGCAATGGGCAGCCAGAGCCGAGTATTTTGCCGACGATTTTCACGCAGAGGTGCTGTGGATACCTGTCGCCAGTTACGATAACATCGGAAAACCCGGCGCTGAATTCTTTCCAAACCAGCCCGTCCCCCCGGGCTTTAATGCGCAATACCGTCAGGAAGTTCGCCCGGCGCGCAATGCAGAGAACATGAATTACGGCCTGCGTCTGTCAACGCTGAAGGCTGGCTGGGATGTCTCGGCCTTTTACTATCGCAGCTCTGATGTCAATGCGACCTTCTATCGAGATATCGTTGTCGCACCCACGCCCACATTCGTATTTGAAGGTCGTCACGACCGTATCCATCAATACGGCAGCACACTGGCTAAAGACTTTGGCGATGTTGTACTGAAGGGGGAAGCTGTCTATACCCGCGGCCGCAGCTTCACGGTACTGAATGCGATGGACACCGATGGCGTCGCTCAGCAGAACACACTGGACTGGGCTGCCGGCCTCGACTTCACGCTGCCGGCCGAAACCCGCTTCAACGTTCAGGTCTTTCAGCGTCAGTTCTTCAATTTCAATGAGGACATCATTCCGGACAAACGCGAGAATGGTTACAGCCTGCTGCTCAACAACAAGTTTTTCACCAACTGGGAAGCCCAGGCGCTGTTCATTTCCAGCGCCAACCGCCCGGACTGGCTCTTTCGCCCACGGCTAACCTGGAACTTCGAGCGTAACTGGCGTGTTCTGGTCGGTGCAGATATCTTCAAAGGCCCCCCCATGGGGATGTTCGGGCGCTACGACCAGCAGGATCGGGTTTACTCAGAGGTTCGTTACAGCTTCTGATCCAGCCAATCTACCACTTCAGAAAATCCATTTTGACCCCAGCATCATTTCCTAGCATTCTGAAATTCAGCGAAACACTGTCGGTATTTTTTACACATGCACCAACCGCCAAAGAAGCATTAAATTTAAACCCATTGTATTCAATAGGTTATGAAAGTGGCACATGTCGTGCTTATATGCTTCCGGTAACACATTAATCAAGCCCCCTACTTCGTTGGAGCAGATCATGAAAAAATACATCAAACTCGCAGCAGCTGTAAGCGCAGCATTAGTTACACAGTACGCATCAGCCGGCATGGTCACCATGTACGGCGACGGTGGCTCCATTCAGATTCCTGGCAATTCCAATTTCCAGGTTGCTTCTGTTTATGAAAACATTGTGACTAGCGTGGGCCAGGAACTTAAAGGCTACGGCGAACTCACCCAGATCAATGGCCAACCCATAAGCAATCTGTGCACCAATTGCGAATTGACCTTTGTTTTCGACAATTACTTTGTCAGTTCCATTACCGGCGCAAACGCCAGCTTCACCGGTGGCAACGTCAGCATTTACTTGGGCTTCGGTGCCAACAACGACTTCAACCCGTTCGCGTCAGGCTCTTCGGCAGCTGATATCGCCGCTGCAACCAACGGCGCTCTCTTCCTGACCCTGAAGGGCCATGAAATCGCCCCCGGTGGTGTGACGCTGAGCTCGGTTGTTTCTAGCGGCAATCTGCTGACCCCTTCCTTCCGCTTTAACGGCGGCGGCCTCTGGGATGTAGACATGTCTGGTCTTGGTCTCGCCAATGGCAATTTCAATACGAATAGCTTCCTTGCTGCTTTCGGCGGCCCAACCGCTGACATGAGCTTCAATACTTCCGGTGACACCAACTTCGTGCCCCACGCTGGCGAATGCCAGCCTGGTCCGCAAGGTCAGCCGTCAAACGGTGCTGCCTGTGTTGCCGGTAGCGCGGACATTCGTGGTTACGTGATCCCGGAACCTGGTACTCTGGCTCTTGCTGGTTTGGGCCTGATGGGTCTGGGCTTTGGTGGAAAGCGCCGCAAGGCAGCCTGAAACTAACAGGCTAATCTAAAAACCCGCAGGTTTTACTTGCGGGTTTTTTTTCGTCCCAAGCTAGCTGATGGTCTTCTGTGGTCATTTAGACGATGATTACTCACCCATCTAACAATGAGTTGCCATTTTTGCACCTCAATATTGAGACGCGATTTCCCATGAGACCCAGCCCTTTATCCGATATCCAGTTTCGTTCCCCGCTGGAGCAGTTTGTTGACTTGGCAGTGACTGCACCTTCTGCTGACAACTCGCAACCTTGGACATTCTCAATCCATGACGACCAAGTAATATGTAAGTATCGACACAGCGGGACAATTGATGACCCCTTTGGCGGTAACGGCCATGGCACATTGATCGCGGCAGGTGCCCTGCACGAAAACATTGATCGACTCCTGAAGTGCTGCGGACTCCCTTCTTCACGAATCAATAGGCAAGCCGAATGGGAAATTTCATTTAACACACCATCCAGTCCAATTCCTGAATGCGATTTGGTTTCTGCAATACAGAATCGCCATACCAATCGGCACCGGTTTGCCCCCCCCTCGGCATCTTCACTCGATAAGCTTCCCAAATCACATAGCGGGGCAAGTCGCGTTGTTTTGCTAACCCATTCATCAGCGATAAAAACGACCGCCAAGGCAGTACGGCAATGCTCCGAGGCACGCTTTAATTCAAGGAACTTACATGAGTGGCTGTTTTCCAGTCTGCGCTGGACACCAGAAGGTGTAGCCATTGGTGACGGTCTTGATCTGAACACGATCGACCTTCCGCCAGGCGGGAAAAGCTTTATGCGCTTTATTTCCCCATGGTCACGAATGGAATTTCTCAACCACTTCGGGATTTATAAACTATTGGCAATCGCCGATAGCGCCCCAATAAGTCAATCGTCATGTTTAATGGCAATCGTTGGCGGGAAAACCCCAGATGAAATATGGGAAGCCGGTCGCCACCTGCAGCGGCTATGGCTTGAATTAAACCAACGAGGACTTGCAGTTCATCCGTACTACGTAATTACTGACTTAACCAACCGACTGGACACTGGACGAATTGACGCACACTGGGCACCTCGCGTACAAACTGCAAAAACCCAGATAAGCCGAGTGCTAGAGCTTGGATCGGACGAGCAATTACATATGTTGCTTCGAGTCGGGCAGGCAACCAAGCAAGCTGTGCGATCCAGGCGTAAACCTGTTAAACAGTTCTTCGCCTGAGATTCACCTTCCTCTTGGAATTTAACTATTTAGGCCTGGATAACTGTTGCCGTACCAAATATCGCATCAATCGCTGCAGAGGATTTCGATGCCCACCCGGCCGCCACGTACGCGTATAACGCATTCTGTAAGCATCATATTGACTCCCCCACGGCGCAAGGCGCACGGCATCTCGCCCAAGAACGAGCTTCAAGGTCTCAACGGCGGCCACCCCTGCACACATCTGGCAAGCTGCAATACAGGATGGCCCACGCCTTTCAGCGAGATTGACCTTACTCATGTCAGCCACATAACCGCGCTGCAACATGGCCGGCGATAACCCGACGAGAAACCGAATGGCCATTTCCATTTCGTCACAACCTTCAAATCCAAAATAGTCTTCAAAGGACATGCCACCAGGGCCAAAAACGAGCAATGCCGTCCCTAAACCGAGAGGAGCAGCTGTTACAACTGGAATCCCCTTGTGTTCACAAGCCGCAAAGGTCATTCGCCTGGCTTCAAAGGCAAAAAAATCCAAGCCATCAACATAAACATCAACCCCATCGAGAAAATCGTCAAGGCACTGGCGATCAACACCTTTTGCAAACGTTTTGATGTTCAATTCCGGGTTGATGTCCAGCACCATTTCACTCAAGACTTCAATCTTTGGCCGCTCGAGAGTTTGCATCGTAGCGCCAACCTGCCGATTGAAATTTACAATGTCAAAAACGTCGAAATCAGCGATCGAAAAACTCCCAATACCCAAGCGAGCAAGGGTCAGCAAATGCACCCCGCCAACGCCACCGAGACCGCCAATGGCAACCCTGGCCTGGCGTAGTTTGGCCTGCTCAGGCTCCGTTACCCAACCAATATTGCGTGAAAAAGCAGCATCATAATTAAAGCTTCGCATCTCGTCTCCTGAGCAATCTGGTTTATGATTGCATCGTCAATTCAGACATTAGCCGAAACCCGTCGAGCTGCCAATGATTAGCCTCGCCACTGATGTCAAACTCTCTATCCGGAACCTCACCAGAAACGTCAATCGTAGTTTGGTTGCTTGCTTGACGGTAGGCGGTGGCGTCGTTGCCTTTCTTCTGGCGGGCGGATTTATCAATTGGATTTTTCACGACATGCGTGAAGCCACAATCCATTCCCAGCTCGGCCATATTCAAATCGTTCGTCCTGGATATTTTGAAAAGGGTATTGCCGACCCCTATTCTTTTCTCTTACCTGCTAACTCCCCAGAGTTGAAACTACTGGAAGAACTGCCTGATGTAGCCAGCGTCACGCCGCGCCTGGCCTTCAGTGGATTGGCAAGCCATGATGACATCACCATTCCTTTTATTGGTGAAGGCATTGATCCCGTTCGAGAAGCCCCCATTAGCACTCGAATAACCATCATTGATGGACGAAACCTTGGCGACATCAAAGATCCGGAAGTAATTCTTGGCGAGGGACTCGCTCGGAGCCTTGGTGCCAAACCTGGTGACTCAATCGTTCTACTCGCCACAGCGTCCACCGGAAGTGCGAGTGCGATCGAACTTAAAATTGTCGGCACGTTCGCCACCATTTATAAAGATTACGACGACTCGGCACTACGTGTGTCGATCAATTTTGCTCGCAAGTTGATGCGCGTAAGCGGATCAACCTCTTGGGTGGTGCTTTTGAGAAATACGGAAAGTACGCAACGAGTAGTTGATGCAATCACGCCAATGATGCTCTCTGCTAACGTTGAGATCATTCCCTGGACCAAACTTGCAGACTTTTATAACAAGACCGTCGCCCTGTTCTCAAAACAGATTGACGTCATGAAATTCATTATTGGCCTGATCATTATTCTCACCATATCCAACACCCAAACAATGAGCGTAATGGAGAGAACTACTGAAATCGGCACGAGCCTGGCTATTGGCTTACGTAACAGCGAGGTTCTTCGACTTTTTCTAATGGAAGGCGTATTGATCGGCATTGCAGGGGGACTCCTCGGTATCGCATTTGGCTATGGGTTAGCGGAAGGCATTTCGGCCATCGGCATTCCGATGCCCCCACCACCCGGCATGGCACGAGGCTACACTGGACAGATCCTTGTCAGCGTATCGCTGGCCCTTGATGCTTTTTTGCTGGCAATGGTAACTACACTGGTAGCCAGCGTCATGCCGGCCTGGAAGGCTAGTCGTATGAATATCGTTGATGCCTTGCGCTGTAATCAATAATGTTAAGCAACTTATTCGCGTTAGCCTTACGCAATATTTATCGGCAACGAGCTCGCTCTGCCGCCACCCTTGCAGCAATCGCCATCGGCGTCGCGGGACTAATTCTTGCGGGCGGATTCGTTCAAGATATATTTATCCAGCTTGGAGAGGCGATCATTCACTCTCAATCCGGACACATTCAGGTTACTCGCAAAGGTTACAGTGAAGGCAAGAACCGTGCTCCAGAAAAATATCTGATTGGCAAACCAGAGCAATTGAAAGCTGATATCCAGGAAGCTGCACCGGGAGTTCTACTATCCATGGCCAGGATAGGATTTACCGGCGTGCTCAATAACGGCAAGCGCGATCTTGGCATTATCGGTGAAGGGATCGAGCCTGATGCTGAAGCCGGCATTGGCACCTACATGCAATTTATTGAAGGTCGAGCACTCAAAGACACCGATCAGGAAGGAATCGTGGTTGGCTTGGGAGTTGCGAAATCACTGGGCTTAAAGGTAGGGGATCGAATCAACCTGATCATGACGCTCTCTGCAGGAGCGGTGAACACACTTGATTTTGAATTGGTGGGCGTTTTTCAGAGTTTTTCTAAAGAGTTTGACTCCCGTGCCGTTCGTATTCCACTTGATGCGGCCAGAATCCTCATGGACACACACGCAGCTCACCTTGTTGTGGTGATGCTAGATAAAACTGAAGACACTGCTCCAACAGCCAACACCTTGAAAGGAAAGCTTTCCGGACAGGAATATGATGTGACATCCTGGAAAGAAATCTCGGATTTCTATGAAAAAACTGTCGAACTCTACGACCGGCAATTCGGCGTCCTTCGTCTGATTATTCTCATCATGGTGCTGCTCAGCGTTGTCAATAGTGTAAACATGACCCTTTTTGAACGAACCCGGGAGTTTGGTACCATGCTCGCTGTCGGAGATAGGTCAAACACCATTTTTCGGCTGATAATGGTCGAAAGTGTTTGCCTAGGCTTGTTAGGCGCGATCGTTGGAATGGTGATTGGTTGCCTTGCAGCAATTGGCATCTCGGCAATTGGCATACCGATGCCGCCGCCACCCAATGCGAATCTTGGATATACGGCGCTTATTCGGATTGTTCCCAGCGAAGTTCTGACTGCTGGCACCATCGGCTTCGTAGCCGCCGTCTTGGCAACAATAATGCCAGCAAAACGCGCGGCCCGCCTTGATATTGTCGAAGCTTTACGGCATGGAGTCTGATCGATAATGTGAATTACACCACGGGCAGAGTTTTGACTTCTCGGCAAATAACACTTCTTTCCGTTATGATAGCGCCCTAACCAATTAACACGGCGAGGTCGGCCTTCGACCTGATTGAGGAAAAAATAATCATGATTCATTCAACCGTGAAATCTACTTTCCAATGGTTTGCAATCGCTATTGCAGCGGTTCTTTTTGCCGGTTGCTCTAGTCACCCCGCAGCACCAACCGCTGCCGCCTCCCCTGACTATAGCTACAAGATTGGTCCTGGTGACAACTTGAACATTGTGGTCTGGCGTAACCCAGAATTATCCATGGTGGTGCCTGTACGACCGGATGGAAAGATTTCAGCACCGTTGATCGACGACCTCGGCGCGATGGGCAAAGATTCCACCAGCCTCGCCAGAGATATCGAAAAGGAACTTGGCAAATTTATTCGTGACCCGGTCGTCACTGTGATCGTAACAGGCTTCGTCGGGCCCTATAGTGAACAGATCCGTGTCATTGGCGAAGCTGCCAAACCACAGATTCTGGCTTACAAGCAGAAGATGACCCTGCTTGATGTCATGATCGCCGTTGGTGGCATAACCGACTTCGCCGACGGCAACCGTGCAACGATCCTGCGCACCTCCGAGAACAATGCTCAATACAGCGTTCGCCTGAAGGATCTGGTGAAGCGCGGAGATGTTTCCGCAAACGTCGAAATGAAGCCGGGTGATGTCCTCATCGTCCCGCAGAGCTGGTTCTAATTATTCTTTTTTCAAAATATACCGCCCTGACATCGGTCAGGGCGGTCGTAAGCTTGGATACCTAGATGGAAGAAATTCTTCGCCAGGCGTTGGTTATCCTGCGCGCGACATGGAAGCATCGACGGCTCGGGATGCTCGTTGCCTGGGTTGTCGGCGCCATCGCTGCCGGCATCATTCTGCGGATACCCGATCGCTATGAAGCCTCGGCCCGAATCTATGTGGATACGCAATCGATTCTGAAGCCACTCATGTCCGGTCTTGCCGTTCAACCGAACGTCGAACAACAGGTCATGATGTTGAGTCGCACCCTGATCAGCCGCCCCAATGTTGAAAAGCTGATCCGTATGGCCGACATGGACTTGAACATTAAAGGGAAGGCCGAGCAGGAAGAACTGATTGATGGCCTGACAAAAACACTTAAGATCCAGAGTGTCGGACGAGACAATCTTTATACGCTGAGTTACCGCGACACCGATCCGGCAAAGGCTCAACGGGTCGTTCAGGCACTGGTATCAATCTTCGTTGAGTCAAGCCTTGGCGACAAACGCCAGGATTCTGACTCGGCACGAAAATTTATCGATGAGCAGATACTCAACACTGAAAAGAAACTCCAGGAAGCGGAAAATCGCCTCAAAAACTTCAAGCTTCAAAACATTGAACTTCAAGTAGGTGATGGAAAAACCAGTTCTGACAGACTTTCTGACCTGACGACAGAACTCAACCGGTCCCGTCTCGCTCTGAGGGAAGCTGAAAATTCTCGCGATGCGATGCGCCGCCAGATTGTGGGTGAAGAACCAGTTCTGCTGCCAGAATCTCCGGGTGCTGACTCCGGCGTTTCTTTGCCTGAAATTGACGGAAGAATCGACACCCAGAAGCGCAATCTTGACACCCTTTTACAGCGCTATACCGAGCAGCACCCGGATGTTGTCGGTACCCGTCGCCTGATCAAAGACCTTGAAGAGCAAAAACGGCAGGAACTCATTGCCCGCAAAAAATTCGCTGCCGCCAATCCTGGCGCAGCCGTCAGTAACAATCCGGTGTACCAGCAACTTAAGGTGTCTTTGGCTGAATCCGAAGCCAACGTAGCCTCGCTTCGTGCGCGCGTGTCCGAGTATGAATCCCGTTACAAAAGAATAACTGACCTGCTTAGAACGCAGCCCCAACTTGAAGCTGAATTCACCCAACTCAACCGCGATTACGATGTCAATAAGAAAAACTATGAACAACTGGTTACTCGTCGCGAGTCAGCTGAATTGACAGGAGACCTAGATGCAGCAGGGTCAGTTGCCGATTTTCGTCTGATCGACCCGCCGCGAGCCTCCAATACGCCTGCCGCACCCAATCGGCTGCTGTTGCTGCCAGGCGGTCTCTTGATCGCACTGGCAGCTGGCTTGTTTGCCGCTTTTGTCGCCAGCCAGGTCCGTCCGGTATTTTTTGAAGGCAAATCCTTGCGTGACGTAACTGGCCTGCCGCTACTCGGGACTGTTTCGATGATTCCCAATGAAGCCAGGCGCAGCAAGGAGCGCGCTAGTCTTCGTCGATTTCTTATTGCCACTGCTGGACTGGTAGTTGCATATGGCGCAGGCATTGCTGCCCTTACCTTCCTCGCCCAGCGCGCAGCGGGAGTTTGACCAATGAGTCTGATTGAACAAGCCGCCAAGCGTCTCGAACAACTCCGTCAGGCCGGTGTTGAACTTGCCGACGAAAAGGCAACGCACTCTCCCGTAGCAGAGGCAAAAGCATCGCTTTCTGTTTCTGATCCATATACGGCCCAACTACCTGTTTCGCCAATAGCTGAGAGTATTGCTGCAGCGCCCAAGCCAGCCCCGAAAACAGCACCGTCGGCACCCAGCAAAAAAGTCGAGCTAAATCTGGAAGCCATGTCTGCGTCCGGTCTGTTGGTTCCCCAGATTTCGCGCAGCCAGTTGGCTGATGAATACCGGGTTATCAAACGCCCCTTGATTGCCAATGCCATGGGCAAAGGAATGGGCCCACTGCAAAATGGCAATCTGATCATGGTGACCAGTGCGCTCCCTGGCGAAGGAAAGAGTTTTACAGCGATAAACCTGGCAATCAGCATCGCCATGGAGCTCGATAACACAGTCATGCTGGTCGATGCTGATGTTGCCCGCCCTTCCGTGCTAAACATGCTGGGCTTGCCGCCAGCGCCAGGCCTTCTTGATGTAGTCGACAAAAACTCGGTAGACATTTCCGGCGTGTTGTTGCGTACCAATATTGAAAAGCTGTCGATCCTGCCCAGCGGAACTCAGCACCCGCGCGCAACAGAATTGCTCGCCAGTGACGCGATGGTCCGGCTACTTGACGATATGGCCAAACGCTATAGCGATCGCATCATCATTTTCGACTCCCCACCATTGTTGCTGACTACTGAAGCGCGTGCTCTGGCGACCCATATGGGTCAAATCGTCATCGTTGTTCATGCAGAGCAAACCACCCATGCTGCAGTCAAACAGGCTGCGGACGCAATTCAGGCATGCCCGGTCAAAATGATGGTGCTCAATCAAGCCCGTCAGGCATCCACTGATGGGTATGGATACGGGTACGGGTACGGATACGGACATGAAAACTAGACTTCCGTTATGCCAAACGGCGTCGACCGCTTTGTTGATCTGCCTAAGCGGAACAGCACTTGCCCAGCAAGCGGTACCCGGTGCAATTCCTGGAACAGGTTCTACCGCAGTATCTGGTACAACTGCAGCAGGCTCGGCTCAGGGATTACCCGCCCCTGCCGATGACAGTACTGCAACAACCCTGCAACCCGCCTGGATAATCAAACCACGGGTCGCGCTAACGGAAACTCTGACCGACAACGTTGTTATCAACAGGTCTGCCAATGGCAAACAAAGTGATCTGATTACCGAGTTGGCGCCAGGGATAAATATTCAAACCAGAACAGCCCGCCTCAAAGGCTACTTTGATTATGCCTTGCGTGGTCAGTTCTACGCGAAGACCGACTATAGCCGGACCCAGAATTCGCTCAATACCTTTGGTACCTTTGAGGCCATCGATAACTGGTTATTCCTGGACTTCAGCGGCATCATCGCCCAACAAGCAATATCCGCATTTGGCACACAATCGCCTGGTAGTGGAACAATCAACAACAACAGCACGGAAACGGCCACCTACCGCCTCTCGCCATTCATTCGTGGAAACTTTGGCGGAGCCGTTGAATATTTGCTGCGCTACAACGTTTCAACGACGCGTTCTGACGCTACTTTCGCATCCGATATCGAATTATCCCAATGGTCTGGTCAACTCAAAGGCAGCACACCATTTAAAAATTTGCAGTGGAGCGTCGATGGTAATCAACAAACCGTTGATTACAGTAACGGTCGAAAATCGGATGCCGAAACATTACGCGGCATGCTTACCTACGCGGTTCTTCCACAGTTTCGTGTTTCGATGAGTGGTGGCCAGGAATCGAACAATTACGCCTCAATCGATCAGGAAAGCAACTCCACCTACGGCTATGGTTTTGACTGGAATCCAACAGAACGTACCAAGGTCACAGCCTTCAAGGAAAGGCGTTTTTTTGGTGACGGGCACAACATCAGTTTTCAACATCGCTTTCCAATGAGCAGCATTCGATTCACCGATTCGCGAAACGTTTCCGTACTTCCCAATCAATTCACCACAGCAGGTCTGGGAACAATTTATGACCTGTATTTTGATCAGTTTGCCAGCCTGATTCCTGATCCGATTACTCGAGCGACTTTTGTAAATGCCTTACTCGCTGCGAACGGCATTAATCCGAATACACAAGTCACCAGCGGGTTCATGACTTCCCGTGCCACGATTCAACGTCGCCAGGAACTTGCGCTTACCTTGTTAGGGTCACGTAACTCCATCACCTTCCTTGCTAACCGCAACGAAAGTCAGTCAGTGCTGGCAGCCAACGCGCTCAATGATGATTTCGCACAAGCCACCGGCATTCGCCAGCAGGGCTTCAGCCTTAATTTTGCACATCGACTCAGTGAAATCTCCAATCTGAACGTCCTGGCTTCACGCCAGGAAAGTACAAGTAGCGGAATCAATCGCCTCAAAACGACCATGACCATGTATCAAGTCAACGTTTCCACCAAGTTGGGAGCCAAGACTACCGGCTCCTTGAGTGCTCGCCGTTCAGAATTCGAGAGTACGACCAACCCCTATACCGAAAACGCAGTTATCGGTACGGTCACCTTTACGTATTGATTGTATGTACGAAGCATTTTATGGCTTGACCAACAAGCCTTTTCAGCTAAACCCCGACCCCTCCTTTTATTTCGGAAGCAAGCAGCATCGCCGTGCAGCAGCCTATCTTGAATATGGCATGCACCAAAATGAAGGGTTTATCGTGATCACCGGCGAAGTCGGTGCTGGCAAGACAACGATAGTTCGAGGCATGCTGGATGGACTGGATCAGGACAAGGTAGTCGCAGCCCATCTGGTCAGCACACAACTTGATGCCGACGATACCCTGCGGCTTGTTGGCGCGGCTTTTGGGATCAGGACCAAGGATGTTTCCAAAGCCGATGTTCTGATGTCGCTTGAAGCCTTCCTCATCAGCATGACCGGCAAAGGCAAGCGTTGTCTGCTCATCGTTGATGAGGCGCAAAATCTGACTGCACGCGCTGTAGAAGAACTTCGCATGTTGTCCAATTTTCAGTTTGGTAATCATGCCTTGCTGCAGAGTTTTCTGATTGGTCAACCGGAGTTCCGGCAGATCCTCCAAAGTCCCCACATGATGCAATTCAGGCAGCGCGTCATTGCTGCCTGCCATATTGGTCCACTGGATGTCGATGAAACCCGTGCCTACATCGAGCATCGACTCAAGTGCGCTGGCTCGACAGGAATTCCGACCATTCTGCCAGCTGCCTTTGAGGCAATCTTCAAGGCCAGCAGCGGTATCCCGAGACGTATCAATTCAGTTTGTGATCGCCTGATGTTGTTCGGTTATCTGAGCAGCAAGAAAGAGTTTGACGAACCCGACGTAGAAGAAGTTGCCCGGGAAATACATGAAGAAACCATGGGTGGTACGACTCAGATCGGGGTTTCCTATGCCCCAGCCAATCCATCCCTTTCTCCCTTTACCCAGTCAAACAATTCCGGCATATCAGACAATGCGAGCTTCTCAGGTGATCCTGTCGCCCTGCTTGCCAGCCTGAACGTACAGCAATTCGGCGAACGCCTCGGACGACTTGAGCGTAGCCTGCTTCATCTGGAAAAGATCAATAGCACGACGCTCAGCCTTCTTCAGCAACTCGTCAAAAATGGCGCCCAGTTGCCCCTATCCAACAAGGACGTTGAAAAAATTGATGCCTGATCTTTGGCCTACCAATCTTGGCCCGGTTATTTGTGTCGTTGGTGCTCGCCCCAACTTCATGAAGATGGCCCCCATATTGCAGGCCTTTGCGGCACATCAACCTGCTATTCCGACCCTGCTTCTACACACCGGCCAGCATTACGACCGGGATATGAACGACAAGTTGTTCGAGGATTTGCGGCTGCCGCACCCGGACATCAATCTCGAAGTGGGTTCCGGTTCCCATGCCGTACAGACAGCCGAGGTCATGCGACGTTTCGAGCCGGTGCTGGACGAAAAGAAGCCGTCCTGTGTCCTGGTTGTTGGTGATGTCAATTCAACGCTAGCCTGTACCCTTGTAGCGGTAAAAAAAGGCATTCCGGTCGTTCATGTGGAGGCCGGGTTGCGTAGCTACGATCGCACCATGCCGGAAGAGATCAATCGGGTACTCACCGACCAGGTCGCCGATCTGCTCTACACGACGGAACGCAGCGCCACCGCCAATCTCGCCAGAGAAGGAATAGCCCCCGAGCGTGTGCGCTTTGTCGGTAACGTAATGATCGATTCGCTACTGAACAACCGCGAATTCGCCCGCCCCCCGGCTGACAGCGTTCGCGCAGCAAATTGCGACCCTTCGCTGATCGCCGGCCAAGAAGGGTACGGTGTGGTCACCATGCACCGTCCGTCCAACGTCGACCACGCTGATGTTCTTGCATCGCTCTTGGGCGTGTTGCGGGAAATCTCCGAAGCCATTCCGCTGGTGTTCGCCCTCCACCCTCGCACCAAAAGCAACATTGATCGTTTTGAACTTTCGCACCTGATCAATACCCCCCGGATGGTCATGCTGCCCCCCCAGGGTTATCTGGAAATGTTAGGACTAATGGCGGGTGCCCGTATCGTACTGACCGACTCCGGTGGCCTGCAGGAAGAGACCACGGCACTGGGTGTACCTTGCCTCACCATGCGCGAAAATACCGAACGCCCGATAACCGTTGAACAGGGCACCAACACCATGGTTGGTCGCGACGTTGCTGCCATACGCCACCATGCCAATGAAACGCTGGCAGGCAGAGGCAAGAGCGGACGCGTGCCAGAACTGTGGGACGGTCATACCGCAGAGCGCATTGCTGCAGACCTCTCCTTCTGGCTGCTGGCACGCCACCTGGACTCAGGACACTAAACCCCAAGCCCAGATGCCAGCAAAGCTGACTGTCAACGCTCTCACCATCGATGTCGAAGACTACTTTCAGGTTTCGGCGTTTGCACCGCATATTCCCCGCAGTGATTGGGCAATTCGCGAATGTCGGGTCGAACGGAATGTCGACTGCATTCTTGGCATGCTGGATGATCACGACACCAAGGCAACTTTTTTTACGCTAGGCTGGATTGCTGAGCGCTATCCGGAAATCATCAAGAGAATCGTCGCCAACGGGCACGAAATCGCCAGTCATGGCTACGGCCATGAGCGAGCCAGTGATCAAACCCCGGAAGCTTTTTTCTCCGACATTCAGGTCGCCAAGCTGATCCTTGAGGATCTTGCCGGAACCGAAGTCAGAGGTTACCGCGCCCCCAGCTTCTCCATCGGTGAAAAAAATCTGTGGGCCTTCGAATGTCTTGAGCGCGCCGGTTATCTCTACAGCTCCAGCATCTATCCGATTCAGCACGACCACTACGGCATGCCCAATGCGCCACGCCATGCCCACAAGATAGGCGAGTTGCTCGAAATCCCGGCGACTACCCTGCGGTTTTTCAATCGCAACTGGCCAGCCAGTGGCGGGGGCTATTTTCGCCTGATGCCCTATAGCTTGTCGCGCTGGATGATCCAGCGTGTCAATACAGTCGACAAACTTTCCGCCGTGTTCTATTTCCACCCTTGGGAAATTGACGCCGAACAACCGCGCATTCCCGGCATTGGTGTCAAAACCCGTTTTCGACACTACGTCAATATCCACCGCATGGAGCAACGCCTTCATCGTCTGCTGGGTGACTTCTCCTGGGGCCGCATGGACGAACTTTTTCTCGGCCAACCCTGAGCCATGATCATCAAGCAGCTTGCCTCTTCTGATCAAAAAAACGCAATGCGCTGGGATGAATTCGTCTTTGCCTGCCCGGATGCGACTTTTTTCCATCGCTCCGCCTGGCAAGGGATCATTCAGGACGTATTCCGGCACAACACCTATTTTCTATATGCTGAAAAAGCCGGTGAGATTCAGGGCGTATTGCCACTGGCGCATGTCAACAGTCTGCTTTTCGGAAATGCACTGGTCGCCCTGCCTTTTGCCGTCTACGGTGGTGTGGCAGCAATCAGCCCGGACGCCACATTAGCGCTTGAAAACGACGCTCAGGCACTGGCAAAAAAACTCGGGGTTGATCATCTCGAATTTCGCAACATCAATCCGCACCATACCGACTGGCCGACACAGGATCTGTACGTCACTTTCCGCAAGGAAATCCTGCCCGATGTTGAAGCAAACATGCTGGCCATCCCGCGCAAGCAGCGCGCCATGGTCCGCAAGGGAATCAAAAATGGCCTCGTCAGCGTGGTTGACCGCAGCACTGACCGGTTTTTCAAGCTATTTGCCGACAATGTCCACCGCCATGGCACGCCAGCCATGCCCAAGCGTTATTTCGACACGCTGTTGCAGGTTTTCGGCACAGACTGCGAAGTGCTCACCGTCACTACGGCTGAAGGCCAGTTACTGAGCAGTGTTCTGTCGTTCTATTTCCGCGACGAAGTCCTGCCCTACTATGCCGGCGATGATGAAAGTGCCCGCGATTATGCGGCCAATGATTTCAAGTACTGGGAACTGATGCGTCGTTCCTGCGAGCGCGGCCTCAAGCTTTTTGATTACGGCCGCAGCAAGGTCGGCACCGGCCCCTATGCTTTCAAGAAAAACTGGGGGTTTGAGCCACAGCCCCTGCATTACGAATACTGCCTCTACAAGCGCGACAGCATTCCCCAGAACAACCCCAACAACGCCAAGTACAAGCTCTTCATTGAAGCCTGGCGGCGCATGCCAATCGGCCTGGCCAACTGGCTGGGACCGCACATCGTCCGCAATCTGGGCTAGCATCGATTCATGGCCAACATTCTCTACCTTGTTCATCGTCTCCCCTACCCGCCCAACAAGGGGGACAAGGTACGCTCGTACAATCTGCTCAAGCATCTGCTCAAGCACCACCGTGTCTATCTGGGCACCTTCATTGATGATCCCGAAGATGAACAGCACATCGCCACCTTGCAAGGCATGTGTGCCGACCTTCATGTCGCCAGAATAGATCCGCGTTTTGCCAAAATTCGCAGTCTCAACGGTCTGCTGGCCGGCGAACCGCTGACACTTCGCTACTACCGTGACGCAGGCCTGCAAGACTGGGTCGATACCACCAGCCGAATCAACAAAATCGAATCTGCCGTCGTTTTCAGCTCGGCAATGGCCCAATACGTTCAGGAAAGGCAGCGCATGCCGGTGGTCATCGATTTTGTCGATGTCGACTCCGCCAAATGGGCACAATACGCCCCGAAACACCGTTGGCCCATGTCCTGGCTATACAAGCGAGAAGGTGAGCTCCTGCTTTCCTACGAGCGGCAAATGGCCGCCAAGGCTTCCCGATCCTTCTTTGTCACAGAAGCCGAAGTGGCACTATTCAAGCGGCTTGCCCCTGAATGTGGCATACGGGTAGAAGCCATGTGCAACGGGGTTGATGCTGATTATTTTTCGCCAGACCCGGAACGTGTATCCCCTTACGCTCCCGACGAAATCCCGGTCGTTTTTACCGGTGCCATGGATTACTGGCCGAATGTCGATGCCGTCACATGGTTTGTCAGCGAAGTGTTGCCCAGCCTGATCCAGCGCCTGCCCCGGATACGTTTCCATATTGTGGGTCGCAGCCCGACACCTGAGGTGATGGCACTGGCGGGTGACAAGGTATCTGTCACCGGAACAGTCCCGGACGTCCGCCCCTATCTGCAACATGCCGGTGTAGTCGTTGCGCCGCTTCGGATTGCCCGCGGCATTCAGAACAAAATTCTCGAAGCCATGGCCATGGAACGCCCGGTCATCGCCACCGCCGACTGCGCTGCACCGGTCGATGCTGACAAAAACACGGAATTGCTCACCGCAACAACTGCCGGCGAATTTATTGCTGCAATTGAATCCCAACTGACCGATCAGGCTTCAGCGTCCGCAATTGGCCAGGCAGCTCGCGCCCGGGTCATTGCCCGCTACAGTTGGGAAGCACACATGAGCCAGATCGACCGTTACCTACCCAACCCGGACCCGGTTCCCGCCACATGACAGCCACAGCCCCCACGCTATCGCCTTCGTGGCGGCAAGCCATTCCACTGCTTGTTGCACTGATCGGCTGGATTCTATTCTGGTACTGGGACACGGCCGTTGCGATGGTAAGTATCTGGGAACGCTCCGAAACCTACACCCATGCCTTCGTTGTTCCCCCTATAGCGCTCTGGCTGATCTGGCGCCAACGTGCGCAAGTTTTGGCGGAACAACCTCGCGCCTCTCTCCTGCTCGCCATCCCGGTCGCTGTCACCACCTTTTTCTGGCTCATGGGCGAGTTGACCGCAGTCAATGCCCTGACCCAGTTCGCCCTGATTGCCACTCTGGTCCTGGCCATCATGGCGCTACTCGGTGTTCAGGTCAGCAAGCGCATTGCCTTCCCGCTAGCCTTCCTTTTCTTCTCGGTACCCGTCGGCGATTTCATGTTGCCGCAACTGATGGAATGGACTGCCGGCTTTACGGTAATGGCATTGCGTGCCAGTGGTATCCCGGTTTACCGGGAAGGCCTGCAGTTTGTCATCCCATCCGGTAACTGGTCAGTGATCGAAGCCTGTAGTGGCGTCCGCTACATAATCGCTTCCGTCACCGTCGGCACCCTGTTCGCTTACCTCAACTATGTTTCCTTGCGCCGGCGGCTAATTTTCATCGTTGTTTCGATCATTGTCCCGGTAATCGCCAACTGGCTACGCGCCTACATGATCGTCATGCTCGGCCATCTCTCCGGCAATACGCTCGCTGTCGGTATTGACCACCTGATCTATGGCTGGCTGTTTTTCGGACTGGTCATCATGATCATGTTCATGATTGGTGCCCGCTGGAGCGAAGACCCAGCCGATTCTGAGATACCTGCCGCCACAACAAGCATCACCAGTGCCTCATCCAGCAACAAGGCCTGGCTGGCTGCGCTGGGTATTGCGCTCCTCGCTGCGGCAGGCCCACTTGGATTCTTCGTCATCAACAAAGCCGATCAGGCCAGCCCGCCAACCCTGTCCCGTCCAATACTGCCAGATGGATGGACTGAAATAAGCCCGTTTGCCAGCTGGAAACCAGTCTATGAAACCACCTCGGCTGAAATTCAGACCAGCTATTCAAACGATGGCAAAGCAGTCGGGGTATATATCGGCTACTACCGCAATCAGGACTATCAACACAAACTGATCACTTCGACCAACACGCTGGCCAGCAGTATTGATCAGGTCTGGTCAGTCGTAGGTCAGGGACGTGCCGATGCAAGTATTGATGGCATGCCACCGAGCCTTCTTCGTGCTGAACTGTTAGGCAAGGACACCAATCCGGAAACCCGTCTCGTCGTCTGGCGGTGGTACTGGATCAGCGGCAAGCTCACCACGTCGGATTTTGAAGCCAAACTGCTTACTGCCCTTTCGCGCCTTCGTGGCCATGGCGATGACTCAGCCGTCATCATCCTTTACGCACCCAGGGAATCCGCGGCCGAGTCATTGCCTGCCTTTGCTGCGCAAGCAGTTGCCCCGATCAATCAATTGCTGGGCAAGACTCGTGACACCCGATGACAGTCGACCCACGCCCGCTCGTTGCCCACGTCATGTACCGCTTCGACACTGGCGGTCTGGAAAATGGCATCGTTAACCTGATCAACCACATGCCGGCCGACCGCTACCGTCATGCTGTCATCGCACTGACTGAAGTTACCGATTTCCGCAAACGCATCCAGCGCGATGATGTTCAGTTCATTTCATTGAACAAGGCCCCTGGCCATGGCATCTGGCTTTTCCCGAAGCTCTTCAAGCTCTTTCGCCAATTACGCCCAGCCATAGTGCATAGCCGGAATCTGGCAGCCTTGGAGGTGCAATTACCCGCCTGGGCAGCCGGCGTTCAGGTACGCATTCATGGCGAGCATGGTCGCGATGTCGGCGACCTCGATGGCTCCAATGTCACCTATCAACGCGTCCGCCGCTTCTACCGCCCGTTCGTGAGTTATTACCTCGCCCTCTCGCGCGACTTGGCCCAATATCTGACCGATATAATTCATGTATCCCAAAACAAGGTGCTGCAGGTCTATAACGGTGTCGATTCCATTCGCTTCCATTCCGGTTCAGTCAACGAAACAGTTTTGGCCTGCCCTTTCGTGCGCCCGGCCCACTGGTTGGTAGGCACCGTAGGCCGCATGCAAACTGTCAAGGACCAACCGACCCTGGCCCGCGCCTTCATTCAGGCGATGGAGATTGACCCGTCACTCAAGGAACGCCTGCGGCTGGTCATGGTCGGTGAAGGTCCATTGCGCGCCGAATGCCAGCGATTACTCGAAACCGCTGGCGTCGCCGATCTAGCCTGGTTACCCGGCGAACGAAGCGACATCCCTGAGATCATGCGCGGACTTGATTGTTTCGTGTTGCCATCGCTGGCCGAAGGTATCTCCAATACCATCCTCGAAGCCATGGCCTCCGGCCTTCCGGTCATCGCTACCGATGTTGGCGGTAATGCCGACCTCGTCACCACCGGAAAAACCGGTGAAATCATTCCCGCGGCCGATCCTGACGCCATGGCAAAGGAGATTGTCCGTCTGGCCCACGAACCTACCCGCGCCAAAGACATGGGCCAGGCAGGACGTAACCTGATTGAGAAAAAATTCAGCATGAATGCCATGGTAGCCGCCTACCAAGGTACCTACGACAAACTCCTGCACCGCACCGGTGCAAATCCAGAGCATTAACAGGAACCCCTATGTGCGGCATCACCGGCATTTTTGACACTCGAGGCAAACGCGACATTGATCGCGCCGTCCTCCATCGCATGAACGAATCACAGTTTCATCGCGGCCCGGATGAAGGCGGTTTGCACATCGAACCCGGTGTCGGGCTCGGTCACCGTCGCCTGTCCATCATCGACCTCTCCACCGGCCAGCAACCGCTGTACAACGAAGACCAGAGTGTGTGCGTCGTCTTCAATGGCGAAATCTACAACTACCAAGAGCTGATCCCCGAACTGCAGGCCCTCGGTCACGTTTTTCATACTCGCAGTGACACCGAAGTTATCGTGCATGCTTGGGAAGCCTGGGGCGCCAGTTGCGTTGACCGCTTCCGCGGCATGTTTGCCTTTGCCCTCTGGGACCGCAACCGCGAAACACTCTTTCTGGCGCGCGACCGACTTGGTGTCAAACCGCTGTTCTATGCCCTGCTCGACGACGGCAGCTTTCTTTTTGGCTCCGAACTCAAGTCACTGCTCGCCCACGGTGGCCTAAGGCGTGAAATCGACCCCTGCGCCGTGGAAGAATACTTCGCCCTCGGCTATGTTGCCGAACCGCGCGCCATTTTTAAACAAGCCAAAAAGCTTCCCCCCGCCCACACCCTGCTGCTCCGCCGTGGCCAGCCGGTCGGCGAACCGCGTGAATACTGGGATGTCCGCTTCACGCTCGACAACCCGATCAGCGATGCTGATGCCTGCGCCGAACTCACGCACCGGCTCGAAGAATCCATCAAGCTCCGGATGATCTCCGAAGTCCCGCTCGGTGCGTTCCTGTCGGGCGGCGTCGACTCCAGCGCCGTGGTCGCCATCATGGCTGGCCTCTCAAATGCTGCGGTCAACACCTGTTCCATCGGCTTTTCCGACCCAGCCTTCAACGAATCAGAATTCGCCAAAATGGTAGCTGACCGCTACCAGACCAATCATTTCCTCGATGTAGTCGAAAGCGACGACTTCGACCTGATCGATACCCTGGCCAAACTCTACGACGAGCCTTACGCCGACAGTTCAGCCATCCCCACCTACCGGGTCTGTCAACTAGCGCGCAAGCACGTCACCGTGGCCCTTTCCGGCGATGGTGGTGACGAAAGTTTCGGCGGCTATCGTCGTTACAAGCTGCACCTGATGGAAGAAAAGATGCGTTCAGCCCTGCCGCTGGGTTTGCGTAAACCAGTATTTGGTGCGCTTGGCAAACTCTACCCGAAAGCCGACTGGGCGCCCCGCGTGTTTCGAGCCAAGACCACTTTTGAAGGGATTGCCCGTAGTTCAGTTGAAGGCTACTTCCACAGCATGTCACTGATCCGCAACCCAGTTCGCCAGCAGCTCTACAGCAGCGCCTTTCGCTCTCAACTCGGTGGCTACAGCGCCATTGAAGTCTTCAACGAACACGCCAGCAAGGCTGGCACTGATGACCCCCTGGGCCTGATTCAATACATCGACACCCATACCTACCTGATCGGCGACATCAATACCAAAGTTGACCGCGCCAGCATGGCCCACTCCCTTGAAGTGCGCGAGCCACTGATGGACCACAAGCTGGTCGAATGGCTGGCCACCCTCCCCTCAGGTCTCAAGATGCGTGGCAGCGAAAGCAAATATCTGTTGAAAAAGAGCATGGAACCCATGCTCCCATCCGATGTTTTATATCGCCCCAAGATGGGCTTTGCCGTGCCTCTCGCCCGCTGGTTCCGTGGCCCCCTGCGTCAGCGCGTACGCGATTCCTTGCTGCAAGGCAGGATCGCCGATTCCGGCTGGTTCAATCAGGACACTATTCGACAGATGGTTGAACAGCACGAATCCGGCATAAACGATCACAGCACACCAATCTGGACCTTGCTGATGTTTGATGCCTTCCAGCGCTGCGTCATGGATGAATCGCCGTCGAACCTGACTGCCACGGTTTGAACGAAGGAATCTGAGTGAAAATTCTTTACCATCACCGCACCGCTTCACGCGATGGCCAGTCAACCCACATACAGGAGATGATCTCCGGACTCCGTTCAATTGGCTGCGAGATAGAGGAATCGGCCCCCTCAATTGGCGACGACAACCAATCCGGCGGCAGCGGTGGTTGGGTTGGCAAGCTCAAGGCCAATCTTCCCAGCAGTATTTACGAACTGGCCGAGCTGGCATATTCATTTGTTGCGTATCGGCGTCTGGCACAAAAGATCACCGCCTTTAAACCGCACGGCATTTATGAGCGCTACAACCTGTATCTTTTGGCAGGCATTTGGGCCAAGAAAAAATACGGCCTCCCGCTGATTCTTGAGGTCAATGCTCCAATGGCCCTTGAAAGACGGCAGTATGGCGGTCTATCCTGGCCAAGACTGGCCGACTGGGCCGAGCGATATGTCTGGAGAAATGCCGATGTTATTCTGCCTGTCACTCAAGTACTCGCCGACTACATGGTGTCCCAAGGGGTGTCACCGAATCGCATCGTTGTCATTCCAAATGGCGTCAATGAGGAACACTACCAAAACTTGCCGACCACCGAAGAGGCGAAGCAGCGTCTCGGCCTCACCGGCAAACTGGTCATTGGCTTTACCGGTTTCGTGCGCGAGTGGGACAGACTGGACCGCATCATGAAATGGATTGCACTGCAGCCCGCTGAGGCTGGTGCCCACCTACTAGTCATTGGCGACGGCCCTGCGCGTGCCGAAATTGAGGCATGTGCCGCCAGTCTCGGCGTCTCCGACCGACTGAGCTTTACCGGCGTCGTCGGCCGAGAAGAAGTGCCAGCCATCGCCATGGCCTTCGATATTGCGCTGCAAACCGCTCTAGTACCCTACGCCTCCCCCCTCTGCCTCTTTGAATATCTTGCCCTTGCAAAAGCGATTGTTGCGCCCGACCAGCCCAATCATCATGAAATACTGACAGATCGGCTGGATGCCATTTTGTATGATCCAGATGATGACCAAGGGATCGAAAAAGCCTTGGACACTTTGCTGACAGCCCCTGAAATGCGTGCGCAGATTGCTCATGAGGCACAGCGCGTTATTGAGCGCAAGAGCCTCACCTGGAAGCAACACGCATCCAAGGTCGCCGGCCTCTTTGCCAAGAAAGCAGCCATTTCTCTTCCTGTGGCAGCCAGTAGCGTGCGCGCCTGACTTGGAACGCCGCGTGACCAAACGCAAGATTCGCCTTCTAACATTCAGCACGCTCTACCCAAGCAGCGTCAGGCCCGGCCACGGAATATTTGTTGAAACACGCCTTCGCGAATTGCTGCTAACCGGTGAGGTTGAGGTCAAGGTCGTATCGCCCGTTCCCTGGTTTTTCTCCAAGGATCCGAAATATGGTGACTACGCGCTAATGGCACAAACGCCAAAGACGGAAACTCACAATGGAATCGAGGTAGAGCATCCGCGTTATTTTCTCCCACCTAAAGTAGGCATGACCGTAGCGCCTTTGCTCATGGCTCTTGGCGCAGCAAGAACGATTCGACGCCTGCTTGATGAAGGTTACGATTTCGACGTGATCGATGCACACTACTATTATCCAGACGGCGTCGCAGCGGCCCTTCTGGCGAAATGGTTTGGCAAACCCTATGTCGTCACGGCACGAGGAACAGACCTCAATCTGATTCCGCAATTTCCACTACCGCGCCGCATGATCCAGTGGGCAGCCCGAAATGCGCAGGCATCAATCGGTGTTTGTAGCGCACTTATCGACGTCTTGCGTGAGTGGGAAATTGACCCTGATCGCCTGCATGTAATGCGTAACGGTGTTGATCTGAAGCGATTTCATCCGTTACCGCAAGCAGAAATGCGTCGCGAACTCGGCATCGACGGGTCACCGTTGCTAGTTTCGGTCGGCTACCTTATCGAACGCAAGGGGCACGATATTGCCATTGATGCTCTGGCAAAGCTTCTCCCTACGTTTCCTGAAGCCAGATTACTAATCATTGGCGAAGGCCCCGAACGAAAAAAACTTGAGCGACAGGTCAGCGAACTCGGGCTGGAAAACAAAGTTCGCTTCACAGGGGCTCTTCCCAATACAGAATTGGCCCGCTGGTACAGCGCTGCCGACGTACTCTTGCTATGTTCCAGTCGTGAAGGCTGGGCCAATGTATTGCTGGAATCCATGGCTTGCGGCACGCCGGTCATCGCGACCAATATTTGGGGAACGCCAGAAGTGGTTAGCACCCCAGTGGCCGGTCGCCTGATGGCAAGCAGGGATTCAACCGCACTCGTCAATTGCCTCCATGATTTGCTTTCAACCCCTCCCTCGCGCGACGCAGTGCGCCAACATGCCGAGGGGTTTAGCTGGCATGAAACATCTCGTGCGCAACTTGATCTTTTTTCCAGAATCGTAAATGCGTGATCTAGTCCTTGCTCCCATCATCATCTGGCTATGCTTCTCGGCATTACGTCGCCCATGGGTAGGCGTCATGGGCTGGACCTGGATCAGCATGATGAACCCTCATGCTTACGCGTGGACACTGAACAGTTTGCCGGTAGCAGCTGCCATCGCAGGATGCACCTTGCTGGGGGCAATCGTCACCAAAGACAAGCGTGACTTTTCGTTGACACCAGAGATGAGCGTATTGATCGCCTTCATGTGCTGGATGTGCATCACGCTTCCCTTCTCCTTCAATTTTGATGACAGTTATTTGATGTGGAAACGCGTCATGAAAATTGATTTCATGGTTCTGGTGACACTCGTTCTCTTGTACACCAAGAAACATCTGATTACGTTCATTTGGGTGGTCGTCGGCTCGATCGGTTTCTACGGGGTGAAAGGTGGCTTATTCACCATTGCGACGGGTGGGGCATATCGGGTCTGGGGGCCTACCGGCACCTATATTGACGGCAACAATGAAGTGGCTCTTGCATTGATCATCATCACCCCGCTGTTTCGTTTTCTCCAGTTACAACTCACCTCAAAATGGGGGAAACGGGCTATCACAGTATCCATTCTGCTCTGCGCTGCTGCCGCACTAGGAAGTCACTCCCGTGGGGCACTTCTTGCCCTCGCTGCGATGGCTGGTGCGCTTTGGTGGTTTGGTGGAAGGCAAATCGGTGTCCTGATCGGTATTGTTGTGGCTGCGTTCGTTGCGCTGGCATTCATGCCAGAAGAATGGTTTTCGCGCATGAACACTATTTCCGAATACCAGGCTGACACCTCGGCCATGGGGCGCATCAACGCCTGGTACATGGCCTGGAATCTGGCCAAAGACAATTTTTTTGGTGGTGGCTTCGAAATCTACAATCGTATGCTCTTTGGCATGTACGCTCCCGATCCTGACGCCGTTCACGCAGCCCACAGTATCTACTTTCAGGTTCTCGGTGAGCACGGGTTCGTCGGACTCATCCTGTTCCTGACACTATGGGCCCTTGTTTGGTGGAATGCAGGCAAACTGCGCAAGGAAGCCAAGAAACAACCCGAAACCAAATGGGTTTCTGACCTTGGAGCAATGTGCCAGGTCAGTCTGGTCGGCTATGCGGTCGGTGGTGCTTTCTTGAGTCTTGCCTATTTTGACCTGCCATATAACATCATGATCATGGTCGTTCTTGCCCGACGCTGGGTTGCTCGCAAAGGTTGGCTGGAAGAAAACACTCAGGGAGCAACACTCGCGACAGAAACACCGCCGAAGTTGAAGGTGCCATGAACCTGTTAAAAACAGCCCTGCAACTTGCTTCGCCTGCGAACGCCAAAGCCAAGCTGTCGATCCTTATTTTCCATCGCGTTCTGCCCGAGATCGACCCGATTTTCCCTGACGAACCCGACGCACGTCGCTTTGACCTTATGATGGGCTGGATCAACTCATGGTTCAATGTCCTTGCCCTCGATGCTGCGGTCGACGCCCTAAAAAAGGGAAATCTGCCGGCCCGAGCAGCGGCGATCACCTTTGATGATGGCTATGCCGACAACCGTACCGTTGCCCTTCCCATCCTCAAAAAGCACGGGCTTCCAGCGACGTTCTTCATTGCAACCAGTTATCTCGATGGTGGCCGCATGTGGAACGACACCATCATTGAGGCCGTTCGAGCCAGCAAAACAATGCATCTTGATCTCAGTCACTTACCGGTATTTGTCGACGAAAACATGGATAAGTTAGACATCGGCACAAATCTGGAAAAACGTGCCGCCATCGAATTAATTCTAGGCAAAATCAAGTATCTACCAAAAGTCGAGCGCGCAGCGGCAGTTCGCTCAATCGGAGAGCGATGCGGTAGCCAGCTTCCGGACGACTTGATGATGACCTCGCAACAAGTCATCGAAATGCGCCGAGCCGGCATGCTGATCGGTGCCCATACCCTGACACACCCCATTCTTGCGAAACTTGATGCAACCGAAGTCCGCAACGAAATCGCCGGCAGCAAACACCGACTTGAATCACTGCTCGAAGAGAAAATCAGTCTGTTTGCCTACCCGAACGGGAAGCCGAATCAGGACTACCAGTCGAAAGATGCTCAAATCATCGAGGAGCTCGGCTTTGACGCTGCCCTGACAACAGCATGGGGTGTTGCCGATGGCAAAAGCGATCTGATGCAGTTGCCCCGCTTTACCCCGTGGGACAACAGCAAACGCAATTTCGGCAC
Source organism: Azonexus sp. (assembly GCA_030696345.1). Classification (GTDB taxonomy): domain Bacteria; phylum Pseudomonadota; class Gammaproteobacteria; order Burkholderiales; family Rhodocyclaceae; genus Azonexus. Next base: position 48,744 of record JAUYSK010000007.1, read on the forward strand.
CAGGCTTTTCAAAAACATACTCCTGAACCAAGGTCTAAAAGCCAATCAGTTGGCGAACTAAGGCTTTCTCGGTAATTTCAATCCATGAAACACTGAACGACTAAATGCTGTTCAATTCCTACTCGTTCATATTTGCCTACCTGCCGGCTACCCTGATCGGCTTTTTCGTTTTTGGGCGGCTGGGCAAAGGCGCAGGTGCTACCTGGCTCGCAGCCTGCTCCTTATTCTTCTACGCCTGGTGGGACTACCGCTACCTGGCTCTGCTGCTGGCCTCGATCTGCGCGAATTATCTTGCAGGGAGCATCATCGCCCGCAACCCCGGGAGTACTACCAGCAGACGCGTTCTGACCATAGCCGTGATCGCTAATCTGGCGCTGCTGGGTTACTACAAATACGCGGACTTCTTTCTTCACAGTTCCAACGCACTGTTGGGCACAGAGTGGCCAATTCTTGGAATTGTCTTGCCGATAGGTATCTCGTTCTTTACTTTCACCCAAATTGCGTTTCTTGCAGATGCCTATGCTGGCAAGGTTACAGAATACCGCTTCGTCTATTACCTGCTCTTTGTCACTTATTTCCCGCACCTCATTGCCGGCCCAGTGCTGCACCACAAGGAGATGATGCCCCAATTTGACGAAGACAAAAATTACCGGCCAAACGCCGCCGATTTTGCCATTGGCATAACCATCTTTGCCATCGGCCTTGCCAAGAAAGTATTGATTGCAGACAACCTGGCCATCTATGCCGCCCCCGTGTTTAATCCAATGGCTGATCCCCCCACATTCTTTATCGCCTGGGGCGGTGCCCTCGCCTATACCTTCCAGTTGTATTTCGATTTTTCGGGCTACTCCGACATGGCCATTGGCTTATCGCGCCTTTTCGGCGTGCGTCTTCCACTCAACTTCAACTCCCCCTACAAAGCGCGCAATATCGCAGAGTTCTGGCGGCGCTGGCACATGACTCTCTCGCGCTTCCTGCGCGACTACCTCTATATCCCGCTTGGTGGCAACCGTCATGGCCCGGTCCGGCGTCATATAAATCTCCTCACCACAATGATACTTGGCGGCCTGTGGCATGGCGCAGGCTGGAATTTCGTCATATGGGGGGCACTACATGGTGCGTTCCTGGTCATAAATCACGCCTGGCAAGAATTCTGCCGTCGAACCTCTCTTAATTTACCACCCCGTATAGCGCGGATATTCGGAATATTGGCTACTTTTCTTTGCGTAGTTTTCGCCTGGGTCTATTTCCGCGCCCCAGACCTATTCACGGCCAACCGAATTATTTCCGGCATGTTGGGTGGTTGGGGAGTAGCCGTGCCTGAACCTATCCTGTCGCGCCTCGGCCCACTTAAACCATTGATTGAAGGCATGGGTATTGGCAGCTACCTCGGGGGAGGTGCAAGTTTTGTTGAAACCTGGGCATGGGTTGCCCTCGCGGCCGGAATCGCTTTCCTTACACCCAACACTCAGGAAATCATGGGCCGCTTCGAGCCTGCGCTCCCGGAAGAAGGACGCAAAGTACCCACCCCTACAATCGCCCCTTGCGCCTGGTATCCCAGTCGACGCAACGCGATTAGCATCGGCCTTCTGCTGGCCCTTGGTGTACTCGCGCTTAGCCGGCCAACCGAATTTCTCTACTTCCAGTTCTAATTCAATGACGAATCCTTCCCGTCTCTGGATGCAATACCTGAAGTGGATGCTTCTGACAACACTTGCCATTGTTGCAACGGTGGGCGCTTTCAATACACTCATTGACCCGTTAGGTGTTTTTTCATCACCACGTGTTGTCGGGCTGAATGCGATCAAGCCCTATCTTGACCATCACCGCGAGCTAACCCGCTGGAATGCCGCTCATCGCATTTGCCCCAACGCCGCCATTTTTGGCAACTCCCGTGCCGAGATCGGATTTGATCCTGAAAATCCAGTATTTTCCAAGCATGGACTTTCAGCATTCAATCACGCCATTCCTGGAACCGGGGCGAGCATGAGTTACCGCCAGTTGAACTGGCTAAAGACCGCGGGTTGCATGCCTAAAACCATCATTCTAGGGGTTGAGTTTTTCGACTTTCTCGGCGGCACGGAAGCTGCCAAATCAGTTCTTGCTCAAGTTAATGCACCTCAAATAGATCAACGTTTCCTTGCGGAATCCGTATTCTCCATTACAGGTCTGCGAGACTCTTTAGCTACCATTTTTCTTCAACGTTCCCGCTACCCAGCCACCCTCACAGAGCGCGGATTCAACCCGCTCCACAACTACATCAGTGAAGTCGAACAAAGCGGTCACTATGTTCTTTTCCGCCAGCGGGCGTCAGAGAACGCCCGAAACTGGACGCGCAAGCCCCGGCGACTTAACCCGATAGACGGAGGTATTTCAGATGATGAACAAACCGTCAATGCCATCCTGAAAAGCGCCACAGAAGCGGGCAGTACCGTCTATGTTGTTATATATCCCTACCATGCGGAAATACGTTTGTTAATTGAGCGATTGCAATTGGCTGATCTTTTTTCGGATTGGAAGAAGCAAGTCGTCAGCATCGCTGCCCGTCATCTAAAGCAAGGTAGCACGGTGGAGGTCTGGGACTTCAGTGGTATTTCGCCGGAGTCCCTTGAGTCCATTCCAGAGAACGGCGACCGCAGAACTCACCTCACCCATTACTGGGAAGCTGGACACTTCAAGAAAGCTCTCGGCGACAAAATCATCGCCCGTCTATTGGATGATGAAGGCAGGCTTGGCATCAAACTTGACCTTGGCAATATTGATCCATGGCTGCAAGCAGACAGGGCCTCGATTAAGCGATTAATGGCCCAACCCTCCCCCTTGCTTGCCGAGGTTGACAACATCCTTCAGCAATCCGAGAAGCATTAGTCTGCAGGGCCTAGGCTACGAACTAAAACATTACGTACCCAGGCTGATTATTTTGTCGGGTCAGGCTCAGCTTTGACCTCTTGAGTTTCCGGTATTGATTGAGGCGCTGGATCGACGACAAGAGCAGGCTCTTTCCACTTCCCTGCTTTTTTCAGCCGGTCTCTCAGCCCCGGAAGCGGGAATCCCGCCTGATAGGCCTTGTGCGCGTAAGACAGGGACTTGTCGTAGTCCTTCAGGTCGAGGTAAATGAGGCCAATGTTGTAGTCAAGGTTGGAACTACTCTCTCCCAAATTGATAGCGTCATTCAAATGGTTCAATGCTTCGGAGCTACGGCCATGCTTGGCAAGATAGGTGGCATAAATAAGTCGAACCATGCCGTCATCCGGCCTAAAACGCCACGCACGGTAGAGGTAACATTCAACGGTATATAACGTATGCCGTGGCTTTTCCGCTCTTTCCCTTTCACCATACCGCACCATGGACATCAGTGCCCGAGGATGATTCGGGAAAGCTCGTAAAGTGTAGTCAAGGTCACTGCCCACATTACTGCCTGCGCGGCCGACTTTACCGCTCACCAGGCTTTCAACTTCTGGAGTGAAGTGGTGCCCTTCGACCACAGGAAGATTGCTCTTGTCCTTGTAATAATCGTACGGACCATATGCATTTTTTAAGGATCCGCATTTCATGTCATCAACCGCTGCACCGACCTGCAGCGCGCTACCCAACAGAACCACGCAACCTATCTTGATAGCCCTAAAATTCATTTGGAAACTCGCATCAATTTAAAAAACCGTTCTTTCATACGAACCTGTTCCAGCAAATAGGTTTCCGCACCTTCAGCACATCCTGATATCCGCCAAGTGCAGATGATGGACAGACCATACACCATAGCACCGGAAGCAATCAGCAAGCAAAGCTGCCCAACATTGGGTAGCCATTCGAACCTTGGAATATTACTCAGCACCAAGGCCATTGCCCCGGTAGCAAATAATGGCCGCCACGTGTGGGCGACAAAATCACTGAGGCGTACCGCCTTGACGTAGTGCAAAACAAAAGCGACAAAGACAAATAATCCCAGGGCCGTCGTCGCTAACCTGACATAAGCGATTCCCATCGCCCCCGCCTCAGGGAAGAAAACCAGTGCCAGCGTCGCCAGAAGGATCAGTTGCAACCAGGCAAGCATGGCCTGAAGACGGACTTGCCCTAGCGCCAGCAGCAGATAGGCACTGCTGTGGCTGAGCGCACTGAAAACACTGATCAGCGCCAGCGTCTGTACCATCGGTATGGCGATCCGCCATTTTTCGCCAAGGAGAAACAGTACGGCATCCTCTGCAACCAGGGCCAGCCCTACCCCGGCTGGCAGGGCAAACAGGCTCTGGACCCCGATTGCCTTGCAAAAGACTGCTCGCAGCTTTTCAGCATCGTCGGCCACCTTGACGAAAACCGGAAATAACACACGACCGAGGGGGGCCAATAGCTCCGTAGTGGGCATGGAGGCGATTTCATCGGCCAGTGTATAGGCGCCTAACGTCGTTGCATCGGTTCGCCGACCGACGAGAAACTTGTCCAGTTGCATCTGCCCGTAGACGCCAAGGTTGCGCACCAGCACCCATTGAGAAAACGACCAGAGTTTCGCGACGCGTACCAGCGTTAGCCTGGGGCGATAGTCGTGGAGCCAGTAGCTCAAGGCCACACCGGCCAGACGCCCGCTCAAGGCACCGACCACCATGGCCCAATATGACTGGAAGACGAAGGCCAGCACCATCGTTACCGAAAAACCGGCGAGGCGGCGGAAAAAGAAGAACTGAAAATCCTTGCCGAACTCCATGTTCTTCTGGAAAGCAACAATACCAATGTTCTCGAAACCGCCGATCAGAATGGTCAAGGCCATCAGACGGATTACGTCCAGAACCCGAGGATCCCTGAAATAGTCGGCAGCGAACGGGGCGGCAAGCCAGATGGCCAAAGCCGCAACTGCAGCCTGAAGAATACGCAGTGTCCAGGCGGTATCGAACTCTTCACGCGCCGCATCCCGGTTCTGCACCAAGGCAGAACCGACTCCGAGGTCAAGCAATGTGTCGATCAGACCAACGACAACCGACGCCATCGCAACGATACCGAAATCCTCCGGCACCAGCAGACGGGCAAGAATCAATGTGCTTACCAAGCCAATCAGGCGATCGGTCCAGCGCATTGCAACCACCAGCACCGCCCCCCTGGCAGCGGATACTTTCTTCACTTCACGCTTAGAGATCGTCATACCACGCGCGAGCCGGCGGCAAGGCCGAACCGCTTGGCCAGGAAGGCCCGCCAAAAGCCCAAGCGGCGTTCTGTGCCGTAACTGATGATGACGCACATGAGAAGTATGGCAAACAGCACAAACAGCGAACGGACAATGGAAGCTTCGGTGTTGGGCATGTAATAGCCGGCCAGCTGAGTCAGCGGCCGGTGAAACAGGTAAAGCGTAAATGAGAAGCCAGCCAGATACTTGAATATCTTCTCGAACCGGAGAAAAAATGCCTTAAAACCAGCGTTCAGACTTGAAAACGCCACGATGTGCAGAACCACCGCAATCCCCGTCACGTAATCCGTAAGCAATTTCTGAGAGCTACCAAGGCGCCAGAAACCCGGAACATGGTCATGCAAGTAGACCCGAATCAAAGTCCCCACACCAGAAGCATTGATCAGGATGATGACAGCGATGCTGCCCAGAAAAATTGCCCAGGCCACCCGTTGGGTAATCGCCGGAAACTTCTCCCATTTTGCAGCCAGCAGCGCGCCCATGATCCAGATCGGAAACAGGGCAAGTACAGCCGGACCGGCCACGATGGCTGCAGCGGCCAGCCAGAAGGCTCGCTGATTGTTGCGCACGAACAGGAAAACACCAAAGATGACGTAGTACCAGACTTCGTAACACAATGACCAGTACGGACCATTGAGCGAGAGACCCGCCTTGTTGCCGAATGCTTCGTTCAGGAACAGCAGGCTGCTCGAAACATCCCAGAGCGAAAATGGCCTGAAGTTGCTGAGCTGCGCTTCGGTTGGCGAACTTGCATAGGCTACGGTCAACGACAAAAACAGGCTGAAAATCACGGCGGGCAAGGCGACGGAATAGACCCGCGACACCCGGGCAACCGCATAATCGCCCCAATGTCGCCCCGAATTGAGTGTGCTGGTGTAAATGATGAAACCCGACATGACGAAAAAGATGATCACCGCCTCATGGCTGAAGGCAAAGAGCGGCATCCAGCTCATATACAACCCATCTTGTTCCATATGGCCCAAAAGGACCGCCAGGGCAGCAACGAAACGTAGCAGATCGAGATAGGCCGAAAGTGATCTGTCGAGTCTCATGGGAATCGCAAACCCTCATTGCCGGCAACTTGCAAGCGTCTTGAAATCGTCATGCTAATCCGTCAATTGATTAAGGATACTCGCCAGTTCCTTGGTGCGAGAACGTCGGGAATTCGTGGCGGCAAGTTCGAGACTGACGCCCTGCCCGTTCCCATGACGGAGTTTGTCAAGAAAAGCACTCATCGACGCTGCGATATTCTGTTCGTCAGAGATCGTGGCTTGATCGTCTGCACCAACCTCGGTCAGCATTCTGGAGGAGATGCCGCTGCGGTCAACGAGAGAAAAGATTGGTTTTCCAGAACGATAGTATTCGTAGATTTTGGCCGGAATCTGGTGATTGCAGACGCTCCCCTGAAACAACAACAAACCGTCGGCACGTAACATTTCCCGGAGTGCATCACGATAGGCAATCACTGGCTCCAGCTTGACAATATCCTCCAGATCGAGCGCCGCTAGTTGGGGACGGTATAGCTCATCGGCCCCCGTTGCCCGAAGCAAAATTTGCAAGTTATCTGCCGTAATGACCCCGGCGAGCTTGAGCTTGCTCAAGGCAGCGAAGAATGCCCGGGGATCGCGCTCCTTCGGATAGAGCAGCCCGCTGTGAACCAGGGTCAGTTGCCCCGGCTTACCCAAGGGAGCTTGCTCCAGGCCGGACTCGGCATCGTTGAAATTGTTTTCGTCGTAGCCGTTTTCAATGACAGCCCAGCGGGATTCCGGAATTTCCGGGTAACGCTCGGCGTACATATCTCGAGTCGGTTGGGTCGTGAACACCGCCCTGCTGCATTGCTTTACCGATGCCGCCTCGAGGCGCCGCTGAACCTTCCAGGTCAACGGGTCGCGCGGGTAATCCTCTTCCGTCATGGCATCGCGAAAATCGGCGACCCAAGGCAAGCCCGTGCGCTTGCTCAGACTCAGGCCGATCAGGTTGGCCGTTGCTATCGGAAAAGTGGTAAAGATGGCGTCTGGCTTGTACTTCTTGACCATGCCCATGCCGGTCCAGACTGCGCCTGGCCACCAGCTGACCCAGCGGTCCGGTTGCGCCATCCAACGCAGATATTTCCCCTTGAATGCAAGCTGGCGAGCGGTATCGAGGCCGAAGGCGCGCTCAACGACAACATCCTCGGGGATCTCTTTGACCTGATCCGGATTGATGACCTCGTAGGCCCTGGGTGAGATCGTCAGAACAAGCGGATCCCAGCCGTTCTCGCGAAGATAGGTGCAGAACTTCAGCGTACGCTGGATACCACTACTCACCCTGACAGGGGGGAAATGGTAGGCGACCATTAAAAGCCGTTTATTTTTTTTCATTGTTTGCTCAAATCCCTAGTTCGGCAAATAGCCCATTAACACATTCCTGATTTTGTACGCCGAGATTGCCTTCTGAACACATTGCACACTAGGACCTATTCATCGCAAAGCCTGGCGCATGCCCTCGTAGCCACTGCTCAAGCATCATTGAAATCCAGATCATTTCACCGTAATAGCCTGGATGCTCATAAAGGTGTTTGTTGATGAGTGCATCGACGAACTCCCGACGCAGGATGCCACGGTCAGCTAAACCGTGTACTGATTCTGAGGCGAGCTCCCGCAGGCCATCGTGACGGGTTAACCAGACACCAAATGGCAGCCCGAACCCCTGCTTTTTCTTGGTCAGGATTTCGTCGGGCAGGAAGCCGCGCAGCGCCTCTTTAAAGAACCAGCGAAGCTTGAGGCCCTTCAGTTTGTAAGCGACGGGCAAACGCATCGAGAATGCCAGCAGTTGATCATCAAGCATGGGAAATCCGACATTTATGCCGGCCAATTGGGTTGTGCCTACCACTTTGGGAAGGTCGCATTCGGCCAGGGTGTAGCGCCAGTCAAAAGCGAGTTCGCGGTTAGTTTGCGAGGTCGTTTGTGCCTGCCGCCAAACTTCCCGCTGCTGAATATTTGGCTCTTCAAGATCAATGCTTCCAACGAAACCAGGGGTAAAGACTTTGTTGATGCCCAGACGAAAAATCAGGTTGTAGCTCTGGGTTCTATCGGGTAGAGGCACCTTGGCTTGCTCGATATAACTTGCCCCCTTGCGAGCCAACGGCAAACGCCCAAGCGGTGTTTTGAGTAGCAGCGGCTCCAGCACGGCATTACGCAGCAACCCCGGTACGGCATCGTAATAGCCGAATACTTTCTGCTTTGCGTAGCGGGTATTGCCACCAAACAGTTCATCACCACCATCACCTGCCAGAATCTTGCTTACGCCATCTTCTTGCGCCATCTTGGCGCAGTAGTAAGCCGGCAAGGCTGAGGAATTGCCAAAGGGCTGATCGTAATGCTGTGCCACTCTTGTAATGCTGCGAACCAGATCATCGGGCGTTACGTAGTATTCATGGTGCTCGGTATTGAAATGCTTGGCAGCCAGTCGGGCGTACTCCATTTCGTCATAACCTTCCGCCTCGAAACCAATCGAGTAGGTGATGGCCCTTTGCCTGGTGGCTTCACCTATCATCCCGGCAACCGTTGAACTATCGGTACCACCACTGAGAAAACAGGCGGGCTTACTACCATCCAGTTGCCCTGCTACTGCATCACGTAATAATTGGCGGAACTCGGTACGCAGGCCTTCAAATGAGGGATTCGACATTTCGTCAAATGTTGCTACCCAATACGGCAAAATCCTGAGTACCCCGTTTTCAAAGAGGGCGTAATGCCCAGGCGGCAAGCGGTAGATGCCTTTATAAATGGTGCGTGGCGAGGGAATAATATGGAAATAGAGGTAGTCGAAAATTGACTGGGGATCAATCTCTGTGGCGGCATCGGCCAACTCATCAGCCCGATTAGCAAAGCGTAGTTGGCCACCCACTACGCTGTAGCACAAACTACGGATGGCAAAGCGGTCGACCGCAAGAAAAGTCCGCCCGCTTGTATCTTGAAAGCCAACGGCAAAATCGCCGGAAACACGCAGTGTCGCCTCCGGTCCGCCCTGGGCAATCAGTTGCTGCCAAGCCGCCAGATTTCCCTGGCTGGCAGCCAACCTGGAAAGCTCACTGGTAGTGAATTTTGGGCTACCTGCAGCAAGCGAAAAATTAGTATTGACCATGAATCAAGAATCCTTGTGCATTACTTGAATTACTGGAAAGCGCCCGGGGTCAGCCTATTGGATACCGAAATAGACTTTGTACCAATTGGCAATGAGAATTCATTTAAAGGGCTGAAACTTTTGCCATCAATGATGGCAGCCGATACGACATTCAATAGCCAGGAGTCGTCTTTAAGCCTGAAATCCAGAATGTCCGGTGCTCGAAACATGCTGGCAGGTACCCAGTAATTTCCTTCACCACTCCCCAGTCCGTAATTAAATAAACCAAAACCAGAATATAAGTTGTTGATTGTGAGTACCTCGAGAGTACGCGGTACCTTGTCGCGCCAAACCCGGATAAACCAGGCGGGTTTCAATCCCTTGCTGAGAAAAGTATTGTGGGCGAGCAGCAATTGATTCTTTTCCCATACCGAACCTTCGGCAGCATAGGCGACAACCACTGGATTTTCTGAAGTTTCACTTTGCTCAATTACATTTCCGATCAAGCTTGCGGCACCACCATTGGGCAGATCGACTTCATAGGAGGCAGCCCCGCCGGGGCCATCAACAATGAGGTTGTATGAGAGTTCAGTACTGCGAGCGCGTGATTTAATCAGATGTCCGGCACGACCAGCATGAAAACGACTACCGACAACTTTCAAGGATGCGATTCTACCGGCATAGAGCAGATGAAGTAGATTCCCTTGTTTTGGCGCCTCGGCAAAAAGACTGTTTTCGACCGTTAAAGCGGCATCTTGATGGTTGCTGGTAAGAATTCCATTCTCGTTATCGATAAACGAGCAAGCCTTTACGTGTAGCTTGCCACTTTCTAGTCGAATTCCGGCTCCGTTGCCGTCCGGTACGCGCGTGCCGCGAAATTCGATGTTCTCAACGATAAAATCCCCACTCCTAAATACCCAGATCGCCTTTCCTTCCTGGCTTTTTCCATCAGCAAAAAACACCGGACGTTTGCCGATTCCGCGAATGGTTAATCGCTTGCCTTCCCAGGCGGCAACATCGCCATGCCATTCACCGGAGGCTATTTCAATAATATCGCCATCTTTGGCCATTGCTGATGCTTCAGCCAGAGTTCTGACGTCGCCTGTCGCCCCAACTTGAATGATCTTTGCAAACGAGGGGGTGGAAAAGGTCAGAAAGATGGCATGGAATAATCCTGCAATATATCCAAACTTCATCGCTCCCCCTGAGATTGAGGTGGAACAGTACTTGAAGATGGAATTTTATTTCGTGACGCAATTCGCATATCCAGCGATAACGTAACAAGCAACAAAAAATAATAAGCAAACGCCAGTCGCGGAACGTCGGTCAAACTATCAAACAAGCCGACAATCAGGAAACCTACAATCCCCGCATTCAAATACGGCGATAACGCATGATGTCGCGCACTGCCAAAACTGCTCCGCCAAAGGGCAGCACCCGTCATCAACATAAAAACAAGGAGGCCGAACAGCCCTTGATCGAATACCAGATTGACCAACAAATTTTTGGCATGCCATGGCATATGATCATGATCGCTGGTCATGAACCAGCCCTGCATTTCATTATGAAAATCGCCGTTTTTAAGAACATTCTGACCGTGTTCGTCGATCAATGCGACCCGATCAATTTCAATAGCACCGGCCGGGTTCAATACACCGAATGAAAAGGCCTTGAACTTCAGCAGTGCCAAGCCATATCCCTCTGGCAACGAACCATCAAGCCGGGCTTTTACAATCTGCCATTCGCCTTTTGACGAAGAAATCGACATGGCTTTGACTGCACAAGCTGCCACATAAAGAAGATGTCGCTCGCAAACTTCTGCAAACAGTTGAACATTACCGTTTGTTCTAACCTTGAACTCAACTTCGAAGCGCCCTGCTTCAAACTGACCAAGGCGCTGAGAAACCCGCAAAATATCGCCCTGACTCATGGGGTGGTTGGCACCACTCAGCGAAAGGATGGGTTTTTCAGCATTGACGTTAACCTGATACGCACCAGGAAATTCGCCCCTTGGTGCTACAAAATAAAAGTTTGCTGGAAACCGCCCCAAACCTTTTCCAAAGGCGAGTTCCATTGGACTCTGCAACATTGAATACGCCAAGTTCCAATGTTCCAGGCGAGTCTCCATATCTTTACCACTCGTTGAAAACCGTTCCCCCATGTAGGCACCGCCTAAAAATACAGCCAAAACGCCACTTAGTCCGATTGCGAGGATCAATAATTTTCCGTGTTCGATAAAATTGGATGGCCACAGGGGGCGCTTGGATATAGTGGCTGCAGCCAGCGTCACAATCAACATCAATAATGTCAAAAATGTGTTGGGCAGCGCCTCAACCCCTCCCCAATAGCCTGTAACGTTTGCAGTTGCGAGCAGCAAAGCGACAAAGCCACCCAATACCACCGGTAGTCTTAATCGTCTGGTACGCGCACTAGGCAAATATAGCGAAAGCATGGTTCCGCCCAACAAAATGGCAAAAAGCCAATACGGGCCCCTAGCAATGACATTCGATAAAACAATTAGTGGCGCAGTTACTATCAAGGCCAGTCCAACTGTTAAGATAATTTTTCCGCCAGACAAACGACGCAATATGTCGGGCATGGCAAGCATAACGAGAACGAGCCCGAGCAAGGCCAATAAGCCGCGATAACCAGCCACAGGAAAGAGAAGCCAGACAGCTATCGCCAGCCAAGCCAGGAGTGCCGCCCAATGCGAACCCTGTCTAAACCACGAAAACATTCCTTGGCGGCCAGACTGTCCGGTGTCCCCCCCCCGCAAGAGAAACAAGAGCCAACACAGGGAGACGATCAAACCAAGATACACGCCACGAGAAAAAGTGGTCATGGCTGCATAAAGTGCAATGGCTATAACAGCCAGCGCAATACTTTGTTGCAATCTACCGGTAGCCCGCAACAACGCCCATATTGAGAATACGAAAGTCAGTAATAGCCAGCCATCAAACGCTGCACCACCCACGTGCATTTCCCAGAAAAGTGCAGTTGTCCGATAGTCAGAGGAAAAATTCAGTAACCCGGTAAATGCCAAACGTTCCCAAATGGCAGCCAGCGAAGCCAATCCGAGCCCAAGTGAAAGTCCATACCCTAGGTTTCGACCCAATTTTGCTTCATCTTTAAAGTACATCCGCCTGAGTAGTGGCCATAGAAGTAGGGCCAAAAAGAAACTCTTGGCAATTCGCACACTGTTCATCGGGCCGTTGTATCCCTGATACCAGCCGAAACTAAAGCCTCCCGCATCAGAAAAGCCACGTAACATGGAAACAATCAGCGAAATCGCCATAAGGCTGATCAAGAAGGCAAGCGTTCCGGAAAAATGCCTTCTGGTGCTACTAACCGGCTGAAAAAAATACTTGGCATATGCACCTGCTGCCGTTGCCAGAACCAATAAGTCAAGTTCTTCAAAAGTCAGCCACCCAGTCCAAGGGGCCAGTCCGATCACAGGCAGGATACCTGGTACCAATATGGGCCAAAGCCATGGCCTCAAATAAATTAAAGCAGCGAAAAGAATAAAACCAATGATTGGAAGCGGTTGGAGTATAGGATAGTTAAAGGCTAGCCAACCACCAAACAGAAGTGAGGCAAGCGCAAGAATTAGATCAAGCGCGCGACTAAGCATCTGAACATCCTGGCAACCATGACTTCAGAAGTTTAGACATAAGCCATGGGAAACCAGAAGTTATCTCGAAGGAAGCAATCCACTAACGCACTCTTCGAGGGTACCCACTGATTCGAATATCGCACCATCCAAAAGCTCCTCAGGAAACTCAAACCCAAATCTCTCTTCCAATGCAGAAATAACATTCACTATCGCCATTGAATCGAGTTCCGGCAAACTATCTCTGAGCTTTGTTTCCTTCGTGAACACCAAGGCTTTTCTTTGAAGGTTCAATTCTTCATCAAGTATCTCTAATATGGCTTTCAAAATATCCATTTTGTGTTCCTAACATTCGTCGTCGGTAAAATTATTAACGAATAATAAATTTGGAGAAAAATGGCGAATTCTAAGGCTTATGGTTTTGCAGGTATGTTTGCTACCGCACATTTAAATTTCCGACAACTAATTACGTCAAAACCAAGCAATTCCCTAAAAATTTTATAATTTAAAGATCAAGGGCAACAGTTTCAGAATACAAATAGTCAATATCCGAAGGCCCAAGTGTCTGACTTAAAAACTGCTTCGGGTTAAAACCAGTTCTTACAAAAGCCAACTTTGGCACTTCAGCCAGAACTCGTCGCTCGACATGAGTCGTCATCATTCCCCGCCAAAACAAATGCCATTTCAGACGCGGCAAATATCGACCGAACGCGTCACCATCGCTAACATAAATGATCTGAGAGCATGGTAACCCCTTGAATTTGCTGCGCTTATAAATGATGTGACACCAGTCTGCCGGCTTACCAACGATTACATGTTGCAACCACGGAAAACTTGAATGATCTTGCCAAACCCTCAGCATCGCACCCGAAAGGTTGCGCTCAATTTCATGAGACTCGGTCAGAACTTGACCGCAGATGGGAAACAGCGGCAGATTTGGAATAACTGCAACCCCTTCTTCCAGCGATTTGAACTTAAAGAACTGAAGCGTCCCGGCTACAACTTTGGTGGGTGAAAAATCAGTGAAGTGATACCCCGGCTGTGCAACAACACTCATAGCCAATTGCATGCTGTACTTGCGGTAGCTATCGAGCACGCACCAACTCGTAATATTACAAAAACTCTCTTTTTGCCCACGAATGGTTCTGTCAGCGTAGTAGGCTCCGATGCCGCCTACAATTTTTCCATCATCACGCATAATAAATCCGAAATTCGGACGGGTATCACACCAATTGGTCTGCAGACCAGAGATCCAGTCATTCGCAGTTCGTTTGACTGGCATATTGGCTTCCAGAAATGCAGCGAACTCCGGCAGCGTCTGATCGGTGATTGGTTCAATAATTGGTTTGGCCATAACGTTAGTTCGCCGCGTGACTGGAGTCTTGATCTTGCATGGTCTGGAGACTGGAAAGCCAGTCTAAACCCCATTTGGCCACTTGGTCGCGCCATGCCCCGGACGAAAATGTGTGATCAGCATATTGAAGGTCATGGCGAACCAGCGAACAAGCTGCCAGAGCTTCCTGCCAGGCGGGTACTTGTTGAAGCAGGTCATCGAACTCTTTGGACACCATGTCACGCCCACTCATGACCAGCATGACCTGACCTTTGAAGCGAGAGAGCCCAACCAGCATTTTTTCTGGCAGGGATTTGCCACTGTCGTCATCGGATTTTGCGCTGTTATTGGAATGATTAGCACTATTCCCAGGCGTGCTAAATGCAACCGAAATCAATTTCACGGCCGACTTTATTGAGCCGATGAAATCGAACTTCAAGCTAAATACTTTTACCCAGAACGAGCGTTGTTTTAGTCGATCCAAGTAGTAATGTTTTACAACTGCTTTCGCCTGGCCTTCCTCAGTACGAACCCAAGGGTTAAGCATAACGATTCCCTTGACGCGAGCATCTTTGTAAGCATAAAACAAAGAAGATGAGCAGGCGTTGCATTCCCCCCACAGCACAACCTGTTTTAACGAAGGCGTTGCTTCAAAAAACCGGTCTAACGCGTTGCGAATATCGCTTTCCACATTTTCAAACCCGACATATTCACCGTAGCTGTCGCCCATACCACTGAAGTCGAAACGAAACACTGGAAAGCCTTGTCGGGCAAATTTGCGCGCCCAAAGTACGAGTTGGC
This sequence comes from Azonexus sp., assembly GCA_030696345.1. Lineage (GTDB taxonomy): Bacteria > Pseudomonadota > Gammaproteobacteria > Burkholderiales > Rhodocyclaceae > Azonexus. Next base: position 63,762 of record JAUYSK010000007.1, read on the forward strand.
GATGTCCACCGATGCGGTATTGCGGCCCCCCGGCAACCATGACCAGAACCCCAAGTTCCGGACTTCCTGTGGCCGGATGAAGCATGCCAACCAATGGATGGCCGGCACTCTCGAAAACAATGGGAATTTCGTTCATTTAATTGACCGCAGAAGTTGAACCCAGTCTGAAGTCTTTTTCACCAGATCGGGGGCTAAAAAACGGTCATGCAACCCCCAGAATGCCGGGCCATCGAAAACCGTAACCTCAGCGCTTGACCCCGAAAGCTGCCAGGCTTCGATGAGCTTCTGGCTACCGAGAGAAATGACGTTCTCCTCCCCTGCTCCCTTCTCGAACCAAGCGGCAGAAACGGAGTCTGGCGGCGTCAAATCTGCTAGCCGGAGGTTATCTATGGCCGTTGCAAGTTCGGGGTGCATTTCATATCCGGCTACTTCAATACTTTTGCCTTCGGCAAGTTGCGCTCGCATGCCACTCGTGGTTTCTTTCGGGATGTCGGTGCGATCCATATTGGCTGCAATCCGCATGCGCATGAACTGGGTAAAATAAGTTTTGCCGTCTACAACAGGTTGCCAGGCGATCAGCGATCGCTTTTTGTTGCTCTCCTGCCGCAAGGCAGCCAATGCGAGCGGAACACCTAAGCGAATGCCCAGAAGAGCAGTACAACCACCGGGCTTTTCCTCAAGCCACTCAATGCCTTGTAAAACGTTTTCTATCCAGATCTCCCAGCGCGCGTCGCCGTATTCACCATCACTTTCGCCAGTACCATAGAGGTCAACGAGCAGGGTGCCAACTCCAAGCCTTGCCAGGGCTTGAGCCTGGATGGTTACCATGCTGCGGCAACGATTCATCTCTTCGTTGAAAGCAGGAATGATTAGGACGTTACCCCAAGGCTTAACTTCACCTATGGGTTCATGATAAAGGGCGAAAATTCGCCCAGTTTTACCATCCAGAAAGAAAGGATGCGGTGTAGAAATGCTGCTTTCCGCCATGCTATTTGGTTCTCTCAATACCAGCGATAAATCATGATTTTTTTCGGAGCACGAACTCAGCCATTCGTGTCAGCGTACCAAGATTGTCGATATTGATTTCTTCCTGAGCCAGCGCAATCTCATAATGCTTCTCGTACCAGGCGATCAGTTCCAGCAAACCGGTTGAGTCAATGAGACCAGTCGCAGGGATGATGTCATCCAGTTCTAGTTCAGAAGCGTCGTCACCCGTTTGTGCGGCGATCTCGACTACTTTTGCCTTGATCTCTGCTTCGATTGATTCTTTGGTCAGTGCCATCTGTGTTCCCTTGGGTTAACTTTTCTTGGGCGATGATAATTTTTTAAGTGCTGCCACAACCTGCCCACCGTTGAGCACGCGATGATCGTAGCTCGCTCCAAGCACACCTCGGCCATCCTGCCCTGCTGCATGGGCGACCATGAGGGATGTATGTGGAGAAAGTATGGGAATATGGCGTTTAACTTTCCAGCGCTCCATGCTGGAGAATGCAATCGTTGCGCCGGACGCTTCCGATTCACGCAGATTGTGCCCTGCAGCACGACGGAGCACGTCACCGAGCGAATTGACAAATCCGAACTCATCCAACGCCTGTGACTGGCGAACCACAGCCAGATAAAGCGACTCTCCTGCCTGGATGGTAAAACCAAGATTAACCGGCGCGTATTCAAAGCGTTTGTTGCCAACGAAGGTGGCATTCAGACGCTGCGTCTCCCGCGCGAGCTCAACGAGTCGCCAAGCCATCAATGGCAGCAAGGGCGGCATCAGCAGACCCTTTTCATCCTGGAAGCGTTTGGCGTATTCAGCCCAAGGCGCAAGATCGTAGTCAATTTCGATATATCCGGGTACCGCAAAATCGCGATGCCAGGCCACCGTGGCAGCCATGCCTTTTTCTTCACGGGTGAGATTGACCTGATTGCCTTCAACCTCTGGCAGAACATCAAGCACTTGCGAGACTGCAGATAATTTAGCCTCAACTTTCGCGCCGCCCTTTGTTGCAAGGTAGCGTTCGACCGCCTCGACGGTCACCCGCCCGTCAACCTGAGGGATAAGTTCGGCTTGCAAACCATTTTGTTCAAGAAGGATGCGAGCTTTGGCAGTTACTTGGGAAACCTTTGAAGCAGACTGGCCTGCTGCGGCATCCTGAATCTCCGGGACAGCTTCGTCTTTGCTCTCCCCCAGCCAGAGCATGACGCTCCCAACCTTAACAACCTCCTCTGCTTTAGCTACAAAACCAAGTACATAGCCTTCCGAAGGTGCGGTCACATCAAGCACCGCTTTGTCAGTCTCTATTTGCCCGACAATCTGGCCCGATTGAAGTTTGTCGCCAACGCCCACATCAAAGGCCAGAACCTTGACCTCATCATCGTTGTTGTTGATTCTTGGTACGTAAATTGGTGTCGCCATCGTTAATTTTCCAGAAACTACAGGATATTCATTACAGCTGAGACGATTGCTTCCTCATCCGGCAGTTGCACGCTTTCCATGCTTCGCGCTGATGCTATAGGCACCGGCGCACTACCCAATCGAGCCACCTTGCCCCGGTAACCATTCTCGGCAAGCATTGCCAGCACTTCTGCACTGAACCCGAACTGATGGTGGGCTTCTTCGACCACAAGAATGCGGGGGCGATGGAGCAATGCTTTCAACAGCGCGAAACGAGGCAATGGGGATAGCAGGGCCGGGGCAATGATCTCCACGGACAGTTCTTCGTTTTCCTCGAGAATTCGGGCAGCTTTTTCCGCTATCGGCAACATTCCGCCGTACGAGAGCAAAGTGATATCGGGTTCGGCACTTCCGCTGCGGAGCGTCGGAAACAATTCGCCGGCAACATCGCCTGCATCTACCGCAATTTCTTCGTATCCTTGTGAGCTGAGTTTTTCCCCGTAAAGCAGTTTGTGCTCGAGGAACAGCGTTGGATTGGGCCAACGGGTCGAAGCATCAATGAGAAGCTGTCCGATATTGTGACGATGACTGCCGAAGATCACAGTCAACCCAGGTACCGAGATAAAAATATTCTCAGGGCTTTGGCTGTGGGTCGGACCGTATCCACGTCTTCCACCACACGGTGCACGAATCACGATGGGCACCGCAGATTCGGCAAACATGCCGGGAAATTTCACGGCATGGTTATAAATTTGATCCATGCAGAGGGTCAAAAAGTCGGCAAACATGATCTCGACAATCGGCTTTTTGCCAGCCATTGCTAAGCCAATCCCAGCCCCCGTAATACCGGCTTCGCTAATTGGTGTAGAGATCACCCTGCCCTTGTATTTTTCGGAAAGGCCTGCGGTTACCTTGAATGCACCACCGTAGGGATCGTGTAAGTCCTCGCCAAGCAGCACGACGTTTTCGTCATGTTCAAGAAGCTTCTGCAATGCATCGTTCAGTGCCAACCTGACGTTTGCCAAGCCGGTTTCCGCCTTGGGAAAATCGATAGTCAAAGCCGGTTTGAAAGCGTGTTCCGGAACCTGGTCGAAAATGGAAAGGGAAGATTCCATCGCGGCCTTTTCCACCTCCGCAAGATAAGCAACTACTGCGGACTTGATCTGCTCAATCTGGTCAGGCGCAATGCGAGCACCTAAAGCCATCAGTGGATCAGCCGCAACAAGCTCTTCTCGCTCGGCAATATCCCTGAGATCGTCACCCTTGCTATGTGGCCCTAATCTGCCAGTGTCGATCACTAGCATTCCGGGCCGACGATTCTCACGCAGTTCTTCAACTACCGCTTCAACCTGACCTGAGAAGTCTTCATCACGGTCGCTAAGGCGCCACGCGGAAAGGCCGAATGCCTTGCCCCGCGCGACGATATCTCCGCCAATGGTATCTCTCGTATAGGTCGTCTGAGCAATGCCGTTGTGCTCAACCACAAAAAGAACCGGGACATTCCAGATTGAAGCCAGGTTCATGCTCTCGTAGAGCAACCCTTCACCTAAGGTGCCATCGCCAATGACGATCGCCACAATTCCCTCGCTGGATCTCAACTTCAATGCCGTAGCCAGACCAACGCCAATACCCGTCATCCCAGCCTGAACGCCATTGCTGTGAAAATTGCGGTAAGCCAAGTGCTGGCTACCACCATAGCCCGCACAGACACCCGCCTGACGCCCCATGATTTCGGCAACCAGGCCCAGAAAATCACCGGAATATGTCAGGAAGTGACCATGATTTCGATGATTTGAGAGCACATAATCGTCAGGATGATTGAGCGCCCGCACAACCGACATCTGACAGATTTCCTGCCCAAGGCAGGTATGTGTGGTTCCGGATACCAAGCCACGTCCGAATAACTCGAGAATCAGCTTTTCGGCTTCACGGATCAGGTGGCCATAGGCAAACAGCGCTTCGGGTGTTTTGCCGATGCTCGGCTTACCGAATGTATCGATACTGAAGATCGGGGAAATTGCCATCTAGCAGTCCAAAATTAAATCACATGTTGCAATGTCGATTCGGCGGAAGCCGCAGGAGCCTCACGTAACCCGAAATCAGGTCTCCAAAACACCAGCTTTGCCGCGCACGAAGGACAGCAATGACCCGAAGGTGGCAAACACCGCACCATCGATTTCATCGTCTTCCACAGTGCATTGAAACCGCTCTTCTATAGCCGCAATCAGCGCAATAACTGCCATTGAGTCCAATTCGGGGACACTTCCCAGCAAAGGGGTCACATCATCGTAAGCCGCTGCGCGACCTTCCAGATGGAGCACATCGTCAAGCATCATCTTAACTTCACGCCTAAAATTCATCACTGAGCCCTGAAATTTATGAGGTAGGGGAATGTAACAGCGCCAGGGAAAATGACAGCGTGAGATACTTCACGGCATATTTGTCTATTTATGCGTCATCCTAATTTACGCACCACATTTTATCACTTGATTCGATCTCTTTCATTGCAGTGCATGTCAGAACAACACATGCCTAGAGTACGAAAGGTACCTTAAGCCAATCCAATGGCAAGTCAAGCTCTGGATGTGCGCGCGAATTGCCTTTGCCCTATTCCCTGCCACTCGCTCAACTACCGAGACATCGTGCCACGCAGCAGACATTCGCCTTCTAATGAGCTGAGATGTTATCCGATCAGGAAACTGACCAAGCATCCGGCTATAGAGCACAACCCTGCTCTGAACAAATCTTGGTGATTTGCTCAAGGAGTCGGGAGAATCGTTATACCGAAATGTTGGCTCGCTACGCGATGCAATTTTTTTGCCATCCAACGCCAATCTAAACCCGAGCCATGTCCATTCCATGTAGGGATGGGGATCCTCAAAATATTTGACCGGAATGCTCGATGACCGGAAGAGGTGGTTGCAATTGTGAAGCCAGTTTTGAGAAAATATTTCTTTCAGTGGATTGGCAGAGACGTTTTGCAAGCGTGAATACATCAGCTGGTCAATCCCGGCTTGGCATGCGTAACCGTTTGTAACAACCAAATCCATGGTTTTGTCTTGTTTCAGAACATTCAGCCTGAAATCCAACGCATAGGGCAGATATTCGTCATCGTCGTCGAGAAACGAGTAAAACTCCGTGGTCACGGCAACTCGTCCAGCAAGATGTGCCTTGGTCAATGAGGCCTCAGCTATCTGCAACACCTCCAAATCACTTTGTGCTCTTAACAAAGCCAGCAGACCAGCATCAAAGGATTGACCGTTAACAACGACCAATATTTGAACCGGTTGCGCGGAAGCCAGACGAACAGATTCTATCGCTCCAAGTAGCGATTGCCTGCGGCGAGTCTCGCAGAGGGTTGGAATGATTACTGTAATCAAAAAGAATTATCCACGTTTGGCAAGACGTCATTTTCCGCAGGGTACCCGAGCTTAGAACACTGACAAAACAAGCTCTTGAATATGGGACTCCTGAACCTAAAATCAGGCTCAACGGTCCAAAATCCCCGACTATATCGCTCAAAAACAGCTCGATCTTGGCACAGATAGCCATTTCAGACTGTGAGATACTCCACGTCGTCATAGCTTTTATTCGCCAGACTTCCTGCCCATGAGAGACTCTACGCTTCTACCTGAACTAATCTCCCGATCTGCTGAGCGAAATCCATCAGCCCCCGCACTGACCTACGGTAAAGACACATTAAGTTATGGGGAACTGAACGATGCAGTTGCCAGCTTTGCCAGCGGCCTGCTGTCACTTGGACTTCAACGTGGTGAGCGGGTTGCTATCTACCTCGAAAAGCGCTTCGAGACGGTTATTGCCAGCTTTGGCGCGCCAGCAGCCGGTGGAGTGTTCGTTCCGCTGAACCCGTTACTGAAAGCGGAGCAGGTCTGTTATATCCTGCGCGACTGCAATGTGCGGGTGTTGGTAACCTCCCCTGAACGGCTGGCACTGCTGCAGGAAAGCCTGCCGGCCTGCCATGACTTGCGCCATATCATCGTTCTCGATTCCGCAGACCCGATTGCTGCCATCGGTGCGGTGGCAATCAGCCGCTGGAGCGAACTGCTGAAGCAACCACCAGCCAATGGCCATCGGGTCATTGACACCGACGTTGTTGGAATTCTGTACACCTCAGGCAGCACTGGTAAGCCGAAGGGAGTGGTGCTTTCCCATCGCAACATGGTGGCCGGTGCCAAGAGCGTAGCGAGCTATCTGGAAAACCATGCTGGCGACACGCTTCTTGCGGCCCTGCCACTTTCTTTCGACGCTGGTTTCAGCCAACTGACCACGGCCTTTCATGTCGGCGCTCGAGTCGTTTTATTGAACTACCTTCTCCCGCGCGACGTAGTCAAGGCCATCGAACGGGAGAAAGTGACCGGGCTGACAGCAGTACCTCCACTTTATATCCAGCTGACCCAGCTTAACTGGCCGGAATCAATCACCGAACATTTGCGCTACTTTGCCAACACCGGCGGCCGCATGCCCCGCGAGACGCTGGATGCGCTGCGCCGGCATCTGCCGAGGACCAAACCTTTCCTGATGTATGGCCTGACTGAGGCTTTTCGCTCGACATTTTTGCCTCCAGAAGAGGTCGACCGCAGGCCTGACTCAATTGGCAAGGCAATACCCAATGCGGAGATTTTAGTGCTGCGCGAGGATGGCTCACCGTGTGCGCCACACGAACCTGGCGAACTGGTTCATCGAGGTGCCTTGGTCGGCATGGGCTACTGGAACGATCCGGAAAAAACCGCCGAGCGCTACAAGCCCTTGCCAGTTCATGCGCCGGGACGTGAAGCCGGGCTGGTTCTACCAGAGATTGCCGTTTTCTCTGGCGATACGGTACGCACGGATGAAGAAGGTTTCCTCTATTTCATCGGTCGCCGCGACGAAATGATGAAGACATCCGGCTACCGGGTGAGTCCGACCGAGGTCGAGGAAATACTTTATGGCACCAAGCTGGTTGGTGAATGCGTTGCTTTCGGCGTGGACAACGACCGAATTGGTCAGACTATTCAGGTGATTGCCACTCCGCCTAGCACCGGTGAACTGGATGTCGCCACATTGCTCGCCGAATGTCGCGCCCGGATGCCCGCCTACATGGTTCCGGCTGGAATCGAAGTCAGGGATGGACCACTGCCACGAAATCCCAACGGTAAAATTGATCGAAAAACGCTTTCAACCGAATGGGTCAATAAGCTTGAAGGCTAATCCGGATTGCCAAAACAGGAATTTCAAGTCGTGACCACCCCATCCCGCTCTCTGCCAGTCCATGCGCCGATGCATCAGTTTGCCAGCGCTGATCGCCATCTACTAATTGGTGGCCTGCCGCTTGAACGCCTTGCTGCCCGGGTTGGTAGTACGCCGTTTTATGCCTATGACCGCACGCTCCTCAGATCCAGAGTAGTTGAACTGCGTGCAGCTCTTCCCGCGTCGATAAAGCTGCATTTCGCCATGAAAGCCAATCCGATGCCTGCGCTGGTGGGTTTCATGGCAGGTCTGGTTGACGGCATTGATGTCGCCTCCGCCGGGGAATTGAAAATCGCATTGGACACTGGCGCCAATCCGCACGAAATCAGCTTCGCGGGCCCCGGCAAGCGGGATGTCGAACTGCGCCAGGCGGTTGCAGCGGGGGTTCTGATCAACCTCGAGTCGTTCCGCGAAGTAGCGATTCTGGCCAATATTTCTGCCGAACTGGCGCTGCCAGCGCGTGTTGCAGTCCGGGTCAATCCGGATTTCGAGCTAAAGGGCTCCGGCATGAAGATGGGCGGCGGTCCGAAGCAGTTTGGCGTTGACGCGGAACTGGTACCTGAACTGCTGTCAGCCATCGGCAAGACTTGTCTTCAATTCGAAGGTTTCCATCTGTTTGCGGGTTCGCAAAACTTGAAAGCTGAATCAATTTGCGAAGCGCAGCAAAAATCCTATGAACTTGCGCTGCGACTGGCAGCGTACGCCCCTTCTCCCGTACGTTTTCTAAATCTGGGCGGCGGCTTCGGTATTCCTTACTTCCCCGGCGAGCAACGCCTGGACCTGACGACAATTGGCGATAATCTTGCTCAACTTGCAACCCGCGCCGCAGTCGAAATGCCTGAGGCTGAACTGGTCATTGAACTGGGTCGCTATTTGGTGGGTGAAGCCGGGATTTATGTCACTCAGGTGGTCGACCGCAAGGTTTCACGGGGCCAGATCTATCTCGTGGTTGATGGTGGTCTTAACCACCATCTTTCTGCATCAGGCAACTTTGGACAGGTCATTCGTAAAAACTACCCGGTTGCCATCGGTAACCGGATGGATTGTGAGCAGAAGGAATCAGTCTCGGTCGTTGGCCCGCTGTGCACGCCGCTCGATCTGCTGGCAGACAAGATGGATCTATCTGTTGCCCAGCCCGGAGATCTCGTCGTGATCTTTCAATCTGGCGCGTATGGCGCAAGCGCCAGCCCGCAAAGATTTCTGGGGCACCCCGAGGTGATCGAGGTTCTGGTTTAGCCTGATAGCTCTACTCAAGAAACATTGTCGAATGCTCGAGATCTTCGTGGGTATGGCCCTGCTGTAAGGCATTGACAAATTTTCTCCAGATCAGGTCTGGCTCACCAACGCGAAAACCGTAAAAACCGTTATAGCCGTTGGCCTTGTCGCGAACAGCAAGCACCTTGACAACGGAAATGTCGCATTTTCCGAGGTGTACCGTAGCCAGGCTCCAGATATTGAGCGGCAGATCGATTTTAGCGAAAGCTTGAAAACCAAATTCCGAAACTTCGATCACCTGAACGTCAAAGTCTCCAGATGTATCATTCGGTGGATCAAAGCGAATTCGGCAGGGACATTTGACGGAAAAGCGCTGATGCAGACGTAGCTGGACACCACCCTCCTGGAGTGGCATTTCGGGCAATACCAGACGATAAGCCGGCAAATCGTAGATCGAATGAAGCAGCGCCTTCTTTCGCGGGTCAAGACTGGCAAAACCGTTGGTTCTGATATTGAAGAAATGGTCAAGCAAGGCTGGTGTGAGCACCGGGTCGTTGGTTGTGAAATAACGACGATTGGGCAACTTGATGTTCGGCAGGCATACTTCAGTGAAGTAGGCCAGAAGGTTCTTCCGTGGTGGCTTGTTCGAATAGGCCCGCGCCATGACAACCGGTGCAGACTGCAGGTCAATTGCCGCACCGACAGCCGGCGCGCCATTGGCGAAATCATAACTCTCGACCACATTGGCCGTCAGACGCTCGAAGAAGAGCAGCGACTCATACATTTCAATGCGATTCGGGTTAACCGCAATTAGCAAATGGCGGGTATCGAAGTATTCGGTCGCGTACTCGTACATGAACTTCATGAGCGGGAAAAGAATGGCCCCACCGGTCTTACGGAACTTCGGGTGGACCGCCAGCGCGGAAACCTCGGCAAGATTTCCACCTTTCAGCCGAACCTCACTCAGATCGAAGATTTTTTGCAAGGGAAAACCGAAAGCGCTCTCACGGATCAGCGAGATTGTTCCAACAACCTCGTCATTCCACTTGGCGCAGAGCGTGGTTGTCGTTGGCAGTGCATGATAAATCGTCACCCGCATTCCCGAGGGATCGGGCTGCATGAATCCACTATCCACATAGGCATCGTGAAGTAGCGAGAAACAGGCTTCCAGTTCCTCCTGCGTATCAGCAATTTTCAATACAAGCCGCTCGCTCGGTGCCGGATCGCAGTCAATAAATGAACGATAAATCGCGAAACGTACCCCGCGCGGAAAAACCGATATCAACTTACGCAAGCGTTGATGCAGCACTTTTCTCAACGATTTCATCAGCCCGATACTCATCAAAGGCACTCCGTCAGATACAGGATTGATGTGAGTTTCATATGTGGTGTTATACACCACAGACTGGTCAAATGAACAGCCGCGAAATCCATTTGAGGAAGGTGCGCGCGCTTGAACTTATCACCTTGGTAATAAAGCTTTTTTTGTGGCCAAAGAGTACACTTTGCCCCCCGATTTTTAGTGTTTCAGGGCCATCTCCAAGTACGGTTTTGCCATATACACAGACCACAAAAGCAATATTTAATTATTTGCCAAATTCGATGAATTTTAAACTTAAAAGAGCAGCCGGAAACGCTTCTGGCCAGTGGCTTTTGGCGGTCCAGTGGACCAGACAAGGCGTCACCAGCCAGAACATTATCCAGAAATCGAAGTCACTGTGAAATACTGCACAGGGATCATGCGTTCTCGCTCTTACAATCGATTTCAACAATTTGCCGTTCGGTCGCAGACTTTCTGCTTCAGGCTGGCTTCATTGAAACATTGTCCGCAGGCGACTGCAGGGCGAACTTTATTTTCGAGATTCGTCGATATTCAGCTTACAGGCGGGAACTGATCATGGTCAGACTCTTCAATCACTGGTTTCGCTGGCGCTCTCTGGCGCAGATGCTTTTCGACTTTTCATTTGTCATTGTCGGAATCATCATCGCCATGATGTGGGTCCATAACGGTCTTCCAGTCAATCATCGCCAGATCATCGTGTTCGGGCTCCTGTTGGCTGCAGCCATGCTGTTGATCAATTCATGGCTGGGCTTTTATCAGCGCATCAACAACCGCAGCGTCATGGAAACTCGTGCCCGCGCCGTTCTTTCGCTTTACCTGGCGGTTCCTGTTGCCTATGGCATTTTCGCCATTCTCCCGCTAACCGGTGTGAATCAAGAGTTTTTGCAGCTTTCGGCGATGTCAGCTGTTTTCGGCATGCTGGTGACCCGCGTCAGCGCCACCCATACGACCTCAACAAGTATTCTTACCCGCAGGATTCTGGTTTTCGGTACCGGCGCCAGAGCTTTGGCTGTGAAGCGCGCCCTCAACAAGTCGGATCCTTCTGCTGAAATCGTTGGTTTCTTCCCCAGTCCAAACGATGAAGAACTCGAAGTACCCGGCAACATGATTCTTTCCCGCAGCACTTCACTGACAGATACTGCGGTCAAGATGAAAGCTGATGAAATTGTGGTTGCCCTGACCGAGCGCCGTGGCGGCTCGATGCCTCTGCGCGAGTTGCTTGACTGCAAACTGCAAGGAATTCGCGTCCTTGATCTGGCCAGCCATTTTGAACAAACGCTTGGCCAGATACGCCTTGAATCACTCTACGCCGGCTGGCTGATTTTCGGTGAGGGGTTTCGCCAAGGTGCCCTGCGCACCATCATCAAGCGGATATTCGATATCATCTGTGCATCGATTCTGATTCTGCTGGCTCTACCGATTATGGCCATAACGGCCCTTGCGATCGTTATCGAAAATGGTTTTCCTATTCTCTACCGCCAGGAACGCGTTGGCCTCAACGGACGCCTGTTCAATGTCATCAAGTTCCGCAGCATGCGTCGCGATGCGGAAAAGGATGGCAAGCCGATCTGGGCAGCCGCGCAGGACGACCGCGCCACGAAGGTCGGTAAAATCATACGCAAACTTCGCATTGACGAACTGCCGCAGCTCTTCAGCGTGCTGAGTGGTGACATGAGCCTGGTAGGCCCCCGCCCCGAGCGCCCGTTCTTCGTTGATCAACTGACCAAGGAAATCCCCTTCTACGCAGTGCGCCATAGTGTCAAACCTGGCGTTACCGGCTGGGCACAGGTGCGCTACCACTATGGCGCAACGGTCGAAGATTCTGCCGAAAAACTTCAGTACGATCTCTATTACGTCAAGAACCATTCCCTGTTTCTTGATCTTCTCGTCCTGTTCGAAACAGTTGGGGTTGTGCTTACGGGCAAAGGCGCCCATTAGACCCACCTTCTCCACGATCAAACTGGCTTTATTTCAAATTGTCCATGGATACTGAATCAGCATCCCTGATCGTCTGGAGTCTTGGAATCGCTGCTAGCGCTTACACGCTTCTGGCGATCTATTTCCTTGCGCTGGGCAAACAATGGCGAAGCGGTCGCCGCGCCAGGATGATGTTGATTGCCGTTTTCCTTTCGGCAGTTTGGACCAGCCTATCTCTTTATGCCGTTACAAGCGCTCAGCCAATACTGCTGCTTCTGGCCAAAACTGCTGATATTGGACGCTTCGCAGCGTGGTACGCGTTTGTGGTTTACCTCCTGCGTCCTCAGGGTAAGGAGAGCACCGACAAGAAATTGCTCCCTGCATGGCTAATCCCCGCCTGCGGCGTTGTCTTGTTGGCTGGGCTCTGTTTGCAATTGTCTCTGAGTTTCGGCTTGATGCCGGCCGATCAGTGGTTTCGCACTGCCTTGTTCCAAGCATTGGCGATGCCCGTCCTCGGACTGATGCTCGTCGAACAACTATTCCGGGCAGTGTCTGACGATTCTGTCTGGAACATCAAACCCCTTTGCCTTGGACTGGCCGGCCAGTTCGTTTTCGATATTTATATTTTCTCCGACGCACTGATGTTCAACCAGATTGACATTGATGCAATCAGCGTCCGCGGGATTGTTCACGCGATAACCGTTCCACTAATCCTACTTGCAACGCTTCGAAGCCGGGACTGGACGTCAAAAATACACCTGTCGCAAAAGGCCGCTTTTCATTCCGCAACCTTGCTAATTGCCGGCATTTATTTGCTGTTCATGGCAAGCGTTGGCTATTACGTTCGTTATTTTGGTGGTGACTGGGGTCGCGCATTACAACTGGCTATCGTTTGCGCTGCCATTCTCGGCCTTGGCGTAATCGTCGTTTCAGGCTCAATGCGAGCCAAATTACGCGTTCTGGTAGGAAAACATTTTTTTAGCTATCGTTATGATTACCGGGAGGAGTGGCTTCGCTTTACCCAGACGCTCTCCTCGCAAGACTCTCCTCAGGCCTTGGGGCAACAGGTAATCAGGGGCCTCGCCAACATGGTAGAAAGCCCGGCTGGTGGACTGTGGCTTCGTGAAGCTGCGCATGATAGCTACCGCCAGACGGCTCGTTGGAACATACCGGCCAATGAAGGGCTTGAAGGTACGGATTCGTCACTTTTGCGCTTCCTGAAGTCCAGCGGTTGGGTTATCAACCTTGAGGAATATCGCTGTTACCCAGGTCGATACGGTGATCTCGAAATTCCTTCATGGATACCAGATATTCCAAATGCCTGGCTGGTTATCCCGTTGATGGTTGGTGCTCAGATGAACGGCTTTGTCGTTTTGACAAGTTCTCGCACTCAAATAGACGTCAATTGGGAAGTCAATGATCTCTTGCGGACCGCGGGCTGTCAGGCAGCAGGTTTTTTGGCCAACATGCAGGCAACAGAGGCTTTGCTTGAAGCACGGAAGTTCGACGCTTTCAACAAAATGTCTGCCTTCGTGGTGCACGATCTGAAAAATATTGTCACTCAATTGGCATTGATGATTAAAAACGCGGAACGTCATCGCGACAATCCGGAGTTTCAGCAGGACATGTTGATGACGGTTGAGCACTCGGTAGAGCGCATGCGACAACTGATGATGCAGTTGCGGGAAGGGGCGACTCCCCCGGGAACCGCCTGCGGTGTTAATCTTCCAACTGTCATTCAACGGATTCAGAAAGAAAAAATGGACCTGGGCAGATCGGTTGAAATCAGAATGCAGGATCGACTGGCAACCCGCGGTCATGAGGATCGCCTTGAACGGGTCATTGGCCATCTGGTGCAGAATGCCCTTGATGCTACCGATCCTTCAGGCTCGGTCTGGGTGTCACTTGAGAAACGTGGTGATCGTGCGGCACTAGAGGTGGGAGACACAGGCCATGGGATGACCCCTGACTTTATTCGCGAACGTCTTTTCAAACCCTTCCAAAGCACAAAGCAGGCTGGCATGGGTATTGGTGCCTACGAAAGTGCCCAGTACATTCGTGAACTGGGTGGCGAAATGCTGGTCGATAGTGAGCCAGGTGAAGGCACCCGTATTACGGTGATCCTGCCACTTTTCGAAGTGCGTAGTGAATCAGATCTTCATGAGAGGGTGCCAGCTTGACCACCTCAAAGCCCCGCCCCCTGCTGATCGTCGAAGATGACCCGGCGCTGCAGAAGCAGTTGCGCTGGTCCTTTGACCAGTTTGAGACGTTGACCGCTGGTGATCGCGAAAGCGCCCTTGCCCAGATACACCGCCATAGCCCTCCCGTTGTAACGATGGACCTCGGCCTTCCGCCTGATGCTGATTCGGTATCAGAGGGTTTTCGCTTGCTTGAGCAGATTCTTTCTGCGGCACCGGACACCAAAGTGATCGTACTGACTGGCCAGAATGATCGGGCCAATGCGCTTCGCGCTATCGGCCTTGGCGCTTATGACTTCTTCGCCAAGCCCTTCGAGCCGGAATTACTCACGCTGACCATTGATCGTGCATTTCGCCTCTACGATCTACAACAGGAAAATCGTCGCCTGCAGGAGACCCTACACCCCGCAGCACTGGCCGGACTACTAACCCGCAGCCCGGAGATGCTGCGAGTTTGCCGAACAATTGAAAAAGTAGCGAGCAGCAACGCCACGGTGTTACTCCTTGGCGAAAGTGGTACCGGTAAAGAAGTATTGGCACGAGGAGTGCACGAGGCTTCACCGCGCAAGAATGAACGTTTTGTTGCCATTAACTGTGCGGCGATTCCTGACAACCTGCTGGAAAGCGAACTGTTCGGGTATGAAAAGGGTGCCTTTACCGGGGCCGCGAAAACAACCCCTGGCAAGATCGAAAGCGCCAACGGCGGCACCTTGATGCTTGACGAGATCGGTGATCTGCCACACCCGTTACAAGCTAAACTTCTGCGTTTTCTGCAAGAGCGTGTTGTTGAGCGTCTCGGTGGGCGCCAGGAAATTCCGGTCGATGTTCGTATCGTCTGCGCCACCCATCAGGATCTCAAGACCCTGATCAAGGAAGGTCGTTTCCGGGAGGATCTTTTCTATCGACTGGCAGAAATCGTTATCAACATACCGCCATTAAGGGAGCGCAATGGTGACCCAGCCTTGCTGGCTCACGCATTTGTCCGGCGCTTCTCCGTGGAGCAAAATACTGGCAATATGACACTCACTGAAGATGCTGTCCGAACCATAGAATCGCACACGTGGCCAGGCAACGTCCGAGAATTGGAAAATTGCATCAAACGAGCTGTCATCATGGCCGATGGGCAGCAAATCACACGTGATGACATCGGCCTGGATGATCAGGCGGATGCGAATTCAGAGTTTATTGATCTGCGTAGTATTCGCGACAATGCCGAACGCAATGCGGTAGTTACCGCTCTGGGGCGCGCCAATGGCAATGTCGTACGCGCCGCCGAAATTCTTGGCATCAGCCGCCCCACGCTTTACGACCTCATGCATCGCCTTGGTTTGAAATAACCGCCTACTTTCGAAAGATTCTCTTCATGAAAAAGCGTACCTCGATCCTTTCCAGCACGATTGCAGCCGCATTGATGGCAGCCTTCCTTGGGGGCTGTGGCGGAGATAATCCGGAAGCACTGATTGCTTCAAGCAAGGATTTTCTCGCCAAGAACGACAGCAAGGCTGCTGTCATCCAATTGAAGAATGCGTTGCAAAAAGATCCCAATCTAGGCGAAGCTCGCTTTCTGCTGGGGAAGGCACTTTTGGAAAGTGGTGATGTTGCTGGCGCTGAAGTTGAACTCCGCAAGGCAATCGACCTGAAGTTCGCCAAGGAACAAGCGATTCCCCTCCTCGCCCAAGCCCTCCTGGCATCTGGGCAAGCCAAAAAAGTGACTGACGAATATGCCAATGTCGAACTTCCTGCCGGGGAGGCGCAGGCTAACCTGAAAACAATCTTGAGCGCCGCCTATGCAGCTCAGGGAAATCGAGAAGCCGCACAATCCGCGCTTGCAGCAGCCTTGATTTCTAATCCGGACTACATACCAGCTCTACTGGCAGATGCCCGCCATAAGGCCAGTAACCGGCAATTCGATGAAGCTCAAAAAATCCTCAATGGGGTTCTGGCCAAAAACCCGAAGAGTCACGATGCACTTCTTCTTAACGGGGCCTTACAGGCCGCCAAAGGCAATCCAAATGAAGCAATCTCGCAATATTTCAAAGCCATAGAAGCTAAACCAGATTTCATTCTGGCCCATTCTGCCGTCATTTCTGCACTCTTCCAGCAACAAAAATTTGAAGAAGCCAATAAACAGATAGAAGCACTCAAGAAAATTGCTCCCAAGCATTCCCAAACAATTTTTCTTGATGCTCAAGCTAATTATCAGCGTAAAGATTTCAAGACTACGCGGGAGCTAACCCAGCAACTCTTGAGGATTTCCCCAAACAATCCAAACAGTCTACAACTGGCAGGGGCTGCCGAATATCAGTTGCGTTCATATGTTCAGGCCGAGTCCTACCTGACCAAGGCGTTGCAATTGGCTCCTGAACTGCCTTTAGCGCGCAAACTGCTGGTTTCCAGCTATCTGCGTGCAGGGCAACCAGCCAAAGCTATGAGTACGCTGCAACCAGTGCTGGATCGCATTGACCAGGATGCCAGTTTGCTCTCGCTTGCAGGGGAAACGTACTTGCAGAACGGCGACGCAAGCAAAGCCGCTGAGTATTTTGCCAAAGCGAGCAAGCTGGACCCCAATGACGCTACGAAGAAGACTTCTCTTGCGTTGGCACATATGGCGCAAGGCAATGCTGCGGGCGCTTTCGAGGAGCTTGAACAAATCTCATCGGCTGACAAAGGTGTAACCGCTGACCTCGCATTGATTGCGGCTTATCTGCGTACCAACCAGACCGACAAGGCGCTTAAAGCCATCGATACGATGGAGAAAAAGCAGCCTGATAATGCGGCAACTCATAATCTTCGAGCTCGTACCTTGCTGACGAAAAAAGATGTCTCTGGCGCCCGCAAGAGTTTTGAAAAAGCACTTGCCATCAATCCAGGGTTTTACCCTGCAGCGGCCAGTCTGGCGGCGCTTGATATTGCCGATAAAAAGCCTGAAGACGCGAAAAAACGTTTCGAGGCAATCCTGACTGCAGAGCCCAAAAATACCCAGGCCATGCTTGCACTAGCTGAACTTCGTGCCGCCGATGGTGGCACTCCTGAGGAAGTAGCCAATCTGATCTTGAAGGCCGTGACAGCGAATCCGACGGATATCGCGCCACGTATCACCCTGATTCAATACCACTTGAAATCCAAGGATAACAAGAAGGCACTTGCAGCCGCCAACGACGCGGCGGCTGCGATTCCGGACAAGCCTGAAATCCTCGATGCATTGGGTCGTAGCCAGCAGTTTGCCGGAGATCTCAATCAAGCGTTGATTACTTACAACAAGCTGGCAGCTTTGCAGCCAGCTTCACCACTTGCTCAAATGCGACTGGCCGAAATTCAGTTGGCCAACAAGAACAAGGATGAAACAACGAAGAGCCTGAAGAAAGCACTTGAAATCCAACCTGATCTCATTGAGGCTCAGCGCGGCCTGATCATGCTTGCCATGGAAGCCAAGAAACCGAATGATGCACTTGCCATCGCACGACAGATCGAAAAACAACGCCCCAAAGAACCCGTTGGTTTTGTTCTCGAAGGTGATATCCACAGCGCGGCCAAAGCCTGGCCAGAAGCCATCAATGCATATCGCAACGGTCTGAAACAAGTTGCGGCGCCTGAGCTGGTGGTCAAATTGCACGCCGTTCTGCTTGCTGCCGGCAACATTGCGGAAGCTGACAAAACAGCTGCAACCTGGATGAAGGAACACCCCAAGGACATCGCACTTCGCATCCATCTTGGTGACTTGGCAACCGGCCGCAAAGACTATGCGCAAGCGAGCCAGTATTACCGTGGCGCGCTTGATATCCAGCCCAACAATCCTTTGGTACTGAACAACCTGGCCTGGGTTTCCGGCCAACTAAAATCACCCAAGGCAATGGAGTACGCGGAAAAGGCCAACCAGTTTGCGCCGAATCAGCCACCATTCATGGATACGTTAGCCATGCTGCTCGCTGACAAAGGGGATACGGCGAAAGCAATTGACTTGTTGCGCAAGGCTATGAGCATCGCTCCTCAAGCAACGGCCATTCAATTGAATCTAGCCAAGGTTCTGATCGGTGCTGGCAAGAAAGATGAAGCCCGCAAAGAACTTGAAGCACTCGCCAAGTTGGGCGATAAATTCCCCGCACAGGCTGAGGTCGCAAACCTCCAAAAAGAACTATAAATTTCTTTATCAATTCTAATTATCCATTTTCTGAAGCAGGTAAAAAATGACAACAATTGCCGTAGTTGGTCTTGGTTATGTCGGTCTGCCGCTGGCGGTCGAGTTTGGGAAAAAATTTCGTACCATTGGTTTTGATCTCTCCGTCGAAAAAGTCGAAGCTTACAAGCGCCACGTTGACCCGACTGGCGAAGTAAGCAGCGCCGACCTCGCGGCAGCAACATTACTCGAAGTCGGCACCAATCCAGCAGCTTTGAAAGAAGCTGACTTTGTCATCGTCGCCGTACCTACCCCAGTCGACGATGCTCACCAACCGGATTTCAGCCCTTTGGTCGGCTCCTCCAAAGCCGTTGGCCAGAATCTAAAACAGGGTGCAATCGTCGTCTATGAGTCAACGGTCTATCCTGGGGCTACAGAAGAGGTCTGCATTCCGATTATTGAGCGGGAATCCGGCAAGACATGGAAGAAGGATTTCTTTGTTGGCTACTCGCCGGAACGGATCAATCCGGGTGACAAGGAGCGCACGGTCACCAAGATCGTCAAAGTAGTCTCCGGGGACACTCCGGAAACGCTAGCCACGGTCAAGGAAATTTACGGCAGCATCATTACAGCAGGTGTCTATCCTGCCTCCAACATCAAGGTTGCCGAAGCTGCCAAGGTCATCGAGAACACCCAGCGCGACCTGAATATTGCCTTGATGAATGAACTTGCGATCATCTTCGACAAGATCGGCATCGACACGCTTGAAGTCCTTCAGGCTGCCGGCACCAAGTGGAATTTCCTGCCTTTCCGTCCGGGTCTGGTTGGTGGCCACTGCATTGGTGTCGACCCCTATTACCTGACGCATAAGGCTCAGAAACTCGGTTACCACCCTGAAGTAATTCTGGCTGGGCGCCGCATCAACGATGGCATGGGAAAGTTTGTCGCTGAACAAACCATCAAGCAACTGGTTCGCAATGGCCATCCGGTCAAGGATTGCCCGATCATCGTTCTTGGCCTAACTTTCAAGGAAGACTGCCCGGATTTGCGCAATTCAAGGGTGATTGATGTCATCCGAGAATTGGAGTCCTATGGCGCCAAGGTTGTTGTACATGATCCCGTTGCCGATGCCGCCGAAGCGCATCATGAATACGGTGTTGACCTAGTTTCTTGGGAAGATTTGCCCAAAGTGGGTGCCATTGTCGCCGCCGTAAATCATCGCGAATTCAAATCCCGGCCAACTTCCGATTTCTTGTCTAAACTGGAAAAGAACGGTGTGATCACTGACGTGAAATGCATGCTTGACCCAGCAGCTTTTGCTGAGGCCGGCATTGATTTCTGGCGCCTCTAAGGAGATTGACATGAAGCGCTCAAGGTTGAAGAAATTTGCCCCCAGGCCTTGGGTGCTGTTTGCTCTGCTTGCCGTCAGTACTTTTGGCAAACCCGTGATGGCCGAGCCGGCCAAAAATGAACGAGCCGCGACATTACGCAGTGAAGCCCGCAATTTCGAACTGGGAAACGGCGTAGCTCGCGACCCTGCCAAGGCGGTTCAGCTTTATTGTGAAGCATCGCGACTTGGCGACGTCGAGGCTCAGTACAGCCTCGGCTGGATGTATGCGAATGGCCGCGGCATTACCCGTGACGACACTACCGCCGCCTATTTCTTTGCAATGGCGGCCAAGCAAGGTGATCCCCTGTCACAACGTATGCTGCGTCAGGTGGGCGATCCGGGCAGCAAGCCGCCTGCATGCTTGTTTGACAGCGATGGTCACGATATCGTCGCCAAAGCCAACCCAGAACACCGCAAGGTGATGGATTTGGTGATGAAACTAGCCCCCGAATATGGCGTCTATCCGCGTCTGGCGATGGCAATTATTCGTGCCGAATCAAACTTCAACCCGACCGCGCTATCTCCCAAGAACGCCCAAGGCCTGATGCAGCTGATCCCAGAAACGGCGGAACGATTCAATGTCAGAAAGCCCTTTGACCCCGAGCAAAATATTCGGGGTGGCTTGTCCTATTTGCGATGGCTACTCGCCTACTTTGAAGGGAATATAACCTTGGTAGCAGCTGCCTACAACGCAGGAGAAGGTGCCGTGAACCGCTTCGGCGGCATCCCGCCATACCCCGAGACTCAGGGTTATGTCAAACGTATTCAGGAAGTCTTCAAGCGTGACGAGCACCCCTTTGACGCCAAGGTAACCAATCCTTCACCCGATTTGCACCGTATCCTCAACTCGAAACGGTTGATGTGAGCCGATTTTCCAACATAGCTCTTGTAATTTTCTGGCTTTTCTTCGGGTCGAGCGCAGCCTATGCCGATTTAGCCGATGTCATCGAAAAAGTCAAACCGTCTATAGTTGCTGTAGGAACGTACAAAAAGACACAAAGTCCCCCTTTCGTATTCCGCGGTACCGGTTTCGTGATTGGCGACGGGAATCAAGTAGCAACTAACGCCCATGTTTTGCCAGCCACTGGTACGCTCGATGAACCGGTTCTCGCCGTGCTCATCCGAGGCAAAGGTAGTGAGGGTAGTCTCAGGCTGGCCAAGGTCATCCACCGGAATACTGAACGGGATCTCGCTGTTATCCGTATTGAGGGTCCACCTCTAGTACCACTTAAGGTTGGAGACTCATCCGCGGTAAGAGAAGGCCAAGCCATTGCGTTTACCGGCTTTCCGATCGGCGGTGCACTGGGATATTCCCCAGTTACTCACCGCGGCATTGTCTCCGCTATCACTCCCATAGGCATTCCTGGTGGAAATGCCAGTCAACTAAATCCGCAGTTAATCCAGCAACTTAAACGCGGTGTATTCGATGTTTTTCAATTAGACGCAACAGCCTATCCGGGGAATAGCGGAAGTCCAGTGTATGAAACTGATTCAGGAACAGTAATTGGGATCGTTAACATGGTATTCGTCAAAGGTAGCAAGGAGGCTGCAATCAGCTCACCTTCAGGAATCACCTACGCCATTCCTTCCAATTACCTGAAATAACAGGCCCCTGACTCTTGAAGGTCATATTTTTTCGGTCGCAGGATTTGGTTCGAACATCTTCACAGCTTTATGAACTACATGTTTCATTAACAGTTTGGCAGGAAGCCTCAAGTACAACTCACGATACATAAGCAGTAAATCAGACACATTCTGCGTTACAGGCTTAGTCTCCCGATGCCTTGTGTTGGCTGAGTTAGCGATAAGTGAGCGTAGTAACCAAGAGGCACCGGATACTGTATTTGCTGAGACTGGCGTAGAAAAAAATTGCTTCGCAAGAAACAATCCAACCAACAGTAAAGGCAGCAATCCAACTTGACTGGCCCTCTCCAGCATACGCGCCTCAAATAGTGGGATATTTGTAGAAAACTCCCGAAAAAGCAGATCAACATCCCATAAATCTCTTAGACCGCGTTCAAACTCAGAGTTAAGTGTTAAATGAGCAACGGCATGAAGAATCATATCTTCTTCACTCAATCGCCACCAAAATTCACTGTTTTCAATTGCAATTGCCCTGTCAAGCATGGCGTCTGTATCAACACGAATACGACAAGTCGGCATCACCAGCGCATGATGCAAATCAACCGTAGTGCCGCGCCGCATATGTGTCATCGGCGGGATTTCATGAGACCACTCGCGGTAGTAACGCTCGTCATAAGGATCGCGATTACCGGTATGCCACCCAGCAAGAAGCAGTGATGATTCGACAGCAGCAATTGAGGGCCGCCTTACTAGCAGATCGATGTCATTGAATGTCCTACCCACGGCGGCTTGAACGCCTGCCGCCACATATGCGGCCCCCTTGAGGAGCAATACAGGCTCTCCCACCCGTTCAAGCGCTTCACGAAGAAAAGCCAGTTCGCGAGTTACATCTCGACGGAATGCAGCAGCCTCGATTTCAGCACTTTCGAAATGATGCCGCAATGCCGATGGGATGTGCGCTCTTGACGTTTTATCAGCGTCCAGAATAATGCACAGCCTGCTGAACACCCCGACACATCGTGCCTCGGAGAGCAACAAACTCCATGCCTCGACACTCAGATGCTCGGGGCGCTCCTTTCCTGACAACACCAGCAGTAAAGGGGATTTTTTACGCACAATCAGTAACGAGAGACTCTAATGCTTCTCTGGCATCATCCAGAGAGGAATACTCGATCTGCCATGCCTCAGCCCGTTTGACCAATTGACTAGTTCGCCTGAAACCCTCATAGCCCAGAATCGAATAATTGAAAGACTGATCAATCAAGCGGAGAGCTGCATCACCCGAACAAACTGGCGTAACTTCGAGTTCAGCCCCATCACGCCACTTTGGAAAAACAATTATGCGGGGATTCGCAGTCCTTTGAATTTTCGCAACGGACTCGGTTGGGGGCTTCAGATGCGCCACATCGCCTTTATGAGTATTCCTGGCAATAGCACCCATCACACAATCAGAATGGCGTTCCTGAATTACGTTGATCGCATGGCCTTTCAGGCTTACAGGACGAACAAGTGAGGATAGAGAAACATCGCTATCAATCAAAGCCAACTCATCCGAAAGTAATCGCCAACCCTGCAAACACAACTCAGCTGACAATGTGCTTTTCCCGCTACCTGAAACAGCAGACAGCAACACACCGCAGCCTGAAAACTCCAGAGATGCAGCATGAATAATAAGCAAACGATGGAAATAGGAGGCAACAGCCCAGTTCAACCCCCATTCAAACATCGCATGAGCGTGGTTTACCTCCATGGGAAGAAAAGGCGTATTACCAGAAAATTCAAAATTGGCGTTACGTCGGATCCATCTACGCCAAAAGACAGCTGGTGCTATTGCAATATCAAAATCGAAGCCTTCCCCATCAAGGCTTACCTGATAATCGTGATATAAAGTACAGAATGATTCAACAAACTCAGGAACACTGGAAGCAAGCTTGAGATTGAACAACCCGAGGTCAAGGCGAAATCTTCCCGTTCGCAAGGACTCCTCAAGTTGGGGTCGAGCAACCTCCCCTAATCTCACCCAGTCACCGAAATATTATCTACCGTGGAAAATGGCAGACGATCACTTGACTCAACTATGTAACCGTGTCTCATCAATTCTTCGGGGCTTAACGACTCGTATGGATTTGATTCTGAGCTGTCAATAAAAGTAGTTAGCCCTGTACTAAAATCGTAGAATAAATATCCACCATCAGCACAGTGCTCAATGGCCCCGACCGCCCCGCTTTTGAGCCGACAAATCAAGGCCAAGTTCGAATGAAATAATCGAGGATATCCTGCTTTGACCATCCCTTCCCAACAGGAGTATTTGGCACAGGAGCATACTCCCCTCCATTCTCCACTGCCGGCCACATATCCTGCATGTCGGTCACTTTGTAATATCTTTGATCAACCTTGTTATAGAAAATATTGAGATAAGCAGCAGCAAAAACCTTATACCTTCGCTGAATCGCTGGGTTTGACGAATTGGTGCTTTGGAGCACACCCAGCATCGTGAGCGAACCAGTAATACTGTTCGGAAATTTGCTGCTGAATACGGCATTCAATTCTGGATAATTGTTAGCTGCTTGTGTTTTCCACGTCAACGGAGACCATCCGGCACAACCTACAGTCGAATTAACATCTGCGGTCGCGTTGTGACTGTTTGCCAACTTAATTGAACTATTGGCTGACACCGAGGTGCAATGGCAAGCCAAGGCCGATTTTGCGGATACCGAAAGCGCAATCGGAACAGCCACCCCGATCCCCCTCACAAAACGCCGACGAGGAAAAGCTTTCGTGGTCTCGTTTGAAGCAACCCCGACATTCACTGCATTGTCATTCTTGATCATGACCTTACCCTCAATAAACCATCATTGATTGCTCCAAAGCAAAAAATGATCCATAACAATAAGTTATTTATTAATCAATAAGTTACAAACCGCACACTATGCACCGGTTGGATTTCGGCGCAGAACTGTAAAGAAACCCGACAGCGTCGAGTGTATCACCAGCACTAGGCGAGGAAACGCCAAAAAATCCACATTACACACACAATCGTCTCCCCCTCCCCTCCAAAAAACGAAACCTCAGGGGAAGGTTCTGCTTTTCGACACCATCGCTGCCCCTATTCCAGCCTTGAGCGTTTGATCCAATACTTCAAACCGATGGTGCCTCCAACGAGAAGCAACAGCACGGCTGCAACCAGGAGCATCGACCGCCAGGACGGAACCGACACCGCTGCGACGATCTGGTCAACAAACAGTGTGATCATCACGATGCCGGGAATCATCCCCACGGCGGTTCCCAGCAGGAAATCCCGCATACCAATGTGTGAGGCACCGGCAACCATATTGACGATGGCAAACGGTGCGGCGGGTACTAGTCGAATCAGGAAGACCGAAATCATTCCATTCTTTCCCAACTGCTGGCTTAAGAAACCGACCCTCTCCCCGGCAAATCGCTTCAGCGCAGCATGCCCGAGATTCTTACCAAGCGTAAAACTGATGGCTGCACCGATTTCTGCACCGAGCAACACATACACCGGCCCCAGCATTGGCCCATAGGTGACTGCCACAATAACGATGATGACCGACAGCGGCACGGCGGCAATGCTCGCAAGAAGAACGACGGACACTGCCACGACAGGCATCTGCACAAAGGCCGAGGAGCGAAGCAATGCCACCGCATGTGTGACATCAAGGTATTCGCTCAATGCCGTCCAGCGCCAGGCCACGGCCAAGGCAATGAGCGCAACGATCAGCAGCCCAAGTGCGTAGGCACGCTGCCGGGTCGATTTCTCGTCATCGAACGGTAGGTCACTCACTTGGCAGAGTGCTCCGCTGTTTTCAGAACCGCATGAATAGCTTCAGCCAAACCAGAGATGATCTGCCGCTCAAAAATCGAGCCATGCAGACCGATAACCTGGCTTTCATGAAGACGCTCACCAAACAATTTCCGCCATGGTTTGAAAGTCCAGCGATCCCATTTGGCCATGCCCGAAGATTTTATCAGACTGACCTCGCCCGAAAATGCCTCAACACGGTAATCCGCAATGGCATGAATTTGGGCCAGTAGTCCGGGATCACTGAATAATGCCCCGAGATGCCGGCCATTCATCGTCAGTTCCTGAGCATTCAAGTGGCGCGCCAGCCAACCCAGAGACCTCCAGAAAATGGCACTGCGGAGGAGACGTCCCGGAAACACCGCATCGACAAGACAGAGTGACAGAACCGGAAAACCCCTTGATTCAAGACATCGCGCCGTCTCTAGCGCCGTGATCCCGCCGACGGAAAACCCGGCAATCACACCTGGCTTGCCATAGTCCATGATCTGTTCCGCGTAGGATGCGGCCATTTCAGGAATACTTCCAACCGACTGCCCCGTCGGCGGCTGCAACATGTGGAGATCACAGGCATCCCCCAATACATCGGCGAGACTCTGAAAACGAATCAGATCGCCATGTCCCGAAGCGGCAAAATAGAGAGGTGTTCCCGCGCCATGTCGAGAGAGATGCAACATGACATCACTCTTCCGGACTTGATCACTCCCCGCATCCAGGGCACGGGCGATCAACTCGATGCTCGGGTTCTCGGTCAGAAGAAATAGCGGGACACTTCGTCCCATCAGCGTTTCTATGCCTGACAGGATATCGACCGCAGCAAGCGAGTCGCCACCGACATCGAAAAAATTATCGGTCACACTAAGATCATTCCGCTTCAAAACCGCTTGCCACAATGCCAGCAACGCCCGTTCTAGGCCATTGGCTGGCAGCCGTGCAGTTGCCACAAAGGCCTTTGCTTCAGGCTCGGGGAGCAGGTCATAGGCAATCTTGCCTGTTGTGCTCAATGGCAGTTCGGACAGGCAGGAAATACCGGATGGCAGCATATAGTCGGGCAGACGGCTGGCGAGATGCTGACGGATTTTCTCAGCTGCCAGATAGGAAGCCCCTCCTACCCAGGCATGAATCAGCTGCTTTCCCTCCAAGTTGATCAGTCTGGCAGCTGCTTGCTCGACACCGTCAATAGCCAGCAAGCTGGATTCGATCTCACCCAACTCAATACGATAGCCACGGAGCTTGATCTGGCGATCCAGGCGCCCGCAGAAATTCAGCGTGCCATCCGTAGAAAGCCAGCCACGGTCACCGGTTCGATACATGCGACCACCAGACACATAGGGGTCGACAAAAAAAGCCTCGCCATCAAGCTCTGGCCGATTGAGGTAGCCGCGCGCGATGACATTGCCGGCGATATAGACCTCGCCGGCCACGCCAAACGGTTGCAAATGACGGTCACCATCGAGGATATAAATCCGTGATTCGTCGATGGGGTTCCCAACCGGCAAGGTGGCGTCCGAGGGCTGTGTCGAACAAGGCCAGGCCGTGGCAAAGATTGCTGTTTCTGTTGGGCCGTAAACATTAAATAGACGCGCGCCGGTAGTCTCGATAAACCGGTTGGCCAGTTCTGCCGGCAAGACCTCTCCGCCACAACAGGCAACGCGAAGCTTGAGCGCGGACGGGTCCGGAATCGAATCCACCAGCCCGCGTAGCGTTGAGGGTACGAGAGCCATGATCGTGACCCCGTGCTTGACTGCAAATGGCCCCAGTGAATTCGGCGATAGCCGGCCTGGAGCCGGTAGAGCAACACTCGCACCGTTGATCAAGGGCAGAAAGAACTCGATCAACGCAGGATCAAACGTGATCTGCGTGCATTGCCCGGAGCGATCCTCCGGCACCACGCCGTAGGTTTTCGAAATCCAGGCAAGCCGCCGCGACAGTGCAGCGTGTTCCAGCATGACGCCTTTGGGTCGCCCGGTGGAGCCGGAAGTGAACAGAACGTAGGCCAGATCGCCGGGTTGCGTAACAGACTGTCCGAATAGGGGCTTTCCTTGTTTTGGCACTGGATCAACAACAAGCGTAACAGCATGCAAGGCGGCAAAACGCGTCTGCATGGTAGGCTGGATCATCAGGGCAACAGCTTTGCTGTCTTGGAGGATGTACTCCAGACGCGCCAGTGGGGCATCAGGATCGAGCGGCAGAAAGGCTGCCCCGGATTTGCTGACGGCCAGCAGCGCAGCAACCATTTCGGGCGAACGCTCCATGGCAATGGCGACGATTCGATTCGGGCCGGCACCGCTTTCAACCAAAGCCCCTGCCCAATGGTCGGCCCATTGATTCAGGTTCGCGTAATCCAGAGTGCCACCATCCCAAACTAGGGCTGTTGCCGATGGATGCTGCGCAGCCTGCGCTTCGAACTGTCGAAAAACTGGCTCCGGACAGGGTTGACCGCAGCATTCACCTGTCCCTGCACTTAGGAGTTCCCTGATCTCCTCCGGAGGCACCAAATCCACAGCATGAATGAACTGCGACGAATCTGCTGCCATGGCGCTCATCAGATAAGCCAGCCGGCGCCCGATATAGCCTACCTCAACCAGAGAGAAGTAGCCTGGATTGGCTTCCAATGTCAGTTCCGCATCCTGAATCGACTGAAATTCGCACAGCGTGATGCCGAGCGGGTAGCGCGCCAGTCCAGAAAATGCCTGACGCGAACCGGCTGAGCGACCCTCTCCGAAACTGAGGTCGTAATCCTGCCGCTCATACGAAAATAGGACATCAAAAATGCTAGCGCGGCGATAGCGGATAGCTTCCAGATAGCGCGCAAGTTCGCTGATTGGGTAGCGCTGATGCCGGACTGCTGCCTTCAATGCCAAACTGACCGAATCGACAAGTTCACGCACGGTCATTCCCGGCAACACCTTCACCACCAGAGGAAAGACACCAACGAACATGCCGAAGGTTTCGCGATAGCGCTTGCCGGAGCGGTTCAGGGTCGGCAGGCCAATAACGATTTCCTGACGCCCCGTTGCCCGCGAAAAATAAGCCGCCAGAACCGCGATCAAATAGCCAAACAGCGTTGTCCCGAGTGTGCCGGCACATTGGGCCAGCCAGTCATACTCCTGCCGGGGAAAGGCGTGTGAAACCAGATGGGCCTTCGGCAACTTCCCCGCCTGGCTACTGGGGTATTTGCGATCAAAAAGCGGCAATGGCAGTCCCGGCAGTTGTCCTTGCCAAAATGCAGCATCCTTTTCAAATGCACTCGAGTTCCGGTACTCAAGCGACTCTTCGATGAACTGCCGGTAGCCGGGGTCACTGGTCTGAGCGGGCGCTTCGCCATTGGCCAGCGCGTTATAGATCGTGGCCCAGCGCTGCATCACCTGCGAAGTCCCCCAGCCATCCATGATCAGGTGATGGAACTGAATGGTCAGACCGTGCAGTTCATCACTGTGCCGCAACAGGGCGAATCGCCAGAGTGGGCGGCCATCGAGAACAAATGGTTCAGCCATCCAGGCTTGCCACCATTCCCGCATGGCCTCCCGGGGATTGTCTGCCAGCGACAGATCGACAATTTTCAGGTCAGCTTCGACGTCAGCCAACAGCCATTGCCCACCTTCCAACAACGGTGCAAGGCGGAGCGCTTCGTTCTCGGCAACCATCATGGCCAAGGCCCGACGGAAAATAGCCAGATCGAAAAGCCCTTCGATATACCCTGCCCCGCCAATATTCAGGTGCGTACTCCCGGGCCAGGCTCGTTGATCCAGCCAGACCTCCTGCTGGCTCAAAGACAGCGGTAGGCGCTCAGTACCTAGCGACGACTCGCTGGATTGTCCCATCGGGCAATCTCCTCCATGGCATGGCGGTAGCCGGCCTCGGCAATTTCTGGTGCTCGACGGTAAGCCATGAGCGGATAGTCCGCTACAGGGGGCTCCAAGCATAAATCGGCCATCGCCATCGTTCTTGCTCGCTCATGCATTCCGCCAATGTGGCCGGCACGATAGAGGATGGAGCCGATGGAGGGAGTAATGTCGCTGCTGCCCCGAAAATACCCCTTGAGTGTTCGCCAAACCGAAAGCCGCATAATCTCCGGATCAACACACAAATTTTCACGGACGTCGACGTCGACCGCAATAATCGTCCCATTTCCCCGTCTTCGCTCAAGCGGCGTTCCCAGACGCCCACGCATGGCACTCACCGGTACATTGTCGAGAATCGCACCATCGACCAGCAAGTCGCCGTTGTAGATCACTGGTGGCAACAGCCCGGCGGGCGAATTGCTAGCCAGGACAGCCCGCCAAATCAAGCCGCTTTCCTGAACAGTTGTACAGACTTGACTGAGGTTGCAAGCTGCGGCAAAAAAGGGCCGCCATAGCTGCTCGATACGGAGATCGCCGAACATTATTTTCAGATCGCGTTCAAGGCGCTTGCCCGAAAGCAGCGAAATCAGCGGCAAGGTTGGGCGCTCTCCACCCATGGCGAATCGCTGCGTCCGTTCGCGAATTTCGTCAATCGGCACGCCACAGGCGTATTGGGCCCCGATCAAAGCCCCCATGCTGTTACCGCCAATGATATCAATGGGAATCCCGCTTTCTTCCAGCGCCCGCAGCACACCAAGATGCGAGAACCCGCGCGCGCCACCACCGCCAAGGACCAGCCCGACAGCGCTGCTGGTAAGGAAACGCGCCAGTCGGGCGTAGTCGCGCTGCCGTCCCGCTCGCAGCGGATATACCCGCTCTATGTCACGACCTCGCTGCCACGCAGCCATATCGCCGGGATGCCCGGCTTCTACCTTGTGAAGTAGCGCCAGGTGCTTGCGCTTCATGACAGAGCTGGCCTCTTCAGCAAGACCACTTTCAACCGCTGATAACTCAGTCAACTCCCCTTCAGCAGCCACAAAAACCACTTGGTCCGCCTGACGAAAAGCTTGATGAGTTCGTTCCCTATCGCGACCATCCGTTGCCAGCACGAGAAAATCGAACTGCCGCTCAAGTTCATTCTGTTGCAGCAGATCAAGCTCGGCATCGCCCAATTTCCGGGTTCGACCAATCGACCCCAGCGCCTCCGTGAGGCCGATGGCCACCTCAACCCCAAGACTGTGGTCGCGCAGCGCTACGATAGCGATAGTGTGCGCCCGTTGTTGCTCAGCCAATTGCGGCGTGTGGCGTAGTTGGTGATAAACCGCCTGCGCAAAAACCTGATTCAGGGGTACCGGATGACGCCCAAGCAGTTCCTCAAAACGGTCTCGCCGCAGAAAGGCGAGAGTAGAGTCGCGAACTGCCGTGACATCGGCTAAACGTGCCTGCTGCAAAATCATGCCCGTCTCGCCGACGGTCTCGCCGGGACAAACCTCGTTATAAAGGCTTAGCGACCCATCAGCATTTCGGCGCGAAACACGTAGGCGACCAGCGACCACAATCAGCATGCTTTCGGAGTGCTCACCTTCGCGCAGGACAAGAGCCCCGCCCTTGACCGAATGAAGTTCCAGTTCTCCAGCAAAATCTTGCAGCACAACGTCGTCAAGCACGCCAAATATCCGGCTGGCCCGCAGCACCTCAACCAATTTAGCCGTGGAAACCAGTGTGTTCAGCATACTGACTCGGCTACCCTGCCCGCTCAGCCGTTGAAGCCCTGTGGGTTAGAAGACTGCCAACGCCAGGAATCCGAACACATGGCATCGATATCTCGCTCCGCTGACCATCCAAGCAACTCGCTGGCTCGCAACGGGTCGGCAAAACAGGAAGCAACATCACCAGGTCTGCGGTCAACGATGCGATATGGCACTTTTTGCCCACTTGCCCGCTCGAAAGCTGCAACCACATCCAGCACGCTGTAACCCCGCCCCGTACCGAGATTGATCGGGACAACACCAGTCTGCTTGTCCAATGCTGCCAAGGCTGCCAGATGACCGCGTGCCAGATCAACGACGTGAATATAGTCCCGCACCCCGGTTCCATCAGGTGTCGAGTAGTCCCCACCGAATACACTGAGCTCAGTCCGACGCCCCACCGCCACCTGGGCTACATAGGGCATCAGATTGTTGGGGATACCCTGTGGATCCTCGCCGATCAAGCCACTGGAATGTGCCCCAACCGGATTGAAATAGCGCAGTAATGCAACCCGCCATTGGGGGTCAGCCAGACCGATATCACGCAGAATTTCCTCGATGAACAGCTTGCTACGCCCATAGGGATTGGTCGCCTGCAGCGGAAAGCTCTCATCAATTGGCACGGCGTGTGGGTCGCCATAAACCGTGGCCGAAGAACTGAACACCAGTCGATGCACACCGGCCTTGGCCATAGCCTCGAAAAGCCGCAAAGAACCGACCACATTGTTGTCGTAATAGCGCATCGGCTGCTCGACCGACTCACCGACAGCTTTCAGGCCGGCAAAATGGATTACGGAAGCAATGGGATAACTGGCAAACAATTTCTCCAGCAGTCCCGAATCGCGAATATCACCCTCAATAACGGTTGGGCGTTTGCCAGAAATCTGCTCAATCCGCTCAAGAACCTTGGGTGAACTATTGGAGAAATTATCGAGAATCAGCAGTTCGTGCCCTGTTGCCAGCAACTCGACAACTGTGTGCGAGCCGATGTAGCCCGCCCCTCCTGTTACCAGAATCATTTTGCTCCCCGTATTTTCCTGCAGATGCTTGGCACCCGACCATTTAGAGACAATCATTCTGCCTGATTAAACAGTGGAAAAGAACAGTAGAAAGGCTATCTCTGCACCATAGTCGCGATTGGTGTGCCCGGAGGGACTCGAACCCCCTACCTGCTGCTTAGAAGGCAGCTGCTCTATCCAGATGAGCTACGGGCACTTGAGGGCGACACAGAGAAAAGAGGGAAGTAATTTGGTCGGGGCGGTGGGATTCGAACTCACGACCCTCTGCTCCCAAAGCAGATGCGCTACCAGGCTGCGCTACGCCCCGACACGAGGAAACGAATTCTAACACCTCCCGGAAACCCGCACCAGATCAAGAGCCTATCTTCGGTAAATAAACTTTCCTTGCCTACCGACTGGCTTTCTGATATTTAATCGCCTTTTTCGCCTCTAGGACGCACAAAGAAAATGGCAGAAGACCTGCTCCACAAACATTTCGCACCATACGAGCCCAAGCAGGGCGAAGACTACATGAGCGCGAAGCAACTCGGACATTTCCGCAAGATTCTCGAAACGCTCAAAAAGGAGTTGAGCGAAGATATCGACCGTACCGTGCATACCATGCAGGATGAGGCTACCGTGTTTGCTGACCCCAATGATCGTGCCAGCCAAGAGACTGACATTGCCATTGAGTTGCGAAATCGTGACCGCGAACGCAAGCTGATCAAGAAGATAGATGAGACGCTGAGCAGTATCGAAAACGGCGACTATGGCTATTGCAACAAATGCGGTGTTGAGATCGGCATCAAGCGCCTGGAAGCGCGCCCGACGGCAACGCTGTGTATCGACTGCAAAACGCTGGATGAGATCAAGGAAAAGCAAATGGCGAAATAATCGCCGTTTGATCCTGAGGGAGACCGACCTTCAGGTCAGGTCGATGCAAAAAATGGCGATGCTTGGCTTCGCCATTTTTGTTGATGAAATTTTCAGAAACGGATGCATTTCCATAAACCAAAGAAATGGTTTCGGCAAAATACAAAAAGGCACCTCACGGTGCCTTTTTGCTGATCGGAAAACTTCCCGCTATCACGGGAAGCCTTCGAATGATCACTGTTGCGCTTACTGCTCCTGTGGAGCGGCCGGAACTGCTGCTGAAGCTTCTTCGGCAGCGACAGCCTTCATCGACAGCTTGACGCGACCACGGTCGTCTGTTTCCAGAACCTTGACGCGGACAACCTGACCTTCCTTGAGGTAATCCTCGACCTTGGCAACACGCTCCTGAGCGATCTGGGAGATGTGCAACAGACCATCCTTGCCCGGCAGCACAGAAACGATGGCACCGAAGTCAAGAATCTTGAGCACAGTACCTTCGTAGATCTTGCCGATTTCAACTTCAGCCGTAATCGCATCAATACGCGCACGCGCTGCAGCAGCCGCTTCGCCACTGCTGGAGGCAATGGTGATGGTGCCATCATCCTGAATGTCGATGGTCGTGCCGGTTTCTTCGGTCAGGGCGCGGATAACAGCGCCGCCCTTGCCGATGACGTCACGAATCTTTTCCGGATTGATCTTGAAGGTGTACAGACGCGGGGCGTAAGCAGACATCTCTTCACGCGGACCGGCAGCTGATTCCTGCATGATCGCGAGAATGTGCAGACGGGCATCCTTGGCTTGGGCCAGAGCGACCTGCATGATTTCCTTGGTGATACCCTGGATCTTGATGTCCATCTGCAGCGCGGTGATACCAGCGGTCGAGCCAGCCACCTTGAAGTCCATGTCGCCGAGGTGATCTTCGTCGCCGAGGATGTCGGTCAGCACGGCGAAACGATTGCCGTCCTTGATCAAGCCCATGGCGATACCGGCAACGTGCGCGGTGAGCGGCACGCCGGCATCCAACAGCGCCAGACAGCCGCCGCAAACGGAGGCCATTGAAGACGAACCATTGGATTCGGTGATTTCCGAGACCAGACGCATTGAGTAGGAGAAATCTTCCGGCTTCGGCAGCACGGCGAGCAGCGCGCGCTTGGCCAAACGGCCGTGACCGATTTCACGACGCTTCGGCGTACCGACACGACCACATTCGCCAGTGGCGTACGGAGGCATGTTGTAGTGCAACATGAAGCGGTCACGATATTCACCGGCCAGCGCGTCGATGATCTGTTCGTCGCGGTTGGTGCCGAGCGTGGCAACAGCCAGCGCCTGGGTTTCGCCACGGGTGAACAGCGCAGAACCGTGCGTGCGCGGCAGGACGCCGGAACGCATGGTGATCGGACGCACGGTGCGCGTGTCACGACCGTCGATACGCGGGGCACCAGACAGGATGCGACCGCGAACGATGGAGGCTTCGATTTCGTGGAAGAGGTTGCCGACCGTATTTTCGTCCGGCGCACCTTCGCCGGCGCAAAGCGCAGCGATGACTTCAGCGCGGATGACCTTGACGGCCTGGCTACGGGTCTGCTTGACGGTGATGTTGTAGGCTTCTTCAAGCTTGGCGTTGGCCAGCTCGCCGATGCGGGCAACCAGCGCCTCGTCCTTCGGTGCAGCTTGCCAATCCCATTCCGGCTTGCCAGCTTCTTCAACCAGTTCGTTGATAGCGCTGATCGCCTTCAGCGATTCGGTGTGACCAAAAACCACAGCACCGAGCATGATTTCTTCGGACAGTTGCTGAGCCTCAGATTCAACCATCAGCACGGCCGTATCGGTACCGGCAACCACCAGGTCAAGCTGGCTGGTTTTGAGCTGGCTAAGCGTCGGGCAGAGCACGTACTGGCCATCAATGTAACCAACGCGGGCAGCACCGATCGGGCCGTTGAACGGCACGCCGGAGATAGCCAGCGCAGCGGAGGCACCAATCAGGGCCGGAATATCGGAATCAATTTCCGGGTTCAGCGACATCACGGTAGCGATGACTTGAACTTCGTTATAGAAGCCATCCGGGAACAGTGGGCGGATCGGGCGATCGATCAGGCGGCAGGTCAGCGTTTCCTTTTCGGAAGGGCGACCTTCACGCTTGAAGAAACCACCGGGGATACGGCCGGCAGCATAAGTTTTTTCCTGATAATCAACGGTCAGCGGAAAGAAATCCTGGCCCGGCTTGGCACTCTTGGCCGCCACAACGGTAACCAGAACCACGGTTTCTTCCATGGAAACGAGGACAGCACCGCCAGCTTGACGGGCAACTTCGCCGGTCTCAATGGTGACCTGATGGGCACCATAGGCGAATGTTTTTTTCACGACATTAAACATATTTTCCTTTCACTCTCATCACAATGAACTTCACACAACACAACAGACAACAACAAAAAAGAAAAAAGCGGCCGGGAAAATTCCGGGCCGCTCTTTCGGGGCTTCAGTCTGGCTTACTTCCGCAGACCAAGGCGGGTAATCAGGGTGCGGTAAGAATCAACATTCTTGCCCTTGAGGTAATCCAGCAACTTGCGACGCTGGCTGACCAGGCGAAGCAGACCACGACGGGAGTGGTGATCCTTCTTGTGTTCTTTGAAGTGCGGGGTCAGATCATTGATGCGCGCGGTAAGCAGCGCGATCTGGACTTCTGAAGAACCCGTGTCGCCCGGGGCGCGCTGGAATTCGGCGACGATGCCGGCTTTGATTTCGGTGGTGAATGCCATTTCAAACTCTCTTTCATGGTTACGACGCAGCCCCAGTTTGATAGAGCAAACGCCAGATTAAAATCGAAAATTCCGTTGGCGACGGAAAGCGCGCGATTATATCAGCTTAAATCGCCAGCTGCACCAGTCTTTTCGGCCACAAGCGACCATCTGGCCCCGGTTCACCCACACCAATCAATCGGTCATCGGCATAAACTCGAATCTTGCCGGCAAAACCCTCAGGTAGTTCGACCGGATTGCCATGGCGAAAGCGTTCTGCTGCATCGCCCTCAACCGTCACGGCAGGCAGCGTGACCAGCAAGGCATCAACCGGTTGCAGCAACGCTGTCCGCGCCGCCTCATCAAGCGCTTCCAACTCGGCCAGGGTCACCGCATGTGCCAGATCAAGGTCACCCACCACTGTTCGCCGCAAACCCGCAAGATGAGCCCCGCAACCCAGCACCGCACCAATATCAGCAGCCAGTACCCGGATGTAGGTACCCTTGCTGCAAGCAACGCGCAACGTCAGGCTGTCACCGGAAAAATCCAGACATTCAATGGCATAGATGGTTACTGCACGCGGCTGGCGCTCGACCTCGATTCCCTGCCGGGCCAGTTCGTACAATGGCCGGCCGTTGCGTTTGAGCGCTGAATGCATGGGCGGAATTTGCTGGATATCACCAGTAAATTTAGGCAAAATCCGCAAAATATCGCTTTTTACGACGTTGACCGCAGCAGTCGCGATCACCACGCCGTCAGCATCGCCGGAGTCGGTTGTCACCCCAAGTTTGACTACCGCTTCGTAAGTCTTGTCGGCATCGAGCAGATCGGCGGAGAACTTGGTCGCTTCGCCAAAACACAGCGGCAACAAGCCAGTAGCCAGCGGATCAAGCGTGCCGGTATGACCGCCCTTCGCCGCCGAAAAAAGGCGACGCACCTTTTGCAAAGCATCGTTGGAGGTCAGACCGAGGGGCTTGTCGAGCAATAGAACACCGTCGACCTGCTTCCAGGTCTTTTTAACTTGCATGGAAGCTCAGTCTTCCGGTGTCAGGTCGCTGACCGCATTGGCCTGGCTAATCAGCAAGGACATGCTGGCGCCACGTTCAATGGAGTTGTCGTAAACGAAATGCAGTTCAGGCAGCGTGTGAATGTGAATCCGACGCCCCAGTTCACGACGCAGGAAACCCGCAGCGCGCTTCAGACCGCGCTCGATTTCTTCGAGATGCTCGTCATTGAGTGTCGCGTAGAAAACTTTGGCGTGCGCGTAATCCGGCGTCAACTCGACAGCTGTCAGGCTGATCATGCCAACGCGCGGATCCTTCAACTCGGTCCGGATAAGATCGGCTAGGTCGCGGCGAACTTGCTCCGCGACCCGGTCACTACGCTGAAAACCCTTCTTCTTCATTACAGCGAACGCGCCACTTCCTGAATTTCGTACACTTCGAGGTGATCACCCTCTTGGATGTCGTTGTTATTCTTCAGCGACAGACCACATTCAAAGTTACTGCGAACTTCCTTGACGTCGTCCTTGAAGCGCTTGAGCGAGTCAAGTTCGCCATCCCACTGCACCACGTTATTGCGCAGCAGACGGACACGGGAGTTACGCTTGATGAAGCCTTCCTGGACATAACAGCCAGCAATGGCACCCACCTTCGAGACCAGGAAGACCTGGCGA
Source organism: Azonexus sp. (assembly GCA_030696345.1). GTDB lineage: Bacteria > Pseudomonadota > Gammaproteobacteria > Burkholderiales > Rhodocyclaceae > Azonexus. The sequence continues at coordinate 100,852 of JAUYSK010000007.1, forward strand.
ATCTCGACCATACCAGTAATCTGTTCGCGCTTCTCCGGCGACAGCATGCCGGAAAGTGCTGCCTTTACCTCGTCGACCGCGTCATAGATCACGTTGTAATAACGGATATCAACACCGAAGGTTTCGGCCAGCTTGCGCGAATTGGCATCGGCCCGGGTGTTGAAGCCGATGATGACCGCACCGGAAGCCTGCGCCAGATTGACGTCGGATTCGCTGATACCACCCACGGCACCGTGAATGATCTGAACCCGGACTTCTTCGTTGGAAAGCTTGGCCAGTGTCTGCACCAGCGCTTCCTGCGAACCCTGCACATCGGCCTTGACGATGAGGGGCAACATCTTGATTTCGCCCTCTTCCATCTGCTGGAACATGTTTTCCAGCTTGGCTGCCTGTTGCTTGGCCAGTTTGACGTCACGGAACTTGCCCTGACGGAACAGCGCGATTTCACGCGCCTTCTTTTCGTCGGCCAGAACGATGGCTTCTTCACCCGCCGCCGGAACATCCGACAAGCCAAGAATTTCAACCGGGATGGACGGACCCGCTTCGTTGATCGGCTTGCCGTTTTCGTCCAGCATGGCACGAACCCGACCGGAAACCTGACCAGCCAGCACGACATCGCCGCGCTTCAAGGTGCCGGAAAGTACCAGCATGGTCGCCACGGCGCCACGGCCCTTGTCAAGACGGGCTTCGATGATCAGGCCCTTGGCCGGCGCATCCTTCTGCGCCTTCAGTTCGAGAACTTCAGCCTGCAGCAGGACCTGCTCAAGCAATTCGTCGATGCCAGTACCCTTCTTGGCCGAAACCGAGACGAAGGGCGAATCACCGCCGTATTCTTCAGGAATGACGCCTTCGGCGACCAATTCCTGCTTGACGCGGTCCGGATTGGCATCCGGCTTGTCCATCTTGTTGATTGCCACAACCAACGGCACACCGGCCGCCTTGGCGTGGTGAATCGCTTCCTTGGTCTGCGGCATCACACCATCGTCAGCTGCGACAACCAGAATGACGATGTCGGTTGCCTTGGCACCGCGGGCTCGCATGGCCGTAAAGGCTTCGTGACCTGGGGTGTCGAGGAAGGTGACCATGCCACGATCAGTTTGAACGTGATAGGCACCAATGTGCTGGGTAATGCCACCGGCTTCGCCAGCCGCAACCTTGGCCCGACGAATGTAGTCGAGCAGCGAGGTCTTGCCGTGGTCGACGTGGCCCATGACGGTTACTACCGGAGCGCGCGGCTCAAGCGGCACATCCTTGTGCTCGGCAGATTCTTCGAGGAAGGCATCCGGATCGTCCAGCTTGGCAGCAAACGCCTTGTGGCCCATTTCCTCGACGACAATCATTGCCGTTTCCTGATCAAGCACTTGATTGATGGTAACCATGGAACCCATCTTCATCATCGTCTTGATGATTTCAATCGCCTTGATCGCCATTTTGTGCGCCAGATCGGTCACAGAAATGGTTTCCGGAACATGCACTTCGCGCACTACGATTTCTGTCGGGGCCTGGAAGCTGCCCTGACCATCATCGACCGCGTGACCATGCTTCTTGTGGCCACCGCGACCACTCTTCCATGAATTGCCGGTATCAGCAGAGCGCGTCTTGATGCCCGGCTTTTTCTTGCCATCGTCAGCGCGGCCATTGCCGCCCTTCTTGGCATCTTTGCCCGGTGCATCCGGCTTCTTGTGCAGCGTTCCCTTTTCGACCGTGCCTTCTTGCGCCTTGGCCTGAGCTGAAGCCTGCTGCTTGGCCAGCTCTGCCTCCTTGGCAGCAATCGAAGCGGCCTCGGCCTGCTGACGCGCCCGAACCAGATCGAGTTCACGTGCTTGCTTTACTTTCAACTCACGCTCTTGAATCTCGCGCAGTTGATTATGACGACTTGCCTGTTCCTGACGGACCCGCAACTCGCCTTCACCAATGATGGAGGCACGCGTCGGTGGGGCCTGTGGCGTCACCACTGGAGAAGCCGACTCGGCCTCCGGGGCAGACTCGACCACAATTTCAACCACAGGCTCGGGCACCGGTTCCGGCTCAGGTTCCGGCTCGGGAATAACTTCAATGACCGGCTCAGGAATCGGCTCGGGAATAATTTCCACGACCTGCTCTTCCATCGGCAGATCTTCTTCCTTGGCCATCGATTCCGGGGAGTGATCGCCAGGCTCGCGCTTGACCAGCACACGCTTCTTCCGCACTTCAACCTGTACGGTACGAGCGCGGCCATGGGAATCGGTCGCCTTGATCTCGGATGTCGACTTGCGGGTCAGGGTAATCTTGGCCTTGGATTCGTCACCATGCGCCCGGCGCAGGTAATCGAGAAGCTTGGCTTTATCCTGGTCAGTCAGCGATTCGCTGGCGCCATCTTTACCGACACCGGCCTTGCCCAATTGCTCAAGCAAAGCCGCCTCCGGCATTTTAAGTTCAATGGCGAATTGTGAAACTGTTGTTGCGGACATATTTGCTACCTCCCGCTCACTCGAACCAGTGAGCTCGTGCCTTCAGAATAAGTTCCTTGGCACGCTCGTCGTCAATGCCGGTCAATTCCGTGAGTTCATCAACCGCCAGTTCAGCGAGATCATCGCGGGTCTTGACGCCATTTGCGGCCAATTTTGCAGCCAGTTCATTGCTCATACCTTCCAGACTAATCAGGTCCTCGGCCACGTTCTCAAGCTGCTCTTCGGCAGCAATCGCCTCAGTCAGCAGCACGTTACGGGCACGATTGCGCAATTCGTTGACGATATCCTCGTCCAGACCTTCAATCTCCAGCATTTCTGCCAGCGGTACATAAGCCACTTCTTCCAGCGTCGAGAAGCCCTCTTCGATCAGCAGATCAGAGAGCTCTTCGTCGATATCCAGCTTTTCCATGAAGATGACACGAGTCACTGCATATTCGGCTTCAGAACGCTTGGCCGACTCGTCCTGAGTCATCAGGTTGATGGTCCAACCGGTCAGCTCCGAAGCGAGGCGGACATTTTGTCCGCTGCGACCGATGGCAATGGCCAGGTTATCTTCATCAACCACGACGTCCATAACGTGCTTTTCTTCATCAACGACGATGGAGGAAACCTCTGCCGGCGACAACGCACCAATCACGAACTGGGCCGGATCTGCCGACCACAAGACGATATCGATGTTCTCGCCACCGATTTCATTGCGAACAGCGGTCACCCGGGAACCGCGCAAACCAACGCAGGTACCGATCGGATCGACGCGCGGGTCGTTGGACTTGACGGCGATCTTGGCACGCAGGCCAGGGTCACGGGCACAGGCTTTCAATTCCATCAGACCGTCGGAAATCTCCGGCACTTCCATGTCAAACAGCTTGATGACGAATTCCGGCGCGGTACGCGACAGAATGATCTGCGGCCCACGGGCATTGCGATCGATGCGCAGCAAATAGGCACGAATGCGGTCACCAATGCGCAGGTTTTCTTTCGGGATCATCTGGTCGCGTGGCAACAAGGCTTCGATCTTGCCGGCTTCGACAATGGCGTTACCGCGCTCCATGCGCTTGATGGTGCCGGAAACAACAAATTCCTTGCGATCCAGAAAGTCAGCCAGAATCTGCTCACGCTCTGCGTCGCGAATCTTTTGCAAAATGACCTGCTTGGCAGCCTGAGCCCCGATACGACCGAAGTCGATCGGCTCCAGTGGCTCCTCACGGGAATCACCCGTCTCAATTTCCGGATCGTCCTTCTGCGCTTCCGACAGCGGAATTTCCATGTATTCGTTAACGTATTCGTTGTCCGGCACAACCTGCCAGCGACGGAAAGACTCGAAGCTCCCGGTATTGCGGTCTATCGAGATACGAACATCGGCTTCATCATGGATACGCTTCTTGGTCGCGGATGCGAGCGCCAGTTCAAGCGCACCGAAAACGATGTCCTTGCTGACGTTCTTTTCGCGGGCCAAAGCATCGACCAGCAGCAAAATTTCACGGCTCATGGGCTAAAACCTCCTAGTCCTTCAGTCGAAACGAGGCACCAGACGTGCCTTCTCGATATTGGTGAATTCCAGTTCCACATCATCTTTTTCGAGGCGCAAGCCAACCTTGCCGTCCTTGAGGCCCAGCAGCTCACCCTGGAAATTGCGGCGACCGCCGTGCGGAATACGTACCTTGATCTGAATCTCCTGACCGGCAAAGCGCGCAAAATCTTCTGCCTTCTTGACGACACGATCAAGGCCTGGCGAGGAAATTTCCAGACGGTCAAAATCGAAGTTCTCGACTTCAAAAACACGCGTCAGCTGATTCGAGACCTTGGCGCAATCTTCGACATCGATTCCGTCAGTCCTGCCCGGCGCATCAATGAAGACACGAATCGTGCGACCGCGCGGTGACATCTCGACATCAACGAGTTCATAACCCAGACCAATAACGGTCGTTTCAAGGAGCGTGTTTAAATCCATAGCCACAAATAAAAAATGGGCGAAACGCCCACCTTACATAAAAAGATGCCTCGCCAGAAATGACGAGAGGAACAAACCCGTGAATTATAACGAGTTTACTCCCCTCGGTAAATGAATCTGGCCGATTTTATGCACCTTCGAAGGGCACTTCCTCCGGCTTGATCATTTTTTCAAGTTCACGCAGGAAAACCTTGACTTCCGCCTCTTCGAGCTCACGAACACGACCGCGTTTCAACTGCGGCGGCAAGGCAAACGGGCCGTAGCGAACCCGTATCAGACGGCTCACCGTACATTTGACGGCTTCGAACATGCGGCGCACTTCGCGATTGCGACCTTCGAAGAGGGTGACGCGGTACCAGTGATTGGCTCCTTCGCCACCACCGTCGGTCAAAGTGGCGAAATTCGCCGGTCCATCTTCAAGTTGCACCCCTTCAAGCAGCAATTTCTGCGATTCCGGAGTCAGTTCCCCCAATACCCGTACCGCGTATTCGCGAACCAGCTCCGAACTCGGATGCATCATCTTGTTGGCCAGCACGCCGGAGGTGGTGAACAACAGCAAACCGGAGGTATTGAAATCAAGGCGACCAATGGCGATCCAGCGCCCGCCACGAATACGCGGCAACGCCGTGAAAACAGAGGGGCGACCTTCAGGGTCGTCACGCGAGACAATTTCGCCTTCCGGCTTGTGGTACATGACGACGCGCGGCGTCCGGGTCGTCGTGAAGCGCAAATTGACCAGACGGCCACCGATTTTGACCTTGTCGGTCGGAATGACACTCTGCCCGATCTCGGCGGTCACCCCATTGACGCTGATACGCCCGGCGGCAATCCAATCTTCCATTTCACGCCGCGAACCGATACCGGCCTGGGCCAGCACCTTTTGCAGGCGTTCCGGTTTGGATTCGAGCAGTGGCTTGCCATTGCGGCCTACCGTGCCGCGATTGGCACGACCTGACTGCGCCCCCAGCCGCTGGCGCTTTGGCTTGGCAGTCACCTCGGAGGCCGGCGCATCTTCAGCTACCTGGCGCGGCGGACGTTCGCGCACTTCTTCCCTGACCGCTGCCCGTGGAGCAGCCATCTTGAAACGCGGGCGTTCACCACCTTTTTCCGGGCGTTGTTCGCGACCGCCTTCACCATTTTTGGGCGATTGGCGGAGGGGGGTACGTTTAGTTTTCATGGTTCAGCTCCAGTGTCTGGCTGATTTGTTCGAGTGGCGGCAGTTCGCTGACAGCACGCAAGCCCAGATCATCGAGAAATTGTTTCGTTGTGGCAAACAGCGCCGGTCGGCCTGGCGTGTCGCGATGACCGACAACGTCGATCCAGCCGCGCTCCTCCAGGGTCTTTATCACATTCGTATTCACCACCACACCACGGATTTCCTCGATATCACCACGCGTCACCGGCTGGCGATAAGCAATAATGGCGAGGGTTTCCAGCATGGCACGCGAGTATCTTGGCGGCTTTTCCGGATTTAGCCGTTCCAGGTAAGGCAAAAACTCAGCCCGCGTCCGGAAGCGCCAGCCGGAGGCAAGCTGAATCAGTTCAACCGGCCGCTCGGTCCATTCCTCGCGCAATTCATCAAGCAGCTTGCGCAGCATGTCAGTCGACAATTCTTCGTCAAACATTTTGCGCAATTCGAGCGGCGTCATTGGCTCGCGCGCCGCGAGCAGCGCCGCTTCAAGCACCTTCTTGACCAGGCTCGGTTCCACCTTGATGCACTCTCACGTAAATGGGCTGGAAAGCCTCGGATTGGGTAAATTCGACCAGTTTTTCACGGGCCAACTCAAGCATCGCCAGGAAATGCACGACCAGGCCCGGCGGCCCCATTTCGGGATTGAACATGGTTTCAAACTGGACAAAACCGCCCTTCTCCTGAAGCAGACGCAGGATGATGCCCATATGTTCGCGCACCGACAACTCCTCACGACCAATCTTGTGATGCTTGTTCAGTCGGGCCTGACGAACCACCGCCATCCAGGCATCCTTCAGATCATCGACCGAGACCTCCGGCAAGCGCACAAGAAGCGACTTCTCGACCAGCGTCTCGACCCAGAAAAACTCACGCTCGGCCTGTGGCAACTCATTCAGCTTCTGGCCGGCGATTTTCATCTGCTCGTATTCCATCAGCCGGCGAACCAGTTCCGCCCGAGGATCCTCTGCTTCATCCCCCTCGCCCAACTTGTGACGCGGCAACAGCATGCGCGACTTGATCTCGATCAGCATGGCCGCCATCACCAGGTAGTCGGCCGCCAACTCGAGATTGGTGGCCCGCATGCTTTCGATGTAATTCAGGTACTGCCGGGTCAGCGGCGCCATCGGGATATCAAGGATATCGACGTTGGCCTTGCGGATCAGGTAGAGCAACAGGTCAAGCGGTCCCTCGAAGGCGTCGAGCATGATGGCCAGCGCATCGGGCGGGATGTACAGGTCCTGCGGCAGGTGCTCCAGCGGCTGGCCGTAGATGCGGGCGACCGGTTCGAAAAGTGCCGCTTGAGGGGCGTCCACCGCAGCATTCATTCAGGAAGCGGCCGCGCGGCCCTTGCCCTTGTAGTGCAGATGCAGGTTGCGAACATAGATGATCAGACTGAGCGCCTGACCAAAGATGAAGACCGGATCCTTGCGATGGATAGCGTATATGGTCAGCACAATGCCGCCGGCCAGGCTGAAATACCAGAATGAAACGGGTATCACGACCATCTTTGCTTTTTCGCTGCTCCACCACTGGATGACGAAGCGCATCATGAACAGCGCCTGCCCACCAAAGCCGATGCCAAGCCAGATCAACGTTTCCCAGTCATAACCGTACATCAGTGGTATTCCAGCCCCATGGCTTCGCGCACATCGCGCATGGTTTCACGCGCCAGTTCGCGGGCCTTCTCGCAACCGTCCGCAATGATGTTCTTGACCAATGTCGGATCATCGAGATAAATCTGCGCCCGTTCGCGCATCGGTGCCTGCTCCGCCAAAATGCCATCAATCACCGGCTGCTTGCATTCAAGACAGCCAATGCCCGCGGTACGGCACCCCTGTTGCACCCACTCCTTGCAACCCTCGTTGGAATAAACCTGATGCAACTGCCAGACCGGGCACTTGGTCGGCTCACCCGGATCATGACGGCGAACGCGGGCCGGGTCGGTCGGCATGCTCTTGACCTTTTTGGCCACCGACTCTTCGGACTCACGCAGCGTGATCGTGTTGTTGTATGACTTGGACATCTTCTGCCCATCCAGCCCCGGCATTTTCGAGGCTTCAGTAAGCAGGTAGCCCGGTTCAACCAGGATCATCTTCCCCGTACCTTCGAGGTAACCGAATAGCCGCTCACGGTCACCTGTTGAAAGATGCTGGATTTCATTGAGTACGGCCTTGGCCTGTTCAACCGCTTCCTTGTCGCCATTCTGCTGAAAGCGGGTGCGCAATTCTTCATACAGGCGCGCCTTCTTGCTGCCCAGCTTCTTGACAGCTTCGCGTGCCTTGTCCTCAAAGCCCGGTTCACGGCCATACATGTGATTGAAACGGCGGGCAAGTTCGCGGGTAAATTCAACGTGTGGAATCTGGTCCTCACCCACCGGCACCTTGTCGGCGCGGTAAATCAGGATATCGGCGCTCATCAGCAGCGGATAGCCAAGGAAGCCGTATGTCGACAGATCCTTGTTATCAAGCTTTTCCTGCTGATCCTTGTAGGTCGGCACCCGTTCCAGCCAACCAAGGGGCGTCATCATCGACATCAGCAGATGCAATTCGGCGTGTTCCGGCACTTTGGACTGGATGAACAAGGTGGCCTGATTGGGATCAACACCGGCGGCCAGCCAGTCGATGATCATGTCCCAGGTCGCCTTTTCGATACCCTGCGGGTTGTCGTAATGGGTCGTCAGTGCGTGCCAGTCAGCAACAAAGAACAGGCACGGATACTCGTGCTGGAGCCTGACCCAGTTCTTGAGAACACCGTGGTAGTGACCGAGATGAAGTGCGCCCGTGGGGCGCATGCCGGATAGAACACGTTCTGCGTACATAGTCGTTCAGTAAAGTCCAAAAATGGATTCGATGGCCCGTGCGGCGAGGACTACCAGAGGGCTCATGATGGTGCCGAGAATACCGGTGAACATCAGAAGCAACAAAATCGGAAAGCCCCAAGGCTCAATTTTCGCGAATTTCCAGGCCAGGCTATGCGGCAGCAGACTGACGGCGATCCGCCCGCCATCAAGGGGGGGCAACGGCAACATATTGAGTACCATCAGAACGCAATTGACGATGATGCCGATCTTGCTCATTTCTGAAAGCGGCACAGTGAAATCGTTGCCCGGCATCAACCAGGCCAGTTTGAGCATGAACGCCCAGCAGAAAGCCATGAACAGATTGGCGGCCGGACCGGCAGCAGCAACCCATAGCATGTCCTGCTTCGGATTGCGCATGCGACTGAAATCGACAGGTACCGGCTTGGCATAACCAAAAAGGAAGGTTCCGCCGGAAAAAAGCAGGATGGCGATCGGAATAATGATGGTGCCGACCATATCGATATGGCGAAGCGGATTCAGGCTGATCCGCCCCTGCTGCCAGGCCGTCGGATCACCAAAGTGGCGGGCTGCATAGCCGTGGGCTGCTTCATGTAGCGTGATTGCGAAAATTACCGGCAAAGCCGCAATTGCGATGGTCTGTATCAGACTTTCAAACATGGGCGCTCAGTCCAGCCCGAACGGCAGCAGTGAGCCGCGACCAACGCGGATCAACTCAGGCGTGGAGCCAGTCAGGTCGATAATGGTGGTCGGCTCGGTGCCACAATGACCGGCGTCGAGAATCAGTTCCAGTTGGCCTTCCAGTCGATCCTGAATTTCCCAGCCTTCAGTCAGTGGGAACTCGTCACCGGGCAACTGCAACGTCGTCGTCAGCAAAGGTTCATTCAGCTCTTGAAGCAGCGCCAGCGCAACCGGGTGGTCCGGCACCCGCAAGCCAATGGTCTTGCGCTTCGGGTGCAGCACCCGGCGCGGCAATTCCTTGGTGCCTTCAAGGATGAAGGTGTAACTGCCCGGCGTGGTCGCCTTGAGCAGGCGGTACTGGGCGTTGTCGACGCGGGCGAAATGGGCGATTTCAGAGAGGTCGCGGACCATCAGCGTCAGATGATGGCGTTCATCCATCTGGCGAATCAGGCGGATCCGGTCCAGCGCTTCCTTGTCGCCAAGATGGCAACCCAGGGCGTAGCAGGAGTCAGTCGGCAATGCCACCACGCCACCATCGCGAATGAACTCGGCGGCCTGCGCGAGAAGACGCTGCTGCGGACTATCAGGGTGAATATTGACGACGCGGGCCATGGCTTAACGAATCAGACGCCAGACCGGCTTCAGGTCTTCCGGCAATTGCGGCAACTTGCCGAGGTCAACATAACTTTCTTCCGGCCCGTGAAAATCCGAGCCGCGCGAGGCATGGAAGGCGTAGTGCCGGACCAGTCGGGCGAAATGCATTACATGATCGGGCGAATGGCTGCCGCAGGTCACTTCGACCCCCTGCCCGCCAACATCCTTGAAATCATCAAGAAACTTGCGCATGTCGCCGCCGGACATCTTGTAGCGCCCGGGGTGGGCAACCACGGCAACACCGCCAGCCGTATTAATCCAGCCCACCGTTTCTTCCAGGGTCGCCCAACGATGGTCGACATAGCCCGGCTTGCCCGGCGTAAGGTAATGCTGAAATACACCGGAAACATCGCGGGCAATGCCGATTGACACCAGATAGCGGGCGAAATGAGCCCGCGAAATCAGGCTCGGATTGGTAGCGAAACACAACGCCCCTTCGTATACGCCAGGCAGGCCAATCGCAGCAAGGGCTTCGCCCATCCGTTTGGCACGTTCGATCCGCCCGATGCGCAGTTCATCCAGCCCCCCGGACAAAACCGGATTCGCTACATCAAAGCCGAGACCGACCACATGAATCGGCACGCCTTTCCATTCGATGGAAATCTCGACCCCATTGACGAAACCCATGCCAGCCTCTTCGGCGGTCGCCTTGGCGATCGCCAGACCACCCAAGTCGTCATGGTCAGTCAGCGCCCAGAGGTCGACACCATTGGCCGCCGCCCGACGCGCCACCACTTCGGGGGCAAGCAGGCCATCGGAAACAGACGAATGGCAGTGAAAATCAAAATTTGCGGGGGTCACAGGCTTCAGGGGCAAGGCAAAAAGTGATTTTATCACGAAGGCAGGCAGCGGCCGGATTCCCTTGTGCAGTGCAGCAGGTTGCAGCCGGACAGGCATCCCGATATAGTGCCTCCCGTCCCATGGGAGAGCGCAGATCAAGTCTGCCGCCGAAGGCGCAATTTCACCCGAAAACGCTCAGGTAAAAGGACCATGGACCGGACGAATTGAGTAAATTCGTCTGAAACTCTGGAGAGCGACGTCAACAGCGTCCACCGATGGGGCAAATCTCTCAGGTATCGAGGACAGAGGGGTGAAACGCAAGATTCGTTCTTTCGTTTCACCCTTTTTCCGTTTCAAGAACTGACGTTAATAAACGTCTGTAAAGGATTGATATGCTGAAGAAAACAGTTTTGAACGCGGCTCATCGCGCGATGAATGCCCGGATGGTTGATTTCGGTGGCTGGGACATGCCGGTCAACTACGGCTCGCAGATTGAAGAGCACAACGCCGTGCGCAATAACTGCGGCATGTTCGACGTTTCGCACATGTGCCCGGTCGATGTGGTCGGTCCCGATTGCCGTGCCTTCCTTTCCCGCCTTGTTGCCAACGATGTCGCCAAACTGCAGATTTCCGGCAAGGCCCTCTATGCCGCGATGCTCAACGACGCTGGTGGCGTCATTGACGACCTGATCATCTATTTCCTGACCGATACGCGCTTCCGCATCGTCGTCAATGCCGGCACTGCCGAGAAGGATCTGGCCTGGATGCAGGGCAAGGTGGCCGAATGGAAGATGGATGTGACGATCACCCAGCGTCGTGACGGCGTCAACAATCTCGGCATCATCGCCGTGCAGGGCCCGAATGCCCGCACCAAGGTATGGGAAGTCCTGCCACAGACCAAGGCCGCGACGGAAGGCCTGAAGGCTTTCTTTGCCGCTGAAGTCGATCAGTATTTCATCGCCAGCACCGGCTACACCGGTGAAGACGGCTACGAAATCATGCTGCCTGCGGGCGAAGCCGAAGCTCTCTGGAATGCGCTGCACAAGGCTGGTGTTGCGCCCTGCGGACTTGGCGCCCGTGACACGCTGCGCCTCGAAGCCGGCATGAACCTCTATGGTCAGGACATGGACGAGACAGTCTCGCCGCTCGACGCCGGACTCGCCTGGACAGTCGCCATGAAAGACGACCGCGATTTTGTCGGAAAATCGGCGTTGACCGCAGCAGGCCAGCAAAAGCAATTCCTCGGGCTCATTCTGCTTGACAAAGGCGTGCTGCGTGGACATCAACAAGTAATTACAAAACAAGGAAATGGAGAGATTACTTCAGGTAGTTTCTCACCAACCTTGCAACAGTCTATTGCCCTTGCCCGCCTGCCGCTCGGCGTCGCCATCGGTGACGAAGTTGAAGTCGATATCCGCGGCAAGCTGCTCAAGGCCAAGGTCGTCAAACCCGTATTCGCCCGCAACGGCAAGTCAGTCATCTAACACCCCCCATTCAGGAGAAAACCATGTCCAACGCCCCCGCCAACCTCAAGTACACCGCCTCTCACGAATGGATGCTGCTCAACGCTGATGGCAGCGTCACCGTCGGCATTACCGATCACGCTCAGGAAGCCCTCGGCGACCTCGTTTTCGTTGAATTGCCTGAAGTCGGTGCACATTTCGAAGCCGAGAAGGAAATTGCCGTTGTCGAATCCGTCAAAGCTGCGGCTGACGTCTACGCCCCGCTGTCCGGCACCGTCAGCGAAGTCAACCAAGCTGCCGTTGATGCGCCGGAATCGGTCAATCAGGATTCCTACGCTGCCTGGCTCTTCAAGCTGACCCCGGACAATGCCGGCGACCTCGACAAGATGCTCGACGCCGCTGCTTACCAAGCCATCGCTGACTAATCAGGAACCGCCCATGCCGCTCAATCAACCGCTCTCCGCGCTGGAGCAGCACGACGAGTTCATCGGCCGTCACATTGGCCCGTGCGCGACTGAAATGGCCGCCATGCTGGCCGCCATCGGCGCCGAAAGCCTGGAACAGCTGATCGACCAGACGGTACCCGCTGCCATTCGCCTGCCGGCCGACCTGCCGCTGCCCGCCCCGCGTCGCGAACACGAAGCGCTGGCCGACCTCAAGGCCATCGCCAGCAAGAACGTCATCAACAAGTCCTGCATCGGCATGGGCTATTACGACACGCTGACGCCCAAGGTCATCCTGCGCAACGTCCTGGAAAACCCGGGCTGGTACACCGCCTACACGCCCTATCCGGCTGAAATCGCCCAGGGCCGTCTGGAAGCGCTGATGAATTTCCAGCAGATGGTCGTTGACCTGACCGGCCTGGAAATCGCCAATGCTTCGTTGCTCGACGAAGCCACAGCCGCCGCCGAAGCGATGACTATGGCTCGCCGCGTTTCCAAGTCGAAATCCAACCGATTCCTGGTTGATGCCAACTGCTTCCCGCAGACCATCGATGTGGTGAAGACCCGTGCCGGATATTTCGGCTTCGAACTGGTGATTGCTGCGGTGGACAGTGTAAAAGAAGAAGATTTCTTCGGCGCCCTGCTTCAATATCCGAACAGCACCGGTGATGTACACGATCTGACCGCGACCATTGCCGGCCTCAAGGCCAAGGGTGCGACCGTTGCCGTCGCCAGCGACCTGATGGCGCTGGTCCTGCTTAAATCGCCAGGCGCCATGGGCGCCGACATTGCGCTGGGTTCCAGTCAGCGCTTCGGCATCCCGATGGGTTTTGGCGGCCCGCACGCTGCCTTTTTTGCTACCCGCGAAGCCTATGTCCGCTCAATGCCGGGCCGCATCATCGGTGTTTCGAAAGATGCGCGCGGCAACACTGCCTACCGCATGGCACTGCAGACCCGTGAGCAGCATATCCGGCGCGAAAAGGCCAACTCCAACATCTGCACCTCGCAAGTGCTGCTCGCCAACATGGCCGGCATGTATGCCGTTTATCACGGCCCGCAAGGCCTGCGCACCATCGCTGGCCGCATCCACCGACTGACCGCGATCCTGGCTGAAGGCCTGAAGCGGGCCGGTGTCACCGTGCTGACCAAGCAGTTCTTCGATACCGTGCAGTTCGATCTGGCTGCCCGTGCCGACTCGGTCTACCGTGAGGCCCAGAGCGCCGGCTACAACTTGCGCCACGTTTCAGCGGGTGTGCTCGGCGTTTCCTTTGATGAATCGACGACGCGCCATGATGTGAGCACGCTGTTCAAACTGATCACCCAGGTCACGCTCGACATGAACGCTATCGATGCCCATGTCGCAGCTGCTGATCCGGCCCTGCCGGCAGACCTGTTCCGCACCGACGCCATCCTGCAGCACCCGGTGTTCAACACGCACCACACTGAACACGAGATGCTGCGCTATCTGAAGTCACTGCAGAACAAGGATCTGGCCCTCGATCACTCAATGATTTCGCTCGGTTCCTGCACGATGAAGCTGAACGCCACCAGCGAGATGATTCCGGTCACCTGGCCGGAATTTGGTGGCCTGCACCCGTTCGCACCGCGTGATCAGGCGGTTGGGTATCTCGAAATGATCGCCAGCCTGACTGATTGGCTGAAGACCGTCACCGGCTTCGACGCCATCTGCATGCAGCCAAACTCCGGTGCGCAGGGCGAATATGCGGGTCTGGTCGCGATTGCCCGCTACCACGCCAGCCGTGGCGACAGCCATCGCGACATCTGCCTGATCCCGAAATCAGCGCACGGCACCAACCCGGCCACGGCGCAGATGGCCAACATGAAAGTTGTCGTTGTCGATTGTGATGACAGCGGCAACGTCGATGTCGCCGACCTCAAGGCCAAGGCCGAAGCGCACAAGGACGACCTGGCCTGCCTGATGATCACCTACCCATCCACCCACGGTGTCTTCGAGGAAGCAGTGCGCGACATCTGCGCCATCGTGCACGCCAATGGCGGCCAGGTTTACATGGACGGCGCCAATCTCAACGCCCAAGTCGGCCTGACCTCGCCCGGCTTCATCGGGGCCGACGTCAGCCACATGAACCTGCACAAGACCTTCGCCATTCCGCACGGCGGCGGTGGACCAGGCATGGGCCCGATCGGCCTCAAGGCCCATCTCGCACCGTTCATGGCTGACCATGCCGTAGTGGCAACTGGCGCGGCAGATCGCGTCAATGCCGGCCAGGGTGCAGTCTCCGCCGCGCCGTTTGGCTCGGCCTCGATCCTGACCATTTCGTGGATGTACCTTGCCATGCTTGGTGGCGCCGGCGTCAAGAAGGCGACCCAAGTCGCCATCCTGAACGCCAACTACGTGGCCAGGAAGCTCAACGACCACTATCCGGTGCTTTACTTCGGCACCAACGGTCGCGTCGCCCACGAGTGCATTCTCGACATTCGCCCGCTCAAGGCAATCACCGGGATCAGCGAAACGGATATCGCCAAGCGCCTGATGGACTACGGCTTCCACGCCCCGACCGTCAGCTTCCCGGTCGCTGGCACGATCATGGTCGAGCCGACCGAATCGGAATCGAAGGCTGAACTGGATCGCTTCATTGAAGCGATGACGAGTATCCGCGAGGAAATCCGTCAGATCGAAAATGGCACGCTGCCAGCCGACAACAATCCGCTGAAGAATGCGCCGCATTCGCAGGCAGATGTCATCGATGCGGAATGGAATCGCCCTTACAGCCGCCAGCAGGCTGTTTTCCCGCTACCCTGGGTGGCTGCCAACAAGTTCTGGCCAAGCGTCAATCGCATCGATGATGTGTATGGCGACCGCAACCTGAACTGTTCATGCCCGCCGATGGAAGCGTACACCGACTGATGGAATAGATATCTCAGCCTACATGACTTCGATCGAGACATAACGGGATAGCAAAAACTCAGGAATACTCGCCGAAAAATGCGAGAGCGCATCCTAGCCCGATTGCGGCGCATCTTGGGGCAATTGCTGGAACCGTTTGAACGCTATTTGACGCAGGGCAATCTTAGGGGCGCGTATCAGATGCCGTTTGCGCGGAAGGCACTGGCTAAAAAACAGGGATGATAACAATCTGCATCACTGCCACCTGACCTTGGTTATCACGAAAGCATTGTGCTTTTCTGGTCCAGTTGGAGTGTCGGAATTATTTACACACAACGATAGCCACGGTATCGATGCATCAATTCGCTTCGGCCTATCTTATTGAATAAATGACGTTATTCAAATAATAATTAAAGTTGGCATGCGTCATGCTCAGGTTATTTGAGAACTTAAATATAGGGAGTCACAAATGTCGATTTTTAAAAGCTTTCTGAGTAAAGTGTGTTTTGTATTTCTTCTGGTTACAGGTTATGCGCAAGCTGTTCCGTTAGATGTAGGTACGTGGAACAATGGTGGTTGCTGCAGTGATATGACTCGCGGCTACTGGTTCACCGCTCCCACTGCTTTCACAATAACGGGCTTGAATGTTCCGACCAACGGAAATGGAACTGGTGCCACGCTGGAAGTTCTGCGGCTAAACAGCACTCCGAACAATTGGCCGTCAACGACGAACAGTTTTTCTCAGTTGGGTTTCTGGTCGGGCCTCACTTCAGTAACTACAAATATTTCATTCAATACCGGTGATGTAGTGGGTATATTGGGATGGGCCGATGGTCAGACCCCTTATGGTCAAGGCGACTATGTGACCTCCCTTGGTGGTTTTGCGATCACATTGACACGTTTCGGTTTTCAGGATTTGGGGCAGGCCCATGACGTCTGGTCGGAACCAGGCGGTTCAATTGGGGTCATTGGTATGGATTATGTTTTGGGCAATGGAAATCAGGTACCTGAGCCAGCATCCCTTGCGCTGCTTGGCCTTGGCCTCGTCGGTCTGGTTGTTTCCCGCCGTCGCAAGATCGCTTGATCAAATCTCACTTAGTACAGAACCCGCCCGAGTGGCGGGTTTTTTGTTGCTGGTAAATTCCAACCGGCGACTGAAAGATTCATTTCATAGCACTGGATTGCTTCCGCAGAAATCTGCTGAATCGATCAATGGATATATAAATTACGAACCCGCATAGAATGGAACCTAAACTCTTGGTAACTCATGCCAGGAAGCAATATAGACAGTGACACAATAAATTAAATTAATATAATCATGGCATTACAAACACATCCGTCAGTCGATTTCTCCGCCGTCGCCAAATGGCCCAACGTCCCCGCCTGTTATGACTGGTTGTCGCTCGACCGGCGGGGCGACTGGCGATTGCAGGGAGAACGCGTCATGCACAGCGGCCTGATCAACTTCATCAACCGGCAGTACGGGGGTGATGAGTCAGGCTGCTGGTTTTTGCAGAATGGGCCGCAACGGGTTTTTGTCAGCCTCGCCTACACGCCCTGGGTGTTCCGGCGCGAGGCTGATGCCTTCCTCAGCCATACCGGCCAGGCGGCGGGAATGCCGCAGGGCGTTTTCCTCGACGAAGAAGGCAGCATCCTCCTCGAAACAAGCCTTGGTATCGGCCTGCTTGACGACCGCGACCTGGCCTATTTTCTCGGCCAATGCCGGAACTCAGACGATCAGCCTGCAGAGGAACAGGCGCTCCTTGGCCTGATGCAAGGCACGCCCAGTACCATTTACTGGCAAGGCCTCCGGATTCAGTCGATTGCTGCGGTCGACGTGCCAAAACGCTATAGATTCAACCCGCAACCACAGCCCTGAACGAGTTCAGTCGGTCACCCCAGGCAGGACTTCAGCGATCAGGTCGGAAATCAAGCCGGCTGTAACGCCTTGGCTGTCGCGATCCGGGTTGTATTCGACAATTTCCAGCGCCAGCAAACCCGATAGCGCTGATAGGCGCCCCAAGGCCGCCAAAACATCACCATCCCACAAGCCTTCCGGCTCGGGGCTGCCAACCCCCGGCGCCAACCCCGGATCGATCGCGTCGAGATCGAGCGTTACCCCGAAACCGCTTGGCGCACGGGTAACGACAGCCATCGCCTCGTCGAGGCAAACAGCAAAACCCCGCGCCAGAATTTCCTCGCTATCGATAATCCTGACACCCATCTGGCGCAAAAAATCGATTTCTTCCGGCTCATAGCTGCGCGGTCCGAGGACCACGGTATGCGCGGCACTCACCTGCGGCCCGGCCAGGCCGAGATTGAGCAAGCGTTTGTCACCACGACCCAGCAGGCAGGCCAGCGGCATGCCATGAACAGCCCCGGAATAGGTCGTTTCCGGCGTATGACTATCGAGGTGGGCATCAATCCAAAGGAGGCCAACCGGAGCTTTGGCAACGCGTGCAACACCACTCCAGGTGCCGATGGCAACTGAGTGATCGCCACCGATCACGACCGGAAACTCATGGGCATGCAAGGCCACTGCCACTTCGTCCGCCAGATTCCTACACAGGCGGGCTATCCGTCCAGTCTCCGAAACTCCCGGAGCATCGGGGGCAAACAGGGTTTTCCCCCAGTCGATCAAGGGATGATCCGCCAGTTCGTGCCAGGCCTGCGAGCGATGATAGGCCACCGGCCCGTCTTCGCAGCCCTGATCCTGAGCCCCCAGGCCACTGGCGGCACCGATGATCCTAACCCTGCTGGTCATGCCCTTGTACCCCTGCCCTGAACCGATTGTTTCGAGAAATTGCCGGTACCACTCTTGGCCGCAGCAAAGCCCGGCACCACTATTCCGTATAATTTAACCCAGACCTGCATAAGCGCTCCAAACACCCCTTGATTGCCCGCACACTCCACTTTCTCGAAATCACCGGCCAACTGGTCTGGCCCTACGGTCGTCGCCTGGGCGACATCGCCTATCGACTGGCCAATGCCTTGTCCGGTCTGGGCGACCTGGCCGGACCGCGCGGCTATTACCTGCGCCGGACCATTATCCAGCAGATTTATTTCACTGCCGTTCAGGCTTTCTGGCTGATCAACGTTATCGGCATCGCCCTCGGCGTTCTGGTGATTCTGCCCATGCTGAACTTTGGTGTCAGCGATGTCGACCTTCAGGCAATGGTGATGAAACTTGCCCTGTTCCATCAACTGGCCCCCTTTCTGACTGCATTGGTCGTCATTGGCCGCTCCGGAACCGCCCTGACCGCTGAAATGGGCGAATTTCAGTACAGTGGCGTCGTCGATTCCTTGCTGATGATGGGCATCGATCCTGATCGTTTTCTGGTCCTGCCCCGATTGATCGGCGTCACCGTATCCCTGCTGCTGCTCACGCTATGGACGAATCTCGCCGCCCTCGTTGGTGCTGGCATCTACAACGCATTGCTCGGCGCTGCCAGCCTCGACAATTTCATCCGTGCCTGCGCTGCTGTCATTGATCCGATCGATAGCCTGCTGACGCTGCTGATGGTGCTCTGCTACGGCATGACGATTGCGCTGGTGCAATGCAGCTTCGGCCTGCGCTCGCGCAATGTGGTCGAATTGCAGCGCAATCTGCCAAAAGCCTTCGTTCAGGCGCTGCTGCTCTGTGTCGGCATCACCGTGCTCTTCATGCTGGTGCGCACATGAACCAACGCCCAGTCGTGCTGCAAGGTCAGGGAGTAGTCCTCTCCGCCTTCTTCAATGCCGAACCGATGGATTTCCAACTGGCAGCAGGCGAACACTGGCTAATCAGCGGAACGACCGGCAGCGGCAAGACCACTTTGGCACGCACGCTGCTCGGCCTGATCTCGCCCCAGCAAGGACAGATCAGCCTCTTTGGGCAAGACCTGGACAGCATTTCCAGCAAGGCCTTGCTTGCCCTGCGGCGCAATGCTGCCTATTTGCAGGCGGTGGATGGCGATGGCCTGTTTCCGGCCTGGTCGGCCTTCGACAACCTCGCCCTGTCGCTGCGCCAGCACGACCCTGAACGCTATGCTCAGCATGGCAAACTGCTCGAAACCCTTTTGCGTGAAGCTCGGCGCTACGGCATTCCGGAAACCTGGCTGGATGAACCCGTCGCCAACCGCAGCCGGCAACAACGCACAGCCCTCGCCCTCTGGCGAGCGCTGCAGGCGAAACCGGCTCTGGTCATCATTGATGGCCTGATCCTAGACCAGAACCTCGTCGGCAATGCCATCAAGGTTGATCAACTGCTGGCCG
This sequence comes from Azonexus sp., assembly GCA_030696345.1. Taxonomy (GTDB): domain Bacteria; phylum Pseudomonadota; class Gammaproteobacteria; order Burkholderiales; family Rhodocyclaceae; genus Azonexus. Next base: position 120,404 of record JAUYSK010000007.1, read on the forward strand.
ATGCACTCAGTGGCAACCCCGCGATCATCTTGCTGACCGCCGAGAGCGCCGCTTCACTACCTGCCCAGTTGCAACCAGACAGCTTCAGGCATGGGCGTATGCAGGGTGGCAGGCTAGAATGGTTGCCGATGGAATCGACCGCTACAACCGCCCATGCTTAAGCCCCGCAGCCGTGACCGAATGTTCAAGCGCGCCGTTGGCCTGCTGGTCATCTTTTCGGCCGTGATGCTGCTGTTTTTCCTGCGCATTTACCAACAGACCGCCGCACCATTCAAGCAAACCATCCACCTCTTCAGTATCACTGACCGTGCTGACGGCATCGCCATCAATGCGCCAGTCACAATGGCCGGTTTCAAGGTGGGGCGAATCACTGAAATCAACCTGACTGACGACAACCGGATCCGACTGGGTTTCGAAATTGACCGAAAATACGCCGAAAAACTGCGTGCAGATTCTTTGGCTACCTTGACCAAGCCGCTGATCGGTTCAACGTCGCTCGACATTCGCATGGGCGCCCCCGGCCAGCCGGCATTGGCTGCCGATAGCGCCATCCCCAGTGCCCACGCCCCGGACATCAACGATGTCATCGCCACCCTGCCGGCCAAGCTGGAAAAAGTCGATAGCACGCTGGACAACCTGGCTGCGCTGACCGGTGATCTCCGCCGTCTGTCGCAAGCCGCTACGTCCGGCGAAAGCTCGGTGGAAAAGACCCTGGCCCATCTGCAAGCCACGTCCCGCCAGGCGGAAAGCGCGGCAGCGAAGTTGAATGCCACACTCGACGATACCCGCCAGACAATCAAAACCATTGGCCAGGCGGCCAGCAAGACCAACCTCACACTCGATGAGATCCGCGCCGGCACCGCCCGCCTTGGCCCCATCGCCGAGAAGGCCGAGCAGACAATGGATGGCCTGCTGATCCTGAGCCGGGAACTGCGCAGCGTTGCTCCACAAGTTGCACCCGTTGTGTCGAGCGGCCGCACGGTGCTGCACGAAGCAGACGATGTCCTGCAGGCCGCCAGAAACAACATCCTGTTGCGTGGCAATTTACCGGTTGAGGCAACACCACCGGTTTTACCGATGCCCCGTTAGAACGCTGAGATGAAACGCTCTCACCTGCTTTTTCTGACGCTTGCCATGACCCTGCTGGCGGCCTGCGCCAGCCCGCAAAGACCAGCGACAGCAGTACTGGCCACCGATCGCCATCTGCAGGCAGGAAGCCGGCTCTATCAAGCCGGCCAACTCACCGATGCCAAGGCCGCCTTTCAACGCGCTATCAATGCGGCAGAAATGATTGACGATAGCCAGCGCCTGACCGATGCCTTGCTGGCCATAGGCGCCAGCGAACTGCTGCTGGGCGATTTTGTGGCGGCGGACCAGAATTATCGTCGCGCCCTGCGCGAAGCCCGGGCAGAAGGCTTGTCGATAGCAGCCACACAGGCCAGCATTGCCCTCGCGGAAACGACGCGACGGCGGGGCGAACACGGAAAGGCCCTGAGCCAATTCCGCGCTATCCGCGAACAGGCTGGGTTAAGCGCCAATCAGCGTGGCCAGATTGATAACGGCATGGCGCTGTGTCTGATGGCCAGCGGGGATCTTGAAGCGGCGGAGCGAATTTTGCCCGGCTTTGAACAAGCCACTAGCGGCGAGTCTTCATCTTTGCAGGCGAGCACCCTGGCCAATCTGGCACGACTTCGTATGCTGCAGGGTCAACTGGCCCAGGCTGAAACCGTTGCGAACAAAGCGCTTAGCGTCGATCGCCAACTCCACCACCCCCCGGCGATTGCCGCCGACCATGCGCTACTGGGTGAAATATTGCAGAGGGCAGGTCGAAAAGAAGAGGCGCAACGACACGTCGAAACCGCTAACCGGATTTTCCGGCAGACCGGACAACCGCTACTTCATCCCCGCTAAAAGCCAGATTGCTCAATCAAGCGCGTTGGCCTGCTGCCAAGCGTCAATCTCGGGAAAGCTCTCGGCAACATTCCCCATCAACGATGCATCCGCCTGCAACAACAACTTGCGCTGGGCGGCCTTGAGGTTCCGGGGGAATGAGGGCTGCAATTCGACCACCAGATCACCGGCCGGAATCTTGCCGCGTCCCGGGTAGCCCTTGCCGGCCAGCCTCAACTCCTGAGTCTTCGGCTTGCCGGCCTCCAGCCGATGCGTTAGCACACCGGATAGCAGAGGCAACTCGATATCTCCACCCGCCAACATCGCCAAGGCACTGACCGGCATGCTGAAATGCAGGTTCCTGCCGCGTAGTTGAAAGAGGGGGTGAGTACGAATCACGACGGTCAGATACAGGTCGCCGGCCTGCAAATCTTCAGTTTCCGGTTCGCCCTGCCCGACCACCCTGAGTTCGCCCCCCGGCAGCATGCCCGGCGGCACGGTGACTTCAAGGCTGACACTGGCCGTTTCCCGCCCGCTACCCGCACAGTCCGGACAGATGCGCTCGCTGAAGAAACCACGGCCGCCACAATCCGTACAGGGCACCAGGACACGCTTGGCATCATGCACCCGGCCGCTACCATGGCATGCCGGGCAAAACCGGGTCCGGGATATACCGTATTCGCCCGAACCCTCGCAGGTCGGACAGGCCTTGCCACGCGTGTAGGCAACGGTCTTGCGACATCCTGTCGCGGCTTCTTGCAGACTGACTTCAAGATTCAGGCGGATATCGGCGGCCTTGGCGACGCTTTCCTCGGCTTCCGGTTCTACCTCGGTCTCGCCGTCATCAGGCGCTTCGACTGGCTCGGCAAGCATCAGGGCATCGTAAGCCCCGCGGATAGCCTTGAAACGCTCGGTTGCTTCTGGATGGGTATTGCGATCAGGGTGCCAGCGCATGGCCAAGCGGCGGTAAGCACGCTTGATATCAGCCGGCGCAGCCCCCTGCGGTAAACCGAGAATTACGTAGGAATCCATTATCCAAGCGACAAAATAAAAACCCGCGGCTAGCGCGGGATTTTTCGTTTCTTTGGAGAACCCAAAGCACACCCATCAATCAGGCCATAGTGTCGGCCACACCGTTATTGCCAACGGGCAGGATTATAGGTCACTTTGATGGTCGCAGCGTGCATCGCCCTCCCTGCCAAGGCGCCTTAGCGCAGGTAGATGCCGGGGGGCTGGATCACAAAGGAAGGCGGCTGCACGTAGACAGTGGGTCCGGGAATACTGACGCGACTTTCACGGCAGACACGCCGTTCCTGATAGTACCCGTGCCGGTCATACCAGCCTTCAACGCGACAGGGGCCATTGCGATAGTCACCCCGGTGATGATTGTTCCCATGCTCGCGATAGTGTCGATGGCCGTGTCTTTCATGATCATCTCGATCGGCAAATGCCGGCATCGAAATTGAAATGACCAGGGAAGCCAGGAGAGACTTAAGAAAACTGCTTTTCATGCAAAAAAACCTCAAAACCAGATTGGAATGGTCGAAACAGCGACGATTGGCTTTGGCCAATATCAATAACGCCATTGGAAGTTAGCAAAGGACATGCCAATTCCTAACAATATGATTTATATGGAATTTTAAATCCTTAGTACGCACCAAATACCAATCTGCGTCGCCAGATGGCGACAGAAACCTCTGAAACCGGTTTAGGTATCTGATTCTTATGGACTTAATCTGTCTCTAAGCAACGACAGCAAGGATTCAAACGGGTTGTTGGCGAACAGATCGCCCCGCAATCACCAGATTGGTACAGCCCGATCAGTTTAGCCTATTTGATGGCAGAACGAACCAGTCGATATTCGCTCAGATCGTCACGGGCAAGCTGAATGCCATCAGCGTATACACGGGGACGTGGCACCCCGGCATACGTGGATTCACCATACTCGCGGAGGATACTGCGCACATAGCCCTGCGTTTCCGGATACGGCGGAATTTGGTTGCCGTGGCGCATCACAGCACCCTCACCGGCGTTATAGGCAGCCAGTGCCAGCGGTACATTGTTGAAGCGATCCATCAGATGGCGCAGGTAGGCGGTTCCTGCCCGCAGGTTAGCCTCCGGCTGCTCAAGATCGCTGACACCGAAGCGCTTTCCCGTTCCAGGCATGACCTGCATCAGACCAATTGCCCCTTTGGGTGAAACCGCTTCCGGCCGATAAGCGGACTCTGCCCGGATGACGGCATGCACCAGATCCGGATCCAGGCCCTGGGCACGTGCATGGCGATCAATTGCCGGCGAAAAGTCGCCTCCGGCACGATGCGGTTTGCCCATGCCGGACGCAGCACTGCCGCCCACCCGGTAATCCGAGCGCTGAATCGTCAGACGAAACGGACTCGGCGTCGGAACGGACTTATCTATGCGAAGCGGCACTGGCGAGCGTTCGTACTGTCCCTGCCCTGCCGCAGTAGCCTCCAGAACAGGACACAGCCCTATCAGCAGGACTGACAGCGCGATTGATTTCGGTATTAACGCAGGCGTGCTAATACGCACTGGCATCCTTGAACACCAGCAGCACCGTACGGACGATGATGTAGAGATCGAGCTTCAAGGACCAGTTGCGCAGATACTCAAGATCGTAGTCAATGCGTGCCTGCATCTTGTCCAGTGTTTCGGTTTCGCCGCGATAGCCATTCACCTGCGCCCAACCGGTAATTCCCGGCTTCACTTTATGGCGCACCATGTAACCCTTGATCAGCTTCCGATACACCTCGTTGTGCGCAACCGCATGCGGACGCGGTCCGGCAATACTCATCCGTCCCTGCAGGACATTGACGAACTGTGGCAACTCATCGAGCGAGGTCCGGCGCAAAACGCCACCGATACGGGTCAGACGGGAATCACCCTGGCGCGCCTGCGGCACATTGGGACCATCTTCGCAGACCGTCATCGAGCGGAATTTGTAGACAATGATTTCCTTGCCATCCAGTCCGTACCGCCGTTGCTTGAAGATGACCGGCCCGGGCGAGGTTGCCTTGACCAGAATGGCTACCCCGAGCAGGATCGGCGAAATCAGCAGCAATATCAGCAGGGAAAGCACGACGTCGCTACTGCGCTTGATCATGCCGTTGAATCCGGAGAACGGCGTGTCACAGACCGCGAGAACGGGCACCCGACCAACCGCATCCATGCGCGCCTGAATCAGATCGGTGACAAAAATATCCGGCACGAAATATACCGAAGCCGTGGTGTCATTGAGCGAATCAAGCAGTCCGACGATGCGGGGCTGGGTCGCCATCGGCAACGCCAGATAAATGATGTCGATCCGATTGGCCTTGACGAAATCGGCCACATCCGAAAAACGTCCATTCAGCCGACTGGTGCCCACATCCAGGCGCTCGATGACTCGATCATCAAAATAGCCATCAAGCTTGATGCCCTGCATCGGATGGCCTTCAATTTCTGCCGCGAGATGCTTACCCAACTCGTTGCAGCCGACAATAACGGCACGCTTGGGGAAGCCACTTGCCGTCAATACCAAAGGAATAGTCAGACGAAACACTAGATGACTAGCCAGTTGCAATGTGGGCGCCATCCACAACCAGTTGATCAGAACCTCTTCAGGAAAGAGTTTGTATAGCCCGGTCGCCAGGCCGAAGCACCCCAGCAAGGCAGCCACACCGAACCAGCCGAGGACGACCTCACGAATGTTGCCACGTATGCTTTCCTGAACGAGGCTTTTGCCCGGAAAAGTCAGCGAGAAGGCCAGTACGCCAAGGACAACGTAATGAGCATAGTTGTCATCACGGAACCAATACATCAGCAAAAACAGGGAGACCAGTAGCGAAACCGGGTCAACGAGCGACTCAAAAAAGCGGAAAAGCGTTCCACCGACCCGCTCCATTCCGAGGAATGGCCGGTTGGCAGCGACCCCCCCTCGCCTTGTTGAAGACAATATGCTCATCCGCTAATCCGTCGGTAAATTAACCTTGTTCATGGGCGTGGATTATATCGCCGCTGAATATTTGCTGCACCACAGCATTTGCATATTCATGCGAAATAATTTTCGCCGGTGAAAAATATTCATTGGTATCATTCGCCAAATTGATTTTTGGAAATTTTGATGACACTGGTTTCGCTGGATAGCACCCCAACTAGCACTTTGGTCATAAGGGCGATGCAAAACTCTTTGTCCATCCAGAGCCATTTTCAGTTGCTCTTATGGATGCAGAGTGATATCCAGGAAATCATCCCGCATGATCTGATGATTACATTCTCTGGTGCAATCCAGGGACAAACTTATCACTATGACATCGTGTCGGCGTTGCCAGGAATCCGAACACACAAAATTCCGCATTGCAGCATTCATTCATTCAGAACGGGTATTCACCAACGCTGGGCAAACAGTGGCGGACAAGTGGCTTCTGCCTCAACCCCGGGTGGTGTTTTTGCCAACCCGGAGACACCGGAGCTAAACAAGGTACTGGGCGACATGAAACACATCGTGTTTCATGCGATTCCTGATACCCGCTTCAACGCAGACCATCTCTACATCCTGCTTCGGCGTGAAACAAGCTACAGCATGCATGAACGGAAAATGTTCGAATTGCTGCTGCCGCACATCGATGCGGCCGTTCGCAAGATCGATGGTTTGCCGATCCTTGAACCCGAATTGGTCGCAGAACCGACCCTGCTCAAATCACTGATCAATGCCGGACTAAGTACTCGGGAAATCGAAATTCTCGAATGGGTGCGCAACGGCAAGACCAACATCGAGATCGGCATGATCCTCGACATCAGCGCCTACACCGTCAAGAATCACCTGCAGCGCATCTTCAAGAAGATCAACGTTAGTAACCGGGCCCAGGCTGTGGGCAAGCTTGAGGAAATGACCAACGAGCATCTCTCGGCTGTGGCTGCTTAAAAGCTGACAGGGCAATAAAAAAGGTCGCCGAAGCGACCTTTTTTATTGCCGGAAGAATCGGGAATGCTTATGACTTCTTGGCACGGCGGAGTGCAATCCCACCGATCAGGCCGAGACCGGCCAGGAACATGGCGTAGGACTCAGGTTCAGGAACGGCCGAGATGCTGACCGAAGGAATTGTTGAAGGAACCCAGGATGCGTTACCAGGACTATTCCACTTGCCGATGAAATTCAGCGTATAGACGCTGCCAGCCGAGAGTGAAGAAAACGTTTTAGCAAACGAGCCAAAAAGAACGCCAGAAGTATCACCGGTAACAGCATCGCCAAGACTGTTCTTGTTGAACAAAACTTGATTATTGCTGTCTGTCAAAGTCAGCGAATACTTGCCATCAGACTCTGTCGTCCATTCTTTCTTGACAGTAATCAAATCTACCCAGGAGAACAGGAAAGAAGCCGTAGGAGACGAGGCTGTAAAACTCATTGTGGCCTGATCTTGAAAAGACACAGCATGGCTAACTGCAGGTAGGACAGCCGAGGCGCAAGCCAAAGCGAAAGCTAATTTTTTGAGCGTCGTTTTCATAGGGACTCCTTGAAAGATGAATAATTTTTTTCTGTTGGACGCGATTTTATCTACATATGGTATTTCACCAATAGTCCATTCGGACTAATGGATGACAAATCCACTGTAAAGCCTTGCCAACCGGCCGTTTCAAAAAATTAAAATGTCAAATAGCAAGTCCAAATGTCATGTAGCTGTAAAAAGTGCGTAACAATTATTTGTTAAATAAATGAATTTGCCATTTATGGCGAACAGGCGAATCGGGGACTCACCGCGCTCGAGCCAGCCGGCTGAACCAGGCGGCCAGAATGACCCCGCACAATCCGGCCAGCCAGTCATCGAAACCCCCCTGCCGGCCTGGCAACCACAATTGATGCATTTCATCGGCTGCCGAAACGATCAAGGGAATGGCCAATGCCAGCCAAAGTGGCAGCACCAGCGCACTATCCAGCACCAGAAAAAGTGCACCGAAGGCAAGGGCGTGGCCAAGCTTGTCATAGGGTGGCGGCACGATGCCAACCGCGAAGGGCTGCGCCCCCAGCACAAACAGGGCGACCACGCCAATCGCAGCAGCAGCCAGCCAGAACCGGCTACGTACCTTGATCAACCTGGTCAACCGCGTGCGTCACCCCAGCGCAGCGGGCATTCATCGTCACCGACATAGCTCGTTTCACCCGCACGATCAACGCAATATCGTGGCGACACGATCATTTCCGAGAATTCCATCCCTGAACCGATCCGTGTGTATTCAAACAACACGCTACGGATTACCTTGGCACCCCGGCGCAAGTGGCTGCCATGACCAATCCAGGCCGGACCGATCACTGAACAGCCGGGGTCGATCCTGACGCCGGAGCCGATATAGACCGGTCCTACAATCTTCGAGCTGTCCCAGCTAATCGATGTATTCGGTCCAACCCAGACCCCAGGCTGGATTTCCTTGCCTGGCATGTCCATTTCGGCGACTTCGCCACGCAAGACGCGCTGCAGTACTGACCAGTAGTCCGTCACGCGACCAATATCGATCCAGTTGAAGAAGCGGCTCTGGGCATAGAACGGCAAGCCTTTTTCCGCCATCAGCGGAAACAACTGGCTACCGATGTCAAATTCAACGCCGGACGGTATCAGATCCAGTACCTGCGGCTCGAACAGGTAGATGCCGGTACTGGCCAATGTCGACTTCGCCTCGTCCGGCTTCGGCTTTTCCTGAAAGGACTCGACCTTTCCATCATCGTCAGTCACCACGATACCGTAGTTCTGCACCTGATCCTTTGGCACATCCAGCGCCACCACACTGGCCAGCGCACCCTTGCTTTTGTGCTCGAACAGGGCAGCGCCGAGATCAAGGTCGATGATCGCATCGCCGCAGATCACCAGCGTCGTTTCGTCGAAAAAGCCGCTGAAATCCTGGATCGCCTTCATGCCACCCGCCGAACCCTTCGGCTTGGGCATGATTTCGCCGTGGTCTTTCACGCCTTCAAACGAATAGCCGATGCTGACGCCCCAGCGCCGTCCATCGCCGAAATACTCCTCGATCTTCTTGTGGTGGTAAGCCACATTGACCATGATTTCCTTGATGCCGTAGCGCGCCAGATGCTCGATCAGGTACTCCATCACCGGCTTGCCCAGAATCGGCACCATCGGCTTCGGCCAATCCTTGGTCAGCGGGCGAACCCGCGTTCCCTGGCCTGCTGCCAGAATCATTCCTTTTGCCACTGCGCTACCTCATTTTCAACTGGAACTGCCTGCAATCAATACTGCGGCCCATCAACTACGCCCGTAGGTATCCTCAAACCGGACGATGTCGTCTTCACCCAGGTAGCTGCCGGATTGCACCTCGATCATTTCGAGCGGCACGATGCCCGGGTTTTCCAGACGGTGTGTTACGCCCAACGGGATGTAAGTGGACTGGTTTTCCGAAACGAGGAATGTCTCATCGCCCTTGGTCACGCGCGCCGTGCCGCTTACTACAATCCAGTGTTCCGCGCGGTGGTGGTGCATCTGCAGTGACAGTGTGCCGCCCGGCTTGACGCCGATGCGCTTCACCTGAAAACGCTCGCCGGAATCAACGCCGTCGTACCAGCCCCAGGGGCGATAAACCTTGCGGTGCCATTGCGCCACGCTGCGCTTCTCCGCCTTCAGGCGATCGACAATCTTCTTCACATCCTGCGTCGCATCGTGATGCACCACCAGAATGGCATCGTCGGTTTCAACCACCACCACATTGCTCAAGCCGATGCAGGCCACCAGGCGGCTTTCGGAAACCACCAGCGTGTCGCGGCAGTTTTCCAGCATCACATCGCCGCGCGTGGCATTGCCCTCGCCGCACTTCGGCAGCACCTTCCACAAGGCATCCCAGGCACCGACATCCGACCAGCCGGCCGACAGCGGAATCACCGCCGCCTTCGGCAGCCCGGTGCCACCTGCCGTCAGGCGCTCCATCACCGCATAATCGATCGAATCGGCCGGGCAAGCCTTGAAGGCTTCAATATCAACCCGGACAAAGTCGCCATCGGTCTTGCCCCCGGCCAATGCCTTCTGGCAGGCAGCAAGAATATCCGGACGACAGAGTCCAAGTGCGGCGATCCAGACCGAGGCTTTGATGACAAAAATGCCACTGTTCCAGAGATAGTCACCGGAGTCGAGATAGCTTTCTGCTGTCTCGCGATCCGGCTTTTCGACAAAGCGGGCCAGTTCAAATCCCCCGGAAGCATCGGCCAGAGCCTGCCCGCGCTGAATGTAGCCATAGCCGGTTTCCGGGCAATCCGGCGTGATGCCGAACGTCACCGTCACGCCGGTTTCGGCCAGCGTGACCGCACGCGCGACGGCGTCGCGGAAAGCCTGCCCATCGGCAATATCGTGGTCGGCCGGCATGACCACAAGAACAGGATCCTCACCGTCGCGGACGGCCCACAACGCTGCCAGAGCCAGCGCCGGTGCCGTATTGCGCCCGAAAGGCTCAAGCAACACCGCGCCGTGCAACCCCAGAGTGCGAACCTGCTCCGCCACCACAAAGCGATGTTCCTCGTTGCACACCAGCAGCGGCTCCGCCATATCGGCCAGACCATCCAGCCGCGACACCGTTGCCTGCAACATCGACTGCTCGCCGACCAGCGGCAAGAGCTGCTTGGGATACTTCTCGCGGGAGAGCGGCCACAAGCGGGTGCCGGAGCCACCGGAGAGAACAACTGGGAGAATCTTGTTCATGAGAAATTTCACCTGATAATCTGAACGAACCCTTCCGGGCCATGAATGCTGCGGTCGACGTGCCTTTTGACGAAAAAACCAGTCACCGCGCGGGGATAGCGCTCAACAAAACGCTCCCCCAACCACTGAAGCGTGGATTATCGCGGATAACCGATGACGAAGCCATACAGCCGCATGATCCTTTCGGACTATTGCCATCTCACCAGCCATCTCCAGTAAAACCTGGCAAGAAGGGATGCTTACTTATCCGCCCACCCTCACCCGCATCCGCTGCAGCCCTTCCTGCACCAGAAACCCTGCTCTTTCCTGGCTGGCCGCCTCGGCATAACAACGCAGTTCCGGCGCATTACCGGAAGGGCGAAAATGCATGATCTCGTCGTTCTCAAGAAACAGGCGTAACCCGTCAGTCTGGTCCTGGCCTTTCGGCTTTCCGGCCAAACCGCCCAGCAAGGCTTCAACTGCAGCCGGCGAGGCCGCCAGTTCGGCCAGAATCCGGTGGCTGGTTTCTGTCGGGAACGACTGTAGCCGGTCGCTGGCTGTAAACCTCGCTGGCAAACGTTTGGCCAGATCCGAAACCTGACCGCCGTTCTCGCGCGCCATCGACAGCAGGCAAAGAATCGGCAGCACCGCATCGCGCGTCATCAAGGGAGCCAGCTCGCGGCCGTTCTTCACCATCGAGGTGCCGACGAGAAAACCACCATTCGGCTCAAAGCCCACCACCTGGCCCTGCCCTGCCTGGATCAACTGCTCGATACCTTCGATCACGTAAGGCGAACCAATGCGGGTCCGACGTACCGTCTTGAAAGACTGGCACAGCTCGACCGCCGTATTGCAACTCACCGTCGTCACCACCGCCTCGGCCCCCAGATACTGGGCACACAGGACGCCGACAAGATCGCCGCGCAGCCAGTTGCCCTGCTCATCACCCAGCAGCGGCCGGTCGGCATCGCCATCGGTTGAAATGATCGCGTCAAAACCATGCTCCGCCGCCCAACAGCGCGCCTGTTCAATATCCGCCTCGGCCACCGCCTCGGTATCGATCGGCACGAACTGGTCGGTGCGGCCCAGGGAAACCACCGTCGCCCCCAGGCGCTGCAGCAGATCGCGCAACAGATCACGGGCGACGCTGGAATGTTCGTAGAAACCAAGCCTCATCCCGGCCAGACACTGAGCCGGGAAAAACTGCAGATAGCGCGCGATATAAAGTTCGCTGGCAGCACGATTCACTGCCGGTAACGCAATCGACAACCCTTCACCCGGCACCGTTACCACCGCACCGCTGATGCTTGCCTCATCCGCCTTGGTAATCTCGCCCGCTGCGCCGTAAAACTTGATGCCGTTACGGTCGAAGGGAATATGGCTCCCCGTCACCATCACCCCCGGCAGGCCTTGTGTCTGGGCATAGAAAGCCAGCGCCGGCGTCGGCACCGCGCCGCAATAATCGACGCCCAGACCGGCATGCTCGATCGCCGCCGCACACGCCGCAGCAATCTCCGGGCTGCTTGGGCGCAGATCGGTCGCTAGCGCAATTCGCCCGCTACTGGCCGAAATCGCCTTGAGAAAAGCCGTGGTGTAAGCGAAGCAGACCTCGTTGCTCATGTCCGCCACCAACCCCCGCGCCCCGCTGGTGCCAAAGCGAACGCCGCTGGCATCCATCAGGGACTGGATTGAAATCTGTTGTGCTGACTTTTTCATAGACTCCTTTGAACACTCAGGACTGTTGACGGAAGCATCGGTCATTCCCGCGCCGGCATAAATTATGACAGCTTGCAGTTACCATTTTGCGAACATGAAATTAACAGTCGAAACCGGGAGCGTTACTCAACCGGCGCGCGGCCTTGGAAAACTCCGCTTGGTCTTTGCGACCCAGCCAGTATTGGCTTTCTCGATTGCGGCCGTTACGCCAAAGCTGTCTTCACAATTTATGTGCTGTAGCGGACAGGTGGCATGGCATTGATTCCCATGACGGCTGCCCGGCAACCCGGGAAAGGAAGGGGATTCCTTCGGCGCTCAAGCGAATTGCTCGGCTGAGTCGCTTCGGAAGGTTCCTGTTGCTGACGGCATTACGGCACCGTTCATCGACAGGCGATCCGGGCTGTGCTTGCGCACCCGGCAGAAGCGTCTGCCGATTCTCTTTGGCAACGTGCCCACAGCACGGGCAAGTGCAGTTCATGTGGTGGGCCGGCATGGCAATGGCGTAGCCTCCCGCTTCCACAAGAGTGACGAAATTTATTCGTCGGGCAAATAGGGAATACTGGAGGTCGCCAACTTACGAAGTGGCGACGGGGTGCTGATTTGGCAGCCGATCAGGCTGCCTTGCTCTTGGCTGACGCCAGTAGTTCCTTAGCCACTTCCCGAGCCGTCTCCAGCACCTCTTTGGCGTCTTCCCTTGCGATCTGCAGCGTTTTTTCGGCTGCATTGTGTGCGACCAGCAGGGTTTCCAGCGCTGATTCGTGTGATTCGCCCCTTGCTAACGTTGCCGCCGCGGTGGTTACTGCCATTGCGATGATCGCTTCGGTTACCGTCACTGCTCGGGCAAGTGTTCCGGCTCGCTCCACGATTTTTTCTGCTGCGCGTGCGATCTTTTCATCTCGCTGCTGTGCGACGGTTATTTGCCGCTTCTCCATCGGGAAGATAGCAATTGGTGCTTCAGGACACTTCTTCATAGGGCCACTTTCTTTTATTTTATGTATCGGAGCCCCCTGCTTCGAGTAGCTTGAGCAATGTTGGGCATGACCTTAAAAAAACGAAAATCATCCAATAGCGAGTTCTTACCACTGATGTTGCGATGACTTTCACCCTGAAACCAGAAGAGACTTTAGTCGAAGCAACGATACAAGAGAATCGATACAACGCAGTATTTACATACCCCGCATGGGGTGCATGACCGCAGTATCTTGTAAAACAGAGTGCTTGTGCTTAAGTTGAAATAAGCTTGTTCTGGATGGCGTAACGCGTCATCTCGGCCGTGCTGTGCAGACCGAGCTTACGCATCAGATCACGCCGGTGCGTAATCACCGTGCTGTGTGAAATTTTCAAGCGCTCGGCTATCGCCGCCGAAGTCAGTCCCGCCGCCACAAGCGTTAGAACCTCGCGCTGTCGCGCAGTAACCCGCTCGACTTTCGCTGCTTCCTGAGACATTTGGCCCTCAGTGCTTGATCGCTCGTCCAGGCCCATGATCAAGGATTCCATGCGCCTCAGAAGTTCAGTGCCTTCAAGCTTGAGCTGTTTGCGGTCGCTGATGTCGAGACGCGTACCGGCGGCACGCAAAGGCTTGCCCTGCCTATCTCGTTCTACTACCTTGCCGCGATCAAGCACCCAGACCCAATGACCGTCTTTGTGGCGCAGGCGATATTCCGATGCATAAGGGAGGTTTTCCTCCTTGTGTAGTATTCCAGACTGCAATTTCTGGGTGATCGGCCAGTCGTCCGGATGCACCAACAGCTCCCAACTGGCGATTGTTGGCTCAATTTCGTCAGGTCGATATCCCAGCATGGCACACCAGCGCTCGTCGAAAAGCACATTGCCGTTAGGGATGTCCCAATCCCATGTTCCCAAATCCGATCCAGCCAAAACAAGCTCGAGATGCTGATTGCTTTCGTGAAGCTGGATTTCCAACATCTTGGTTTGAGTAATGTTCTCATGCGCAACCAAGACACCTTCTGCAGGCGGGATCAGCCGCGAAACGCGCATGCGAAACCAACGCTTCGCATCTGGCGAATCACAGGGATAGTCAAGGACAAATGATTCCTGGCGCCTGTCGAGCACCGCCTCAATTCCCTCCCACGCGACCTTGGCCTCTTCACCGCCTGCAGCACAGAATTCCCGATAGCTGATTCCAGGAGACACCTCAGCAAGCCCAAGAGCATTGTTGGCTGCCGCAAATTGCTTCCATGGGTCATTTACTGCAACGATTAGCCCATTGGCATCAATGACAGCGATGTGCTCAGGGATCGAGCTAAGTATGGTGTTGGAAAATGCTTCTTCGCGTCGCAGGGCCTCGATATCGATCAAGGAAGCCAGCTCTGTTGCAGAAGTCATCTCTTCAGGCAACCAGGCAATCGATTGCCCACGTACAGTTTGCAGGAACAATTCGAATGACTTACGTGGCGACATGCGCCCCGTTTGGTCAGCGAAGTGGGGGTGCGCCGGATCCCCTCCCCAGTGTACCGAACGGCTTCGCTCGCTACGAAACCAGATCATTGATGCCGCCGTCTTGCGCTGCACTGAAACAAACAGGGCGCCCGCAATACCATCATCGATTTCTTCAACACAGAGATCGGTGCAAAGGGAATTTGTCGCAAAAATCGCCGATGACTCTTTAATCGCGGCACGTTGTTGCAAGAGTTCCCGAATTCTCGCGGTACTGGGTACCTTGCCTGTTGTTTGAATTCGGTGATCAACAACCAATGCAAAACCCTCTGCACCTACGACACTGAGCAGGTCTGCATTGTTTTCCGAATGCATGAGTTCATGAACGTTGTGCAAACGAACAGCTGCGATCAAGGTTCGCCGCCTTTGAGTCAGTTCGCCTACCCTGTCCAGTCTCTGCCGGGTCAGTCTGCTCTCGATCAGCAATGCAACGTCCTCGATCAACCAGCCGAGAACATCTCGCTCCGCCGGGCCGATATGAAGGGGATTGTTCTTCTGCTGGCACGATACAAGACCCCAGAGCTGACCATCGACGATCAGAGCGCCAACCAGCGTGGCGCGAGCGCCCATATTGGTCAGGTACTCGATATGAATGGGAGATACGCTACGCAAGGCTGATCGTCCAAGATCGATGATCCATCTGTCCCCGTTGCAAATGAGCACCGATGGGCAGTACAGAACATCCGGAATCAAACGCACTTTGCAAAGCTTGAATAATTCGCGCGCTTGTTGGGGGATGTCGCTGGCGGGAAAAGTCAGGCCCAAATAGGGCTCAACGCCTTCGTTCCTCGCTTCTGCAATCACCTCGCCGTTCCAGGTCGGGTCAAAGCGATAGATCATCACCTGGTCGAAACCAGTCATGCTTTTGACTAACTCGGCAGCGCCCCTCGTAATCTCGGCGACATCATTGAGCAGGCGTAATGCATCAAGACCCCGGCGTCCCTGATAGAGCATCTCCTGAAGCACGGACATATCCGAACTGTCGGTCTCAATGTCGACCAGCAACTCTCCCGTTTCATTGCAACAGGCGCGGGCTAAATATTTTTTGTTGTTTATCGTCAGAGGCACAAGGGGCTTTTGCCCCTCAATCACCGAAGCCATCAGTGCTGCTTCAACAACTGCACCAAATGCACTGCCAATCGTTATCCCCAGCAGGCTCTCGGGAGACACCCCGAGTATCGCGGCACACGACTCGCTGGCGGCTTCAATGGTTCCTGATTCAAGCTGGCAAACCAATAAAGCGCCGTGAGGTTGGACCGTTCCGGAATACCGTATTGGTTCGTTCTCGCAATTGGCGAGGTCGGTCTCAGTCTTCTCGAAGGCGATGGCAGGCATATACCCACATCCGTTTCTGGATATTCTGAATTGGCAAAGCGGCGCAGAGCAATTCCATGTATCCGCTAACTCGTGCTAACAACACTGCCGAATGGTAGTTCAGTCACAGTAGTCGCAGAGTGATTTTTAGGCCTCGATGACACCATGGGCTGAGAACCGAAACCCGGGGAACAGACCACGGTTTTGCGAAAATAGTGGCCTACCCCCTGTTTTCCCGATATTTTTTTCCAGCAACATAACCTCCATACGCCCAGGTATGGTACTTTATGGTTTTTGGCCCTAAGGCTAAATAATGACCTGCAGGAGTAGTTCGTTCTCTCATCGCATCACCGCACCAGTGCTTTTTCTGGACTTTGACGGGGTGTTGCATCGCGCCGACGAACCATCCATCGGTGGCGATGGTGAGTACCAATGGCGGGAACAGCATTTTTGTTGGCGAGCGCATCTTGAAACCCTTCTGATCAGCCACCCAAATGTGCAAATTGTGCTGAGTACCGATTGGCGGAAATACCACGACGATGAGGACTTGGCCGCCTTCTTGGGTGACGACCTGGGCAACCGACTGATCGGCGTGATGCCCATCGTTCAGAATGGTACCCGTGCAGATGCCATTCGAAATGAAGCGGTTCTTCGAGGAATGCGTTTCTGGATTGGTCTCGACGACCATAGCAGCGTTCATGTCGCAAGCGAAAATGGTGATGACCATTTTGTTGCCTGCCATCCCGAACAGGGCTTGGACTTGAACGAAACGCGCGTAGAGTTAGCCTCCAAGTTGCGCTGGCTGGATTGGCTGGCGAAACAAAACAACATGTCCATTTTGCCAATTGAGCAAATGCCCAAACCATCAAACCAGGCCATGGCAAGACTTGTTGCTTAACTTGAAATTGGTCGTCTGCGCTCGGCGAAATTACTTTTAAAACTAGTGGACTTTCTATCTCATAGGCGTAGTCTGAACTTGAGTTCTGGCTGGTTGCATGTTTGGTCAGGATGAAGTGTTTATCAGATGACTGGAGGTTCTATGGTTGATAGTCCACCGCAGTTTCATGAGATAACCGAGTAGTTCCCAAACGGCAAACTGCCGAACACCGTGGTCATGAGTACCCCGGTCAAAGATTTACGAAGCCCTCGCTTGAAACGCTTGGGCTTCTTGCTTTCTGGGCTACTGAACTTCTTGATGGCGCTTCAGGCACTGCACCAACTTCGCCTTGGGAATATGCTGAATCTTGGAAAACCGTAAAACCGGGGACAGACCACGGTTTTGTTCGGCGAAAACAGGACGAAAATCGTGGTCTGTCCCCGGTTTTTTGTGATCTGAAAATCATCTAGCCGGCCTCCCGCCGCCGCAGTTGCGGCGGGGTTAAAGTGAGTTTGCGAACTTGCGATAACCATCGGGGGCCGGAAATGAGAAAACCGGGGTCAGACCATGGTTTTGTTTGGCGAAAAAAGTAGTCTGCCCCTATTCACAAATCGGCAGCCCACCAAAAGCTGAGCGGCACAGCAAAGAGGCGATCTGAAAACGCCACCAACTCCCGTCCCGAATAAAACACAATACCGCGCTGAAAACTATCGCTCTCAGTTTCCTGCAAGTGGCGCAAGCCCTTGAAATCCGCGCTGTCGATACTTGCGCTCGCCTTGACCTCGATACCGGTCAGCTTGCCGAGGCGATTTTCCAATACGAAATCGACCTCAATATCTGTTTGCGTTCGGTAATGCCACAAGGACAAACCCTTGTCGGAGAACGCCAGATGCTTGAGCAATTCACAGGCCACATAAGTTTCCACCAGTTGCCCGGGCAATCCCGGCAACGCCAGCATTTTTTCAGTCGACAGGTCGAGCAGCCACGACAGCAGGCCGGTGTCCGGCAAAAACACCTTGGGTGCCTTGACCAGGCGTTTGCCGGGGTTGCGCGCCCAGGCGGGCACACGTTGAACCAGAAACAAGGTTTCGAGCAGACTCAAATAGCGCTTCAAGGTCGTTTGCGTCAGCCGACTGGCACGTGAAATCTCGGCCTGGTTCAACAAGCTGGCACTCCGGGTGGCCAGCAACTGCAACAAATGCGGCACCTCTGTCAGTTGCTCCAGGTTGGCCAGATCCCGCACATCTCGCTGCAAAACGGTTTGCAAATAACTTTCAAACCATGCCGAACGCCGTTTTGCCGACGACCGCGACACAGCTTCTGGAAAACCGCCATGCAGCAGCCGCTCGACCAAATCCTCACGATTACAGGTGGGCAACGAAACCGCACCAAGCGCGCCATCGAACAAGAAATCGGCCCGGTTAAAATCCGCAACCCCCGCCATTTCTCCACCGGATAGCGGCCAAAGGCTGAGGATTTCCATCCACCCGGCCAGAGAATCAGCCAAAGCAGGCAACAACAGCACATTAGCTGAACCTGTCAGCAGAAATCGTCCCGGACTGCGGTCACGATCCACCGCCGCCTTGATATCGAGGAACAACGCCGGCGCCCGCTGGATCTCGTCCATCACCACAGGCCCGGACAGCCCGGCGACGAACCCAGCCGGATCAGCCTTGGCTGCCGCCAGCACGACACGATCATCCAGCGTCAGATAGCGCCTGCCCAGCCTTGCCGCAAGCCCTTGAACCAAAGTGCTCTTGCCTGTCTGGCGTGCGCCATTGAGCAACACCACCGGGGTATCAGCGAGTGCATCGCTTAACAACGGCTCAATATGGCGAGGAAACATAATGCTAAACCCTTATGAAAATCATCCATTCAATGGACGATTTTACACAAAAACAAACTCCGTAAATCCATTGCTATATCTAAATAAATCTCTGAACAATTCGTCACACCCGCGGCCTCGACACACCCGGGACTCCGCTTTGCGGCGGGCGAAATGGGGATTCAGCGCCCAGAATCGTATGTAAAACCGGGACCAAAACCGGCAACAGACCACGGTTTTGTTCGGCGAAAACAGGACGAAAATCGTGGTCTGTCCCCAGTTTTCTGCTCGCTGCAATCTTGTGCAAAATCCGGCAGGCCGCCGGAAAACCGGGGACAGGAGTCAGTTAGGCCGGAAAGGGCTTTTCCGCTGCTTCTTTGGCGGCGCTCCCTGAAAACGCGTTGCATCAAATTGGGTGCGCTGCGTCAGAAGCGCATCACCATCAATGCGTTCGGCCAGACTTTTGATGTCGTGTGTCGACACCCCGGCTTGCTCGAAGTGCGCTTGCCAGGCATTCACGACCTCAATGACTGCCGCAGCTTCAGCTGCAGCCTCGCTTGGCAGCAGGCCGAATGCGTCGCACTGCGACATCGCATTCTCAAGCGTAGAGTCCCGACCGTGTGTGCCGCAGATGAACTCCTGGTAGCCCTGCCCTGAGTTGGTCGGCAAGATGTCGTAGGCTGGAGCCAGCTTCAGGCGGCCATAATCGAATGGATTTGCGACCAGAAGCGAGTGGTTCTTTTCATGGTCATCCGTATTGTCGACCAGAATATTGAACACCATGCGGCGGAAGAGCTCCCGCGCATCCCTCTGGTTGATGTCATCCTGGGCGATTCCCACGCGCCGGAGAATGCGCGCCAACTCCGGGTAACCCATCTCGGGCTCGGCACCGGACGCGCTTGCCGCACGGATAGCTGTGCCCGCGGATATGCTGTGAATTCGCCTCCCCTGCTCCCGGTCAAATCGACGAATTGCAATCGCATTCGTGTCAGCAAGGTGAATTACCTGCGTCTCCGCCACGGTGATACCTGCTCGTGCGGCCAGTGTCATCGTGGCATGCTCAATGAGCGGCGTGTCGACCGGCTCATTGTTGAAAAACTTGATAACCCACTGCTCACCATCAATGTCGATGAGCGCTTTAGGCTTCGCACCACCCAGCGGGCTACCGCCGCCAGCGATAATTCTTGCCTCCAACGCGCTGAGAGCCTCCGAAGCTTCAATCTTGGCCACCACCTCGCTGAGTTGCTGCGCCTCCGCCAACCGGGGTAGCGCGCCGCCAATCCTGGGGCTGTAAGTGCTCGCGGAAGCAGAAACACCCAAAGCGCCAAACCGGTCATCGCCCGCGTAGTAGAGATACTCCATCAAGGAGAGGCGCTTCGGCTTGTCTACGAAGCGGATGACTTTCTCACCCCAGCGGTCAGGGCGGGCATCATCGACTGCACCGACTACACGTTGCGTATCAGCGCCCAAGCGACCTGGCGGCAAGAACTCGGTATCGATGAGAGGAAGGTCCTCGCTCAGGGCGAACCCGTTGGCCAGCCAATCTTCGCTGTAGTGCAACGAGACGCCCTTACCCGCGGAAAACAGTTTCAACGCACCGACGTAGCGCGGCGTTGTCGGGTCGCCCAAAAACCAGAGGTACAAGTCGTCCAGGCGCATCTCAACCCTTCTTCGCACGAACACGTGCCTCTGCGGAAGCTTGAGCACGGGCCCGGCCAAGCGCAACGGCTTCACGGACTTCCATCTCTATCGCACCTTGGTCATGTTCTGGTGCGGCAAGATTCCGTAGCTCCCCATCACGGTTGAGAAGCCAGAGAGCTGTTGCAACGATGCCAATGCCTACGCCCGGGTCACCGGCTTCCAGGCGTTGCAGCGTTGGCACTGAAACCCCCATGCGCTTCGCCCAGGTCTTCAGGGATTCCTTGCGACGCAAGCGGGCCACAGCCAGATCGGCGCCAAGCTTTTCCATGGCGGCGATGGTTGCGGGCGGGAGTTGCAGCAGGGCTCGAGCAGTCTTTGGCATACATATAGAGTTTAACTAAAGACCGTACTTCGTCAACATCTATAAGTAAATTTTCAACAATATCAGGGCCAAAGTGCGCCTTCACCTTGTTGCCGAGCACATGCTTTTGCGCATCGTTGGCCGCCTCGACTGCGTTCAGCACTTTTAGCTCAATTCCGGCGTCCACCGCAGCAGTCTTGATCAGCGCCTTCACATCCTTGGGAAAGCACGAACCGCCATAGCCAGCCCCGGCATAG
>JAUYSK010000017.1 GCA_030696345.1 Azonexus sp.
AACAAAAAAGCCTGTTTTCATAACCGATTGATTCGATTTTGAAAACAGGCATCTTGAATGGTTGGCGGAGTGGACGGGACTCGAACCCGCGACCCCCGGCGTGACAGGCCGGTATTCTAACCAACTGAACTACCACTCCGCGTTGGGCTGCCCGGCAATGGCCTGACAGCAGAGAACGGGCCGGATGATAGCACGCAGTGCGGCTTTTTCCAGCTTTATAGCGGCTACAATTTGGCCTCTCAAGGCTACCCCGCAAAAAGATGATCGATACCGGCACGCTGAACTTTCTCTGGTCGCAAGCCATGGTGGCTGGTTTTGTTGCGGCTGGCGCAACCCATGCGGTCATCTCGCCGGGCTCGCGCTCAACACCGCTGGCGCTGGCCATGCTCCGGCAGAGTGGCTTGCATTGCGATGTTGCGGTCGACGAGCGTAGCGGGGCATTTTTCGCCCTCGGCATTGCCAAGGCCAGCCAGCGCCCGGTCCTGTTGCTCGCCACCTCGGGCACTGCACCAGCCAACTGGCTTCCCGCCGTGATCGAAGCCAGCCAGGCTGATGTGCCGCTGATCCTGATTTCGGCCGATCGGCCGCCTGAACTCCAGTGCTGCGGCGCCAACCAGACCATCAATCAGCTCGGTTTGTTCGGTTCGCATGTCCGTGCCAGCCATGCGCTCGGCACACCGGAGGCGGGCTTTGAGCCATCGTACCTGCATCGCCTGGCGGCTCGCGCCTTTGAACAGTCAGTCTGGCCACACCCCGGGCCGGTTCATCTCAATCAACCCTTCCGTGAGCCGCTGGTGCCTGTCGGTGAAGTGCGGAGCGCCGACCAGCCGCAACCAATTCGCATCGCCCAGCCTGAACTGCGTGCCAACCCAAGCTTGATCCGTGAGTTGTCCGAGGCCATTTCCGCTCGCCCCGGCATCATTGTCTGTGGCGAAATGAAGCCGGAAGATGGCTTTGCTGATGCACTGACCTTACTGGCCGCCCGCCTCGGCTTCCCGATATTTGCCGAGCCCTTGTCCAATCTTCGTTTCGGGTCACACGATCGCTCACAACTTTATGTCCGCTATAACCACTGGCTGGGCAATCCTGCGTTTACCGAAACACACCGGCCGGAATGGGTACTGCGTTTTGGCACATATCCCGTCACCCGACGCCTGCAAGCGTACGTCGCGACTGCCACAACTACCCACGCATTGGTCGAACCCAGCCCTCTCTGGACAGACCCGAGCCACCGCCTGACCCATCTGCTGCGCGCCGACCCGCTGAGCGTCTGCCTTGAGCTGCTGGCTGTCTCGCCTGCACCGATACCCGGCAACTGGCTGGCCCCCTTTGCCGCCGAGGAAAAGGCTGCACAGTCGGACAGTACCGGCGGACACATCAAGGTGTTGATCGATGAACTGCCGGCCGACGGGTCGCTCTTCGTCGGCAACTCACTGGCCATCCGCCAACTCGACACCCATTCAGGCAGTAGCGACAAGCCGCTTCATATTTATGGCAACCGCGGCGCCAGCGGCATCGACGGCAATATTTCAACCGCTCTGGGCATCGCTGCCATTGATGGCCAGGTTGTCGCGCTGCTCGGCGATCTCACCTGCCAGCACGATCTGGGCGGTTTGGCGCTCGCCGCCGGACGAAATGCTGTGATCGTGGCGGTCAACAACCACGGCGGGGGCATTTTCGACACCCTACCCCAGGCTGGACTCCCCGAATTCGAACAGGCGTGGCGTACACCGCAGCAAATCAGCTTCGAGCATGCTGCGCTGACCTTTGGCCTTGGCTACGCAAAAGCCGAAAACAACGACGAGTTTCGCGCCGCCCTGCGCCATGCCCTCGACAAGGGTGGCCCGCAACTCATTGAATTGCTTCTTCCCTGACCCTGCCAGTGGCACCGACCTCCTGATGATGGGACAATTGCGCCCCTGTCGCCCGATCAAACCTGACTGAATCAATGGCCATTGAACTGCCCGATCCTTCCAAGCATACGCCCATGATGCGCCAGTACATGGCGCTCAAGGCTGGCCATCCGAACACCTTGCTGTTCTACCGGATGGGCGATTTTTATGAGCTTTTTCATGAAGATGCGGAAAAAGCGGCGCGCTTGCTGGACATCACGCTGACTACACGTGGTCAGTCGGCCGGTGTGCCGATCAAGATGTGCGGCATCCCGTTCCACTCGCTGGAGCCGTATCTGGCACGCCTCGTCAAGCTGGGCGAATCAGTGGTGATTTGTGAACAGATCGGCGACCCGGCGACCAGCAAGGGGCCGGTTGAACGTGCCGTGGCGCGTATCGTGACGCCTGGCACGCTGACCGATGCGGCGCTGATCGACGACAAGCAGGACATCTGGCTGCTTGCCCTGAGCACAACGCGTAATACAGCCGGCCTCGCCCGCCTGAATCTCGCCAGCGGCGAATTCATCCTGACCGAAGTACCGAGCGAACAACTCGCCGCTACGCTGGAGCGCATCCGCCCGGCCGAAACTCTTTACCCGGAAAGCTGGGAGCCGGCTTTCCCGCTGGAAACGGCACGGACCCGCCAGCCCGACTGGTATTTCGAGTTTGACTCAGCCAAACGCCTGCTCTGCGAACAATTCAAGGTAGCCTCACTGGCCGGCTTCGGGGCCGAGGGACTGCGTCCGGCCATCGCAGCGGCCGGAGCTTTGTTGCAATACGCCCAGGCGACGCAATCAGGGAAATTGCCGCATTTACGGGCGTTGACCGTAGAACTCGAAGGCGCCTATCTCGGCCTTGATCTTGCCACCCGGCGCAATCTGGAACTGACCGAAACCCTGCGCGGGCAACCATCACCGACGCTGTTTTCGCTGCTCGACAACTGTGTCACCAGCATGGGATCACGGCTTTTGCGGCATGCCCTGCACCACCCGTTACGCGAACGTGATGTTCCGGCCGCCCGCCATGGTGCCGTCGAAGCCCTGCTTGAAGACTATGGCCGGATGGCCGGCGAGGTTCGGCGCGAACTGCGCGGCATCGCCGACATCGAACGCATTGCTGGCCGCATTGCCCTGCGCAATGCCCGGCCGCGCGACCTGGCCAGCCTGCGCGAATCGCTGGCCCGGTTGAGCAATTTGCGTGCGCCATTGGCTGGCAACGTATCGCCGTTGCTGGGGCAACTGGAAATCGATCTCGAAACACCGGTGGGCGCGCTCGACTTGCTGGTCCGTTCGATCGCCGCCGAACCATCAGCCCAGATTCGTGACGGGGGTGCCATTGCCCCGGGGTTTGATGCCGAACTCGATGAACTCCGTTCGCTCAACGACAACTGCGGCGCCTACCTGGTCGACATGGAGGCCCGCGAACGGGAGCGCAGCGGCATTGCCAGCCTCAAGGTCGAATACAACAAGGTGCATGGCTTCTACATTGAAGTCACTCACGCCAACACTGACAAGATTCCCGACGATTATCGCCGCCGTCAGACGCTGAAGAATGCCGAGCGTTACATCACGCCGGAGCTGAAGGCGTTCGAAGACAAGGCGCTGTCTGCCCAGGAACGTTCGCTGACCCGCGAAAAACTGCTCTACGAAATCATTCTCGACGAGTTGCTGCCAGCCGTACCGACCTTCCAGAACATCGCCCGCGCCGTCGCCCAGCTCGATTTGCTGGCCGGCTTTGCCGATACCGCGCTGAAACGCAACTGGAGCAAGCCGGAATTTGCCCCGGAAATCGGGTTGACCGTAGCAGGCGGACGGCATCCGGTGGTCGAAGGAGAAATGTCCAATAGTGCCGACACCTTCATCGCCAACGATTGCCAACTCGCTGAAAACCGCCGCCTGTTGCTGATCACCGGCCCGAACATGGGCGGCAAATCGACCTACATGCGACAGACCGCGTTGATCGCCCTGCTCGCCCACATCGGCAGCTATGTGCCGGCCGACCGTGTGGTGCTTGGCCCGATGGATCGCATCTTCACCCGTATCGGTGCCTCCGATGACCTTGCTTCCGGCCGTTCGACCTTCATGGTCGAGATGACCGAAGCCGCTGCCATCCTGCATCACGCGACACCGAACAGTCTGGTACTGATGGACGAGATCGGCCGTGGCACTTCAACCTTCGACGGCATGGCGCTGGCCTTCGCCATCCTCCGCCACCTGATCGAGAAGAATCGCTGCCTGACGCTGTTCGCCACGCACTACTTCGAGATGACCCGGCTGTCGCACGAATACAGCGAGCTCGCCAACGTCCACCTTGACGCCGTCGAGCACAACGACCGCATCGTCTTCCTGCATGCCGTTGAGGAAGGCCCGGCCAACCAAAGCTACGGTATTCAGGTCGCAGCGCTGGCTGGCATTCCGAATGCGGTCGTGCGCGCTGCCCGCAAGCAATTGCGGGAGTTCGAGCAGCGTGCTGCGGTAGACCCGCTGCAACCCGATCTTTTCGCCCAGAGCGCGCCGGAACCGGCCGAACCGGAAACACACCCGGTGGTGGATCAACTGTCAGCGCTGGATCCTGACAGCCTGACGCCACGCGAGGCGCTTGAGGCACTGTATGCCTTGAAAAGTCTGCTCAAATGAAAGCTTGCTTGGCAGTGTTACTGTTGGCCTGGACCGCGCTGGCCGGGGCCGAAACCTGGCATTTCGGGCTGATTGGCGACGTACCGTATTCCGAGCACGAACGTACTGAACTCCCGGTCATGCTCTCCCGAATCACCGAAAGCCAGGTTGAATTCATCGCCCACGTCGGCGATTTCAAGAATGGGCAGGATCGTTGCGACGACAGCCTGTTCGAGGATCGCTACCGATTATTCAATAGCAGCAGTGCCCCCTTTGTTTTTGTCCCGGGCGACAACGAATGGACCGATTGCGAGCGCCTCTCGAACGGCGGCTATGATCCGCTGGAGCGCCTCGGCAAACTACGCGGCCTATTCTGGCGGGATCAGTTTTCGCTGGGCCGGAAAAAACTGTCCATGGACCGCCAATCCGGCAAATTCCCGGAACATGCCCGTTTCCGGCTTGGTCCGGTACTGTTCGTCACATTCAACCTGCCGGGCGGCAATAACAACTACGGCAAGAGGGGGGAAGCAAGCTCGGAGTTCAAAGGGCGAAACCCCGCCGTTCTGGCCTGGCTGACTGAAAGTTTCGCCTTGGCCAGACGCGAAAAGCTGGCTGGTGTCGTGCTGCTGTTTCAGGCCAACCCCGGTTTCAAGCATTTTTCTCAAGGGCTGGCCCATGAAGGCTATCGGGCGTTTCTTGAAAGCCTTCAGGCTGAAACGATGAATTTCGCCGGGCAAGTCGTTGTCGTACATGGCGACAGCCACACGAGCCGCATCGATCACCCCTTGCGCGACGCCCAGGGCAAGCGCCTGGCCAATTTCACGCGAGTTGAAACCTTTGGTTATCCGCTCATGGGGTGGACGCGTGGCACTATCGATACCGGAGCACCCGCCCTGTTTCGCTTCGAAACCCATGCCTGGCCAACCAAGGGATACTGACGACATGCCAATGAACAATACCTTTGCCGAAATTGAACCTTCGCGGGCCGAAATCGATGCTTCTGGCGAACCTGTATTGATTGAATTCGGTGCTCCTTGGTGCGGCCATTGCCAGGCTGCGCAAGCTTTGCTGGCGAAGGCATTGGCTAATTACCCGCAACTCCGTCATATCAAGATCGAAGATGGTCCGGGACGGAAACTGGGGCGTAGCTTCCGCGTCAAACTTTGGCCGACGCTGATTTTCATCAAGCAAGGCAACGAAGTTGCCCGCCTGGTCAGACCAGCCAACGCCGAGGCGATTTCGGAAGCGCTCCACCAACTCGGCACGTAATGAACATTCCCGATTTCACGGTGCTGAATGCGGCAGGCCTGAACCTGCAGGCCATTTTCAATATCGATGATCTGCCAGCCGAACTTTCTGCGGATATTCGAACCCGCTTTGATCCAGAGCATCAATACCGGCAGCTGATTCTGATCGGCCACGGTGGAAAAACGCTATGGGCATCGATGCAATCGGCCGGAATATCCGGTGAGAATCCGATCGATGATTTCAGCAAGATGATCGTTGAAAAATGGCTGACCGGACATCGCCATACCATCATCTACCCGGCTCAGGATTCTGTTGGCCTGCAAGCACTCGGTAAGCTTGCCGGCTGGCATCATCCTTCGCCCTTCATGGTCGGGATCAATGAAAACTGGGGCACCTGGTTCGCCTATCGCGTGGTGGCGCTGACAGATACCGACTTTCCGCCTTCAACACCGCTCATTTCAGCCTCACCATGCCAGTCCTGCCTGAGCAAGCCCTGCCTCAGTAGTTGTCCGGCAGATGCACTTTCCGGTGATACCTTCAGTCTGCAAAAATGCATCACCTACCGAAAACAGCCTTCATCCCATTGCAAGGCAACCTGCCTTGCCCGGACAAGTTGTCCGGTGGGTGCCGAGCACCGATATTGCGATGAGCAAATTCGGCATACCTATTCGATCTCCATGCGGATGATCGAACAGTTCTACTGACATCCTACAAGCCGGTTTTCTGAATTCGAGCCTTGCGACGCCAGCATGCCGGTTTTCCCAAACCGGATACATCCAGCCCGGCATTGGCAAAAATTTCCCTGGCACGCGCCAGGCGATCGATTTCTTCCTGAGAAATCCCGGCGATCTGTTCAAACCACTTCTGGATACGTTTCATATCGGCTACTCCCTGACAGGAATCGATTGAGATGTACTGCCGCACCCGCTTTTGAGTGCTGTCAGGCGTAGATTATCCGATAACTGTATGGATGTACAGTACTCCGCAAATTCTGAGCAAGAAAAGCAGATGCCCGTCGAAACGGGCACCGGTAGTTATTGTGAAAACCCGCGCCAGGCGGGCATCAAGCGAACTTAATGACAGGTTTCTTCGTCATCGTCCGGATCATGAACATGGCCATGTTCAATCTCTTCTGCACTGGCCGGACGAACCGCCGTCACCGTACAGGTAAAGATCAGCGCCATGCCGGCCAGCGGATGATTGCCATCAAGCACGACCTTGTCGTCGGCAATATCAGTAACGCGATAGATCACGAAATCGTCATCGTCGCCTTCTTCCGGCCCACCTTCAAACTGCATGCCGACCTGAAGTTCCTTCGGGAAATCCTTGCGCGGTTCGATCTGAACCATCTCGGCATCGTAGTCACCAAAGGCTTCGTCCGGCTGCAGCTTGACCTTTACGGACTCGCCAATCTTCTTGCCCTGAAGGGCCTCTTCGATCAGCGGAAAAACATCGTCATAACCGCCATGTAAATAGATGAGGGGCTCGCGGCCTTCGTCGACGACCTCACCATCAGGGTCGGTGACGTGGTAATCGAGGGTAATGACGTTATCTTTGGCTACCAGCATGTTCATGAATTCATTTCCTTGACGAGGCGCAGCACTTCCAGTGCATGGCCCTTGTAATTAACGTGATAAAGCGCGTGGCGAATGATACCGCTGCGATCAATGATGAAGGTGGACCGTGCGATACCAAATTTTTTGTGTCCGTCGACTTCCCTGGCTTGCCAGACACCGTACTGCTTGCAAACAACCCCCTCGGCATCCGACAGCAATTCCAGCCCGATGCCTTCCTTGTCGCGGAATTCGGCATGTTTCATGCAGTCGTCGCGACTGATGCCGAACAGCAAACAATCGTGCCTGTGAAAATCGTCTTCATGATCGGAAAAATCGGTGGCTTCCTTGGTGCAACAGGGCGTGCCATCCTTGGGATAGAAGAAGAGGACGATGTGTTTCTTGCCCAGGCAGGTCGCGAGATCAACAGTCTCCATATCGGCATCAGGCAACGAAAACGTCGGGGCTTTCTCGCCAACCTTGAGCAGCATGGTGTTCTCCTGAAGCGCTCTGCGTGGGGGACTGCTGAGAACGATTCTAGCGGAGGCCAATGCCGATGACTACTGCGGTGGACGCCTTTATTTCACCTATTTTCCGGAAACTTTTTCCGGAATCTGAACAAAAATTTCGTCCTGCCTGACCATGCCCAGTTCGAAACGAGCCCGTTCCTCAATGGCGTCATAGCCCTGCTTCAGGTCACGGACCTCGGCATCAAGGCCCGCATTCCTGATTTCCAGCTTTTTGGTTACTTCCTTCTGCTGCAACAATTGACGGTCGTACTCCCAAACCTTCAGCCAGCCGCCCTTACCCACCCAAAGGGGGTACTGGAGCAGGCCGATGGCTGCGAGGAGGCCGACCGTCAGCCAACGCATCAACGATTAGCGCAGGTTATAGAAGGTTTCACGGCCCGGGTAGGAGGCGGTATCGCCGAGATCTTCTTCGATGCGCAGCAACTGGTTGTACTTCGCGATACGGTCGGAACGCGACAGCGAACCGGTCTTGATCTGGCCAGCATTCAGGCCAACAGCGATGTCGGCAATGGTGCTGTCTTCGGTTTCACCGGAGCGGTGCGAGATCACGGCGGTGTAACCGGCGCGCTTGGCCATTTCAACGGCAGCAAAGGTTTCTGAAAGGGTGCCGATCTGGTTTATTTTGACCAGAATGGAGTTGCAAATGCCCTTCTTGATGCCTTCCTTGAAGATCTTGGTGTTAGTGACGAACACGTCATCGCCAACGATCTGGACAGTTTTACCCAGACGATCGGTCAGCAGCTTCCAGCCATCCCAGTCAGCTTCGGACATGCCGTCTTCAATCGAAACGATCGGGAACTGGTCAGCCAGGTTGGCCAGGTAATCGACAAACTGGGCCGAGGTCAGATGCAGACCTTCGCCAGCCAGATGGTATTTGCCTTCCTTGTAGAACTCGGAAGCGGCGCAGTCCAGAGCCAGCAGAACGTCCTGACCCGGCACGTAGCCAGCGGTTTCAATCGCCTGCATGATGATCTGCAGGGCTTCGGCATGGCTGCCCAGATTCGGGGCAAAGCCGCCTTCGTCACCAACGGCGGTCGAGTGGCCTTTCTTGTCCAGCAGCTTTCTCAGTGCGTGAAAGATTTCGGCGCCGCAACGCAAGGCTTCACGGAAGTTGGCAGCACCAACCGGCATGATCATGAATTCCTGGATATCCAGGCTGTTGTTGGCGTGCTCGCCACCGTTGATGATGTTCATCATCGGCACCGGCAACTGCATCGGACCGGAGCCACCAAAATAACGGTAAAGCGGCAGGCCGGATTCTTCAGCCGCTGCCTTGGCAACTGCCATGGAGACGGCGAGGATGGCGTTGGCGCCAAGGCGGGACTTGTTTTCGGTACCATCGAGGTCGATCATGGTCTGATCGATGAAAGCCTGCTCCTGAGCATCAAGGCCAATAATGGCTTCGGAAATCTCGGTATTGACGTTCTCGACGGCCTGCATCACGCCCTTGCCGAGATAACGGCTACCGTCGCCATCACGCAATTCGATCGCCTCGCGGGAGCCGGTGGAGGCGCCGGACGGCACAGCGGCCCGCCCCATGACACCACTCTCCAGCAACACATCCGCTTCAACCGTGGGATTGCCACGGGAATCCAGAATTTCACGGGCAACAACATCAACAATAGAGCTCATATTTCTTCCTTAATTTCAGAAGGTTAGAAAGACAACTTAAAGTAAATTATCAATACCGGAAATGACCAGCATATTCATCTCGGCAGCATTCTCACGGACTTTTCGTGCCGCCTGATATTCGGGGGAGTGATAGAAACATTTTGCCTGCTCAACCGAGTCGAACTCGACAATAACCATTCTCTGCGGTGGCGACCATTTGCCTTCAAGCACCTCGGAAGCACCGCCACGGATTATAAAACGACCACCGTATTGCTCGACCGCGGCCAACGACAACGGCTTATAACCCTCATAAGCCGCTGCATCATGAACCTTCGCTTCGGCAATCAGATAGCCTTTCTGACTCACTTCAATTCCTCAAAGCCACCTGCCTTGACTGCCTTGTCCAGCGCCACCAGCGTTTTCAACAAACTCTCCATGCGATCAAGCGGCCAACTGTTCGGGCCATCCGACCAGGCTTTCTCGGGACACGGATGGGTTTCCATGAACAAACCGGAAATTCCGACGGCAACTGCCGCTCGCGCCAGAACGGGCACGAACTCGCGCTGTCCGCCCGAGGTTGTACCCTGCCCGCCGGGCAACTGCACCGAGTGGGTCGCATCGAAGACGACCGGGCAACCGGTTTCGCGCATGATGGCGAGGCTGCGCATGTCGGAAATGAGGTTGTTGTAGCCAAAAGACGCACCACGCTCGCAGACCATGATGTTGTCTGCACCGTTATTCACTTCCCGCGCCTTGTCGACGACGTTTTTCATGTCGCCCGGCGCCAGAAACTGGCCTTTCTTGATATTCACCGGCTTGCCACAGGTTGCCACGGCATGAATGAAATCGGTCTGGCGACATAAAAAGGCAGGGGTTTGCAGGACATCAACGACGCTAGCCACAGCACGAATATCTTCGATGTTGTGCACATCCGTCAGCACTGGCACGCCGATCTGGCGCTGCACTTCCGAGAAAATGCGCAAGCCTTCATCAAGGCCAAGACCACGCACCGACTTGCCGGAGCTGCGATTGGCCTTGTCGTAGGAGGCTTTGAAAATGTAGTTGATACCGAGTCGACCGCAGACTTCCTTCATGTGGCCGGCAACATCCAGACACAGCTGTTCGGATTCCGCCGTACACGGACCGGCTATCAGGAAAAAAGGCTGGTCAAGACCCGCCTCGAAACCGCACAGTTTCATTTACCTTTGACCTTTTGATTGACCAAGGCTGCCTTAACGAAAGAGGTAAAAAGCGGGTGCCCTTGCCGCGGGTTGGAGGTGAATTCCGGATGGAACTGGCAGCCAACAAACCACGGATGCACGTCAGCCGGCAACTCGACCATTTCGCAAAGATCGGTACCCGGTGCACGGCCGGCCACTTTCAGGCCTTTTTCTTCAAGCTGGGCAAGCAAAGTGTTGTTCACTTCGTAGCGGTGACGGTGACGCTCGGTGATCTCCGGCGCGCCATAAATTTCGCGGGCCAGCGAGCCTTCGGCCAACTTGCAGACCTGGGCGCCGAGACGCATGGTGCCGCCGATGTCTGAATCCTCACTGCGCTTTTCGATCTTGCCGGAAGCATCAAGCCATTCAGTAATCAGACCGATTACCGGATACGGCGTGTCCTGCACGAATTCGGTGGAATGCGCACCAGGCATGCCGGCGACGTCGCGGGCAAATTCAACGACAGCGAGCTGCATGCCAAGACAAATACCCAGGTAAGGCACCTTGTTTTCACGAGCAAATCGAATGGCAGCAATCTTGCCTTCCGTACCGCGTCGACCGAAGCCGCCCGGCACCAGAATGGCGTCGACATCCTTGAGCACACCGATGCCATCGTTCTCAATATTTTCCGAGTCGATATAAACAATATTGACTTCACTGCGGGTATGAATACCGGCGTGCTTGATGGCTTCAATCAGCGACTTGTAGGACTCGGTCAAATCAACGTACTTGCCGACGAAGGCGATTTTCACCTTGTTCAGCGGGTGTTCCAGCGCATCGATCAGCTTGTTCCAGATCGACAGATCGGCTGCCTTGGCCAGAATATTCAGCTTGTGGCAGACGATTTCATCAAGCATCTGCTCATGCAGCATGCCCGGAATCTTGTAGATGGAATCGGCGTCGAGACACTCGATGACCGCTTCCGGCATGACGTTACAGAACAGCGCAATCTTGCGGCGCTCTTCAACCGGAATCGACCGATCGGCGCGGCAGAGCAGGATATCCGGCTGGATACCGATTTGACGCAATTCCTTGACCGAGTGCTGGGTCGGCTTGGTTTTCAATTCGCCGGCCGTCGGGATGTAGGGCAGCAGCGTCAGGTGCATGTAGCAGACGTTATTGCGACCTTCCTGAATGCTCATCTGACGAATGGCTTCGAGGAAAGGCAACGACTCGATGTCGCCGACCGTGCCACCGACTTCGACAATCGCCACGTCGGCACCCTCAGCACCGGCCTTGATCTTGTCCTTGATCTCGTCGGTGATGTGCGGAATGACCTGCACGGTCTTACCGAGATACTCGCCACGGCGTTCCTTCTTGATCACCGTATCGTAAATCTGGCCAGTCGTGAAGTTGTTGCGCTTGGTCATCCGGGCGCTGGTAAAGCGCTCGTAATGCCCCAGATCAAGATCGGTCTCAGCGCCATCCTCGGTGACGAAAACCTCTCCGTGCTGGAAAGGACTCATCGTGCCGGGGTCGACGTTGATATAGGGGTCAAGCTTGATGTGGGTGACTTTGATGCCGCGGGATTCCAGAATGGCCCCCAGCGACGCGGCGGCGATGCCTTTGCCCAGTGAGGACACGACACCACCTGTAACGAAAACGTATTTGGTCATAAAAAGACAGGCTGCGGGAAAGCCGAATGATAGCCGAAAAGCTTAAAAACTCCCAAGCCCTGCCCCCCATAGAAACTATTCTGTACAACCTCGGCGCGTACACCGTAAGCAGCCACCGATTTGTTACAATTGCGGGTTACCCAGCTACCAGAACTCAGCTTGAAAAACGTTCTCGTCATCAATTATTCGCAAACCGGGCAGCTAGCCGATATCACGGCTGAAGTCATCGCCCCCTTGCGTTCAGCCGGGCATAACGTTCATCTCGAAACCCTGGTGCCGGAAACACCCTTTCCCTGGCCATGGCCGATTGTCGACTTTGTCGATGCCTTTCCCGAGTGCGTCCAGCTTGACGCGCCGCCGATCAAACCTCTGAGCATTCCCCCGGACAGCCAGTTCGATCTGGTGATTCTGACCTATCAGGTCTGGTATCTGGCGCCGGCGCTGCCGATGACCGCTTTTTTAACCAGCCCGGAGGGCAAGCGGCTGATCAACGGGAAACCCGTGATTACCCTGGTCGCCTGTCGCAATATGTGGCTCTCGGCGCAGAAAACCATGCAGAAGTTGATTGCCGAAGCAGGCGGTCAATTGCGCGACCATCTCGTTTTCACCGACCAGGGCCATGCGCTGGCCACCTTCATCACCACCCCGCGCTGGGTGCTGACCGGCCGTCGCAACAGCTGGCTGGGCCTGCCCCCCGCCGGCGTGGCTCCGGAAGAAATCCGCCAGGCCAGCCGCTTCGGCCGGGCCTTGAGCGATGCGCTCAATCAGGATGGCGAGAAATCGGGCGCCGCCATGCTCACCGGCTTGCGGGCCGCCACGGTCAATCCCCGCCTGGCCTTGAGTGAACGAGCGGCACACCGGGCCTTCAAGGTCTGGTCAAAACTGATTCGTGCCTTCGGCCGGCGCGGCCAATGGCGGCGGCGACCAATCCTGCTTGTTTTTGCGCTCTATCTGATTACGCTGGTCCTGACCGTCGTTCCATTAAGCCTGTTGATACAATGGCTACTTTCACCCCTGCTCACCCCACGGCTTGAGCGCCTCAAGGCTGAACTTGAACAACCGTCCGGCTCGCAAGAATACAACCTGAACAAATATGCACAGTAGCGGCAAGGTATACATCACCGGCACTTCGGCCTTCATGCCCAACCCCCCGGTGGGCAACGAAGAGATCGAAAACATCCTCGGCATGGTCGGTGGCAAGCCTTCGCGCGCCCGCCGCATCGTCTTGCGTAACAACGGCATCCGCCAGCGCCATTACGCCATTGATCCGGTTACCGGCGAAACGACACATTCCAATGCCCAGCTGACCGCCGAAGCGGTTCGCGGGCTGGCCTTCAAAGGCGATATCGATTGCCTGGCCACCGGCACCACGATGCCCGATCAACTGATGCCCAATCATGGCGTCATGGTTCATGGCGAACTGGGCATTCCGGCCTGTGAAGTCGTGTCGACCGCAGGCGTCTGCGTCGCCGGCATTACCGCCCTCAAGTACGCCTATATGGCCGTACTTTGCGGCCAGGCGAAGAATGCTGTAGCAACGGGCTCCGAACAGGCCTCCGCCGTATTGCATGCGCGCAACTTCGAGGCCGAATCCGAATTTCGCGTTACCGAACTGGAAGACAAGCCAGAAATCGCCTTCGAGAAAGATTTTCTGCGCTGGATGCTCTCTGACGGCGCTGGCGCGTTTCTGCTCCAGAACCAGCCCGCGGCCAGCGGTCTGTCACTGCGCATCGACTGGATCGAAATCCTGTCGCAAGCCGGCAACATGGAAGTCTGCATGTATGCCGGCGGGGAAAAACAGGAAGATGGTTCGCTGCGCGGCTGGAAAACCTTCCCGGCCAGCGAATGGGCTCAGCGCTCGATCTTCGCCGTCAAGCAGGATGTCCGGCTGCTCAACGAAAGTGTCGTGTACCAGACCATCGGCAAACCGCTGGAAAAAGTTATGGTGACGCGCGGGCTGACACCGGCCGATGTCGACTGGTATCTGCCGCACATGTCTTCCGAATACTTCCGGATGCCGATTGCCGATTGCATGGCTGCCGTCGGTTTCCCGGTGCCACAGGAAAAATGGTTCACCAATCTGCAAACCAAGGGCAACACCGGTTCGGCAGCGATTTACATCATGCTTGACGAGCTGCTGAAGAGCGGCAAACTGAAGACTGGTGACCGCCTGCTCTGTTTTATCCCCGAAAGCGGCCGTTTCACCGGTTCGCTGATGTATCTGACTGCGGTCGACCATGCTTGAGAGTGAAGTTCCGCAGGAAGGCAACGTCACGCTCGGCGGCCATCGCAAGGGCGTTTATGCCCGCGGCGATGATGGCAAGATCCAGCTCGTTCAGTCCGCTGGCTGGGAAGTCGAGGAAATCGTCACCCGGCAGGCCGTCGATGATCTCAACCGGATGGCCGAAGACGCCCGTCAGCGTGTGCTGGCCGGGCAAACCTCGGCCCTCGAATACCACATGCACAAGGCCCGCATGGACCTACCGCTACTGTCCCAGACCACCGGCCTGTGGCAATGGCGCATCCGCCGTCATTTCCGGCCCGATATCTTCGCCGGATTGTCGCCAGCCATGCTCGGGCGTTACGCCAGCGTGATGGGCATCAGCGTCGAGCAACTGAAAAAGGCCGAATGATGGAATTCCAGCATAGCCAGGCCTCCCATTGCGAGAGTGGCGTCATGTCGGCCATGTTGCGGCATCAAGGGCTGCCGATTTCGGAACCGATGGCATTCGGGCTATCGTCTGCGCTGTCCTTCGCCTATTTGCCTATCATCAAGATCAACGGCCTTCCGCTGGTGGCCTACCGCATGCCGCCGAAGTTCATCATCAAGGGCCTGCAAAAGCCGCTTGGTCTGAAGATGTGCTTCGAAACCTTCCGCAATCAGGAGGCCGGCACTCGCCGCCTCAATGAATTGCTTGCCTCCGGCAACATTGTCGGCATGCAGACCTCAGTCTTCTTCCTGCCCTACATGCCGGAAGATCTGCGCTTTCATTTCAACGCCCATAACGTGCTGGCCTTTGGCCGCGATGTCGCGAGTGGCGAATACCAGCTCTCCGACCCGGTCTTTGACGCCCCGGTCACCTGTCCGCCCGAAGCCCTGCAGAAAGCTCGCTTCGCCAAGGGGGCACTGGCCCCGAAAGGCCTGCTCTATTACAGCACCGGCAAGCCTTCAATGCCGGACTGGACCAAGGTCATCCCGAAAGCCCTGAAAAAGACAACGCGCATCATGCTCGATACGCCGGTTCCGATCATCGGTATTCGCGGCATTCGCCGACTGGCCAACGCCATTGAAGGACTGGCCGCGAAGAACGATCCGGCGCAGGCCAAGATGTTCATCGGCCAGGTCGTCCGCATGCAGGAAGAAATCGGCACTGGCGGTGGCGGTTTCCGCTTTATCTACGCCTCGTATTTGCAGGAAGCGGCCGAACTGCTGGCCCGGCCACGGCTCAACGAACTTTCGGAAAACCTGGTCGATATCGGCGACGAATGGCGTGAATTTGCCCTTTCCGCCGCCCGCATGATCCGCGACCGCGAACCGCTGGCGCTGGCCGCGCTGGCTGACAAGCTGCGCCGGATCGCCGACCGCGAGAAAGCCTTCTTCCTCGACCTGCGTCGCGCGGCCTAAGCATTCAGCCCAGCACTTTTCATAGGTCCATCATGCCAACCATCAGTCAGTTTTTCGGCATCATCATCCAAATGTTCTGGCGTGAACATGCACCACCCCACTTCCATGCGCTTTACGCCGAACACGAAGTACAAATCGATATTCGAACAATGGAGGTGATCGTCGGCCATCTGCCCAAGCGAGCCTTGGCCCTCACGATAGAATGGGCCATTGAGCACCGCGCCGAACTGATGGAGGACTGGAACCTATGCCAAGCCAAACAACAACCCAAAAAAATTCAACCACTGGAGTAATTCCGGCTGCGCCATGGCGGATTAAAGCCGTGTCTGTGCTATCGGAATTCCGGCTGGCAGTGACTTTTTGCGATGGCCGTAACGGGATTGTCGATTGCTCAGCCATTCGAAACACCATCAATCCCGGCGTTTACGCGCCGCTGGCTGAACCCGACTTCTTTTCTCAGGTCCAGCTTGAGCTAGGGGCTCTTGCATGGCCGAATGGAGCCGACCTAGATCCGGGCTGGCTACATGCAGAATTGGCAGACAAGAAATTGTGGTCTGTCCCCTTTTAATTCCTCTTTCAAAAACCGGGGACAGCCCCTGAGGTTTCCCCTCATATTTTTACTCCTTGAGTGGCAGCCAACGCTTGGTGATGAATCAACGGCAAGGCATCCGTGATCGGTAGTCGTCGCAGCCAGTTGCCGCCTGCATCGATGATGCGGCGGGCCAGAGTCATGAC
>JAUYSK010000001.1 GCA_030696345.1 Azonexus sp.
ACGTTTGAATGCAAGAGCATCAGCTTGCCGAACAGCATGCGGCCCTGCTCGCCGCCGGAGATGACCTTGACGGCCTTTTTCACGTCGTCACCGGAGAAGAGCAAACGACCGAGCGTGCCACGAATCAGCGTTTCAACATCGCCGCCCTCGTAACCGCCTTCCCGGACATATCCGGCAATCCAGTCGGTCAGATTGGTATCTGACTGGAACAGTGCCGAGTGATCCTGCGAGTAATAGCCCGGCTTGGCCTTTTCGGCCCATTTGATGCTGCCGAATTGCGGCGTCACTTCGTTCATCAACAGCTTGAGCAGGGTCGTTTTACCGACACCGTTTTCACCAATGATGGCGACGCGCTCACCGGCGTTGATCGAGAAGCTGAGATTGTTGAAAATCTTGTGATCGGCACCTTCATAGGCAAAGGAAAGGTTCTCGACTTCTACCGCCTGGCGGTGCAGTTTTGCCTTTTCATCGTAATCGAAACGAATCCACGGGTACTGGCGCGAGGAAGGCTTGACGTCTTCCGGCTTGAGTTTTTCGATCAATTTGACCCGGCTGGTCGCCTGCTTGGCCTTGGAGGCATTGGCCGAGAAGCGGCGGACGAACGTCTGCAAGTCGGCGATCTGTTCCTTGGCCTTGGCGTTGGCTTTCGACTGCCGCTCGCGGGCCTGCACCGAGGCTTCCATGAAGTCGTCGTAGTTGCCCGGGTAAAGCGTGATCTTGCCGTAGTCGAGGTCGGCCATGTGGGTGCAGACCTGGTTCAGGAAGTGGCGATCGTGCGAGATGATGATCATCGTCGAATCACGATTGTTCAGCACATCTTCCAGCCAGCGGATGGTGTTGATGTCGAGGTTGTTGGTCGGCTCGTCGAGCAGCAGGATGTCCGGATTGGCGAACAGCGCCTGGCAGAGCAGCACGCGCAGC
Source organism: Azonexus sp. (assembly GCA_030696345.1). Taxonomy (GTDB): domain Bacteria; phylum Pseudomonadota; class Gammaproteobacteria; order Burkholderiales; family Rhodocyclaceae; genus Azonexus. The sequence goes on from JAUYSK010000001.1 coordinate 922, forward strand.
TTCCAGCCGGGTGCGACCTGGCTCATCGGGCCGTTGTGCTGCTCGATGGGAATGCCGACGCCCATCAGCAATTCGCCGGCGCGGGACTCGGCGGTGTAGCCGTCGTATTCGGCAAATTTCGACTCCAGCTCGGCGGCGTGCATGTAGTCGTCTTCGGTCGCCTCCGGGTTGGCGTAGATCGCGTCCTTTTCGCTCATGCAGGCCCACATTTCCTCATGGCCCATCAGCACGACGTCGAGCACGCGGATGTCTTCAAAACCGAACTGGTCCTGACGCAGATAGGACATGCGCTCATGCTTCTCTTTTGAAACATTGCCGCCGGAAGGTTCGAGCTGGCTGCACAGAATCTTCATGAAGGTCGATTTGCCCGCACCGTTGGCGCCGATCAGGCCATAGCGGTAGCCCTCGCCGAATTTGACGTTAACGTTCTCGAACAGGGGTTTTGCCCCGAACTGCATGGTGATATTGGCGGCGACAAGCACGGCGATTCCGATCTCTTGAAAAGCGGTAAAACGAAGGGGTGCATTTTACCGCTTTTCAACGGGTTGACCGCGGGCGCATGCCCCATTTTTGTGCACCGCAGTGTAAGATTCCGGCCAACAATTACTCGCCGCAATGGCCACGAGAGAGCTATGGTTCCCCACCTGACAACTGCCCTGACCGGCCCGATCCTCGACCTTGAGCGTCGTTTTCTCGACAGCAGCACACAGATCGAACACTGGATGCGCGGCCAGTGGCATGAGCACGCACCGCCCTTTTATTCATCGTGCGACCTGCGTAATTCCGGCTTCAAGCTGGCACCGGTGGATACCAATCTTTTCCCCGGCGGCTTCAACAATCTCAACGCTGCCTTCCTGCCGCTCTGCGTCCAGGCGGCCATGAGTGCTATCGAAAAAATCTGTCCGGACGCCCGCAGCCTGCTGCTGATTCCCGAAAACCACACGCGCAACCAGTTTTACCTGCAGAACGTTGCGCAGATTGCCGCCATTCTCAAGCAAACCGGGCTCAACGTTCGCCTTGGCTCGATGCTGCCGGAAATCACCCGGCCGACCACGATTGAACTGCCCAATGGGCAAAGCCTGCTGCTCGAACCGCTGGTCCGCAAAGGCAACAAACTTGGCCTTGACGGCTTCGATCCCTGCGCCATCCTGCTCAACAATGATCTCTCGGCCGGTATCCCGGCCATTCTGCAAAATCTGGACGATCAAGTGCTTCTGCCGCCGCTGCATGCCGGCTGGGCCGTCCGCCGCAAATCCAACCATTTCGCCGCCTATGACCAAGTTGCCAACGATTTCGCCAAGGCTATCGGCATCGACCCATGGCGTATCAATCCGGCTTTTTCCGTCTGCCGCAGCGTCAATTTCCATGAGCGGCAAGGTGAAGAGTGCCTGGCCGCCAACGTCGCCGCGGTGCTCGATATCGTCAAGGAAAAATACCAGGAATACGAAATCGACGAAACGCCCTACGTTGTCGTCAAGGCCGATGCCGGCACTTACGGCATGGGCGTGATGACAGTACGCAATGTCGATGAAGTGATCGCCCTCAACCGCAAGCAGCGCAACAAAATGAGCGTCGGCAAGGAAGGCCTGGAAGTCTCCGAGGTACTGATCCAGGAAGGTGTGCATTCGTTTGAAACCCTGAACGAAGCGGTTGCCGAGCCGGTGATTTACATGATCGACCGCTACGTCGTTGGCGGTTTCTACCGCGTCCACACCGGCCGCGGCAAGGATGAAAACCTCAACGCCCCCGGTATGCATTTTGAGCCGCTGGCCTTCGAGACGGGCTGCAATATGCCCGACTATGGCTGCAACAATCCGGATGCCGCACCGAACCGGTTTTACGCCTACGGAGTGGTCGGCCGACTCGCCTGCCTGGCAGCCGCTATCGAGCTCGAGCGCTCAACCCCTGAAGCCGCGTGAAAACTCACACCGTGGGCCAACAACTTCATTTTGAAAAACATCTCCTGGGCGGCAGCAGTCAGTCACTAAAACTGGCCTTCATCATTGACCCGCTGCCGACCTTGAAGGCCTACAAGGATTCATCAATTGCGATGATGCGGGCGGCGGAAAAGCACGGTCACGATGTGCACACCATCGACTGTGCAACGCTCTGCTGGCGCCGACCAGAAGCCAATCACCCGAACGGCGTCTTTGGCGAAGCGGTGCACATGCACCTGCGCCCGGACGACCACGACTGGTATCGCGAAACCGGCCGTACCTGGATGCCGCTGACCAATTTCGACGCGGTCATCATGCGCAAGGATCCACCATTCGATTTCGAATTTCTGACCGCGACCTGGCTGCTGGAAAGAGCCGAAGCGGCCGGCGTGCGCGTTTTCAACCGACCGCGCGCACTACGTGATCATTCGGAAAAAATCGCCATCAGTGAATTCAACCAATTCACCCCCACCACGCTGGTCGCCCGTGACGCGCACCAGCTGCAGCACTTCATCGACGAGCAGCGCGATGTCATCCTCAAACCGCTCGACGGCATGGGTGGTAGCCAGATTTTCCGCGTTCATCGCAACGATCCGAACCGCAATGTCATTCTCGAAACGCTGACCCATAACGGCACGCGCACCGTGATGGCGCAGCGTTACCTGCCGGAAATCAGCGCGGGCGACAAACGCATTCTGCTCATTGCCGGCCAGCCAGTGCCCTTTTGTCTGGCGCGCATTCCCAAGGCCGGCGAGACGCGTGGCAATCTGGCCGTCGGCGGCACCGGCGTGGCGCAAGATCTCTCGCCGCACGACCTGGAAATCGCCCACGCGCTCGGCCCGATTCTTTTCAAGCGCGGCCTGATGCTGGTCGGCCTCGATGTCATCGGCACCCACCTGACTGAAATCAACGTGACCAGCCCAACCTGTATGGTCGAAATTCGCCAGCAAACGGGTTTCGATGCCGCCGGTGCCTTCATCACTGCAATCGAACACGCATGCGGTATTGCCTGATTCTGTTGGGCACGCTGCTCATCGCAGCGTGCGGCAGAGCGCCGTTACAAGAACAACAGGCCTACGTTTTCGGCACCCGCGTTGAAGTTATTGTCGTCAGCAGCGAGGCGGCGCAAGGCCGCCAAGCCATCGCTGCCGTCCTGCGGGAATTCGACCGCCTGCATCGGGCCTATCACGCCTGGCAGCCCTCCGAACTCAGCGCGTTGAATTTGGCCATTTCTCAAGGTCGACCGCAGCCCACAGGCAGCCCCCTTGAGTTACAAGTCAGCCCGGAACTGGCGGCTTTTGCCCACGAGGCACAAGCCCTCAGTGCCCAGGGCGACGGCCTTTTCGATCCGGGCATTGGCCAACTAATCAAGCTTTGGGGCTTTCAGGCGGATGAGTTCAAGGCCGAGCTACCGGCGCCAAGTGAGATCAACGCCTGGCTAGCCAGCCGGCCGTCGATCGCCGATATCAACATCACCGACCACACGATCAGCAGCCGCAACCCCAATATCGCACTCGACTTCGGCGGCTACCTGAAAGGCGTCGCCCTTGACCGTGCTGCCGACATCCTGCGCGACCAAGGCATCAACAATGCGCTGATCAACATCGGCGGCAATGTCATGGCGCTCGGCAGCAAGGAAGGCCGCAAGTGGCGAGTCGGCATCCAGCATCCACGTCAGCCCGGCCCGTTAGCCACCGTCGAACTGGCCGATGGCGAAGCGATCGGCACTTCCGGCGATTATCAGCGTTTCTTTGAAGTCGATGGTCAGCGTTACCCGCACCTGCTTGACCCGCGTACCGGCTACCCGGCTGACCACACGCAGGCCGTCACCGTGCTGATTCCCGCCGGGCCCAAAGCCGGTACGCGCTCCGATGCGGCCTCCAAACCGATCTTCATCGCCGGCCCGACAGGCTGGCGCGAGATAGCGCAAAAAATGGAAATTAGCCTGGTTTTACGGGTTGACCGCAACAATCGAATTTTCGTCACCGAAGCGATGCGCCAGCGACTGGAATTCATCGGTCAGGCGCCCGACGTCACCGTCATTCCCTGATTTTGGCCATTTTCCACGGTCGACCGCGCCTCGCAGGAAATTTCCTTGCGGTGCAGTATTCAGAAAACCCCGTCAGGTCAAGCCATGCCGCTATTGCAACCGCCGTTGGCGCCAGCGCCGCATCGTACGCCAACGCCAGACCAGATCGACGATCCAGTAGGTTAGCAACCCGGCCAGCGTTGCCATGATCGACAAACCAACCAGCAAGGGCTTGCCGAGGGCTTTGATGCGCTGCCATACAGACCTGTCGGACCTGTCTTCAGCCTCACCGGTACTTCCCTCAACGGCACTTGACGGCGGTATTTCAGCCGGCAACGCTGATTCGCCAGTGACCCAATTTCCCAATCGGTAAGCGGCGTAATAAATCGGGCCGTAGGTCACCGGGTTACTGATCAGGGTGCTCGCTGCTGCGGCCGGAAGATTGGCCCGAAGCACGATCGCGGCAGCTGCGCTGAGGGGGATTTGTGCCAATGGAATGAGCAAACCAAAGAACAAACCGAGCGCCACACCCAGGGCAACACCGCGACGCGACCAAGCCCACAACTTGGGGTGACTCAACCAGGGCGCCAGCCAGCGCAACCCCGGGCTGCGCAGTAGTTTCTCACGGCTCGGCAGACGGAGATGGAAACGTGATATCCAGTTCAATTCGGCTCACCCGAATAAATCTTCTGCGAAATACGGTCACGACCACTGTCCTTGACCTCGTACATCAAGGCATCGGCCTTGCCCAGCAATCCATCAAAATCCTGCGGCGCCACCTCATAGCTTGCCACCCCGATGCTGAAAGTCACCGGCCAATGCTGCTGGCGCATTGCTGCCAACAAACGTTGCCGGAGATTTTCGACATAGGAAGCCGCCGCTGTGGCCCCCCATATTTGGCAATAACAGAGCGAACTCATCGCCACCCAAACGACCGGCAATATCAGTGGCCCGCACTTGCTGACGCATCACATCGGCCACACTAGCCAGCAGACGGTCGCCGGTTTCATGCCCGAACTGGTCGTTAGCCTCTTTGAAATGGTCGA
>JAUYSK010000024.1 GCA_030696345.1 Azonexus sp.
GTCATGACTCTGGCCCGCCGCATCATCGATGCAGGCGGCAACTGGCTGCGACGACTACCGATCACGGATGCCTTGCCGTTGATTCATCACCAAGCGTTGGCTGCCACTCAAGGAGTAAAAATATGAGGGGAAACCTCAGGGACAGACCACGGTTTAGCCGGCTTCCCAATCAAAGGGGTCAGAGACATTTCGTTTTATGGCCCTTTCAAATTTGCCGCTTTTTCCCGGTTGACCGTGGAAGGCTCAGCAACAATATGGACTGACCCCAATTATTTTGAAGAAGAGAGGCGGGATGAGGAGGCGCGATTGCTGTATGTGGCGATGACGCGGGCGACTAGGGAGTTAGTGGTAGCCGAGAAAGAATCAAATTGGCTCGGACCCCTTTGGCTGCGTCAGTCATGGCGTTTGGCGGTTCGGGCCTTCATTTAACCTGACAGTAATGGCTTTGAGGCAAAATCAAATTTGCCAATAGCAACTCGCTTGGGTACCTTTCCAGCGTCAGATATGTCAACGGTCTGGCCACACTTGTCATTAATGGCTTTGACATATCCGATTTTTGTCATGAAAATCGTTTTTTGTTGCGGATTTGCGGGGTGAATCATGAATCGTCGTCAATTTCTGAATGCTGGTGCATTGCTATCTGTCGGGCTGGCCAGTGGCCGGACTTTTGCCGCCTCGGGCGATATTGTCCTCGGTCAGTCGGTTCCTCTCTCGGGGCCGGCCAAGGATCTCGGGATCGAGATGCGTGATGGGGCGCTGGTCTGGTTTAACGCCATCAACGCCAAGGGCGGAGTCGGCGGGCGGAATATTCGCTTGGAGACCCTTGATGACGGTTATGAGCCGGAGCGCACCAAAGCCAATACCGAAGCTTTCGTCAAGAAAAATGTCGCGGCGCTGTTCGGCTATGTCGGCACGCCAACCTCGCTGGCCGCCAAGCCCATTTTTGAGCAGGCCAATATGCCGTTCGTCGCGCCGTTTACCGGGGCCGAGGCACTCAGGACGCCCAATCATCCGCTGATTTTCAATATTCGTGCCTCGTATTTTGAAGAGATGGAGCACCTCGTACAGCATTTCTGGAGCCTTTATCAGCGCAAGTTTGCTGTGGTCTATCAGAACGATGCCTACGGTCAGGCTGGCCTCAATGGGGTGGTCAAGGCCCTCGGTAGCCGGGATGCGAAGGTCGTGGCGACCGGCACGGTCGAACGCAACTCGGCCAATGTCGAGACCGCGCTCAAGGCTATCCTGCCGGCTGCGCCGGATATCGTTGTGATCGTTTCCACCTACGGTACAGCTGCCGCCTTCATCAAACAGATGCGCGCCCTGGGCAGCCCGGCCAGCTTTGCCAGCATCAGTTTTGTCGGACCGACTTCGCTGGCTAATGCGCTGGGCAAGGATAGAACCGGGGTAATGGTCAGCCAGGTGGTGCCGCTCAAGGGCGTGGGTGTCTACAGCGAATTCGCCAAAATGCTGCCGGCCGGCACGGCGGTGACGCCGGTTGCGCTGGAGGGCTTCATTGCGGCCAAGGTCATGAGCGACGCACTCAAGCGCGCCAACGGACCGGACGGATTGATGGCTGCACTCAACAACACCAATATCGATATCGGTGGTTACCGGGTCAAATTCTCTCCTGGCAACCATGCCGGGTCGAAATACGTCGATTTGTCCATGATGCGCTCAGATGGAAGCTGGGCCGTCTAGCGCAGCAAACCGATTCAGGCGCCCAGGTGATGGGGCGCCGCAATCAACGGGGTCAAAGACATTTTGTTTCTCCCCTTTCACACCTGCTCACCACGCCAACGGGCAAGCCATCATTTCCACCCCGGGCAACATGGACAATAATGCCCCCTCCAATCAGCCAGGGAATCCCATGCTCGCCAATCTGACCGGCTTTCTCATTCAGTGGGGCATCACCGCCGTCTCACTCTGGGTCGTCAGCCTCCTGTTCAACGGCATCCGCTTTGCCGACAAATCGTCGCTGATCGTCTCGGCATTGCTGCTTGGTTTCGTCAATGCTGTGCTGTGGCCAATTCTGGTCGTGCTGACACTGCCGCTGACCTTCTTGTCGCTGGGGTTCTTCCTGCTGGTGATCAATGCGTTGTTATTGTTGCTGGTCGCAAAGCTGGTACGCGGGTTCACGATTTCCGGCTTCTGGACGGCTTTCTTTGCCAGCCTGTTCATTTCCATCTTCAGCCTGTTCCTGAATTCGCTGATGCCAGATGCGGAAATGGAGGTTTATCGCCTGCCACCCGCCGGCCGGACGATCTCGATGTAGCCGCCTGTTCGCCGGGCTTTCTCGGCCTTACGCCATCTGTGAGAGTCGCCGGCTTTCCCGTCTCCCCTACGATGAACCCCTCCGCACTAACCCAGCCGCCCAATCCGCTCTGCTGCCGTCTGCAAGTGCCTTTCCAACGCAGCAAGGCATTCGCCAAATCCCGTATTGAATCCCGCTTCGTTGTTGAGGCGGCCCAGATAGCTCAGGGCCAGCGCCAGTGCCTGGCGCCACTGGGCGATGCTGATCTGGCTGTCGAAACCGGCAGCCGGTAACGTGGTGGGGAGTTCGCCGCTGCTGCGCGGGGCGAAGGCCATGGGGAGCATGTCGTAGGCTGGGGCCAGTTGGTAGGGACGGCCGCTGTCGGTGACGAACGAGAGATTGCCGGGGTGCATGTCGGTGTTGCCGATCAGCGTGCCGAAGGCGTGCAGCAGGCAGGCGGCTTGGTGTGCCTCGCCGGTGATGTGGCGCTCGGCGAGCAGGCGGGCTGTCATTGCCGGCCAGCCGCCGCGGCCGAGGCCGATGAATTCGGCGTCCATGGCGCTGAGTGAGATGAGGCCGCGCCGGCCGTGCGGGCCGATGCGGTCGAAGCGTTCGACTTCGAGAAAGCGCTGCTGGCCGTGGTCGAGGATGCGCGTGGCAACAGCGGCGATGTCATTTTCGCGCAGCAGAGTCAGGGCGTGGTGTTCGGCCAGCAATAGATCGCGCCAGCGTTGGGCGATGGGGTTGTCGGCGCCTTCTGCGACATCGAGTGAAAACTTGACGAGCACATGTCGCGGGCCGTTGGTAGTTTCAGCATAGGCGCCGAACTTGGGTTGCTCACCGCCAGCCGACGAGGCCGGGGTTTCGCCGCTGAGCGCTTGGCGGGCGCGTTCGGCGTAGGCGGCGGTGAGGCCGGCAGATGGTAGCGCCACCGGTTCGGGGCGCTGGAGGAAGTACTGGCGGCCGGCATCGCCCAGTATCAGGTTGCCGACGGCATCGTTACCCGGCTGGCTGAGCAGGGCACGCAGGGTGTGTTCTTCCTGCCAGTCACCCAGGCGGGGCGGCAGGCCGAGCGTTTCAGCCTGAGCAGCGACAAAGGCACGCCCGAGAAAGCCCTGGGGCCGCATGTCGTCGAGCCACCAGGGAAAACCTTCGCTGTGGCTGGCGCTGCCGTCGGCATTAGTCATCACGTAGCCAGTGGGCTGCACCGGGCTGAGTTGCCCGAGTGCTTCGACCCGGCCTTCTGGCGTGATGCGGTAGATGGGTGCATCGGGCATGGCCAGCAAGGGCCGGCGCAACGCATAGTGAATAGATCGGTACCGACCAAAGCGGATGATCTGATTGCCCAGTGACTGGATGGCACGGGATAGCGTGGCCTGGCTGATGCCCATTTTTTCAGCCAACTGCCGCGCTGTCAGCGGACTGCTGGCAAGTAATGTTCGGATGCTTAGTGAGTGATCTGGCGGCAATTTGAATCGATTCGTGAATAGATTGACGAATCGATTCTAGAGGAATTAAAGAGCGTTTGCATCAAAACAATCGCCCTCCGGCGCGCCCCCGGCTGCCTTACAGCAGCGCTTCGACCGCCGCCACCAGTTCGTCTGGCTTGGTGGCCGGGGCATAGCGATCAACGACCTTACCTTCGCGGTCAACCAGAAATTTGGTGAAATTCCATTTGATCGCTTCGGTACCAAGAATGCCCGCCGCTTCGTGCTTGAGCCAGGCGTAGAGCGGATGGGTGTTGTCACCGTTGACGTCGATCTTGGCAAAGAGCGGAAAGCTGACGTCGAAACTGGTCTGGCAGAACTGACTAATGGCTTCTGCATCACCGGGTTCCTGCGCGCCGAACTGGTTGCAGGGAAAGCCGAGGACGACGAGACCCTGATCCTTGAAGCGCCGGTAGAGTTCTTCGAGGCCGGCGTATTGGGGAGTGTAGCCGCACTGGCTGGCCGTGTTCACGATCAGCAGAATCTTGCCACGGTAGGCGTCGAGGTTCTGCTGATCACCGTTCAGGCGCTGGGCGCTGAAATCGTAGAGGGTTTGGCTCATTGGAATTGGTCCGGGCTGGTTTCAGGGTTCAACGATTCTGAGTGCAGCTAGCCGCTTTGGTTCGACAATTCGTCACGGAAAACTGAGTCTCGCCGATTCATCTGACCGGTGGCTAATGCTGAAGGCCTCGCTTACGATGATGCTTTCCCAATAACAAGGAAACATCATGCAGGCATTTCAGGACTTCTACCCGGAGAACCTGGCTCATTGTTATGGCTGCGGCCGCAACAACGAGCATGGGCATCAGATCAAGACTTTCTGGGAAGGCGATGAAACCGTCACCCATTTTCAGCCACGCCCAGAACACACGGCGATTCCCGGCTTTGTCTATGGTGGCTTGCTGGCTTCGCTGATCGATTGCCACGGCACGGGAACGGCTGCGGCAGCGATGTACCGGGCCGAGAACCGCAGCATGGACAGCCTGCCGGCCTTTCGTTTTGTCACCGGTTCGCTGCAGGTCAGTTATCTGAAGCCGACGCCGCTCGGGCCGGTCCTGGAAATTCGCGGCAAGGTGAAGGAAATCAAGGGCCGCAAGGTCGTGGTCGAGGCCACGGTGTACGCCGATGGCGAGGCTACGGCCCGCGGCGAGGTCATCGCCCTGCAGATGCCGGATACTTTTACCGCGAAATGAGGCGCGGGATTTCCGGTGTTTTCGCCGGTTGACCGCAGCACTCAGCTAGCCCGCCGGGATGCGGGCAACGGAACTCCCTTTCGAAGGCAGGGTCGGAAAGCTTATCTGGGTGGAAAAGCGTCAGGCCAGCGCCTAGAATGGGCGCTTCGGCAAGCCAGCCGCTTTTGCCAGCCAGCCCTCGCTTCCAACCATCTCCGGAGAACGCCATGAAGGGCGACAAAAAAATCATCGATATCCTTAACAACCTGCTGGCCGGCGAACTGACCGCTGTCGATCAATACCTGATCCACGGCGAGATGTACGCCGACATGGGCTTTGGCCAACTGGCCGAAAAGGCACTGCACGAATCGGCGCACGAGTTGCAGCATGCTCGCGCCCTGATTCAGCGCATCCTCTTCCTGGAAGGCACGCCGAACCTGGCCAAGCGTGAAGCCTTGAAAGTCGGCAAGACGGTACCGGACATGCTGAAATCGGACCTCGCCCTCGAATACAAGGTGGTCGGCGAACTCAAAAAGGCCATGGCTGCCTGTGAAAAGGCCCAGGATTACGTCAGCCGTGACATGCTTGGCGTGCAACTTGAAGACACCGAGATGGACCACGCTTATTACCTCGAAAAGCAGATCCGCCTGATCGAGCTGGTCGGCCTTGCCAACTACCAGCAGAGCCAGATGGGCTCTGGCACGCCGGCTTAAAGGAGCGACCCGATGAAAGGCGACAAGAAAGTCATCGAAGCCCTGAACAAGGTGCTGCGCAACGAACTGACCTCGATCAACCAGTATTTCCTGCATGCCCGGATGTTCCGCAACTGGGGGCTGGAAAAGCTCAACGACTACCAGTACAAGCAGTCGATCCGTGTCATGAAGGAAGCCGATGCAGTCATCGAACGCGTGCTCTTCCTCGAAGGCCTGCCCAACCTGCAAAACCTGGGCAAGCTGCTGATCGGCGAGCATGTCGTCGAGTGCCTGCAGGGCGACCTCAAGTACGAGCGTGATATCCAGCGCCCATTGCTTATCGAAACCATCGCCCTGTGTGAAGAGTTGCAGGATTACGTCAGCCGTGACCTGCTGGAAGACCTGCTCGAACATTGCGAAGAAGCGATCGACTGGCTGGAAACGCAGCAGACGCTGATCAGGGATGTCACCCTGCCGAACTATCTGCAAGCGCACATGGATCCGGGCGAAGGCTAAACCCTTCTCACCGCCAACCCACCAAAAGCCGCAGCCTGCCTGCGGTTTTTCAATTCCGGCCCTGACCTACCCCTGGCTGGCTTGCTGATAGTTGTTGACAGCAATTCTCAACTGCGTAGGATGCGAATTATTCGCAACAACAAAGCATCAGGAGTCAGTTCATGTACGTCTGCATCTGCAAGGCAATTACTGACAGCCAGATTCGCGAAGCCGCCCAGGGTGGCGCCCGCACGCTGAAAGACTTGCGGCGCGAGCTCGGTGTCGGGCTCGATTGCGGCCGCTGTGCCTCATGCGCCCTTGAGTGCCTGCATGAAGCCAACGATTGCCAAGGCAAACCAGGCAAAGTACTGCGCAAGGCAGCCTGAACGAATCACTCTGGCAAAAACTTGGGTAGATCATCGAAACCCGCTGTGTTCCAGCGTAAAGTAGCAACCAGCCGGAAAAATATCCGGACGACAGCTCAAAACTGAACAGCGCCCAACGTGAACCCCTCTATCCCCAACGCCATCCTGCTCGTCGGCCATCCCAACGTCGGCAAATCGGTGCTTTTCCATCGCCTGACCGGGGCCTACGTCAACGTTTCCAATTACCCAGGCACAACGGTTGAAGTCACTCAGGCCAGTGCCCGTTTCGATCCTGCGGCGATGTTGCTCGACACGCCGGGTGTGCTGGCCCTGCCCTCGCGCAGCGATGACGAGCGGGCGACCATGCGGGCGCTGCTCAATGAGAATACGCGTTGCCTGATCCAGGTGGGCGACGCCAAGAATTTGCGCCGAACGCTGACCCTGACTGCCCTGCTTGCCGAACTCGGCGTGCCCATGGTGCTCGCGCTGAACATGCACGACGAGGCTTCGGCGCGTGGCGTCACGGTCGACATTCCGGCGCTGGCTGAAGAACTCGGCATGCCGGTGCTGGCCACGGTGGCGACCGGCGGTGAAGGCATCAGCGAACTCACTGCCAGCCTGACTAACGCCCGCCCACCCCAGGCCTTGCTCCGCTACGATGCCGATTTCGAAGCCGACATCGCCCGTACCGCCGAGGCCATCGCCCGCCTTGCCTCGCACCCGCAACTGGCGGCGCGTGGACTGGCCATTCTCTATCTGGGTGGCGATGCAGAAGTCACCGACTGGCTGGCTGAAAAGGCAGGTGCCGCCATGGCCGAACTCGATACGCTCCGCCGGCAAGCTGCCGAGAGCGCCGAGGGCGACCTGCCTCCGCTACTCGCCCGCGAACGGACCGATGCCGCCGATGCGCTGTCAGCCAGCGTCATCAAGCGTGCCGTCAGGAGCAGTCCGCTACTGTCCCAGCGCGTCGGGCAGTACGTCGTCCATCCCGTCTGGGGCATTCCCATTCTGCTTGGCATGCTTTATCTGGTGTATCAATTCGTCGGCGTATTCGGCGCCACGGTACTGGTCGGGCTGCTGGAAAAAGACCTGTTCGAGGGCGTTCTCAACCCGGCCTTCACCGATTTCGTCAATGCTGCGGTGAACCTGCCCTGGCTGGCAGAATTGCTCGTCGGTAAGTATGGCCTGTGGACCATGGGCATGACCTACGCCTTGGCGCTGATTCTGCCTATCGTCACCACATTCTTCTTCGCCTTCGGCGTGCTTGAAGATTCCGGCTACCTGCCACGCCTGACCGTCATCGCCAACCGGATGTTCGCCGCCATCGGCCTGAACGGCCGCGCCGTGCTGCCCATGGTGCTCGGCCTCGGCTGCGTGACGATGGCAACGCTGACGACGCGCATCCTGCACAGCCCGCGCGAACGGATGATCACCATTTTCCTGCTGGCGCTGGCCATCCCCTGCTCGGCCCAGCTCGGCGTCGTCCTCGGTATGCTCGGCGGTTTCTCCTTTACCGCCGTGCTGGTCTGGGCCGGCGCCATGGTTGGCATCCTGTTGCTGGCCGGCTTTCTCGCAGCCAAGCTGATTCCTGGCCGGCGCATTCCGCTGGTCACCGAACTGCCGCCGATGCGCCTCCCCATCATCGGCAATGTGCTGAAGAAAACGGGAGGCCGGCTCAAGTGGTATCTGATCGAGGTCATCCCGCTCTTTTTGCTCGGCACCTTCATCATGTACGCGCTCGACAAGACCGGCGCCCTGCCCGGAATCATTCGAGCCGGTGAGCCACTGGTTTCCGGCTGGCTCGGGCTGCCGCCCGAGGCCAGCGCGGCTTTCGTGATGGGTTTTCTGCGCCGCGATTTCGGCGCCACCGGGCTGTTTGCCATGGCGCACACCCTGTCGCCGATTCAGGCCGTGGTCGGCATGATCACCATCACGCTGTTCATCCCCTGCTTCGCCAGCCTGATGATGATGGTCAAGGAACAGGGCGCGAGAATCGCACTTGCCATGGTTGCGGTCATTGTTCCCTTCGCCTTCTTCATCGGCGGTCTGTTCAATATCTTATTGCGCGCGGTCTGGGTGCAAGCATGAGCCCCAAGCACGAAGCCCGATTGCCACTTGCCTTCATCCCACCCGGTACCGAAGTCCGGCTGAGTGCGCTCGGTGACGAAATCGACCCACTCCAGCGCGAGCAACTGACCGCCTACGGCCTGGCTTCAGGTCGAACCTTGAAGGTCCTGCAACAACGCCCGATGACTGTCATCCTGGCCGAAGAGGTGGAACTCGCGCTCGAACACTCGGTAGCCCGTCATATCTGGGTCGAGAAAGAAACCGCCGCCGGCGAATAGTCGGCCAGCTTGAAACACTGAGACAACAAAACCCCGTTATTCCGACCCGAGCCAGAATAACGGGGTTTTTTATGGGTGCTGCCGTAACTGCTTACTTGCCTTGAGACTTCTCGATGGCTTCCAGCAGTTTCAATGCCCGCTCGCGGTTCTTTTCCTTGGCCGCATTCCGTTCGGCAACATTCGCCGTCTCGGCCAGCGAGGCCTGAACCAGCAACTGATGCGGCGTCAGCCCACCTCTTGCAGCATCGAGCATGCGGTCAATTTGGGCGTCGAGTTCTTCTTCCGGCAAGGGAGTATCCATTTTGGGTGTTAGCTTCACTATTCTCTATTTCGACATGCAAAAAGCCCCGCGAATCTCGCGGGGCTCGGGGTTCGGAGAAGCCCGAAAGTCTTACTTGGACTTCTTGGTAATAGAAGCCATGTTGGCTTGAGCAGCATCAGAAAACTGCTTGGCAACGGTGCTCATGTTGCCGAAGGCAGAATTTGCAGCAGCAATGGCGCTCTGGATGGCGGCAACAGCACCTTCAGAACCAGCCGGGGCAGACTTGGTGGCCATGGCAACCATGTTAGCCATGGATTTCTGGAAGTCACCGAACTGGGCTTCAACCATCTTGGCCAGCTCTTGCTGGGTCTGGGCAGTGATTTCATACACTGAACGCGAGTAAGCAACAGCCTTCTCGACAGCCGGCTTGGCCAGCGAGGTCTGAGCGGCGATGGCAGCTTGCGGATCCTTGGCGGCCAAAACCGACTTGGCGCCGGAAGCAGCATCTTCCAGGGCGGAACGAGCAGCATTCAAATTCAGGGCAGCAATACGCTCGGCAGAAGCCAGGGCGGTATTGGCGACGGACAGCAGGGAATCAACGGTGGCTTTGTTGGCAGCAGCGAATTGCTCAGGATTGATAGACATGTGTGTCTCCTAAATTGGGTTTTTGACAAGTTCGAAAACAATGATAACACACCACCAAACAAAATTGTGCACCGCAACAATTAAGTAATATGGTTATCGTGTCACCGTCACATTTGCGCCATTGACATCCTTCCCGGAAGGTAAGCAAAGAACTCAGGGGCAAGTCGCGGGGTCGCTGGCGTAAGCGTCAAGGCCAATTGCACGAAGGCGATCAAGATAGCAAGCGTAACGCTCGGCCCAGATGAAGGCCCGATCGTCGGCGAGCAGCCCCGGCAAGTTGGTCAGATCCAGTTCAGCCACTTCCAGCAACTCGCCACCGGTAGCCTGCATCAGCCCCTCGACCAGCAGCATGTCGGAGAGCAGGAAAGCCACATAAGCCGGCGGGCTGCCGATCAGGGAAGCGGTTTCCTCACGGGTCTGCCCGGCAAGTTGATTGATCGCTGACGTAAGGGCCGAGCGCTGAAAGCGGTTCGATGCACCACCCTCCGGAACCAGGCGCATCACTGCCGGCAGGACGCCACGACTGACCGGCCGGCTGATCGCCGTCATCGTCACCGGGCTACCCAGCGCCGCACCGACTGCGCTCAGCTTCTCTGTCATCAGCGTACGTGCTATGGCAAGTTCTTCACCGGTCATCGGCTGCAGATCGCACGGTACTGATTCTGCATTGCGGATTTCCTGACAGAGGTGGCGATGCCAGATTTTCTGACCGAGCGCCTCACCATACGAGGTCCGGGCGCCTGCCACTTGCAGGCTGCCACCACCGATATCAAGCACATGGCTGGTGTTCAGTTTTTCACCGAGCAACTGGCGGGCGCCGAAATATCCGTAGGCACCTTCCTGCAATTGGGGAATGACCAGCACGGCCGCCCCGCTTCCGGCCTGAATACGTGCCAGCATCGCCGCCAGTTTGTCCGGCCCCTGCTGTAACGCCAGGCGCCAGGCGGAAAAACCGCCACCGACCCGGGCACATTCGCCGGCAGCGCCGGCCTGCACCGGCAGAGCGCGCAAGGCTGCGATGGTTGGTTCGAGCAGCTCTTCCAGACCACGCCCGGCCCATAAAGGGCCGAGGTAGTCGATTTCTGCCTGCGACGTGACGCTGCTGTTCGACGCCCCGGCCCGGATCCCGGATGACCCCATGTCGTAAGCGATCCGGCAGGCCTCATCTGCTGCGGTCGACGCCGCCAGCAGGGCAAAAATCAGCCCGGCGAAACTCAGGCGACGGCCGTGGCGAGCGCCTTGCCGTTCAGATGACGTCGATACCAGGCGCACCCTGAACAAATTCACCAATCACCGAAACATGCGAAAAGCCCTGCTGCAGGAAGACTGACAGCACTTCCGTCACGCTCTCCGGCGCACAGGAAACGAGTAACCCGCCCGAGGTCTGCGGATCGGTCAGCAGGGTTTTGGCTGCCTCGGCCAGGTTGGCTGCGAGAGTCACATTTTCGCCATAACTGGACCAATTACGGCCGGATGCACCGGTTACGTAGCCGGCGTCGACAAACTCCTTCGCCCTGGCCAGCAATGGCAAATCGTCAAAGCGCACAGTGGCCCGCACCTGGCTGCCTTTGCAGACCTCCATCAGGTGGCCAAGCAAGCCAAAGCCGGTGACATCGGTCACGGCATGCACGCCATCCAGACAAGCCAGCACCGGTCCCGGCGTATTGAGCTGGGTGGTGCTCTCGATCATCGCCTCGTAGTCGCTGTCATGCAGCTTGTCTTTTTTCAGCGCCGCGCTGTACACGCCCACCCCGAGCTGCTTGCCGAGGATCAGCTTGTCACCTGGCCTGGCCTCGGAATTGCGTTTCAGATGCGCCGGATTGACCAGACCGATGGCTACCAGGCCATAAATCGGCTCGACCGAATCGATGGTATGCCCGCCGGCAATCGGTATCCCGGCGGCGCGGCAAACCGCCTCACCGCCTTCCAGTATCTTGCCGATGGTTTCCAACGGCAGGACATTGACCGGCATGCCGACCAGGGCCAGCGCAAAGAGCGGCGTGCCGCCCATGGCGTAGACGTCGGAAATGGCGTTGGTGGCGGCGATCCTGCCGAAATCGAAAGGATCATCGACGATCGGCATGAAGAAATCCGTCGTTGCGACGATCGCCTGCTGCGCGTTGATCTGGTACACCGCTGCATCGTCACTGGTCTCGATACCGACCAGCAATTGCGGGGGAATGATTCCCGGCGTTGATCCGGCAAGAATCTTTTGCAGGACGGCGGGGGCGATCTTGCAACCGCAACCACCACCATGGGAAAGCTGGGTAAGTCTGATTTTTTCTTCTGGCACGACTGTTCTCTTGGTTACTTTTAAATAATTTTATTCGGCATCGAAGCCGGCATCCTCGATCGCGCCAACCAGCGCTTCACGCGTCACCGACTGGGCATCAAAGGCCACTTTCGCCTCACCGGCCTCCAGCGACACCTCCGCCGAGGCCACGCCATCCAGGCTGGTCAGCACGCCGGTGATGTTCTTGACACAGCCCTGACAACTCATGCCGCCCACCTTGATGATGGTGTTTTCCATCGCTCACTCCTGATTCATAAACGGCTGCGTTTGCAGCAATTCCGCAATTTTAGCCGGCGGCAAGGCACGGCTGAAAAGAAAACCCTGCGCCATGTCGCAATCCATGTTGCGTAAAAGGACCAGTTGCTCGGCCGTTTCGACCCCTTCGGCGAGCACGGTCAGGCGAAGATTGCGGCCCATGCTGACAATGGTCGAGGCGATTGCCTGATCATCCGGATCAATTTCGAGATCACGCACAAAGGAGCGGTCAATCTTCAGCTTGCCCACCGGAAAGCGCTTCAGATACGCCAGCGAGGAATAGCCGGTACCGAAATCGTCAAGCGACAATTCCACGCCCATCCGGTGCAAGGCCGACAGCGTGCCGATATTGATGTCGGCATCATTCATCACCGTGCGCTCGGTCAGTTCCAGTTCGAGCCGACCGGCATCAAGTCGGGAAGAGGCCAGCGCGCCCGCCACCGCTTCGACAAAACCGGCTTGACGGAATTGAACCGGCGCCACGTTGACCGCCATGATCATCGGTGCCAGACCGGCATCATTCCAGGCCTGTGCCTGCCGACAGGCCTCGCCCAGCACCCAGTCGCCAATCGGATTGATCAGCCCGGTTTCTTCAGCGACATGAATGAAACGATCCGGCATGATCATCCCGAGATCTGGATGCAGCCAGCGAATCAGCGCTTCGACACCGATGATCAGGCCGCTGCGCAGGCTGACCAGGGGCTGGTAATGCAGCACGAATTCCTTGTTCCTGATTGCCCGGCGCAGGTTGCTCTCCATCATCAGGCGCTCCAGCGTCGCCGTGTTCATCTCGGCGGCGTAGAACTGAAAAGTGTTCCGCCCCTGCTCCTTGGCCTTGTACATTGCGGCGT
This sequence comes from Azonexus sp., assembly GCA_030696345.1. Classification (GTDB taxonomy): domain Bacteria; phylum Pseudomonadota; class Gammaproteobacteria; order Burkholderiales; family Rhodocyclaceae; genus Azonexus. Next base: position 13,114 of record JAUYSK010000024.1, read on the forward strand.
CTGCATTCTTGAGCAGTGTCTCAATGTCCGGACCATCCTGCGGAAAAATACTGATGCCGAGCGACGACGTCACCGTCAGTTCATGCCCGCCGACGAAAAACGGGGCATTGCATTCCTCTAGCAGGCGCCGGGCGATATCAACAGCCGCCGCCGAATGAATCCCGGGCATGGCAAGGATGAACTCGTCGCCGCCCAGACGAGACAGCGTATCGACACGTCGAACCGCGTTCGACAGACGCTGGGCGACCGCGCAAAGCAATTCATCACCCAAGCTGTGGCCGAGCGAATCGTTGATCCGCTTGAAATGATCAAGATCGAGAAATACCAGGGCAACAGAGGATTTGTCGCGCTGGGCACTTGCCAGCAATTGCATCACCCGGTCGTGCAACAGACGACGATTGGGCAAGCCGGTCAGCGCATCGAAATCGGCCAGCTCACGAATTTTCTGCTCGGCAACCTTCTGGGCAGAAAGATCTATGACCGTCCCCACCGATGCCGGCCTGCCCTCGATCAACGCTGGACGGCCGAGGATCTTGACGGGCAGCACAGAACCATCCTTGCGTACGGCAGACAGTTCATAGGAGCTCCTCCGTACGCCTTTTGCCCGCTCACCCATCTGCTGCAAAAGCAGGGTGTGCTGCTCGGGCAAAACAATATCGAGCGGCCCCATCTGGCCGATCAATTCATCGGCGGTGTAGCCCAGCAGATCGAGCAGAAAGGGATTGGCATACCTGAACAGACGATCCTGCAGGACAAAGACGCCGACTTGCGCCGCTTCCATCGTGGCGCGAAACAGTGCTTCGGTTTCAACAACAAGGTTTTGCGCCCCGGTCCCCGCCGGCTTGCCGGAATCTGCCTGCTCCAAACACTTCTCCCCGACGCCAACGGTCATCCCGCCCCCTCAGGCGATGCTGGCCGCCACCGCTTCAATAAAAGCGAATTTGATACCACGGAAACCGAACTCAAGGCCATCGCCGCACCAGCCACTACCGGGTTAAGCAAACCCAGGGCAGCAAGCGGGATTCCGATAACATTGTAAACGAATGCAAAGAAAAGATTTTGCCGGATCTTGCCCAGCGTAACCGCCGAAAGGTCGATGGCATCAGCCACGCCGAGCAGATCACTGCGAATCAGGGTCAGATCGGCCGCCTCGATCGCCACATCGGAGCCGGCTCCGATCGCGAAGCTGACATCCGCCGCAGCCAGCGCTGGAGCATCGTTGATGCCGTCGCCAACCATGGCCACGACACCGCCATCTGATTTCAATTCGGCGATGACAGCAGCCTTGTCGCCCGGCAGAATGCCGGCGCGGAATTCGGCAATACCAGCCTCTGCGGCGATCGCGGCCGCCGTGGCAGCGTTGTCACCGGTCAGCATGATCACCCGGATACCGCGTTTTCGTAACAGTGATACAGCCGCCCGCGAAGTTGGTCGCAGCGCATCGGCAATCGCAATCAGGGCCAGCACCTGCCCGGCTTCGGCCAGAACGACAACCGTCTTGCCGGCATCCTGCAACTCGCCTATGGCCGGATCAGCCGCCATGCCAAGCCATGCCGGTGAGCCGAGCTGCAACAGCCGGCCCTCGACTTCCCCTTCTACGCCATGTCCCGGAATGGCTTTGAAATTCTGTGTTTTTTTACCGTCCACCGCAGCAGCCTCGAACACAATAGCCCGCGCCAGCGGATGCTCTGAATTCTGTTCAAGCTCCGCCGCGAGCCGCAAGGCCTCTTCACGGGAAGCGCCACGCGCCACGACATCGGTCACCTGCGGCTTGCCACAGGTCAGCGTGCCCGTCTTGTCGAGCGCCAATATGGTGATTCGTTCAGCCCGTTCCAGCGCCTCGGCGTTCCTGACCAGAATACCGGCGCGTGCGCCCTGCCCGGTGCCGACCATGATCGCCGTCGGCGTCGCCAGACCCAGCGCGCACGGGCAGGCGATGACCAGCACGGCGACGGCATTGACCAAGGCCTCGGCAAACATTCCTGAATACCACCACCAGCCGGCAAAAGTCAGCAGCGCAATGACGCAGACCACCGGCACGAAGATTGAAGAAATCTTGTCGGCCAGCCGCTGCACCGGCGCCTTGGAACCCTGCGCTTCGCCAACCAGCCGGATAATGCCGGCCAGCAAGGTATGTTCGCCAACCCCGGTCGCCTTGCAACGCAGCGCCCCGTGCCCGTTGCTGGTCGCTGCAAATACCTGATCGCCGGCACGCTTGCTGACCGGCATGCTCTCACCGGTCAGCATCGCCTCATTGAGGCTGGAATCGCCATCGATGACTTCGCCATCGACCGGCACGCTTTCACCCGGCCGGACCTGAAAGACATCACCGGGCATCAATGCCTCAACCGGCATTTCAATCCACTGGCCATCACGCTCGACCCGCGCCGTTTTTGGTTGCAGGCGGATCAGCGACTCGATCGCTTCCGAGGTGCGGGCCTTGGCCCGTGCTTCCAGTAATTTGCCGAGCAACACCAGCGTGATGACCGCCGCCCCACCTTCGAAATAGACATATTGGTTCAGGTCGAACAGCGTCACTATGGTCGAAAACCCCCAGGCCATGCTGGTGCCGAGCGCGACCAGCACATCCATATTGGCGCCGCCCCCCCGCAACGACTTGAAGGCGCCATCGTAAAAACGCCAACCGATCCAGAACTGCACCGGCGTTGCCAGCACCAATTGCAGCCAGCGCGGCAGTTCGTTGTGATGACCGTGCTCGCCAAACATGAAAAGCATCTGACCGACCAGCGGCAGCGTCAGGGCGACCGAAATCCAGAAACGCCGCAGTTCGCTGCGGTAGACCCGCAATTTTTCGGCTTTTTCACGTTCGCGGGTCTGGCTGTCCACCGGCTGGGCCGAGAACCCCGCCTTGGCAACGGCTGCGATAACCGCTGTTTCGTCGGCTGCACCAATCAGTCGAATCCGCGCCCGCTCAGCCGCCAGATTGACATTGGCCTGCATCCCCGGTTGCCGATTGAGCACTTTCTCCAGCCGCGCCGAACAGGCGGCACAGGTCATGCCTCCAATGGCAAATTCGACAACCCGGCTGCTTTCCGATTCGGTCACTTGACCAGCAATACCGGGCAGTTGGCGAGATGAAGCACGCGATTGGCGACCGAGCCCATGACCAGCCCCACCACGCCACTTCTCCCATGCGTTCCCATGATGATCAGGTCACAGCCAAGTTCGCCGGAAATTTTGGCGATGATCTCGGCCGGCAGGCCGACGTGAATATGCGTTGTGTGGAAACGCTCCGCCGCATCGAGCCTTTGCTGGGCTGCGACCAGCTGCGCCTGGCTTTCTTCAAGGTAATACGCATGCAGCGTTTCCTTGCCGACATGCGCCTGAACGCGACCGATGGGAATCGGTGCATGTACGTGCAACAGGTGAATTTCCGGCACTTCGCGGAACCATGCGCTATGGGCAATCAGGTGATCGACAGCACGAAGTGCGCAATCCGAACCATCCACCGGCAATAGAATCTTCATCATCGCTCCCGTCCTAAATCCAGCCCAGCAAGCGCATCAGTCCCAGCAAGCCATAAATGCCGAAACCAAGCACCAACAGACCGGAAAACATGCGCACCGCCGGGCGGCGCACAAACTCGTTGAGTCTTGCCAACAAGATGCCCGCCAGCAGAAGATTTGGCAAGGTACCCAAGCCAAAAGCCAGCATCATCAAGGCACCGTGCCCGGCCGAACCAGAACTCAGTGCACTTGCCAGCGCACTGTACACCAGCCCGCAGGGCAGCCAGCCCCACAGCACGCCCAGAGGAAAGGCCTGTCTCATGGTTCGCGCCGGCAGAAAGCGCTTGGTAAGTGGCTGGAGAATGCGCCAGAGATGCTGCCCAGCCCTTTCGGTGAAGGCCAGTGCCCGCGTCACACCGAGCAGGTAGAGCCCAAGCGCAACCAGCATTAGATTGGCAAGAAAATAGAGAATCAACCGAACCGGCACTTGCCCCTCAAGCCCAAGGCTGGCAGCGCCCAAAGCACCGGCAATGCTGCCGGCGGCAGCATAGGAGAGAATGCGCCCACCGTTATAGGCGAGCAGCATGGACCAGCGCGCTGGTGCCCCCATCGACAAGGCACCGACAATGCCGCCGCACATGCCGACGCAGTGCGTCCCGCCAAGCAGACCAACGAGAAACAGGGCAAGGTAAGCGGATTCAGGCATCGTGCAACATCAGGCAAGGTGAAGCGTGGAGTTTAACCTGCACGCCCACCCCACGCACGACCGTCAGATCACCTTGGAATAGCGCGTCCGCTGGCGATCAGCCCGCAGGTAGCGGTCGAACACCATGGAAATGATACGGACCAGCATGCGTCCGGGCGGCAATACGGTAATCCATTCGCGTTCGACCTTGAGCAGGCCGGCACGCTCCATTTCCTTCATCTCTTCGAGTTCATCCGCGAAGTATTGATGGAAATCGATCAGATGCGAACTTTCGATGCTTTCGATGGATAGCTCGAAATGGCACATCAGCGCCTGAATGATGGAACGGCGCAGAACATCGTCGGCTGTCAGTTCGATACCGCGGAAGACCGGAAGCAGACTTGCATCGAGCCGGTCGTAATACTCGTCCGCCGTCTTGACGTTCTGGCTGTAGGTCGGTCCAACCTTGCTGATCGACGAAATACCGAACGACAGCATGTCGCAATCGGCATAGGTCGAATAGCCCTGGAAATTCCGATGCAAGCGGCCCTGACGCTGGGCGACTGCCAGTTCGTCATCCGGCTTGGCGAAATGGTCCATGCCAATGAAGACATAACCGGCTTCGGTCAGTTTCTTGATCGCCAGCGCCAGAATCTGCAATTTGGTATCGGCTGAAGGCAAATCAGCATCGGCAATCCGGCGCTGCGGCTTGAACAGGCTGGGCATGTGCGCATAGTTGTAGATCGACAGGCGATCCGGGTCCATGGCCAGAACACGTTCCAGCGTCCGGTTGAAACCCATCACCGTCTGTAGCGGCAAGCCGTAGATCAGATCGACTGAAACCGACTTGAAACCGTTGGCCCGCGCATCGCGGATGACACTGTAGGTTTCTTCTTCGCTCTGCACGCGATTGACAGCGACTTGCACCTTTTCGTCGAAATCCTGGACACCGACACTCATCCGGTTAAAGCCAAGTTCGCCAAGCAGCGCGACCGTCGCGGTATCGACCTTGCGCGGATCGACTTCGATCGAATACTCGCCACCCTCAAGCAACTTGAAATGCTTGCGTGTCTCGCCCATCAACTGACGCATTTCGGCATGCGACAGGAAGGTTGGCGTACCACCACCCCAATGCAGCTGAATGACCTCGTGCTCGCCATCCCGGCCTTCCAGGCTGGCGCTCTGCAAGTCCAGCTCCTTGGCCAGATACTTCAGATACTTGCCACTGCGCCCATGATCCTTGGTGATGATCTTGTTACACGCACAGTAATAGCAGATGGTGTTACAGAACGGGATGTGGAAGTATAATGAGAGAGGACGGCTGATTCCGCCGATGTTGCGTTTGCTGAGCCAAAGCTTGGCAGCGTCCGAGTCGAAAGCCTCGACGAATCTGTCCGCCGTCGGATAAGACGTATATCGGGGGCCGTTGACATCGAAACGGCGAATGATCTGAGGATCGAAGACGAGGTTTTCAGTTGCGAAATTCATTGGACACGCTACCAAGAGATGGTCAGATTATGTTCGGATGGCGCATTTTAGCGGTTGACATGGATCAAGCGAACTCAGGTTGCCAATGCCCCCAACAAACCCGCTGAATCAGGATATCTCGCTGTCGGTTATCAAGACGGCATGCTCGAACTGCAACCTGCGCGAACTCTGCCTGCCCTACGGCCTCAATCTCGAAGAGCTTGAGCGTCTTGATGACCTCGTCTCCACCCGCCGTCGCGTCAAGCGCGGTGATCACCTCTACCGCGCAGGCGAGGCCTTCGACGCGATTTACGCCATTCGCAGCGGTTTCTTCAAGACCGACGTGTTGCTGGAAGACGGCCGCGACCAGGTCACCGGTTTCCAGATGGCCGGCGAATTGCTCGGCCTCGATGGCATCAGTACCGAGCACCACACTTGCAATGCCATCGCGCTTGAAGACAGCGAAATCTGCGCCATCCCTTTCTCTCGCCTGGAAAGTCTGTCGCGTGAAATCCATACCTTGCAGCACCACTTTCACAAGGTGATGAGCCGCGAGATCGTCCGCGACCATGGGGTCATGATGCTGCTTGGCACCATGCGCGCTGAGGAACGCCTGGCCGCTTTCCTGCTCAACCTGTCGCAGCGCTTTACGGCGCGCGGTTTCTCGCATGCCGAGTTCTACCTGCGCATGACACGCGAGGAAATCGGCAGCTATCTGGGCCTCAAGCTGGAAACCGTCTCCCGCGCTTTCTCCCGCTTTCAGGAAGAAGGCCATATCGCTGTCCAGCAAAAACACATCCGGATTCTTAACGTCAGCGGCCTGAAGGCTCTGATGAACCATCGCGCCACCTGATCAAAACCACGGCAACGGGTTCCGCGTCAGCGCTACGCTGACGATATAGGCGTAGGACAGCAGGGCCATGCCGAAGAAAATGGCCCGCATTCCCTTGGTTTTCCCGCGTTTTAGAGCAAAATTCCCGAGCAATATATAGGCGAGTAGCCCGAAAAACTTGGCCGTCAGCCAGCCTTGCGCAAAGGGATACTGGCTGCTGAGCCAGGCCATCGTCAACGCGCTACCGAGCAGCAAGGTATCGACCAGATGCGGCAAGATCTTCACCAGCCGATGCCGGAGCATCGGCGACTCGCTCAGCATCCACCAGCCACGCAAGCAGAAACCCAGACCACTCAAGGCAACGCAGGTCAGGTGCAGATATTTCAGGGCGAGAAAGCTCATCCGACTGCCAGCTTCACCTCGATTTCGGCCCGGTGATGGCGGAAGCGCCGAATGGCACTGAACAGATTCCACCATAACCAGCCGCCGGCCAGCGCAAAGGCCAACCCGGCCAACCGCGCCATCCAGTCTGGCAACCACACCGCTGAAACCAGCAGCAGGACAGCAACACCGTAAGCCTTCATCTGCCGCTGCATATCGATATCAGGCAGGATTCTGTTCATGTTCGGCGCAGGGATTTTGGCTTGTCCGCAATTCTGCAAGTGCAGCCAAGCCAGAAAAGGCACGATTTTGTACAGCATGCCGATGATGAACGACACGAAACCGCCGGCAATGAGAAGAATCCCGAAACTCAGCGTCCAACCGTCCCATTCGGCGACGGCAGGCTGGATTGCTGCGGTCAACAGCATAAAAAGAGCAAAAATGATTGCCAGCAAGCCGAGCAGCCAATAGCGATAAGTTGCGTCGGAACGGGCTCGCCGCCGCTGTTTCTGGAGGCGCAGAGTGAGCCCGGCAAAGGCAATGCCGGCGAGCGCTACCAGCCCTTGTGCCAAGCGCCCAAGCCCGGGCAGGTCAGCCAGCGCCGCTACGCTCCACAACAGCAATAGCAGCAGCATGATGACTGGAAACCACCAACTCGGGCGCGCCGGGTAACCCGGCGTCAGCTGAAACATCGGCACTACGACATAAGCCATGGCAGCCAACAGAACGCCAGCCCAGGCGCCCAGCCCCCAGCCCGCATGCAAGTCAGTCAACGCCAGTATCGGCACTGCCCAGCCATAGGCCCTCGCCAGGGCAAGCAGAATGCCGAGCCCGATAGTACCGGCCAGACCGAAGAGAGCCAGCTTGAGCCCACGAATGGTCGGACTGGTCGAGGGAACGCCGATCAATACACGGCCTGTCGCCACCAGAAAGAAGACAACTGCCAGACCAAGCAGCAGCGCCGACGCGCTCAATAGCATCGGTTGCGCGAAGTAGAAACCGGCCGCCAGGCCGAGCGCACCAATACTTAGCCCCGGCTGGATTATGGTGGCCAGGGCCAGCGGTCGCGCCAGATTGGCCCCGGCTACCACCGGCAGAATCTGGATCAGCGCACCGAGCATGATTTGCAGCATGAACCCGATGGTAAGCAGATGAGTTACGGCCAGCGTGGCAGGAAGCCAGCGTGAGGAAAATGCCGAACCACCATCAACCGCGATCAACAGTCCTGCAAGCACGAGGAACAGCGGCGCAGCCAGGAAAAAGCGCAATGGCGCCGAAAATGGTGGTGCATTTTCAAAAGACAGCAGCGCTTGCATCGACGAGGGAAATCAGCGCGAAATCAGGATCTCGAACGTACCATCGGCGAGCAGTTCGGTTTCGTAAGCATGACCATTCTGCCGAAGTACCTTGTACAGAGGGTGCGGCTCGCGGAACAGGAGCAGGAGCATCTTTTCTCCTTCCTGCAGCGTATCGAGCATTTCCATCGTCTTGACGAAGGGGTCGGGCGGTTCCATGTAGCGGGCATCGACGACGTGGGGAGTTTTGGCGTGGGTCATGCTTCCGGGAGCTCAAGTTCTAGATGGGCAAGGATCTGCGGTAGTTCGTCCACCAGATGCTGGTCGCACATGGGGTAGAGGATGTTCTCTTCTTTCATGTTGTGTTGCTGCATCATGATCAGCAAGGTGTCGGCCTGCCCGAGATAATCGTCAGTATTTCCCGTTTTCAGGGCGTCGACCGCATCATCAAGCAGGGAACGCATCTGGACATGCTCCAGACGCATCACTTGTGTTGGCCCCATGCTTATGCCGGTCTTTGCCTCGAAAGTCGGGAAAAGCGTCTTTTCCTCACAATCGAAATGCGCCAGCATGGCCCCCCGAAAATGTCCGAAGGCGGCCCTGGCGGCATCAAGATTATTTTTGGCAATGGCTTGCTCGGCCTTGGCAAACAGGTCGTCGCAATGACGGTGATTGTCGGTCATAAAACTGCGGATACTGGTCATGGCTCACTCGGTGCGGTTGGTGAGCCACATTCTCGGGGTATCCCGCCAAGCTTCACCTTGACCGCCGTCAAATCCCGAAAAATCAGGCGCTGACGATACCGACCTGCAGTTGGTCAAACCAGTTGATGAAACGCTCGACATCGGCGCCGCGATAAATCGCACCATGTTGAGGACAAAGCATATCGATGTCCATTTGCCCTACTCGTTCGCACCAGCGGCGCTTGGCTTCGTTGGAACCCATCCAGCGCTTGTGGAAGCCTTCGGCATGACGAATGTGGGCGTCAAAATCCTCGACGAACAGGCCGTCCATGCTCGCCGGCAGCAAAGCCGCACCGACATCGCCGGAAAAAAGGATCTTGGCAACCTTGTCGTAGAGATGGAAATTGCCCGAGGAATGAAGGTAATGAGCCGGGATGGCTTTCAACATCAGGCCTTCGAGCGAAATATCCAGACCTTCATCAGGAATGGGAATGAAGGTCTCGGCGGTGCCACCAAAATGCGGGATGAACGTCACCCACAAATTACTGATATAGCAACGCATCCCGGGATTGAATTCCAGCCACAACGCCAGCGAAGAGCAAATATCGGGGTCCTGATGCGAAGCAAAGACGCCAGTCAGCGCCGAAGGGTCGAACTCGGCCGAAAGTGCCGAAAAAACCGCCGGAAAAATTTCGACTCCCCCCGGATCGAGCACCAACCCCTTGCCACCGTGGGTCACCAGATACTCATTGGTATCGATGATGAAGTTCGGCTTCTGCGGGTCGCGCACAATCGCCACCCATTTGTGATTGCCATCCTGAAAGATTGTCTTTGTTGTCTTCACTGATTCCCTCTCGTAATCTCAATTTCCGGCAAAAAATGGCGAGCGGCGCAGTGATTCGAGCGAACCGCGGATTTCCTCGACAACCCCGTCAAACTCCCCGGAAACCTGGGCCAGCGAGGCAGCGAAACTTTGTCCGTAGGCAGCCTCAATCTTGGCAGATTTCGCCAGAACGCCACCCAGTTCAACCATCTGAAAAGCATCTTCAAGTGCACGCTTGAGTTGTCGGCGCAATTTAGTCAGATGCAGGGCGTGTTTCTCGTCTTCCACGCTACGCCGTTGCAGAACAGCAAGCAACGCTGGGTGCTGCGGCGCCAGTTCTGCCGCCCGATCAAACAGGTTCGCCAGTCGATTGTCCTGCAGGACTACCGACACTTCGTTGACGCAGGCATGAATCAAGCCGGTCAGCGATTCCATGCACGTCCGCAAATCCTGCGAGAAAACCCGCAACTCGTTGGACAACACGCCAAATCCTCGCGCCGCGGTACCAGCCCGCTTGGCGAGGAATATGGCGTTGAGCGCCATGATGTTGATCTTGAATGAAACGCCGACGACCCGTTTGATCTGCTCGTTAATGCGCACAATACGCAAAAGATCAACACCGGCCTGCGGCTTTTTGGCGCTCATTGTGGTCAGGGCTGTCGTCATCTTCCAGGCACCATGAAATTTTTCAGGTGATGCAGTCTACTTTTCGAGAACGTAGGTACCAGGTGCATCAGCCAGCGCCGGGAACTTGCGATTGCTTGCCGGATACGCCTCGACCAGATCGCCGGTGCGTTCGCCCAGCCAGCTTGTCCAGTCTTCCCACCAGGTGCCTGGCTTCTTGTCGGCACGTTCAAACCAGTGCTCCCAGTGCTCATTCCGCTCAGGCTCACCGATCCAGTAAGCCCGCTTGGGCGGATTGGCCGGCGGATTGACGATACCGAGAATGTGGCCGGAGGTGGACAACACAAAGCGCACCGGCGCCTTGACGTTGATCTGCTTGCGGATGCGGTAGCACTGCTTCCACGGAGCAATGTGATCGTCTTCGGCGGTAACGGCGTAAAGCGGCTGCGTGATCAGGTCGAGATCGATGGATTCGCCAGCGATAGTCAGCTTGTCGCGCTTGATCAGGTTGTTGTGCAGATACATCTCGCGCAGGTAATAGGAATGCATGGCTTGTGGCATGCGCGTCGTATCGACGTTCCAGAACAGCACATCGAACGGCGGCAAGGCCTCACCCAGCAGATAGCTATGCACCCAATAGTTCCAGATCAGGCTGTTCGAGCGCAGCAGGCGGAAAGAACTGGCCATTTCATTGCCGTCCAGATAGCCTTTCTTGGACATCGATTCTTCCAGCGCGCCAATGCAGGCCTCGTCGATAAAGACATCGATATCGCCCGGGTGGGCAAAGTCGGTCAGCGTCGTGAACAGCGTCCAGTGAGCCACTGGCACCTTGTCTTCGCCAAAACGCTTGTTGGCCCAGGCCAGGTAGGTGGTCACCAATGTGCCGCCAATGCAGTAGCCAACCAGATGAACCTTCGGCACCTTGCAGAACTCGCAGGCAACTCGCACCGCTTCATTGACGCCTTCAAGCAGGTAATCGTCAAGCCGGATTTCCGAGAGATCTTCACCCGGATTTTTCCAGCTGGTGATGAATACCGAGTAGCCCTGATCGGTCAGGTACTTGACCATGCTCTTCTTGGCGGTCAGATCCAGAATGTAGAACTTGTTGATCCATGGCGTGGTGATGACGATGGGCATCGCCCGCACTTTTTCCGTCGTCGGCGCGAAATGGATCACCTCAAGCAAACGGTTGCGGAACACCACCTTGCCCGGTGTCGTCGCCAGATCCTTGCCAACGACAAAGGCATCCGGTTCGACCATCAGGATATTCTTGGCCTTGACGTCACGCTGGAAGTTTTCCCAGCCCTGCTTCAGGCTCTCGCCGTTGGTTGCGACGCAGCGTTCCATCGCCGCCGGGTTCATCCAGAACGAATTGGTCGGCGCCACCATGTTCAGCCAGTTGCGCAGCCAGAATGCCGAACGCCGGCGCTCCTTGTCCGACAGGCCGGGCGTCTCGAAAAGCATGTCTTCAAGACGGTGGGTAAAGGCGAGATACCACTCTTTGATAATGTCCCAGCTGGCCGAGTCGGTCCAGATCGGGTTGGCAAAGCGGGCATCATCAGCATTGGGCTTGATGACATCGGCAGAGGGAATTCCCATCGCCCGCCGCATCACATGCGACTGCAGCTCGAAAAGATCCCCGGAAAGTGCATTCATCGCTCGCGACAACTCTTGCGGATGCATCATCCAGGCCATCTGCGCATTGAGTAGCGAACTGGTCATACCGTAGGGATCAACGGCCTTGCTCATCGAATTACCAAGCGTTTCGAGCGGACTCAAAGTGCTCGTGTCAATGCCACTATTTCTTGCTGACGAATTACCGGACATCTGGATTACCTCGTAGCTAAATTGCTTCCGCTATATTAACGCGTGACGACCTCGCCGGGTGTCGGCAAACGCACTTCTGACCAGCCTAATTGCGCTTTGATGGCTTCGACAAAATTGGCCGAGGCGCCGGCCTCACCATGCACAACGAAGCATTGCCCAGGCGGCTGGTGAAAACCTCCCAGCCATTTGAGCAGCGCCGCCTGATCGGCATGGGCCGAGAGGCCGCCCACCGTATAGATCCGCGCCCTGACGGGTACTGGCTCGCCAAAGATATGAACCAGTTTGGCCCCGTCGACCAGCCGCCGGCCCAGCGTGCCAGCCGCCTGAAAGCCGGCGATCATGATCGTGCACTCGCTGCGTGGCAGATTTTCGCGCAGGTGATACTTGATTCGCCCTGCCTCGCACATGCCACTGGCCGAAATGATCACTGCACCACTGCGGATTTCGTTCAGTGCCTTGGATCTTTCAACATCGGCGACGAACTCCAGCCGCATCTTCTCCGGATGCTTGTCCACCCAGGCGATCAGCTCGCGGGTTTCCGGATCGAGCAAGTCCTGATGGGCCAGCGTAATGCGCGTTGCCGCGTTGGCCATCGGCGAATCGACATAGACCTTGAGCGGCTTGAGACGCTTGCGCCGGACCAGGTCAGCCAGCATGTAGATGATTTCCTGGGTTCGCCCGACGGCGAAGGAGGGAATGATCAGGTTGCCACCGGCGACGCGCGTCCGTTCGCAGGCGGCAACGATTTCATCCTCGGTTTCCGGCAGCGAGCGATGCAGGCGGTCGCCATAGGTCGACTCGATCAGCAGCACATCGGCCTGGGGCACGACCTTTTCCGGATCGTGCAAGACCGGCCGATCGCTCATGCCGAGGTCGCCCGAGAAGACCAGCTTGCGCGGCTTGCCTTCGCCAGTGAGGGTCACCTCCAGCCAGGCCGAACCGAGAATGTGGCCGGCATCGTGGAAGCAGACCTTGACCGTTTCTGCCGGCTCGATGGTGGCGCCATAGGCTGCTGGCTGCAGTAGTTTGAGAGCGGCAAGCGCCTGAATCACCGTGTAGAGCGGCGCTGGCACGCCGCGTTCGTCCTTTCCCCGCCGATGCCGGTGCCGCAATTGCCACTCGGTTTCCTTCTCCTGAATGTGGGCGCTATCCGGGAGCAGCACTTCGAGCAGGTCGATGGTCGCCGGCGTCGCGTAGATCGGCCCCTTGTAGCCGAGCATCGACAGTCGAGGCAGCAGGCCGGAGTGATCAATGTGCGCGTGGGTGAGCAGAACGAAGTCAATTTCCCGCACATCAAAGCCAAAATCCAGTGCCCGCAGATTCTTGGGGCGCGCCTCCTGGCCACCCTGGAACATGCCGCAATCAACCAGGAAACGGATATCTCCCGTTTCCACCAGAGTGCAGGATCCGGTCACTTCACCGACCGCTCCGAGAAAAGATAGACGCATGTTTTATTTCCTCCCGACTTGGCGTAGCATGATCCTCAACAAGGTGGAATGCAACGCCAGCAGACAGTTTCAGGAGATAGACCATGTTCAAGCACATCCTCGTCCCAACCGACGGTTCCGAACTTTCCCAAGCTACCGCCAAAAGTGCAGTTTCTTTTGCCAAAGAGGCTGGGGCGAGGGTAACCGTATTTTTTGCCAAACCCGAATATCCAATTGCCTATTTTGGCGAGGGCGCCTTGATTGACCCGACCACCCCGGAAAAATTTTCCGAGCTGGCCGATCAGCAGGCCAAGCAATATCTCGGTGAAGTCCAGACAATGTGTGCGGAAGCCGGTGTCGAGTGCAGCACCACCTCGGCCACCAGCGATATTCCCTACGAGGCCATTATCGAAGCCGCTGAAAAATCCGGCTGCGATCTGATATTCATGGCCTCCCACGGCAGACGCGGCATCAGTGGCTTTTTGCTGGGCAGCGAGACCAACAAGGTTCTGACTCATTCCAAGGTACCGGTTCTGGTCTACCGCTGAATAATCAGCGCGGTCGCCCAAGCCCGCGACCGCTTGCTTTCCAGGGTTGCAACCGCCACAAAATCAGGCGACGCCGGCTTTTCCTTGTTCAGAAACCTCCACAACACTGATGCAGCAGCCCCCCGAGAGTTTTCGTCTAAAGCATAAAATTCTGGTTCCGGTTGGCCTTGCCTTACTGTTGCTGGTCGTTATTTTCGGGCTGGCGTTCAAGAGCTATCTGACTGAGCGCGAAGCCCTGCACAACAAGGCCAGCGCCGCTCAGGTTCAGGATATCTGGCAAACCTTGCGCGAAGAAAACGTGCTCCGGTTGTCCTGGTTTGCCGAAGAAGCCGCGCGCAACAACAAACTCGCTTTAGCCATGCAACGTGGCGACCAGGCAACACTACTCGCCGAGACCGGACCATCTTTGGCCAAGTTGCAGAAATATTTCGGCATCAGCCACTGGTACTTTATCTCGCCAGACAAGCACATCGTTCTTCGTGTGCATGAACCCTCGAAGTCGGGCGATCTGGTCAAGCGCAAGACACTTCAAGATGCCGCCGCCAGTGGCAAGGCTGCAAGTGGCATGGAACTGGGTGCAACAGCGACCTATACGTTGCGCCATGTCATTCCCTGGCAATTCGATGGCAAGTTGATCGGGTACATCGAATTCGGCATGGAAGTCGACTGGTTTGCCTCCGAGATCAAGCGACTGACGAATCTTGAAATTCTGACTGCAGCCAACAAGACTTACACCTCGGAGGAGAATTTCGTCTTTGGCAAAAAAGCCCTTGGGCTTAGCGGCAACTGGAACGACTACCCGAATTTTGTGTTGCTTTCGCAGACCCTCAAGCGATTGCCCGGCGAGCTTGGCAAGCTTTGGGAAAAGAATCTGAAAGGCGAGCTGAATACGGGTTTCTCGGTCACTGGCGACAACATCACTTGGACCGGAATCATCGTTCCCCTGCTCGATTACGAAATGCGGCCTGCTGCCTCCATGGCCATCCTCCATGACGTCACCGAAAGTCGCCAGGCCAGCCTCCGACAACTTGCCATGGCGATTCTCGCTGCTGCCGCACTGGCTGCGGCACTCCTGCTGGCCCTATCCCGCCGGTTAGCCGTAATAGAACAGCATCTTCAGGCAGCCCACGAATCGCTGGCAGCAAACGACCAACGCTTTCTCGATATTTTCTCGACCAGTTCCGACTGGTGGTTCTGGGAGATGGATGCGGAATTGCGCTTTTCCTTCTTCTCCGAAAATGCCAGCGCCCTGCTCGGCTTCGATGTCTCGCCGGTCATCGGCAAGCACCGGCGGGAATTGATGCTTGCGGTGGACCAGCGGGATACGGCAAAAATGGAGGCGCATATCCTTGAGCTGGATGCGCATCGCCCCTTCCATCGTTTCGAATACCGCATGCGCCAGCAGGGGGGTGGCTTCGTCTGGCTGAGCCTGAGTGGCGTCCCGATTTTTGATCGGCATGGCGTGTTCCAGGGATACCGTGGCGCCTGCGCCAATGTCACAGAGCGCAAGGAACGTGAAGAGGCCGAGATCGAAGCCCTTGAAGGTGCTGAAGCCAAATTCGCCGTCGCCCGCATCCTGCAGGAAACAGAACGGCCATTGGCAGAGCGCTTTGATCTGGCACTGGAGGCAGTCTTCAGCATGCGCGATCTGGTTGTTGAACGGAAAGGCGGAGTCTTCTTGCAAGAGCCGGGCGCCGACTCGCTGAACATGTGCCAGGCGCGCGGTGAATTCTCGGTGCAGTTCCTGAAGGATGAACAGCGGGTTCCGTTGGGTCGCTGCCTCTGTGGGCGGGCCGCCCAGTCTCGCAAGATGATTATTTCCGACAACTGTTTCGAGGATCACAGGCACGAAAACAGCTGGCCGGAGATGACCAATCACGGCCACTACATCGTGCCGCTGAATATTGGAGAGGACTGTCTGGGCGTCCTTTTCCTTTATACGGCGCCCTATCCTTCCAGCTCGAAAGCACGCCTCAAATCACTGCAGGAAATCGCCGATCTCTTTGCGCTGGCGATCGCCAACGACCGCGCCATTCAAGCCAAGCAGGACGCCTCAGAGCGCGCCGAAGCGGCAAGCCAGGCAAAGAGCAACTTCCTGGCCAATATGAGCCACGAAATCCGGACGCCGATGAATGGCGTCATCGGCATGACCGATCTCCTGCTCGACACCAATCTGAACGAAGAACAGCGGGAATATGCCGGTATCGTCAAGAGCAGTGCCAAGTCACTGCTTACCGTGATCAATGACATTCTCGATTTCTCGAAAATTGAAGCCGGCAAGCTTGATATCGAACAGATCGATTTCAGCCTGATCAACACCATCAGTCAGACCTGCGAAATCCTCGCGCTGAACGCCAAGGACAAGAAGCTCGACTTTAGCTACCGGATTTCGCCAGCCATCCCCGAATTGCTGCAGGGCGACCCCGGTCGGATACGCCAGATCCTGACCAACCTGACCGGCAATGCCATCAAATTCACTCAGTCCGGCGAGGTCGAGATCGTGGTCAGCGTCATTGCCGAAGCGATAGATTCGGTGACGCTGCGCTTCGAGATTCGGGATACCGGCATTGGTATTTCGCCAGCCCAGCTCAAGGAACTGTTCAGCCCGTTTTCCCAGGCCGACAATTCGATCACCCGACGCTTTGGCGGGACCGGCCTCGGGCTTTCGATTTCCAAGCGTCTAGTCGATTTGATGGGTGGGCAGATTGGCGTTGATAGCGAACAGGACAGAGGCTCAACTTTCTGGTTCACCCTGCCCTTCAAGTTGGGCGACGTCGCCAACTATGTCCTGCCGGCGCTGCCGGAAGTCGAACTGGAAGACTGCCACATTCTCGTCGTCGACGACAACGAGACCAATCGGCGCCTGCTCTACGCACTACTTAGCGCCTGGGGCTGCCGCGTCGAGCAGGAAGCTGGCGGACTTGAAGCGCTGAAGCGAATGCATGCTGCCGCCGCTGCGTTAGATCCGTTTGAAATCGCGCTGGTCGACATGAATATGCCGAAAATGGACGGCGAAACACTGATCCGCCTGGTGCGCGACGACGAAGAAATTCGCGGCACCCGTTGTGTCATGCTGACTTCCGGCGCCATGCGCGGCGATGCGGAGCGGGTTCAGGAAGCGGGATTCGACGCCTATCTGGCCAAGCCGCTGGAAGAAAAACACATTCGCCACTGCCTGATCGCGCTGCGCAACCCCGGCATCGGCAGCGAACAGCAGGCGCTGATTACCCGCCACACGCTGGATGAAGCTCTGCGCCCGACTAGCTACCGGATTCTGTTGGTCGAGGACAACCGGATCAACCAGAAGGTCGCCAGCGGCGTCCTGGCCAATCAGGGTCACCGCGTCGACATCGCGGAAAATGGTGAGCTGGCACTGGCCGCCCTGGCCAATGCCGATTACGACGTGGTGCTGATGGATTGCCAGATGCCGGTCATGGACGGGTTCGAGGCGACGCGCCAGCTACGGAAATCCACGAGTGTTCGCAACCCGGCCATTCCGGTCATTGCCATCACCGCCAACGCCATGCACGGCGACCGCGAACTCTGCCTGGCAGCCGGCATGGACGACTATGTCTCGAAGCCAATCAGCGACGCGGAAGTCCGCGCAGCGCTGGCGCGGATCATGCCCCGTTAGGGCAGAGCTTACCGATATCCAGCAGCGCTTGCCGTTCGGCCTGAGTAGCTGGCTTGCCCGCGTATCGAAGGTGGCCAAAGTGCTTCGATACGGCGCTACGCGCCTACTCGGCATAAACGGTTTTCACTTACGCCAGAAGCAAGCGGCTAGGGCACAGTACAACGACTACTTCCCGGTGGCAGACGGCACAGAACCTTGCCGCTGACCGTATCAATAAAATCAATTTCCTCGACCACCGCAACCAGATAGCGTTTTTTCAGCGTGAAATCAGTCGGCTTGGCATAGGTTGCCTTCCAGAAGGTCGTACTTTCGCTGATCACCGGTTCGATCAGATGTGCCTTCGCCCGCAGGCCGAGGTGAGCGGCAAGGCTGGCTGGCAGTTCGGCACTGAAGCCGGCATCGTCGTCAATGGCACGTGGATAGAAATCGTAGAGGTTCTCGAAGGCGAGAAAATAGTCGTAGCGCCAGCTGATCTTCATCTGCTGCACCGTACCGATCTTGTCCTCATAAACGTACTCGCCGCGCTCGACTGACACCGATTGCAAGGGCAGGAATTTGTAGCGGTAATAGTCGTCCACCGCAGGATTGGCCAGCGGTTGCCAGCTCCAGCCTTCGACAAGCTGGTTGAAGGCCATGCGGTAACGAACCTCGGCGCGCTCACCGACAACCTCGACACTGAACCCCGGGCTGGCGACCAAATCGACGTCAACTTCAATCTTTTTCCCGGACATCGAACTCAGCTCGGCCACCGGCAAACGTGCCAATGCCTCGAACTGCCGCTCGGCAGGTTCGGCCGCGATAGCCTGAGAAAAAAAGGCGGCGGCCGTAGCCGCCGTAAATACATCTTTGAGGAAAAACATGATGGAACTTGCACACAGCCATAAGGGCAGCGCGCGGAAACCATGGTGAGCTCAGCCCAAAACCTTGCCCATGATGCACATCAACTTTTTTTGCGGCGACTCAACCCTGCGTCTGCGACACGGCCTTGCGGAAGCGGATCAGCGCCACCGTGAAGAAGCATGCACCGACGCCAATCATGGTCAGCAGGTCACGCCAGATGACATCGAAACCGGCGCCGCGATAAAGAATGGCCTGGGCGATACGCACGAAATAGGTCGTCGGCGCGGCCAGCATGATGTTCTGGATGATGACCGGCATGCTTTCGCGCGGCGTCACCCCGCCGGATAGCAGCATCAGCGGGATGATGCAGAGGATCATCAGCAGCCCGAGTTGCGGCATCGAACGGGCAACCGTGCCGAGGAAGATGCCGATCGAGGCCGCCGCGAACAGGTAGGCCACCGCCGTCGCCAGAAACAGCGGCAAGGAACCGGTAATCGGCACCTGCAACACCATCTTGACCATCACGGTCAGCGCGAAGGTGACGCCGAGCAGCACAGCCAAGCCATTGGCCCAGATCTTGGCCATCATGATCTCGAACGGCGTCAGCGGCATGACCAGAAGGTGCTCGATGGTGCCGTGCTCGCGCTCGCGGATGAAGGCGGCGCCAACCAGAACGACCGTCAGCATGGTCACGTTGTTGATCACTTCCATCACCCCGCCGAACCAGACGCCAGTCAGATTGGGGTTGTAGAGCACACGCGGCGCCAGCCGGATCGGTGTTTCGCTGCTCTCGCGGGTGCCGGTAAGGTATTCGCCGACTTCGCCGAGGGCGATGCTCTTGATGTAGGTGGCGCCGATGAAGGCTTGGCTCATGATCGTCGCGTCGATATTGAGCTGCATTTCAGGCTGGCGGCCGGCCTGCACATTGCGCTGAAAATTGGCCGGGATGACCAGCGTGAAGCTGTAGGTACCGAGATCCATGCCGCGATCAAGTTCCGCCAGCGTGATCTGCTGCGGTAGCTTGAAATACGGTGGATACAGAGCCCCGACAAGCCGCCTTGAAAGCGGCGACTGGTCTTCATCGACCACGGCAATCGGCGCATTGTGCAGTTCCTGCGAGCTCGCCGTCGCCGCCGTGTAGATCGCCCCGGAAAAAGCCCAGCAGATGAGCAGCAAAAGAACCTTGTCGGCCGTCAGACTCTTCAGTTCCTTGAGGCCCAGGCGATAGATATTGGAGAGCGACATGGTCAGCGCTCCTGCTTCCGCAACAGCAGAACGGAGGCTACCGTCAGCACCGGGATGAAAGCAGCCAGCGCGATGAATTGCGGCAGCAACTCGGAAAAACCGAGCGCCTTGGTGAAGATGCCGCGGCTGATGACCAGGAAATAGGTGGCCGGGAAGAATTGCCCGATCCAGTAGCCCGCCCCCTCCAGCGAACTGACCGGACTGGTCAGCCCGGAAAAGCTCACCGTCGGGATGATGCTCAGCATCGCTGTACCGAACAGCGCGGCGATCTGCGTGTTGGTGAAAGTCGACATGAGCAGCCCGAACCCGGTGGTGACGATGACGTAGAGCAGGGCAGCGATGCACAGCGCCAGCAGGCTGCCCTTGACCGGCACATGAAAGACCAGCTGCGACTGGACGAGCAAGAGCACGAAACTGATCATCGCCACGACGATGTAGGGCAACTGCTTGCCGAGCAGAAATTCGAGCCGCGTCACCGGCGTCACGTACAGATTGGTGATCGAGCCGAGTTCCTTCTCGCGCACGACGCCAAGCGCCATCAGGATGGCCGGAAGAAACATCAGCAGCAGCGGAATGACCGCCGGCACCATGGCGTAGATGCTCTTGACGTCCTGGTTGTAGCGGTAGCGCGAGACAATATTGACCGGGTAGCTGCTGGTAACACCAGTCGCCTCGCGGATCAGCTGCTGCACGTAATCGAGGTGCAGGCCCTGCACGTAGCCCCGCACCGTTTCGCCACGGAAGGGCATGGCGCCATCGATCCAGACACCGATCTCCGGCCAGTGGCCGCGCCGCAGGTCACGACCAAAATTGGCCGGAATATCGATGGCCAGTGACAATTCGCCATTGTTCATCCGGCGGTCGAGGTCGGCGGTATCGACAATCGGCGGCTGCTCGATGAAATAGCGCGAGCCGGCGATGTTCTGAATGTAGGCCCGGCTTTCCGGCGACTGGTCGCGGTCGAGCACGGCGAAGCGCAGGCCCTCGACATCCATCGAAATACCGTAACCAAGCACGAACATCAGCAGCACCGAGCCGAGCAAGGCAAAAGCCAGGCGGATCGGGTCACGACGCAGTTCCAGCGATTCACGGTAAGCATAGCCAAGCAGGCGGCGCAGGCTGAAGGCGCTTGTACCGGTCGTGGATGGCTTGTGATCCTCTTCCATTTTTGCCTGTTTTTCCGGGTTGACCGCAGCAGTCGGCTTGTCAGCACCGGTTGCCTCTTCCAGATAGCTGATGAACGCCTCTTCCAGCGTTTCCTTGCCGCGTTGCTGGCAAATTCCGGCCGGCGTATCGCTGGCCAGCACCTTGCCGGCATGCATCAGCGAAATGCGGTCGCAGCGCTCGGCCTCGTTCATGAAGTGGGTCGAAATGAAAATGGTGACGCCCTGCTGGCGCGACAACTCGACCAGCAACAACCAGAATTCGTCGCGGGCAATCGGGTCGACGCCGGAGGTCGGCTCGTCGAGGATCAGCAGCTTCGGCTCATGCACCACTGCTACGGCCAGTGACAAGCGCTGGCGAATGCCCAGCGGCAACTCGGCGGCAGGCTTGTCGGCGTAAGGCTCCAGCCCGAAACGCTGCATCAGCTCGTTAATGCGCGGCCCGCGCCGGGCATCCGGCAAATGAAAGAGGCGGGCATGCAGATCAAGGTTGGCGCGCACCGTCAGTTCGCCATACAGCGAAAACGATTGCGACATGTAGCCGACCTGCTTGCGGGTTTCCAGATCCTTGGCATCGACCGTCTTGCCAAACAGTCTGGCTGCGCCCTCAGTCGGCGGCAGCAGGCCAGTCAGCATCTTCATCGTCGTCGTCTTGCCGCAGCCGTTGGAGCCAAGAAAACCGAAGATCTCGCCACGGGCGATCTTGAAACTGACGTGATCGACCGCCGTGAAATCGCCAAAGCGCTGCGACAGGTTTTCCGCCTCGATCGCAAAATCGCCGCCATCATCGACCCGCGGCGGAATGACCAGTTCCTGATGCGCCTGCCGGCGCTCCTCGGGCAAGAGCTGGATGAAGGCCGCATCGAGCGTCGCCTGCCCGGTCTGCGCCCGCAACTCAGCCGGGCTGCCGCTGCCGATCACCTTGCCGGCGTCCATCGCCACCAGCCACTCGAAGCGCTCTGCCTCTTCCATGTAGGCCGTTGCCACCAGCACGCTCATGCCCGGCCGACGGGCGCGGATGCTGTCGATCAGTTCCCAGAACTGGCGGCGGGAGAGCGGATCGACGCCGGTCGTCGGTTCATCGAGAATCAATAGATCAGGATCGTGAATCAGCGCGCAGCACAGGCCAAGTTTCTGCTTCATGCCACCGGACAGCTTGGCCGCCGGGCGCTCGCGGAAAGGCTCAAGACCGGTGCTGGCCAGCAACTCGGCAATGCGCTGTTCGCGTTCGCGCCGCCCCTGACCGAACAGCCGGCCAAAAAAATCCACGTTCTCGAAAACCGACAAAGTCGGATACAGGTTCTTGCCCAGCCCCTGCGGCATGTAGGCAATACGTGGCTGAACCGAAGCCCGGAAACGCCGATCGCCGATGTCGCCCCCGAGCACTTCAACCTTGCCATCCTGAATCTGCCGCGCCCCGGAAACCAGGGCCAGCAACGAAGACTTGCCAACGCCATCCGGCCCGATCAGACCAACCATGCACCCTGCCGGCAGTTCAATATCTACCGCCTCCAGCGCCACAACGGGACCGTAACGATGGCTGACGCCAGAAAGTCGGGCGACCGGCGCACGGTCCATGGAAGCTTATTTTCCGTTGATCTGCAAGTTGGCCGGCCAGGCCGCATTGCCGTCGAGCCGGACATAAGCGACGCCCGGCATGCCGCCCTTGGCCAGATCGCGATGCTCGGCCAGCCAGGCCGGGTCGGCCTTGACCTTGAGGCGGAACATCAGCTTTTCCCGCTCGGTACGGGTTTCCACCTCGCGCGGCGTGAATTGCGCCTTGGGTGCGACGAAGCTGACAGTCGCCGGCACCACCTGCCCGGCCAAGGCATCGAGCTCAATACGCGCCTCGCTGCCCAAAGCCACCTGCCCGGCCCTGTCGGTCGGCAAATAGATTGTCATATACATATCGGACAGATCGAGCAGCGTCAACGCCTTGCCGCCCGCCGCCAGCACCTCGCCCGGCTCCGCCAGGCGGTAGAGCACGCGGCCGCTGATCGGTGCCTTCAGGGAAGTGTCGTTCAAGACCACTTTCAGGCTGTCGACCTTGGCCTCGGCCGCGGCGACCAGTGCTTCAGCCTCGCCGACACGACTCTGCGCCTGCGCCATGCCGGCCATCGCGCCTTCCATCCCGGTCTGATCGGTATCCAGTTTGCTCCTGGAAATAAAGCCTCGGCCAACCAGATCCTCGGAGCGCTTCAGGCTCTTGCCTGCCAGCCGCACATCGCTGGCCGACTTGCGCACCCCGGCGCGCGCTTCGGTCACGGCCTGGCGCGCCTGCTCCACCTGAGCTTCAGCCGCCCGCAACTGGGCACGCAGGTCATCCGCATCTAGCCGCGCCACAATCGCCCCGGCCGCTACCGTGTCACCCTCGCGCGGACCAAGTTCGCTCAGCCGACCGGCAATCTTGGTCGCGACATCAACTTCAACAGCCTCCAGCCGGCCGTTTCCGGATGCCAAACCTGCCGGCAAACCGGCCGGACGCTGCAGATAGAGATAAAAGGCAATTGCTGCGGTCAACACTGCCAAAAGGGCAAAAACCAATCCTTTGCCCAATGTAGAACGGTTCATAAGCCACCCGAATTATTTACTGACCAACCGGTCATTTAACTACTCTGATTCTAGGCTTCGATGTTCCAAACTTCTACAGATGAATCGCCCTATCCGCGGCCTGTGAGCGCTACCCAACATAGCGCAGCAGGTGGCACGCAGAGCCCTATCACTCCCGAACCAGCGCAGCCGATTCCATGGATTTTTCCAGGCAGATGTCGAACCAGAAGGTACTCCCAACACCGATCTGACTACTCACGCCAATGCTGCCACCCATCAACTCAATCAGGCGTTTGCAGATCACCAGTCCCAGTCCCGTGCCGCCGTATTTGCGGTTTAGTGAGCCATCGACCTGCTCGAAAAGTTTGAAAAGGCGACGCTGGTCGTCAGCTGCGATGCCGATCCCCGTATCCTGCACTTCAAATCGCAGCCTGATGTCAGCGGGCGTTTCTGCAAGTACCTGAGCGCGTACCGTGACTGAACCATCATCCGTGAACTTGATCGCATTCTCTATCAGCGTAGCCAATACTTGGCCCAGGCGCACGGGATCACCCAGCAGAGCGTGTTCGCTGACTTCCGGGGCGATATCGAGGATGAATTGCACAC
Organism: Azonexus sp.; assembly: GCA_030696345.1. Lineage (GTDB taxonomy): Bacteria > Pseudomonadota > Gammaproteobacteria > Burkholderiales > Rhodocyclaceae > Azonexus. Next base: position 37,211 of record JAUYSK010000024.1, read on the forward strand.
CTTTTACTTCAGCCTTCTGCCCGATATGGTCCTGAAGGTTGCCCAGAACTGTTTCCATCTTGAAGCGGTCACGCTCCAGCGTAAATCGCTCCGCTTCCATCTTGGAAATATCGATCAGGTTATTGAGCAGTAACAGCAGTTTCTCGGCTGACGCCATTGCGATACCAAGCAGTTCGCTTGTCTTCGGATCGGTTACCCGGCGCAAGGCCACGCCTGTCATCCCCATGATGCCATTCATCGGGGTTCGCAATTCATGGCTGATGTTGCCCAGAAACATGCTCTTGGCCCGACTCGCCGCTTCGGCGGCTTCCCTAGCGATGGAGAGGGCAGTGGTGCGATCTTCCACCAGCCGTTCCAAATGATGCCGATGCTGTTCAAGCTCGGCCTCGACGCGCTTCCGGTCGTTGATATCGATGAATGACCAGATCGACTCGGCACTGTCTGGGTAGATCATTCCGCCTGCGAGTTCGTACCAGCCGAGGCTTCCATCCTTTCGCCTGTACTGGATTTCTGTCCGGAAGACTTCACCCTTCTGCATGGCCGGATAAGCAGCTGTCGCGAATTCTGCATAGGCTTGATCAGTGGGATAAACGATGCGGGTTGGCTGCCCGATCAACTCTTCCCTCGAATACCCCATCATCTTGGCAAAGGCGTCATTGAACCAGACGAACTGCCGATCCTTGATCTTGACGATACCAACCAGGTCACTATTGAGAATGGCTTTCTGTTCTTGCAACAGGCTGGTGACCTGCTTTTCGGTCCGGACCCGGTCCGAAATATCGTGGATGATCGAAACCAGAACCGCTTTGATCGCATGATTAATGGGGGTGGAATGAACTTCGACCGTTCTGATTTCACCATTGGCCAAACGGTGCTGAAAGATGAAGTAGTTGCGCTGTTCAAGTGCCGCCGCCTGTCGCTCGACCGCAACCTGTTCAGGGTTCATCTGGTTGATATCCTGAATGCTCATCTGGCACAACTCGTCATGCGACCAGCCATAGAATTTCTCGGCGGCCGCATTCGCGTCCAGAATGCGCCCGCTCGACGGTTCAATCTGAAGAATGATGGCGTTGTTGTGGCTGATCAGGTGGCGGAAGCGTTGCTCACTTTCCCGCGTCACTTCTTCCAGACGCTCCTGCTCGACATTCCATGCATATTGGCGGCGCAGGGCATAGCGGTAAGCAGCGAATCCGCCAAGCATCAGGAAGAAGAGTACCAGGTAAGATCCGCTAACCCTGCGCCACCATTGCGCCTGTATTTCTGACATGGGCATTGCGATGAACAGAGTAACGGGATGATTCGGCAAGCGATGAAACACATTCAGGAAATCAGGGCCATCCAGACTGCTTGGTCCTTCTACATGTCCGCTCTGAGGGAAACCTTGCTTTTGGAGATGTTGAATCAACGCCCCTGTCCTTGGTTGCCCATAGACCTGCGCCAGCGTACTACTGGTCGGCACGGGATAGCGGCTCAACAAAAAGCCGTTGTCGCGCATCAAGCCGATGGCTGCCTTGGAGGCAATCGGGGCATCCATCCAGAACGACCGCAGATGTTCATGGGGCAAATTGGCGCTGAGGATGAAGCTGAGTTGGCCTTGGTGATCCCTGATGACATAACGCACAGGGACAATGGCTACCTTGCTGACCGCGCCAACCAATGGCTGACCAATACCTAAATTCGTACCCTGTTTAAGCTCATTGATGAATGTGGTGAATGAGACTTCCTTGGCCAACGATACCTGGGTTGTCCCCGGTGGGTTCTTTGCCGTGAGCAGAATCAGCCCATCCGGCCGGATGAGGGTGACGTTGTATAGTTCGGGTCGAAATTCATTGAATTTCCTGACCTGTTCAAAGGCCTGGTCAAGATCAATCAACTCACCCTTGCTGGTCAAATTTTCGGCAAGCGCCTTAAGGTCAAGCTCCAGGCGGGAGAAGTAGCTATCGAACGCCTTGGATTCCAGTTCCGTAATCGTTGTCAGATTCGTGATCGCGTGGGCTTTCTCGTCGGACCAGGAGTACCAGGACATCACCACGGCATAGATAACTATCAGAAGCGCCAAAATGACCACGGTGAGATTGAGGTTCTGGACAACAAACTCTCTCCGCATGCCGTGATCCGGGTGGAAACCTGGCTGCCCCGGCTTTACGCTGGTATTCAGATGTTGCTCCCCCGGGCCCGGACTCATCCTTGCCTCAGCAAATTCAACATGACCTCGAAAAGCTTGTCAGGATTGACCGGCTTGGTGATGAAGTCGTCCATCCCGGCCTGCATGCAAGCCTCGCGATCTTCCGTAAAGGCATTGGCGGTCATGGCCATGATGCGAACGTGCTGTCGGTTCGGCAATTGCCGGATTTTCTCAGTCGCTTCCAGTCCATTCAGCACGGGCATCTGGACGTCCATCAGGATCAACTGGTAATTGTTGGCAATAACCAGATCAACGGCTTCCTGACCATTCTCTGCCACGTCGATCTGCCAGCCGATTTCACCGAGCACGACCAGTGCCACTTCGCGATTGATGAAATCATCGTCAACCAGCAAGACGCGGGCATCGCTGAACTCTTGCCGCAGAAGCACTTCGGCGCTTGAAATTTCCGTGACGCTGGCAGGCGCGACAGCAACCGTCTCCTGCTTGAGGATTGCCGCCAGATGTCCCAGCAAACAATCATGCAAATGGGCGACGGATAAAGGCTTGAGCAAAGCATCGGCAAAGCCGACTTGGCGTGCATCGTCGAGAATCATTGGATTGCCGGAGGCCGTGACCAGTATTGCCAGCGGCTGGTGCTGCAAGCGCATCAGCCGCAGGTAGGCCAGCGTTTCGAAACCGTCCATCTCCGGCATCAGCAGATCAATCAGCACCAGATCAAACGGTCGTCCCGAGCCTTCAGCGTTGGCTATGAGATCATGGGCTTCCTTGCCTGAGCAGGCGCCCTCGCACTCCAGCCCGATCATGCGCAGCAGTTGGGTCTGTACCAGACGTGTTGTCGCGGCGTCATCGATGACCAAGGCCCGCTTGCCGACCAGGCCGGGTATCAGATAGCTGCGGTTCTTCAAGCCGATGCGTCCGAGACGTGCGGTGATCCAGAAGGTGCTGCCGACATTCGGCGTGCTTTCAACCCCGGCCGCCCCACCCATCATCTCGGCAAGGCGGCGGGTAATCGCCAGGCCTAAGCCGGTGCCGCCAAAACGTCGGGTGGTCGAACTATCGGCTTGCTCGAAGGCGTGAAAGAGACGGGTCAGATGCTCGGGCGCAATACCGAGGCCGGAATCCTCAACCTCGAATCGCATCAGTACATCGTTGGCCGTATCTTCGATCACGCGGGCGCGCAGGGTAATCACGCCACGCTCGGTAAATTTAACGGCATTGCCGAGGTAGTTGAGCAGCGCCTGCCCCAGACGGGTCGAATCGCCATTGACAACCCCCAGGCCGTCGCCAGCATCGATCACCAGTTCCAGGCCTTTTTCGTGCACGCGCTCCATCAGCATGGACGAAACACGAGTCAATACCGCTTCAACTTCGAAGGTGGTCGTCTCGAGCACCAGCTTGTTCGCTTCAATCTTGGAGATATCCAGGATGTCGTTGATGACACCGAGCAGGTGATCGGCAGCGGTGGCGATCTTGCCGAGCTTTTCGTGTTCGCCGGGCAACTTGACGGTGCGACGCAGCATGTAGGTCATGCCGATGATGGCATTCATCGGTGTACGTATTTCATGACTCATGTTCGCCAGAAAGGCGCTCTTGGCGATGTTGGCAGCCTCTGCCTTGGATTTGGCGATGGACAACTGCTCGGTGCGCTCGGTGACCAGCCCTTCAAGGCGCCGGCTGTAATGACTGAGCTCGCCGACCATGCGCTTCATTTCGGTGATGTCTTCCTGCACTGCCACGTAGTGGGTGACATTTCCATCCGGATCTTGAATGGGGGAAATCCGGGCTAGCTCGACATACCGGCTACCATCCTTGCGTCGGTTGAGGAACTCACCTTTCCACGAGCGCTCATGCCGCAAGGCGTCCCAAAGCGCCTCGTAGGTCGCCTTGGGGGTTTGGCCTGAATGCAGCATGCGCATATTCTGGCCAACGGCTTCTTCTATGCTATAGCCAGTGTTCTCAACGAATGCCTGATTGACATAGGTGATGTTGCAATCGAGGCCGGTGATGACGATGCTTTCCGGACTTTGCTCGACGGCCAGGGAAAGCGCCCGCAGGCGCTCCTCGTCCTGCTTGCGCTCGGTGACGTCGCGCACGACGGAATAGAGCAACTCCTGGCCATCGAGGAAAATCGGACCGCAGGTGGATTCGACATCACGGATCGAGCCATCTGCCCGACGATGCCGGAATTGAAAAACGTCCTTCCGCGCTGTTCGCGCCTGATGCAGTTCATTGCGTATCTGCTCCGCCGGCAGGGTATTGACCTGCGAAATCTTCATGCGGAGGAGTTCGGCCCGCGTCCAGCCGTAATAGCGGCAGGCTGCAGCGTTGGCATCAACGATGGCGCCACTGTCCGGGTTGATCAGCAACATGACGGTGTGCCCATGTTCAAACAGGCTGCGATAGCGAGATTCGAGCTGCCGCAGCTTCTTTTCGTCATGCTTTCGTGCGGTTATGTCGGTGAGGGTGACGCGTAGCGTTGCGTTGCCATCGCTGTCATCAGCTCGCTTGGACTCAAGATGCGCGTCGCAGAAACTGCCATCGTGACGATTGAAGGTCAGCTCGAAAGTCGGTGCACGTTCCTGTGCCAGGGCAATGACAAAATATCGCTGCCAGCGTTCGAGATCAAAGGCTGCGACAAAGACACCAGGCTTGCAATTGATTAATCCGGCACGCTCGATACCAAACATGGCGGCACCAGCCAGATTGATTTCGGTAATCCGGCCATCGGTGCCAAGGGTGAGGTAGCCCACCGGCGAAAATTCGTAGAGATCCCGATAGCTGTCGCGGGACTTTTCCAGCTCGATCTGGGTATTTCGCAGTTGCTCAACCTGCATCTCCAGTTCGATCTGGTGCACCTGGAGTTCATGCAGAACTTCTTCGGCGGAGCGTGCCGGAGTTTCGCCTGGCGGCGCCCGGGCAATCCGGACTTCGGCATCGCCGCGCAGGGGCGTCATTGGTACGGGAGGGACGTGCGTCCATTTTTCGGTCATGGCGTATTCCGGGCTGGTTGCCCGGATCACGGGCAAAGTAATAACTCTTCGCCACGGTACGAAAGAATGTTAGAAATGTATGTGCGCTAGCGCACATATAGCAATTTAATTTTGGTTTATGGTGCTCACGTCAAAGAACATGCTCGCCAACCCGAAGCAGAAGCGGTTTCTAATGGCGACGACTGGCTTTTTTTGAATGCACGGGCCCGGTCGGGTCGTTTGGCGCGGCAGGGGTATCCGGCTTTTGCATGCGATCGTAAATCAGCTTGCCGGCACCCACCAGATTGACTAGCGCAACCGCAACGGCTGGCCAGAACGGTAATTCATGGCCCGAAGTCAGGCCGTAGAACAGCAACCCGGCAAGTGCCAGTCCGCCCACCAACAGGGTCATGTTGCCAAAATTGATAAAACCTAATTGCCTGAAATTCAAGATTGCATCCTCCAGTATCCAATGACCGCAGTTGGCGCGCTGGCGCACTCAGTAGCGAGATCGAAAATTACCACAGCGCAGCGGAATATGTCCTCATGCTCTGACACAAGGGTGCAGCCGAAAATGCTGGACGTTCTCAAGCGGCGGTTTAGTTGCCTGCACGAACACGGCCCGGTTGCTCCGCCTCCGCACGGAATGGAGCGGTCGCCTTCAATTCCCGTTTCGGTTAACTACAATGGTTGTTGTATGTCGATAAGCTGGGGTTACCATCAGGAACTCGACCTGCGTTCGTTGGCCATTTCCAGCTTGGCGAAACAATATTTTTCAGTTTGATCGCTCGGTGGGCAACAAGGTGCGGCTCCACACGGCCAGCGACGGTTCCAGGCAAAGCCGCTTGAGAAAATCGAAGGCCTCGCCGACATGGCGCTCGGCTGCTGCGGTCAACGGCTCCCCCAGCTCAAAATGCTCGCCGCTGACACAGAGGACAAAAGCCGGTGGCGGCGCGGTGCCCTCGGTCTGTACATAAACCTGCAATACAGCTTCAGGCGGAAGTTCGTGCGTGGTGTGGGCGATCCCGACGGACGGCGCGCAACGCTGGAAAGTATAGGGTGCGGCCGTATTGGCGCCGGCATCGATGAACAGGGCAAGCTGGCGCCCGGTCAGATCGAGTACGTGCTCGATCTGTAACTGGAAATCCTCGACCAGTTCAAACTGCTCGGCCAGGCCCTCGGCGTCGAGCCAGTCAGCCAGGCGTTCAATCAGTACCGGCCCGATGGCGTCATCGCCACGGCTGGGGTTACCGATGGCGAAGACGACGACCGAAGCGCTCAAGACCGACTCAGCGAATGAACCAGTTGTCCTTCCGGATCGATCAATTCGACACTCAAGGGCATCTTGCCCAGCGCGTGCGTGGCACAGGACAGGCATGGGTCAAAGGCGCGAATCGCCACTTCGATGTGATTGAGCAGGCCTTCCGTGACCTCGCGGCCGTTCAGGTAGCGACGTGCCACGTGGCGTACGGCTTCGTTCATCGCCTGATTGTTGTTGGTGGTTGAAACAATCAGGTTGGCCATCGTGATCAGGTCGTTTTCATCGACCCGGTAATGGTGGAACAGCGTGCCGCGCGGCGCTTCGATGACGCCGACGCCTTCCGACTGGCGCTCACCTTCAACCATCAGGTTGTCGCTGAGCAGATCGTCGTCATGCAGCAGATCCTTGATGACTTCGGCAGCGTGCAACATCTCGATCATCCGTGTCCAGTGATAGGCGAGCGGCGCGTGCATCGGCGTGCCGCCAGCGTAATCGACGAACTCCTTGCGCTCGTGTTCGGCGAAGGGCGTCGAAATCTGGTTGCAGTTCTGCACCCGGGCCAGCGGACCAACCTTGTACCAGCCATGTTCCTTGCCGAGCGACTTGAAGTACGGAAACTTCATGTAGCTCCATGAACGGACTTCTTCTTCAATGTATTTGTCGTACTGCTGGTAATCGACGCCGTCGAAGATCATCTTGCCGTTATCGTCACGGGCCCTCAGCGTGCCGTGATAGAAGTCGAGATCACCGTTATGACCGACGATGGACATGAAATTGGAGCGGAAGATACCAAAGCTGTTGTAGAGGCCAGGATCCTGAATATGTACCTTCTGGATCAGGTGCACCGCATCGCGTGACCACTGGACGATGTGATAGATGTCCTTCAGCAGTTCGTCCCGCTCGGCCACCGTCAGGCATTTGTTCATGCCGCCCGGCACGGCACCGGTGCCATGCACGCGCTTGCCGGCGGTGACACGAATGACTTCCTGGCCAAACTTGCGCAGCAGCACGCCACGCTTGGCGATTTCCGGATGCGCCGCGGCCACACCAACAATGTTGCGTTTGGTGACATCACTGTCGAAACCGAAGAGCAGATCAGGCGAACAAAGATGGAAGAAATGCAGCGCATGTGATTGCAGCATCTGGCCGTAATGCATCAGGCGGCGCAACTTCTCGGCGGCCGGCGTGAGCTTCTTGGCACCAACGATGATATCGAGCGCCTTGGAGGCGGCCAGATGGTGCGACACCGGGCAGATGCCGCACAGGCGCTGGACCATGACCGGCACTTCCCAGTACGGTCGGCCCTGGATGAATTTCTCGAAGCCGCGAAACTCGACAATGTGCAGGCGGACCTGATGCACCTTGTTCTGGTCATCGAGCAGGATGGTGACCTTGCCGTGCCCCTCGACTCGGGAGACGGGATCAATCGCCACACGGCGCAGGCGCTCGGGATGCTCGGCAGTTTCCAGGTTGTAAGTCATTGTTCCACCTCGATTAATCGTAGTGCATCAGGCCGTGGCCCAATTCAGGTTCGCGGCCGGCCAGCAGATCGGTCAGCACCTTCCAGATTGCATCACCCGACGGCGGGCAGCCGGGGATGAAGAAATCGACCTTCACCACCTCATGAATCGGGTGCACCTTGTTGAGCGGCAGCGGCAATTCCGGATCGTTCGGAATCATGCCGTTGGCCAGCCCGGGACCGGAGTGATAGACCTCTTCAAGGATGGCTGTCAGCTGCAAATGGTTTCGCTGGGCCGGCAGGCCGCCATTGATGGCGCAGGCGCCAATGGCGATCAGAATCTTGCAGTTCTTGCGAAACTCGCGCAGGACGTGGACGTTTTCGGCATTGCACAAGCCGCCTTCAATAATGCCGATATCACAGTCCGGGCTGCAGGTCTTGATGTCGGTCAGCGGCGAACGGTCGAACTCGATGTGTTCGAGCAGCGTAAACAGCCGCTCGTCGATGTCGAGAAAGGACATATGGCAACCGAAACAGCCAGCCAGGGAAGTGGTGGCAACTTTCAGCTTTTTCTTGGGCGCGGTCATGTCATCGGCCCTCCACGGTTTCGCCGATGGGCTGTTTGTCATAGGAGCGCTCGCCGATCGGCACGGCAAAGCCCTTGCGCTTGGTCAGGATGACGCCAACCGGGCAGACCTGCGCCGCCTTGTCGGCCAGCGAGAAGTCAGTGTCAGACAGTTTGCCGGACTTGGCATTGACGATCAGATGCGTCTTGATGCCACGACCAGACAGTGCAAAGACATTCTTGCCATCGACATCACGGCTGGCCCGGACGCACAGCGAACAAAGAATGCAGCGGTTGAAGTCGAGCAAAACCTCGGGATGCGAGGCGTCTACCGCACGATTCGGGAAAAAGTGATCGAAATGCGGCGACATCATGCCCAAATGGTAGGCCGTGGCCTGCAATTGACAGTGGCCGCTCTTTTCGCACGAGGGGCAGAAATGATTGCCTTCGACGAACAGCATCTGGGTCAGTGCCCGGCGTTCGGCGTTGATTTCCTCGGTTTCGCTTTCAACGACCATGCCAGCCATCGCGCGCATCGTGCATGAAGCAGTCTGCCGGCCATTGGCCTTGACGGTGCAAAGTTTGCACGATCCATGCGGCTTGAATTCCGGGTGATAACAAAGATGCGGGATGAACACCCCGGCCTTGGTCGCTGCCTGCATGATGGTCTGACCATCCTCGAAAGGAATGGACTTGCCGTCGAGTGTGAAGGTCTGGCTCATGCGTCCTCCCCGAATTCTTCCTTGATGATGTGTGCCGCCGCGTCGTCTCGGCCGGTCATTTGTCGTGCTGCGGCCAACGCCCGGTCCAGATCGAAGGCCGGGGCAAAGTCCTGCTGCACCATGTGCTTTTCGTAAGCAGGGCGGAACTTGGCGATGGTATCGAGCACCGGGTTGCAGGCGGTATGCCCCAAACCGCAGTGGCTCATCGATTGCAGCAACTGGTTGAGCTTCTCGATTTCGGCGAAGTCGTACGGTGAACCGCAGCCATTGTGCAGTTTGTCCATCAGGTTCTTCAGCAGCGAAGTACCGACCCGGCACGGGGTACAGAAACCACAGCTTTCATGCTGGAAGAAATGGACATAGTTGCGGGCTACTTCGAACATGTCTCGAGTGTTGTTGAAAATTGTGAATGCCCCGGCAGTCGGAATATCCTCGAAGCCGATGGTACGGTCGAATTCGTCCGGTGCAACACAGAACCCGGACGGCCCGCTGACCTGAACCGCCTGCGTGTCGCTGGCGCCGCAATCCTCAAGCACCTGGCGAATACTGACGCCAAACGGGTATTCGTAGAGCCCCGGCCGCTCACAGTCTCCGGAGACCGACAATATCTTGGTGCCGGCCGAATGCTTGGTGCCGATGGCGGCATACCACTCACCGCCGTTTAAGGCGATCAACGAGGCTGCGGCGAAGGTTTCGACGTTATTGACGATGGTCGGCTGGTCAAGATAACCATTGGTTACCGGAAAAGGTGGCCGGTTGCGCGGTGTGCCGCGTTTGCCTTCAAGCGATTCGATCAACGCCGACTCCTCGCCGCAGATGTAGGCGCCGGCACCGAGGTGAATTTCGATGTCGAAATCACCGCCGGGAATGCCGATGATGTTGGGCCCCAGCAGGTTTTCCTTGCGGCGCCGTTCGAGCACGGCATTGAGCGGTTCGAGCAGGTGGCGGTATTCACCGCGCAAGTAAAGGAACCCGCGGCGCGCCCCAATCACGTATGCGGCGACGGTCATGCCCTCGAAGACCAGATCTGCATAAGAAGTCAGCAACACTCGGTCCTTGAAGGTTCCGGGCTCGCCTTCGTCGGCATTGCAGACAACGAAGCGCTGATGCCCCGCCTTCAGCGGTGCATTCCGGCAGGCCTCCCACTTCAGGCCGGTGGTAAAACCGGCACCGCCGCGGCCACGCAGATTGGCGCGCTTGATTTCATCGAGCATCGCAGCCGGCCCGCCGAGGCCGGAAGGCAGGCCTTCGCGCCAGGAACGCATATTGGAAGACATCAGGCCATCACTTGGCACCCGTTCACGTGCGGCGCGCAAGGCGTCGCCCGGCTGCATCTGCGAAGAAAGCATGATGTCAGGCTTGCGGATGTTGTCTTCAACCTTGAAATAATCAGCGGGCCATTCGGCCAGCGACGTCTTGTTGCGCACCAGCTCGGCGATTTCGTCGATGCGTGCTGCGGTCAACCGCGTCACAGCACGATTATTGACCAGCATGGCCGGCCCCTGATCGCACATGCCGGTGCAGGAAGTCTTGTCGACACTGACCAGGCCATCTTCCGAGACCTTGCCGGGCTCGATCCACAGGTTGTTGCACAGGCGCTCCATCAGCGCCAGATTGCCTTGCATGCGGTCGGTAATATTGTCGGAAAAGAGAATCCGGTATTTGCCGCGCGGCTGTGTGTAGAAAAAGGAGTAAAAACCAGCCACGCCCTCAATCTTGGTACGCGGCACCCCCAGCGTTACCTGCATGCGATCAATGGCTTCCGGTGGAATCCAGTCGCAGGCTTCCTGCACTTCGCGCAGGATTTGCACCATGCAGGTGGGATCGCGCCGATAGCGGGCGACGACACGATCAACAATCCCCGCCACTGCTTCGACATGCATATCAGTCATTGCCACGACAACCTCCCGTGAATCACACAAGACAACGAAGAGCCTAGCACCAATCGATGACAAATATTATTGCGCAAGGTCAACCTCTGCTGTGGTTATCGCCGTTGCCAATGGCATACCAAGCGATTGTCACCAATTTGCAACCGGAATGTGCAACAATAATGCTGCAGCACAGCATGCATTAGCGCCCGTTAATGCAAGCTTGACGGTCCTGGATGGTGCATTGCACCAATAATAATGACCAAAATCTGGAAGGAAAAACAGCATGAATACCTCAAATGAACAATCTACGCTGGCACAGACCAGCCACCTGTTGCCGCTGGCTGGAAAGAAGGGCCTGATTACCGGCATCGCCAACGACAAGTCGATCGCTTTTGCCGTCGCCAAGGCCGTGCGCGCCCTCGGTGCCGATATCGCCCTGACCTACCAGAACGACAAGACCGCCAAATACACCCAGCCACTGGCCGAAGCTCTGGGCGCCAGGATCTTCGAGAAGCTCGACGTTACCCAACCGGGCAGCCTCGAAGCCGTCATCGAAAAGTGCGGTACCGAATTTGGTCAACTCGACTTCGCCATTCACTCAATGGCATTCTGCGAAGCTGAAGACCTGCACGGCCGTGTCATCGACACCTCCGAAGCCGGCTTCGATTCAGCCATGAACATCTCCTGCCACAGCTTCCTGCGCATGGCCAAGGCCGTTGAGCCGCTGATGTCCGAAGGTGGCTCGCTGATCACCATGTCCTACCTCGGTGCCGAGCGCGTCGTACGCAACTACGGCGTCATGGGCATCATCAAGGCGGCGCTTGAATCAGCCGTCCGCTACATGGCTTACGATCTCGGCCCCAAGGGCATTCGTGTCTTCGCCGTGTCGCCCGGCCCGATCATGACGCGCGCTGCATCCGGTATCACCAACTTCAACAAGTTGCTGGAATCCGACGCCGACAAGGCACCGCTCGGCCGCACGGTCACCATTGAAGAAGTTGGCGCCCTGACCGCCTTCCTGTGCACATCCGGCTCGTCCGGCATGACCGGGCAGACAATCTACGTCGACGGCGGCGCCCACATCGTCGCCTGACCCAGTAGCCGGAAGCACCCGCAGGGCACAGCCGGTCTGTGTCCTCGCGGTCTGCTTTGATCAACAGGCCGACTGGCGTGGAGCAAATCATGGAACCCAATTGCGGCGAACTCATTGCCGACCAGGTACCCGACCATCCCCTCCTCAATGGAAGGAAAGAGATAGGTCGCGGTGAAAGCACCATCGTTCTCGATGGTGATGTCGTTGATGGAGAGGAGCGAGTCTTCAAAGTTCTTTCCTCACCGACTGACTACGCCTATTACACGGCACCCGACCGACCGACCGGTCACCATTTTCCGATTGTCTATGCCGACCATGGCACGACCGGCCGCTCCAGTCGCGGGTTTCCCTTTTATATTGTTGAAGTGGAAAAACTCTACCCGCTACCCGTTGGCGGCGACGCCGCCGAAGCCGCGACCAAGATTTCCACCTCCTACTTCGACGCATGCATGATGTGGCGCAACCTGGCCCAGGACATGGGGCGGATTGCCCTGCATCACATCGCCGTGACGCCGATGGGCTGGTCAGAAACCGTGCAGCAGTCACTGAAGGCACTGGAAGAGTTCGCCAAGGAGTACGACGCCCTGCCCGACCTGATCAAGGCTGACAACCTGATGATGCGCAAGGACGGCACGCTGGTGTTCTCCGACCCGGTGTTCATGGAATGAACCGTCACAACGAAACAACATCCCCGATGGCATGGTTCGCACCTGACCTCGCGGATTTCACGCACCACCCGGCTCACCTGTTCCCGGCGCGCTTCCATAAAGGCATTTCCGGATCATGACGATCACACACGTTGCATACGCGTCACGCGAACTGGCTGAATCACTGGCCGGCAACCCCTACATGGCAGTGATTTCGATCACCGACCCGACAACGCCGGAAGCCAAGCTCGATCCGATGTTTCGTCATGTCCTGCGCCTGTCCTTCTTTGATGCGGTGCCGGCCGACGAGTACCAGCCATCCCAGCCCGGGCTGTTCGATCACCTGATGGCCTGCCAGATCAACAATTTCGTGATGGAACTGCAAGCCGCACCTTTCGAAATTTCGATGATGGTGCATTGCGAATACGGGGTCAGCCGTTCTGCCGCCGTCGCCCTTTTCGTCTCGGCCTATTCCGGCGCCCCACTGGCTGCCCGCGAATTTACCTACGAAGCCAATCATTGGGTGATTGACCGGCTGACGGTGCTGCATCCGAAGCTGGAAATCGACGTTCCCCTCAAGGCTGCGGTACACGACCGCCGGACGGCACAACGCATCGCCTGATTTCCGAGGCCTTGGCGCTGAATCAATCGTGCTGCGAGTGCACAAGTGAAACCGCATCCTGAAATCAGTTTGACCCTTGGCCAGAGAAGCGCACCGAACAAGCTCCGCCACCTGTGCGCCACGTTGTTTGCTGCGACGCAGCACACTATACTTGGAGCGTCATCATTGAACCTGCGGGTTCATGTCCTTACCGGGGAGCAAGTCCATGCATGAGAACAATGAAAAACGCTATCTGATCAACAAGATTTACGACGAAATCCACATTGGTGATTCGTCCAGTCTGGTTCGGACGCTGATGCCCGAGGATGTCAAGCTGTTCGCCATCCTGACCGGCGACATCAACCCTAGTATCGTCGACCCGGAGTACTCGGAAAGCGGCATGTTCCGCGAAGTCATTGCCCACGGCATGTGGAGCGGCTCGCTGATATCGACCGTACTCGGCACCCAGTTCCCCGGCCCCGGCACCATCCTGATCGACCAGACGCTGCATTTCGCCCGACCGGTCACGATAGGCGACACCATCACCATTACCGTCACCGCCAAACAGAAATTCGACCATAACCGGCATGTCGTGCTGGATTGCGTCTGTACCAACCAGGAAGGTCTGCAGGTCGTACGTGGCACCGCCGAAGTACTGGCGCCGAGCGAAAAGGTTTCCCATCTGCAGGCAGTGCACATGCCGCAGGTGCGCATCGACGACAAGTACGAGCGCTATACCCACCTGCTTTCCCGCGTCAAAGGCCTGGAGCCGATTCCGACGGCGGTTGCCCACCCCTGCGACCGGGAATCCCTGAAGGGTCCGGTCATCGCCTTCCACGAAGGCATCATCGAACCGATTCTGGTCGGTCCTGAATCAAAAATTCGCTCCGTTGCCGAAGAGTTTGGCATCGACCTGCACGGCATCCGCATCGTCAATGCTGCCCACAGCCATGATTCGGCGGCGATCGCCGTCTCGCTGGTCCGTACCGGCGATTGCGAAGCTCTGATGAAGGGCAGCCTGCACACCGACGAACTGATGGGCGAAGTAGTCTCCCGCGCCAACGGCCTGCGTACTGCGCGGCGGATCAGCCACGTTTTCGTCATGGATGTGCCGACCTACCACCGGCCGCTACTGATTACCGACGCCGCCATCAACATTGCCCCGACGCTGGAAGACAAGGTCGACATCATCCAGAACGCCATCGACCTGGCCCACATTATCGGCATACCGGAACCCAAGGTTGCCATCCTGTCGGCAGTCGAAACAGTCAATCCGAAAATCCAGTCCACGCTCGATGCTGCAGCCCTGTGCAAGATGGCTGATCGCGGCCAGATTCGTGGCGGCATCCTCGATGGCCCGCTGGCCTTTGACAACGCCGTCTCCATCGTCGCCGCCAAGACCAAGGGCATCAAGTCAGCCGTTGCCGGCCATGCCGAAATCCTCGTCGTGCCTGATCTCGAATCCGGCAACATGGTCGCCAAACAGCTTGAATACCTGGCCAACGCACTCACTGCCGGCATCGTGCTGGGCACCCGTGTGCCCATCGTGCTGACCAGCCGCGCCGACTCCGCCGAAACCCGCACGGCCTCCTGCGTCATCGCAGCGCTCGTCGCCCACGCCAACCGCAAAAAGGGAAATACCTGACATGAAACAAGGCATTCTGACGATCAACGCTGGATCGTCATCCATCAAATTCGCACTCTTTCCGCTCGCCCACCCGATTTCTCCGGACGCCGAAGTTTCCGGCCAGATCGATGGTATCGGCACCGATGCAACCAAAATGGTTGCCAAGAATACCGCTGGCGAACGCATCGCCGACCAGACTTTGGCCGGCCAGCAAGTCAGCCATGCACTGGCTTTCGATGCCCTGCTCAAGTGGTTCACCGCCAGCCATGGCGATTGGGAAATCGTCGCTGTTGGCCATCGGGTGGTGCATGGTGGCGACCGCTACTCGCATCCGACGATTGTTGACGATACCGTTCTTGGCCACCTGACCAGCTTCGTGCCGCTGGCACCGCTGCATCAACCGCACAACGTCGCCGGCATCCGCGCTCTGCAAAGCCTGCTGCCCAGCGTTCCGCAAGTGGCCTGCTTCGACACCGCCTTCCACCGCAGCCAGCCCGACGTCGCCCAGGCTTTTGGCCTGCCACGGGCGTTGACCGCAGAAGGCATCAAACGCTACGGTTTTCATGGCCTGTCGTACGAATTCATTGCCCGCGCCCTGCCAGAGCACTCGACCCGCGCCAATGGCCGCGTTGTTGTGGCCCACCTCGGCAACGGTGCCAGCATGGCCGCCATGGTCAATCGCAAGTGCGTCGCCACGACGCTTGGCTTCTCGACCATTGATGGTCTGGTCATGGGAACTCGTTGCGGCAACCTCGATCCGGGCGTCATCCTGCACCTGATGGAGACCAAGAATCTGTCGGTCAAGGACATGACCAGGATGCTCTACAAGGAATCCGGCCTGCTCGGCGTCTCCGGCATCAGCCAGGACATGCGCACCCTGCTCGCCAGCGACAAGCCGGAAGCTCAAGAGGCAGTCGATCTCTTCTGCTACCGCATCGTTCGCGAACTGGGATCGCTGGCAGCAGCCTCAGGCGGCATTGATGCGCTGGTGTTCACCGGCGGTATCGGCGAACACGCCGCCGAAGTCCGCCGCCGGGTCTGTTTGCAGCTGGACTGGCTGGGTATTCGCCTGAATCCGGAAGCCAATGCCCGCCATGAAATCCATATTGGCGCCGGCAACAGCAGCGTCGATGTGCTGGTCATTCCGACCAATGAAGAGTGGATGATGGCCCACCACGCGCAGACGCTTCTCGCTCTCTGAACAAAAATATTTTTTACCCCAGGCCCCGCCACCGAAAGGTGCCGGGGCTTTGTTTTTTCGGGCTTTTCGGCTGCATGACAAGGAGCTTTCCGGCTCGGCACAAAACACCGTATCTAGTCAACGGATTGCAATGACCTACTATATCTAGTAGATTGCTCGTCATTCAAAAACAAACAAGCATGTTTAACGCAGCCATTTCGAGGAGCAAAAAATGGGCCCGGTAACCGAACAACTTTCACTGACTGACATCCCTGCGCCGCCACAGTTCGCCCCCCTGCAAGAGCAGGAAATTTCGGGCGAAGTGCTGATTGAAAAATATGCCAAGGGTAAGGAAACCAGTGTGCACGACGTCCGCAAACGCGTCGCTTATGCGCTGGCTCAGGTCGAGCAGGAGAAGGATCGGGCACATTGGGAAAACAGATTCCTGTGGGCACAGGAAAACGGTTTCATTCCGGCCGGCCGGATTAATTCCGCCGCCGGCACCGACCTGCAGGCGACGCTGATCAACTGCTTCGTCCAACCGGTTGGTGACTCCATCGTTGAAAACACCGATGGCAAGCCGGGCATCTATACCGCGCTGGCCCAAGCCGCTGAAACCATGCGCCGTGGCGGCGGCGTCGGGTATGATTTTTCCAGCATCCGGCCGCAGGGCGCCCGCGTCAAGGGTACCCAGTCGCGCGCATCCGGCCCGGTTTCCTACATGCGTGTTTTTGACCGCTCCTGCGAGACCGTCGAATCCGCCGGTGCCCGCCGTGGTGCCCAGATGGGCGTGCTGCGCTGCGACCATCCGGATATCGAAGTCTTCATCCACGCCAAGGACAAGGGTGACCTCTCCAATTTCAACATTTCCATCGGTGTCACCGACGCCTTCATGGAAGCAGTTGATGCCGACACCGAAGTCGAACTGACCCACCGCGCTGAACCGAATGGCGAAATGAAATCCTCCGGCGCCTATCAGCGCGAGGATGGCCAGTGGGTCTACCGCAAGATGCGCGCCCGCGACCTGTGGGATCAGGTGATGAAATCCACCTATGACCACGCCGAGCCAGGCATCCTGTTCCTCGACCGGATGAACAAGGACAACAACCTAAATTACTGCGAAGTGATCGAGGCGACCAATCCCTGCGCCGAACAGCCACTGCCGCCGTATGGCTGCTGCTGCCTGGGCTCAATCAACCTCACCCTGTTCGTCCGCCATCCCTTCTCCGAGCAGGCCGCGTTCGATTTCGACGAATTCTCCGAAGTTTGCCGCATCTCGACCCGCATGCTGGACAACGTCCTCGATGCCACTCACTGGCCGCTTGAGCGCCAGCAGCAGGAAGCCGCCAACAAGCGTCGGATCGGTCTCGGCTTTACCGGCCTGGGCGACGCACTGGTCATGCTGCGCCTGCGTTACGACAAGCCGGAAGCCCGCGCCATGGCCACCCGGATCACCGAACAGATGCGCGACACCGCCTATCTCTACTCAGTCGAGATGGCCAAGGAACGCGGCGCCTTCCCGCTGTTCAATGCGGAGCTCTATCTTTCCGGCGGCAACTTTGCTTCCCGCCTGCCGGGTGACGTCAAGGCCGAAATCCGCAAGCATGGCCTGCGCAACTCGCACCTGCTGTCGATCGCCCCGACCGGCACCATTTCGCTGGCCTTCGCCGACAACGCCTCGAACGGCATCGAACCACCTTTCTCCTGGACCTACAACCGCAAGAAGCGCATGCCGGACGGCACGCTGAAAGAGTATTCGGTTGAGGATTACGCCTGGCGCTACTACAAGCACATCGGCGGCGATGTCACCAAGTTGCCGGACTACTTCGTCACGGCGCTGGAAATCTCAGCTGCAGCGCACAAGGACATGGTTGCCGCCGTTGCCCCGCACATCGACACCGCCATCTCGAAGACCGTCAACGTACCGGGTGACTACCCCTACGAAGACTTCCAGGACCTCTACATGAGCGCCTGGAAATCCGGCCTCAAGGGTCTGGCCACCTACCGTCCGAACAGCATCCTCGGCTCCGTGCTCTCCGTCACCCCCGAGCCGAGCGCCGCCGAAGCAGCCGCTGCCGCCGATGCCAAGTCGCCGCAGGATTTCGTCTCCGACGCCAATCGCCGCCTGTCGATCAAGAACCTGCCGGCCCCGGTGCTGGCCAGCTTGCGCTGGCCGGGCCGCCCGAACCTGCCGGAAGGCAACCTGTGCTGGACCTACATGCTCGACTCGCCAATCGGCAAGTTTGCCCTGTTCGTTGGCCACGTCGAGCCGGAAGGCCGAGCCTGGCCGTTCGAAGTCTGGGCCAACGGCCCGGCCGAGCCGCGCGGCCTCGGTGCCGTCGCCAAGACATTGTCGATGGATATGCGCGCCAACGATGCCGGCTGGCTGGAAATGAAACTGGATACCCTGGCCAAGACCCCGGGCGACGCCTTCGAACTGCCGATGCCGCCGCATGGCGAACGCAAGCGCATGCCTTCGGTCGTCTCGGCCATGGCCCAGATCATCCGCTGGCGTTGCGAACAGCTCGGTGCCTTCAAGCATGAAGGCCCGACGCCGGTGAAGGATGCCCTGTTCAGCACCAAGGAGCCGAAGACCGGCACCGATGGCACGCTGTCCTGGACGGTCGACGTCACCAACCCATCAAGTGGTGAAGACTTCGTCCTTGGCCTCAAGGAAATCACCCTGCCGGACGGCGTCACCCGCCCTTACTCGATGTGGCTCTCCGGCAACTACCCGCGCGCACTCGACGGCCTCTCCAAGCTCCTATCGCTCGACATGCGTGTCCTTGACCCGGCTTGGATCGGCATGAAGCTGCGCAAGTTGCTCGATTACCCGGAGCCGCTTGGTGACTTCATGGCCTTCGTCCCCGGCTCGCGCAAGCAGCAGACCTATCCGTCCACAGTGGCCTATATCGCCCAGCTGATCATCCACCGCTACGCCATGCTCGGCATCCTCGACGAAGCCGGCTTCCCGCTGCAGCAAATGGGTATCCTCGAAGCGCCGGAAGACACCACCAGCAATAAGGTGCATCCGACGCAAGGCAAGTTGTGCGGTGAATGCGGCAACCACACCATGATCCGCAAGGATGGCTGTGATTTCTGTACCGCCTGCGGCGCCGTGGGAAGCTGCGGCTAAACGCTACACTCAATCCGTAACAAAAGCCCACCGCCGCAAGGATGGTGGGCTTTCTCTTTGGTGGGCCCCATGAAATTCGAAGGTACCGAAACCTACGTCGCCACCCGCGACCTGACCCTGGCAGTCAATGCCGCCATCGCCCTGCAACGCCCGTTGCTGATCAAGGGCGAGCCGGGCACGGGCAAGACGCTACTCGCCGAGGAGGTGGCCAGCGCGCTGAACATGCCGCTCTTCCAGTGGCATATCAAATCGACGACCAAGGCGCAGCAGGGGCTGTACGAATACGATGCCGTGTCCCGCCTGCGTGACTCGCAGCTCGGCGATCCGCGCGTCGAGGACATCAGCCACTACATCGTGCATGGCATTCTCTGGCAGGCCTTCGAGTGCGATCAGCCGTCGGTGGTGCTGATCGACGAGATCGACAAGGCTGACATCGAGTTCCCCAACGATCTGCTGCGCGAACTCGACCGCATGGAATTCCATTGCTACGAGTTGCACCGGACGATCAAGGCGAAGCACCGGCCCTTGATCATCATCACCTCGAATAACGAGAAGGAACTGCCGGATGCCTTCCTCCGCCGCTGCTTTTTCCATTACATCAAGTTTCCGGACCGGGAAACCATGCAGCGCATCGTCGCCGTGCACTTCCCTGTGCTCAAGCACGAGTTGCTGAAGGAGGCGCTGG
This sequence comes from Azonexus sp., assembly GCA_030696345.1. Classification (GTDB taxonomy): domain Bacteria; phylum Pseudomonadota; class Gammaproteobacteria; order Burkholderiales; family Rhodocyclaceae; genus Azonexus. The sequence goes on from JAUYSK010000024.1 coordinate 57,176, forward strand.
AAGTTTTTTTCGACCTGCGCGAGGTGCCCGGCCTGAAGAAGAAGCCTTCAACCAGCGAACTGATCGACTGGCTGAAGCTGCTGCTGGCCGAGGATATTCCGCCTGAAGCCCTGCGCGCCAAGGAGGCGAAGGATGCCATTCCGCCACTGCATGGCGCCCTGCTCAAGAACGAACAGGATGTGCATCTCTTTGAACGTCTGGCTTTCATGAATCGCCGTAAGTAACCGTAAATGCTGGTCGATTTTTTCCTGCATCTGAAGGCACGGCAGCTCCCGGTTTCTACCAATGAGCTGCTGGCTCTGCTCGAAGCGCTGGAGGCGCGGCTGGTCAGTGGCAGTCTGGATGATTTTTACCTGCTCTCACGCGCCCTGCTGGTCAAGGATGAGGCGCTTTATGATCGTTTCGACCGCGCCTTCGGTGAGTACTTTCGCGGGATTGAAGCCCTGCCCGGCTTTGAACCGCTAGTGCCCGAGGAATGGCTGGAACTGGCAGCGCGTCGTCACCTTTCAGAAGCCGATCGCGCGAAATTGCAGAAGCTCAGTTACGAGAAAATCTTCGAGCAACTTAAGCAGCGACTGGCGGAACAGAAGGAACGCCATTCCGGCGGCAGCAAGTGGATAGGTACGGCAGGCACCTCGCCTTACGGTCACGGCGGCTACAACCCGGAAGGTGTGCGCATTGGCGGTGAGTCGGTCGGCAACCGCACGGCGATCAAGGTATGGGATCAGCGTGAATTTCGCAATCTGGATGATTCGGTCGATCTTGGTGTACGCAATATCAAGGTAGCTTTGCGCCGCCTGCGTCGCTTTGCCCGCAAAGGCGCCCCAACTGAACTTGATCTTGACGACACGATTGCCGGGACCGCCCGCAATGGTGGCTGGCTGGACCTTCATCTGCGCCCGGAGCGCCACAATGCGGTCAAGGTATTGTTGTTCCTCGACATTGGCGGCTCGATGGATGACCACATTCAGGCCTGCGAGGAATTGTTCTCAGCCGCTCGTTCGGAGTTCAAGCATCTCGAGCACTTCTATTTCCATAACTGCGTTTATGAAGGGGTATGGAAAGACAATCGGCGGCGTCACGACCAGAAGCTGTCGACCTGGGATGTCATCCACACCTACGGGCCGGATTACAAACTGGTCTTCGTCGGCGACGCCAGCATGAGCCCCTACGAAATAGCCCGCCCCGGGGGCAGCGTTGAACACTGGAACGAGGAGACGGGCGCTGTCTGGATGGAACGCCTGCTGACCACCTGGTCACATGCGGCCTGGCTCAACCCGCTACCGGAAGCACATTGGGCTTACACGCCATCAATCCAGATGTTGCAGCAACTGACAGGCAAACGCATGTTTCCGCTGACCATTGATGGTCTGGAACGCGCCATGCGCAGCCTCTCGAAGTAAGTCCTGTCGCCCGAAATGCCGCAGCCGTTACCAGTAGAATGAAGGTATCGACACAGCGCCCGACTCACCAGCGCTGAATCAACGGAGGCTGCAATGGAAATCTGGATACTGGTAGCACTCATTCTCAGTTGTGGCGTTCTGGCCATGGCGGAAATGGCGGTCGGTGCCAGCCGCATCTCCCATCTGGCCATGCGTGCGGAACATGGCTCGGCTGCCGCAGCCGCTGTGCTCGGCTTTCGCCAGCATGCCAGCCGTCTGCTAGCGACCACCCAACTTGGTATTACCGCCCTTGCCATGCTCTCCGGGGTCTATGGCGAAGCACTCTGGGTGCCTCGTCTGGAGGCTTGGGTCATCGAATTGGCGCCCGCCCTGAACAGTTTTGCCTACGCTATTGCCCTCGGCGCCGTGGTCACTGTGATCACCTTCTTTTCCATCGTCTTTGGCGAAGTCATCCCCAAGCGGCTTGCCCTGGCCAATCCGGAGGCCGTCGCCGAGGCGATGGCTGGACTGATTACCTTGCTGCTCACTCTGGCATACCCCTTGGTGGTCATTGTTTCGAAAACTGCGGATCTGGTGCTTGGCTGGTTCCCGGTAAAGACCTCGGCCGAAGCCACGGCTGCCGATGAAATACGCTTCCTGATCGAAGCTGGACGCAAACAGGGGAATCTGGATCAGACCGAGAGCGAGATTCTCGGCAACGTCTTTCGCCTCGATAACCGACGCGTTGCGGGAATCATGACGCCAGCGGCTGACATTGTTTGCCTCGATCTCAGTTTGCCGCGCGAGGAGAACATGAGAGTCCTGCAGCAGAGAGGGGTGTCACGTTTTCTGATCTGCAAGGGAGGCGTTGCCAACGCCCTGGGGTTCGTCGAAAGTCGAGAATTGCTGCAGGAGGTGCTGAATGGCAACAGCCTCGATTTCGGCAAGCTTTCCCCATCGCCACCACACTATGTTCCGGGAACGCTGTCGTTGATCGGACTACTGGAGTTTTTCAAGGCCAACCAGACGCAAAGTGCTCTGGTTGCCAACGAATTCGGTGCGACCGAAGGTTTGGTCACCCTTTCCGACCTGATGGGAACGGTGGTCGGCGATGTTCTCTCCGGCGCAGCCGAAACTCCACTGGCGCTGCAAAGAACCGATGGCAGCTGGCTCCTTGACGGTTTGCTGGCGATCGATGAAATGAAGCAGTTGCTCGGGATCAAGGAGCTACCCGAGGAAGATCTGGGGAATTACCACACCGTCGGTGGCTTCGTAATCGTCCATCTCGGGCGGATTCCCAAGAAGACCGAGTCCTTTGACTGGGGCGGCTGGCATTTCGAGATCATGGATATGGAAAGGAACCGGGTTGACGAGGTGCTTGCCACCCGAGCCTGAGACTGGAAGGCAGTGCTGCGGTCAACGGGCTAAAACAGGCATTTTCCAAATACTGGCTGATCCAGGCCTCAGGGGCGATCGAGCCAGAACAAGGACGTGATCGTTTTGGCATCGGTAATCTGGCCGCTCCAGATCGCTTGCCTGGCGGCTTCAGGCGAAAGCTCGACAACCTCAAGAAACTCGTTGTGGTCGAGTTGCTTCTCTCCGGCAAGATGCAGGCCACGCGCGGCAAAAATCTCGATCCGCTCATCGGAGTAGCCAATACATGGGTGCATGAGTCCGAGGTATTCCCATTCGCTGGCGACGTAGCCGGTTTCCTCAAGCAATTCACGACGCGCCGTATCGATGGTCGCTTCGCCATGGTCAATCTTCCCGGCCGGCAGTTCGAGGAAAACCCGCCGCAGCGGATAGCGGAATTGACGCTCGAACAGCAAGTTGCCGTTATCAAGAAACGCCATGATCACCACCGCCCCGGGATGAACGATGTATTCCCGCAGTGACTCCTTGCCGTTTGGCAGCAGCACCTGGTCTTTGCGAACTTCAAGCAAAACGCCCTTGAAAACCGTTTCGCTGAAAACTTCCGATTCAATCAGATGGGCATCATGTGACATGGCAATCTCCTGAAAGCAAAACGCCCCGACCAGCGGGGCGTTTTCAAAACGTGGTTCAGTCTGAAATCAGAGCGAACGCAGCAGCGCGTAGGCACACAGCGACATGATGACCTGCGGGAAAATACCCAGGAAGGCGACCGCCAGCCCATTGGCTGAAATCAGGATGCGCATGTCGAGCGGCGCAGTCAGCGGGGTGTCGTCAGCCGGGGCATCAAAGTACATGACCTTGACGACGCGCAGGTAGTAGAAGGCGCCTATCAGTGAGAACAGCACCGCAACAATCGCCAGCCACATGTAGTCGGCGGCAACGACAGCCTGCAGTACCGAGAACTTGGCGAAAAAACCGATGAAGAACGGCACACCAGCCATTGAGAACATGAGCATGAGCATGATGCCGGCGAACCACGGGCTGCGCTTGTTGAGGCCCTTGAAGTCTTCGATCTCCTCGGCTTCAAAACCGGCGCGGGCCATGAGCAGGATCATGCCGAAAGTGCCGAGGCTCATCAGCACGTAAGCGATCACATAGAACATCGCCGAGCTGTAGGCATTAAGGGCATAACGCGCGTCACCACTGACCACGCCGGTAGTGATGCCGAGCAGCATGAAACCCATGTGCGAGATAGCCGAATAAGCCAGCATGCGCTTGAGGTTGGTCTGGGCAATGGCGGCGAGGTTACCGACGGCCATCGACAGCACTGAAAGAATGATCAGCATCGCTTGCCAGTCTGCGGCCATGGTGATCATGCCGTTGACCAGCAGACGCATGACGATGGCGAAGGCAGCGAGCTTGGGGGCGGAACCGATCAGCAGGGTAACCGAGGTCGGCGCACCGTGATAGACGTCCGGAATCCACATGTGGAAGGGAACGACACCCAGTTTGAAGGCCAGACCGGAAACCAGAAAAACGAGCCCGAAGACCAGAACCGACTTGTTCACCGAACCACCATACAGGCGTTCGGCAACACCGGTGATTTCCAGGGTACCAGTCGCACCGTAGATCATCGACATGCCGTAGAGCAGCAGCCCGGAAGCCAGCGCACCAAGGACAAAGTATTTCATCGCCGCTTCGGTGGACTTCACGGAATCGCGATTCATGGCGACCATGGCGTAGAGCGACAGCGACAGCAGTTCGAGACCGATGTAGATAGTCAGGAAGTGATTGGCGGAGATCATGACCATCATGCCCAGCGTCGCAAACAGGGCGAGGACGTAGTACTCACCCTTGTTCATCGACTCACGGTCAATGATGTAAGCTCGCGAGTAGAACATCACGATGACCATGGTCATGTAGAGGAAAAGCTTCAGCAGATCGGCCATCAGATCATCGACGAACAAGTTGCTGAACGTGTAGACGATCTCGCCAGTGCTGGTTGAGAACTGGATGACGGCACAACCGACCAGGGTGAGCTGGGTCAGAACGAAAGTGACGGTACGCCGACTGTCCTTGACCAGCAGATCGATCATCAGAATAGCCAGAGCCATCACCGCCAGGAAAATTTCCGGTGCGGCAGGCAGGAGATTGGGGACAACGAAATTGTCGAACATGTCGGCTACCGTTTATTGAATCTTGCTGATGGCGACGTGACGCAGCAGGTCATTGACCGAGGCATGCATGACTTCGGTGAAGGGCTGCGGGTACAGACCCATCCACAGGGTGGCGATGGCCAGCACGCCGAGAATGGCGAACTCGCGCTTGTTGAGATCGGTCAGCTCTTCGACGTGATGATTGGCTACGTCGCCGAAAATAACCCGCTTGTACATCCAGAGCGAATAGGCAGCACCGATGATCATCGAACTGGCGGCTGCGAAGGCAACCCAGAAATTGAATTTGACGGCACCGAGAATTACCATGAACTCGCCGACGAAGCCGGAAGTTGCCGGTAGGCCGGCATTCGCCATGGTGAAAAGCATGAACAGAGCGGCAAATTTCGGCATCTTGTTCACCACACCACCGTAATCCGCGATCTGGCGACTATGCACACGGTCGTACATGACACCGATGCAGAAGAACATCGCGCCGGAGACGAAACCATGCGAAACCATCTGCACCAGCGCGCCTTCGACACCCATGGGGCTGAACATGAAGAAGCCAAGCGTCACGAAGCCCATGTGGGCAATCGAGGAATAGGCCACCAGCTTTTTCATGTCTTCCTGAACCAGCGCCACGAAGCCGATATAGACCACAGCGATCAGGGAGAGGGCGACCACCAGACTGGACAACTCATGCGACGCGTCCGGCAGGATCGGCAGGCTGAACCGAAGGAAACCGTACGCACCGAGCTTCAGCGCAATGGCAGCCAGTACGATGGAACCACCGGTCGGCGCTTCAACGTGCGCATCCGGCAGCCATGTGTGTACCGGCCACATCGGCACCTTGACGGCAAAGGCAATCAGGAATGCGAGGAACAGCCAGATCTGCGGACCAAGCGCGATTGGCAACTTGTGCCATTCAAGAATGGAGAAACTTCCACCGGACTGGATGAACAGATACATCAGGGCGAGCAAGAACAGCAGCGAGCCAAACAGCGTGTAGAGGAAGAACTTGAACGCAGCATAGACGCGGTTCGGGCCACCCCAGACGCCGATGATCAGGTAAAGGGGAATCAGCGATGCCTCGAAGAAGACATAGAACAACACGCCATCCAGCGACGTGAAGATGCCATTCATCAGGCCGGACATGATCAGGAAAGCGGCGTTGTACTGGGCAACCTTGGTCTGGATAACCTCCCAGCCAGCAGCAATCACAATGATGGTGATGAAGGCATTGAGCACGACAAACAGCATAGAAATGCCGTCAACCCCGAGGTGGTAGTTGATGTTGAAGCGGGGAATCCAGCTCTTCAATTCGACGAACTGCATGCCACCGTTGGCAACATCGAAACCTGTCCATAACGGAATGGTCACCAGGAATGCGGCAATCGCGCCAAACAGGGAAAGCATCCGTGCCAGCGGTGCATTCCGCTCGGAGCCAGTGGCGAGCACCACCAGACCGGCAAAGATCGGAATCCAGATGGCGAAAGATAGCAGCGGGTAAGTCGACATGTTATTCCTTGCTTTTCTGTGAATTATTCACGCTAGGCGCGGTTTATCCACAGGGTCATCAGCACAAAGACGCCGATGATCATGGTGAAAGCGTAGTGATAGACGTAGCCCGTCTGGAACAAACGGGTGATTGAAGAAATCCATCCGACGACCTTGGCCGAGCCATTGACGATGATGCCATCGATCACGGCCACATCGCCGCCACGCCAAAGTGCCTTGCCGAGCAAGCGCGAGCCACCGGCAAAGACGACGTCGTTGAATTTGTCGAAGTAATACTTGTTTTCAAGCAGAGTATTGATCGCCGAAAACCGGCGCTGTATCGCTGCAGGAATATCCGGGCGCTTCATGTAGAAGAACCAAGAAACAACAACCCCTGACAACGCCAGAATGAACGGCAGACTAGTCAGCGAATGGATACCCATGGCAGCCGCACCGTGGAAATGCTCGGCAAAACGTTCCATGGCTGGGTGAGCATGGTGATCGATGAAAATCACGCCATTAAAGTAATCACCGAAAACCATCGGGCCGATTGCGATGTAACCAATCACCACAGACGGAATGGCCAGCAGAACTAACGGCAGGGTCACAACCCAAGGCGTTTCGTGCGGTTTCTGTCCCGGCGCCAGACCATGATGGTGGTCGTGGGAAGTCTCTTCGTCATCGTGATCACCCTGGTGGTCATGGTGATCATCATGCGCAGCCTTGCCGAAACGCTCTTCACCGTGGAAAACCAGGAAGTACATCCGGAATGAGTAGAAAGCAGTCACAAAAACACCCGCCATCACCGCAAAGTAGGCAAAGCCGGAACCCGGAATACTGGACAGGGCAACCACTTCGATAATCGAGTCCTTGGAGTAGAAGCCTGCCATGAAGGGCGTGCCGATCAGGGCCAGCGAACCGATTAGCGAGGTAATCCAGGTAATTGGCATGTACTTGCGCAGCCCACCCATATTGCGGATGTCCTGGTCATGATGCATACCGATGATCACAGAACCGGCAGCAAGGAAGAGCAGGGCCTTGAAGAATGCGTGCGTCATCAGGTGGAAAATGGCCACCGAGTAGGCAGAAGCGCCCAACGCCACGGTCATGTACCCCAACTGAGACAGCGTTGAGTAGGCAACAACACGTTTGATGTCGTTCTGGATGATGCCGAGGAAACCCATGAACAAGGCAGTGATGGCACCGATTACGATGACAAAGGAGAGCGCTGTGGTCGACAACTCGAACAGCGGCGACATCCGGGCCACCATGAAAATACCGGCGGTAACCATGGTCGCCGCGTGAATCAACGCTGAGATCGGGGTCGGGCCTTCCATTGAATCAGGCAGCCAGACGTGCAACGGAACCTGTGCCGACTTGCCCATCGCACCGATGAACAGGCAGATACACGTCACGGTCATCAAGGACCAGTCAGCTGAACCAAAGATATTGATCGTCGCGGTGGCAAACTCAGGCGCTTTCTTGAACACTTCGGCGTAGTCAAGCGTGCCAAAGTGGGCAAGGATCAGACCAATTCCGAGAATGAAACCGAAGTCACCAACGCGATTGACCAGGAAGGCCTTCATGTTGGCAAAGATTGCGGTCGGCCGGGTGTACCAGAAACCGATCAGCAAGTAGGAAACCAGACCGACAGCTTCCCAGCCGAAGAAAAGCTGCATGAAGTTGTTACTCATCACCAGCATCAGCATGGAGAAGGTGAACAACGAGATGTAGCTGAAGAAGCGGTTGTAGCCGGGATCCTCCTTCATGTAGCCGATGGTGTAGATGTGCACCATCAGTGAGACGAAGGTGACGACCAGCATCATGGTGGTCGTCAGTGTGTCAATCAGGAAACCTACTTCAAAGCGGTAGTCACCGCTGGTCAGCCAAGTGTAGACCGTGCCGTTGAAGGTATGGCCGGCTTGGACATCCTTGAAGATGATCAACGAGGCGACGAAAGCGACGGCCACGCCAGCAATCGTTGCGGTGTGGGCAACCCAGCGCGGAATGATGCGGCAGAAAAGGCCTGCGATCATTGCCCCGATCAACGGAGCAAGGGGCACGAGCAGATAGAGTTTTTGCATTTCCATGTTTAACCCTTCAGGCTGCCCAGGTCATCCACATGGATGCTCTTGAGATTGCGGAACAGCACGATCAGAATGGCCAGACCAATCGCCGATTCAGCTGCGGCAACCGTCAGGATGAAGAAGACGAAAATCTGACCGGACAAATCCTGAAGGTAGTGGGAAAACGCCACAAAATTCATATTGACCGCAAGAAGCATCAGTTCGATGGCCATCAGCAGCACGATAAGGTTTTTCCGATTCAGGAAAATTCCAACCACGCTGATTGCGAAAAGAATCGCGCCCAGAATCAGGAAATGCGAGAGTGAGAGAGTAAGCATTGGCACTCCGGGGTTCAGTCTTTTTCAACCGGCATTTGCAGGACGCGGATGCGATCCTTCGCCTTGACGAAGACCTGCTCATTCGGATTGGTGTATTTTGACTTTTTCGGGCCACGGTGAGTCAGAACGATCGCTGCGATCATGCCGACCAGCAACACGATGGAAGCCAGTTCAAACGGATAGACGTAGTCGGTGAACATCAGCGCACCGATGGCTTTTGTGTTGGAAATGCCAGCAGGAATCATGGCATCGGCGGCGGGAACCTGGAAGTATTTGCTGCCCAGAACCATGCCCATTTCCAGCACCATCAAAATGCCCAGAACGGCCCCTAACGGCAGATAATTCCAGAAACCCTGACGAATCCGGTCAAGATTGATGTCCAGCATCATCACAACAAAGAGGAAGAGCACCATCACCGCCCCGACATACACCAGAATGAGGGCAATCGCCAGAAACTCGGCTTGCAACAATGCCCAGATGCCACCGCAGGTGAAAAATGCCAGAATCAGAAACAAGGCGGCATGCACCGGGTTGCGCGCAGTAATGACGCGCAGGCTGGCAACGATCAGAATCGCCGACAGGAAAAAGAAAACCAGAGTTTGAAAATCCATCGCTAGTCCCTGTTATCGGTAAGGTGCGTCGAGTTCGCGATCTTCGGCAATCTGCGCCTCGTAACGGTCACCATTGGCCAGCAACATCTGCTTGGTATAGTAGAGATCACCACGCTTTTCACCGTGGTATTCAAAGATACGTGTCTCCACAACGGCATCGACCGGACATGCCTCTTCGCAGAAGCCACAGAAAATGCACTTGGTCAGATCAATATCGTAGCGGGTCGTACGGCGCGAGCCATCGTCGCGTGGTTCAGCTTCAATCGTAATAGCGAGGGCCGGACAAATTGCCTCGCATAACTTGCAGGCGATGCAACGCTCTTCGCCATTGGGATAGCGCCGCAAGGCATGCAGGCCACGAAAACGAAAGCTTTGCGGTGTTTTTTCTTCGGGATATTGGACGGTAATTTTACGGGCAAAGAAATACTTGCCGGTTACCGCCATCCCTTTCAACAACTCCTTGAGGAGGAGGCTGTTGAAGATTTCCTTCATCGAACCCATCAGTATCCCCTCACTTCCAGATATTCAGTGGCGACATCATCCAGACGCCAACTACAACAAGCCATACCAGACAGATTGGCAAAAATACCTTCCAGCCCAGACGCATCAACTGGTCATAGCGATAACGCGGGAAGGTTGCACGGAACCAGAGGTACAGGAAGAGGATGCAGGACATCTTGGCAAACAGCCAAAGTATCCCATCCGGCAGGAATCCAACGGGTGACAGCCAGCCACCGAGGAACATGATTGAGGTCAGTGCTGACACCAGAATCATGTTGGCGTACTCAGCCAGGAAGAACAACGCGAAGGCCATGCCAGAATATTCGACGTGGAAGCCGGCAACAATCTCAGACTCGCCTTCAGCGACGTCAAATGGCGCGCGATTCAGTTCAGCGGTACCAGAAATCAGGTAAACCAAAAACATCGGCCACAGGGGCAACCAGTTCCAGGAGAGGAAGGTCAGGCCGTAATCAGCGAAACGCCCGCTATTCTGGGCATTGACGATCTCAACCAGATTCAGGCTGTTGGATACCATCAACACACAGATCAGCGAAAACCCCATGGCAATTTCGTACGAAACCATCTGCGCTGCTGAACGCATCGCCCCGAGGAATGCATACTTGGAGTTGGAAGCCCAGCCGGCCAGAATGATGCCGTACACACCCATCGACGTGATCGCCATGATGTAGAGCAGGCTGGCATCGATATTGGCCAGAACCAGGGTATCGGTGAAGGGAATTACCGCCCAGGCAGCCAGAGCCGGAGCAATCGCCAGCATCGGCGCGATGATGAAAATTGCCTTGTTGGCACTGCTTGGAACAATAATTTCCTTGAGCAGAAGTTTCAGACCATCAGCGATAGGCTGGATCAAACCCCAAGGACCAACCCGATTGGGGCCGATACGAACCTGCATGAAGCCGATCACCTTGCGCTCAGCCAAGGTCAGGTAGGCAACTCCCAGCATCAGCGGTGCAACGATCAGAACAATCTTGATCAATGTCCAGACCGCTGGCCAGACGCCACCGAAAATACCGGTCCCAAAGTTCATCAGTGCGTCCATTTATGCACGCTCCACGGAAATCTGGCCGAACATCTCACCGAGAGTCGCAGTACTCGCATGCGCTGCAGAGATGCGAACACAACCGGCCGGCACATTGTTGTCCATCCTGGCAATCAGCAAAGCTTCACCCTGCCCTTGTTTGACCCGAATCTGCGCCCCTGCGGCAACACCGAGTTGCACCAGGGTCTGTTCATGAATACGCGCGGTCGGCGCAACCGAGTCGGCAGTCTGTTGCAGAACCGGCGCCCGACGGGCCATCGGATCAGCGAAATTGATTGGCACATCGGCGATGCGTTGCAAGCCTGCTGAAACAGCAGCGGGCAACGCAACAGAGACCCCATTCAATTCGTTGCTGAGGTTGCCGACAAACTCAGCCCCTTTACCCAGCACTTCGTCACGGACTGCTTCGCTGGATTCATACGAGAACCCATCAAGATTCAGCACGTTACCAAGCACTCTCAGCAGCTTCCAAGCCGGGCGCGTATCGCCTCGCGGTTTGACGACACCATTGAAACTCTGGACGCGGCCTTCAATATTGACAAAGGTACCGGAGGTTTCGGTGAATGGAGAGATCGGCAACATCACGTCAGCGTATTCAAGCGCCGGAGCGTGTTTGAAGGCAGACAGATACACGACGAGACTGGCCTGCTTTAGCGCACCAACCACCAGTTGCGGATTAGCACAATCGAATTCAGGCTCAACGCCCATCAGAACATAGGCCTTGCGCGGATGCTCAAACATTTGGCGAGCATTGGCATTCGCCGGCAAGGCTTGCGAGACGTGACCACCAACCGTGTTGGCCCCTTCGCCAAGGAATCCAACACTAGCACCGGTAATCTTGCCGAGTTCCAGGGCCAAAACCTGCAACTGCGTCGCATCGACTGATTGAGTAACCACGTTACCCAGGAAGATCGCCCTCTTTTCGCCCTCAAGCATGCTTGCAGCAATTTTTTTGCTCTGTTCGCAAGCTGTGATTGAATCCAGGCCAGCGGGAAGCGCTGCCCCTTTAAGTTCAGCTGCCGCCTTAACGACCGCCCCAAGGGCAATCGCCAATTGAGCTGGCGCAACTGTCATCTGTGAATGCAGATCAATCAGTTGATCATCGCCGGCCACTGACAGAAGGCTGACCTTCGTATATTTCTTGGCGGCCTGGCGCAAGCGTTGAGCGATCAGTGGATGGTCCTTGCGCAGGAAGGAACCAACGACCAAAGCGGCATCAAGATCCTTGATTGCAGACAAACGCATCCCAAGCCAAGGATTACCGGCGCGCTTGAAATCTGAAGAGAAGTCACTCTGGCGGGGACGGAAATCGACATTGCCGCTTCCGAGCCCCTTCATCACTTTGCCGAGCAGGAACAATTCTTCGACAGTGGAGCTTTGCGCTGCCAATGCGGCCAATGCGTCGCCACCATGATCGCGGGCGACATCCTTCAAACCATGGGCAACATAGTCGATCGCCACATTCCAATCCACTTCGCGCCATTCGCCGCCTTGCTTGACCATCGGCTTGGTCAACCGATCATCCGAATTCAGGGCCTGATAGGAGAAGCGTTCCTTGTCGGAAATCCAGCACTCGTTAACTTCTTCGTTTTCACGCGGCAGAACACGCATCACGTTATCGTGCTTGACCTGAACCACCAGATTGGCACCGACGGAATCTTGCGGACTTACCGATTTGCGACGCTGCAGTTCCCAGGAGCGAGCTGTGTAGCGGAACGGTTTGGAAGTCAGCGCACCTACCGGGCAAAGATCAATCATGTTGCCCGACAATTCAGAATCAACAGTACGACCCAGGAACGTGGTGATTTCGGAATGCATGTTCCGGTTCGCCATGCCCAATTCCATGATGCCTGCGATTTCCTGACCGAAACGAACACAACGGGTGCAGTGAATGCAGCGGCTCATCTCTTCCATGGAGATCAACGGGCCAACATTTTTGTGGAAAACGACGTGCTTCTCTTCGGTATAACGGCTCTTCATCGGACCGTAACCGATGGACATGTCCTGCAACTGACACTCGCCGCCCTGATCGCAGATCGGGCAGTCCAGCGGATGATTGATCAGCAGGAATTCCATCACCCCCTTTTGTGCCTTTACGGCAAGCTCGGAGTGCGTAAAAACTTTCATGCCATTGGTCACCGGCGTTGCGCATGCTGGCAACGGCTTCGGCGCCTTTTCCACCTGCACCAGACACATGCGGCAGTTGGCGGCGATCGAAAGTTTCTTGTGGTAGCAGAAATGCGGAATATATACCCCGACCTGCTGCGCGGCATCCATCACCGTGCTGCCGTCAGGCACTTGCGCTTTTTTGCCGTCGATTTCGATTTCTAGCATGTCGCTACCTTGTAGCCAGTTCGTTCGTATCTATCACTTGGAAGGTTTCGTTCAGGCCTGAACCTTGTGGAAACCACTGCCAGCCCGTTGCACATCCTTGGGAACCAGACAGGTCTTGTGTTCTATGTGGTACTCGAATTCGCTACCGAAATGTTTCAGGAAGCTCTGCACCGGGAAAGCCGCAGCATCACCAAGGGCACAAATGGTGCGGCCAGCGATATTGCCCAGCACACTATTCAGCAGATCAATGTCCCCAGGCTTGCCCAATCCGTTTTCTATCCGATGCACCACTTTGTACATCCAGGCAGTGCCTTCGCGGCAGGGCGTACATTGCCCACAGGACTCTTCGTAATAGAAGAAGGAGAGTCGTTCCAAAGCCTTCACCATACAAACGGTTTCGTCCATCACGATAACCGCCCCCGAACCCAGCATGGAACCACCCTTGCTGATTGAGTCGTAATCCATGGTGCAATCCATGATCACCTCGCCCGGCATGACCGGGGCAGATGAACCGCCAGGAATCACCGCCTTTAGCTTGCGACCACCACGCATACCACCGCACATTTCAAGCAGAGTCGCAAACGGCGTACCGAGAGGAATTTCATAGTTGCCAGGGCGATTGACGTGACCTGAGACCGAGAACAGTTTGGTACCGCCATTATTCGGCTTACCAAGATTCAAAAACTCCTCGCCACCCATTTTCAAAATGAAGGGAATGGAGGCAAAAGTTTCCGTGTTGTTGATCGTCGTTGGCTTGCCATAGAGGCCAAAGGAAGCGGGAAATGGCGGCTTGAAGCGCGGCTGCCCCTTCTTGCCTTCGATCGACTCAAGCAGGGAAGTCTCTTCGCCACAAATGTAAGCACCGTAACCATGGTGCGCGAAGAGATCGAAATTAAACCCTGAACCAAGAATATTCTGACCGAGGAAACCGGCTGCGTTAGCCTCGCCAAGCGCCTCTTCGAAACGCAGGTAACTTTCCCAGATTTCACCGTGCACGTAGTTGTAGCCACGGTTCGCGCCCATTGCATAGGCAGCGATTGCCATGCCTTCAATCACCGCATGCGGGTTGAAATTCATGATGTCACGGTCTTTGAACGTGCCGGGCTCGCCCTCGTCGGTATTGCAGACCACGTATTTGTCACCGGGGAATGAGCGGGGCATGAATGACCATTTCAAACCGGTCGGAAAACCCGCGCCACCACGGCCACGAAGAACGGATTTCTTGACTTCGCTGATGACCTCTTCCTGGGACATCTTGCTTTCCAGGATGCGCCTCAGTTGCACATAACCGCCACGCGCGACATAGTCTTTCAGGCGCCAGGTATTATCGCCATCAAGACCTTCCATAAGAACGCCATTGATCGAACCAAGCATCGCCATTATTTGCACTCCTCAAGCAGCTTGTCGATCTGCTCCGGGTGCATGTGACTGCACATCGAACGATTATTAACGATCATCACCGGTGCATCACCACAGGCGCCCATACATTCGCCTTCCTTCAAGGTGAAGAGGCCGTCAGCTGTTGTCTCGCCAAAGCCGATCCCGAGCTTTTTCTGCACGTACTCACTTGCGTGATAGCCGCCAGAAAGCGCGCACGGAAGATTTGTACAGACGGTAATCTTGTACTTACCGACCGGCTTTAGGTCATACATGTTGTAGAAGGAAGCAACTTCATAGGCAGCCATGGGGGGCATATCTAGATAGTTGGCAACGGCTTCGATCGCCTCGGGAGGCAACCAGCCTTTTTCTTCCTGGGCGTGCGCCAGACAGGCCATCACCGCCGACTGTTTCTGAACGGCGGGGTACTTGGCGACCTCGCGGGCAAACTTCTGGAGGGTTTTAGCGGAAAACATCAGCGGTCAATCTCGCCAAAAACAATATCTTGGGAACCGATAATCGTAACGACGTCGGCAATCATGTGGCCTCTGGACATTTCATCCATACCAGCTAGGTGGACATAGCCCGGCGCACGAATCTTCATGCGATAAGGCTTGTTTGCACCATCGGAAACAAAGTAAATACCAAACTCACCCTTCGGATGCTCAATGGCCGCATATGCCTCACCTGGAGGAACATGAATGCCTTCGGTGAATAGCTTGAAGTGGTGAATCAGTTCTTCCATGTTCGATTTCACGTTCTCACGCGGTGGCGGAGCCACTTTGTAATTGTCGGTGATAACCGGTCCAGGGTTTTTGCGTAGCCAAGCGATACATTGCTTGATGATGTTGTTTGACTGGATCATTTCTTCCATACGCACCAGATAGCGATCATAACTATCGCCATTCACACCGACCGGCACATCGAAATCAACCTTGTCATAGGCCGCATAGGGCTGCTTCTTGCGAAGATCCCAAGCAATGCCAGAACCACGCAGCATGGCGCCAGAAAAGCCCATCTGCATGGCGCGCTCGGGAGTAACAACACCAACATTCACCAGGCGTTGCTTCCAGATACGGTTGTCCGTCAGTAGCGTGTGGTACTCACCGTGGTAAGTCGGGAAACGATTGGTGAAATCCTCAAGAAAATCAAGTACTGAGCCACTACGGTTCTCGTTAAGCTCTTTCGCCTTCTTGGAACTGGTCCAGGTCGACTCACGATACTGTGCCATACGGTCAGGCAGGTCACGATAGACACCACCCGGACGATAGTAAGCAGCATGCAGGCGAGCGCCAGTCACCGCCTCATACACATCCATCAGGTCCTCGCGCTCACGGAAGGTGTAGAGCGCCATGGTCATCGCACCAACGTCCAGTGCGTGGCAACCGATCCACAACAAATGGTTGAGAATACGAGTTACTTCGTCAAACATTGTACGAATGTACTTGCCGCGCTCCGGCACTTCGATACCGAGCAATTTTTCGGTGGCCAGACAGTAAGCGTGTTCATTACACATCATGGACACGTAGTCGAGTCGGTCCATATAGGGCACTGACTGCACCCAGGTCCGAGTCTCTGCCAGTTTTTCGGTGGCGCGATGCAACAGACCAATGTGCGGATCAGCACGCTGGACAACTTCGCCATCCAGCTCAAGCACCAGACGCAGCACACCGTGCGCAGCAGGGTGTTGCGGACCAAAATTGAGAGTGAAATTGCGGATATCAGCCATGCGCCGGATCCCCGAAGGTGTCTTCGCGCACGATGCGCGGGGTGTTTTCACGAGGTTCGATAGTTACCGGCTGGTAAATAACGCGGGCCTGGTCAGGGTCGTACCGCATTTCCACATGCCCGGAAATCGGGAAGTCCTTGCGGAAAGGGTGACCTATGAAACCGTAGTCAGTCAGAATCCGACGTAGGTCGTCATGACCCACGAAGGCAATACCGTAAAGATCAAAAGCTTCACGCTCGAACCAATTCACGCTCTTCCAGACGCCGGTCACGGAATCCACAGAAGGAAATTCATCATCTTCAGCAAAGACCCGAACGCGCAAACGCCAGTTATGGGCAATAGAGAGCAAGTGGGAGACAGCAGCAAAGCGCCGGCCCTGCCACGCGCCATCGCCGTAGGTTGAATAGTCGACACCACAGAGGTCAATCATTTCTTCAAAATGAAGATCTGCCTCATCCCGCAATGAAGTCATCACACCAAGGTAATCGGCTACGCCGACCTCAATGGTTAACTCACCCAAAGCAAGCTTGAGCGACTTGAGCTTGTCGCCAAAATGCTTCTGCAGGTTTTGGCTAAGTGTTTCCAGCTTGGCAGACATATCTAATCAGCCTTGGCAATTAACGAGCGATTGTGTTGGTACGACGAATCTTGTTCTGCAACTGAATCAAGCCGTAAATCAGGGCCTCTGCAGTTGGCGGGCAACCCGGCACGTAAATATCGACCGGCACTATACGATCACAACCACGCACAACCGAGTAGGAGTAATGGTAATAACCGCCACCGTTGGCACAGGACCCCATTGAGATCACCCAACGCGGCTCGGCCATCTGGTCATAAACTTTGCGTAGCGCTGGTGCCATCTTATTGGTCAGCGTTCCGGCAACAATCATTACGTCTGACTGCCGTGGACTACCCCGAAAAACAATACCAAAGCGGTCCAGGTCGTAGCGCGAGACCCCGGCGTGAATCATTTCAACCGCGCAGCAGGCCAGACCGAAGGTCATCGGCCACATCGAGCCGGTACGCATGTAGTTGATCAGCTTGTCAGCAGTGGTGGTGACAAACCCTTCCTGGAGGATGCCTTCAATAGCCATTCTTTATTCCCATTCAAGCGCACCCTTGGCCCAGGCATACACATACCCGACAACAAGGATGGCAACGAAGATGAGCATCTCAATGAACCCGAACAGCTTTATCGATTCAGTTGCGACGATGTCCTTGAAAATTGTCGCCCAAGGAAAGAGGAAGGCAATTTCCAGATCAAACAGAATGAACAGGATGGCAATCAGGTAATAGCGCACATCAAACTTCATGCGCGCATCTTCAAACGCCTCAAAGCCGCACTCGTAGGGAGAGAGCTTCTCAGGATCAGGCCTGTTGGGAGCAAGCAAGAACCCCATCGTAATTGGCAGAACGCCAACCGCGACACCCACCAGGACGAACATCAGGATAGGAAAGTAGTTTTCCATGATCCGCCGCCAATTTTCAGTTTCTTGTACGAAACAGCGTGCCTTCCGGCCACTGCCCCAATTATTGGTGCCGACGGCGAGACTCGAACTCGCACAGCTTGCGCCACTACCCCCTCAAGATAGCGTGTCTACCAATTTCACCACGTCGGCACTACTTTTTAACCCACCCGGCGAGGGACCTTGCCGGGAAGATTATCTTGCGTTACTTCGGAATATCGTTTGCCTTGGAACCCGCACCAGCAGGCACCGCTGGCGATTCGCCACCGCCAACAGCAGGCTGCGATTGTACAGTTTCCTGCATCACACTGCCAGTCGTTTTTGGCTTGCTCGACGCAACATATGCCAGCGCGAGACTGGTGGCAAAAAACACAGCAGCCAGCACACCGGTGGTCCGACTCAGAAAGTTGGCCGAGCCGGTTGCACCAAACAAACTACCGGAAGCGCCACTTCCAAAAGCAGCGCCCATGTCGGCACCTTTACCATGCTGCATCAGCACCAAGCCAATAATCACCAGAGCAACCAGTATGTGAACCGTCAAAATAACCGAGAAAAGCCAATTCATTTTATTCGCCTATCAATTTGCCGCACGGCAAATTGCCAGAAAATCATCTGCAACCAACGCAGCACCACCGATCAACCCACCATCGATATCAGCCTGCGCAAACAATACAACCGCATTCTGAGGCTTCACACTACCACCGTACAAAATACGCAATCCACCTGCCACCTCGGCATCAAGCTTCGCCACCTGAGCGCGAATCGCTGCATGCACTTCCTGCGCCTGCTCGGGTGAAGCCGTCACGCCGGTACCAATCGCCCAGACCGGCTCATAGGCAAGGACAGAGGCCTTCATTGCTAACACGCCGACACGATCCAGCACCGCCGCCAACTGACGCGAAACCACCGCGAAGGTCGCCCCGGACTCACGCTCGGACAGCGTCTCCCCGATACAAAGAACGGGAATCAACCCGGCCTTTAGAGCAGCTTCGAACTTTGCCGCCACGACATCATCTGTTTCCCCAAACAGGCTGCGCCTTTCGGAATGCCCAACCAAAACGTACCGGCAACCAAATTCAAGCAACATTGAGGCTGAAACTTCGCCGGTAAAAGCACCAATCGCGTGCTCGCTAACCGACTGAGCCCCCCATGCCAACGGCGACCCGGAGAGTGTTGCCTGCAACTGTGCAAGATAGGGAGAGGGGGAACAAACGGCGACTTCGCACTTCAGCCCGGCCATTCCAGCCTTGATACCTTCCAGTAAAACTGCATTCTGTTGGAGACTACCGTACATCTTCCAGTTTCCAGCGACGAGCTTTGTACGCATTGTCTTAACAATTCTGTTGGCGAAAAACCCGCTGATTATAGCGACGAGGGCATTGCACGGTCAATATTCGCGGACAGTCATGCAATTTATTGCGCCGCCTCACGCACAACCGCAGCGAGTTGCTCTGCTGCGGCAGCGACTTCAACAGCATCCTCACCTTCAACCATTACCCGCAACAAGGGCTCGGTTCCCGAGGCACGCAACAGCACCCTGCCCCGCCCTGCCATGCGTATCTCTACCTCGGAAAGCATCTTGGCAATACGTGGATCATCCTTCCACGGAAAGCCTTTGGTGATCGGAACATTGATCAATTTCTGCGGATAAAGCACCAGACTACCGAGCAGTGCCTTCAGATTTCCGCCGCTCTCCTTTAACGCCGCCAGCACCTGAAGCGCAGCGACAGTACCGTCTCCGGTCGTATGCCGATCCAGGGCCAGAATATGGCCGGAATTCTCGCCACCGTAGAGCCAGCCTTTTTCGTTCATCATCTCGACCACATAACGGTCGCCAACTGCGGCCCGGGCAAAGGCCACGCCCATCTTGCCAAGGGCGTGCTCCAGCGCCAGATTGGTCATCAGCGTGCCGGCAACGCCTTTCACCGGGGTATTTCTCGCGCGACTGCGCACGATGGCGTACAGCAGTTGGTCGCCATCATAAAGATTCCCTTCGGCGTCAACCATCTGAATCCGGTCAGCATCACCATCCAGCGCCACACCCAGGTCGGCCCGATGCGCCAGAACTGCCTCACAGAGGGCGCGCGGCGCGGTCGCACCAAAGCCATCATTAATATTCAGGCCATTGGGCTGCGCACCAATGGTTACGATGTCTGCTCCCAGTTCGTGAAAAACGCTGGGGGCTGTGTGATAGGCCGCGCCATGCGCGCAATCGACGACGATTTTCAGGCCACGCAGGTCGAGATCATTGGGAAAGGTACTCTTGCAGAATTCGATGTAACGGCCGCGCGCATCCTCGATACGCTTGACCCGACCGAGGTCGGCCGCAGGAACGCAGACCATGGGCTGGTCAATACCCTCCTCAATGGCATGCTCAACGTCATCAGGCAACTTCGTACCCTGAGCCGAGAAAAACTTGATCCCGTTATCGTAGTAGGGATTGTGCGAAGCCGAAATGACAATCCCTGCCTGCAGACGCAGGGCGCGAGTCAGGTAGGCGACGGCTGGCGTCGGGATCGGTCCGACCAGACAAACATCAACGCCGGCTGCCGAAAAGCCTGCCTCTAGCGCCGATTCAAGCATATAGCCGGAGAGTCTCGTATCTTTCCCGATCAACACTTCGGGCCGCTCGCCTGCCGGCATCTTGCATTGACCCAGCAATACCTTGCCGGCAGCGTAACCGAGCCGCATGACGAAATCCGGCGTAATTGGCGACTGTCCAACGCGGCCCCGCACACCATCGGTACCAAAATATTTTCTGCTCATTTCCGATCTCCCTGTTCGATTGCTGCCCAAACCGCCAAAGCATCTCTGGTTGCAGCCACATCATGCACGCGCAATATTTTCGCACCTTTCTGGGCGGCGAGCAGAGCGGCAGCAACGCTAGCAGCTTCACGCTGCCCGACGGAACGGCCAGTTATCTCACCTAGCATCGACTTTCTTGAAACGCCGACCAGCATTGGAAGTTCATCAGAGTCTGCTGCGGTCAACGCCCTGAAAAGGGCTAAATTGTGTTCCAGTGTCTTGCCGAACCCGAAACCCGGGTCAAGAACCAGACGATCATCGGCCACACCAGCTCTGCGGCAACGCTCTATCGCCGAAGCCAGAAAGGACCGAACTTCAACGACCACGTCATCGTACTCTGGCGCGCGCTGCATGGTTCCGGGTTCGCCCTGCATGTGCATCAGGCAAACCGCACAATCAGTGCCAGCCACAGTTGCAATCGCCTCGGAGTGCCGCATGCCGCCGATATCGTTGATCATCGAAGCACCTGCCGCCAAAGCCGCGCGCATGACGGCCGGTTTGTAGGTATCAACGGAGATTGGCACACCCCAAGTAGTTATTTCCTTGAGTACCGGCAGCAAACGCCGAAGTTCCTCGCCCTCAGGTGTCGGAATGGCACCCGGGCGGGAAGATTCGGCACCAACGTCAAGAATATCCGAGCCGGCCTCAAACTGCTGACGGGCATGCGAAATCGCTCGATCGACATCGCCAACCAGTCCATCTCCCGAAAAGGAATCCGGGGTCAGATTGACGATACCCATTAACAGCGGACGATCTAAAGGCAGCTCATAGCTGCTGCAACGGAGATATTTCATATTGGCAAAAGAAAAAAGGCCGGGAGAAAATCCCGGCCCAGTTGAAGCGTATTTGACTCAGGCGGTCGCGGCGGCGGTCGGCTCAGCTCCCGGCGTATCACTCGGAGCGGCGGCGCGCGGCTTGGTTTGTGACGGCTTGGGCGGACGCGGCGGTTTGCCTTCCATGATGTCGTTGATCTGCTCGGCATCAATGGTTTCCCATTCAAGCAGCGCCTTGGTCATGGCTTCCACTTTGTCACGGTTTTCTTCGAGCAGTTTGCGTGAAAGCGCGTACTGCTCGTCGATGATGCGACGAATCTCGGAATCAACCTTCTGCATCGTGGCTTCAGACACATTCTTGTGCTGGGTCACCGAGCGGCCAAGGAAAATTTCACCTTCATTTTCGCCATAAACCATGACACCAAGGTCAGACATGCCATAGCGGGTAACCATGTCACGCGCCATTGCCGTGGCTCGCTCGAAGTCATTCGAAGCGCCAGTAGTCATCTGGTTCATGAACAGCTCTTCGGCGATACGGCCACCGAACAGTACCGCAATACGGCTCATCAGATACTGACGGTCGTAGGCGTAACGATCTTCTTCCGGCAACTGCATGGTCAGGCCAAGCGCACGGCCACGCGGAATGATCGTAACCTTGTGCACCGGATCTGACTTCGGTACCAGCTTGGCGACGACGGCATGACCCGACTCATGGTAGGCCGTGTTCATCTTCTCGTCTTCGCTCATCACCATGCTGCGGCGCTCGGCGCCCATCATGATCTTGTCCTTGGCCTTTTCGAAGTCTTCCATATCGACCAGGCGCTTGTTGGTACGGGCAGCGAACAGCGCGGCTTCATTGACTAGATTTGCCAGATCGGCACCGGAGAATCCCGGTGTACCGCGGGCAATGATGTCAGCCTTGACGTCACCGGAGATTGGCACCTTGCGCATATGCACCTTGAGGATTTCCTCACGGCCACGAATATCGGGCAATGGCACAACCACCTGACGGTCGAAGCGGCCTGGACGCAGCAGCGCAGGGTCGAGGATATCGGGGCGGTTGGTTGCAGCAATCACGATGATGCCGGAATGGCCTTCAAAACCGTCCATCTCGACCAGCAACTGGTTGAGCGTTTGCTCGCGTTCATCATTGCCACCACCCAAGCCGGCGCCACGATGGCGGCCGACGGCGTCGATTTCATCGATGAAGATGATGCACGGCGCATGCTTCTTGGCATTTTCGAACATGTCGCGAACGCGGGCAGCGCCGACGCCGACAAACATTTCGACAAAATCGGAACCGGAAATACTGAAGAACGGCACCTTGGCCTCACCGGCAATCGCCTTGGCGAGCAAGGTCTTGCCGGTCCCCGGGTTGCCGACCATCAGCACACCCTTGGGAATCCGACCACCGAGCTTTTGAAACTTGGAGGGATCACGCAGGAAATCTACGATTTCCTGAACCTCTTCCTTGGCTTCGTCACAACCGGCGACATCGGCGAAGGTAATGACGTTTTGCGCCTCATCGGTCATCCGGGCCCGCGATTTACCGAAGGAGAAAGCACCACCTTTGCCACCGCCCTGCATCTGGCGCATGAAGAAGACCCAGACACCAATCAGCAGCAACATCGGGAACCAGCTGACGAAGATACTCGTCAGGAAAGATTGCTCCTCTTCAGGCTTGGCTTCGATCTTGACGCCACTCTTCAGCAGGTCGGAAACCAGCCAGAGGTCGGGCGGTGCGTAGGAGGTAATACGCTTACCGTCCGTGGTCGTCGCCTTGAGCGTGCGACCTTCCATCACCACCTTGGTGATACGCCCCTGCCTCACTTCTTCAATGAATTGGGAGTATTCGACAGTGCCTTGGGCGACCTGACGGGTATTGAACTGATTGAAGACCGTCATCAGTACCAGACCGATGACCAGCCAGATTGCGAGGTTTTTGAACATGTTGTTCAAGCTTGCTCTCCTTCTACAGCGACGAGCGAAAAAAGTATCATTCTATACACAACTTTCAGCGTAAAACACGGCCAAGCAAATAAAGCTCGGCGCTACGGTCCCGAGAAGCATCCGGTTTGCGTACTGCAACCGTCTTGAACACCTCGCGCATCGAACGGAGAAAAGTCTCGTAATCCGTGCCCTGAAAAACTTTGACCAGAAAAGCGCCTTCCGGTTTCAAATGAACCTTGGAAAATTCAAGACCCAACTCCGCAAGGTACATGATGCGAGCTTGGTCAACCAGCGGCACTCCTGACATATTGGGTGCCATATCCGACATTACAAGCCCGACATGACGCCCATTCAGTTTTTCTTCCAGCTTCTTCAGGACGTCATCCTCGCGAAAGTCGCCTTGAATGAAATCGACACCATGCAACGGCTCCATCTCCAGCAGATCCAGAGCCAGCACCAAACCGCTGTCGCCGACCCGCTTCGCAGCGACTTGTGACCAGCCACCCGGCGTTGCGCCGAGGTCGACAACGACTTCGCCACGCTTCAGTAATTTGTCCTTGTCGTCAATCTCTGTCAGCTTGAAAGCGGCGCGCGAACGCCAGCCTTCCTTCTTGGCAAGCTGCACATACGTGTCATTTACATGCTCACGCATCCACGCTTTACTGGTCCTGGTTCTCTTCATTCGGTAAAATGCCGTTTTTGAAAGGTTTACTATGCTGCAATTATCATCTGTCGAGCGCCGAGAGTTGCGCGCCCGCGCCCACAACCTGAATCCTGTTGCCTCGATTGCCGAGAACGGTCTCACCGAAACCGTCCTCAGGGAAATCGAGGTTAACCTGAAAGCCCACGAACTGATCAAGATTCGCGTCTATGGCGACAGCCGTGAAGACCGTGTCGCCTATCTTGAAAAAATCTGCACCGAACTCGGCGCCGCCGAAGTGCAACATATCGGTAAGCTCTTGGTGATCTACCGCCCTAACGCAGTCGATAGTGCTGCGGTCAACGCCAAAAAAAGCCAAAAACCACGCCGCCCACCTGCTGCTCCGCGCAAGACCAAGCGCAGCTTCCAAGGCTGATTACTTCAGCCCTTTATTGGCCGACACCACCAGCCACAAACCCAGCACACTCTGGACCAGATAGAGAATGCTGGAAATCCCATGCCAAGCGGCGAAACGGTCGCGCAACACACTTTCCATCACCTCACGCGGTAAGGCGTCGGCCTTCAACTGCACCATCAGGGGCTGAATGCCGAACTGGCTGGCTGCAGCTAGTAAGGCCATCAGCACTACCAGCCAGAACACGGCGCTCTTGAAAGCTCTCCCACCCCAGCGCACCAGCAGGAAAGCAAGTAGATAAGCCGCACTACCGAGGCCAATCCAGCCGATCATTGCGAACAGCTTGCCGGCAACCATACCGGCCAGTTGCCGATCACCAAGGTTGGCAAACAGGATCGGCGCCGTGATGTATCCGATTGCCCAAAGGCCGCCCACCCAGAGTGTGACACTCGCCAGATAGAGGGCTTCGGAGATTTTTCGCATCAGGGTTTATTCATAGCGGACGTCGATGATTTCGTATTCGCGAATTCCGCCCGGCGCCTGGACCTGGGCGATGTCACCGGCGTACTTGCCGATCATCGCCCGAGCCATCGGCGAAGCAATCGAAAGCTTGCTTTTCTTGATGTCGGCCTCATCTTCTCCAACAATCTGGTAGGTCACCGCAACGCCGGTATCCTGATCCTCGATATCAACCGTCGCCCCGAAAACGCAACGACCATCGGCATCGAGCAATTTCGGATCGATGATCTGGGCATTGGAAAGTTTTCCCTCGACCTCCTGAATGCGCCCCTCGACAAACCCTTGGCGTTCCTTGGCAGCGTCGTATTCAGCATTTTCGGAAAGATCGCCGTGCGAACGCGCCTCGGCGATTGCCGCAATGACACTCGGACGCTCGACAGTCTTCAGGCGATGCAATTCGTCGCGAAGTTTCTCGGCGCCGACTACGGTCAATGGAACTTTACTCATCATTTATTCCAGCAAAAGCAAACCGCCGGTGCCTCAAGAGGCATCCCGGCGGTTCAGAGTTGATCTTAGTGAAGTTGCTCGTGCAACGCCTGAATCGAATAGACCATCAACTCACCACTATTTCGAATGCCCTCAGCCGCAGCCTCGGCACCCCATATTGTCGTATACATCGTAACCCGGGCCTGCAATCCTGAGATGCGAATGGAACGCGAGTCATTGACCGCCTGACGCTTTTCTTCCACGGTGTTGATGATCAGCGAAATCTCGTTATTTTTGATCATATCAACAATGTGCGGACGGCCTTCAGTGAATTTATTCACTACCTGTACAGGCAGGCCAGCAGCCGCAATGGCGTGCGCGGTGCCGCGGGTTGCCACCAGATGGAAGCCAGCCTCCAGCAGATTCCGCGCCACCTCGATAGCTTTTGCCTTGTCACCATCCTTGACCGACAGGAACACCTTGCCGGCAGACGGCAACTTGACGCTGGCGGCCAATTGGGATTTGACGAAGGCTTCGGCGAAAGTTACGCCGACCCCCATGACTTCCCCGGTGGACTTCATTTCCGGGCCCAAAATGGTATCGACGCCCGGGAATTTGACGAAGGGGAAAACGGCTTCCTTGACCGAGAAATACGGCGGGATAACTTCCTTCGTGATGCCCTGATCCTTCAGGCTACGCCCGGCCATGCAGCGCGCCGCAATCTTGGCCAGCTGCAGGCCAGTCGCCTTGGAAACAAAGGGCACAGTGCGCGAGGCACGCGGATTGACTTCCAGCACGTAAACGTCGTTGTCCTTGATGGCGAACTGCACGTTCATCAGGCCACAAACATTCAGCGCCTTGGCCATCAGCTTGGTCTGGCGACGCAGTTCATCCTGCACGGCTGCAGACAGCGAATACGGCGGCAACGAACAAGCCGAGTCACCGGAGTGCACGCCAGCCTGCTCGATATGTTCCATGACCCCGCCAATGATCACTTCGTCACCATCGGACAGCGCATCGACATCGCACTCGACGGCATCGTTCAGGAAGCGATCGAGCAATACCGGCGAATCATGTGAAACCTTGACGGCTTCACGCATGTAGCGCTCGAGATCCTTCTGCTCGTGAACAATCTCCATGGCACGGCCGCCCAACACGTAAGACGGGCGGACGACCAGCGGATAACCAATTTCCTGAGCCAGACGCAGCGCGTCTTCTTCAGTACGCGCGGTGCGGTTCGGCGGTTGCTTCAGGCCAAGCTCATGCAGCAGTTTCTGGAAGCGCTCGCGGTCTTCGGCAACGTCAATCGATTCCGGGCTGGTGCCGATGATCGGCACGCCGTTGGCTTCGAGAGCCAGCGCGAGTTTTAGCGGAGTCTGGCCGCCGTACTGGACGATGACGCCAACCGGCTTCTCGATGGCGACGATTTCCAGCACATCTTCCAGCGTCAATGGCTCGAAATACAGGCGATCCGAGGTGTCATAGTCAGTCGACACAGTCTCCGGATTGCAGTTGACCATGATGGTTTCGTAACCATCTTCACGCATCGCCATGGCGGCATGCACGCAGCAGTAGTCGAACTCGATGCCCTGGCCGATACGGTTCGGACCGCCGCCGAGCACCATGATTTTCTTCTTGTCCGTCGGGTTGGCCTCGCACTCTTCCTCATAGGTCGAATACATGTAGGCCGTGCCGGTGGCGAATTCGCCAGCACAGGTATCGACCCGCTTGTAGACCGGCCGAACACCCAGTGCATGACGGCGATTGCGGAACTCTGTTTCGCTCGTCTTCAGCAAATAGGCCAGACGACGGTCGGCAAAGCCTTTGCGCTTCAGATAACGAACCTCTTCTGCGGTCAACGTCGAAAATTCGCGTTTTTCCACCGCCAGTTCAAGATCAACAATCTCCTTGATCTGAACCAGGAACCACGGATCGATCTTGGTCAGGTCAAACACCTTCTCGACCGACATACCAACGCCGAAAGCATCCGCGACGTACCACAGGCGATCCGGCGTCGGCCGGGCCAGTTGCTCGTCAATGGTTGCCGGATCAACCGACTTCAGGTTGAAGCCATCCACACCAACCTCCAGACCGCGCAAGGCTTTCTGTAGCGACTCCTGGAAGGTGCGGCCAATGGCCATCACTTCGCCGACTGACTTCATCTGCGTGGTCAGCGTGTCATCTGCCTGCGGGAATTTCTCGAAGGCAAAACGCGGCACCTTGGTAACGACATAATCGATCGACGGCTCGAACGAGGCTGGCGTTTTGCCGCCGGTAATGTCGTTCGATAACTCGTCGAGCGTATAGCCCACCGACAGCTTGGCGGCAATCTTGGCAATCGGAAAACCAGTCGCCTTGGAAGCCAGGGCCGACGAACGCGACACACGTGGGTTCATCTCGATGACGATCATGCGACCGTCCTTCGGGTTGATCGAGAACTGGACGTTGGAACCGCCGGTATCGACACCGATTTCACGCAGCACGGCGATCGAGGCGTTGCGCAGGATCTGATATTCCTTGTCGGTCAGCGTCTGGGCTGGCGCGACGGTGATCGAGTCACCGGTATGAACACCCATCGGATCAAGGTTTTCGATCGAACAGATGATGATGCAGTTATCCGCCTTGTCGCGGACCACTTCCATCTCGTATTCCTTCCAGCCGAGCAGCGACTCCTCGATCAGCAGCTCGTTAGTCGGCGAGGCTTCGAGACCGCGCTTGCAGATGGTCTCGAACTCTTCCATGTTGTAGGCGATGCCGCCGCCCGTGCCACCCAGCGTGAAGGACGGCCGGATGATGGTCGGAAAACCAATGGCAGCCTGCACCTGATAAGCCTCTTCCATGCTGTGCGCAATGGACGAATTGGCTGAACCGAGACCGATCTTGGTCATCGCATTCTTGAACTTCTGGCGGTCTTCGGCCTTGTCGATGGCTTCCTTGGAGGCGCCGATCAGCTCAACGTTGAATTTGGCCAGCACGCCTTCGCGGTCGAGATCAAGCGCGCAGTTCAGCGCGGTCTGGCCGCCCATGGTCGGCAGCAGCGCGTCCGGGCGTTCCTTCTCGATGATCTTGGCGACAACCTGCCAGGTGATCGGCTCGATGTAGGTAACGTCCGCCATTTCCGGGTCGGTCATGATCGTCGCCGGATTGGAATTCACCAGGATAACCTTGTAACCCTCTTCGCGCAGGGCCTTGCAGGCCTGGGCGCCGGAGTAGTCGAATTCGCAGGCCTGACCGATGATGATCGGGCCGGCACCAATAATCAAAACACTCTTTATGTCTGTACGTTTCGGCATATTTTTCTCGCTTATTTCGCCGCTTGCAGCGCTGCCACGCCACGCGTCATGGTGTCGAGGAAACGGTCAAAAAGGTAGGCCACATCGTGTGGGCCGGGACTGGCTTCCGGATGGCCCTGGAAGGAGAAAGCCGGCACATCTGTGCGGGCAATCCCTTGCAGTGAACCGTCGAACAACGAGACATGGGTTGCCCGCAGATTGGCCGGCAGACTGTCGGCATCGACGGCAAAACCGTGGTTCTGGCTGGTTATCAGCACTTGACCGGTATCCATGTCCTTGACTGGATGATTGGCACCGTGGTGACCAAATTTCATCTTCAGCGTCCTGGCGCCGGAGGCCAGTGCCAACAACTGATGACCAAGGCAGATGCCGAAGGTCGGGATGCCGCGATCGAGGAATTCACGAATGGCGGCAATGGCGTAATCACAGGGTTCCGGGTCACCGGGACCGTTCGACAGGAAAACGCCATCCGGGTTCAGCGCCAGCACATCAGCCGCCGGCGTCTGAGCCGGCACAACCGTCAGCTTGCAGCCACGCTGGGCGAGCATGCGCAGGATGTTCTTCTTCACACCAAAATCGTAGGCGACCACATGGAAGCGCGGGGCCGGCCCTTGTCCGTAGCCCGTCAATGTCCATTCACCTTCCGACCAGCCATAACCTGCCTTGGCGGAAACCACCTTGGCCAGATCCATGCCGGCCAAGCCAGGAAAAGCCATGGCCATGGCCAGTGCCTTGGACTCATCGACCTCACCAGCCAGAATGCATCCTGCCTGGGCGCCTTTTTCACGCAGGATGCGGGTCAGCTTGCGCGTATCGATCCCGGCGATGGCAACAATGCCGTGTTTCTTCAGGTAGGACGACAGGTCGTCCTGGGTGCGCCAGTTGGACGCGATCAGCGGCAGGTCACGAATAACCAGACCGGCAGCGTAATTGGCATTGGATTCAAAATCTTCCGCATTACAACCGGTGTTACCGATATGCGGGTAGGTCAAGGTGACGATCTGGCGACAGTAGGAAGGATCGGTGAGGATTTCCTGATAGCCTGACATGGCGGTGTTGAACACCACCTCGCCACTAGTAACACCGTCGGCGCCGATGGATTGGCCCTTGAAGACCGTCCCGTCAGCGAGGGCGAGGATGGCGGGAGTAAATGAGGGCAGCAACGACACGACCGGCTCTCCTAGAATTTCTAATTATTGATGTGCCAAGCGGGAAGGCTCGCGCCCTCCCGCTTGTGCTTTTTAACCTTTCTATTTTAGCCGAAAAGAGCCTTTTCAGGCAAATTCAAGGGATTACCCGAGTCTCGACGAACGACTGAAGAGCTGGTCGAATTTGCACCATTTCGGCCGCCAGCTCGGCGCAGAGTCGCTGGCAGCTTGGCCAGTCCATGGTGTCGGCCGACATCGCAGCATGCTCGATTTCCATCGCCTGACGCCTGGCCTGATCAGCATGGAACATGGCCAGCAAGCTCTTCAGGGTGTGGGCGTGCATCCGCAATTCCTGCGCATCGGAAGCAGCCAGCGCCTTTTGCACGCGGGCAAGGTGATCGTCCCACTCCGATAGCAGCATGCCCGCCATCGTTGCGAAAAGATCGATATCGCCAATATCCCGAAGCGCCGCCGCCAGATCGAGTCGCACCGCTTCTTTGGCCACGGTGAGGCCAAGATCGGTCAGCTCGGCAATTTCCATTGCGCCACTGGCGCGAGCCAGAGCGGCAAAAAGCTGTTCGGGGCGCAGTGGCTTGGCGACAAAGTCATTCATCCCGGCCTCAAGGCAGCGATCACGGTCGCTCGCCATGACGTTAGCCGTCATCGCAACGATATACACCGGGCGAAACTCATGAGAAACCACCCAGCTACGTCGCATTTCACGCGACCGGATGGCTTCGGTCGCCTCGATGCCCCCCATCACCGGCATCTGCATGTCCATCAGAATGACATCAAAATGACCGGAGTCGAACTGATCAAGGGCCTCGACACCATTATTGGCCAATACCACTTTATGCAAATTCCGTTCGAGCAGGCGCATGGCGAGTTCCTGATTCACCGGATTGTCTTCAACCAGCAATATCTTCAACGCAGCACCCGGCGCAGGTTCCTCACCCAACTCAAACGGCGCCAGATTAAGTCCGACCTGGCTGCCCCCCTCGGCCAACGCCAGCGCATCATTCAGATCCTCTGCGCCAATCGGCTTGACGAGGTGAGCAGAAACCTTGAGTTCGCGCAGACGTGTCAGATCCAGGCGCTGGTTTTCCGTTGTCAGCATGACGAGCAAACGCTCAGCTCGTGCACTTTTGCACCAACTTTCCGCCAGCGCAAAACCGCCAGGAGCGTCCATCTTGGCATCAATGAAAATATAGTCGTAGGGGAAGTCGACCGCACGAGTGCCGTCGATTGCCGCCACCGCCGCTGCGCCATCGGCGACAAGCGCAGCCTGAACGCCAAGCCGTTCCAGCTTTTCAACCAGGCCGCGCCCTGCCGCAATACTGTCCTCAACAACCAGGGCTCGTCGGCCGCGGTATTTGGTAACCGGCACAGGGGCTGGCCGCGCCTCGGACTCGGTGCCAAACCTTATCGTAAATGAAAAGACCGAGCCAACGCCCGGCGTACTCTCCAGCCAGATCCGGCCATCCATCAACTGCACGAGTCGGGCGCTGATCGCCAGACCAAGGCCGGTACCACCAAAGCGCCTAGTGGTCGACACATCGGCTTGCGAGAACGCCTCAAAAATTTGCTGCTGCTTGTCCGGCGGAATACCGATCCCGGTATCCCGGATCGAAAAGCGGATAAACGTCGAACCCTCAGTGAGCCGGTCAAGCGCCACTTCCAGCGCCACCGCGCCCTGTTCGGTGAACTTGATGGCATTCCCGATCAGGTTGATCACGACCTGACGCAAGCGCGTCGGATCGCCGATTACCCGCAGCGGCACATCCGGCCGGATATCGGCAATCAATTCCAGGCCCTTCTTGTGGGCACTGACGGCAAGCACCCGAACGGCCTCAAGCAAGGTATCGTGGATCGAGAAAGGCAGCGACTCAAACTGGACCTTGCCAGCCTCGATCTTGGAAAAGTCGAGGATGTCATTGACGATGACCAGCAAGGATTCAGCAGATGACTTGACCGTCTTGAGGTAGTGCCGCTGCTCTGCATCAAGCTCGGTATCGAGGGCCAGTTCGGTCATTCCGATGATGCCGTTCATCGGCGTCCGGATCTCGTGACTCATGTTGGCCAGGAAGGCGCCACGCGCCTTGTTGGCCGACTCAGCTGACTCCTTGGCAGAAATCAGCGCCAGCTCGGCAGTTTTGACATCGCTGACATCGCGCTGCAGAAGCAGCATACGAATCGGCTCACCGCCAGCATCGCGAGCGGCAACCGCACCGCGCAACATAAACCAGCGCCACTGCTCATCGCGCGCCTTGAGCCTGCATTCCATCTGAAAATAGCGCTCATTGCTCTTTGCCTGAGCCGTCATGCGCGCCTGCAATTCCTGAAAATCTTCCGGATGAACCAGTCGCTGCCACTGCGCTATCGAGTTATCCAGTTCATCAGCGCCGTAGCCGAGCATGCCCTTCCAGTGACGCCCGGATTCGATGTTGCCGCTACGCAGATTCCAATCGGTCAGGGCATCGCCCGAAAGCATGCCCTGCCAGTTGCTCAATCCGGCATAGGCGCCGTAAGCGGAATCCACCTGATCGAGCAGTTTTTCCAGCCCCTGGGCCAGAGCACTCTGCTTCGCAGCACGCGCCGCTTCGATCAATTGCCTTACCTGCGGCTCGCCTTCGCCACCGAATATTTCTTGAAGCTGACGAGCCAGCAGGCGTGATTTCATCGTCTCTAGCGCAAGCCGAGAACGTCCTGCATGTCGAACAAACCGCTCTTGCGACCGGCAATGAAGCGCGCCGCACGCAGACTGCCCAGCGCGTAAGGCTGGCGACTGCTCGCCTTGTGGGTGACTTCGACACGCTCGCCGAGACCACAGAACATCACCGTATGGTCGCCGACAATATCGCCACCACGTACCGTGGCGAAACCAATGGTCGAAGGATCGCGCTCGCCGGTAACGCCTTCGCGACCATAGACCGCACATTCCTTGAGATCGCGCTCCAGCGCATTGGCGACCACTTCCCCCATGCGCAACGCTGTACCGGAGGGCGCATCGATCTTCATGCGGTGGTGTGCCTCAACGATTTCAATGTCGTAACCCTGATTCAGGATACGGGCTGCAGTGTCGAGCAGTTTGAAAACCAGATTAACGCCGACCGCCATATTTGGCGCAAAAACCACGGGAATATCCCTGGCGGCGGCAGCGATGGCTTCCTTGCCGTCGGCTTCGAAACCGGTCGTTCCGATGACGATGCCAACGCCGGCCTTGCGGCAGAGTTCGAGATGCTGCAACGTGCCTTGCGGACGCGTAAAGTCGATCAGGCAATCGATATTCTTCAGGCCACCGGCCAGATCATCGCTGACCACGACATCGCTTGCCAAGCCGACCAGTTCGCCGGCCGTCTTGCCGATAACCGGACTACCCGAGACGTCAAACGCGGCGCCCAACGCCAGCTGATCATCCTTCAGCGTTGCCTCGATCAACATGCGACCCATTCGACCGCCGGAACCAACGATACCAATCCGCGTCACGCCCATTGCTTAAAACCCCAACATATTCATAAATCTACGGAAATACCCCGGCTCCTCACGCGGCGCCAGCGGCGTATCGGCCGCTTCGCCAGACAACGAGCCCAGGTCGACCAGGCGGGTTTTTGCAACCGGCGTCGTCAGTTCGGCAACATTGGCCACTTCGACGTCGCCAGCGACTCTTTCAAGACGACCATCCGCATCAAAAAACACGGCGAATTTGCGTGATTCGGTTTTGCCAGTCTGACCACTCCGGTAGCTGTAAACATAGTCCCAACGCTGCTGATGGAAAATGTCGGCAATCATTGGCGTACCAAGCAGGAAACGAACCTGATCGCGCGTCTGCCCTGGCTTGAGCTGGGCCACCATGTCCTGGTTCAGCACATTGCCCTGCTGGATGTCGATTTTGTATTCGTTAATAAAGCTCGGTTTGCTCGAACAAGCGGCAAGCACCACGAAAAAAGCGAAAAAAAGGATTGAGCGGGTACGAAGCATGCGGGTTTCCGGAGTTTCTCAAACGGCTTTGAAGCGGTATATCATACCCGAAATCCCCTAGCGGCCCGCGCCCACACTCCCTGGAATTTATTGCAATGAGCGACCCCCAAAGCCTCAAGAACATGGGCCTGAAAGCCACCTTTCCTCGCCTGAAAATTCTTGAGCTTTTCGAGAAGAGCACCCTTCGGCACATGAGCGCCGAAGACGTTTACCGCATGCTGATCTCGGAAAATATGGATATTGGCCTGGCGACCGTTTATCGCGTGCTCACGCAGTTTGAGCAGGCAGGTCTGCTTGAACGCCATTTCTTCGAGTCCGGCAAGGCCGTTTTCGAAATCAATCACGGCAAGCACCATGACCATCTGGTTTGTATCGACTGTGGTCGCGTTGAAGAGTTTTACGATCCGGAAATTGAGAAGCGACAGAACGCCATCGCCAAAGAGCGCGGCTTTGTCATTCAGGACCATGCGCTCTATCTCTACGCCCAATGCAGCAAGGCCGAGTGTCCGCACCGAAGCAACCCTGACCGCAAATCCTGAGCCACTGATTCCTGATACCTGAAATGACCTCTGTTGCGCTGGGGAACTGGTTTTCCTCGGCTGGTGCCACTTTTTTGCTGATCGCGCTGGCCGAATTCGGCGACAAGAGCCAGCTCGTCTGCATGACACTGGCTGCCCGCCATCGCGGACTACCCGTCATCCTTGGTGCGATCGCCGCCTTTGCCGTCCTGAATTTGCTGGCCGTGCTGTTTGGCGCGGCACTCGCCGCATGGCTGCCGGAATGGGTCATCACGCTGGCTGTTGCCGTGCTGTTTGCCGTCTTCGGCATCAGCGCCCTGCGTTACCAGGAAGAAGCAGAGGATGAAGAAATTGAGGAAAAGCCCGGCCACGGCATCTTCGCCACAACCTTTCTGATGATTTTTCTCGCCGAGTTTGGTGACAAGACACAGATCGCCGTTGCCGGCATGGGCAGTACCGCCGACGCTACGGCCACCTGGGTCGGCGCCACACTGGCGCTGGCAACGACTTCGCTACTCGGTGTTTTTGCCGGCAGGCGTTGGCTCAAACGCCTGCCCTTGCAGTGGATACACCGGATCAGCGGGATATTCTTTCTGCTACTAGCCCTGCTCGCCACGTTGCGGCTATTTGGGGCATTTTGATTTTTGGCTTTTTTGCCCGGTCGACCGCAGCAATCTAAAAAACCGCTTCAGACCGTCGGGCGCAACAACTCGCGGGCGTGCTGCCGGGTTATATCGGTAATCTCGACCCCACCGAGCATCCGGGCGATTTCCTGAACCCTGCCGTCGTCATTTAGAGCCTGAATGGCGCTCAAGGTCACGCCATCGCGTGTTGCCTTGCTGACCTGCCATTGCCAGTTGGCCTGCGCCGCCACCTGCGGCAGATGCGTCACACACAGCACTTGTCGTTCACTGCCCAGCTCACGCAGTAATCGCCCGACAATTTCGGCGACGCCACCGCCGATACCGACATCGACCTCGTCGAAAATCAGCGTCGGGACGCTGGCCGAACGTGAGGTCAACACCTGAATCGCCAGACTGATCCGCGACAACTCACCGCCGGAAGCCACTTTGGCCATCGGCTTGGCCTCGTTCCCCGCCAGACCGGCAATGCGGAATTCAACCTGTTCCAGCCCATACACCGCACCACTCTCGACCGGCAACAAGGCCACCTCGAAGCGCCCGGAGGACAAGGCAAGCTGATGCATGATTTTGCTGACCGCCTGGCCCATGACCGTTGCGGTCTGCTGCCGCCCGGTGGAGAGCAGCTTGGCTTGTGCCATGAATTCGTCGCGCGCAGCGGCAACCCGTGTTTCGAGGCCCGCCAGATCAGTCGAGGCATCAAGCACGGCCAGCCGTTGCTGCCAGCCTTCGAGCAACCCAGGCAAACCATCCGGCTGGACACGATATTTGCGCGCCGCACCGAGCACCGCCTCCATCCGGCGATCAATTTCAGCCAGACGCGCCGGATCGAGATCAACCCGATCGGTGTAGCGGCGCAAGGTCGACACCGCTTCGGAAAGCTCGGCCTGCACCGACTGCACCAGCGCCGCAACTTCCTGCAGCGCCGGATCGTATTCAGACAGCGAATCGAGACGCGAGGCAACGCTATCGACCTGCCGCTCACAGGCCGCATCGTCGTCCGCCAGCACGGCCAGCGCGAACTGCGCGCCTTCAATCAGGCTCGCCGCATGGCCGAGGCGACGATGTTCAACTTCAAGCTCCACCCACTCATTGGCTGAGAAAGACAAGGTTTCGAGTTCCCGGACCTGCCATTCGAGCTGTTCGCGCTCACGAATCAGCGCATCCGCTCCCTCACTGGCCGTCCGCAACAACTGCTCTAGCTCGCGCCAGGCACGGAAAGCTACTCCGACCAGACTGGCCTGAGCACCGAGTCCAGCGTGAGCATCCAGCAGCTGACGCTGGGCATCGGCGCGCAACAGCGATTGATGGGCATGCTGGCCGTGAATATCGACCAGCCATTCGCTGACTTCGCGCAATTGCTGAACCGTCGCCGACGAACCGTTGATGTAGGCACGCGACCGACCGCCAGCGTCAACCACGCGGCGCAGCAGCAATTCCCCGTCGCCTTCCAGATCATTGGCCAGCAGCCATTCGCCGACTTGCGGCAAGGCAGCGACATCGAAGGTGGCCGCGACTTCTGCCTTGTCGCAACCGGAACGGACGACACCGGCATCGCCGCGTTCACCGAGCGCCAGTGCCAGCGCGTCAATCAGGATCGATTTGCCGGCGCCGGTTTCTCCGGTCAACGCACCAAAACCGGTCGAAAACTCCAGTTCCAGCCGATCGACAATGACGAAATCGCGAATGGTCAGGTGACGCAGCATCAGGGACCTTTGGGCCGCTCGCTCCACTGGAGCTTTTGCCGGAGCATGGCGAAGTAGCTGTACCCGGGCGGATGCAGGAAGCAGATGGTGTAATCGGAGCGACGCAGACGAACGCAATCGTCGCGTTCAAGGTCCAGCGTCAACTGGCCATCAAAGTGCACGCGCGGATCGTCTGCATTGGCGATGCGTAATTCGATATCGGCACTGTCATTGACGATGATCGGCCGGTTGCTCAAGGCATGCGGGCAGAGCGGCACCAGCGCAATCCCGTTGAGGGTCGGGTGCATGATCGGACCGCCCGCCGACATTGAATAGGCCGTTGAACCAGTCGGCGTCGAGGCGATCAGGCCATCCGAACGGACGCTGTAAATAAACTCGTCATCAATGAACAGTTCAAACTCGATCATCCGGCCAATCGCGCCTTTATCGACAACCACGTCGTTGAGCGCCAGATTGGAAGCAATCGCCTTGCCCTTACGGATGACCTCGGCCGAAAGCAGCATGCGGTTTTCCGGGACAAAGCGGCCATCGAGCAGGTCATCCATGCAGGTCAACATGTCGTCACGGGCGATGTCAGTCATGAAGCCGAGACGGCCCTGGTTGACGCCGACCAGCGGCACGCAATAGCGGGCCAGCCGGCGCGCCGCGTTCAACATCGTGCCGTCGCCACCAATCACGATGGCCAGATCGGCATGCGCACCGATATCGTTGAAACCGCAGGTCACCCAGCGCGCCAGATCGACGATACGCCCGATATGCTCGGCCGTTTCTCGTTCAATAAAGACCGTAATGCCCCGCTCATGCAGGTATTCAGCCAGACGGCGCAGGGACTCGGCAATTTCCGGACTATGGTATTTGCCGACCAGTGCGATGGTCTTGGGTGAGCTTTGGGAAGCGAAGCCTCTGTTCATGGCCCGAATTCTTGCATAAAAATGCCTTGTCGCGCCGCCCGCGGTTTTTTGTACAATGCCCTGCCATGCTGGACGAACGCTCACGCACCCTTCTCAAAGCCCTGGTTGAACATTACATCGCGGATGGTCAGCCGGTTGGGTCACGTGCGCTTTCCAAGTTTTCCGGCCTCGATCTGTCGCCAGCAACCATCCGCAACGTCATGGCCGACCTTGAAGAAGCGGGATTTGTCGCCAGCCCGCATACCTCGGCCGGACGCGTGCCGACGGCGCGGGGTTATCGCTTGTTTGTCGATAGCCTGCTCACCGTCCAGCCCATGGGAGCCATCCAGATGGGCGCCATGGAGGAGGCCCTGCAAGGCCGTCCGTCGAACCAGATCATCGCCAGCGCCTCGCAACTGCTTTCCAGCCTGAGCCACTTCGCCGGCGTCGTCATCGCACCACGCCGGGCAAGCAGCCGCATTCGCCAGATCGAATTTCTCAGCCTGTCAGAAAAACGCATCCTGCTGATCATCGTCACTACCGATGGCGATGTGCAGAACCGCATTCTGACGACCGAAAAGGCTTATTCGCCTTCCGAACTGGTGAGTGCCGCCAACTATCTGACCCACAATTTTGCCGGCCTCGATTTCGAGCAAATCCGCCAGCGCCTGGCCAGTGAAATTATCCAGCTGCGGGAAGACATCAAGCCGCTGATGGAACAGGCGCTGGAAGCCGGCGATGCCGCGCTGACAGAAAATGCCACGCCTTACGTGATCTCCGGTGAACGAAACCTGCTCGACGTTGAGGAACTTTCCTCGAACATGAAGCGCCTGCGCGAACTGTTCGACCTGTTCGAGCAGCGCTCCAGCCTGATGCGCCTGCTTGACGTTTCCCACCGCGCCGAGGGCGTGCGGATTTTCATCGGCGGCGAATCGGGCATTGCAACGCTCGACGAATGCAGCGTTATCGCAGCCCCCTATTCGGTCGACGGCAAGATTGTCGGCTCGGTCGGCGTCATCGGCCCGACCCGCATGGCCTATGAACGGGTGATTCCGATTGTGGACATCACCGCCCGGCTGCTTTCCAGCGCCCTCTCCTACAACCCGGAAAAATAAATGTCCCGCCTTTTGCCCGAACCGCCGCATCGGCATGGCTCGCCTGCGTCAACCGCTGTCGTCCTGGTCAATCTGGGCACCCCGGATGCACCGACCGCCCCGGCGCTCAAACGCTACCTCAAGGAATTTCTCTCCGACCCGCGCGTCGTCGAGATTCCCAAGCCAATCTGGTGGCTGATCCTCAACGGCATCATCCTCAACATTCGTCCGAAAAAATCGGCCGCCAAGTACGCCAGCGTCTGGATGCCGGAAGGTTCGCCTTTGCGCGTTCATACCGAACGTCAGGCAACATTGCTCAAGGGTTTCCTCGGCAATCGCGGTCATCTCCTGACGGTAACCTCGGCGATGCGCTACGGCTCACCCTCGATTGCCAGCACCCTCGCTCATCTGAAAGCTGAAGGCGCTACACGTATTTTGCTCGTACCGATGTACCCGCACTATTCGTCGAGCACCACCGCCACCGTTGTCGATGAAGCCTGCGTCTGGCTACAGCAACTGCGCAACCAGCCGGAAATGCGCTTTGTCCGCAATTTCCACGACGACCCGGGCTACCTCGCGGCCCTCGAAAAGTCGGTGCGCAAACACTGGCAGGCGAATGGCGCCTTGGCTGAGAACGACCGTCTGCTGATCAGTTTCCACGGCCTGCCCAAGCGCAGCCTGGATCTCGGTGACCCCTACTTCTGCGAATGCCACAAGACCGGTCGGTTGCTGGCCGAGCGCCTGAAGCTGGCACCCGAGCAATATAAAATATGCTTCCAGTCCCGTTTCGGCAAAGCGGAATGGTTGCAGCCCTACACCGCCCCCACCTTGCACGAATGGGGAAAAAAAGGCATCGGCCGCGTCGATGTCATTTGTCCCGGCTTTGTCGCCGACTGCCTGGAAACGCTGGAGGAAATCGCCCAGGAAGGTCGCGTCGACTTCCTCAAGGCCGGCGGCAAGGAGTACCACTACATTCCGGCGCTCAACGAAGATGGCGCCTGGATCAAGGCGCTGGCCGATCTGGTCGAGAGCCATCTCGGTGGCTGGCCGACCAAGACATCCATCGACCCGCACGTACTGGAAATCAGCGCCAAAGAAGCGATCAAGTTCGGCGCCCGGACTTGAAATTCCCCGGGCGGCACCAATATCAGAACAATCTGATACTTGGAGCCTGCCATGACTGAGAGCCTGCATGTCGTCTGCCCGCATTGTGCTGCGGTGAACCGCCTCCCCAACCAAAAACTGGGCGAATCCCCGACCTGTGGACAATGCAAGCAGGCGCTGTTCATCGGCGAACCGCTGGAACTGACAGCCAGCAATTTCGAGCGGAATCTCGGGCGTAACGACCTGCCGCTGGTCATCGACTTCTGGGCCCCGTGGTGCGGTCCATGTCGATCGATGGCACCTGATTTCCATCAGGCGGCCATTGATCTCGAACCCTTTGCCCGACTGGCCAAGGTCAATACCGAAGATGAGCAGCAACTGGCCGCCCGCTTCAACATTCGCAGCATTCCGACGCTGGCCATTTTCAAGGAGGGTCGTGAAATTGCCCGGCAAAGCGGAGCACTCGACCTCGGCACCCTGAAACGCTGGATCCAGCCTCACCTCTACAGAACTTAACTTTGCCGGTGGCCTGCCGATAACAATGTGTCGAAACACACCTTGCGGAGGCCCCCATGAAAATCGCCAGCGCCAATTTGCAAATGGCCTCTTCGCACGCCAGTCAGCAGCGCCGTGAAGTCAGCGAATCGCTGAAAATGTGGGTGGGGCAACAACGCCCCAACTTCGCCGGCGAGGCCAGGAACAGTCGCCCGCCCATGGCCGACAATGTGACGCTCTCCGAGGCCGGGAAATCGGCCCAATCGGCTGAATCCATGAAGGACGCGCAGGATGCTGCGGTGGACGGCGATCCAAAGCTGTTTTTGATTCGCTCCATGCTGGCATTTTTTCTCGGTCATGATGTGCAGGTTTTTGATGCGAGAGAACTCGAAGCACAGACGTCAGCGGCAGGCACCGAGGCCATCCCGGCGAATCCGAATTCACCACCAAGCCCGCCACGCCCGGCTGGCTTTGGCATCGAGTACGACCGCCATGAGTCCTACACCGAAACCGAACAAACCAGTTTCGCCGCCAGCGGCATCGTTAAAACCGCCGATGGCCGCGAAATCAGCTTTTCGCTCGAACTGTCGATGTCCCGCTCCTACCACGAGGAAAGCAACGTCAGCCTGCGTCTTGGTGATGCGGCACGCAAGACTGACCCGCTGGTTCTGAATTTCTCCGGCACGGCAGCGCAACTGAGCGATCAACGCTTCGCTTTTGATCTGAATTCCGACGGCACACAGGAGCAAATCAATTTCGTCGCCCCGGGTAGCGGCTTCCTGGTCTTCGACCGCAACGCCGACGGCAAGGTCAACAACGGCAGCGAACTTTTCGGCCCAAGCACGAACAATGGTTTCGCGGAACTGGCGATACTCGATGGCGACAAAAATGGCTGGATCGACGAAAACGACGCTGCTTTCGACAAACTTCAGGTGTGGACCCGCGACAGCAGCGGCAAGGATCAACTTCAATCTCTGAAGGTATCCGGCGTCGGTGCAATCGCCCTGAGCAGCGTCAGTACGCCATTTGATCTCAAGACAAATGCCAATGAATTACTGGGACAAATTCGTAGTTCCGGGATATTTTTGCAGGAAGATGGAGAGGCTGGCACAATTCAACAAATTGACCTGACCGCCTGATACTATGGGCGGCAGTTACTAGGGAGTAGAGATGCCGCGCTTTGCCGATTTAAAGATTTGGGTGCGACTAACCGCAGCTATTTGGTTGATTCTTGCCATCATCTGGATTGGTGCTATCGTCTGGACGACTCAGGTCAACCGGGATACGGCAATCCGCCAGGCGCAGGATTTTTCCCAAAGCATCCACGAAATGACCATGGCCGGCCTGACCGGCATGATGCTCACCGGTACCGTTGGCCAGCGTGAGGTCTTTCTCGATCAAATCAAGCAGCTCTCGATCATCAAGGACCTGCATGTTGCCCGCAGCGAAGCGGTCGTCAAACTTTACGGCCCGGACACCAAGGCCAACCGCCAACTTACCCCGCTTGAACAGCAGGTAATGTCCAGCGGCCAGCCTTATATGAAAGTCGAGTCGAGCGAAGGTAGCTCCTTCCTGGAAGTCATCAACCCGACCAAGGCTTCAAAGAATTATCTTGGCAAGGATTGCCTCCTTTGCCATCAGGTTCCTGAAGGCACAGTGCTTGGCGTGGTCAGCATGAAGGTTTCCCTCGACTCAGTCGAAGCCGAAGTCTCCGCTTTCCGCCTGAAAATCGGCGGCGTCGCGATTGCGGCACTGGGCGCGCTGTTGGTCATCATCTATCTGCTGACCAATCATTTCGTGACGGTACCGCTTGAGCAACTGCGCAAGGGTCTGCGTGACATCGCCAGCGGTGAAGGCGATCTGACGCGCCGACTGCCGGTCAATGGCAACGATGAAGTTGGTCAGTCAGCACAGGTTTTCAACGAAATGATGGAAAACTTCAACCAACTGGTTCGTCAGGTGCGTGATTCAGCCAGCCAAGTATCTTCTCGCGTCGCCGCACTTTCCGATAGTGCCGATCGCGTCTCGCAAAGTTCGCATCTGCAAAACCAGAAATCCGTTGAAGCCGCTGGTGCCGTTGAAGAATTGGTCGCCAGCATTTCGTCAATTGCAAAGAGCGCCGCACACGTCCAGCACCAGTCGCAGGAAAGCCTGGCACGCGCCAACGAAGGTAGTCGCAACCTGAACGTACTGTTGGGCGAAATGGATGTCGTCGAAAGTGCTGTCAAGGCGATGGCCGCTTCGGTCAACGACTTCGTGCGCAATACCGAATCAATTACCCAGATGACCCGCGAGGTCAAGGATATTGCCGAGCAGACCAATCTGCTGGCCCTTAACGCCGCCATTGAAGCAGCGCGAGCCGGCGAGCAGGGCCGTGGCTTTGCCGTGGTCGCCGATGAGGTTCGCAAACTGGCCGAGAAGTCCTCCCGTTCGGCCAGCGAGATCGATGCCATCACCGCCAACCTGAGCGCCCAGTCGGTCGCCGTTCGACGCAGCATCGATGAAGGTCTTGAGCACCTCGCGAGCAGCCAGGCAGCCGTAGCAACGGTTTCGAGTGTATTGCAGGCAACCAACGGCTCGGTCAGCGAAGTGGACCATGGACTTGACAGCATCGCCTCGGCAACAGATCAGCAGCGCCGGGTTTCCGGCAATGTCGAATCGAGCATTGAAGCCATCGCCGGCATGGCCCGCGACAACACCGGCACCGTCGAACAGACCGCTGGCGCAGCCCATGACCTCAAGCGACTGGCCGAAGGCCTTGCCGCCATGGTGGGACGCTTCAAGGTTTGATTTGCTGAACGAGTGAACAAAAAACCGCCTCTAGACGAGGCGGTTTTCACATGGGCGCCAGTTCCAGGTCGAGGCCTCCTGGCCTCGAAGTCTTCAGGCCACTCAACGAGCCGGTACCGACCTGCACAGCGGGCTGCCCCTGTGCCGCAGCAATCTTGTTAACTTCGCGCATTCGCCGAATCATTCTCGCCAGCAGCACATTGCGCATGCGTTCAAGCAGTTCTTCCGACGACAGCGACAACGCGGAAGCATTGATCTCAAGGAACAACGTCGGCTCCAGCGTTACGACAGTAGCAAAGCGCTGATCATTGGCCGGATGCATGAAAGCCACTTCGCCAATCGGCTCACTCGGCCCGAGACGACACAGCGCCTTGCCTTCGATGGAAACCTCGACACAGCCGGAGATGATGATGCCAAACATCTTGTTGCGCTCACCTTCGCAGATGATTGCAACATTCGGTGAAACCTGGCGCCAGACGGAGACCCGCAACACTTCCCAAAGCTCGATGTTTTCAAATTCGGTAAAGAAATCAAGCTTGCGCAGCATTTCAAAATGCCGGGTGTCCTGCGCCGTTTCGTCTTCCTCGAGAATCTGATAACGAACCGCCGAGAGATCCTTGGCGAATTCGGCGCCGTTCCGGTAGCGGCTGTACAAGTCCTTTTCCAACGCCCGACGCAAAATGGCGTTCAGGCCTTCCGGCAGATTCGGATTAAGCGCCGTGACTGCCGGTGCATCGGTATTGATGATGCGATAAACCAGGGTTGCCTGATTGGCGGCGCGGAAAGGCAGGCGGCCGGT
Organism: Azonexus sp.; assembly: GCA_030696345.1. Lineage (GTDB taxonomy): Bacteria > Pseudomonadota > Gammaproteobacteria > Burkholderiales > Rhodocyclaceae > Azonexus. The sequence continues at coordinate 101,051 of JAUYSK010000024.1, forward strand.
CAGTAACTGGAACAAAACGACGCCGAGCGAATAGAGGTCGGTTTTCTGATTGAGCGGATAGCCCTTGATCTGCTCCGGCGACATGTAGGCCGGCGAGCCAACACCCATGATGAAGGTCGAATCGCGATCCAGATCCTTGTTCATGTTCAGGGCTAGCCCAAAATCGGCGATTTTCGCCTCGTCATTGGCTGCGACCATGATGTTGGCCGGCTTGATGTCGCGGTGAATGATGCCCTGACGATAGGCGCTATCCAGCGCCATGCAGCATTTGAAGATGATGCCGATTACCCGATGCATAGGCAGCAGCTTGTCGATCCGGCAATGCTGTTCGAGGCTGAAGCCATCGACATATTCCATCGCTAAATAGGCAAATTTCTCTTCGACCACGGCGTCAAAGACACGCACGATGTTGGGGTGGTCCAATCGCCGCGAAACCATGCCCTCGTTCTTGAACAGCTTGCGCATGCGACGGGACATCGCGGCGCAATCCTGTCCGAAGCTGATCACCTTGACGGCGACCTGACGGTCGAAATCCGGGTCATCACAGAGGTATACCGTAGCAGTCGCGCCCTTTCCCAGCTCGCGAACCACCTTGTATTTGCCGATCGTTTCCATTCAGGCTGCAGAGGAAGAAGTCATGGAATTATCGTAGCACGCAGGCGACGACTCGGCAGCAGTTTTGCCGATTCGAGAATATTTATACAAAGCTCTTGAAAGCGCAATCAATGCCCCAAGATATAGCTGCAGATTTTTCGGAGAAACTGCATGTCGAATCAAGAAATCCCCCAGGAAACCCTTTTGGGCAATGAAGCCATTTCCGACCCCGTGGTGGAACCCGGCGTTGGTGAACATACGGATACTTTGCCGAGCATCGAGGAGCAATTCCGCGCCCTCGAACTGAAGGCTGCCGAACACCACGATGCATGGCTGCGCGCCAAGGCCGAGGGCGAAAACATTCGCCGCCGTGCTCAGGAAGACATTTCCAAGGCGCACAAGTTCGCCGTCGAGCGCTTTGCCGGCGAACTGCTGGCCGTCAAGGACAGCCTGGAAGCCGCCCTGGCCGTGCCGGAACAGACCGTCGACAGCTTCAAGGCCGGCGTTGAACTGACCCTGAAACAACTGGTTGCCGCCTTCGAGAAGAACGCCCTGGTCGAAGTCAATCCGGCCGGCGAGAAGTTCGATCCGCACAAACACCAGGCAATCGGCATGATCGACTCGGAACAGGAAGCCAATACGGTCGTCACCGTACTGCAAAAAGGCTATCTGATCGCCGAGCGCACCTTGCGCCCCGCACTGGTCATGGTCGCCAAGCCGAAGTCTTGAAATTCGGGGCAATGCCCCCAACTCCAGAACATCACAATTCATTCGCATTCAATAAAGGAATAAATCATGGGTAAGATCATTGGTATTGACCTCGGCACCACCAACAGCTGCGTCGCCATCATGGAAGGCGGCCAGCCGAAGGTTATCGAAAACTCCGAAGGCGCGCGCACCACACCGTCCGTCATCGGTTACGCCGAAGATGGCGAAATCCTTTCTGGCGCCCCGGCCAAGCGCCAGGCCGTGACCAACCCGATGAACACGCTTTATGCCGTCAAGCGTTTGATCGGTCGCCGCTTTGAAGAAAAAGAAGTACAGAAGGACATCTCGCTGATGCCCTACAAGATCGTCAAGGCTGACAACGGCGATGCCTGGGTGCAAGTGCGCGACAAGAAAATCGCCCCGCCGCAGGTTTCTGCTGAAGTGCTGCGCAAGATGAAGAAGACCGCCGAAGACTACCTCGGCGAAGAAGTGACCGAAGCCGTCATCACCGTACCGGCCTACTTCAACGACAGTCAGCGTCAGGCCACCAAGGACGCCGGCCGCATCGCCGGTCTCGAAGTCAAGCGCATCATCAATGAGCCGACCGCTGCTGCACTGGCTTTCGGCATGGACAAGGTTGCCGGCAAAGACAAAAAGATCGCCGTCTATGACCTCGGCGGCGGCACCTTTGACATCTCGATCATCGAAATCGCTGACGTTGATGGCGAGAAGCAGTTCGAAGTGCTGGCTACCAACGGCGACACCTTCCTCGGTGGCGAAGACTTCGACCAGCGTCTGATCGACTACATCATCGACGAATTCAAGAAGGAATCCGGTGTCAACCTGAAGGCTGACGTGCTGGCCCTTCAGCGCCTGAAAGAAGCTGCTGAAAAAGCCAAGATCGAGCTGTCTTCCAGCCAGCAGACTGAAATCAACCTGCCCTACATCACTGCCGACGCCTCTGGTCCGAAGCACCTGGCCCAGAAGATCACCCGCGCCAAATTCGAATCGCTGGTTGATGAACTGGTCGAGCGCACCGTTGCCCCGTGCGTCATGGCACTCAAGGACGCCGGCTGCAAGATCTCCGACATCGACGACATCATCCTTGTCGGCGGTCAGTCCCGCATGCCCAAGGTGCAGGACAAGGTCAAGGAAATCTTCGGCAAGGAACCGCGCAAGGACGTCAATCCTGACGAAGCCGTAGCGGTTGGCGCAGCCATCCAGGGTGGCGTGCTGCAAGGCGAAGTCAAAGATGTGCTGCTGCTCGACGTCACCCCGCTGTCACTGGGCATTGAAACGCTGGGCGGCATCATGACCAAGCTGATCCAGAAGAACACGACGATCCCAACCAAGGCTTCGCAAGTCTTCTCGACTGCCGACGACAGCCAGGCTGCCGTGACCATTCACGTGCTGCAAGGTGAGCGCGAAGTCGCTGCCGGCAACAAGAGCCTCGGCCAGTTCAATCTGGAAGGCATCCCGCCGGCGCCGCGTGGCATGCCGCAGATCGAAGTCATTTTCGACATCGACGCCAACGGCATCATGCACGTCACCGCCAAGGACAAGGCAACCGGCAAGGAAAACAAGATCACCATCAAGGCCAACTCCGGCCTGTCCGAAGCTGAAATTCAGGCGATGGTGAAGGATGCCGAGTTGCACGCCGAAGATGACAAGAAGGTGCATGAACTGGCTGATGCCCGTAACCAGGCCGACGGCATGGTGCACATGGTCAAAAAGTCGATGACCGAGTACGGCGACAAGCTGGATGCTGCCGAAAAGGCCACCATCGAAGCTGCCATCAAGGATGTGGAAGATGTGCTGCGCGAAGGCGACAAGGAAGTCATCACCGCCAAGACCGAAGCGCTGGCCACTGCCGCCCAGAAACTGGGTGAAAAGATGTACGCCCAGCAACAGGCCGAAGGTGGCGCAGCCGGAGCGGCTGGCGCCGCTGGCCAGCAGGCCGAAAGCGGTGAAAAGACTGTTGAAGGCGATGTCGTTGATGCCGAATTCACGGAAGTGAACAAGGACAAGAAGTAAGCCACAAGCAACCCCTTTCGCCCGGCAACGAAACGGGGGTGGTTCGCCATCCCCGTTGCCCGTTAACCTGACCCTGAAAACCGCATGCGCACCACGCTTCCCCTTTTGCTGGCACTAACCCTCGCCCCGGCCGGACACGCTCTGGCCGGCAAGGGCAGTTCCGACGCGACCGGGTTTACCGACGACATCGATGGTCGTTGCCAGGTTTGGGCACCTTCGATGCTCGGCCAGCGCGACTATGCGCTACGCTATCGCGGCGGCTGCAAGAATGGCCGCGCCGAAGGCAAGGGCAAGGCCGAATGGCTCTACCGCTACGCCGAAATGAAGGTCAAGGCGACGTGGGAAGGCGATTTCCACAACGGCGTTTTCCTTGACGGACAAAAGGTCAAGGGCGCCGTCGAGCCGGTATCCGGCGACAAGTACGTCGTCGACATGGGCTCGGTCAGCGGCGCTGACGTGCTGTTCATCAGCCGCAGCCCGCAGGATGGCCCGATGGAACTGTGCAAGGTCGATCAAATGGCGCTGGTGCTTGGCCCCAAGGTCGTGGCGGCCGATGACGAACAGGTCAGGCGCGTCATGAACGATGGCGCCAGGCTCTACCGCAACGCCTGCCCGAATGGCCACAATCTGCGCGTCGGCATCTTTACCGAGCCGCTCAAGCCACGTCCGAACGGCATGCTGCCCAACCCGATGGCCAGCGCCCGCGTCGACGATGAAACCGGCAATCTGTCCGGCTATTCGAACGACGCAGCCGCCAAAGCCAAGCAGGAACAGCAGCGTGCCGAATACGCCCAGAAGCAGGAAGAAGCGCGCAAGCAGTTCAATGAGTTCAGCCGCAAACAGGGCATCGCTGCCTGGGTAACCACCCAGCAGATCGAAGAAAACCCCTTCCGCTGGGAAGGCAAGACGGTCGGCCTGGTAGTTCGTCTCGACCGCATGCTGACCCGCGACACCGCGCTGGTGCGCAGCGGCCTGCGTGATTGGGGCCCGCAACTGCAAATCAAAGACATCACGCCTGACTTCCCGGAAAGCCGGCGCAGCGTGCTGATCGCCGCCAAGGTCGGCAAGCGCGAGCGACTGGCTGACAGCAACGAAAATTCTACCGCCACCTACACCACCCTGAACCATCTCGACAGCCGTGTCTGCGAGCGTGACGGGTGTGGCGACTGGTTCTCCTGGGCGCGCGGCGACCGGGAACTGGTCTGGGGCGAGCCCTTTACCGCCCGCTAAACGATGCGCGACATTCAAAGAAAGCAATCATGAGTAAACGCGATTTTTACGAAATTCTCGGCGTCAACCGGGATGCCTCCGACGACGAAATCAAGAAGGCCTACCGCAAGCTGGCCATGAAGCACCACCCTGACCGCAATCCGGACAACCCGGCGGCCGAGGAAAAATTCAAGGAAGGCAAGGAAGCCTACGAGGTCCTTTCCGACGCCCAGAAGCGTTCAACCTACGACCAGTTCGGCCACGCCGGCATCGACCAGCAGGCAGGCATGGGTGGCGGTGGCGGCGGTGGATTTGCCGATGCCTTCGGTGGCATTTTCGACGAAATCTTCGGGGGTCGTGGCGGCGGCGGAGGTGGCGGTGGCCGCTCCAACATCTATCGCGGCGCCGACCTGCGCTACAACCTTGAAATTACGCTGGAGCAAGCAGCCCACGGTACGGAAACCAAGATTCGCATTCCGACCATGGAAGTCTGCGAGCCCTGCCATGGCACCGGTGCCAAGGCCGGGACGCAGCCAAAGACCTGTCCGACCTGTAATGGTTCGGGCCAGGTTCGCCTGCAACAAGGCTTCTTCTCGATTCAGCAGACCTGCCACAAGTGCCACGGGACCGGCCGCTTCATCGCCGATCCCTGCAAGAGTTGCGCTGGTGCCGGCCGTATCAAGCAGCACAAGACACTGGCGGTCAAGATTCCGGCCGGGGTGGATGAAGGCGATCGCATCAGGCTGGCTGGCGAAGGCGAACATGGCGTAAACGGAGGCCCGCCGGGTGACCTTTATGTCCAGATTCACCTCAAGCAGCATACGGTCTTCACGCGTGACCACAACGACCTGCATTGCGAGATGCCGATTTCCTTCACCACGGCAGCACTCGGTGGCGAAATCGAAATTCCGACGCTGGATGGCGCTGCCGGCATCAAGATTCCGGCCGAAACCCAGTCCGGTCGGGTTTTCCGGTTGCGTGGCAAAGGCATCAAGGGCGTTCGCAGCCACACGCACGGCGACCTGATGTGCCATGTCGTGGTCGAAACTCCGATCAACCTGACCGATCGCCAGAAGGAACTGTTGCGGGAACTGGAAGAATCCAGCCGTGACAGCGGCTCCAAGCACAATCCGCGCGCCAAATCCTGGATGGATAAGGTCAAGGAGTTTTTTGGCGACTGAGCCCAGATTCGTTCAGCGCATACAAACAGCCCGGGCCAACCCGGGCTGTTTCATTTTTGTCTCTGCAAGCCGTCGACCGCAGCAATGCGCCTATGACCAAAGACTGAAGCGTTCCTGTTCCCCCGCGATGCAAACGGCTGTTAGAATCGGCAAATAAATGACCGGGGAGACTGACAATGCAAGTCCTGAAGCAGCTGGCCGCAGTTAGCGCGATTGTTTTTTCAGCCTTGGGTTGGGCCGCGGAACCCGGCGTATCCGACACCAGCATCACCATCGGCATGTCGGCGCCCCTCTCGGGTCCGAACGGCGCCTATGGTCTGGACATGCGACAGACCATCCAGAGCTATTTCGACCAGATCAACAAGGCAGGTGGCATCAACGGCCGCAAGCTGGATCTGGTTGCAATGGATGATGGCTACGAAACCGAGCGCACGGTGGCCAATACCAGGACCCTGATCAAGGAAAAAAATGCCTTCGCGCTGCTCGCCTATTACGGCTCCAGCCCGACGACTGAAACCATGAATACCGTCTTCGGTCCGGCCAAGGTGCCGCTGGTCGGGACCATTTCCGGCGCCGGCACCTTGCGCGAGCCGATCAGTACCAACCCGAATTCCCGCTACATGTTCAATGTTCGCGCCAGCTATGCCGACGAAACGGAAGCCATCGTCAATCAGCTGGTTTCGCTCGGCCTGAAGAGCATAGCCGTGTTTTACCAGAACGACGGCTTCGGCAAATCCGGCCTGGAAGGCGTAACGGCCGCACTGAAAAAGCACAATCTGGCACCCTCGGCCGTCGGCACCGTCGAGCGCAATTCGGTGGAAATCACCAAGGCTCTGGAGCCGATTGCCAAGGTCAATCCGCAGGCAGTGATCATGGTTACCCTGTACAAGCCGACCGCTGCCTTCGTCAAGGCGATGAAAAAATCCGGACAGAATCCGATGTTCATGACTTTGTCACCGGTCGGAACCGAGCAACTGGTTCAGGAACTTGGTCCGGAATCCCGCGGCATCGGCATTTCCCAGGTCGTGCCCTACCCCTGGAATGATGCCGCGCCGGCTGTCCGCGAATACCAGAAGCTGGTCGCCAAACCCGCCACTTATTCGTACTACGGCATGGAAGGCTATTTGATGGCACGGACGCTGGTTGAAGGCCTGAAGCGCGCCGGCAAGGATCTCACTCGCGAAAAGCTGGTCACTGCCCTGGAAAGCATGAGCAGCGTCGATTTCGGCGGCTACCGCCTGAATTACTCGGCAACTGGCCGACTCGGTTCACGTTTCGTTGAACTGACCGTCATTGGCCCGGGCGGTAAGGTTCTGAAGTAGGACTGCTGCGGTCGACCAGCAAAAACGGCCCTTTTTCAGGGCCGTTTTTCATTGACTGCAGCCATCAGGCTCGTCGCCAGCTCGTTCCTTGCGCGCTGTCGTCCAGCGCGATGCCGCCCGCCTTCAATTCATCGCGAATTCGGTCAGCTTCGGCAAAGTTTTTCGCCTTTTTGGCAGCCGCCCGGTCCGCAATCAGTTGCTCGATTGCCGCCTCGTCCAGCCCACCGGTTGCAACATCACCGCGCAGATAGACCATCGGCTCACGCTCCAGCAGGCCGATAACGCCACCCAGCGCCTTCAGCAAACCCGACAGGTCAGCGCTGCGCTGGCGATTCACTTCTCCGGCCAGCTCGAAAAGCACGGCAATCGCCCCGTGGGAATCGAAATCCTCGTTCAGCGCATCGGCAAAACGGGCGGCAAAATCGTTGCTCCAGTCGATGGCGACAGCGCTCGGCGGCACATCACGCAAGGCGAAATAAAGGCTGTCCAGACTGCGCTTGGCATCATCCAGATGCGTATCCGAGTAGTTCAAGGCACTGCGGTAATGGGCGCGCAGGATGAAGAAACGAACTACTTCGGCATCGTATTGCTCAAGCACGGTACGAATCGTGAAAAAGTTACCGAGCGACTTCGACATCTTTTCGTTATCGACGCGAACAAAGCCGTTGTGCATCCAGTAATTAACGAAGGTGCACTGATGCGCCCCCTCGGACTGGGCAATCTCGTTCTCGTGATGCGGGAATTGCAGATCCTGTCCGCCACCATGGATGTCGAAATGGTCGCCGAGAATCTTCGAGCTCATCGCCGAACATTCGATATGCCAGCCCGGCCGGCCCTCGCCCCACGGTGATTCCCAGGCCGGCTCACCCGGCTTGGCATGTTTCCAGAGCACGAAATCGAGCGGATCCTGCTTGGCAGAATCGACCTCAACCCGCTCGCCGGCACGCAGGTCATCGAGCGATTTTCCGGAAAGCTTGCCGTAACCGTCAAACTTGCGCACCGCGAAATTCACATCGCCATCCGACGCCTGATAAGCCAGCCCGCCACTCTCCAGCTTGCTGATCAGATCGAGCATTTCCGGCACGAAATCGGTGGCACGAGGCTCGAAATCCGGACGCTGGACGCCCAGCGCGTCGGCATCCTCGTGCATGAAAGCGATGAAGCGATTGGTCAGTTGCAGGATCGTTTCGCCATTTTCCGCCGCTCGCCGGATGATTTTGTCATCGATATCCGTGATGTTGCGAACATAGGTCACGTCATAGCCCGAGGCTTTAAGCCAGCGGTAGACCATGTCAAAAACGACCATTACACGGGCATGTCCGAGGTGACAATAATCATAGACCGTCATGCCGCAAACGTACATGCGAACCTTGTTCGGTTCGATCGGGGTAAAAAGCTGCTTTTCGCGCTTGAGGGTATTGTAGATTTTGAGCATGGGGGAATAAATTCGTGGCGCCGCCGAAGCGCTTAAACCTATGGAAACACCGGCGTTTTTGGTAGAATCGGAAGATTGTATAACCTTGAAAATTATAGCATAGCGATGACCACCAAATCCCTGCTCCAGCCCCATTCCCAACAGTTCAAGACCTTGCGTGCACTGGCTTTGGGTCTGGCCATCGGCTTCGCTGCACCGGCCTTCGCCGACAACCTGCCGGACGTCCAGCGCCTGATCAAGCAGGGCCAATACCCGCAGGCCATGGAAAAGGTCGACGCCTACCTAGCCAGCCGCCCCAAGGATGCCCAGGGCCGGTTTCTCAAGGGTTTGATCTACACCGAAATGAACAAGCCGGCCGAAGCCATCGCCGTCTTTACCAAACTTTCCGAGGACTACCCGGAACTGCCAGAGCCCTACAACAATCTGGCCGTGCTCTACGCCCAGCAAAAACAGTACGACAAGGCCCGCACGGCCCTCGAAATGGCCATAAGGACGCATCCTTCCTACGCCATCGCCTACGAGAACCTCGGCGATGTCTATGCCAAGCTGGCCAGCCAGGCCTACGACAAGGCCCTGCAACTGGACAACTCCAATTCCGCGACGCAGAACAAGCTGGCATTGATCCGCGACCTGATCACCACCTCGGGCAAGGGCAACGTCAAGCCGACCGCCCCGGCTGCAGCCACAGTGGCAGCTGCACCAGCCGTTGCCCCGGTCGCCGCTAGCAAGCCTGCCACCGCACCGACCGCCAACGTCATTACCAGCACACAGGGCGCCGCTTCAACCAGCCCCAGCCCGGCCAAGGTCGCCGAAACCAAGCCGGCACCAGCGGCAGCTCCCGCGGCCCCGTCTCCCGCCAAGGCCGACAGCGCCAATGACGATATTACCAAAGCGATTGCCGCGTGGGCAAACGCCTGGTCACGCAAGGACATGAAGGCTTACCTCGGCGCCTATTCGGCCGACTTCAATACGCCCAAGGGCATGGCCCGCAAGGCCTGGGAAGCTGAACGCGAAGATCGTATCGCCGGCAAGTCGGGCAAGATTTCCGTCAGTTTCGATGATCCGCAGATTTCAGTGAATGGCGACAAGGCCACGGCCAAGTTCAAGCAGCACTACAAGGCAACCGGCCTGAGCAGCTCGACAAGCAAGACGCTGGTTTTTGTGCGCTCCGGTAGCAAATGGCTGATCAAGGAAGAAAACGCGCGCTGATGCTGAGCCGCAAGCTTCTCTTACTCGGACTGGCGGGCTGCCTGGTTGGCGGCGCGCTGGCCTACCAACTGAAGTCGCCTAAGCCTGAATCAGCCACCGCACAACGGCCAGCCGAAACGCAGTCATCCGTACTTTCGACGCTGGCTTCACTGGGGTCGCAAGCGCTCGGTACATCAAGCGCGCCGGAGGGAATCTTGCCGGCGACGCTGTCGGACGCCGGCCCGGAAGCTCAACTGGCAGGCATTTTCAAGGAAATCGAAAACAATCGGCTGCACAACGCGCTGCAACTGACCGAAAACCTGCTCTATCAGTACCCGAACTACCGTCTGGCCCATCTGATCAAGGGCGATCTGCTACTCTCCCGCACCCATCCGATCCAGACCTTTGGCGCCTTGAACGATGCGCCGGCTGATAAGGTTGCCGACCTGCGTGCCGAGGCCGTTGTGCGCCTAAAAGCCTATCGTGAAAAGCCGGAAGCCGATTTCGTCCCACGTTACCTGCTGCAGATGCAGCCCAACCAGCGTTACGCCATCGTCGTCGATACCAAGCGTTCCCGCCTGTATCTCTATGAAAATGACAAGTCGAACGATGGTCGTCCGCGCTTTGTCGCCGACTACTACATTACGCAAGGCAAGCTCGGCGCCGAGAAACTAGTTGAGGGCGACAAGAAGACACCAGTTGGCGTTTACCACGTCACGGCCAACCTTCCCCGACAACAGCTGGCCGACCTTTACGGCAGCGGCGCCTTCCCGATCAATTACCCGAACGAATGGGACAAGCGCCAGGGACGCAACGGCAGCGGCATCTGGCTGCACGGCACGCCTTCAAACACCTTTGCACGGCCGCCCAGAGCCTCGGATGGCTGTGTCGTACTGACCAATCAGGATCTCGACGCCGTAGCCAAGAACCTTCAGGTCGGCCTGACCCCCGTCATCATCAGCAGCTCCGTCGAATGGCTGTCGCTGGACGATTGGGCCAAGGAACGCAGTGAGCTGAACAAATCAATCAGCGCCTGGCGCGCCGACTGGGAAAGCCGGGATACCGAGCAATATCTGAAACACTATTCGAAACGCTTCAAATCGGCCGATCAGGACTACGAGCAGTTCGCCGCCCAAAAGAAGCAGGTTAATGCCGGCAAGGAATGGATCAAGGTCAAGGTGGATAACCTTTCCGTATTCCGCAACCCCGGCAAGGAAGATGTCGTCGTCGTCACCTTTGATCAGGACTACCGTAGCAACAACCTGAGCAACCAGATGAAGAAACGCCAGTACTGGCTTCGTGAAGACGGCAAGTGGAAAATCATTTACGAAGGAACTGCCTGATGTGGAAAAAAATCTCTGCCCTGGCCACCGGCCTGTTGGTGTCTTTTGCCATCTGTGCCGCCCCGAGTGTCGAAATAACGACCAACATGGGCAAGATCACCCTTGAACTTTTCCCGGAGAAGGCGCCGAAGACAGTCGAAATGTTCCTCTACAACGCCAAGCATGGCTTCTATGAGGCGACCATTTTCCACCGCGTCATTGACGGCTTCATGATCCAGGGTGGCGGTTTCAGCCGGGCCATGGAAGAGAAGAAAGTCCTGACCCCGGCCCTGCAGAACGAAGCCACCAATGGCCTCGCCAATGACCGTGGCACTGTTGCCATGGCCCGCACGGCCGATCCGCATTCGGCCCGCGTCCAGTTCTTTGTCAATCTCAAGAATAACGACTTCCTCAACCATAAGACCACCGCCGATCCGCGCGGCTGGGGCTATACCGTCTTCGGCAAGGTCACCCAGGGCATGGATGTGGTCGACAAGATTGCCAGAGTGCCGACCGGCAACGCTGGTTATTACGAAAACGTTCCGACGACGCCGGTCGTCATCCAGAACGTCAAAATCATCTCCGACAAATAAGGATTACCCAATGATCAAGCTCACCACCAACCACGGTGTCATCGGCCTCGAACTGAATGCCGAAAAAGCCCCGAAGACGGTCGCCAACTTCCTCGCCTACGTTGAAGCCGGCCACTACAACAACACCGTTTTCCACCGCGTCATCAAGAACTTCATGATCCAGGGCGGTGGTTTCGAGCCGGGCATGAACCAGAAGCCGTGTCAGGCACCGATCGAAAACGAAGCCGGCAACGGTCTGAAGAACAAGCGTGGCACTGTCGCCATGGCCCGCACCAATGATCCGCACTCGGCCACCGCCCAGTTCTTCATCAATACCGTCGACAACGATTTCCTCGATTTCAAGGCACCGTCGGGCCAAGGTTGGGGCTACTGCGTCTTTGGCGAAGTGGTCGAAGGCATGGACGTCATGGACAAGATCCGCGCCGTCAAGACCGGCAACAAGGGTTTCCATCAGGACGTGCCGGCCGAAGATGTGATCATCGAAAAAGCAGAAATCGTTTGATCCTCTTCATTTCCGATCTGCACTTATCGCCCCGGTCGCCCGGGGCGACTCGTTTGTTCCTCCAGTTTCTTGCCCGGGAAGCCCGGCAAGCGGAGGAACTGTTCATTCTGGGCGACCTGTTTGAAACCTGGATCGGCGATGATGACATGGCCGACCCGTTCAACACCGAAATCGTCGCAGCATTGCGTGCCGCCAGCGATGCCGGACTAAGAATCAGCCTGCTCCACGGCAACCGCGACTTTCTGCTGGGCAGCCGCTTTGCCCAGGCGGCGGGCCTCTCGCTGATCAGCGACCCCTACGTTCTGTCCACCGCCGAATGGCAGTTTGTCCTGTCACATGGCGATGCCCTTTGCCTGGATGACACGGCCTACATGGCCTTCCGCACTCAGGTACGCAATCCGGAATGGCAGGCAGCCCTGCTCGCCAAGCCGCTAGCCGAGCGCCGCGCCATCGCCGCCCATATGCGCGAAGTCAGCGAAAGCACCCAACGCGGCAAGGACACCCCTTATACCGACCTGCAGCCGGCCGCCACTGACGACTTCCTGCGGCAGCACGGCTACGCCACCTTCATCCATGGCCACACACATCAGCCGGCAACGCACGACCACCTGGTCGATGGCATTTGCGTTGAGCGCTGGGTGCTGGCCGACTGGCATGAAGATCGCGGCGAATGCCTGGCCTGGGATGGCAACATCCTCTACCGCGAAACCATTCTCCCTGAAAATCGGCCTTAAACCGGTGTCCACCGCAGCAATACCCCATTCCCCGGCGCTGGAAATCCTGCGCGATGTTTTCGGCTACCCCGCCTTTCGCGGCGCCCAAGCCGAGATCATCGACCACATCGGCAACGGCGGCGACGCCCTGGTCCTGATGCCGACCGGCGGTGGCAAGAGCCTTTGCTTCCAGATTCCCGCCCTGATTCGCCCCGGCTGTGCCGTGGTCGTCTCGCCGCTGATCGCGCTGATGCAGGATCAGGTCGATGCCCTGACCCAGCTTGGCGTCAAGGCTGCCTGCCTGAACTCGACGCTGGATTGGCGCGAGGCGCAGGCGGTTGAACAGACCATCTTCAGCGGCAAGCTTGATCTGGTCTACATCGCCCCCGAACGCCTGCTGCTCGACCGTACGCTGTCGATGCTCGATGCGCTCTACGAAGCCGGCAAGCTGTCACTGTTCGCGATCGACGAGGCGCACTGCGTCTCGCAGTGGGGCCACGACTTCCGGCCGGAATACCTGCAGCTCTGTGCCCTGCATGAGCGCTATCCGAATGTGCCGCGCATCGCGCTGACCGCCACCGCCGACCAGGCTACGCGCAGTGAAATCCTCACCCGCCTTGGCCTGCACGAAGCCCGCGTCTTCCTCTCAAGCTTCGACCGCCCGAACATCCGTTACACGGTGGTCGAAAAAGACACACCCAAGAAGCAACTGCTCGGCTTTCTCGCCAGCCGCAAAGGCCAGGCCGGCATCGTCTATTGCCTGTCGCGCAAGAAGGTCGAGGAAACTGCCGAATGGCTGTCGGCCCAGGGTTTCCCGGCATTGCCTTACCACGCCGGCCTACCCGCCCTGGAGCGCGCGGCCAACCAGCGCCGCTTTCTGCGCGAGGAAGGCCTGATCATGTGCGCCACCATCGCCTTCGGCATGGGTATCGACAAACCGGATGTGCGTTTCGTCGCCCACCTTGACCTGCCCAAGAGCATTGAAGCCTACTATCAGGAAACCGGCCGTGCCGGCCGCGACGGCGAACCGGCCGAAGCCTGGATGACTTACGGCATGCAGGACGTCGCGCTGCAACATGCCCGCATTGCCGAGTCCGGCGCTGACGAGGGCCAGAAAATCCTCGAATCCCAACGCCTGACTGCCCTGCTCGCCTATTGCGAAGCGCCGCGCTGCCGCCGCCAGGTGCTACTTAATTATTTCGCCGAAGAACGCCAACCCTGCGGCAATTGCGACGTTTGCCAGAACCCGCCGGAACTGTGGGATGGCACGCTGGCGGCACAGAAGGCACTTTCCGCCATCTTCCGGACCGGCATGCGCTTCGGCGTCGCCCACCTGACCGACATCCTGCGTGGCAAGGCGACCGACAAAGTCAAACAATGGAATCACGACCAGCTGCCAACCTTCGGGGTCGGCAGCGACATCGACGACCACGGCTGGAAGAGCATTTTCCGCCAACTTGCTGCGGCTGGTCTGGTCCATGTCGATATGGCCGAGCACGGCGCCCTGCAACTGACCGATGCCGCCCGTCTAGTACTTAAAGGTGGGCAACGCGTCGAACTCCGCCGGCCGATCAAGCGCAAGACCACACCTTCAAGAAGCAGCGCTGTCGTTCACAGCGATCTCTCGGCTCCCGACGAAGCTCTCTTTCAGTTGCTGCGGCAATGGCGGGCCGACACAGCCAAGGAGCAGGCGGTTCCTGCCTACGTCATCCTGCATGACAAGACACTGCGTGAGCTGGCGGAAGTCCGGCCGGTCAGCCATGGCCTGCTGGCCAGCATTACCGGCATGGGCAGCGCCAAGATCGAACACTACGGCGAAGAGCTGTTGCACCTGATCAGGAACGAAGCCTGAATGCTTGACCGGAAAATCCTGACCACAAGCCTGGCCACCGTTGTCGTCGGCTTCCTGATCATTTCCGGCATTGCTCCATTCGACCGCCTGACCTGGGTGATGGAAGTGGCACCCGTGCTAATTGCCCTGCCTGTGCTGGCCGCCACACGCCAGCGCTTCCCGCTGACCACCCTGCTCTACGTATTGATTGCCGCCCATGCGCTGGTCCTGATCGCTGGCGGCACCTACAGTTATGCCCGCGTGCCGTTCGGCTTCTGGATGCAGGACATACTTGGCACGGTGCGCAATCCCTACGACAAGATTGGCCATTTCATGCAGGGCTTCGTACCAGCGCTGGTAGCGCGGGAAATTTTGATCCGCCGCAGTCATCTTGCCGGGCGCAAAATGACTGCATTCCTGTGCGTTTGCATCGCCATGGCAATCAGTGCCAGCTATGAGCTGATCGAGTGGGGTGCCGCCCTCTGGCTCGGTCAGGGCGCCGAGGAATTCCTCGGTACGCAAGGCGACCCCTGGGATACGCAATCGGACATGCTGATGGCTCTAATCGGTTCAAGTACAGCCATTGCGCTGCTCGCCAATTGGCATGACCGACAACTGGCAAGGCTCGCCGGAACTCCGGAAAACGCCTCTAACGCCTAGTCACACCCAGCTTTTGAGCAGTCTCCGGGAAAATGGCAAGTTATGCATTGCTATTTTTCGGAATGGCACATTACATTACGAAAGTAATAATAATCTTTGCTTATGGTCAAATGCCATAGACCGAAAAAGACCGTACTATTCACCTTCTGCACAATTCGCATGGCCGAGTTCCCCATCAGAAAATGCTAATTGAAAAGTCCACTGCTCTCGCCGAAGCGCTCAAACGCTGTGAGAACGAACCGATTCAATTCATCGGTGCGATTCAGAGTCACGGGGTGCTGCTGGCGATTGATCAACGCTCGATGGTTCAGGGTGCGAGCAGCAATCTTTTTGACCTCCTCGGCATTGCGGCAAGTGGAGCGCTCAACCAGCCCGCCAGCCAGATCCTCGGCCAGGATGCCTGGACATCGATTTCAGCACTGCCGGCATCCCGGCAACCCTTGCCCATCGCGCTGTCGTTACTTTGTGGCGAGTCCCGAGTTTTTTGCCAGGCTCAAGTACACCAGGCAAATGAATTGCTGGTTGTGGAAATCGAGATCCCCAGCCAGCGGCATCAGCACGTTCACCTGATCAATTTTGACTCGATGGACAGCATGCTCAGCGGCTTGCTCGCTGACGCTGCAAGCATCGACACTTACGCCGGAATCATCGCAGATCAGGTGCAGAACCTGACCGGATTCGACCGGGTGATGGTGTATCAATTCGATCGCCAGTGGAACGGCAAGATCATTGCCGAAAGCCTGAATGAAGGCATCGCCTCCTACCTCGGCAATCATTTCCCGGCATCGGACATCCCGCCGCCGGCACGCGAACTTTATACCCAGAATCTGGTGCGGATTCTGGTCGACCGTGATGCGCCGGCCGTACCGCTGCATCACTCGCCCAAATTGTCGATTGACCTGTCGTTCTCGGTGTTGCGCAGCATGGCCCCGATTCATCTGGAGTACCTCCGGAACCTCGGCGTAAGGGCTTCACTGACCGTTTCGCTGATGCAGAACGGGCGACTTTGGGGTCTCATCGCCTGCCACCACGAATCGCCGCGACAGCTCAGCTTCAAGCTTCGGCAGGCGATGGAACTGGTGGCAAAAACAGTGGCAACCCAGCTTTCCGCGATTGCCTTCGTCGAGAGCAGTCGCTTCTACGCCATGGTGCGTGATCTGCTGCCCCGGCTGGTTGGCTTGATGCAGGATGCCCCGGGTGAATCAATTCTGGCGCTGGATTTGCAACAGGAAGTTCTGGCACTGGTACGCGCCAACGGCGCGGTTATTGCAACCGGCCCGTTGACTGCATCGATTGGCATCTGTCCCGGCCCGGAACAACTCCAGCCCTTGCTTGAGTGGTTACGGCCGCAGCTACTTACCGGCAAGATTTTCACCAGTAACGCGCTGGCCACCGATTACCCTCCCGCCGCCAGCTTTTCGGAGATCGCCTCGGGCCTGCTCGCCATCAGCCTTGATGAGCACGCAGAGCAGTTGCTGCTGTGGTTCCGCGAGGAAGTTGTTCGCTCGATTCCCTGGGCGGGAGAGGCCGTAAAGTATCTGGTCGAGGATGCACAAGGGCCGAAACTGGAACCTCGTCACTCATTCGAGCGCTGGGTCGAGATGCAGCGAGGCGAGTCGCCCCCCTGGTCAGAGCCGGAAGTTGATGCCGCGCGGATGCTTTCGCTCACCCTGGCAGAGCTGTTTGCCCGACAGCAGCTTAAGATCGCCGAAGATTCCCGGCGCCTTGCAGCTTCAGTCTATGAAAACAGCAGTGAAGCCATGCTGGTGGCCGATGCCGACAATGTCATCCTCAACGTCAATCCCGCCTTTACCGTCCTGACCGGCTTCAGTGCCGAAGAGGCCGTCGGAAAGACACCTGCAATACTCAAATCCGGCAAACATGACCCGGCGTTTTACCAGGCGATGTGGGCTTCGCTCTTAGAATCCGGAACCTGGAGCGGCGAAATCTGGAATCGCCGGAAAAGCGGCGAACTGCTCCCCGAGTGGCTGACCATCAACAGCATTACCGACGAAAGCGGTGCGGTGCACCGCTGGGTAGCGCTGTTTACCGACATCACTGAACGCAAGCAGGCCGAAGCAGCACTCCACGACAGCGAAGTTCGTTTCCGTAGCGTCTTTGAAAAGGCGAATACCGGGATGGCGATTGCCGACCCGGAGGGCGTTTTGCTCGACGCCAATGACAGCCTGGCCGAAGTTCTGGGTTATTCCCGGCAGGAAATGATCGGGATGAACATTGCCGACTTCACCCACCCCGATGATCTTGCGGTGGAAATTGGCTACCTGACTGACCTCGAAATTGGTCTGCGCGATGATTACCGGATTGAAAAACGTTACCTGACCAGAACTGGCGACATTCTCTGGGTCGACCTGATGGTCACGGTAATTCGCGACGACCAGAAACGCGCCATCAATTTGATCGGCTTGTCAGTAGACATTACCGACCGAAAGCGGACCGAGGCCGACCTTCGCATTGCCGCAACAGCATTTCAGTCGCAGGAAGGCATCATGATCACCGATGCCGACAATGTCATCCTCAGGGTAAACCGGGCCTTCACGACCATTACCGGCTACACATCCGACGAAGCTGTGGGCCAGACGCCAAGCCTGCTTGGCTCTGGCCGTCACGATGCAAAATTTTTCGCCACAATGCGGAGCAGCATTGAAGGCACCGGCTCCTGGCAGGGTGAAATCTGGAATCGCCGCAAGAATGGCGAAGTTTTTCCACAATGGCTCTCGATTACCGCGGTCAAAGGCTTGGACAATCTGGTGACGCACTATGTCGGCACCTTTACCGACATCACCGAGCGCAAGGCGGCCGCCGACAAGATCGAACATCTGGCCTTCTACGACCACCTGACCCAGCTTCCCAATCGCCGGCTCATGCTGGATCGGCTAGGTCAAGCCTTCAACAATGGCGCCCGGCGCAAACGCCACGGTGCGTTGATGCTGATTGACCTGGATAACTTCAAAACGCTCAATGACACGCTGGGTCACGCGGTCGGAGACCTGCTACTGCTCGAAACAGCTTCGCGTTTGCTGGCCAGCGTGCGCAATGGCGACACCGTCGCCCGTCTCGGCGGTGACGAATTCGTGGTTATCCTCGAAGATCTTGACGAAGATGATCAACATGCAGCGCTTCAAGCCAAAACTGTCGCCGAGAAGATTCACGCCAGACTCGCCGAACCGTACCAACTCGATGTCACCGCAGATGGCAATGCGCCGAGCAGCCGAATCCATCACTCCACCACGAGTATCGGCATCTCGCTGTTCAAGGGGCATGCCATTTCGGCTGACGAACTGGTCAAACGTGCCGACACGGCCATGTATCAGGCCAAGGGCAGTGGTCGCAACACCCTGCGCTTCTTTGACCCCGAAATGCAGGCTGCCGTGCAAGCCAGGGCAGCCCTTGAACTCGATTTGCGCAAGGCAATCAGCGAGCAGCAATTTCTCCTGCACTTTCAGGCACAGATGGACTCAGGCAATCGCGTGCTCGGGGCCGAGGTACTGGTTCGCTGGCTGCATCCGGAACGCGGCCTGATTTCGCCGGCTGCATTCATCCCTCTGGCCGAAGAAACCGGGCTAATCCTGCAGTTGGGCCACTGGGTCATGGAAACTGCCTGCATTCAACTTGCCGCCTGGGCGACCCAGCCAGACACGGCGCATCTGACGCTGGCCGTGAATGTCAGCGCCAAGCAATTCAGCCTGCAGAATTTTGTCGAACAGGTCGTGACGCTGCTTGAGCGCACTGGCGCCAGGCCGGAAAAACTCAAACTGGAGCTAACCGAAAGCCTGCTGCTGGATAACGCTGAAGACATCATCACCAAAATGAACACGCTGAAAGCTCTCGGCGTGCTCTTCTCACTGGATGACTTCGGCACGGGCTATTCATCGCTCTCGTACCTGAAACGCCTGCCGCTCGATCAACTGAAAATCGACCAGTCCTTCGTCCGCGACATCCTCACCGACGCAAACGATGCTGCGATTGCCCAGACGGTGGTAGCCTTGGGCAAGAGCCTGGGCCTGGAAGTCATCGCCGAAGGTGTTGAGACCGACCAGCAGCGGGAAATTCTGGCCAGCCTCGGCTGCCTCTCCTATCAGGGATATTTCTTCAGCCGCCCGATTCCGCTGGCTGATTTCGAGAAATACAACGAGAAGAACCAGCCGTCGGGCAATTTATCGTAGATAGAATTGCCCGACCGACAATGCTGCGGTCAACGCCCCCAAAAGGCAAAAATCAAATACACAGCGCCGCCGGGTCGGCCCGCATCAGCCGTTTGTTCATCTTGCCAACGCTGGTCTTGACCAGCGTCTTGACGAAACTGACTTGCAACAGCACGCCATAACGGGAAATGCCGGCCGCTTCGATGGCATGCGCTGCATAGTTGCGCAAGGCATGCTCAGTTACCTTGCCGACGAACTCCTCCTTGAGCAGCACCAGCGCCAGTGGCCGCTCGCCCCATTTGTCATCGGGCACACCGATCACGGCCACTTCATGCACCGCCTCATGCTTGGCGATGATGTCTTCCAGTTGCAGCGAGGAGGTCCATTCGCCACCAGTCTTGATGACGTCCTTGATACGGTCGGTAACTTTCAGGTAACCGGCCGGGTTGATGTTGCCGATATCGGCGGTATGCAGATAGCCGCCCAGCCATAGCGACTCGGAGGCTTCCGGCGCGCTGACATAACCCTGGGTCAGCCACGGCGCCCGCACGACCACTTCACCGGTGGCCTTGCCGTCATGGACAACGTCAACCATGTCCGGATCAACAATCCGCATATCGACCAGCGGCAGTGGCCTACCGGTCTTGGCGCGGATCACCGCTTGCTCCTCGACAGAGCGTTTGAGATCGACGCTGTCGAGATGGGCCAGGCTGAGCACCGGGCAGGTTTCCGACATGCCGTAGCCGGTAAACAGATCCATCCCCCGCTTCTGGGCGGAAATCGCCATGGCCTCCGGCATTGCCGCGCCACCGATGAGGATTTTCAGGCCAGTGAAATCCGTGGTCTTGGCATGTGGATGGCTGAGAATCATGTGCAGGATGGTCGGCACACAGTGCGAGAAGGTCACGCCTTCCGTGCTGATCAGCCGACAGATCACCTCCGGCTGGTAACGCCCGGGGTAAACCTGCTTGACCCCCATCATCGTCGCCAGATACGGGAAACCCCAGGCATGGACATGGAACATCGGCGTCATCGGCATATAGACGTCTTCCCGATGAATATGCCCCTGTGCATTGGCGCCACCGAGCGCTGCGGCACAACCCAGCGTATGCAGCACGAGCTGGCGATGGCTGAAATAAACGCCTTTCGGGTTGCCGGTCGTACCTGTCGTGTAGAAAGTCGTGGCCTGGGCGTTTTCGTCGAAATCCGGAAAATCGAACGTAGCCGAAGCATCGGCCAGCATCGCCTCGTACTCGGCCGCCATGGCGACCGGTGCTACCGGCATCTCGGGCTCATCGGAGAAGAGCACGAATGTCTTCACCGTTTCCAGCCCGGGGGCGATCTGCGCCAGAATCGGGAAAAACTCGCTATTGACCAGCAGGACATCGGCCCTGGCGTGATTCAGGGTATAGAGAATCTGTTCCGGGCTGAGTCGCACATTCACCGTTTGCAGGATCGCCCCCATCATCGGCACGGCGAAGAAACATTCGAGATAGCGATGACTGTCCCAATCCATCATCGCCACCGTCTGCCCGGACTCGACACCCAACCCGGCCAGACCGTTGGCTAGCCGCCCGATACGCTCGTTCAGGGTCCGATAGTTGTAGCGCAGCTTGCCCTGATAGGTAATTTCCTGCTCGGGCGCGATGGCCAGCGGCGTCAGCAGCAATTGTTTGATCAGCAGCGGATATTGGTAGGCTGCGGCAGTGAAATGGATAAGTTTGATCGGCATGCTTTTCTCCCTGAGCTAACGGTATTTTTGGTCATGACTCAAGATGCAAATTCTACTCGTCGGCAGGCGCTTGGCATTACTCGGCACCGCCGGAAAGGCAATCAAAATCACCGCTTTCCGGCCGCAGAATTGCGCTTGATCATTTCCCCTAGCCCGAAGCCGCCTTAAGCTGGGCCCATGCTCTTCACCCGCCGTCAGTTCCTGCTCGCCGCCAGTTGCACAATCTGTGCACCGGCCATCCATGCCACGCCGTCGCGCCCCAAAGTGATCGTCGTTGGTGGCGGCTGGGGCGGCCTGATTGCGGCTCGCCAACTGGCCGCCCGCTGCGATGTCTTGTTGATCGAGCGCAACGCGGGCTTCGTCTCACTGGCCCTGAGCAACCGCTGGCTGGCCGGTCTCGACGACGGTCGTCGACTGCGCCAGGATTACCGCGCTGCCGCCGAATCGCTCGGTTATCGCTTCGTCCAGGCCGAGGTACAAGGCATCGAGAGGGAGCGGCGCCAGGTCGTCACCTCAGCCGGGGCTCTTCCCTACGACTGGCTGGTGGTTTCCGCTGGCATTTCCGAAGACGACAACGCCCTGTTCGGCGAAGATCGAACCGCCGCAGCCAAGACTCGCCAGTTGTTTCCTAGCGCCTATACCGCCGGCAGCGATCCTGATCTCCTGAAGCGCAAACTGGCCGAATTTTCTGGGGGCGAGTTCCTGATGACCGTGCCGCCCGCCCCCTACCGCTGCCCACCAGCGCCGTACGAACGGGCGGTGATCATTGCCCAGTCAATCAAGTCACGCCGACTACCGGCCCGACTCACGCTGGTCGACCCGAATGCACCGTGGCCGGGCTATCAACGGGTATTCAGTGAATTTTTCCGTGATCAGGTGAATTACCTGCCCAATACCCGCCTGCGCCAACTCGACCCAGCCCGCCGTGTGGCTACGCTGGACATCGACGAAATCCGCTTCAACGAGGCAATCATCATGCCGCCGCAGACGGCGGCCACGCTCTGCCGCCAGGCCGGGCTGACCGGCCGGGATAGCGTGTGGGCTGCGGTGGACCCGAGAAATTTCGCCTTTTCCGGGGATGACCGGATATTCGTCATCGGTGACAGCGTCGGCGCCGTGTCGCCCCTCTTTGGGCATTATCCAAAAACCGGACAAATGGCGAGCCGGATGGGCCAGATCGTCGCCACCGAGATCATCGGTCGCCTGGATGGCAAGCCGCCAGATCCGGCGCTACCAGAAAGCACCTGTTTCGCGTACCTTAACCTGGACCCGCCCCAGGTCACCCGCATCGAAACCCGCTATCGGAAACGTGGCGATGGTGCCCTCGTCCAAAGCATCAGCCAAAACCGGGAGAACAATCCGCAGGGCGAGGACGACGTCTGGCTGAATGCGCGGCACAGCGAGCTCTTCGGCCCGGCGGCACGGCTCTGAAAGGGTTTAATGCCGGGCGTAAGTAGAGGTATCGCCGTTGGGCTTGACCAGCAGCGTGTCGTACAACTCGCGCCGAACCCGGCCTTGGCCGGTATCGCCATCTAGTACCGTGCAAGCGGTATCACAGGTCGGGCTGGAGAACTCCCGGCCGGGCGCTCCCAGCGGCAGACCGGGCACGGCCAGTCCTCGTGCCGGGCGCTTTTCGCGCAACAATTCCTTGATGTCATCCGCTGGCACATGACCCTCGACAAAATAGCCAGCCACCGCAGCGCTCGGTTCAGCTTCGAGATGTTTCGGCACTTTCAGACGCCGTTTGACCGCCGCCATGTCATCGTCTGCCTTCACGACCACGGTAAATCCGTTCTTTCGCAGATGTTCGGCATAATCGATGCAGGCCAGGCAGACGGTCGGTGTGAAGAGGATCACCGGCGGCAGGTTATCGTCGGCGCCGGCAAGCCCGGCGACCAGGGCCAGAGGCAGCAGCCAAACCCGTTTCAGCATGGCTTACCCGCCTTACAGCCTTTGAGCAGCCACAGCGAAATTACCCCGGCAGCCTCATCAGCCTTGACCTTGCGGGCCATCGCCGTCGCATCGCGTCCCTGATTATTCTTGATCAGCGGATCGGCGCCAGCTTCTAGCAACTCGCGAACATAGAGCGAGCGGCTGGCATAGGCCGCCATGTGGATTGGCGTCGAGCCGTCGGCATCACGGGCGTTCGGGTCGGCCCCGGCAGCCAGCAAGGCTGTCATGGCGCTGCGATCCGGGTTCATCGCGGCCAGATGCAAAGGGGTGGAGCCGAGCGCCGTTCGAACATCACGCTGCGTCGGACTGGTCTTGAGCAACTGCGTAATCTCGCTGCCGCTGCCGTCTTTGGCCATATGCAGGATCAGTGGCTCGGTTGGCACGCTCTGCGCCATTGCAGATGAGACCAACACAAAGAACGCGGCAAGTGATGAAAATATCGGGGGCATGGAATTCTCCTGATGGGTCGCCCCATTATCCGGAGTTCTTCTTCAGCCGCCTGAACCTTGGTCAAAAAATCGGAATTTCGAATCCGACCCGATTGGCTTTAGCGCAAATGCTGCTCGGCGACAGCGGCCAATTCGGCCGAGAGTGTTGCCGTCGCCAGCGCCCGGCGCAGCGCTTCCTTGCCATCGGCGCTTCTTCCATCTGCCTCCAGTGCCAGGCCGAGGCCAAGCCACCAGCGACCTTCCCTGGGCGAAAGCCGGGTTGCCCGCAGATAGTGGGCGGCAGCTTTTTGATGTGCGCCCAGCCGGGATTTGAGATGCCCCTGAAAGCCGGCGTAATCAGCGCTGGCTTCGGCATAGGCCTGCGAGCGCCCCAGCGTTGCGTCGGCGGCTGCAACATCACCCTGTTCGAGTTGCAGGCGGGCCAGCGACATCGCCCAGCCCGTCTGGGCCGGCTGAATCTCCAGGCCTTCCTGGAGAATCGTCATGGCTTCTTCAAGCTTGCGCTGGTCAAGCAACTGGCGCAGCAAAGCCTGACGAACCTGCACATGCGCCGGATCATGCTTCAGCGCTGCCCGAAGCGCTTCCATCGCTTCGGCGTTACGCCCGGCCGCCATGGCATTTTCAGCCTTGCGGTACTCGGCATCAGCCCGATCCCTGGGAGTCGCTAGCACTATGCTCTTTTCGATTTTGACCGGGCCACTGTAGACCTGCGGCGTCGGCTTCGCGACCTCGGCAGCAGCCAAAGGCGCCGGGAATACCGGATCAGGCACCGGCAGCACTGGAGCAACAGGTGTCGGCAGCGCGGCCAAATCCTGCGCGAGTCGCAGATTTTCTGAAATTTGCTCTACAGGGGCGTTGACCGCAGCACTTGGTTGCGGCTCGACTGGCGGTGGTATCGGCGCAACGACTACCGGCCCCGGAACTTCCTGAAGACCGAGCAGGGGCAACAATCGCCCATTCGTCTGCAGCCAGATTCCCCCAAGACTCACCAGCGCGAAACCGACCAGCAAAATGATCCGGAACCAATGGCCCCTATCTTGAGCAGAGGCCGGAAGACAACGAATCTCCCGTTGCAGGTTCTGTCTCGCCAGATCATCGGGGCGCTTGGCCTCGAGATTGCGCAGCATTTCGTTGATCAGGCTCATCTCACCACCAGCCGGCAGAGCCGGCCCCTTCGGTATCGGCGGCGGCTTGCCGGACATGCTGAGCGCGAACGCTGTGCTTGCCCTCGCCATAAACGGCGAGCAGGGATTTATGGGCCAGAATATTCAACAAACGTGGCGTGCCGCGACTGGCGCGATGCAGGCTGCGCACGGCACGTTCCTCGAACACGCCTTCGCCGCGATAGCCGGCAACCCGCAGGCGATGCGCCAGATAGTTGGCGACTTCCTGGCGATCCAGCCCGTGCAGGCGATAATGAAAGGCGATGCGCTGCAGCAGCTGGCGAACCGAAGGCTCGGCCAACTTGCGGTCGAGTTCCGGCTGGCCGAAAAGGATGATCTGCAGCAGCTTGCGTTTCTCGGTTTCGAGATTGGAAAGCAGGCGCAGCGACTCAAGTGTTTCCAGTGGCATCGCCTGCGCTTCGTCGATGCAGACGACGACCTGCCGCCCCGTCGCCGCGTGCTCCAGCAGGGCGCGATTGACGCTTTGCAGCAGGTGATAGTCATCGGCGTCGATACTGACGCTAAGGCCGAGTTCTTCAGCCAGTGCCAGCAACAGCGTACGCGGGGCAAGATAGGGATTCGGCAAATAGGCTGAAACACTGCCTTCCGGCAAAGCCTGCAACAGGCGGCGGCAGAGCAACGTCTTGCCGGTACCGACTTCGCCAGTGATCTTGATGAAACCTTCGCCACTGGCCAGCGCCACCAGTAACGTATTCAGCGCCTCCTGATGGCTGTGGGTCAGTACCGTGAAGCTGGTATCCGGCGTAATGCCGAAGGGCAGTTCAGTCAGACCGAAGTGGTCAAGATACAACGCGATGCCCCATCCCGAACCGGCTATTGCCAGCCGGTACTGCGCTGGGTACGGGGATCAAGCGACTGCAGGCGTTCCTGGCTTTCGCTGGCGGCCTCACGCCACGACTCTTCACCCCGAATGACCGTTGAGCGCATCAATATGACCAGTTCACGCTTGCGATTGGCACCCGCCTTCTGACCGAAGAGCAGGCCGAGGCCCGGTATTCCGCTGACCCCGGGCAGACCGGAGCGAGTCGTCGATTGCTCCTGGCTCATCAAACCACCGATGGCCACAATGCCGCCATCCTGAACCCGCACGATACTATCGGTTTCATTGATGCTGCTTGAGGCCAGAGGCAGAGAATAGTTGCCGAGGTCACCCAGATTGACGTTCTTGGTCTTTTCTTCAACGACGCTGACCGATGGATGCACGTGCAGGATGATGTTACCGTACTCATCAATCTGCGGCGTGACATCAAGGGCGATGCCGGAGAAGAAGGGCTGCAGTGTGATGTTGGGAGTTGATAAATTGCCAGAGGCACTTGTCGTCGTCGTCGTGCTGATGCCGGTGACAAAGTAATCGTCGGTACCGACCTTGAGTACGGCCTTCTGGTTATTGGTCGTTGCGATGCGCGGGCTGGACAGCACCTGAACGTCGCCCTGCCCTTCGAGGAATGATAGCAGCGCAGCGAAATCCTTGGACTGGAAAGCCAGACCAAAGAAACCCCGGCCGGCAGATGATGTCTCGAAAGAACCGTTCGATCCCGGCGTCACCGTAGCGACCGTACCGGTAGTCAATCCGGTGGCGGAACCAATCAGCGCACCAGCCGCGCCGATCGTTGCCCCCGGTGACATCACGCCGAGCGCAAACTTGTTGGCCGCACCGCCAAACTGGCTCCAGTTGATGCCTGTCTGGTACGAATCACTGAGCGACACTTCGATAATCTTCGCTTCCAGCATGACCTGCCGCTCAACGACCAGTTGGACTGCCTTCAGATATTCCTCGACCGAGCGCAAATCAGCGGGCATAGCCTTGATCAGTACCACACCGGAGGCGGCATTGACGATTACGCTCCGACCATCCTGCGAGCCGACAATGGCATTCAGGGCGGCCCCGAGATCCTTCCAGAAATCGTAGTCCGAGGTCGTTTGCACCCGGGCGCTGTTGCTCGCCGTTTGTGCCTGGCTACCACCGGGCATTCCTCCCGGATTGCTGATCGTCTGGCCGGTCGATGAAGTACCGCTGGTCGTCGGGCCCGTCGTCGTGGGCGAACTGCTGGTCACCCGCATGTCGCTGAGGCCCTGACGGCGGTTGGCCAGGTAATTGATCTTGAAAATTCGCGTCTGAACGGTATTGGGCTGGACATAGATGCGGTTGCCCTGCACACGATAGTCGTAGCCAAAAACATCGCGCAGGGTATCCAGCGCCTCGCGGATGGTGGCGTTCTTCAAATTGAGACTGACCGTGCCCGACAAATCCTGAGGGAAAATCATGCTGTAGGGCGTGCCGGAAACCAGCGCATTCAGCACCTGGCCAACCGGCGCGTTGTTCACCGCCAGATTGAAGCGGGGCTCCGGTTTGGCAGCAACAGGCTGTTCAAGCTGCAAAGGCGGCACCATGGCCTGGCCCACCACATCGCTTGCCGACCGCCTGGCCTTGCTGGCCGCGGCCGCTGCAAGTTCCTGATCGATTCGATCAAAGGTATCGCCACGTTTTGCGTGCTGGTTGCTGCAGGCGGTCATCATGAGCCCCGCCAAAGCGACTATCAAAATCTTGCTCATGGCACATCCTTCACTTGCCCGGCTTTCCCGGACTTACGGGATTGGGGCGTAACAATCATCTGTTTTTCCACATCGGGCGTCAGATAGAGGTGCGTCACACCCTCTGCGCCCTGCAATACGGCCTCTCGTTCGCTCAAACGAATCAGCGTCGCGCCCCCCAGTCGCTCGCCCACCACCACGGTCTTGCCACTGATGACAGCGACCGGACGCCCGCGCTGCGGTATTTTGACAGACTGCAGGCGCAGCCCTCCAGCTTCGCCAGAGTTCGTTGCGCCCACCTCAGCCGAAACCAGCCAGCCCCCCGGCGGACGGGTCGGGTCAGCCGACTGTGCCATGGCGGAAGAGGCCAAAGCCAACAAGACGACAGCAAAGAATCTCATAGCGCCAGCCATGTCCGCTCCGGGCTCAGGGTATATACCGTCAGGGTCAATTCGGCTCTCGGATGATCGATCACCCGGTAGCTCATGCTGCCCCAGAGCAGGCGCTGCGGCAACTTCTCAAGCTGGGCCAGATAAGCCTGAAGTTCGCCATAACGCCCTTCAAGACGAATTTCGACACCATGCCGATAGAGATCAAACGTCCGTTCCGGCGCCTTTTTTTCTCCTGCTGGTGTGGCCTGAGCTTCACTCAGAACGCTTTGTGGCGCCAACGTCTTCAGGCTGACCAAACGCAGACCTGCATGGCGTGCCAACAGGCCGCCGAGCAACGCGTTCATCTCTTCGGGACGAACCAGCGCTGAGCCAAATTCCTTCAGTTGCTTGTCCAGCTTATCGCGTTCCCCGACCAGTGCCGCCAACTCGGCCTTCTGCGGCGCATCCGGATCATTCTGCAATTGCTGTTGCAGCGTAATCGTCTGAACCTCCAACTCGTTGAGCGATGCACTCTGGCGAATAATGCCCTGCTCCAGCCCCTTGATCTGTTTCGCCTGCGGATCGACGAAAAGCGAATGCCCAATCAGCAAGGGCCCCAAAACAACAGCCAGCGCGAGCAGGCCGCGCTCGCGCTGAGCCAAAGCGGCGTAACGGGCATTCAGCTGCTGCCAGCGTTGGCGCAAGAGATTCATCGACGGCGCTCCGCAGAGCCGGACTGCTCGGTACGCAGCGCAAACTCGGTGTAGGGAGCCAAATTGCTGGCCTTGGCAGGCACCTGCTGCCCGGCTTCGGGCTTGTCGCTGGCCGGATCGACCGCCTTCATGTCGAGCGTAGCGAAGCGGCGACCGGCAAAGGCCGGCTCGTCATTCAGCCGATTGATGTATTTCGGCAGCAAGGCCGGATCGGTCAGCCGGCCGCGAATTTCGATCTCCTTGCCGGAAAAAGAGAAGCCGACCAGCCAGACACCCTCAACGATTTGCCGGGAAAAACCCTGCAAAAGGCTGGAGAAACCAGAACCATCACCCACCGAACCCTGAGCGATCACAGCCATCACTTCCTGGCGCTGCGTTACCGCCAGCCGGGTTGCTTCGATCTCAGAGGGCAAACGAGGGTCACCCTGACGGGCTGCCAAGGACTGTCCAAGCGACTGAATTTGTTGTTGCAGGCGCTGTAGCTGAGCATTGAGTTCAACCTCACGCAGCTTCAGGCTGCTGACGCTAAGCGCATCAAAGGATGCCATGGCCACGACCAAAAGCACGGCCAACAGGCCAGCCCCCGCGACCACCGGCAAGCCCAGCCAGTCAAAGCGCGGCCTCAGTTCGGGCAGCAGCAGGTTGATCTGCTGGCTCATACGCCCGACCTCAATGCGGCGCCGATGGCAAGCAGGCTTTGCGCCTGACGTTCGGGCGAACGCAACTCAGGCAGGGCGGTGAAGTCTGCCACTTGTGCGAGGTCGACCGCATGCAACGGCAGATACAGATTTTCAGCGAGGCCAGCCGTCGTCCCGGCACAATCGTGCTCGGAAGCCACCACCAGCCTTGAAACCGAAATAAAACCGTACTGACGATCAAAGTTATCCAGGGTACGCTGCAATTCGAGTGCCAGACGCTCAAGCATCGGCTTCCGCCGCTCCTCGTCTGCCACACCAAGGGCTTTGGCGGAGGCATCAATGCGCCGCGACAACACCAGTTCGCCACGAAAGGTAATGGTCAGCAGGCCGCCGCCTTCAAGCAAGGCCAAGAAAGCCAGGCCGCGATTATCTTCCTCAAACAGCACGGCGACATTGCGTACAGCCATTTCGGGAATGTCGATCGCCTCAAGCGACACTTTGGCGTCGCGGAACAGCTTCATGCGCTCGCCAACAATCCCGGCCGGAGATGCCACGGCAAACACATTGGCCTGTCGCGCGCCTTCATTCGGAATATCGACCACGGCCAGCGCCGCTGTATCGACTGGAAAATCGATCGCATCCTTGAGCCGCCAGCGCAAGGCCTGAACGCGCTCCTCAACCGGCACCGAGGGAGCGTCAATCTGCACCAGGCGGTAGTCGCTTTCATCAAGCAGGGTGGCGCAACGGAAGCGCTTCAGACTGCGGCTTTGAGCCAGTCTCGACAAGGCATCTGCCTCGTCCTTTTCGATGCGGAACGAGTCACAGAGTCGGATTTCAGGACGCTGACCCGGCGCGCGAATGACATGAGCAAGGTCGAGTCGGCCTGCCTGCCGGACGACCGCCATCCACCCTTCGTCAAACTTCGCCGCAAACTTCGGCCACATTGTCCCTACACCTCATGTTTTTTCAGAAGGATAGCCAGTAAGACATTATTTTTCAATGGTTTTTTGTTTGGCTAATAGCTTTCACGCAAATATATGACGGGAGAGCGTGGACCACAGGCACCGAAGCAGGCACGGGCCGATGGAGCCGGCAAGGTCAGCCAGGTATTCGTACCGCGCAAAACGCTACCCGAGATATCCACCAGGCCAGCATTGCCGGCACCCGGCGTGGACAACCGCAATCCAACGTCGCCGGCGGCCACTGGCGACGCCAGAGCAGCCGTGGTTTTGGTGCTCAGGGTGTTGGTCAGCCCGGGAACGGGAATATTGACTGCAGTGGGCACTGTCAGCGCAGTGCAACTGTCAGCCAGATTCTGGATCCACCCGCTTGCTGTCCAATGCTGGATCTTTGCAGGCACAGCCAGAGGTAACAATTCGCTGCCATAGGCATTACTCAAAGCCAGCCGACCACTACGAATGGCGATTGCACCATCGGTCCCGCCATTGCTTGCCTTGCTCGGCAAGGTATCAGCATCTTCGGCCTGAACGAGAATATTAGTCGGCACCGTGGGTATTGTCGTAAAACGGAAGGAAATCGGCGAAGGATTGGTCGTTGCGGAGTAAAGGACAGTGCCGACACCATTGACGAAAACCGTATTCGCCAAGGCGTTGGTGCCACCAGACACAGCACCGACATAAAGACTACCCGCAGCCCCGGTTTCCTCGCTCAGGCTGACCGATCGGGAGAAGCTGGCCGCCCCATGGTAATTTTGTGTTGTTCCCGCAGTCGGTGACACGCCATTTTTTGCCGTGACCAGAACGGTGAACGGCTGCCCCGAATAGGCGAAAGCGGTACATCCGGGCGCCGGTGCGATTTGCGTATCGAAATGATGCGGATAGAAGCGCCCGACCCAGTCGCTGGTCCCACGCACATTCCCGGCACCAAAATAATCGGACAACAGGATCGTTCCCTTGAAGGCACCGATCTCGTCCCAACGAATTTCCGCCGGGGTCGTCGTTACACCGTTGGCAAACAGCGGCGCTGTCAAGGTAAGTGGTGCCGGAATATTGATAGTTGGCGTCGCATTTCCCGTTCCTATGCTCATCGAGAACGCCCCGCCGCCATGCTTGGTATTCGTTGGCGAAGTCGATTCGTTGCCAAAATTACCGGTCACTCCAGGGGTCGCACAAGCATTCATGGCTTTCAAGGCCACCGTCAGCCTATCGCCGGCATGGGTAAATTTGGCGGTCGATAGCGTCGGCGTACTCGAAGAAGGCCAGGCGATGGGGTTATCTGCTCCCAATGAGTTTTTAACCGAAGTAAAGATAAAAGTGGCCGGCGCCACGACAAAGGTATTACTGACGCCGCTCATGTGATTGGACGGCGCACCCGGCGGGTTGTAACTCGCCCACAATTGAACCTGTCCAGCATCCGGGTAATTGAACTTGAGCGGCGCCATCGCGTTGGCCCCAAAAGTCAGACTGACCGGTTTGTAGTCCGAGGTGGCTGGACGCCCCGCCCCGGTCGGTGAAAGTCCAACCAAGGTGCCGTTGACCGTAGCGTTAGTACCACTGACACAAGCGCCCGGATTGGCGCACTGCATCGAGAAATTGACCGTTGCATTCTGGCCACTGCGAAAATCCTGATTCGCCGCGGAGCAGACAAAGGTCGACTGATCGCTCTTCCATGCCTGCAGGAAAAGTGTCTGGGCCGACTGGGCGGGCGGCCCGGCATAGGTCTGATCCGAATCGATACAAGCCACCTTGTTGCCGACTGTCGCAGCCGCCATCGAGGCGGTAACAAATTTGAAACCGGCATGGGAAAAGGTGACGCTACCGCTTCCACTTGCCGGGCTGGCGTTGGCGGTCAGGTTAGCTGTTTCTGCCCAGCGGGTATTGAAAAGGAGCGTCGCACTGGATTCGTTGTTGAATGTATAAGCAGCATTGCCGCTACCTGCCGCGCCCGGCGAAAAAACGCCGGTCGCCGTGCCACGCTGCCAGTCGCCATGCCCGGTGGAGGAAGAAAGCGCTACCGTCGTACTGGTCTGTACTGCGCCACCAAGGCTATCCCGGGCGGCCATGCTGACACTTACCCACTCGCAGGTCAGCGCCGCCACTGGATTGATCGTGACATCGAAGTGATCGAGCGAAGAACACCCTGCACGCAAAACCATATCTTTCAAGGCCTGGACGTGGCTCATATCGAAGGGATAGTGCTTCATCTCGTCGATGTAGCCATTTGCGGAATTGGGCGTACCGCCCGTGGGCGTAATACCGGAAGTTCGGTTGTCACCAATATAGAAATTGCTCACCGCGCTAGGCGAACCATTGGTCGTGCCGCGCCAGACGTTCTGAATAACACCATTGACGTACATGCGCAGCACGGTCTGGTTGGTGCCGGCCTGCATGTACCAGCTGACAGCAATATGCCGCCAGCCGTTGGCCGTGGTGATGCCAGCCGCAGTCGTGGTAGCGCTCACCGTAGCCCCGGCACTGTCGGAAATCGTCATTTTCAGTTGCCCGGCCGCCGTTTTCATCAGGAAGAAGGGGCGATTCGCCACGGTACTGGCATCGAACAGCATGGCATCGCTATTTGCCGAGGGTAAATACCAGAAGCTGACCGAGCCATCCGCGGTGGGGGCTAACGGAATCGATACCGCATCCTGCACGTTATTGGCGGTATTGGCCGGAATGGAGGCAGAACGGCAGACCCTGAAAGCCGTGCTGGACGATTGGGCGTTGCCGATTTTCGCTCCGTGCAGGGCATTTCCGGAGGCATCGCGAACATCGGTTACCGGTGATGGCTGCCAGGTCGATTCGTCAAAGAAATACTCTGCTTGCTTGGGCTGTGCTAAGTCAGCCCGATACCACTTGATGGCAGAGCCGCTGGCCGGATCAATAAATGTCTGCTTGAAGGAGTACTGTGTGAAATCGGCACCATTAACCTGAACGCCAACGGTCCCGGCAGAACCATCCGAGGCACCGACCGTATATTGATATTTGAAGGTGCCATCCTCATTGAGCACGATCTGGAAGGAATAGCGCGTCGACGCATTGCCATAGAGCGCGACATTGTTGAAAGTCACAACAAACTGGCGATTCGGTGCCGTGCCGCGCAACTCATGCTGGACCAATGCACCGGGAATATTGGGGGCGGTATTGATATCGACCCAGTAGGCCACGAGCAGATTTTGCGGCACCGAACGGGCGCACCCCCCGCTGGCGGAAGGCTGGGCTACAGGCAGCGCCGTATTGGTGAAGGTCCGGTGAATACCGGAGTCTGCCCCGAACTGGATCATGCCATTGGAGATGATGCGCACCTGTGAATAGGTGACATTGGCAAAATTGAAGGTAAAGCCACCGGGAAAATTCACCACCGCCTGGACGTCGTCACCGCCCGGATAACCGGTACAGGTGTTATCCCAGGTCACTGTTGTTGCTGCCCCGGATGGGGCCAACCAGCTGAAGGTATCAGTCTGGTAAGCATAAGTCTGGGCGAGCGCCAACTGGGAAAACAGCCAGAGCACGCCTAGCAGCGATATTCTCCAAGCTGCCTTGCACCTCGCCATCGCTTTCATGCCTCTCACTTCCTCCTCGTCAACAATCAAAGGGAGCAGAAGATACGCTTGTGTCCCGACACTTCTCGGCGGTCACGACTATTTGCCGCTGCACGCTGCCTCCCGGCCCGGCGGCATTCGCGGTAGCCGTCGCCGTGATCTGGTAAATGCGGATGTTACGCGTCCCTTCCTGATAATTGCCGGCGGCCGGATTCAGAACACAGCTGACACTCACTGCAAAGCCGGGGATCGCATTGATCGTCGTTGCCGCAAAGCATCCGGCCAGCGGACTTGTTGCAGAGGCGGGGCTGGCATTGGCGGGATCTTGCATCACCGTATACAGTCCCCACTCTACGCCGGCCCGGGCCGCCTGATAGGCCCTGCTCCCTTGGAAGTCCTGAGTTGAAGTGACATTGCTGGTTACGGTCAAACTGGCCATCATCGCAGCCAGAGCACTGAGCAGAAGCAGGATGAAAATGGCCGCAATGATTGAGACGCCACGCTGTCGCAGGAGAGAAAAGCGTGTCTCAATCATGGCGCGTTAAGCACTTCTACCTGATGCATGAGATCAACAGTCTCTCCATTCTCGGCCTGCATTCTTAGCCGGATGACAACAATACCGTTGCGCGCCAATGCTCCAGCGCTATAGGTGATCGTACAACCGACGACATGGTCCACCAGTGTTGACGAAGAACCGGCAGCAAAGACAATTGGCTGAACAGTGGAAAATCCGTAGCCCCAGCGCCGACGCAATACTTGACCGACGGTATCGCACTCGTAGGTAACCGGACCGTTAACGATCTGAAAACGGTGCAAGGGTGAACCAAAGGGGAATTGAGCGCCGGAAAAACCGAGTGCAGAGAGTGCATTGCCAATAGTCGTCAGGGCTCGCCGACTGCTGCCGGCATAAACATCCGAACCGACCTGTCCAAGGTTGAAAATAACCAGTTGGTCGCCGGCAACCGTATCTACGGTCGGTCCGAGAATATCGAAACCATTGTCGGCAGGATCGTTCAGATCTAGCGGATTCAACGTTCCGGCCGGAGTGAAATCAGCCCGGTACCGACCGCCGCCAGTGACCGGCACGAATTCCAGAAAGTTCCCGTTGACCCGCACACTATTCGGTAGTGCCGCCTGCAGCTCGCGGCCAATTCGCCGGAGTGCCGTGTCAGCGCCATCGGCCAATATTGCACGACCGGAAACATCAAAATAGGCTTCAATCTGCTGCCGGCCAAAAAGGCTCATAGCAGCGATAAGAACACCGGTGATGGAGATGACGATAATCATCTCGACCAATGTGAAGCCGCCATCCCGGTATTTGAGTTCAGTAGCGTGGTGCATAGCGGAAGCGATAACCGGCCAGGGCAAAGGACTCAGCACCATGGGTCACCGTAACGGTCACCTGAAGGGCATCGTTTTGCGGCACACCGTAGATAGTGCCAACCTGCGCAATGGTGACCGCAGCGGTATATCCCACGGCGGCATTGCCCGTCACATCGTCGATTGGATTATTCAGATGGCCATTGGCACTGGAGGCGCCTGCGTAATCACCGACATTGTCGTATTGGGCATTTACACCGTTTCCATAGCGTGTCTCGGTCACCGGTACCGGACCCAGCACATCCTGAGAGTTGGCCGCGACCGCGCAGCCGGCCACACTGGTTGCCACGGAAGCATTGGCATCATCCGGATCGCAATAAGTAAAAGGCTGGTGCTGAATTTCGGTCAGCAAGGATTCAGCGATAGCCACCATCTGCTTGCGCATCATTGGATCAACACTGCCACGAAGGGAAACGCCAAAAGTCGACAATACCGCAACCACACCGACACTGATGATCACCATGGAAATGATCAACTCGACCAGGGAAACTCCACGTTGATTCTGAATTAACGAGGGATCAATGGACATAGCCGGTTTCCGCTTCGACAACAATATTGAGCGCAGGCGACAGGTTATTTATCGCAATACTGACGGTTGCACTCGGCCGCCCCAGCGGATCAAAGCTCAGCCATCCACCCGGAAAAGCCGAGAAAGAAGCATTTCGTGGTGCAGTAATGACAAGCGGTGTGCCATCCGGCCCTATCAAGGCCGGGCCGATGGTGCAATCCCCGGAAGCCCAGGCAGTAGCAACGTGAACAACAAGGTGCGTACTATCCGGAAAAGCGACACAGGTCACTCTCCGCGCGGCAATCGCCGATTTCTGGGCATAGCGCAAGGCGCTGACAGTTTCATCCCGCAGACGGCGCTCATCAAACCCGGAGTCAGTCAGTCGAGGTGCCGCTACCGCTGCCAATATTCCAACGAGAATCATCACGACAATTAGTTCCGGCAAAGTAAAACCGCCCTCACGGGCGGCCTCACTTCGCGAAATACAAACCCTGGATGCATCCATGGCAGCGGGAAACCGGTAATTATCCGCCGCAGTTGGCTGCAACCAGCGCTGTCGTAGTGACTACACCAGTAGCACCGGTATAGGTCACCAAACAGGCAGCTGGACCACCGGTCTGGATCACCGTGCAGACACCGGCTGCGCAGGTAAAGGTAAATCCGTCTGCATTGTTCTGCATGGCGGCTTGAATGCCCGTTGCCGTACCGGCTGGAATACCTGTGCCAGCAGCTACATCAACCGCCTGAACCGCACCGCCGACACCCATGTTGACTGTCGTGGCTGCAACGTTGCCTGTCGCCAGATAGCGCGACTGCGCCAGAGTAACCGCCGAGCGAATACCGCCAGCCATACCATTCATGGCCGCAATACGGGCATCAGTTGCCACATTGATGAATCGTGGCAGAGCGGTAGCCGCCAGAATGCCGAGAATGACGATAACAACGACCAATTCAACCAGCGTAAAACCTTTTTGCATCGCCTTCATTTTTAACTCCTCAATTTGAAAATCAGCATCCGGAAACAGTCAGACCGCTAATGCTTGCAGCGGTATTGGCCACAGCCGGTTGGGTGTAGGTAAATAAACAGTTCAATGGATCAGTCGCGCCAACAACACCAAAGGTAGCCACCCCGCCACCAGGCAAATAGGTATAACCCTCGGCCTCCAGTTGCGGCTGAGTAGGGTTGAAGATTCCTGTCAGGCCGGCCATTGAAAGAATGCCCGGATTGCCACTAAAAGCGGTGACCTGCGGATACCCAAACACCATATATATCAGGCCATTTTCGGTGCACACCGTACCCGTGGGGCCATTGCTGTTGTTGGCGGCAATCCCGCTGGTCACACAATTGGTGGTATCCGCTACGCCACCACGCGACAGTGTCGCTGCGTGGACCAGCGCCGAAGCTGCTGAAACGCTGCCTCGTGCCGCCTGTAATTTGGCGATACGTGCATCGCGCTGCAAATTAATGAAGCGCGGCAAGGCGACAGCCGCAAGAATACCCAGAATGATGACGACAACGATCAACTCAATCAGCGTAAAGCCCGATTGCTTCTGTTGCCTGAGTACTCTGTCTCGTCTCGTCATAATCATGTTATCGGCTGGCAAGCTTCTCACTTTAGTCATATGCCCTCTCTTTCTCAAGGCTTATTCAGATTTATCATCAAGTCGTAGCAGGCCAACGCCAGCCAGCACACCGCGAGCAGTAGTCGCCCCCGCTTCCCGGGTCAGACGAAAGCGAGCCAGGTGACCATCCTCGAATCGATAAATCAATTCATTGGCCTGACCATTGAAGTACCAGACCGCTTTTGCATCAGGTGCCTTATCAAGCACACCCAGATAATTCCTCGGCCGGGATGAAACCCAGTCAATCGGGTTGTCAGTTTTCGGCAAGCTGCCACCGAAGGTTTCCCGGTGCACCAGCACCTCCAGCAATTCTGTTCGGATTGCCGCCACTTCGGCCTGCACACCCGCTTCTTCCATGTCGCTCCGGGCGCGGCCCAGCGCCTGCATCAGAAACACCGCCAGGATGCTGAGCAGGATGATGACCACGGCAAACTCGTAATAGCGTCGCATCGCCATCTCATCGCTTGACTGCCACCTTGCCGAGATCCCACATCGGCAGGAAGATGCCGAGCGCAAGAACCAGCACCAGAGCACCAAGACAGACAATCAGGATAGGTTCGATCTGTTGGCTCAGCGTTTTCAACTCGTATTCAACTTCCCGCTGATACATCTGCCCGACTTCATCCAGCATGTCATCGAGAGCTCCGGACTCTTCACCCACCGAAATCATCTGCAGCACTACCGGTGTGAAAAATTTCGATGAAATGGCTGCCCGCAGAACGCTTTCACCGCGCTCGACGGTATCGCGCATACCCTCGATCTTCGCCGCGATGTAGCTGTTATCGACGGTCTGCGCCGCATTGCTCAGCGCCTGCATGACCGGCACTCCGCTCCGCAGGCTCAAGGCAAAACTTCGGGAAAAACGGGCCATGGCGGCCTTGCTGACGATTTTTCCGGCAATCGGGAAACGCAACGTTATCGACTCCCAAAGCATGCGGCCAGCCGAAGTGCCAACCCAGGCACGGAAGGCAAAAATGGCGACGACGAGACCGACCAGCATGGCCGGCCACCAAGCCACCATGAAATTCGAGAAACCCAGCAGAATGCGGGTCATTAGCGGCAACTCGGCACCAAAGCCCTGAAAAACCTTGGCGAAAGCCGGAATCACGAACAGATTGACCACAACAATGGCGGCAGCCATGGCCATGACAACAAACATCGGGTAGCGCAACGCCGATTTGACCTGTTCGCGCATGTAACGCTCGAACTCGAGGTGGTCGAAGAGACGGAGAAATATTTCGTCGAGCAAGCCCGTGGCCTCGCCGACCCTGACCATCGAGATGTAAAACGAGCCAAACACCTTGGGATGGCGAGCCAGTGAAACAGAAAGCTCTCGCCCCGCCTCCAGACTTTCCTTGACGTCGGCAATCACCGTCCTCATCGCTGGATTGGTCGCCGAATCCTGCAACCCCCCAAGCGCACGCATAATTGGCACGCCAGCCTTTAGCAGCGTGTGGATCTGCCGCGAGAAAAGCAGCACATCAACATGCTCGACCTTGGGCTTGAAGAGGGTCAGACTCACGTTAAGCCCAGCCGACTTCGCGCCACCCCGGGTTTCCTTGATACTCACCGGCGTTACACCCCGGCCGAGCAACATATCCGCCACGCTTCCCGCCGAGATGCCTTCCAGCACCCCTTCGATTAGCTTGCCGCCGGAATCGCGGCCGGTATAGGCGAAGTTGGCCACGCGCCCTTATTCCTCGTATTGATTGCTGATGCGCATGGCTTCGGAAACTGTCGTCGTACCGGCCAGAACTAGGCGCACGGCATCGCGGCGCAAGGTTTCACCTGCCATCTGCTGACGGGCGACACGCATGAATTCGCCGGGATCATCGTGGTTGATGGCCTCGACCACGGAATCATTCATTTCAAGGAACTCGTAAACACCGGTCCGGCCCTGATAGCCATTGTTGGCGCAATGGGCACAGCCCGGACCGTGCTGATAGGTATGTTGATCAACTTCGGCCCCAAGCTCATAGCGTAGCCACTCGTGCTCGGATGGCGACAGCGTATAGGGTTGGCGGCAATTAGTGCAGATAACCCGGACCAGTCGCTGGGCAATCACCATATGCACTGACAACGCCACCATGTAACGCGGCACGCCCATGTCGAGCAGGCGAATCGGCGTTGAAATCGCGTCATTGGTGTGCAAGGTGGACAGCACGAGGTGACCAGTCATGGCGGCCCGCATGCCAATTTCGGCAGTTTCCTGGTCGCGCATTTCGCCAATCAGCACGATATCCGGGTCCTGCCGCAGCACGGTGCGCAGCACGCGCGAAAAAGAAAGATCTATCTTTTCATGTACCTGCACCTGATTCAGGCCAGGCAGGCGGTATTCGACCGGATCTTCGACGGTGATGACCTTCTTTTCCGGGCTGTTCAATTCGTTCAGCGCCGCGTAGAGCGTGGTCGTCTTGCCGGAACCGGTCGGGCCGGTAACCAGAACCATGCCGCTCGGGCGCTTCAGCGCATGGCGGAGGCGCTCCAGAATGCGCGGCGGCATGCCGACCTTGTCCATACCAAGCAGCCCGGTGTTCTGATTGAGCAAGCGCATCACCACCGATTCGCCATACTGGGTCGGCAGCGTCGAAATACGGACATCAACCGGATTGGCCCGCACTTTGATATGGAAGCGACCATCCTGCGGCAGGCGCTTTTCAGAGATATCGAGGCCGGACATCAGTTTCAGGCGCAACGCAACTGCAGACGAAACCTTGGCATCGGCCTCTGTTTGAATATGCAGCACGCCATCGATACGGAAACGAATGCGCAAGCCCTTTTCCTGCGGCTCAAAGTGAATGTCCGAGGCACGCAGGCGCATGGCCTCTTCGAACACCGTTTGCAGCAACTTGACGACGGGAGCATCTTCCGCACCCGGCGTCAGGCCAAGCAGATCGCCGAATTCGATGGGAATATCGCCGAGTTCGGCGGTCAGTTCCTTGGCCAGCCCGGTGATTTGCTCGCCGCGGTGATAAACGCGGTCGACCATGGCCAGCAACTGGCTTTCGGTCAGGACGGCAAGATCGATCTCGCGTTTGACCAGCCGGGTAATTTCGTCATAGGCCTGAAGGTCGGTCGGATCGGACATACCGACCTGCAAACGACCATCCGGCAATTGATCAAGGACCAGCGCCCGGAAGCGGCGGGCCGGTGCTTCGGGCAACAAGCGGATCAGATCCGGCTTTGGGGTAAAAGCCTTGAGATCGATGAAGGGAATGCGCAACTGCCGGGCCAGCGCCTGGGAGATGCCTTCCTCGGTGACATAGCCACTTTCGACAAATACCCGCCCCAGCTTGCGCCCGGTGCGCTTTTGCTCATCAAGAGACAGCTTGAGCTGCTCATCGGTCAGCAAACCTTGCTGGATCAGCAAGTCACCAAGACGAACTTTTTGCGGGGGGGGCATCCCAACCTCCAAAACACCTTAACAAAAAGCGCTAACAATATGAAGTTAGAGCAACAGTTTGCACAGTAGCGGGTTTTTGGAGGCCAGACAAGCCGACTTCGTGGGGATTCACCCCTAATTCGTCATTCCAGCTGTCACATCCCGCAGGTAACCCCCTTGGGATGCGGAAACAACGAATCTATCAGCGGTGGCGGCTGCCACTGCGATGTTGCTGCGGTCCACCCGGTTTTTGGGGTGTTTTCTGACCCTGTGGCCGGCCCGGCTGTTGCGGCTTGCGGGCGCCACGCGGGGGCTGGACCGGCCGCGGTGCGGCGTGCGCCGAAGGTTCGAAACCGGGTACGACTTCACGCTCCAGTTCGCGCTTGATCAGGCGCTCGATATCACGCAGACTGCCGCGCTCGTCATGGCAAACCAGAGAAATCGCCTCACCTTCCATGCCGGCGCGACCGGTGCGGCCGATGCGGTGCACGTAGTCTTCGGCTATATTCGGGAGTTCGAAATTGATCACGTAGGGCAGCGCATCGATATCCAGGCCACGGGCGGCGATATCGGTCGCCACCAGCGCTACCAGTTTGCCTTCCTTGAAATCGTTCAGTACGCGGGTACGCGCGCCTTGCGATTTGTCGCCATGCAAGGCGGCGGACTTAATACCGGATTTTTCCAGCGTTTTGGCCAAGGCATCGGCGCCGTGCTTGGTACGGGCGAAAACCAGCACCTGATGCCAGCCACGCGTTGCAAACAGATGGCAGAGCAGCTCTTTCTTCTGTTCACGATTGGTTTCGATGACACGCTGGGTGACCGTCTCGGCCGCGGTGTTACGGGTGGCGACATCGACCGAAACTGGGTTATTCAGCAGACCACTGGCCAGTTCACGAATATCCGGCGAGAAGGTGGCCGAGAACATCAGGTTCTGCCGCTGCTTCGGCAGCAGGGCGATGATCTTGCGGATATCGCGGATAAAGCCCATGTCGAGCATGCGGTCAGCTTCATCGAGCACAAAAATCTCGATTTTGGAGAGGTCGACCGTGCGCTGCTGCACGTGGTCGAGCAGGCGACCCGGTGTTGCAACCAGAACATCGACGCCGCGGCGCAGGTTGGCGATTTGCGGGTTGATGCCAACGCCGCCGAAAACGGCCAGCGAATTGATCGGCAAATGCTTGCCGTAAGTGCGGACGCTTTCCTCAACCTGGATGGCGAGTTCGCGGGTCGGCGTCAGAACCAGAACGCGCGGCGTCTTGGAAACACGGGTCAGGCTACCGTTGGGGCCACTGACCAGACGATGCAGGATGGGCAGCGTAAAGCCGGCGGTCTTGCCGGTGCCGGTCTGGGCCGAGGCCATCAGGTCGTGGCCAGCCATCACGGCGGGAATTGCCTTCTGCTGGATCGGGGTCGGCGTGTCGTAGCCCTGCTCGCTGACAGCGCGCAGGAGTTCGGCCTTGAGGCCGAGGTCAGTGAATTGCATGGAAATCTTTCAGAAAATCCTCAACGCAGGAGCGCGACGAGGGCTGAGTAGCAGAGGAATCGCAGGTCTATCTCTGCGTTCTCTGCGCCTCTGCGTTGGTTACAGCTTCAAATCAAAGCAAGGCCGCGTTCAAGATCGGCCTGAAGATCCTCTACCGCTTCGAGGCCGACTGCGATGCGCAGCAAGCCCTCGCTGATGCCGGCCGCAGCCCGGGCTTCTGGAGTGATGCGGCCATGCGTGGTGGAGGCGGGGTGGGTGATGGTGGTCTTGGTATCACCAAGATTGGCGGTAATGGAGAGCAGATGGCAGTTATCGACGACCTGCCAGGCCTGTTCGCGAGCGCCCTTCACTTCGAAAGACACTATCGCGCCACCACTCTTCTGCTGAGTTTTGGCCAGTTCATATTGCGGGTGGGAAGGCAATCCCGGATAAAAGACGCGCGACACCTTGGGGTGGGCTTCCAGCCACGCAGCGATTACGGCCGCATTGGCTGATTGCGCCTCGACACGAATTTTCAAGGTTTCCAGCCCCTTGAGCAGCACCCAGGCGTTGAAAGCTGAGAGTGTCGGCCCGGCAGTACGCAAGTATTTGAAAACTTCTTCAGTCAAATTTCTGGCGCCGCAGACCGCGCCGCCGAGGACTCGGCCCTGACCATCGAGATACTTGGTGGCCGAATGGACGACCAGATCCGCCCCGAGTTCCAGCGGCCGCTGCAGAATAGGC
Organism: Azonexus sp.; assembly: GCA_030696345.1. Classification (GTDB taxonomy): domain Bacteria; phylum Pseudomonadota; class Gammaproteobacteria; order Burkholderiales; family Rhodocyclaceae; genus Azonexus. Next base: position 143,675 of record JAUYSK010000024.1, read on the forward strand.
GTGCAGAAACAGTTATCAACCACGACCAGAATGCCCTTGGCGCGGGCTACTGCGGTCAACGCCCGAATATCGGCAATTTCCGTCAGCGGATTGGAGGGGGTTTCAAGGAAGAAAAGCTTGGTTTCCGGACGAATCGCCGCGTCCCATGCCGCTGGATCGGTCTGTGAAACGAAGGTGGTCGTGATGCCGGTGCGCGACAGGATATTGTTGAACAACTGCACCGTGGCCCCGAACAGGCTGCCCGAAGCGACGATGTGATCGCCATTCTTCAGATGCGCCAGGCAGACCGCCATGATGGCCGACATGCCGCTGGCCGTGGCGACGCAATCCTCGGCACCTTCAAGCGCAGCAAGGCGTTCCTCAAACATGCTGACAGTCGGGTTGGAGAAGCGCGCGTAAACATTGCCCTCCTCCTCGCCGGAAAATCGTCTGGCTGCTTGCGCCGCGCTCTTGAAGACAAAACTTGACGTCAGATAGAGCGCTTCGGAATGTTCGCCGAACTGGCTACGCTCCTGACCGGCACGAACCGCCAGGGTTTCCATGCGATAGTCGGATGTGGCGCCCATCAATCCTGTGCCTCGGAAGCCAGTTGCAGGACAAGTTGCTGCGAAGCACGGCCATCCCCATCATCATCATTCTTGCCCGATTTGCCACCGCGCTTGCCTTCAACAGCGTCGAGGTAATACTCGTCGATGTCGCCGGTAACGTAGCAGCCGTCGAAGCAGGAGGCATCGAAAACAGTCAGGTCGCCACGAATCGACGTTATTGACTGCTTCAGCGCATCCAGCTCCTGATAAACCAAGGCATCGGCACCGATTTCCTCGGCAATGCCGGCGTCGTCACGACCGGTCGCGATCAACTCGGCACGGGTTGGCATGTCGATCCCATAGACATTCGGAAAACGCACCGGCGGCGCTGCCGAAGCGAAATAAACCTTCAACGCACCGGCGGCACGGGCCATTTCAACGATTTCTCGACTAGTCGTACCACGCACGATGGAATCGTCGACCAGCAAGACTTTCTTGCCTTTGAACTCCTGGCCGACGGTATTGAGTTTCTGGCGCACCGACTTCCGGCGCATGGACTGGCCGGGCATGATGAAGGTACGGCCGACATAGCGATTCTTGACGAAGCCTTCGCGGAACGGGATGCCAAGCACCTGGGCCAATTGCATGGCTGCCGGGCGGCTTGAGTCCGGAATCGGAATGACGACATCGATATCTTCGATCGGAATGAATTTCTTGACCTTCTCTGCCAGAAATTCACCCATGGCCAGACGCGCTTCATAAACGGAAACGCCATCAATGACGGAATCGGGCCGGGCCAGATAGACGTACTCGAAAATGCATGGTGCGTAAGTCGGCGACTGGGCGCACTGGCGGGTGTAAATCTGGTGATCGAGGCTAACGAAAACCGCTTCGCCGGGTTCGATATCACGAACGATTTCGAAGCCTAGCGTATCCAGCGCCACGGATTCCGAGGCAATCAGATATTCGGTGCCTTCCGGGGTTTCATGCTTGCCATAAACCAGTGGGCGGATGCCGTTCGGATCGCGGAAAGCGACCAGACCATAGCCGGCAATCAGCGCCACCACCGCGTAAGCACCGCGGCAGCGGCGATGCACGCCGGCTACCGCCTGGAAGATACTGTCCACATCCAGCTCATAACCATGCGATGAGCACTGCAGCTCATGGGCCAGAACATTGAGCAGCACTTCGGAGTCGGAATTGGTGTTGATGTGGCGGCGATCGAGCCGGAACATCTCACCCTTCAACTGTTCGGCGTTGGTCAGGTTGCCGTTGTGCCCGAGCACGATGCCAAACGGCGAATTGACGTAAAAAGGTTGCGCCTCGGCAAAATTGTAAGCCGAGCCGGCCGTCGGATAGCGGACATGGCCGATACCCCAGTTGCCGGGAAGAGCGCGCATGTTACGGGTGCGAAAGACGTCGCGCACGAGGCCGGGGCCCTTGTGCAGATTGAAGGTATTGCCTTCGGCCGTTGCAATTCCCGCCGCATCCTGACCACGGTGCTGGAGCACCATCAGGCCGTCGTAAAGCAACTGGTTGACCGGCGATGTTGCCACCACACCTAGAATCCCGCACATAGTCTTTTTCCTGCCTAGCTGAATCGAATTCGTTTTGCCAAATCGTCCGGCAACCATTGTTTGGCGACCAGAACGGCTGTTTCCAACGGTGGCGACAGCATCGCATCACGCCACCAGGTCTGTTTCGGAGCTGCGGTCATCCCGCCCAACCCGACCAGCACCATGGTGACCAGCACTCCGCGCACCAAACCAAAAATCATGCCCAACAGGCGGTCCGAAATGCTCAGGCCCAAGGCCTTGACCATCTTGCGTCCCGCCCAACTTACTATCGACATCGCCAGCAACACACCGACAAAAACCAACACACATCCGGCCAGCATGCGGATTGATGGGTCGGCAATGCCACTGAAGAACCGCTGCCCGGCCAGCCCGCCAAATTCGGTAGCAGCCAGCACTCCGGTTATCCAGGCCATCAGGGCGATGATTTCACCGACCACACCACGCCAAAGTCCAAAAAGCAAAGACAGACCGACAATGCCGATCACGACATAGTCAAAAATCGTCATTGCTTTGCCGAAATAACTCCGGACACACCAATTTTCTGCATCCTTTCCAGCGCCTTCTCGGCCGCTTCACGACTGGCGAACGGCCCGGCCCTGACACGGGTTTTCTTGCCTTGGGGCGTATCAAGCGGCTCACTGAAAGTCTTGATGCCCTGTTCGCCAAGCTTGGCTTTCAGGATTGTGACATTCGCTTCATTCGAAAATGCCCCGATCAGTACCAGGAACTCACCCGGCTTGGCTGCCGGGCTAGTCTCGCCGGGCTGTCCGGACAGGATGGCGGCAGCGCGCCTGGCATCATCATTTTTTCCGGCGGGCTTCTCTGCGGGCTTCTCGCCCGGTTTGACCACGGGTTTCTCGGGTGGCTTTTCGGCCTTGACCGGCGCCTTTTCTGGGGGTTTTTCCTTGACAGCCTCAGTAACGCGGGCAGTCGGTGTGGCCGCTACCGGAATTGGCGTCTCGACTTGCGGCTTGGAGACCGGAACCTCTGCCGGCTTCGCCACCGGCGTATCGACGGGAGCCGCAGCAAATTTAGGCGCAAACGGCTTTTCGTCCTGGCCCGGGATGCGGATTTCGACATCCTGCACCACCTGACGAGGCTCGTGATCCATCACCATGGGCAGCACGACGGCAACCACTGAAACGAAGGCGACCGCCCCCACCAAGCGGCGTCGGGCGCGTTTCTTGAATTGCAACTGAGCGTCGTTTTCTTCCATCAATCAGGGCTTTTCCGCAGCACTTCGAGTGCTCCAGCTACTGTGTAGAACGAACCAAAGGCCAGAATTCTATCACTTTCACTGGATTGCCCCTTGGCTGCCTGCATTGCCGCAGCCGGCGAGTCATGGCAAACGATCTCTCCACCCAGCCCGGCACCGATAATGATGCCGGCCAGGGTTTCAGCAGAGGTACCCCGTGCGCCACTCAGGCTGGCCAGATGCCAGCAGTCGATCTTGCCCTTCATCGGCTGCAAAGCACCGACGATATCCTTGTCGTTCAACATGCCGACCACGGCATAGGTGCTGTTGAAAAACCCCATGCTTGAAAGGTTGTCGGCCAGCACCCTGATTGCTTGCGGATTGTGGCCAACGTCAAAAACAATGGCCGGTTTGCCCGGTATCACCTGGAAACGGCCAGCCAGTTCGGTTTCGATCAGCCCGGGACGAATGGCCTGCATGGTCACCGGCAGCCTGTCACCCAAGGCATCGAGCGCCGCCAATGCCACGGCGGCGTTGTAGAGCTGGATCGGGCCGCGTAGTCCGGGATAAGCCAGGGAGCGCTTGACGATCTTTTCACCGGAACGACACCACCAGCGCCACTGCAGACGATTTTCATCGGTTTCCGCGGCTGGCCGCTCGAAGCCGAAGTCACGGCCTATCAAACGGAGATCAGCACCGGTCGCCACAGCATGATCAAGCAGAGTTTGCGGCGGATGGGGATCGGCACAGAAAGCCGGCTTGCCGAAGCGGTAGATGCCGGCCTTCTCGAAACCGATGCTTTCACGGTCCGGCCCCAGCCAGTCGGTGTGATCAAGGGCAACCGTGGTGACGATGGAAACATCAGGTTCGTAGGCGTTGACCGCATCCAGTCGCCCCCCCAGGCCAACTTCAAGGATGGCCGCTTCAACTTTGGCCTCGGCAAATACCTCCCAGGCGGCCAGGGTGCCAAATTCAAAGTAGGTCAGCGCAATATTGCCGGCCTGTAGCCGCGCCGCTTCAACCTTGGCAAACGCAGCGGACAATGCTTCGTCGCTGGCAGAGCTGCCGTTCAGGCGAACCCGTTCGTTGTAGTACAGCAGGTGCGGCGAGGTGTAGCAACCGACCTTGTAGCCGGCACGGGCAATGATGCTTTCCAGATAGGCACAGGTCGAACCTTTGCCATTGGTGCCACCGACGATGATCACCGGACAATGCTGGGTCTGCCCAAGGACTTCCTTGACCAGCCGCACACGATCCAGTCCCAACTCGATACCGGCTTGACCTTTCGGATGCAGGCTTTCGAGGTGGGCCAGCCAATCGGCCAGATTCTTCAAGCGGCGGCCGGCAGGTTTTGCAAAAGCGCCAGAACACGGGCGACCTGATCACGCAGTTCGCGACGATCAACAATCATGTCGATGGCGCCTTTTTCCATGATGAACTCTGAGCGCTGGAAGCCTTCCGGCAGGGTTTCGCGCACGGTCTGCTCGATGACGCGTGGACCGGCAAAGCCGATCAGCGCCTTCGGCTCGGCAATCACCACATCACCGACAAAGGCGAAGGACGCAGAAACGCCGCCCATGGTCGGGTCGGTCAGGATGGAAATAAACGGCAGGCCTGCCTCGGACAGCTTGGTCAGCGATGCAGTCGTCTTGGCCATCTGCATTAGTGAGAAGAGTCCTTCCTGCATACGGGCGCCGCCGGAAGCGGTGATACAGATGAAGGGCATTTTCTGTTCCACGGCCGTCTGCACGCCGCGCACGAAACGCTCACCCAATACGGACCCCATCGAGCCGCCCATGAACTCGAACTCAAAAGCAGCGGCAACGACCGGCATGGTCTTGACGGCCCCTTGCAGGACGACCAGCGAATCGGTTTCGCCGGTTGATTCGTTGGCATCCATCAGGCGGTCCGGGTAGCGCTTGGAATCCTTGAATTTCAGGCTATCTACCGGGATAACTTCGGCGCCGATTTCAAAGCGGCCTTCCGCATCAAGCAGCAGATCAAGGCGCTGGCGCGAATTCAGGCGATTGTGGTGACCGCATTTGGGGCAAACCTGCAGGTTGTTTTCGAGGTCGGTTGCGTAGAGCACGGCCTCGCAGGAGGGGCACTTGCTCCATAGGCCTTCGGGCAGCGCGCCACGGCGCTGGACGCCCTGTTCGCGCTTGATCTTGGGGGGCAGCAGTTTGGTCAGCCAGCTCATTTCTTTACCTCATCAACACCACGGCGAATATCCGAAACCAATGCCTTGACATTGGCACAGGCGGTTTCTGCCGTCGATTTTTCGATTTCTTCAATAATCCGGCTGCCAACCACGACCGCATCGGCGAAAGCAGCAATGCGTGCTGCGGTGGACGCGTCACGGATGCCAAAACCAACGCCAACCGGCAAGCCGGTCTTTTCGCGGATCAGCGGCAGACGCTCGGCGACTGCTTCAACATTCAACGCCCCTGAGCCAGTCACCCCGGCCAGCGAAACGTAATAGACGTAACCACTGGCGATTTGAGCAACCTGCTCGATACGTGCTGCGGTCGACGTCGGTGCAAGCAGGAAAATCGGATCAATGCCCTGCTCCTTCATTGCTGCGCCAAAGTTTTCCGCTTCCTCCGGCGGGTAATCGACGACCAGTACGCCATCAACACCGGATTGCGCGGCGGCTTCCGCAAAGCGCTGCAGCCCCATGGCCTCGATCGGGTTGGCGTAGCCCATCAGGACGACCGGCGTCCGGTCATTGAGCGTCCGGAACGCCGCCACGCGCTGCAGCACTTTTTTCAGGGTCATACCCTTGGCCAGTGCGCGTTCGGAGGCTCGCTGTATGGTCGGGCCATCTGCCATCGGGTCCGAGAACGGTACCCCGAGCTCGATAATGTCGGCCCCGGCTTCGACCAATGCCTGCATCAGGGAAACCGTCAGATCACCATCCGGGTCGCCGGCGGTAATGAAAGGAATCAGCGCCTTGCGGCCTTCGCTCTTGAGACGCTGGAAAGTGGTTTGAATGCGCGACATCAGAAGGTGATCCCGGATTTTTCGGCCACGGTATGCATGTCCTTGTCACCCCGGCCAGAGAGGTTGACCAGCAGAATCTTGTCCTTGTCCAGCGTCGGCGCAAGCTTGGCGGCATAGGCCAGCGCATGGCTGGATTCCAGGGCAGGGATAATACCTTCGATACGGCACAGAGTATGGAAAGCAGCCAGCGCCTCGCTATCGGTCACCGGCTGGTATTCTGCCCGGCCCAAATCCTTCAGCCAGGCGTGTTCAGGGCCGACACCGGGGTAATCGAGACCAGCTGAAATCGAGTGTGTCTCGATAATCTGGCCATCTGCATCCTGTAGCAGATAGGTGCGATTGCCGTGCAGCACACCTGGAACGCCCGCCGTCAACGAGGCCGAATGGCGCCCGGTTTCCATGCCGTCACCGGCGGCTTCAACACCAATCAGGCGCACATTCGGCACATTGATATAGGGATAAAAAATTCCCATCGCGTTGGAACCACCACCGACGCAAGCGATCACCGCATCCGGCTGGCGACCGGTCATTTCCGGCATCTGCTCCAGACACTCTTCGCCGATGATCTTCTGGAAGTCGCGGACCAGCATCGGATAAGGATGCGGACCAGCCACCGTGCCGATAATGTAGAAAGTGTTGTGGATGTTGGTCACCCAGTCGCGCATGGCTTCATTGAGCGCGTCCTTGAGTGTCTTCGAGCCACTTTCGACCGGCACGACGATGGCCCCGAGCAATTTCATCCGATAGACGTTGGCGGCCTGCCGCTTGACGTCTTCGCTGCCCATGTAAACCACGCACTCCATGCCGTAGCGAGCGGCCACCGTCGCCGTGGCAACGCCGTGCTGGCCGGCACCGGTTTCGGCGATGACGCGCGGTTTGCCCATGCGGCGTGCAAGCATGGCCTGACCGATACAGTTATTAACCTTGTGGGCACCGGTGTGATTGAGGTCTTCGCGCTTCAAATAAATCTGAGCACCACCAAGAATTTCCGACCAGCGCTTGGCGTGATAGATCGGCGACGGACGGCCAACAAAATGCTTCAGCTCGTATTCGTACTCGGCGCGAAAAGCCGGATCGGCTTGCGCTGCGGCATAGGCGGCCTTTAATTCATCGAGGGCGCCAAACAACGTCTCGGCTACAAACACACCACCGTAGGGACCAAAATGGCCTTTGGCATCGGGGAAGTTATATTGATTCATCAGCTTTCCGTACTGCCACCACGAAGGCAGCGATTTTCGAGTGATCCTTGATTCCCTTGCTCATTTCAACCCCGGACGAGACATCGACCGCAACCGGGCGGACACGTTCAATGGCCTCACCGACATTTGCTGCGGTCAACCCGCCTGAAAGCACCAAAAAGCCGGGAAGTTCTGGCGGGATCAGCGTCCAGTCAAAAACGTGGCCACCCCCACCATAGCCCTCGACAAAGGCGTCCAGCAACAAACCCCGGGCATCGGGAAACGAGCCGGCGAATTCTACCAGATCGAGCCCCGGCCTCACCCGTGCAGCCCGCAGATAGGGGCGGGCAAACTGACGGCAATAGCTCGCGTCCTCGTCACCGTGAAACTGCAGAAGATTGATTGGTAACGCCTCACAGGCAGCGCGAACATTGTCCGGCGTTTCATTTACAAACAGGCCAACGATATCGACAAAGGGCGGAATGCGTCGCGCCAGTTCGGCCGCCCGCTGCAGCGTCAGATAACGCGGGCTGGGCGGGTAAAAGACAAAGCCGATGGCGTCGGCACCTGCCGCCACCGCCGCGTCGATGTCCTCCTCACGGGTCAGGCCGCAGATCTTGATCCGAGTCTTGGTCACTTCAACACCCCATCGAGAAAATCGTCGTCCGGATCAGGCAAACCCCAGTGCGGCTCATAGATCGGCCCGCGGAAGTACAGTCCATCCGGCGAAAAAGTCGGTGCTGCCAACTTGCGGTCCCGAGCCAGCAAGAGTTCATCGATCCAGCTCGGTGCCTGTACGCCCTTGCCGATGTAAACCAACGTACCGACCAGATTGCGGACCATATGATGCAGGAAGGCGCTTGCCTCAAAATCAAAGACAAAAAGATTGCCCTGTTGACGTACATCCGCCCGCCACAAAGACTTGATCGGGGTCTTCGCCTGACATCCGGCAGCGCGAAAGGCCGTAAAATCGTGTTCGCCCAGCAGTTTGGAGGCAGCAACCTGCATCAGGACCAGATCAAGCGGCAGATGAAACCAGCCAGCACGCCCATGCCACAGGCCTACACGTTGCGGCCGGTTAAGCAGTAAATAGCGATAACGGCGTCCACGCGCACTGAAACGGGCATGGAACTCATCAGCAACCGGCTGCGCCCAACGCACCGCGACGCCATCCGGCAGATGCGAATTGACGCCTCTCACCCAAGCCATCATTGGCCGGTCGAGAGGAGCATCGAAATGGACGACCTGATGCGTGGCATGCACCCCGGCGTCGGTCCGCCCGGCACAAATCACTCCGATCGGCACGCCGGCAATTTCACGCAAGGCAAGCTCAAGGGCGTCCTGTACCGTCCCGCCACCCGATTGACTTTGCCAGCCGTGGAACGGAGTTCCAAAATACTCCAGGCCCAAGGCGATTCTCACAGGACGATAGCTCCCAACAATGCTGCAACCGCTGCCAGCACAACGAAAGTATCCGTCATCGCCCAGACCGGCAAACTTAACTTCATGGAATCGAGACCACCAGAAACACTTTCATCGGCGGAAAGCATTTTCCGCCAGGCGCCATTTTCCATAGGTGCCTGAAGATTTTCCAGAACCAACGACAGCCTGACGACCAGCCGGGAGGTTTCCAGCCCAAGCCCCTGAAGAGGCTGCAACGCCCCCCAAAGTGCGCTAACCAGGCCATCCCGACCGAGACGGCCAAACAGCCAGGCCAGGCAGCCCAACATGAGAATAACTCTGACCGCCTGCAAATTGGCGTCGGCAATACCTTCATAGGTCGGCGCCCAGGCCATATCCTGAAAAGCCTCCCCTGGCGTGTTGTAGGCAAGGATCAGCCAGAGCGACAACAGCAACCAGCGAGCGCGGCGACAATATCCCAGCCAGGAGTGGACAATTTTTGGCAAGGAAATCACGATGGCAAGTACCAGCAGCCCGAGCGCTGAATAACCGACGAATTGCACAGCAAGCACAGCCGCCAGCCAGACGATCAAGGCACTAGAAGGATGCAATACAGGCTCCCAAAAATGCACATAGCCCCTTGCGGGGCCATGTGCCGATCACAAGCCTGAATTTTACTCGCCTATTCGGCCAAGTATCGTCCGAGCCTCTTCGACGAGATCGACAGAACCCTCGCCAACCACTTCCTGCAGCAATTCGCGAGCACCTTCAAGATCACCCATTTCCTCATAAGCCTTGGCGAGATCGAGCTTGGTGTTCACTTCTTCCCAATGGGAGTCGTGTGGCACAGCCTCTTCCGCCAGGTCAACCTGAGCTGGTTCAAGCTGCTCGGCGACAGGTGCGGAAGGCGACGACGCCATAGGCGACGGCGGTGCCGGTGGCTCAGCACCGAGATCGAGGTTGATTGATCCGATATCAAAGTCCGGATTCATCATCGGCTCGCCGAGGAAGACGGACTCTGTCAGATTGACATCGAATTCGAGTGAATCTGCATCAGCGACTGCCGTATTCACGACGGTCTGCGTCATCTTCGGACTCTCGAATTCCGCTGGCGCCGGTGATGGCTCCGACGTGTAGGGAGCAACCATGTCTTCGTTCATTTCAGCACCGATGACTGAATTGACCACCGTTTGCGTCGAAGAAGCATCCATATCCAAGTCAAAATCGACTATCGGCTCGTCTTCGGTCAGCACATCCACAGGCGGAGCAACCGGCAATGGTTCGCCGCCGACATAAGTACTGAGCGAAGAATCAATTTCTTCATCGAACGACGAAGGCATCACCAGCGTACCTTCCGGCGAGAAATCGCGAGCCCCGCTGACCGGCTCGTTCGGCAAAGAAGGCTCGGCAGCATCCATGTCGAAATCAATTGCCAGTTCATCTTCGACATGCAACTCACCAACAGCAGACTCAGCAACTGGCTCCGCAGGAACATCTCCGCCAAGGTCGAAGTCCAGGGCATCACTGACATCAGCGGTTACCAGCGTGTCAACGAACGGTTCATCAACCGCTGCTTTCTGATCCGCAATGACTTCAGGCTCTGCCGACGGCGAACCCAGATCAAAATCAAGGCTCATGACATCGACTTCAGGCTCTGCCGCCGCGAACTCTTCCACCACCGCACTGGTGTCGGTCGGTTCAGCCAAAACCAGTGTATCGCTTTGGAATTCCGCGACTGGCGCTTCAATTTCCTTGCTGGAAGCAGTCTCTGCCAGTTGAGCAAATGCGCCCGCCGGCATGGCCAGCGTTGCCTTGTTGGCATTTGCCGGCGTAACAATCATCGTTGCATCGGGATCAAAGGCCCGGACTGGCGCTGAAGATCCGGAATACAGCGGATTGTTCGGATCAAGCCCGGCACCAAGCGCAGCAACCTTTTCCCATTCGGCCCCGACGCCACCTGTTTGAGCATACAACTCGCTCGCCAGAGTCTCGAACTGCTTCAGACTGCGACGGTTGGCGTAAATCTCAAGCAGCTTGGCGTGAATGGCTGTGCGTTGTGGATCCTTCTGCAGCGCCTCAAGAAGAATTTCTTCAGCTTGAGTATCGCGGCCATAAGCCATGTAAACATCAGCTTCCGCTACCGGATCAACTTCATCGGTATCAATCGTTCCCGGCCCTGTCTGGCTGAAATCACCAGTCTGCGGCGGAGTATTGCCGGTATCGACGCTCTGGCCACCAGTCATGCGAAACACAGAGTTGGGACCAAGACTGGAAGGACCTGGTGCCGTGGTCGTCTCCAGATATGCGCTCTTGCCACGCCGACGTTTGTAGAGAAAATATCCGGCCAGCAGCGCAAGGATACCGCCACCACCAATCAGAGGTAGCGGGTCGTCAAACAGGCTGGCCTCCGGCTCCGGCTCGGGAACTGGTGCAGGCACTGGTTTAATCGGGGCTGGCGGCTTGGGCTCAACAGGTTTCGGTGCTTCGGCCGGTTTCTCGGGCTCGACTGGCTTCACCACCTCTGGCGGTTTCGGTGGCTCGACAACTTTGGGCGGCTCAACCGGCTTCGGTGGCTCGACAACCTTGGCAGGCTCAGGCAGCTTTGGCGGTTCAACGACCTTGGGAGGCTCGACAGGCTTCGCCGGTTCAACCGGCTTGGCTTCAGCCTTCTTGGCAGCCGTTTGCTGTTGAAGTTCGGCAAGCTTCTGATTCTTCATCTCAACGAGTTTCTGCAACTCGTTGACATTCTTCTCAAGTATGCTCAGGCGCTCCTGAGCCTCCTTGAGTGCTTTCTCGCGGGCGATTTTTTCTGCTTCACTATCCGCCGCAGCCTTGCTCGCGGCAGCCCCCTTTGCGGCCATCTCGGTGCGCGAAACCTTGACCTGGTCCTTGGATTGCTCGGCTGGCGCAGCCTTTTCCTCAACCCTGGCGGTGATTTTTCCGGCACTCGACTGACTGACAGACTCTTCCTTGGCCGGGGCCTTGGCGGTGGTCGCTGCCAGCTTCTGGCGATAGGCGTTCCAGTCAGCCGCCTGAGTCACGTAGACCTTTCTGGCTTCGGCATCAGGAATTTCTTCAACTGCAGCTTTTTCGGGAATACCGAGAATCGCACCGGCTTTCAGGCGATTGACGTTATTGCCGACAAAGGCTTCGGGATTCTTGCGCAGAAGCCCAACCAGCATTTGTTCAAGTGACACGCCCTCATGCTTGGTTTCAACCGCGATCTTGCGCAGAGTCTCACCCTGCTGCACAACTCTCGTGCCGGATGAATCAGTTTTCTGAGGCTCAGCAGCTGCCCTGGGTACCGGCGCCGCTACCGGACGCGGTGCAGCCTTGACGGCTGCCGAGCGATCCGCCTGTACGCTACCACCCTGAACGGTTTCAACAACACGAGCTTCAGCGACTGAACGCACCGGCTGCTTGACCGACATATCTGGCGGATCGAGCAGGAAAGTGTATTCACGCACCAGGCGTCCGGCTGGCCAGTTCAACTCGACCAGAAAGTCGAGGAAGGGTTCATTGACCGGTTTGGCTGAAGTAACCTTGACCACGGCCTGCCCGTTGGCGCGCTTTTCGACGACGAATCGCAGATCAAGCAGGGCCGAGGAGAAGTCTATGCCGGCCTGTCGGAATGCATCCTGCGGCGCTAGGCGCGCAGTCATTCCGGCCAGCTCGTCGCGGTTGGCACCGAGCTCGAGTTCAGCCCGCAAAGGCTGACCGAGTCCGGACATCACAGTGAGTTTTCCGAGACCAGCGGCCTCGGCAACCCACGGCGCGAAAGACAAACATGATGCAACCGCAAGTGCGGCTGCACGCTTCTTGAATTTGGAGCAATTCGTTTCGTTCACAGCGAAACCTTGAGCGTCGATTTTGGGACTTTCAAATTAACATCATGTACTTAGCATTGCAAGCTAAACCTGCTTCTCATACATGCCCTTTTTGCATAATCCCAACAAAGAAAAACCGGGGTCGCAACCCCGGCTTTTCCATGAGAATCGCCTGATCAGGCGTCGAGCAGAATGCGCAGCATACGACGCAGAGGCTCGGCAGCGCCCCACAGCAATTGATCGCCGCAGGTAAAAGCCGCCAAGTATTCTGGGCCCATCGCCATCTTGTGCAAACGGCCGACCGGCACGGTCAAGGTGCCAGTCACTGCAGCCGGCGTCAGTTCGCGCTCGGAAATTTCGCGATCGTTGGGCACGACCTTGGCCCACGGATTTGCCTTGGCCAGCATGTCGGAAATCTCGTCAAGCGGAACGTCCTTCTTCAGCTTGATGGTCAGCGCCTGGCTGTGACAACGCATGGCGCCGATACGGACGCACAGACCGTCAATAGGGATAGAACCAGCCGAGCGGAAAGCCGGCCTGCCGAGAATCTTGTTGCATTCGGCACCGCCCTTCCACTCTTCCTTGGACTGACCGCCCTCAACCGGCACATCGATCCACGGAATCAGCGAACCGGCCAGCGGCGTATTGCGGAAGTTCTTTTTCGGGAAGACATCCGAACGAATCGTTTCAGCGACCTTGCGGTCAATGTCGAGAATGGCCGAAGCAGGATCGGCCAGCAGGTCGGCAACGGACGAATGGATCGCCCCCATCTGGGAAATCAGTTCGCGCATGTTCTGAGCGCCGGCACCGGAAGCGGCCTGATACGTCATGGACGTGGCCCATTCGATCAGATCGTTCTGGAACAAGCCGCCCAGGCCCATCAGCATCAGGGAAACCGTGCAGTTGCCGCCGATCCAGTTCTTGCCGCCCTTGGCCAGCGCGTCCTTGATGACATGCATGTTGACCGGATCGAGCACGATCACGGCGTCATCGGCCATGCGTAGTGCCGAGGCAGCGTCAATCCAGTGACCATTCCAGCCGGCAGCACGCAACTTGGGGAAGACTTCCTTGGTGTAGTCACCGCCCTGGCAGGTAATGATGATTTCGCAAGCCTTCAGCGCATCAATATTGGAGGCATCCTGCAACGGCAGCGAAGCCTCCTTACCACCCAGCACGGGGGCCCTGCCACCCGCAGCAGAAGTGGAAAAATACACCGGATCGATATGGGCGAAATCGCCCTCTTCCACCATGCGCTGCATGAGAACAGAACCAACCATACCGCGCCAACCAACCAGACCAACTTTCTTCATGTCGTTTCCTTTATAGCAAGTTGCTTAGAATCGTTTTAGTTGCCTGGGATCAAGGGGCTAGAGATGCTAGCAAAACCACTCGATCCAAATAACTCGATCCTATCAAAGAGCCGCCAGCACGGCGTCGCCCATTTCCCTGGTACCAACTCTGTTCGTACCCCGTTCGTAGATATCGCCGGTGCGATAGCCTTGCGCCAGAACTTTTTTGACCGCTGTTTCGACGCGTAGTGCCTGCTCTTCGAGACCGAAGGTGTAACGCAACATCATCGCAACTGACAGGATGGTCGCCAACGGGTTGGCTATACCCTGCCCAGCAATATCCGGCGCCGAGCCGTGGGATGGCTCATACAGCCCCTTGTTTTTGTCATCCAGCGAAGCCGACGGCAGCATGCCGATTGAACCAGTCAGCATCGACGCTTCGTCGGACAGGATGTCGCCGAACATGTTGCCGGTAACCATCACGTCAAACTGCTTCGGCGCCTTGACCAACTGCATCGCGGCATTGTCGACCAGCATGTGACTGAGCTCGACATCCGGGTAGTCGTGGGCAATTTCGATCATCACATCGCGCCAGAGCTGGGTGCACTCGAGAACGTTCATCTTGTCGACCGAACACAGCGTCTTGTTGCGCTTTTGCGCCGCCTGGAAGGCGACGTGCCCGATCCGCCGGATTTCCGATTCGCTATACACCATGGTGTTGAAACCGACGCGTTCGCCATTCTCTTCGCGAACACCGCGCGGCTGGCCAAAATAGATATCGCCAGTCAGTTCGCGAATGATCAGGATATCCAGCCCGGCGACAATTTCCGGCTTCAGCGTCGAGGCGTTGGCCAGTTCCGGATAAAGAATGGCCGGACGCAGGTTGGCAAACAGGTTGAGATCCTTGCGGATACCCAGCAAACCGCGCTCCGGGCGCTGTTCGCGGGGCAAGGTATCCCATTGCGGGCCGCCGACGGCGCCAAGCAGCACGGCATCTGCAGCGCGAGCCAGTTTTTGCGTGGCTTCCGGATACGGGTTACCGGTCGCGTCAACCGCACCGCCACCCAACAGAGCCTCTTCCATCTCGAACTTGAGATCCAGTGAATTCAGCACACGAACCGCTTGCGCGGTAATTTCAGGACCAATGCCGTCACCCGGCAGAACGCAGATTTTCATAATTTCAGGATCCAGTGGTTAGAATTCAGGATCAAGCTAAAGCGCCGTGAGCACGCAATGCATTTGCTCACTAACAGCTCAAGCCCCCTAATAACTAATAACTAAGAAAACAGCCAGGGCTGATTGATCCGGCGCATTTCTTCAAACTCGCGAATCTTTTCGGCATGGCGCAGAGTCAAGCCAATATCGTCCCAGCCATTGATCAGACATTCCTTGCGGAAAGCATCAATCTGGAAGGGTACACCGTAGCCATCCGGCCGAATCACCGCCTGAGCCTGCAGATCAACGACCAGTTTATATCCCGGCGTTGCTTCAACCTGACGGAACAAGGCTTCCACTTCGGCGGCTGGCAGCACGATGGGCACAATGCCGTTCTTGTAGCAGTTATTGAAAAAGATGTCAGCAAACGACTCGGCAATGATTGCCTTGAAACCAAAATCAAGCAGCGCCCAAGGCGCATGTTCGCGCGAACTGCCGCAACCAAAATTGGCGCGAGTCAGCAGCACTTGCGCCCCCTGATAACGCGGCTGATTGAGGACAAAATTCGGGTTTTTCGGGCGCAGCGAGGAATCCTCACCGGGCTGCCCAATATCCATGTAGCGCCACTCATCAAAGGCATTCGGGCCAAAGCCGGAGCGCTTGATGGATTTCAAAAACTGTTTCGGAATGATCGCATCGGTATCGACGTTGTTACGGTCGAGGGGTGCCACCAAGCCATCAAGACGGGTAAATTTTTCCATGATTTCTACTTTTTCGATGATGCGCGCCCGATTGCTTCGCCCAGCAGGCGGATGTCCTCGCCCAGACCGCGGAAAGTATTGCATCCGCTAAGCAGGACGCCGGCAAGCAGGATGATGGTCAAAGTGCGCATGATTCAGGCCTCAGAGAATTTCACGCACATCGGCGAAGTGACCGGCAATCGCAGCCGCAGCAGCCATGGCCGGACTGAGCAGATGCGTCCGCCCGCCCGGGCCCTGACGGCCTTCAAAATTGCGGTTGGAGGTCGAAGCACAACGCTCACCCGGTTCCAGACGGTCAGCATTCATGGCCAGACACATCGAGCAACCTGGTTCGCGCCATTCAAAACCGGCGGCGACAAAAACCTTGTCCAGCCCTTCAGCTTCGGCCTGACGCTTGACCAGCCCCGAACCCGGCACCGCGAGCGCCAGTTTGATATTGGCGGCGATGTGCCGGCCATTCAATATTGAAGCGGCTTCGCGCAGATCTTCAATGCGCGAGTTGGTACAGGAACCGATGAATACCTTGTCGACACTGATCTGCTTGATTGGCGTATTCGGATTCAAACCCATGTATTGCAGGGCGCGCTCCATGCCTTCGCGCTTGACCGGGTCGGGTTGCTTGGCCGGATCAGGCACAACGGCGTCGATGGCAACGACCATTTCCGGCGACGTTCCCCAGGTCACCTGCGGGCGAATATCTTCGGCCTTGAGCGTAATGACGTGATCGAACTCCGCCCCCGCATCGGAATGCAGCGTGCGCCAGTAGGCGACTGCCTTTTCCCAGATCTCGCCCTTGGGCGAGAAGGGGCGACCCTTCAAATAATCAATCGTTTTGTCGTCGACCGCGACAAAGCCCATGCGCGCACCGCCTTCGATGGCCATGTTGCAAAGGGTCATGCGACCTTCCATGCTCAGACCGCGGATGGCACTGCCGCCAAATTCGATGGCGTAACCGTTACCGCCGGCCGTGCCGATGGTGCCGATGATGGCCAGCGCCACATCCTTGGCGGTGACACCCTTGCCGAGCTTGCCGTCGACAGCAATCAGCATGGTCTTCGATTTTTTCTGCAGCAGGCACTGAGTGGCCAGCACATGCTCGACTTCCGAAGTGCCGATACCATGTGCCAGACAAGCGAAAGCACCGTGCGTCGAGGTATGTGAATCGCCGCAAACCACGGTCATGCCGGGCAGCGTCGCGCCATTTTCCGGGCCGACGACATGGACGATGCCCTGCTTCGGATCCTTGAACGGAAAATAGGCCAGCGCGCCGACTTCGCGGATGTTGGCATCCAGCGTCTCGACCTGCTGCCGGGAAACCGGGTCTTTGATACCCTCTTCCCAATGGTCAGTCGGCGTGTTGTGGTCTGCCGTTGCCACAATGGAAGAAATCCGCCACGGCTTGCGGGCAGCCAGTTTGAGCCCCTCAAAAGCTTGCGGGCTGGTCACTTCGTGCACGAGGTGACGATCAATATAGAGGAGTGCCGTGCCATCAGCTTCCTGATGGACGACATGGTTCTCCCAGAGCTTGTCGTAAAGTGTCTTCGACATGGATTGCTTCAATAGGCCGGAAAGCCTTGAATTATGTCACAGGATCTACGGTTTTTGCCTGTGGGACGCGTCGACCGTAGCATCCTCCCGGACCCAGCGCCAGACCAGCAAAAGGCCGGCAAATGCAAAGGCCGAACTGAGCGCGAACGTCCAGCCGGCGCCCCAGTCATCCCAGGTTGCACCGCTGATCAGCGCCCCGAGCAAACCGCCCGCCCCGAACGACAGACTGGAATACAGCGCCTGCCCACGCGCCTGCGCCCTGCCAGGAAACCAGGCATTAACCGCTGCGATGGAGGAGGCATGGTAAGCACCGAAGGTCAGCCCGTGCATCAGTTGCACCAGAACCATGATGGACACCGACTCGACGCCCCAGCCCATCAGCAGAAAGCGCAGGACTGCCGCGGCGAAACAGGCGAGCAGAATGGTGTGCAAGGAGAAGCGACGCGACAATCGAGCCATCAGCATGAACACGACAATTTCAGCAACAACACCCAGCGACCACAAAGCGCCGACCTCGGTCTTGCTGTAGCCGTGCCCAGCCAGATGAATTGAATAGAAAACGTAGAAGGCGCCATGCGCAGCCGACATCGCAAAGCACGCCGCCATCAGGGCCCTGACCTTGGGCTGGCGGAGAATTTCACCAATCGGCAAACCATCGCGTACGTGTTTGACCAACGGTGCTTCCGGTACCACCGCCGCCAGAACGAGAATGCCGACAAGAATCCCCCAGCACACCCAGAGCACGCCCACGGGTGGTGCCATGTCCAGCACGGCGCCAGTGCCCATTACCGCGACGATGAAGCCGATTGAGCCCCACAAACGGATGCGGCTATAGCGGCCGCTTTCTTCGCGCAGATGATCGAAGGTCAGCGTTTCAACCAGCGGTAAGGCCGCACTCCAGAAAAAAGCCAGAACCGCCATCGCCAGCAGCATCGCAGGTAATTTGTCGAGCCAGAAAAAAGCGGTGAAGCCGGCCAAGGCAATCGCCCCCGCCAGACGAATGATCGCCATTCGATGGCCGAAACGATCGGCCAGCCAGCCCCACAAATTCGGGCCGAACAGACGCATCAATTGCATCTGCGACATCAGCAGACCGATGTCCCAAGCGGAGAAATTCAGGGATTGGAGATAGAGCCCGAAGTAGGGCGAAAACGCGCCGATGAAGGCGAAATAGAAAAAGTAATAACCCGAGAGGCGCCAGTATGGCAAAGCGTGCATCCGGTGATTTTACCGGATGCACCTTCGGGCAAAGGCGCTATTTAGGCCTTGACAGACTGCTGGCCGGCGCGGAAGGCCAGCAGCAGGTGGTAGATTTCGTCCTTAAGTTTGACGCGCTGCTTCTTCATGTCTTCGATAGTGAAATCGGCGACCGGCATGTCGTGCTCTTCCAGATTTTCGACCTTGCCGGTCAGGCGGTTATACGACGCGAACTGCCGGGCAAAATAGGCATTGCCGGACTTGAGCGCATCAATTCCTTCCTTGAACTCCGGAAACTCCTGGTACAGATCGTGGTGATCAACTTGCATTACCTTCTCTCCTTCTTATAGTGATCAGCCGCCAACGCGGCAAAACAGAAATACTACGCGATTTTCCCTGAAATGCGCGGCGTCGCGCACACCACATCACCGCACTGGGCGCGGTGACGCAGCGCGTGATCGATCAAAACCAGCGCCAGCATCGCTTCGGCAATCGGCGTCGCGCGAATGCCAACACACGGGTCGTGCCGGCCTTCCGTCGCCACCTCGATAGCATTGCCCTGCGCGTCGATAGAGCGGCGTGGCTGGGCAATCGACGAAGTCGGCTTGATCGCCATGTTAACGATGATGTCCTGACCGGTGGAGATGCCACCAAGCACGCCGCCGGCGTGGTTACTGGCAAAACCCTGCGGCGTCATCTCGTCGCCATGCTCGCTGCCTTTTTGCGCCACGGAAGCAAAGCCGGCACCAATTTCGACACCTTTGACGGCGTTGATACCCATCATCGCGTAGGCAATTTCGGCATCAAGGCGATCATAGACCGGCTCACCCCAGCCCGGCGGCACGCCGGTAGCGGCTACGGTGATCTTCGCGCCAACCGAATCAAGCGACTTGCGCAGGCTGTCCATGTAGCGTTCGAGTTCCGGCACCAGAGCGGCATTCGGCGCAAAGAATGCATTGCCATCGATATCGTCGGCCGACACAAACGGAATCTCGATCGGCCCGAGAGCGCTCATCCAGCCACGAATACTGACGCCATAGCGTTCGTACAACCACTTGCGGGCAATCGCCCCGGCTGCAACGCGCACCGCCGTTTCCCGCGCCGACGAACGCCCACCGCCCCGGTAATCGCGGAATCCGTATTTGTGCGTGTAGGTGTAGTCGGCATGCCCCGGCCGGAAGGTATCGGCGATATTGCCGTAATCCTTGCTGCGCTGATCCTGATTGCGAATCAGCAGCCCGATCGGCGTACCGGTAGTTTTTCCCTCAAAGACACCCGAGAGGATTTCCACGGTATCAGGCTCGCGGCGCTGGGTTACATGACGTGACGTACCGGGCTTGCGACGATCCAGTTCTGCCTGGATGTCGGCTTCGCATAGCGCCAGCCCGGGTGGGCAACCATCGACCACACAGCCGATTGCCGGACCATGCGATTCGCCAAAGGAGGAAACAGTGAACAGAGTGCCAAAAGTATTGCCGGACATGGAAGCAGCGTTCTAATATGGATTCAGGAGTTTACCATGCCAAGCAAAAAGCCCCCTTTGGCACCGTCGACCGCAGCAAAGACTTCGACGCAGCCACCCTCGCGCAAAAACACGCAATCCACGGTACCGGGCGCTCGTCAGCAGCCGGACAATCGCTGGCAGCGCAGCAAGCACTACGGCTGGGACAGTCGCTGAAAAGACATAAAAAAGGCAGCCGAAGCTGCCTGTTGAACAAACTTGGTCGGTCAGACCTTCGGCTCGTCTGGCCAGTTCTTGATATAGCTCTTCAACATCTTGTTCTCGAAGCTTTGCTCTTCAAGCACTGCCTTGGCGACATCAAGAAACGAAATAACCCCTAGCAGCGTGATGCCGTCGAGCACAGGCAGGTAGCGCGAGTGCTTTTCGATCATCAGGCGGCGCAGATCATTGGCTTCCATATCCGGATAAGCCGTCACCGGATCAGTCACCATGACATCACCGACCGTCACACCCACCGGACAGGAATCGTGCTGTTTCATTGCCTTCAGCACTTCGCGGAAGGTCAGCATACCGGCCATCTTGCCATCCTGCATCACCACCAGCGAACCGACATCAAGCTCAGCCATGGTATCGATCGCAGCGGCAAGAAGCTGAGTTGGCGTCGCTGTGTAGAGCGTTCCACCCTTGAGATTAATGATTTCCCGCACCAGCATTGATGTATCTCCCGGCCTAGTATTTTGATTGACGAAACGATCTTAGAGCATCGGCCGATTTTCGTGAAGGAGATTCAGCAACGCGCAAGCTGAGATCGATAGCAAAAATGGCACTTACAAACAAAATAAACTTCTATTACAAAAATATTAAAAATTTTGCCCTGGGACACTTGCCAAACGTCATAGGCATCTATACACTTGGTCTTATTACCTAAGTCATACACCGCTAGGATGCTTGGGTAAGCCTACAACACTAGCGTATGGAGATTGGATAATGACTGCTGTCAAAACCATCGAAAAAATCGACGCTCGTGAGATCCGTCGCAAGCTTGGCCTCAACCAACAACAATTCTGGTCCACCCTGGGTGTTACCCAGAGCGGTGGCTCCCGCTATGAAAGCGGCCGTAACATGCCCAAGCCGGTGCGCGAACTGTTGCGCCTGGTGCATGTTGAGCAGATCGACATCAAAACCATCAAGCGCGAAGACTGGGATGTCATTGAGTACCTGAAGTCGCAGGAACCTGAGTTGTACAAGTCCCTGAAGAAGTCGGCTCGCAGCAAGACCAAAAAAGCCGCCTGAAAAACGGCCTGAAAAGGCCGTCGACCGCAGCAACGGGCATTACGGGGAAACCATCACCCGGATGCCCGTTTTTTTATCGATCTCTTCGGCAAAGGCCGCCAGTTCATCTGCCGAAATACGGCTGAGACGCGACGCCGCCGGCTGCATCGAAGGTCGCGCCAGACCATAGAGATGAACGCCAGCCAGTCGGCCGGACAAAGGCTGCAACAAGGCACAATAAGCGTCTCGCGCTGCCGCCGTCGGATTTTCGCCATCGAGCCCGAACCAGCAGGTTTGCACCCAGGTAGGCGCCAGTCCACAGCAAAGTTCCAGATTTCGCGCGACTTTATCGGCCAGCATCGGCACACCATTCACCTCGGCAGCCGCAACGGCTTCAGCCCGGTCGATCTTGAACCAGACCTCCCCGCCCAATTCGCCCAGATGCCGAATACCAGCCTGAACCTCGGGCCGATGCAGCAAACTGCCATTGGTGATCAGGCGAACGAGCAAATGGCCACGCTGGCCGTAACGTTCGAGCACCTTGCCCACCCGTTCGACCGCCTCGGCAAACTCGGGCGCACTGGTCGGCTCGCCATTGCCCGAGAAGGCAATATCCATCAGCCGCCGAGCTTCCGGCGGCACCTGGCGTTGCATGAAATCGCCGTGCAGCGCGTCATCGAGAAAGCCAGCCAGCTCGCGCTCCAGACGATCGAGATCGATCGGTGGCGGCCCGCCGCGGGTCAGGTTTTCGACCTGGCAATACAGGCAGGCCCAGTTGCAGGCGTTGTTGGTGTTGAGGTTGATGCCGACCGAAACGCCGCCGGCACGGCGCGAAACGACCGGGTATACATAGAGCAGGCCAGCGCTGTCCCGGCGGTGATCGTCTGTGGTGAGCATGGCGCATTGTATAATCCGCGACCGCCTTGTCGAGCTTTACGCCCATGTTTATCACCCGCCGACTCGAATTCGATGCCGGGCACCGCATCCCCGACCACAAGAGCCAGTGCCGCCATCTGCACGGGCATCGCTACACGATCGAAATCACGCTCTCCGGCGGCATCATCGACAAGGCCGGCGACGCTGCGAACGGCATGGTGATGGACTTTTCCCAGGTCAAGGATCTGGCCAAGAGTCACTTGGTAGACGAATGGGATCATGCCTTCCTCGCCTTCGCTGGAGACACTGCCATCGTCGACTTCCTGAATTCCCTGCCTGACCACAAGACAGTGATTCTCGACCGCGTGCCGACCGCCGAGAACCTCGCCCGAATTGCTTTTGAGCGCCTGGATGCGGTCTACCGCGACACTTACGGCAATCATCTGCAACTGCAGCAGGTTCGCCTCTACGAAACCCCCAATTGCTGGGCCGACGCAGTTCGTTCCCGACTGGATTGAGCTGATCGGCCGTTCTACCTATACTCGCTGAAAAACACCATGCAGCTTTCATGCTGCGCGCAGGAGGTAGAGAATGGAATCAAATCGACCGCTAGGCGCAACCCTGCGCTTGGCACACTAGAGGCAATTCCGACATGGACAGCGTGCACGCCCTGAAAGCCCCAGGAACAGCGCTGATCCTGACTGGTGGCGGCGCCCGTGCCGCCTACCAGGTCGGTGTTCTGCTCGCTGTCGCCAAGCTCTCAAGCAACCCGCGCCACAACCCCTTCCCGATACTTTGTGGCACCTCGGCCGGCGCCATCAACGCTGCCAGCATCGCCTGTCTGGCCGACAACTTCGGCAAGGCCGTCGCGAGAATTGCCGAGGTCTGGCGCAACATGCGCGCCCATCACATTTACCGGGCGGATGCGCTGGGCATCGGACTCTCCGGCGCACGCTGGATTTCCCTGCTGATGGCGGGCTGGATGGTGCGCAATCCGCCGCGTTCCCTGCTCGACAACTCGCCATTACGGGAATTGCTCAGCCGCCATCTCGACTTCAAAGGCATTGAGCGCTCGATCTCCCGCGGCGCCCTGCACGCCGTCAGCATCTCAGCCTCCGGCTACGAATCCGGCGAAAGCATCAGTTTCTTCCAGGCCCATCCGTCAGCGCAGCCCTGGCGGCGCGTTCAGCGCCTGGGCATTCGTTCGCCCATCGGGGTCGACCATCTCGTCGCCTCAAGCGCGATCCCCTTCATCTTTCCGGCGACGCGCATTCACCGGGAGTATTTCGGTGATGGTTCGATGCGTCAGTTGGCACCAATTTCCCCGGCCATTCACCTGGGCGCCGAGCGTGTGCTGATCGTCGGTGCCAGCCGCAAGAACGAACATCAGGACCGGCAATTGGTAGATGCGCATCCCTCGCTCGCCCAGATTGCCGGCCATGCCCTTTCCAGCATCTTTCTTGATGGCCTGGCAGTGGACATCGAACGAATGCAACGTATCAACCAGACACTCTCGGCGATTCCAAACGAAATTCGCGAACATTCGGGAATCCCTTTACGACCGATCAAGACGCTGGTCATTGCCCCGTCCGAAAGGCTGGACCGGATCGCTGCCGACCATGCCAGCGCCCTGCCCTGGCCCGTCCGTGCCTTGCTCAGGGGCGTCGGCGCCATGAACCACCACGGCGGAGCGCTGACCAGCTACCTGCTGTTTGAAAAGCCTTACACCAGGGCCCTGATCGACCTCGGCTACGCCGACACCATGGCGCGCTCCGTCGAGGTTGGCGACTTTTTGCAGCTCTAATCCTGCGTCAGGCTGACGCGAAGCAGCAAAAAAAGCGGCCCCGGAATTTCTTCCGGGGCCGAACCGAGGTACTACAGAGAGAGCTGGTTAGCCGTCAGGCGTAAGTCGGCGCGAAGGCGGCTTCGGGATTGGCGACCGGGCCCTTGTCACTCCAGTATGGCGAAAGCTTGCGTAACTGGGCGACGATGGGCGGGACTTCCGCGATCACCCGGTCGATTTCTGCTTCGGTGTTGTAACGCGACAGCGAGAAGCGAATGGTGCCGTGCGCGGCGGTGTAGGGAATGCCCATGGCACGCATCACATGCGACGGCTCAAGCGAGCCGGAGGTACAGGCCGAGCCGGAGCTGCCGGCAATGCCCACCTTGTTCAGCAACATCAGAATGCCTTCACCCTCGATGTATTCGAAAGCAATGTTGCTGGTGTTGGGCAGGCGGTTGGATACATCGCCAGTCGGGAAGCAGTGCGTGATCTGGCTGAGCAGACCCTGCTCCAGCTTGTCGCGCAGACGTTTGACCGTGGTGTTTTCTTCGGCCATGTGCTGCATGGCGAGTTCGCAGGCAACGCCAAGGCCGACGATCGAAGCCGAATTTTCAGTACCAGCCCGACGACCGCGTTCCTGGTGACCGCCGCGCAGCAGTGGACGGAAGCGGCAGCCGCGACGCAAGTAGAGAACGCCAATACCCTTGGGGGCATGCAGCTTGTGGCCGGACAGCGAGAGCATGTCGATCTTGGTATTCTTCAGATCAATCTGGATCTTGCCGACCGCCTGCACCGCATCGGTATGGAACATGATGCCTTTGGCGCTGGCCAGTGCAGCCATTTCCTCAATCGGGAAAATCGTTCCGGTCTCGTTATTGGCCCACATTACCGAAACCACAGCAACACGGTCATGCAACAGGGACTTGTACTCGTCCATGTCGATCCGGCCCTTCTTGTCCACCTTGAGTTTGTGGACAATGTAGCCTTCCTTCTCCAGCCATTCGCACAGCGTCAAGATCGCCGGGTGCTCGACATTGGTGGTGATCACCGTATTGCGATCCGGTTGCGCCTTGAGGGCAGACAGGATGGCAGTGGAATCGGATTCGGTGCCGCAGGAAGTAAAGATGATTTCCGAATCATGCTCGGCACCAAGCAGCGCCTGAATCTGACCGCGTGCCTTCTTTAGCGCCTTGCCCACTTCACTGCCAAAGGCATGAATGGACGAGGCATTACCGAAATGCTCCGTAAAGAATGGGAGCATGGCTTCGACCACGGCCGGGTCGCAGCGCGTCGTGGCATTGTTGTCCAGATAGATCGGTTCCATGGCGCAGTCCTTTGGGTTCTCTGTCGGGATTGGGGATTCTTACGCTTCGACCGGCATGTGTGATGAAGGCAGGACCTGCACCAACTCACCCAGCGCTTCGATCATCTTTTGCTGGATACCACCCAGGGTGGCCGCTTCCATCATGCAACCGGAGCAAGCGCCCTTCAGATGCACGTAGATCTTCTTGCCCTGGACGTCGGCCAGCTCGACATCGCCGTGATCGCGTTGCAGCATCGGACGAACGGATTCGAGCACCTCCTGGATCTTGGCAATCTTCTCGACAATCGACAGTTTCTTGGTGGGCGGCTTCGGTGCTTCCGGTGTCGCTGGACAGGCAGGCGGTGGTGAAACTTCGCCCGGACCGGCACGCTCGGACATGACCTTGGCGAGGATTTCTTCGATGCCTTCATGGCAAGCAGCACAACCGCCGCCGGCCTTGGTGTAGAAGGTGACCTCCTCGACGGTGTTCAGATTGTTGGCCTTGACCACATCCTCGATCATCACGGCGTCAATGGCGAAGCATTTGCAGATCAGGGCGCCCTCTTCGTGGTCGTCGGACCACTCTTCGCCACGGTAGTTGGCGATGGCGGCTTGCAGGGCTTCGCGACCCATCACCGAGCAGTGCATCTTTTCCGGCGGCAGACCGTCAAGGTAATCGGCGATGTTCTGGTTGGAGACTTCAAGTGCCTGATCCAGCGTCATGCCTTTGACTATTTCGGTCAATGCCGACGATGAGGCGATGGCCGAACCGCAGCCGAATGTCTGGAAATGCGCGTCGAGGATGATCTCAGTTTCCGGCTCGACCTTGAGCATCAGGCGCAGCGCGTCGCCGCACTGAATGGAACCGACG
The DNA here is from genome assembly GCA_030696345.1 of Azonexus sp. GTDB lineage: Bacteria > Pseudomonadota > Gammaproteobacteria > Burkholderiales > Rhodocyclaceae > Azonexus. Next base: position 169,900 of record JAUYSK010000024.1, read on the forward strand.
TCGCCGATGCCGTTCGCTTCTTCCAGCGGGCCGGAATTGCGCGGATTGAAGAAGTGTTCGCGAACCTTGTCAGAATATTCCCACATGCTGTCTGCTCCTTAAACCGAGAACGAGGAGCCGCATGAACACTGCGAGCTGGCGTTGGGGTTGTCAAATTTGAAACCGGTATGGGTCAGGGTGTCGATGAAATCGACCGTGACGTTGTCGATCATCGGGAAGGTCATCGCATCAACCAGCACCTTGACGCCTTCGACTTCCAGTTCCCAGTCGTCCTCGGCCTTCTCGTTTTCGAGCTTCATGCCGTATTGCAGGCCGGAGCAGCCACCGCCCGAAATAGTCAGGCGCAACCCGATGACCGGGGTTTCGGAACCGCGAATGAAGCGTTGGACGGCTTTAACGGCGGCGGGGGTCAGATTGATCATGGCGTTTCTCCCAGAGTAGATGGGCTAATCATTGCAAGCCCTGTGCCATGCCCGGGTGAACCACTAAGCAACTGAATATATTGATTTGTTTCTTAAGTACGCGTTGTCAGTTTTGCGACAATCAACCCAAAACGTGTTCGTAAGTCCGCCGAAGAATTTCGCGTTCGATCACCGGAAAGCGGCGTGCCTCGGTAATGGCGATGAATTTCCCACCGAACTTTTCCGCAGCGGCGAACGGTGGATCAATGGTGGTACAGGCGGCCAGCAGCACAGCCCGATCACCTTCCGGCGTATTCAGCCAGATGCAGAAATCGGGCACCGGCTCCAGCGCACCCTCTTCCAGCTCAAGATTTTTCTCGGCAGCCCGCAAAGCCGCCCCCGGATGAAACTGTACCTTTGAAGAATAATCCTGATCATGCAGCGCTGACTCTTCCGGCAATGGCGAAAAAGCCAGCAGGGTTTCGCCGAGCGTCATGAAGCGCAGCCGGGCACTGGTACTTTGCTTGTGCAGGATGATCAGGCGCGGCAGTTCGGTCGTTTCAGTCATGAATCGGCTCCAGAAAGAATCAGGATGTGACAAAGGCAGCCAGCACCGGATCGCCTTTCAGCGCCCCGGATCGCCCCCAGACCTGTACGGACTCGACATATTGCCCAGACTGCACCGGATGCGGCAGCAGCACCTGATATTCCGCAAATATCCGGCCGTCCGGAAACAGGGTCACTGTGCCGTAGCGCGCCTTGCCCTTCCAGACACCAACCAGGCTGCTCTCCCCGGAGAAGGGATCGCGCTGCTCGGCAAAGCTGGCCTCGGCCCAGATCGGCTCGTCGCCGATTGTCAGGCCAAGTTTTTCCACCTGCCGGCGGATGGCCTGGCAGAGCTCAATACCGAGAACCGGGTCCGGCCAGGCCGGACCACTGGAGTTCGGCATGCCGCTCAAACTCAGGCAGCCATCGGCGCGTAGGTATAGCAGAGCTTCGGGCAGACGCGGTTGCAGGCGCCGCATCCGATGCAGTCGTTGGCATCCTTGATGCTCATCTTGGCCGCCGCGCTTTCGTCTTCGTCGTCATCGGCGTCGGAGTCGATCAGGTCGAGGACGTCGCGCGGGCAAACCTTGTAGCAACGGCCGCAGCCGATGCACTTTTCCTGGTTGATGGCGGTGACGAATTCGGGGACCCAGGCGTCGCCGCCACGGGTAAGAGCGGTATAGGAACTCATGATTCAACCTTTCTGAATGGCTGCCAGCTTGGCAGAGGCTTCCGCCCATGCCTTGCAGGCGTCGTACGTGGATTGGGCAAGGCCCGGGATTTCGAGATAGCCGGCGGGCAGACGATCCTCGACCAGATCGTGCATTTGCGATGCCCACTCGGACGAGATGCGTTTCAGCTTTTTGACTTCCTTGTCCAAGTTTTTGATTTCTTCCTCGGTCAAGTTAACCTCCTGTTGCGACAAAGATTGACGATGAAAACCTGGCTCAGAGCCCGGCGACTTCCGGGTACTGGCCGATGCGCTCAAGAGCGATGCCCAGCAGCTTGTCGGCTTCATCTTTCATCTTGGACAGGCTGGCAAAGCCGAAGCGATGCACGTCGCGCAGCGTCTTTTCGACGGCAACCAGCTTGCCGACGGTGATGATCGAGCGGCCAAAACCTTCGTGTGTCAGATGTACCAAAGGCACGGCAAGCAGCTTGCACTCCTTCTCGATCAGCACGGCAATCGCGTTGTAGAAGGCCTTGACGCGGGAAATCGTTTCGTCGTCCGGATCGCCGATCAACGGAATGTTTGCCTTGCGTTCCTTGGTCAGGATGTAGGGATCAAGGATCTTCTCGACAGTCCAGCCGGTGTAGGTACCGTAAGTATCAAGAGCGCGCATCTGGCGAGCCATTTCCTTGACGAAATCGGTTTGGAAGATTGGATCGGCGGCAATGGCTTCAGTCATGGTGAAACTCCTGTTGTGAAACATTTGAATGGCTGGATAACGGAATCAGTTGTGGTGCCGGCATCAGGCCAGGGACCAGTCCGATGACGACGCGGGCGATGGCAAGTGCGCCGAGGAAGCCGACAATGGCACCGAGGGCGGTGGCGCCGTCGCTGCCATCAAGCAGGGAGCCGAGCCATGCGCCGAAAATCATCGCAAACGCGGGGAAAAGGTAGCCGAGCAGCGCCGACAAGGTCAGGCGACTGGCTGGCAGGCCGATCATCACCATGTCGCCGGCCTTGATGTCACCGCTGACCGGCAAGGTCAGCAGCGTTGCCGGACGACCGCTGGCCATCTTGCCGATGCCGCAACTGCTACCGTGGCCGCAGGACGAACAGCCACCCGTTTCCATGGCAACGATGGCCTTGCCACCGTCGACCTGCTGCACGATGCCGCGGTGTTCGATCATTTGCGGGCTCATCCCTGCCACCCCTCTTCTTCCATGTTGGCGAAGCGGTCTTCGGCTTTCTTGGCCTGCACGGCAACGGCACGATCGACCCAGGCAACGCCGCCTTCGTTCATGGCCTTTGAAATTTCGCCCAGGAGCTCGTCTACCGCATCGATCTCGTTGGTGCGGATTGGCTGGATGCCCTTGGCCATCAATTTCTTGATCGCCGAGGCGCCGATTGCCATGACATAGACGGCAGCGCAGCCTTCGAGGAAATCGACCTTGGCGATCAGTTTGTCCTCGTTGCCATCCATCGCCTCTTCGGCAAACTCGCCAACACCAACCAGCATCGCCCTTTCCGGCGTTACTTCGTAGATGGCAAAGGCTTCAGCGGCGCCGAAGTGCTGATTGACGCGCAGGCGGTCAGTAGTAGCGAAGGCAACTTTGATCATGGCAGCGGGTTCCTGCTTAATGGACCAGACCAACTGCAGACGACGAGATGACATGTTGTTCACCGGGGCGCGTGTCTGCCCAGTAGCTAGATCGGTAGGGTTCGGGTTCATGGTGTTGCCCCAGCATCAGGTTGGCGAGATCGAACAGGGCTTGCCGCGTACCGCGGTAACCCACCCAGGTGCGGGCATAGCCGCCCACATGGTCGTACTGAGGAAAGCCGGCGCGCAGCAGCGGCAGGCCAAGACGATGTGCCGTATCAACGGCGTGGGAATTGGCGATGACCAGTTGCGCCCCGGCCGCCCTCGCCTGCTTTTCCATGTCTTCAAGATCGCCGACGATGACTTTCTCGATCGGCAAGTTCGTCAGACTTTCATGCTTGGCCGGGCTGACAGCGCTGACAATCTCCGCCCCCATGCTGGTCAGGAAGCGCACCTGCATACCGAGCAGATCAGGATCAGCGGCCAGCGCGATGCGGGCGAAACCGATCATGAAGTGGCTGTCGACCATCGCGTCCTGCAATTGGGCGCGGTGGCGTTCAATTTTTTCCGGCACCGGCTTACCGGATATCTCAGCCAGCGCCTGCGTAAAGGCATCGCAATCGTCAAGACCCATCAGGCCTTCGAAGCGGAAGTCGGGCACGCCGGTGCGCGCCTTAAGGATATTCGCAGCCTTGCCCAACGAGGGACCGATGACCAGTGTTGCGGTGGACTCGCCCATGGACTCGATTTCCACACGTGGCGTACCGCCGATGGTCAGCGATGAGGTTTCTGCCTCGACCAGATGGCCGTCCAGCGAATCGCCGATATCCGGCACAACGACCGGACGCAGGCCGAAAGCCTCGATCCAGTCCTTGATCGCCTCGATGTCGCCCGGTGTCAGCATGGCCGACGCCAGCACATTGACCTGCTTCGGCCGCTTGCCGGCGCAGGCACTTTCCGGCACCAGCACCTGGATCAGCGACTCGATGGCCAGCGCATAACCACTTTCCAGGCAACCGACGTAATCCGGCGTATTGACCGGCACGACAGCGACATGATCGAACTCCGGATGCGCCGCACGAAACTCCTTGACCGAACGCAGGATGTCCGTGCCTTGGGTTTCCGAGAGGCCGGTGGTGACAAGCCCGATGATTTCCGGCTTGCTCTTGCCAGACAGCGTGCTTAGCGCCTCGATGATGTTTTCGTCGGCGCCCATGATGGTCGACACCTGATCCATCGCCGTCGTCTGAAGCGGAATCGGTTCGCGGAAGTGGCGCACGAAGAAAACCTTGCCGAAAGCCGTGCAGCCCTGCGAGCCATGCATCAGCGGCAGGCTGCGATTGAGACCAAGAAAGGCCAGCGAAGCGCCAATCGGCTGGCTGACCTTGAGCGGATTGACCGCCAGTGCTTTCTTGGAGTGAATGATTTCGGCCATTGCTTTTGCCTTGACTAAGAATACCGAATTCCTAGCAAGGACTGAGCCATTATCTAAACTCTTTTAATTCAATGTCTTAGGCACACCCAACTCTGTCGTCAACCCTACATTCCAAAGCTGTCGTCGTAACAAAAATCAAATCGAGTGGTGTCGATAAATTTTACAAATGATTCGGGTTGGCCACCGGTTTAAATAACATTCAACTGACCATTCGATATCACGCATCTGATCAAACGGCCCCTTGGAAATACATCCGTCATCAGGCAAAAATGCCAGAAACCGACGATCGCACCACTTTCCCTCAGTAGCCGTTGATCGGGCACAACTGGCTCTTAGCCGGTCAGATACGACCATGGAATTTTCAGCAAATTAATTGGCATACACATCCTTTTGCCAGTCAGCTTCCAGCTTGCACCCGAGGCCCCAGCAGCCCCTTGGTTCCTTAAGCCCACTAACAACTTTGTTAATGCCATTGATCGTTTAAATAGCCGGAAAAAATGTCGGAATTTTTAACACTCACCCCATTTCAAGCTGTTCAAGCAATCCACCAATAAATTATGTATCTGTTTATTAGGGAATAATGTTAATTGGCACGGGGTATGCGTAGTTGTATTCGTCTTAACCTTACTTGATGGAGACCGTCATGAAACTTGGTAGATTTGCTATCGCAGCTGCTCTGGTTGGTGCCGCATTTGGTTCTCAAGCATCGGTACTAGAGTGGGGATACTCAAACAATTCAACGTTCTCAATCGCCGCCTATAACGCTGGATCCGGGGCAACAAATTCAACTCCCTCCGAGCTCTCTTGGGGTTCAAGCACGGGGAATTTCACTGCAGGTGACACAGGCAATGCGTCAAATAACAGAAGCGCATTGACTATCGGAACAGGGGAATTCGGTAACGCACGTTTCGGCGGAGGACCCGCCTCTGCATCGAGTGGTGTATTTACCAATTTTGGCGGCCCGTTGCTTGCGAACCAGATAGGCCTGGGCGTTACGATGACCCACTGGAACAATCCACTCGATGGCAATTTCAGAACTTTGACTAGCGCAACATTGAGCGACACCCTGAATCTGACGCCGTTTAATCCCGCCGGATCCAGTTTTGATGTTTTGCCAGCTCTCTCGTTCAGCTTCCAGTTCCGGGAAACTCCCAATAATGGGCCGTGTGCAGGTGGTACAGCCACCCCTTGCGGTGATCTTTTTGGTTTCTCGGGCACGCCCAATCTGAATATTGCGTTCGACTATCTCGGTGAAGATTATTTCGCCAGCATCCTGATTCTTGGCCCGAATTTCTCAACATCACCGATAGCATTTCTGAACGACGGGCAATGTGCGGCCTTGGGTTTTACGACTGGCACTTCGGGGATGCGTTGCCAAGGTTTCCTTACTGCTGAAAATGCGGCAACAACCGTACGCTTTGGTTTCGTTATTACAGCTGACCCGATCTCTGTTCCTGAACCGGGCTCTATCGCTTTGATGGGACTCGCACTGGCAGCCCTTGGGTATGCCAGCAAACGGAAAAACGTTTAGAGGAACGAAAACTTGATGTTCGTTGCATAGCGCGAAGCTTAGTTAACGAGAATCCAAACAAGAGCCCGCAACAATGCGGGTTCTTACGTTCCGCAGGCAAAAACAGCATTGTCGCTTCGTCAATACTCAGATGTCCAGCACTGCCCCGGTGGCCTTCTGCCTTGCCCAAGGCGCCGGCTTCCGCACAGCAGCCCAGACCGGGCTTTCCATCGAGATCGCCAGTTGGCGAGCGAGTTCAACCATGCCGCTGTAGCCGGCGTAACCGAATTCGCGTTCCTGGTTGATGTCAAGGAAGGGAATCCGTGCCTTCAGCGCCGTGTAAAGATTGCGGCCGCCGGCGATCAGGATGTTGGCCTTGTATTCGTGATAAGTCGCAAGCAAGGCCGTTGGGCTACCGTCATCGATCATCCTGGTGTCGTCACCCATCAGTTCGCGGATCCGGGCCTTGTCTTCTTCGGTCGACTTCTTGGTGCCGGTGGCAACCACCTTCATGCCGAGATCCTGAAGTGCCGAAACGATGGACCAAGACTTGACGCCGCCGGTATAGAGCAGCACGCGCTTGTCCTTGAGACGGAGGCGCCAGGCATCCAGTTCGGCGTTCGACCTGGCTTCTTCGCGGGCGATGACGACTTCGGTGCGGGCGATCAGATCCGGGTCACCTATCAGCTTGGCGAAATCACGCAGCGCATTTGAAACGTCAGCGACACCGTAGAAGCTACCTTCGAAGAACGGGATGCCGAAATCGTCCTGCATCTTGCGCGCCACATTGAGCAGTGCCTTGGCGCAGACCACCATATTCACCTTCGCCCGATGCATGGTCTGCACTTCATGGAAGCGTGAATCGCCCGAGAGCGTGCAGAGAATGCGCAGGCCGAGTTCATCGAAGAGCGGCGCGACATTCCAGAATTCACCGGCAATGTTGTATTCGCCGATCAAATTGACATCGTAGGTCGGCAGGCCATCGGCCCGCGACGAGGCCGGTACAGGTTCGGCGGTACCGATGACGTGCTTGAACATCGCTTCGCCAGCCAGCCGGTTGCCCAGATTCTTGGTGCCGTAAAAGCCGGCCGCATCGACCGGAATCACCGGCGTGCCCCAGCGGGCAGTCGCGTCGCGGCAGACAGCCTCGACATCGTCGCCGATCAGCGCGGTAACGCAAGTGTTGTATATAAAGACGGCTTTCGGCGCATAGCTGTCGATGGCCTGTTTGACCGCATGGAAAAGACGTTTCTCGCTGCGCCCCATGACGACGTCGGTTTCCGACAGATCAGTAGTCATGCCGATCTTGTAAAGCGTAATTCCGGAAGAGCGCGTCCCACGGTTGTCCCAGGATGAGCCGGCACAGGCGATCGGGCCATGCACGATGTGGGCAACGTCAGCAATTGGCAGCAGCGCAATCTGCGCGCCGTCGAAGGAACAGCCGCCCGCTGTCGCACCCGGCTTGGGCTTGGCGCAACCGGATTTTTCCTTCGTGTTATGGGTACAGGCTGGCTCGTCGAGCAAGGCCTGGATTTCGCTGGCTTTCATGCTGTTCTCCAGATGTCTGAAGAACCAACAGCAAAATAAATGCCATCAACAACTCACTGTATTTATTGGATTTTTAGTTCATGAATTTGTTACAAAGCCGACAATCGCCTGTTTTCCTACAGGCGAAACCCGAATTACCAGTCGACTCCCTCAAACGGCATCATGGGATGACCGCGCAGTACGTTCTCGATAAAGATCAACCCGGCTCCAAGCTCGCCGAGTTTTCCCTCGGCATGAATACGAGCAAAGATCGCGTCAGCGTGCTCCGCCTCAGCGAGCACGATCAAGACATCCTTTTCGCTGAAATAAAGCTGCCCGGCGCGCACCCTGCGGCTACCAACACCACGCGCATGATGATGCGAAATGGACAGGACACCGGGCACCTCAGCCATCGACTCAACCAGACGCTGCCCCAGACCGGCCCGCAGAATGGCCGTAATCAGCTTTTTCGGGATTGTCCGACCGATATGGGCAAGGACGCTCATTTTTTCGTATCGGCATGCAAGCCGAAGCGAGCTGCGATTTCATGTGGCACGTGGGTCGCCATTTTTTCCAGGGCGCTCATCCACAGAATGCCCATGCCCGGCGTATCCAGCTTGGCGCTCACGAAAATGCGCTCGAAGATGAGATCGGCCTGATCAGCCGGCACAACGATGTAGATCACTTCCTTTTCAGCATTGATGGTCAGCCCGAGGATACCCAATCGCTTCTGGCGAACCCCGGTGCCGTGGGCATGAAAAATCGTGCCGCCCTGCGCCCCCGCATCCTGTGCAGCCTGCAAAACCAGATCAGCAGAGCCGCGCTGGACGATGGCGGTAATCAAGACCGCGTCGGTCAGCACAATCAGCTCACTTTTGTTCAATGGCGTCTCCTGTCGTTAATTCTTGTCTGGCGGTCGATCCACAAACCAAAGGCCAGAACGCTGATGATAGGCCCGGCCGAACACAGGGCCAGGATACCGAATCCCTCTGCTGCCCCCACTGCGTCGGCCAATCCGACACCAAGCGCAAGCAGCAGCGGCACAGTCACCGGCCCGGTGGTGACGCCAGCGCTGTCCCAGGCCAGATTGACCAGTTCCTCGCGGGAAAATACCGTGAGTACCAGGGCCAGCGAATAAGCCACGACGAGAATGCGGGCCAGCGGCAGATCGAAGAGAATCTTGGCCACGCCCAAAGCGGCCCCCACACCGACACCGATAGCCACGGCACGAACCAGCAGGCGTTTCTTGAAGGCACCGTCTGAAAGGTTCTCCACGGTCAGGCCCATGGCATTCAGCGCGGGCTCAGCCACCGTGGCGCCATAGCCAATACAGAAGGCGAAAATCAGCGTCATGGTGATCCCGAGGCCGCGCGGATACAGGGGCGGCGCAGCGGTTTCGCGATGCGGCGAAAAGGCCCAGGGCACGTTGTTTCCGGCCTGATTGCCCAGTTCAACCAGACCGGTGGTCAGGCCCAGATTGAAAACCATCATGCCAAGCAAGGACATGAAGATGCCGTAGTACAGAATATTGAAACGCTTGGCCCGGTGCCGAAGCAGAAATCGCTGCACGACAAAGAGCAGCAGGACCAGAGGCAAAATGGCACGCAGCGCCCCAATAATCTCGGCAACCGGCGTTTGCTGATACCACGCCTTTTCCTGAACGGCTGGCTCGCTGATTGCCAGCATTTCCGGCGTATTGAAAAAGATGGCCACACTGAGCACGGCAATAACCGGAAACAGCGAAGCCAGTGTAACGATGCCAAAACCGGAAAGCGGATTGTCGCCACGGCCCGAAGACGCCGCCACGCCGATGCCGACAGCCAGCACAAGCGGAACCGTTACCGGGCCGGTGGTGATGCCGCCGCAATCCCAGGCCAGACCGATCACCCGATCAAGACCGGGCTGCCCCGCAGCGTAAATCGTCAGACCAAGGCAAAGCGGAACAATCCACATCACCAGCACCTTGAGGCGCCAGCCAAACATGAACCTTAGCAGGCCAAGCATCACGGCCGCCCCAACGCCGCAGGCAACGGCCAGTACCAACCAGCGGGCATGGGGTCCGAGCAAAGATTTAAGCAGTGCCGCTCGCTCGATAGAGACCGAAGCGCCCGCCGCCTGAAGTGCCCCGATTGCCGGCTCGGCGAAAGTGGCGGCCGCGCCAAGCAGCCCTCCGAAGGCCAGAATGGTCAGGGGGCCGGAACGACTTGGCATGAGGAAACCGATATTCTCGGCAAAGGGCATCAGGCCAAGCTTCACGCCCTCCATGAAGAACATCAAACCAAGCATGACAGCGCAAATGCCGAGGGCGATGGTTTGCGCTTCATGGGGCGAAGTGCGCAGCGCCAGTGCCTGAAAGCCGATGAGCATCAGCGCCAGCGGCACAACTGCCTTCAATTGCTCGGCAAAACGAACACCCACATAGGGCGTCAGCAAACGATGCAGATCGATCAGGCGAAGGCGATGCCGGGTAACCGGCATGGAGCGCTCAAGCGCAACGATATCGTTGTAACTGATCTGCCGGTGATGACGCCCGATGGCCCCGAGAAACTGGCCATATCTCATCGATTTTTTGCTCATGGGCCGATGTTACCCCGAGCCCGTTAGCCGACGCAAAAGTCCGGTCAGGGTTGATGCCGGGGGAAACCACCGCACCGGCCTGAAAGGGCGGGTGCGGTGTTAGTGCAGGCCAGTCTTACAAGGCGAGCAGATCGCGCAGTTTGGCCAGCTTCTTCAGGCCCATGCCCTTGGCCTTGACGACTTCATCAAGCGCGGCGTACGGACGGCTGGCAATAATGGCACGGGCGACCTCACGGGGCAGCCCCTTGAGGGCAGCCAGTTCATCTTCGCTCGCCTTGTTGATCGATACCAGTTTGACTGCTTCCTTGGCACTTGCCACTTTCTTGACCGGCTTGGCGGCAGCCTTGGCTTCAGCCACCGGTGCCTTGACGGCAACAGCAGGCTTTTCAGCGGCAGCAGGTTTCGCGGCAACAGCCGCTTTTGGCTTGGCAACAGGCTTTGCCTTGGCGGCCGGCTTCGGTTTGGTCACGGCTTCGATTTTGGCCGGTGCCGCCGCAAAATTGCGGTAGTCACGCGTCACATAGCCGGCCGGCGTCCACTCGCGCAGCATCACGGTCAAAGCGGAGCCCTCAACCGGCAGCGCAGCCGGAACACTGAACTGGCAGTCAGCCCAGGCACTGCCGCCACCAAGAACGCCAAGAATGACCGTGGCGACCGGGCTGCCCGACCAGCTACCGCCGGCATAAGGCGCATCCAGCGCCCAGACTTCCAGAGCCAGCGTGCCGCTCAGGTTGTCGTTGTCGCGAGGATTGGCGATCGCGTCAATGTTCAGTTCGGCAGTGCCAGCCGTCAGCATGCAAGCAACATTGCCGACCAGCGTCGGCTGGAAGAAGCTCTCGCGGCTGGGGTAAACCGCCAGGTCACGAATCTGCGGCTGACCGTCCGCACCAAATGTAACCAAGGCCAGGCCCAGCACCTGATCGACCGCGCCAGCCGGCGGCATGGCGCCGCACCAGCCAGCCGTTGCCAGACCGCCCGCCATCGGCTGAACATCCAGCTCGGCAACCTTGATGCCGGCGGTTTGAAGACCGTCAAAACCATTGTCGCTAGCCCATAGCTGAAGAGCCCAAGATTGGCATGCGGCCAGATCAGCGTCGGAAAAATTCACTTCAGCATTGAGATACACGAAGTCGCCTTCGAAACAGTAGCCGTGGTTTTCGCCAATGGAAGTTTCAATGCCGGAAGAAATTTGATTCGTCATGTTCTGTAACCTGCCTAGCTTTAAAAAGCCGGGATTATATGAGTGATTTTCCGTTTTCTATCATGCAGTTAGTTTTATTTTTAAAGCACCGGAATGGTGCGCAACAACAGCTGCGATTTGTCGCAAAGCCAACATGAAAAAAGGCGGCCGAAGCCGCCTCTGATTCATTTTTGGTCGTTTTTCCCTGTTGACCGCAGCAATCCCGGTTGGCTGCGGGATCAGTACGCCGGGGCCGGAACCACGGCCGGAACCTGGACGGCGACCGGCTCTGCCACCTTCTTGTGGCCGGTATCCGGATGCCAGCCGAGAACCAGCATGATGACGGCAAAACCAGCAACGTAGCCAACCGGCACGTGCCAGCCATGCCTGACCCACTGCACGGCCGAGCGAGCTTCCGGATACATGTTGGAGAGCGCCACACCGGCCGAGGAACCAAACCACAGCATCGAGCCGCCAAAGCCGACGGCATAGGCCAGCACGCCCCAGTCGTAACCGCCCTGACGCAAGGCCAGCGCAGTGAGCGGGATATTGTCGAAGACTGCCGAGATGAAGCCGAGGGCCAGTGCCGAGACCCATGAGGCCTGCGGCAACTGTTCGACCGGCATCATCGAGGCGCAGAGCACCAGCGAGAGCAGGAAGACCGAGCCCTTGATGGTTTCCGGCATCAGCTCCCAATCGTGGCGACGCACCGGGATGGTCAGGATGATCGCCACCCAGACAGCGACGCCGATGAACGGGAAGTGATCGGCGAGTTCAGTGAATTTGATATTGACCGTGACATTGGTGCCGACGGCGAAGATGAGCATCAGGGCGACGATGAAAATGCGACCCCAGTCGATGTGGGTGTGATGGTGGGCATTCCTGATGATCGGCGAGTAGGCATGCTGCTGCTTGGCGGCGAAATACGCCACGATGACCAGCGCCACAACGGCGGCAACGTAGGCGTCGACAACCACCAGCGGGCTGATGCCGTCGATCCACATCATGGTGGTCGTCGTATCGCCGACCACCGAGCCGGAACCGCCGGCATTGGAAGCAGCGACAATCGCCGCCAGATAGCCGATATGCACCCTGGCCTTGAACAACTGGTGGGCCATGGCGCCGCCGATCAGTGCGGCGGCGATGTTGTCGAGGAAGCTGGAGAGCACGAAGACCATGACCAGCATCAGGAAGCCACCCTTCCAGTCATCGGGCAAATACTTCGGCAGGATCACCGGCACATGGCTCTTTTCGAAATGCCGGGCGAGCAGCGCAAAACCAGTGAGCAAACAGAACAGGTTGGTCAGCACCACCCACTCATGGCCGAGGTGGCCGGCAAAACCGCCCAAACCCTCGCCGGTTTTGAACCCGGTGAACATGATCTTGTACAGCGTGATCGTCGCCAGCCCGGTCAATGCGACGTAGAGCGTGGCATGGTGGAAGAGCGCGACGCCAAGCAAAGTCAGGCCAAAGAGGATGAAATCGATAGGGATTCCCCCAAGCGTGGGCAAATCACCGGCCGCAAATGCGGAGACGGGTAATAGGCAAAGCAGGGCTGACAAACGATGCATGGCTGTTCTCTTGATATTTGAAATAGTCGGTTTCTAAATTTCCCGTCCTGCAAAACGCGGGAATTAAATGTTGTTTTTAATGCTTTTTTGCGGCTGTTCAGCCGGCATTGTCGTTGCTGAGCGCGTTGTAATCAACTGAGGAAATCCCCTACTCATCATCGGAATCCAGATCCCGACGGCGAACCGTCTCCGGGTCAGCGATTATGCCGCGATAAATCTCGATTCGGTCTCCGGGTTTCAAGACTGCATCCAGCTTCACCAGCCGCCCGAACACGCCAACCTTCTGGGCGCTCAGATCAACATGCGGAAACTGTTTGAGAATGCCCGAACGTTCAATGCCTTCGGCAACCGTCGACGAGTCAGGCACCTCAATGTTCAGCCAGATCTGCTGGCCCGGTTCGGAATAAGCGACACCAATCTGCATGATTTTCTCCTTATGCGGCTGCCGGCGCTGCACCATCGGCAGCATCCTTGGCGCGGGCAGCGATCCGCTGCTCCATCACCCGCTTGCCAGCGAGCAAAAAGCCAAGAATCGCGAACCCGCCGGGTGGCAGGATCATCAATAAAGCACCGCCGTACCCCGGCAATTTCATCTCGAGGAAAGCGAAGGATGGTCCGAGCAGGTTGGAAGCCTGCGCAAACAGGGTGCCAGAGCCAAGGAATTCGCGGATCAGCCCGATGAAGGTCAGCGCGCCGGTAAAGCCCAGGCCCATCGCCAAGCCATCGACCGCCGAAGCCATCACACCATTCTTCACGGCAAAGGCTTCGGCCCGGCCAAGAATGGCGCAATTGACGACAATCAGTGCAATGAACAGGCCGAGCACCTTGTAGAGCTCATGCATCCAGGCATTCATCGCCATATCGACGACGGTTACCAGCGTCGCGATCAGAACCACGAAAACCGGAATACGCACCTGCGAACTGACGGTATGACGGATCATCGAGACCAGAATATTGGAAACCAGCAGCACTGCCGTAGTCGCCATGCCCATGCCCAGGCCGTTGGTGCCACTGGTAGTCACTGCCATCACCGGGCACATGGCCAGAAGTTGAGTAAATACAACGTTCTGATCCCACAACCCTTCCTTCATGATGCTGCCGTAATTGTCGCTCATGATTTTTCTCCGAGGATTTCCTTGCGGTGTTCGGCGTAGAACTCAAGGCCGCCCTTGACCGCCTTGACGACAGCGCGCGGCGTGATGGTGGCCCCGGCAAACTGGTCGAAAATGCCGCCATCCTTTTTGACGCCCCATTTCTCAGGGACTGGATCACCGAGTGACTTGCCGTCAAAACTCTTGATCCATGGATCTTTCTTGACCTCTATCTTGTCGCCCAGGCCCGGCGTTTCGGCGTGTTTGAGCACCCGCACACCCAGCGTCCGGCCGTCGGCGTCGACGGCGATCAACACCTGGATGTCGGTCGAGTAACCGCGCTCGGCAACCTTGAACAGTGCGGCCTTGACCACCCCGCCCTGCCTGGCGCGATAGATCGTCACCGTTTTGCCCTTGTTATCGAGGTCGATCGTATCTTTCAGGAAATCGTTGTCCGCCAAGCCCTGAGGCAGCACTTCCGACAGTGAATCGCGCAAATCCTTGGCTTCTGCCGCAGCGATGGCTTCGCCTGTCGCACTCGAAGCCAGGGCCAGGGCTCCACTGGCCAGCAAGGCAAAAGCGCCGAGCAAAATGGGCTGGTAGCCAATCTTTTCGCGGAATGATTCAAAATTCATCTCAGGCTCCCTTGCTTTCCGGAATATCCAGCGGCTTGCCCTTCCGGTCGCGACCGAGGATACGTGGCTTGATAAAGCGGTCGATAACCGGGGTCAGCGCATTCATCAGCAGCACCGCGAAGGCCATGCCTTCCGGGTACCCCCCCCAGGTCCGGATGACCCAGGTCAGAAAACCGATGCCGATGCCGAAGATGATTTGGCCGGTTGTCGTATTGGGAGAGGTCACGTAGTCGGTAGCGATAAAGAAAGCGCCCAGCATGACCGCGCCAGAAAGGATGTGTGCCGAAACACTCAGGTAATGCGTCGGATCAACGGCGTGGCCGATAGCTGCGGGGATTGCAATGCCAGCCAGCACGGCAACCGGCGTATGCCAGGTGATGATGCCGCAGGCCAGCATGTAGAGACCACCACCCAGAATCAGCAGCGAAGCCGATTCACCGAAGCTGCCCGAACGTGCCCCGATCCAGGAGAGGACTGGCGCATGCTCACCGGCCAGCGATTGCAGCAGGTCGATGCCGCGTGACAACTCGGTCTTGGTATAGCCAAGCAGTGAAGCGCTGGCCATGGCATCCGGTTGGGGCAGGCTGGTCAGGAAAATGCGCAGGCCATCGATGAAATCCGGTGCTGCCAGCGAAGTCAGTGGCAGCGGATAGACCCACTGGGTGAGCGGCACCGGGAAGGAAACCAGCAGCGCGACACGAGCGACCATGGCGGGGTTGAAAACGTTCTGTCCGACGCCGCCGAACACTTGCTTGCCAACCACAATGGCGATGAATCCGCCGACCACTGCCACCCACCACGGCGCCCAGGGCGGCAGCGTCATGGCCAGCAACCAGCCGGTGAGGAGCGCCGAGCCATCCAGCAAGGTGCGCCGGATGCGGGTAATGCCCATCATCTTCAGCGCCAGCGCCTCGAATCCAAGGCAGGAAAGTATGGTCAGCAACCAGAGGAAAAAAGAAGGCCAGCCAAACAGCCAAAAGCCATAGAGCGTGGCCGGCACCAGGGCAATCTGGACACGGAACATCGTGCGGCTGACAGAATTGCCGCCATGCGCATGCGGTGAAGCAATGGGCTGCGCGGTGAGGCTGGTGGCGTTCATACGGTTTCTCCTTGTTTTTGGGTGTCGACCGCAGCAGTGGCCTTGGCAGCCGCTGCCCGCTCGGCTTTCCGGCGCGCCGCCGCCTCGACCTTTTCACGCGCTTCGCGATCAAGGCGTTCCTGGCGGGCCAGCGCGAGTTTCCGGGTCGCCTCGGTACGTAATTGCGTACGCTGCCGGGCGGAAAGATCGCCCTTGGCGTGATAGAAGTACTGGACGAGCGGAATGTGGGAAGGACAAACATAGGCGCAGCAACCGCAGGCAATGCAGTCCGCCAGCCCGAGATCGACTGCCCCGTCGGGATCGCCATTGCGAATCCGGGCGCTCATTTCGAGCGGCAGCAGGCCCATCGGACAAGCCTTGACGCAACTGCCGCAGCGGATGCAGTTTTCCGGCTCGAAGGCTGCCGCCTCAGCCGCATCGAGTAGCAGGATGCCGCTCGTGCCCTTGATCACCGGCACGCGTAAATGGGGCAGGACGGTTCCCATCATCGGCCCGCCCATGACCATCTTTGCCACCTCGCCATGCAGACCGCCCGTAAAAGCGATCAGGTCGCTGACCAGCGTCCCGAAGGGAACTTCGTAGTTGCCCGGCGTGGCTGCAGCCTTGCCATTCATGGTCATCAGACGGCTGACCAGTGGCCGGTTCAGACATATGGCGTTATGGACCGCAAAGGCTGTACCGACGTTATGAACGATCACGCCGACATCGGCAGCGCGTGCATCGGATGGTACTTCGCGCCCAGCCAGCTCGAGAATCAACTGGCGATCGGAACCCATCGGATAACGGGCAGGCACGGGAACGATGCTCACTTCACCAATCCGCGACGAGGCTTCGCGCATGGCAGCGATTGCCTCCGGCTTGTTGTCCTCGATGCCGACTTTGGCAGCACCGGCACCCGTTGCGATCAACATCAGCCGGATGCCGGAAATGATCTCGGCAGCGCGATCGCGCATCAGGCGGTCATCGCAGGACAGATAAGGCTCGCACTCGCTACCGTTGATAATCAGCGTATCGATGCTGGAGTGCCGACCCAGGTTCAGTTTGACCGAGGAAGGAAAAGTCGCCCCGCCCAGCCCGACCACACCGGCCGCCGCCACGAGATTGGCAATTTCCATCGGCGCCAGCGCATATGGGTCGGCAGGTCGTTCAAGATCGAGCCAGCGATCTTCGCCATCGGCGTCGAGCGAAATCGACATGCCGGGCAATCCCGAAGCATGTGGCGCGGTGATTTCACCAATGGCACTGATGATGCCGGAAGTTGGTGCGTGCAAGGGTGCCGAAATATTGCCCTGGGCTGCAGCAATCAATTCGCCTTTCCTGACCTTCTGGCCAACCAGCACCACCGGCCTGGCCGGCGCGCCCACATGCTGCGACAGCATCAGATGCAGGCGCGGTGCCATCGGTAGCCGCTGCACCGGCTGATCGGCCGCCGGCCGCTTGTGATCGGCCGGATGCACACCCCAGTTGCTGCCGAGGAAGGATTTGAAGAGGTTCATGAAGCCCATTTGCTGACTCCTAGCCTGCCGTAGTCTGGGCAGCCAGGGCTGCCGCTGCGGCGCGCTCCGCCTTGCGCTTGGCGGCGGCCTCGACTTTCTCGCGGGCTTCGCGCTCGAGGCGATCCTGACGTTGCAGGGCCATTTTCTTGGTTGCGTCGTTGCGCAGCTTGGCACGGTCCTGCGCCGACAACTCGCCCTTGGCATGCACAAAATACTGGACCAAGGGAATTTTCGATGGGCAGACGTAGGCACAGCAACCACAGGCGATACAGTCCTTGAGACCAAGGCCGATCGCTTCCGTGTAGGCCTCATTACGAATGCGGGCGCTCATTTCGAGCGGCAGCAAGCCCATCGGGCAGGCCTTGATGCAGCTACCGCAGCGAATGCATGGATTCGGTTCCTGTTCGGAGACTTCGACGGTGTCAAAAGCCAGAATACCGCTCGTGCCTTTGACCACCGGTACACGCCAGTGCGGAATCTGCATGCCCATCATCGGGCCGCCCATGACGCGCCTTGCCAGGCCGAGCCCATCACCCTTCAGCCCGCCGGCAAAGGCAATCACTTCTTCGGCCAGCGTGCCGACTCGCACTTCGATATTGCCTGGCTGACTGGCGCAATTGCCGTTGACCGTGACCAGCCGCGAGATCAGCGGCTTGCCCTCGCGAACGGCTGCTCGCAAGGCAAGTGCGGTACCGACGTTATGAACAATGACGCCAATGTCAGCAGGGCGACCGTCAGCCGGAACCTCAATGCCGGTCAGCACCTGTATCAACTGCTTTTCCGATCCCATGGGATAGCGCGCCGGCACGGGACGAATCTGCACATTGTCGAAACCCGCAGCGGCCGCCTGCATGGCTGCAATAGCTTCCGGCTTGTTGTCCTCGATGCCAACCAGGGCAATCGCCGCGCCGGTGGTGTGAAGCATGATGCGGATGCCATCGACGATGCCGGTAGCGGCATCGCGCATCAGGCGGTCATCGCAGGAAAGATAAGGCTCGCATTCGCCACCGTTCATGACCAGCGTTGTGACTTTGGCCCGCGAGGCACCAATCAGCTTGACCGCTGACGGAAAAGCCGCGCCACCCAGACCCACGACCCCTGCGGCCGCGACCCGTTTGCCGATCTCAGCCGGGTCGAGCAGGAACGGGTCGTCGCAGCCCTGCAACTCGCACCACTCGTCTGCTCCGTCGGTTTCAAGAATGATCGCCATGAGCGTCAGACCGGACGGATGCGGTGCGGTAATCTCGGTCACTGCGGTGATTGTGCCGGATGACGGCGCATGGACCGGCGCCGAAACCATTCCCTGGGCCTCGGCGATCAGCTCGCCCTTTCTTACGCGTTGTCCGACCAGAACAACCGGCCGGGCTGCGCCGCCAAGATGCTGCTGCAAAGGCAGATACAACTTCGCCGGTACCGGCATGACCCGTACCGGCTGGTCGGCAGCAGGTCGCTTGTGGTCATCGGGATGCACACCCCAGTCATCGCCCAGGATGTGCTTGAAAAGTTGCATGAATCCCATGTTTATGCTGCCAGCGGTTTGGGCATGACCCAGTGTTGCAGGGTGACCGGAACCGGCCGCATGGCCAGCGCCTCGGTCGGGCACTTTTCGATGCAACTGCTGCAACCGGTACAGGCTTCACGCAGCACGTTGTGAATCTGCTTGGCAGCACCAAGGATGGCGTCCGTCGGGCAAACCTTGATACAGCGGCAGCAGCCGATGCAAAGCTCTTCGGCGACCACGGCGATCTTCGGCCCCTCGTCGGACATTGCCGAAAGATCGACGGTCAATCCGAGCTTGGCGGCGATGGCAGCGGCCAATGCCTTGCCGCCTGGCGGGCAGCAGGTTGGCGAAGCGGCGCCATCGACAATCGCGGAAGCTGCGCCGGAGCACCCCGGAAAGCCGCATTGCCCGCAGTTGGAGCCGGGCATCATGGCGATCAATTCTTCGACAACCGGGTTGCCTTCGACCTGCAGGAATTTGTTGGCGACACCAAGGATGATGCCAAGGGCGGCACCGAGGATGGTCAGGCTGAGAATGGCGGCGATCATGGTCATGCCTCCTAAACGTTGAGACCGGAAAAGCCCATGAAGGCCAGGGCCAGCAGACTAATCGTGACAAAAGAGATGGGTGCGCCGGAGAAAGCAGCCGGCACCCGTGACAGCGCCACACGTTCGCGCAGCCCGGCAAAGATGAGCAGGACGATGGTGAACCCGAGGGCTGAACCAAAACCGTAGAGCAGGCTCTTGAAGAGGCTGAACTTCTGTTCGACATTGAGCAGCGCAACACCGAGCACCGCGCAGTTGGTGGTGATCAGCGGCAGGTAGATGCCGAGCGACTGATAGAGGCCGGGACTGGCCTTCTTGATGAACATCTCGGTAAATTGCACGACCGCCGCGATGACCAGAATGAAGGTCAGGATGCGCAGGTAGCCGAGGCCAAGCGGCTGCAGCATCCAGTTATCGAGCATCCAGGAGGCGCCAGCCGCCAGCGTGATGACGAAGGTGGTTGCCAGCCCCATGCCAAGGGCGCTATCGACACTCTTCGAGACCCCCATCACCGGACAAAGACCGAGGAACTTGATCAGCACCACGTTATTGACCAGTGCGGTAGATAGCAGCAGTAAGAGAAATTCGCTCATGGTTGTGAGAATCCAGTGTTTTTTCACCAGCCTCACTGCATAAGGCGTGCCAATCACCAATTTCATGCCAAAACCCCACACCGATGCGGGATCCTGCGGTCAACGCACCAAAACAGGGCAAAACCAACAAAGAAAATGTCTCAAACACGACAGACAATTCGTCGCATTTCCCCCGAAGCCCCACCCACAGGCCACTACCGGCCAACCCGGGTAAAGCGGCACGAATTCTGCTAATCACTCTAAAACGAATTATTGAGGAGCCTTTCGATGTCGGCCACACCGCTTGTCCAAGCCCGCGCCAAAGCAGCGCCGGATACAAAATTGCCACCTGAAGCCTATCGCCAGGCAGTTGATCAGGCCGACCTGGCAATTTCGATCACCGACGCCAGGGCCAACATTCTTTTTTCCAACGAGGCCTTCACCCGCGTTACCGGCTACAGCAAGGAAGAGATCATCGGCCAGAACGAGTCGGTACTCTCCAACCACTCCACCCTGGACGAGACCTATCGATCGATGTGGACCGAGCTCTCGCACCAGCGCCCCTGGTCGGGCAAGCTACTGAACAAACGCAAGGACGGGGGGCTTTACCTGGCCGAACTGAGCATTTCGCCGGTGGTGGACAGTACCGGCAAGACCACCCACTTTCTCGGCATGCACCGCGACATCACAGAAATGCATCGCCTCGAACGCGTCGTCCGCAACCAGAAGCAGTTGATCGAATCGGTGGTTGATGCCGCCCCGATCGCCTTTGCCCTGCTCGACCCAACCGGCCGTGTGATTCTCGACAATCAGGAATACAAGAAGCTGGTCACCGACCTCGGCGTCAAGGAGCCCGCCCATTTGTTGCTCGACAGTCTGGCGCCGAACTGGCGCCAATCACTGGCTGCAGACCCGGGGGATTGCAGCTTTGCCAACCGCGAATCGCGCATTGACCGCCCGGCCGGCCGCGCCCGCTGGCTTTCAGTCACCACGTCGGTGATCGACATGCACAGCGACTGTGCCGACAGCTATTTTTGCGCTGCCGGCCAACCCGGCTTGTTATTGGCCATTGCTGATGTCACCAATCTGCGGGACGAACAGGAACGGACCCGCGCCGCCGTACTACAGGCCGTTCTGGCCGAGGAAGAGCGCACCGCCGCCATCCGCGAAGGCTTGTCGGCAGCGATCTTCCGGCTGGAAGAGCCGATGAACGTCATGGCATCGGCCGTTTCGATCCTCCAGCGCCGCGACCCGGCCTCGGCTGAAATGCTGCAACAGGCCTTGACCGGCAGCCGCGAACACTTGGAAGCGCTGCGCCAGGTGATACCGCAGAGCCCACAGGAAATTATCGTCAGCGTAAACATCAATGAAATCCTGCGCGACGTGCTTGAAGTCA
Source organism: Azonexus sp. (assembly GCA_030696345.1). GTDB lineage: Bacteria > Pseudomonadota > Gammaproteobacteria > Burkholderiales > Rhodocyclaceae > Azonexus. Next base: position 191,249 of record JAUYSK010000024.1, read on the forward strand.
GCACCAAGCGCCTGCTTGCGGCCGGCGTCATGGTCGACTGGCAACCGGCGGCGACGCTACCGCCCATCCATGGCCGCCCGCTACAACTGCGCATGCTGTTCAAGGCCCTGGTCGACAATGCCATTGAGGCGATGAACATCAAGGGCTGGAAGCGTCGCGAGCTGATTCTGAGCAGCACCGTCGACCACAACTGCATCGTCATTTCCGTCCTCGACACCGGCCCAGGCATTCCGCAGGACTGGCGGCACAAGGCTTTCGAGCCCTTCTTCACGGCCAAGGGTGGCAGCGGCCGCCATATCGGCACCGGCCTGTCGCGCGTCCAGCAGGTGGTCGCCGACCACGGCGGCATCATCGACCTTGAAGAGAGCCCGAGCGGTGGTTGCGCCGCCATCGTCGAATTCCGACTCGACGGCGACCCGATCTAACAAGACCAATAACGAGCACAGCATGCACGATCACATCATCCATAACCTAGACGCCGAATGCCCGCCTATCGGCGGCTTCTGCCGAACGCACGAGCTGAACATCCTGCTGCTGTCGGCGCTCTATGCCGTCAGTCAGGTGCTCAGTCGCTCCCTGGCCTTCAAGGAATCCCTGCGCGATGTGCTGCGCGTCCTGCATGATGAAGCCGGGCTGGCTCGCGGCATGATCAGTGTGGTTGATCCGGAAACCGGCAATCTGAACATCCATACCATCTACAACCCGGATGGCCCCGATTCCGATGATGGCCAATACGGCCCAGGCGAAGGAATCATCGGTCTGGTGCTGGAAAAGCCGCGCACCATCAAGCTGATTCGCGTCGCCGATGAGCCACGCTTCCTCAACCGCCAGAAAGTCTACGACCCGGAATTGCCGTTCATTGCAGTGCCGATCAAGGTTGGCGGCAATCTGCAGGGCGTCCTTGCCGTTCAGCCGGAAAACGAGGAAGACGGCCTGCTCGAAGAGCGTGCCCAGTTTGTTGAAATGGTCGCCAACCTGATTGGTCAGAGCCTGCGCCTGTCGCTCGAAGTGGCGCAGGAAAAATCAACTCTGCTCGAAGAACGCGACCTGTTGCGCCGCACTGTTCGTCACCAGTTCGGTTTTGATAGCATGGTCGGTCGTTCAGCCGTAATGCGCCGCGTTTTCGACCAGGCCCGGATGGTCGCCAAATGGAATACGACCGTCCTGATTCGCGGCGAAACCGGCACCGGTAAGGAACTGATCGCCAACGCCATCCATTACAACTCGCCACGCGCCCGTAATGCACTGGTCAAGCTCAACTGTGCCGCGCTACCGGAAAACCTGCTCGAATCGGAACTGTTCGGCCACGAGCGCGGTGCCTTTACCGGCGCCGTCGAATCACGCAAGGGCCGCTTCGAACAGGCCCACGGCGGCACCCTCTTCCTCGACGAAATCGGTGAGGTGTCTTCGGCCTTCCAGGCCAAGATGCTGCGCATTCTGCAAGAAGGCGAATTCGAGCGCGTCGGGGGCAGCAAGACCATCAAGGTCGACGTCCGGATCATCGCCGCCACCCACCGCGATCTCGAAACTGCCGTCGATATGGGCGACTTCCGCGAAGACTTGTTCTACCGGCTGAATGTCATGCCCCTCTTCCTGCCGCCGCTGCGCGAACGGATCGAGGATATTCCGGAGATCGCCCGGCATCTGCTGACCAAGATCGGCAACGACCAGAAGCGCAAACTCAGCCTGACCGACATGGCAAAACGTCGGCTGGCCAACCATCAATGGCCCGGCAACGTGCGCGAGCTGGAAAACTGCCTGGAACGCGCCGCCGTGCTCTCCGAGGACGGCAACATCGATGTCGATCTGATTCGCTTCCCCAGCGCCCGCGAACGCCCCGCCCCAAGGCCACCTCGCCCCGGCATGGCGGCCACCCCACAGGACAATTACCCGAGAGCTGCGGTCAACCCGGTTTTTAGCCCAAATTCCGAAGTCGACATCGACGACCCCAATCTCTCGGAAAAGGAACGCGTCATCGCCGCGCTGGAACAGGCCGGCTGGGTGCAAGCCAAGGCAGCCCGCATCCTCGGCATGACCCCGCGCCAGATCGCCTACCGGATACAGACGCTGAATATCGAGGTCAGGCAGTTCTGACTACTACCGGGTAACGCAGCGCCAGAACCGGTGGCGGAAAGCCATGTTGAGATACGTGGCATGGCCATGCCGTTCACATCGCTGTCGCCTAGCGAAACTTCGCCTTCAGCACGCTGATCATTTGCGGACTCAACTGCTTGAACAGTTCCGCGTTGTAGGAGCCATGCAAGGGCACAGGTGCCGGCGCCTTGCTCAAATCGACATATTTGATCGTCGGGTCAGTAGCGTTGGGATCATCACTTTGTGGCCGGGTCGGGTCCATGCTTGGTACGGGAAGCTTGCCGGTACCGCCGGCCGTCAAATAATTCGGAAAATTTTGGCTCAAATCGTTCTGGACGATCTGCTGCACCGCAATGGCGTACTTACGCGACTTGGCGGCCGGCGTCCCCTCCGCAACTGCCGGATCAACGTTAACCGTAACGATTGAAATGCTGTAGTCACTATTCAGATAGATCTCGAAGGTCCGGAATTGCTGCGGGAAATCGCGTAAAGAGGAGGTTTCGACCTCCCAGAAACCTTGCTCCGGCTTGGCGGGATCAGTCGAGGGGAAAGCCTTGACGGTATTCAGATGGCGATGCCCGGCCATCCACATCAACAGGTTCGGCGTGTTCTGTAGTGTCTTGATCAGGTCGGCAAGGCTCACGGCATTCTGGTACTCGGGCGCGATATTCGGCTCATTCCACCATTCCATCTCGGAGCCGATCGGTGCGACAGCAATCGGGATGTGCGCGGCGACAACCATCAACTGATTGTCCGCCTGCCCCTTTGCCAGTTCGGCTTGCAGCCAAGCCCAGCGCGGTGCATCCAGATAACCATGACCATGAATATCCTTTGAGCCATCATCCTCGCGCTGGGTGTCGTCGAGAACGATGACCTTGAGCGGAATCTTCGAGTTCGGGACAAAGCTGTAACAGGTGAAGCCCGGCTGACTGTTCTTGTCGACCAGATTGAACCCGTGACCAACCGGCTTGCTCGTCGTCTTGAAAAACTCCTCTCGCCACTCCGTTCTGCGCAGCGAGCGCCGATCTGGATCGGCAGCAACCTTGGGGGCGCCGGCAGCAAAAGCCGCATCACTGGTAGGTCCGGCATGGATGACTTTTCCAAACGGGCTCGATCCGTCGATCACGCCGGTATAGAACTGCGGGTTGGCCGTCATCCCTTCGATGTTGAAGAGAACAGGAAAGGTGCGCAGGTTCGGGGCAAGAATATTGGCCATCGACCAGACCGTGTCAGCGACGTACGACTGCCGGATACCCAATGCTGGATTGGCGTCAACAGGGAATGAGCCAATACAGAAATGGTCGTGGTTGCCCATCGTCTGATACCAGGGGATGGACTTGTCCAGACCTGCAGCCTGATAGGGCTTCTGGTAGTCGATACTATCGGCGCCAAGGTGGGCGCCGGAACTGGGCGTTATGACCTTGCCGTCGATCACATCCATGTACCAGCGGAGTTCGTTGTAGGAGGTGCTGTTGCAGGTGTCGCCCAGCGACAGGCCGAAATCGAAGCGATTTTTCTTGTGCAGGGCATTGACAGTCTGAATCGCCGCATCCAGCACATGGGTGGTGTACATCATCACCGGTGAGTAGATGGAGGTGTTGTTGTAGGCGAATCGCTCGGCCTGCTGGAAGTAGATCAACTGATTCGGCGCTTCCTTGTCGGTGATATGAATATCGGAGAAGGTGAAGAAGTTGATGAACTTTGCTTTTCGGGTTGGCGACGCATTGCCATAGTTCGCCGGCATGAGGTCCGTTCTCGGCATCAACGGAAGCGGTGAGCCGAGCGTCCAGTTGCCATAGCCAAATTTACTGTATTGCTCGACTTCAGCGATCTGCGGCTTGCTCAGTCCGGGTAGCGTCTTGGGAAACGAGATCATCTCTTCGAGCGTCGTGGTCACTCTGGCGCGGATCGGATATTTCTGAACTTTGGGCGCAGCGCTGACAGCCCCGAATGCGAATGAACTGAGTGACATTGCAGCAAAAGACCCGGCTGAATATTTCAGAAATTCCCGCCTTGATAGCTGATCCACCATCGCTTCTTCGGTTCTCTTGGTCTTTTCGTCACGCATCGGTTTGCCTCTTCGTTAATTACTGGCTCAGCAACAAGTCCTGAGGAAAAACACATTCCGGAACAGCAAAACTGCTGTTCAGTCGCTAGAAGATGCTCGGAAGGCTGCTGCGTTCCCACCGTATCACCCAGAAGCTGACCTACGGAGAATTATGGCCATCGGCAGGAGCGCAACATTGAGCCACGTCAACACATCAACATTAAATTTGTTGAGTTTGTTGTTTTATCTATTTTTAGAAACTACGATATCCTTACTGATAGTAATAATCAGGACGAGTCATGGGGTCAAAGATGCCGTCCACGATCGCTCAGGAAATATCCGCTCTGGCTAAAGGAGGACACCCGGCCAGCAGCCAAAAAGATCATTCGAGCACAATGGCATCTTTTTTATGGCGAATTCTGCCTATCAGGTTCATTATCTTGGCATAGAGAAAACCGCTGTTTGGGAGATTAGCCATGATCAAACGACGCCGCTTTTTACAATTTTCCCTGGGCATGGTCGCGGCCGGTGTTCAACTCCCTGCCTTGGCTGCCGACAAGGCACTGCGACTGGGATCGCTCCCCGTTGTCTCGACGCGTACCGCCTACGAAATGTACCGCCCCCTGATGGAGCATCTGGAAAAGGGCTTGGGGTTGCCCACAACCCATCTGGAAACACCACCCAATTTCAAGGGCATGTATCAGCGCATTCAGGAAAACGGATTTGACCTGCTGGTATGCCCTCCCCATATCGCCAGGCTGGCGCAAAAACGCATGGGCTGGCAACCCTTGGTCATGTTCCAACCCGAACACCAGTCCGTTCTGCTGGTTCAGGAAGGCACAGGTCCGGCCAATCTTGAAGCACTGCGTGGCGGCACCATTGCAGTGCTGGATAACAGTGCCCTGGTGGCAATGGTCATGATGGAAGCGTTGTCGAAGAAAGGCCTGAAGATGGACCGCGACTTCAAGGTTATCGAAACGCGTAGTTATGACAGCAGCCAGATCGCCGTCAAACAAGGCGTTGCCCAGGCCATGGTTTTCCGCAGCCAGGGCTTTATCGACCCGAATGCCCGCGATCGCTTCAAGGTACTTTTTGAAGCTGGTGTCCTGCCCGGCTATGTGATTATTGCCGCCCCCTCCACCAACAAGGCACAAGTGCAGAAACTGCGTACGCAACTGCTTGCCTTTGGCAAAACGCCGGAAGCCAAACCGTTTCTGGAAAAGCTCGGATATGACGCGCTGACAACCGCGACCGAAGAGGCGATGCGCCGCCTCGACCCCTATCTTGATGCGACCGAATCGAAGCTCAAATAATCTGATCCGGCGACAGCAGCATGTGGAAACTTTCCCTGCGCGCGAAGTTGATACTGGGGGCAGTACTCATCCAGAGTGCTGTCTTCGCCCTGATCACCTATAACGCCAACCGGATCGCACAGGGATTTCTCAAGGAGCAGGTTCGAATCCGGGTGGAAACCATTCAGCCCCTGCTGAACTCAGCCATCGCCGGACCGCTCGCCCAGCACGATTACGCCACCCTAAACGACATCCTGCAGGAAATTCGCCAGGGTCAAACCATCGAACATATACGGGTCATCAATCCGAATGGCGTGGTTGTTGGAGAGGCCGGCGAAGCAACGAGTGATGAACAAAGCAGGAATAATGATGGTCTCGACGGCACGGGCCTGAATGGACATGCTGAAGCCGAAATGGTGCTGAGCATCCAGGGACAGACGGTAGGCAAAGTCGATTTCCGCATTTCCATCGGCTTTTTACAGGCGGCACGTGACTCACTGGCCAGGCAAAATGGTTTCATCGCCATTGTCGGGCTTGGCTTTGCCAGCGTGCTGTTTGCTCTGTTCAGTTGGTGGCTGACCCGTAATCTGATACGACTTCGTCAGGCTGCCGAAAAGATTGGCCGGGGCGAATACGGGATCAAGACCGGCATCGATGCCAGCGAGCATGATGAAATTGCCCTGCTGGCGGAGTCCTTCGATGCCATGAGCCAGCAGATCAAGAACAGCCACGAAGGCCTGTTCAGGGAAATTGAGGAACGCAAGCGAGCGGAATCGCTGTTGCGCGAAAACGAGCAGCATTTCCGGACGCTGGCCAATGGCGGATCGACGCTGATCTGGACCTCCGGACTCGACAAAGGCTGCGATTATTTCAACGAGCCCTGGTTGCGTTTTACCGGTCGCGCAATGGAACAGGAGGTCGGCAGCGGCTGGACGGAAGGCCTGCATCCCGAGGATTTCGAATATTGCGTGCAAACCTACGGTTCGTCGTTTGATCGGCAACAGCCCTTCAGCATGGACTATCGGATGCGCCGTGCCGATGGCGCCTATCGCTGGATCAGGGATGACGGAAATCCTCGCTATGACAGCGATGGCAAATTCCTTGGCTTTATCGGCTTCTGCGTGGATGTCACGTCGCAGAAGGAAACAGCCGTTGAGCTCGAACGCTATCAGCACCACCTCGAAGGGCTCGTTGAAGAGCGCACATCGGCACTGATGATTGCCAAGGAAGCGGCCGAGGCAGCAAGCCGAGCCAAGAGCACATTCCTCGCCAACATGAGTCACGAGTTACGCACACCGATGAACGCCATCATGGGCATGGCCGAACTGGTCATGCGGCGGACAAGCGATCCGAAACAGATCGATCAGCTGACCAAATTGAAGCATGCATCTACGCACCTGCTTTCAGTCATCAACGACATTCTCGACATTTCAAAAATCGAGGCCGAGCACCTGAAACTGGAGAAGGTCAGCTTCAGATTCGGTCTGGTGATGGAAAATCTGACCAGTCTGGTCGGGCAGCGGGTTGCAGAAAAAGGCCTGAAACTGTTTGTCGATCTGCCGACTGACGTTGCCGACCTGACCTTGCTGGGCGACCCCATGCGCCTGGGCCAGATTCTGCTCAATCTCGCCGGCAACGCCGTCAAATTTACCGAGCAGGGCTCCGTCACCGTGCGTATCAAGAAGCTGGAAGAAAATCCGGGCGATGTACTCTTGCGCTGCGAGGTACAGGACACCGGCATTGGCATTTCAGTCGAAAGTCAGAAACGCCTGTTTATGGCCTTTGAACAAGCTGACGGCTCGACAACTCGCAAGTACGGTGGCACCGGACTGGGCCTCGTGATCAGCAAGAGACTGGTTGAGAGCATGGGTGGCGAGGTCGGCATCGACAGCGCTGAGGGCCAGGGCAGCACGTTCTGGTTCACTTTGCCGCTGAAAAAGACGACAGCTGCCATCTCGCCGGCCGCGAAGATCACGGAGCTATCAGTCGAGGCGCAACTCAGGAGCCTCCATGCCGGGGCACGTATCCTTCTCGCAGAAGATGAACCGATCAATCAGGAGGTCTCGCGCGAATTGCTTGAAGATGTCGGCCTCAACGTGACCCTGGCCGAGGACGGTGAAATAGCGGTCACCCTGGCACGAGGCAGCCACTACGACCTGATCCTGATGGATATGCAGATGCCGCACATGAACGGCATTGATGCCACCAAGGCAATCCGGACCTTGCCCGGTTACGCTGACACCCCGATTCTGGCAATGACCGCCAACGCCTTCGACGAAGATCGCCAGCTCTGTCTTGCCGCCGGCATGAATGACCACATCGGCAAGCCGGTTGATCCGGACAGTTTGAACGAGATCTTGTTGAAGTGGCTGTCAAAGTCGGGAGGCTGAGCGCCCCCGACAATCTGTCGCCCCTGCACCAGCTACTGATTTTTCCTGAATGGAAGATGGGTCGAAGCTTCATCGGCATAGGCCAATACCCCGTTACGATGCCGTTCCAGATGCTGCCCGATGAGCTGGCGCATGCGACTATCCTCGATCCAGTGACATGAACGCACTACCGTTGGCTCGAAGCCGCGAGCCACTTTGTGCTCGCCGCCGGCACCGGGTTCAAAAGTGCTCAGTCCCTGCGTCAGGCAATAAGCGATGCCTTGATAAAAGCAGAGTTCAAAGTGAAGGCTGTGGTGTGAGCTGTTCGTGCCCCAGTAGCGGCCGTACAAGGTGTCGTCGCTACGAAAGCAGATGGAAATGGCGACGGGTACGCCGCGTTCCCGGGCGATGAAGAGCACCATCCGGCGGCCCAGCGTCGATCCCAGCTCGGCAAAGCAAGCGGCCGAAAACGCCGCGTAATTCCGGTATTTGTCGAAAGTCGTGGCGTATAGCTGATGCAACTCCGGCCATTCTTCAGGTTCGATCTCATTTCCGTGTCGAACCTCGACCGTCAGGCCACTCTCGGCGACGCGCCGGCGCTCGGCTTTAACTTTGCGACGTTTCTCTGACGGAAAGGCAGCCAGAAAGCCGTCGAAATCGCCATAGCCCTTGTCACGCCAGTGGAACTGGACGTCGTGGCTGACCAGCAAACCGTGCGATTGCAGCAGGTCGACCTCATCGGCCGCCGGCAGTGCGATGTGCCAGGACGATAGCTGATTTGCCGAGACATAAGCTTTCACCGTTTCAACCAGCGCATGTTGCGTTGCAAGCTTGTCTTCACCAGCCTTGACCAGCAATCTCGGGCCACTGGCCGGGGTATGCGGCAGCGCGCTCAGCAGCTTCGGATAATAGATTTTCCCGAGTTGCTCGTAGGCGCTGGCCCAGGACCAGTCGCGGACAAAGTCGCCGTGGGAATTTGCCTTGATGTAGGTCGGCAGCAGGCCAAGAACAGCACCATCACTGTCCTTGGCGACCCAATGCCGGGCCTGCCAGCCACATGCTGGCCCGGCAGTTTCGTGGCGCTCAAGAATTTCAAAAAAATCCGCATTCAGAAACGGATGCGCGGCCGGGGTCAGGTTCTCCCAGTCGGCGCGCTCGATCAATCGCGCCGAACTTACGGTACTTATAGCTGCAGTTGTCATGGAAGCATTATCTGTCGGGGAGACAGGTCAGAACCGCCTCGCCGCCTTCGGTTCCGCCAAACTTCCAAGGCTGGTGAAATTTCCCGTCAACTCGCTGGCGCAACCACCTCGCGTACCGCTCCAATCGATACCAACCGGGCAATTTCATCACCACTCAGGCCAAGAGCTTCCAGACGCTCCCGCGTATGTTCACCCAGCAGCGGCGGTGGGCTTTGTATCGTACCTGGTGTTCGTGAAAGACGCGGTGCAGGCGCCGGTTGCTGGACGCCCGCTATTTCGACAAAAGCTTCGCGCGCCAGATTGTGCGGGTGCGACTGCGCCTCCTTCATGCTCAACACCGGCCAGACGCAATCGTCGGTATCAGCGAACAGGGCATCCCAATGTGCCCGTGGCGATCCTTTGAAGATCGCCGTCAGGCGGTCCTTCATGGTCGGCCAAAGCGTCGTGTCGTACTGCTTTCCGGCGAAATCGGGATCGTTGGTCAGGCCGAGTCGCTCAATAAAGGTCACGTAGAACTGTGGCTCAAGTGGGCAGACACTGATCCACTGGCCATCTGCACATTGATAAACGTCGTAGAAGGGAGCGCTGGAATCAATGGCGCAATGCCCGTTCCACTCGCCCAGCGCTTCAAGATTGAACAAGCCATGGGCGAGCACGGCCGCGCCTTCGCACATGGCGGCATCGATCACCTGCCCCTGGCCGGAACGCTGGACGTCGATCAGGGCGCAGGCAATACCCCAGGCCAGCATCAAGCCGCCACCGCCCATATCGCCGACCAGCGTAGGCGGTGCCCATGGCGCACCGTCGTGGCGACGCCCGGTATCGAGCACACCGGCAATCGCGGCGTAATTCGCGTCGTGCCCGGAACGCGGGGCAAGCGGGCCGGTTTGGCCCCAACCGGTCATCCGACCGTAGATCAACCGCGGGTTTTCCTGCAGGCAGACATCGGGACCAAAGCCCAGGCGTTCCATGACACCGGGACGAAAGCCTTCGATCAGCACGTCGGCTTCCTTGATCAGCTTGAATACCAAAGCCCTGGAATCGGGATGCTTGAGGTCAAGGCAAAGCGATTTCTTGCCGCGATTGGCCACGGCCTTGCGACCGCCACCAAACAGTTGCGAGGCAAAGGTGCCCCCGGCGCGTTCAAGCAGCGTGACTTCCGCCCCCATGTCGGCAAGCAACATGCCGCAAAACGGGCCGGGCCCGATGCCGGCGAATTCGACGACCTTGATTCCGGCGAGCGGGCCGTGGACTTTGTTTTCTGATGTGTTTTTCATGATGGCTTTATATCGGCATGACGGTGGTTTTTTGTGCTTTCCCAAATGGGCGAGCAAGGACAATGGGGTTAAGTGTAGTTGGGCTGACAGGCCTTAGAAACCGCTTGATCGCGATTTGTCGCATATACGACAAGGCGAAAAACCATAAGCTACTGATTTAATTTAATTTCGTCCTGGCACTCCCCTTGCAATGATTAGGCCATCAACAAGGAGAGCATCATGGCAAAACCCAAGAAACACGTACTCGTCTGCGTTCAGGGGCGCCCGGCCGGGCATCCGCGCAGCTCCTGTCAGGAAAAGGGCTGCAGCTCGGTCTGGCAGTCATTTTCGGACGAATTCACCACACGCAACCTTTGGACATCCGGCTTCCTGCTGACCAACACCGGCTGCCTCGGCCCCTGCCACCTCGGGCCAAGCGTGCTGGTTTATCCGGAAGGCATCATGTACACCGGCGTCAAGCCGGAAGACGTGGGTGTAATCATCGACGAACACCTGATGTTCGACCAGCCGGTCGAGCGCCTGCTGGCCCCGCCTGACGTCTGGAGCTGAGATCATGGAAGACTACAAATACGACATCGGCGAACTGGTTTACGCCGCCGTGGACATCCTGAACGATGGCGGCATGCCCGGCATTGATGAAGAGGAAGGCCTGATCGCCCCGGCCGGCATGCGTGGCATGGTGATTCAGCTTGGCCGGGCCGAAGCCGACGAAACCCAACACGTTTACCTGGTCCAGTTTGAAAACGGTCCGGAAGGCGTTCTTGGCGCCCCGGTCGGCTGCCTGCCCGAGGAGCTGACGCAAGAGATTGTGGTCAGCGCCTGAAAATGGCAAAAATCGGCATCTTTTTCGGCACCGATACCGGCCGCACCCGGCTGATCGCCAAGCAGATCGCGAAAAAGCTCGGCGACGCAGCGGATGCGCCGGTCAATATCGGCCGCACGACGCTGGCAGACTTCCTTGCCTACGACGCGCTGATCCTCGGCAGCCCGACACTGGGCGATGGCGAGCTGCCGGGACTATCGACCGGCCTCAGCCAGCCAAGCTGGGAGGAATTCCTGCCGCAACTGGCAGGTGCCGACCTTGCCGGCAAGACTGCTGCGGTGTACGGCCTGGGGGACCAAAAAAAGTATCCGGATGAATTCGTCGATGCCATTGGCCTCATTCATGACGCCCTGGTGGCCGGTGGCGCCCGTCTGGTCGGCCACTGGCCCACCGAAGGCTACGAATTCGCCACCTCGCGGGCCGTCGTTGGGGATCATTTTCTCGGGCTGGCGATCGATCAGATCAACCAGCCGGTACTCACTGAAGAACGCCTGAATACCTGGCTATCGCAAATCCAACCGGAGCTGTCGCCATGAACGTAAATCCCTGGGCTTCTCCCAAATCCCGCGAAATCCGCCGGGTGCTCGTCTCACTCGACGAGCGCATCGCCAATGCCTGCGACATCGTGCCCGACGACGGCGCCGATCCGTGCATCGTCACCTTGCGCCACAACGAGCTTGAGGCACTGCGCGCCCATGTCTATCTGCACGGGCAACGGGCCGGCACCTACGGCATATTTTACGAATACCCGCACCCGGTGCCGGGCATTCTCGAATCGGAAGAAAACCTGCCGCTGCCGAAAGTGCTGGCCAGCCTGGCCATGCATTTCGACGCCTGAACCTTCACGTTCAGCCTGGCGTCGCCTTCAAGGCCCGGGCAAGCAGAACCGCCACATGCACGGCATCCCGCCCGGTGCCGTCCTTGATCTGATGCCGACAGGAGAAGCCATCGGCAACGATCAGCGCATCAGCTGGCGCTGAACGCACGGCAGGCAACAAGGCGAGCTCGCCCATCTTCATCGAAGCCTCGTAATGCTCGACTTCCAGCCCGAAGCTGCCGGACATGCCGCAGCAACTGGCGTCGACGATTTCGAACTCGAATTCAGGTATCCAGCCGAGCACCTTCCTGACCGACTTCATCGCGCCGAAAGCCTTCTGATGGCAATGGCCGTGAACCACAGCCTTGCCGCCGGGAAGCGGCTTCAAATCGAGCTTCAGCCCCTTGTTGGCCTCGCGCATCAGGAATTCCTCGAACAGGAAAGCCTGCTTGCCAACTTGCGCCACCGCCGGGCCGAGCGACAGGCTGTAGAACTCGTCGCGCAGCGCCAACAGGCAGGACGGTTCTAGTCCGACAATCGGCGTCCCCGCCGCCAGCGCCGGGGCCAGCGCCGCCATGACCCGCTTGCCTTCGAGCTTGGCCGCCTCGACCATGCCTTGCGACAGATAGGTACGGCCACAACACAAGGGGCGCTGCGGCTCGGCATCGTCGGCTGCCGGACGCAGCACTTCCACCGAATAGCCGCCCGCTGTCAGTACGGCAATGGCGGCTTCGGCCACTTCCGGCGTGTAGTAGTGCGTGAAGGTATCGACGAAAAGTGCCACTTTTCCGCGTTGACCGCAGCACTCGGCCGTTTCTGCCTGAAATGCCTCGCCAACGATTTCCGGAATCGGCCGCTGCGCCGAAATCCCCAGCCGACGTTCCGCCATCCCGGCGAGCCAGGGGACGGCATTACGCAGACGAATCAGAGCATTCAGCGGGCGACGATAACGGTGCAGCCAGTCCGGCAAACCGCCGAACAAGCGGGCGCGCAACGGCACGCCGAGTTCTTCATTCCGGTGGGCCAGGTATTCGGTCTTGATCAGCGTCATGTCGACCGAACTCGGGCATTCCTTCTTGCATCCTTTGCACGATACGCAGAGATCCATCGCCGCGGCGAGATCGGGATGACTGAACGGCTGCTCGCCCAACTCCCCATTCAGCGCCGCCTTGAACGCCTTGACCCGCGCTCCGGTGGAATGCGCCGGGTTATGCGTGATGCGGTAGCTCGGGCACATGACGCCCTTGCCATCGCGCTGGCACTGATGATTGTTCATGCAGACGGCAACCGCCTTGGCGTAATTGCCGCCGGTCGCCGGAATGCCGGCATAGGCGTCACCGACGCCATAGGTGTCGTAAGCCGACCAGTCGAGATGGGTTTTCATGCCGGTATCAAAGCAAGACCGGCGCCAATTGAAATTTATTTGCTATCAGTTAGATAGCAAATTTTCCGGTGTCGGGAATGTGACATGGATGCCTGAAGCTGTTAGGCAATCTTGATTGGAACATTCACAGCAGTCGAGTTGTCATCGCGGTGAAGGTTTATTTGAAGGCAAAGCGAATCAAAACCGGTTCGGCTCCACACCTTCACGGGTCGCCCAGTAGAGAATGATGATCCAGCCAATGAGCGGAATAAGGAACAGCAATTGGAGCCAACCGCTTTTATCAATATCGTGCAGGCGACGAGCCCCAACCGCCAGACCGGGAAGCAGCACAGCCAGCGAGAACAACGCAGACAATTTGTCACTGACGATCCCGGTGGCCATCGTTGCCAGGAGAGCGAACAGGAACCACCACCAATATTCAGAGCGAGATGCGCGCCCCGAGAAGTCAGCGTATTTCGAAAAGCAGGTTTGAATCGATTCGCCGAATGTCATTTGGATCCCCTTTGTAGTTAATTGTCAGCATCGCTGACCGCAAGAATCTTACATCCGGGGATCAGACTGTCGCCAATTATCCGGAGGTTCATCCCCAAAAAGCAGTTTTATGCCGTCACTGCCCAGATCCTGGGTCTTTTCAGACTCAATCGAAAATGGATAGTCGTCAGTCTGTCCTGCAAAGCAGGATGCGAAAACAAGGCTTGCAAGCGCCGTATCCAACCAAAAGTGCTCTGTGCGCGCGGACACATAGTGAGCAGAACTGATTCAGCCTAAATTTCTATACGCGACTCCCGCCGGACAGCTTCGGGGCCAGTACGGGGCGATCGGTATAATTCCGGCCTTAACTTGATTGGGCAATAGCATGAACGACGAGATCAATTACCAGAACAACCCGCTGCATGGGGTCAGTTTGAAAAACCTGCTGATTGAAATCGTCGATCACTACGGGTTTGAGCTTCTGTTTGCCTATCTGAATATCAATTGTTTCAACAACAACCCGAGCATTGATTCCGCCGTCAAATTCCTTAAAAAAACGGATTGGGCCCGCGAGAAGGTCGAAGCCTTCTATCTGTATCAGTTCAAAGGTCTGCCCCGCGCTTCTGACGAGCAGTTTGAACTTCCGCCCAGGGATCGCCTCGTACCGCCGAACCAAACGCCGGGAATACCCGCCGAATTGAGCCTGGAAGATGCCGATCGTTTGCGAGAGAAGCGCATCAGGAAGGCAGCCCTGCACGAACAGGAAGCAAGCCATCGCCCCGTGCCGGGCAAGAGAACGTCAAACCGTTCAAACACCCCGCCCAGTAGTAATTCAGATCCGTGGGCGAAGTGGAAAAAATGAATCCCGGGATGCAATAACAGCGTCACTCCACGGCAGCGGGAGTTTCCCCATCCTGACGACTGCACCATCGTTCCCAATTCCCGCAACGAGATCTTCGCTGCGACCAGGCATTTGCCAGTGAGCTGTTAAGCCTCGCTTAATCCGGGAAGCGCACCATGGATGAACAAAAACATCCAAGGTAGGCAACGTGTCATTGCAAACAGAGCACCGCTCAGCCCGTAAAAATGCCACGGACAAAACTGCCAGCCTGCCAGACGAAGGCATCGCTGCATGACCTCCCTGTCATTGTTCCTCTGGATTTGCGCAGCAATTCTGTTTCAGGTTGCCATCTTTCTTGGAATTGGTTTCTGGCGCCATTGGCAGAAGTATCTGGCTTTATCCAGCGGTACAACGGGCTCCCCCCAAGCGGACGTTCTGAATGCCCAGGCAGATGTCGAGGATTTGTACGTCGCTGCCTGGCAAGGCTACCGCGCATTCCGGGTTGATCATCGTGTCATTGAAGATGCGGCACAGTCCGTTTGCTCCTTCTACCTTACCCCGGAAGATGGACAGGTGTTGCCCAGTTTTTTGCCGGGACAGTTTCTGACTTTTCGCCTTGATCTGCCGACGGAGGCTGGAGGCAGCGAACAAATCATTCGCTGTTATTCGCTCTCGGATGCACCAGGCCACGACCGCTATCGGGTGTCAATCAAGCGAGTGCCAGCCCCGAGCGGAAGTCCCGTCCCGCCTGGGCGTTCTTCCAACCATTTCCACGACCAGGTGGGGGTCGGCGACCTTCTTCAGGTTCGAGCCCCGGCCGGGCACTTCCACATAGATCGCAGCACCGCACCAGTGGTCCTGATCGGTGGCGGCATCGGCATCACGCCCATGTTGAGCATGGTGAACTGGTGCCTGACTAAACAGCCGGAACGTGAAGTCTGGCTGTTCTACGGCGTGCGTCATGGACAGGAACTGGTCATGCAGGCGCATCTGGAAACTCTGGCTACAGCGCATCCGAACTTCCATCTGCGCCTGTGTTTCAGCGACCCGCAGCCAGAAAGCACGGCTGACAATGCCTTTATTTACTACGGCCGGATTGATGTGGCGCTGCTGCGCAACGAGCTACCCCTCAAGCCTTATCACTTCTATATCTGCGGCCCGACGCCAATGCTGGAAAGTCTGGTGCCCGGACTGGAAGATTGGGGGGTACCAGAATCACGCATCCATTTTGAAGCCTTCGGACCCGCATCAATCAAGCGCAAAAAATCTTCTGCTGTCCAAGCTTCGGAAGCGCCTGGCTCAAGTGCAGAGGACGGTATCGTCGTCACCTTCGCGCAGTCCGGCAAACAGATTCCCTGGCAAGCCTCAGCCGGCAGTTTGCTTGACTTCGCCGAAGCCAACGGCATTTCAGTCAGTTCCGGATGCCGGGCAGGGGGTTGTGGCAGTTGCCAGACAACAATCCGGCACGGTGAAGTGACCTACCACCAACCGCCGGAATTCGATCCGGAACCCGGCACCTGTCTGCTCTGCGTCTGCGCGCCAAAAGCCAACGTGACTCTGGAGGCATAGATGACAACTTCGCTCTGGCGCCAACATATTCTGCCCTTCACCTTTCTGCTCGGCATGCTGGCCATTGCCGCGCTGGCCGGTGACTATTTTCTGCATCGGCTGGATCTGGTCTGGGTCGGTCGCTATCTGGGCATTCCCGGAACCCTGCTGATCATCGGCTCACTGGTCTATTCCCTGCGCAAACGGAAGCTCATCACTTCAGGGAATCCGCGATCGTTGCTGACCTTCCATGAATTCACCGCCTGGTTGGGTTCCTTGATGGTTCTGATCCATTCAGGCATTCACTTCAATGCCATCCTCCCCTGGCTGGCGACAATTGCCATGGGCGTAAATGTGATCAGCGGGATGGTCGGCAAACTGCTGCTTGATCGCTCACGGCGCCATGTTCAGTGCGAACGCGAAAGTTATCAACTGCGTGGCCTGTCGCGCCCCGCAGTTGAACAGGCGGTTTTCTGGGATGCAGTCAGTCTTGATGCCATGACCCAATGGCGGAAGGTTCATATACCGATTTTTATCGCCTTCGCGGTGCTGGCCATCGGTCACATCGTCAGCGTCTTCATGTTCTGGGGCTGGGCATGAGCAAAATTCTCAAGCTCCTTCTTGCCGTCAATTTGATTGCTCTGACGGTACTGGTCTTCGTCTATCCAAACCTGATGGTGGGGCCGGGCAAGTTGATTCCTGGCCACAAGCAGCTGGAGTCTGACTGCTTTGCCTGCCACACGGCGTTCATGGGCGCAGATTCCAGACGTTGCCTGACCTGCCACAAGCCAGAGGAGATCGGTCGCCTGACGACGACCGGCCTTCCTATCGCCAAACCGCTGACCGCCGTGGCGTTTCACCAGAAACTGATTACTCAGGAGTGTGTCGCCTGCCATAGCGATCACGCCGGCGTCAGACGCTTCCGCCAGCAGGGCCATTTCAACCACGCCTTGTTGCAGCCAGCCATGCGCGAAGCCTGCCAGTCCTGCCACAAGTCACCGAACGACTCGTTGCACCAGCAGATCACCAGCAACTGCAGCCAATGCCATTCGCAAGAAAAATGGACGCCGGCGACCTTCGATCATGACCAGCATTTCAAACTTGACCGTGACCACAACACGCGCTGCGTAACCTGCCACACCGGCAACGACTACAGCCGCTACACCTGCTACGGATGCCATGAGCACACGCTGCAAAACATTCGTCGGGAGCACATCGAGGAAGGCATCCGCAAGTTCGACAATTGTGTCGAGTGTCATCGCAGCGGCGACAAGGACGACATCCGCGGCGATGAAGGTGGAAAAAGTCGAGGCAAGAAGAAACACGATGACTGATCCGTCATGACCTGCAGCAAGCCGCGAACAATCTTGCTGTTAATGGCCCGTTAAGGACCGCTTAATGGGGGCTTAAGCCGGTATGCCTAAAGTGGTTCCACACCCACTTCAATAAAGGAAACCCAAATGCAACGCGCCAAAGCCCCCTTCCTGACATCCATGTTGATCGCCGTACTGGGCCCCGTTTTCTTCGTCATGGCCACAGCATTCATAACCATCCCGTATTCGCTGGGTGGTCACCCCGGTGACGCCAGAGTGCCGAGCCAGAGTCTGTCAGTCTTTCACCCAAGCTGATGATCTCTCGCGTCGATTTCAGCGGGAATGGCGGCTAAATCAGCGGCTCTTTTAGCAAACTCAGCATGACCTCGAACAACCTGTCCGGATCGACCGGTTTTCCGATGTGGTCATTCATCCCGGCGGCCAGGCAGGTTTGCCGGTCTTCCTCGAAAGCATTGGCGGTCATGGCCAGAATCGGCGTATCGGTGTTGAGCGAGTCATGGCGGATGGCCCGCGTCGCATCGACGCCATTCATCTTCGGCATCTGCATGTCCATCAGGATCAGTGCGTAGTGTTGCTGTCTGGCCAGAGCCAGTGCCTCGGCGCCGTCATCGGCGACATCGACCAGTAGCCCGATATCTTCAAGAAGACCGCGTGAGACTTCCTGATTGATCGGTTCATCCTCTGCAATGAGGATGCGGGCACCGGCATACTTGCTCGCCAGCAAGGCTTCGGCCGATGTCGTGCTGGCGGTTTCTGCCGGCTGGATCCGGCCTCTGGCAAGCTGTACGCTGAAGCGGAAGGTGCTGCCCTGACCGGGGGTGCTCTCCACGGCGATTTCTCCACCCATCATTTCCACCAGGCGCTTGCTGATGACGAGTCCGAGGCCGGTCCCGCCATATTTTCGGGTCATTGAGCTGTCTGCCTGTTCGAAGGAGGAAAACAGTCGCTTCTGGTCCTCGACTTCGATGCCGATGCCGGTATCCCTGATCTCGCAGCAGAGGCGTACCTGGTCAGAGGTTTCGTCGGAGAGTCGGGCATAAACGGTCACTGAGCCCTGCTCGGTGAATTTGACGGCATTGCCGGAAAGATTCAGGAGAATCTGGCCTAGCCGGAGCGGGTCACCGGACAGTGGAAGCGATTGCAGCGTCACGGGAACGTCGAATTGCAGCGCCAGATTTTTTTCCGCCACCTTGTTGCCAATCAGGTCGCGCAGATTTTCCAGGAGGTCGCCCAAGCGGAAATCGACTTGCTCAAGGGTCAGGCGTCCCGCCTCGATCTTGGAGATATCGAGGATGTCGTTGATGACACCGAGCAGGTGTTGTGAGGAGTGGTTGATGGTTTCGAGCTGATGGCGCAGTTTCGGGTCACTGGCCTGACGCAGCGCAACGCTGGCCATGCCCATGATGCCGTTCATCGGCGTCCGCAGTTCGTGCGACATGTTGGCGAGGAAGGTGCTCTTGGCCCGGCTGGCGGCTTCGGCAGCATCGCGGGCCTCGGCAAGCCTGTGGCTTTGCAGGATTTCGAGCTGGCGCGCCCGCCACTGCCTACGAAGAAGGAAAGCAAACATGAGCAGGGCAATCCCGGTCATGGCGATTGAAACAGTTGCCATTTCTCGCCACTCGGTCAGGTATTCCTGCGGTGTACGGCCGGGAATGACAAAAAATGGATAGCGCTCAAGGCGACGGAAAACATAGAGTCGCTCACTGCCGTCTGCCTGGGAATGGATTCTCTGAACGCCTTCCGGATTCCCGCTCTCCAACCAGGGGCGCATCGGATGGTCCGGCTTGAACGGAATATTCAGTGCGTCCGGCAAAGCGGGCCAGCGCGCCAGCAACGCGCCGTCATCAGTCCGGCGCAAGGCGACGACACCGCTGTGCCCAAGGTTGAGCGTCGAAAACAGCTCCATGAAATAGCCCATCTTCAGCGCGCCAATGACTACCCCGCGAAAATTCCCCGCTTGGTCAGTCAGTCCCTTGGCCATGACGATAACCGGCTGATCCGTTCGCTTGCCGACGATGGCCCCGGAATAATGGAGCGGCTTGCCGGGAATGTTCTTCGCCGATTGAAAATACTCGCGGTCAGACACGTTATAGGACGGCACGACCGCGCCACTGTTGTACAGACCATTGCCATCGGCGTCGATAATCCGGAACGAACTCAATTCGGGAAAATGTTGCACCCGAAGTTCAAGATCCTGGCGTACCTGCTCGGAAAAATGTGCAACGTTTTCCCCGTCAAGGGCCGCATCAGGGAGCTTTGCAGCGATGTGTTCCAGGTTGGCCTCGATCCGCCGGAGTGTCGCATCGAACCGTGCTTCAACCGTCGTAGCGATATTCCTCAGGGCCACTTCTGCAGCCAGCTCTGTTTGACGGTAGCTGAACCACAGGAAAAAGCCCAGCAACAGCACAACGCACAGCAAACCCGAAAAGAACTGGAGCAGATAACTCCTGATTCGACTGTCGGGCCCGCCAGGCATTTCCGGCGGGGCCGCCGGAGGCAGATCGGGATGAAATTGATTCGTCATGGAAAGGCGTGGCTTTTATCAGAGATCAACCCCAGCATACACCTCTGAATTTGTCTTGTATCGCAATTTTGCCATATTTATGACGATTGGTTCATGAATTTTTCAGAGCGCCAATATCCTCAATGCCGGTCCACAGAGAATGGCCAAAACGCCACCCCGGGTGAACGAACCTCTGCTGTCGCATTTGTAACAAAGCATCCAACACGACCCTCTCGCAATATCGCCAACTATCTGATTTTTATAACCAAATATCTCTGGCACAGCGATTGCTGAATAGCCTCGACTGCAATCGAGGAGCCGACATCGTGGAACTACCAGTTATCAGTAACTCCGCCCCCGCTGAAGGTGGCGGCTGCGCTTCCAGCGGCTGTGGTACAGCGCCGGACGCGCTTGGTCACCTGCCCGACCACATCCGCGCCAAGGTTCAGGATCATCCCTGCTACTCCGAAGAAGCGCATCACTACTTTGCCCGCATGCACGTTGCCGTGGCCCCCGCCTGCAATATCCAGTGCAATTACTGCAACCGCAAGTACGACTGTTCCAACGAATCCCGCCCGGGCGTGGTTTCCGAAGTCTTGACGCCGAAACAGGCGATCAACAAGGTGCTCGCTGTCGCGGCCGAAATCCCGCAAATGACCGTGCTCGGCATTGCCGGCCCCGGCGACCCGCTCGCCAACCCGGCCCGTACCTTTGAAACCTTCGAGCAGCTTTCCGAGCGCGCCCCCGACATCAAGCTCTGCGTCTCGACCAACGGCCTCAACCTGCCGCAGTACGTGGACCGGATTGCCCAGCACAACATCGACCACGTGACGATCACCATCAACTGTGTCGATCCGGAAGTCGGCGCCAAGATCTACCCGTGGATATTCTGGGAGAACAAGCGCATCTTCGGCGTCGAAGGCGCGCGCATCCTGATCGAGCAGCAGCAAAAGGGTCTGCAGATGCTGACCGACCGAGGCATCCTGGTGAAGGTCAATTCCGTCTTGATCCCGGGCATCAACGACGAGCACCTCAAGGAGGTCTCGAAGATCGTCAAGGCCAAGGGTGCTTTCCTGCATAACGTCATGCCGCTGATCGCCGAGCCGGAACACGGCACCTACTTCGGCATCATGGAACACCCGGAACCGACCCCGGAAATGCTGCAGGAATTGCAGGATGCCTGTGCCGGCGACATGGCGATGATGCGCCATTGCCGCCAGTGCCGCGCCGATGCGGTAGGCCTGCTTGGCGAAGATCGCGGCGACGAATTCACCATGGACAAGATAGACGTCATGGAGGTTGATTACGAAGCCGCCATGGTCCGTCGCAAGGTCGTCCACGACGAGATCATCGAGAAGCTCGACGCCAAGCGCGGCATCGTCAAGCCGAAGGACGAAGCGTCCGGCATTCCAGCCGACGCCCGCCCGGTGCTGATGGCGGTTGCCGGCAAGAACGGCGTCGTTGCCGAACATTTCGGCCATGCCAAGGAATTCCTGATCTACGAAGCCTCGCCGGCTGGCGCACGCTTCATGAGCCACCGCAAGACCGAGCTCTACTGCGGCGGCATGGATGCCTGCGGTGATGGCGACGTGGTCGATGCCGGCGCCACGGAATCGCTGCTCGAACGCAACATCCGCATTCTCGAAGGCTGCGAAGTCGTGCTCTGTTCCAAGATCGGCTACGAGCCCTGGGGCAAGCTGGAAGCCGCCGGCATCGTGCCGAATGGCGAACATGCAATGGAGCCAATCGAGGAAGCGGTGATGGCGGTGTACAAGGAAATCGCGGCGACCGGCAAGTTGAGTCCCGCGGTCGACAGCAAAAAGGTGGCGTAAATGGCACTGCAAATTACCGAATCCTGTGTCAACTGCTGGGCTTGCGTCGATGTCTGCCCGAACGACGCGATCTACGAAGACAAGCCGCATTTCCTGGTCGACGAAAGCAAATGTACCGAGTGTCTGGGCGATCACAGCGTGCCGCAATGCGCTGCAATCTGCCCGATTGAAATGGCCATCGTCGATGAATTGGGTGCCTTCTTGAATCCGCCCGGTTCGCTGACCGGCATCCCCATCGAAAAGCTGAAGCAATTCGGCCTATGGAAAGAAGCGGCATAAAAATATGGCAGTTGTCACGTTCTACGAAAAACCCGGTTGCAAGGGCAATCTTCGCCAAAAGACCCTGCTGGCAGCCGCCGGCCACACCGTCCAAGCCAAAAGCCTGAAGGCCGAAGCTTGGACGGCTGATCGACTGCTGGCCTTTCTTGGCAAGCAGCCGATCGTCAGTTGGTTCAACCAGGCGGCACCGGCGATCAAGTCTGGCGAAATCATCCCGGAAAACCTCGGCTTCGAGCACGCCGTCCAACTCCTGCTGGAAAACCCGCTGCTCATCCGCCGCCCGCTGATGGAAATTGGCGAGGAACGCATGGTCGGTTTCGACATTGCTGCGGTGGACGCCTGGATTGGGCTAAAAAACGTTGAGCTGCCGGAAGGCAATATCGAGGCCTGCGTCCATGGCCCTGAAGGCCACGGCAGTTGTGGCAGCCATGAGCACGAGGCAGAGGAAAGCAGCCATGACAGCTGCGGCGGTCACTGACCTCGCGGTAGAAATCGCGCCGGGCGTCCACTGGGTGGGCGCCCTTGACCCGCATCTGCGCACTTTCGACATCATCCTGAAAACCGCCAACGGCACGAGCTACAACGCTTACGTCGTGCGCGGCGAGAACGGCGTGGCAATCATCGACACGGTGAAGGAAAACTTTGCCGACGATTTTTTCCGTCGCCTCGAATCAGTGGCCAGGTACGAAGAAATCACCACCATCGTCCTCAACCACCTGGAGCCGGACCATAGCGGTGCCCTGCCCGAGTTGCTGAAGCGCGCGCCACAGGCCAAGGTCTATCTGTCCAGCCGCGCCCAGATGATGTTGAAAGCACTGCTCAAGCCCACCGGCGAAAAGCCGCCCGAATATATTCCGGTCACCACCGACGACACCGTCGACCTCGGCGGCCGCACGCTGCGCTTCCTGCACACGCCCTACCTGCACTGGCCGGACACGCAATGCACCTATCTCGAAGAGGACGGCCTGCTGTTCACCGGCGACATCTTCGGCTGCCATTTCTGCGACAACCGGCTGTTCAACGACCGGGTCGGCGACTTCCGCTTCTCCTTCGAGTATTACTACGCCCACATCATGCGGCCCTTCCGCGAGTACGTACTCGATGCGATGGCGCTGATCGAGCCGCTCGAACTGAAGCTGATCGCCCCGGCGCACGGCCCCATCCTGCGCCACATGCCGCGCGACTACGTGCACCGCTACCGCGAACTGGCTTCACCGCGGCTGTTCAACGAAGCCCGCTGTGAAAAAACGCTGGTTGTCTTCTACATCTCGGCTTACGGCAACACCCGGCGCATGGCCGAAGCCCTCGCTACCGGTGCCGAGCGCATCGAGGGCGTACGGGTTTCGCTCTACGACCTCGAAGGCGGCGAATCGGGCATTTTCACCGACCTGATCGAGGAAGCCGACGGCATCGCCATCGGCAGCCCGACCATCAACGGCGATGCCGTGCGGCCGATCTGGGATCTGCTCTCGTCGCTGACCACCGTCAATATCAAGGGCAAGCTCGGCGCCGCCTTCGGCTCCTACGGCTGGAGCGGCGAAGCTGTCCGCCTGATCGAAGATCGCCTGCGCGGACTCAAGCTGCGCCTGCCGGTCGACGGCCTGCGCATCAAGCTGGTGCCGGCCGCCGATGAACTCGAAGAATGCCGCAATCTGGGCGAACACCTGGCTCGTCACCTGACCGGCCGAGTCGAACACCGCGAGATCGACATGGCGTCGCTCGTCTAAATCAGGGAGAAAAACATGGCAAAAGCAAAAGTCACCTTCGAAGATATCGGCGTCACCGTCACCGTGCCGGCCGGCACCCGACTGATTGAAGTTTCGGAAAAGGTGGGCGCCGGCATCGTCTACGGCTGCCGCGAAGGCGAATGCTGCACCTGCCTGACCAAAATCATCTCCGGCGGCGAAAACCTCGCCCCGCCGAGCATCCTGGAAGACCAGGTACTCAAGGACAACATGGCGCCACGCGCCCACCGACTGGCCTGCCAGGCCCAAATTATTGGCGGCGAAATCGTCGTCAAGCCGGCCTGATGGCAGGCCGGCAGGCCAACACCGAACAAGACTAAAAGCACGTCCCAACCCCAATAGAGAAATTCAAACCAACCCGCTCTCCAGGAGAACTTAAAAAATGGCCCTCATCACATTCAGCAGCCCCATGCACAAGGACAAGACGGTCTACGCCGTCGCCGGCAGCCACACCCAGACCATCCTCGCGCTGGCCAAGGAACATCACATCCCGATCGATTTCGGCTGTCAGGAAGGCAATTGCGGCACCTGTCTGGTCAAGGTTTCATCGGTCGATGGCAAGCGCGCCCCGATGGGTGGCCCGCTCAATGTCCGCGAAGTTGCCGCCCTGCTCGAACTTGGCCACCTCACCAAGGCCGAGATCGACAAGATGTACATCGACGATATCCCGCCGACCCAATGGCGCCTGGCCTGCCAGATGATCGTTCGCGACGAAGACATCCTCGTCGAGTACCCGAGCAAGTAAGAAAGTGAGCCCGCCATGAACGGCCCGGATCGCCTGCCCTATCGCACCACCCTGTTTGCCGGTTTGCTGGCAAGCCCGGCGGCGGCGACGGTTGCGGGTGATCCGAACCGTTCCTTGCTGGCCAGCATGATTGCCGGCCAGGCAGCCGACACCGGCTGCCTGCCGGCCCACCTCGGGCTGGGAGAAGCGGCTTTTCGCGATTTGCTGAGCGAATACTTTCCCGGCTTTGAGGCCTCTTTCCCGGCACGTCAGATTGAATCCATTCCCGAATGGGAAGATTTGCTGAAACTGCTGATCGACCATCGGGCCCATGAATACCCGTCCGAACTGCTGATCGCCCATATCGTCGCCACCGCCTGTGCCGGACGCGACCACCTCTGGCAAGACCTCGGCCTGCTCGACCGCAGCGAACTGAGCAAGCTGATGTGGACCAACTTTCCCGCGCTCGCCCGCGCCAACGCCGGCGACATGAAGTGGAAAAAATTCCTTTACCGCGAGATCTGCTCGCGGGAAGGTATCTATGTTTGTCCCGCGCCGTCATGCGGGGTTTGTACTGACTTTGCCAAATGTTTTGGACCGGAGAATTAATCGCCCGTAACGCCCCGGTCCGCCGCCGCGTCGCGCCGGCACCGTGGGAGGAGCCACATATCGGAAAAGGCGTTGCGGCCTACCTTGGCCTCGCTATCGGCGATGCGCTAGGCGCGACCGTTGAATTTCTGACGCCGAACGAAATCCGTCACCAACACGGCGTGCACCGCGAAATTACCGGCGGCGGCTGGTTGCGCCTGAAAGCCGGAAAAGTGACCGACGACACCACGATGTCGCTGGCCCTCGGCGAATCCATTCTGGCCAGCGGTGGCGTCGATGCTAAGGCCGCAGCCGATGCCTTCAATGCCTGGATGCGCGCCAAACCGGTCGATATCGGCAACACCGTGCGGCGCAATCTGATCACCTAT
Source organism: Azonexus sp. (assembly GCA_030696345.1). GTDB lineage: Bacteria > Pseudomonadota > Gammaproteobacteria > Burkholderiales > Rhodocyclaceae > Azonexus. The sequence continues at coordinate 216,808 of JAUYSK010000024.1, forward strand.
CGCCAGACCGGCAACCCGGAGGCACCTGCCTCAGAACACGATGCCGGCAATGGTGCGGCAATGCGCACCCTGCCCGTGGCGCTGGCCTGCTACGGTCAACCGCCAGAAAAGACAATTTTGGCCAGCCGCGCCCAGGCCCACGTCACACACCACAACGAAATCTCGGATGCCGCCTGCGAGACGCTGATTTTCATGGTGCAGGATTTTCTCGCCGGACGAGATGCTGCCGAAGTCAAACGCGAGCGCGCCGACGAACTGGTCCGGCGCCACCCGATTTTCGCTTACGAAAAAAAGCGCAGCGAGAACCCGAGCGGTTACGTGGTCGATACTATTCACGCCGTTTTCCAGTCGCTATTTGACACAAACTCTTTTGAAGATTGCATGATCGACGTCGTCAACCGGGGCGGCGACGCCGACACCACCGGCGCCATCGTCGGCATGCTGGCCGGCGCCCGCTACGGGCTGGAGGCGATACCGAAGCGCTGGCAGAAAGCACTTGAGGCAGCAACGCTGGCAGCTTGCGAGCAACAAGCCATGGCGCTGCTCGAACTCGCCCGGCGTTGAGTTTTTTCCGAGCCAGCCAGCGGCAATATCAACCCGGCAACAAATGCAAATCGCCTGAATAAATCGATCCGCTGAAAGCAAGCTGACCGACAAAAATGGTAAAGTCATTTCCGCGCCATTAACCATTCACATATTAGGGATATGGCACAATCGACTGCCACCCGACAGGTGACCATCAGCCAGCCATGGCGCCACAACAAGCCCGGATACTTTTCATTCACTAATGCTTAAGCCAAAGCGCTCTCGCCGCCGATTCGTCAAGCTCCTTGGTGGGCTTGGTGCGGCCTGGGCCTTGCCCGCTTGCGAGAGCTTGGCTGACAAGCCGGTTTCCATCGCTTCTCACGTCTGGGTAGGCTACGAACCCATGTTTCTGGCGCGTAGCGAAGGCTGGCTGGATGAAAAGCAGGTTCGGATTTTCGAAACGACGGCCGCCACCGAATCCATGCGGGCGCTGGCCGAAGGCAAGGTGGAAGGCGCTGCACTGACCCTCGACGAGGTATTCAAGGCACGCCAGGAGGGCCAGAATCTCACGGTCGTGATGATCTACAACATTTCGGTGGGCGCCGACATGCTGCTGGCCCGTGCCGGTATCGCTTCACTGGCCGAACGGTCTGTTTTGGTTGGGCTTCGAAAGAAGGCGGATGCGAAGCGCAAACCTGCGTTTTCAAGGGCGAACGCGCCGAGATTCGAGAGCAATCTGTGCATCATGTGCTGCACGGCTTGCTTCAGCGATTCTCAACTTCGACACTGAACGCCTGAGACGCTGATTTTCCGCTTGTTGCGGTCAACCGCCAAAAAGAGCCAAAAATCAGCAATTAGTGAATAAAGCGGCCATCTCGGCTGACGATCGATAAATCAACAAAGCGCGAGCCTTCATGATCGCCGGGCACGTAGCGCACTCCAACCCCGCCGAGATCATAACGCGACGACTCCAGCGAGCGGATCAACCCTGCCCGCGTCAGATCTCCGCCGGCCGCGCGCAAACCCTTGACCAGGGCCTTGGCCGTCATGTAGCCCTCAAGGGCGCCATAGCTATATTCCTGCTTGCTGTTCGCTTTCAGCAAGGCATCCTGATACTCGCGCGAGATCAGATGCTTGCGCTCGGCCGGGCTCGGCACCACCTGTGAAAACACCATTCCGGCTGCCATCGGGCCAAGAGCACCGGCGATCTGCGTCGAGCCTGAATTGACGCCCATGAAATTGGTCTTCAGTCCGGCCGCGCGAGCCTTCTGAATGAACTTCAGGTAAAAGTCGCTGGAGCCGTGGTTGAACAACATATCGGGCTTTTTGTCGGCAAGCAGCTTGAGCATCGTATCGATCTCGCCATCCTTGGCATCACCTTTGAACGGAATCGCCACGGCCAGCTGCATTCCCAACTCGGCGCTGATGGCTTTGACGTTTTCCAGATGGCTGAGTCCTACTTCCGAGTCAGAATGTAAAAACCCTACCGATTTCAAGCCAGTTGTTTTCCCCCACTGTATCAGGGCGCGGAATTCATCGCGGTGCTCGGCACGCACCGGAAAAACATAGGGCTGATAGGGACGGCGCATGGTTGGCGAACCGGCCATTGGCCCGAAAAAGGGCACTTTGAGCTCGCCGGCAACCTTCATGACGCCATTGGAGGGACCACCCTCAATCGAACCAAACAAAATGAAAACGCCATCAGCCACCAATTGCCTGGCGTTGGCCTCGGCTTTGGTGCTGTTGTTGTCATCATCAAGCACGCGCAGGACAATTTTCCGGCCATTAATGCCGCCTGCAGCGTTAGCCGCATCGACATACAAACGGACACCCTCAGCAGCTGCCAAACCGTAAGCATTTTTGCCTCCCTGCAGGGCAATGCTCTGGCCGATGAGGATTTCCCTGTCGCTGACGCCGGTTTCGGCAAGGCTGACCTGAATCATCAGAGCGCTGCAGGAGGCAGCAATCCAGAATTTACGGAAGAAAGATAGAGTGCTCATGGATACTCCTTAACGGCAGTTTTGTCAGTCAGTTCAGAAGGATAGGAAATCCAATGGGCTTTCAGGAAGTATGGTTGACGCCGGGTGCGGCCGTCAATCGCCGATTTCGGTCCGGCATGTGTCGCGATTGACGGAAAGGCGCCCCAAATGGGACCGCAAGCACTGCCTGATGCATGGAGAGTGGCCGCCGGCGGCCACTCTCCATGCATCAGGCAGGAGCATCCCCCACCCCGCCTACCAGGCGATGCGCGGTGGCTGGGTGGATTCGCCGATGTGGTCGAGGATCTTCTTCACGGTGCCGGCATCGTTGATGAAGGCGATGATCCGCATCTGACTGTGGCAGATCGGGCAACTCAGCGGCAGGGCTTCATAGATGCGCGCCAGCAGTATTGCCCACAGATACCGGGCCACTGCACGATGGCGGGGCTCTTCGCGGGATGCCGCAGAAGTTGCCGGGCCGCGAAGCGGCATCCCCGGTACGCATAGCGCCGGCGCTGGCGGCACGGCGGCAGGGGCGAGCGCCGTCAGCACAGCGCGCAGCGATGCATTGGGCGCCAGCACACCATAGTAGCGATGACGATGCGCACGCGGTGGCGGCACCAGCGCGGCGATCTTCGTGATCAGTTCGAGTGGTGTCAGCACCAGCGCCGCAGGGCGTGTGCCGGACGCTGTTCCGCGTGCCGCCTTGGGATTGCGGTAGACCAGATGCTCGGCATCACGCTGGTGCAGATGCTCCAGCGCGAAAGGCGGATGGGCACAGTAGCGCAGCAGACGTTCGAGCCCCGTCCGGTCGGCACCCTCGATGCGCACCGAGCCATCCACCGAAAAGCCACCGTCGTGCGCCCAGCCGCGAATCTCGGCGGCGTCATCCTTGTCGATCAGGCCGCGCCTGACGAAGGTGGAGAGGACACGGATTCGCACGCGTGCCTGAACGTCGGCGAACGCCGCCGCGTCGAGTCCGAGGGCGGCATGAAAGCTGACGCTCGGTGCCTCGTCCGGGGCATTGTCTGTATCGGCAGCCGACTCGATGACGCAGCAGTGGAAGTGCGCATGCTCGTTCAGGCTTGAGCCGAAACGGTGGATGAAGGCGACCGCACCGATTCGGGCGGTGACAGGGCAAGCCGGGCTATGCTCGCGCAGGCAGCGTTCCACCACGGACAGAAAAATGCGCAGGACCGTGCCTTGCAGGAACCCGGCAACAAATGCAAATTGCCTGAAAAAATTGATTCACTGAAGGCAAGCTGGCCGTCAAAAATGGTAGAGTCATTTCCACGCTACCAACCATTCACATATTAGGGATCGGGCAACATCGACCGCTAACCGACATGTGACAACCTCCAAGCCATGTCGGCCATGAACAACGCCGAAAGCCCGGACACCTTTCACCTGCCTATGCTCAGATCAAGCCGCTCTCGCCGCCGATTCGTCAAGCTCCTTGGTGGACTTGGTGCAGCCTGGGCCTTGCCCGCTTGCGAGAGCCTGGCTGACAAACCGGTTTCCATCGCTTCTCACGTCTGGGTAGGCTACGAACCTATGTTTCTGGCGCGTAGCGAAGGCTGGCTGGATGAAAAGCAGGTTCGGATTTTCGAAACGACGGCCGCCACCGAATCCATGCGGGCGCTGGCGGAAGGCAAGGTGGAAGGCGCTGCACTGACCCTCGACGAGGTATTCAAGGCGCGTCAGGAGGGCCAGAAACTCACGGTCGTGATGATCTACAACATCTCGGCGGGCGCAGACATGCTGCTTGCCCGTGCCGGCATCGCGTCACTGGCCGACCTCAAGGGAAAGCGCATCGGGTTTGAGCAAAGTTCGGTCGGCGAGCTGATGCTGTCCGAAATACTGCGCACCGGAAACCTGAGCCGCGACGACCTCAAACTGCTTCCACTAAGCGTCGACAAGCACCTTGAGGCCTGGAACAACAATCAGCTTGACGCCGCCGTCACCTATGAGCCGGTGGCCAGCGAATTGCTGGCACAGGGGGCGAGCAAGCTGTTCGACAGCCGGCAAATCCCGAACACCATCATTGATGTGCTGGCCATGCGCACCGATGTCCTTGATAGCCACGCCAGCGCCATTCGCCAACTGATCCAGAGCCATTTCAAGGCGCTGGATCATCTGACCAGAAATCCGCAGGATGCCGCGTATCGCATGGCGGGCCACCTGAAACTGAAAGCCGAGGATGTCTTGCCCGCCTTCAAGGGCCTGGTGCTCCCGGATGCTGCCCACAATTACCGACTACTGGCCGGAACGACACCCGAATTGCTCGCCACGGCCCGCAAGCTGTCGGCAGTCATGGTAAAAAACAACTTGCTCAAGGAGAATGATTTTCTGAACTCGCTAATTCGCGCCGATTTCCTGCCGGCGGAGGCGCGTGGCAGATGAAGACAACCGGCCAGAGTTTCCTGCATTCACGCTGCCGCCAATGGCTGTTTTTGCTCTGCCTGTCGATTGCGACGCTGGGTGCCATCCCGGCCTATGGCGCCGAACCCGTCAGAATCGGCATTCTCTCCTTCCGCCCCAAAGCCCAAATGCTGGCGCAATGGCAACCGCTGGCCGTGGCACTGAAGCAAGCCATCCCGGATCGCGACTTTGTCGTGGACGCACTGAGCTATCCAGAAATGGATCTGGCGGTAGCCAGTCGCCAACTCGACTTTCTGATTACCAACCCCGGTCATTTTGTTCTGCTGAGCAGAACCATTGGTCTGTCGGCGCCACTCGCCACTCTGGTAATGGATGAAAGCGGCGAACGCACCACGGTGTTTGGTGGCGTCATCTTCAGTCTCGCCGAACACACCGAGATCAATACTCTGGCTGATATCAAGGGCAAGACCGTGGCGACGACCATCGCTGAATCACTGGGCTCGTATCAGATGCAGGCCTACGAGTTCAGCCGGGCCGGCATTCGTCTGCCCCAGGACACCAAGCTGCTCGCGACCGGCCTGCCCCAGGACAAGGTGGTCGATGCCGTACTTTCCGGGAAGGCGGAGGTCGGGCTTGTCCGTACTGGCATGCTTGAAGCGATGGCGCGCGAAGGCAAACTGGATCTGAACCGGATCAAGATTATCAATCGCCAGAATTTGCCGGGATTCCCAGTACAGGCATCGACGCGGCTTTACCCGGAATGGCCGCTGGTCTCACTGCCGCACATTGACGAAGAACTGGCCCGGCAGGTCGTCGCCGCACTTTTCATGCTGAAGGAAGATTCTGCCCTGACGCAATCGATGGGCATTCGTGGCTTTGCGGTACCCGCCGACTACACGCCGGTAGCTGACCTGCTCAGGGAATTACGCATGCCGCCGTTCGAGGCGACACCGACCTTCACCGTCCGGGATGTCTGGACCCAGTATCGCTGGCCTATCGTTGCCGGGTTGCTCGCGCTCGGCCTGATCCTGGTGCTGGGGGTTCGGCTGCTCCTGACCCGGCGCGAACTTCAATCGCAGCACCGCACCGTACTGGAGCAGAAGCGACAACTGCAGGAGAGTGAAAAACGCTTTGAACTGGCCGTCGAGGGCGCCGAAGAAGGCATCTGGGATACTGACCTCGTTACCGGCCAGATGTATCACTCGCCCCGGATGAGGGAGATGCTCGGCTATACGGAACAGGAACTCCCGGCAAGCAATGAGGCCTGGGAGGCGATCATGCATCCGGAGGATCTGGCGACGCTGTGGAAGCGAATTACCGATCACTACAAATCTCCCGATCACGATTACCGGAATACCGTCCGGATGCGCCACCGGGACGGTAGCTGGCGCTGGATTCTCAGTCGCGGCAGGGCCTCACGAGATGCGAATGGCCGCGCCATCCGCTTCACCGGCACCCACATGGATGTGACCGAGCGCATGCAGGCCGAAGCGGAACTGACTCGCCACCGGGACCATCTGGAAGAACTGGTCGGGGAGCGTACCGCTGCCCTTTCCATCGCCAAGGAAGCCGCCGAATCAGCCAGTCGCGCCAAGAGCACCTTCCTCGCCAACATGAGCCATGAATTGCGGACACCGATGAACGCGATCATGGGCATGACCGACCTTGCCCTTCGCCGCGCCACGGACACCCGGCAGATTGATCAGCTCAATAAAGTGACCATCGCCTCCCGGCATTTGCTGGCCGTCATCAACGACATCCTCGATATTTCCAAAATCGAAGCGGAACGGCTGAGGCTGGAACAGATCGATTTTCAGCTGGGCAGCATTCTGGAGAACCTGCGCAGCCTGCTTGGCCAGACCGCCAGCGAAAAAGCGCTGGCCTTCACCGTCGAAATCCCGGATGGGCTGGCCCGTCAAACGTTGCGCGGCGACCCGCTGCGTCTGGGTCAGATCCTGATCAATCTCGCCGGCAATGCCATCAAATTTACTGCGGCGGGCAGCGTTGCGGTACACGTGCTCCCCAGCGAAGAAACCGCCCACGACCTGCTGCTGCGGATCGAAGTGCGAGACACCGGGATCGGCATTTCAGCTGAGGATCAGAAGCGCCTGTTCACGGCTTTTGAACAGGCGGACGGCTCGACGACCCGAAAATATGGCGGCAGCGGACTGGGACTGGCGATCTGCAGGCGACTGGCGCAGATGATGGGGGGCAATATTGGCGTCGAAAGCCAGGTCGGGGCTGGCAGCACCTTCTGGTTCACTGCCCGTCTTGAAAAAGCTGCAAAGCCTGCAGGATCGATGTCCGAACAGCCAACAGCCTCGGCCGAAGCGCAAATAAGAGCCCATTTCACCGGCACCCGGGTTCTTCTGGTCGAAGATGAGCCGATCAATCAGGAAGTCTCGCAGGGATTCCTCGAAGAGGTCGGGCTACGGGTCGATCTGGCCGAGAATGGACTGGAGGCAGTTGAAATGGCCAGGGATGTCGACTACGCCCTGATCCTGATGGACATGCAGATGCCGAGAATGAACGGTATCGAGGCGACACGGGCGATCCGCGCCCTTCCCGGCCGCGAAAAAACGTTGATTCTCGCAATGACCGCCAATGCCTTCGAGGAAGATCGTCAGCGTTGCCTCGACGCCGGCATGAAAGACCACATCGGCAAGCCGGTTGATCCTGACCAGCTTTTTGAAACTTTGCTCAAATGGTTGTCGCAGACGAAGTAATCGGCTTGCTTCAGGCAGCTTTCCGCAGCAATTTGAGGCAGGCCAGAGAAGCCGCCAGATCAAGGGCGCTGGAATCGTCAAAGTTCCTCAACGCTGGATTGCCCCCCTTTTCCAGCAGCAGTTTGACCAGATCCGGTTTGCTGTTCGAAGAAACATACATCAGGCAACTGGCGCCATTGCCATTTTGCTGATCGATCTCGATGCCGGCTGAAATCAGGCGTTCGATCAATGCGTGGCTGCCGTTGTAGCAGGCCAGCCACAGGGCGTTGCAGCCATCGGCATTGAGCGCGTTGAAGTCGACGTCGAGGCTCAGCAGTTCCTCGACAATATCCAGACTACCAAGCTTGGCTGCCCGCATCAGCGGCGTAAAGCGGCCGTCAGCCTGCGGCGCGTTGATATCACCCGGGGTGAAACCGTGTTCTGCGAGAAAAGCGGCGAGCTGGGGACTCATGAGTTTTCCTGGTGTCGTTGAGGGTACGGCGGCCCGGTTTCGATGCGCTCATCGCTGATCGGCGTGCCAACCGTGAAGTGATAAACACTCTGGTAGCGCTGGCCGGTCAGGCCGACCAATTGATGCACCGGATCATCAAAAAAGCAGCCGATGCCTGTACCGCGCACGCCAGCCGCTTCGGCTTCGAGATAAAGCACCTGCCCGACCAGCCCGGCTTCGCGCAGCAAATTTCGGTAATTTTGGCCGTCCACCGCGCCCCGAAGGAAGTCACCTTGGGTGGCAGCACTCTCGAATTCGCCGAGCATGCCCAGCGAAAAAGCGCTGGTCGAGGCAATGTCCTGATGACATGAAAGCGAGCGGGCCAAACGTTGCAATTCCTGTAGCCCTACGGCAGCGAGCTGGATCAGGCCGAGATGGGACGGGCAGTCGGCATCGAATTCAGCGACCAGACGGTGCTCGGCAAATCGCCCGTCGGCTGGCGCCAGCGCAATTGCGAGTTCGCTGGCGGCGGCGGGAGTTCGCGGCAACAGGTAGAGGCCACTGGGCAATCCATCAACGCGCAGCACAAAGAGCAACAGATGAATGCGGGGAGGCGTCAGCTGACTCAGCCAAGGCAGTTCCGGCCGGGGCAACAGGGCATCGAGCAATCGATAAAAGCTGGCCTTGGGCAGCGTCTGCCGCGGGTCAAAGCGCTGGGCACTGCGGCGCTGGCGGATGATTGCGGCGGCGCCCGCCGTCGTCGGGTGCGGCGCCAGGGGTGGCAACGAGGCGATGTGCAGCGGCTCCGGAGCAAAGACAGTCTCGCGGCTGGCAACGGCGACCTGATCGATCACCGGCCAGCGGTAGCCCGGCGACGGATCGATGCGGCTGGGTTTGCCTTGCCAGATGGCGGCATTCAGCCAATTGTTCAACGCCTCGGCAGCCGGAGGCGCATTCAGACCCGGTCCGCGCAGGGCGAGCAGGATTTCCGGTTCTTCGGTTTCCGTAAAGTTGTAACGCGACGGGGGGAAATCCTCAGGGCGATCCAGGCCGAGGCAGTGGCGCAATTCCTCGCCATTGATGGCAAGCGGCACCACTTCCCAACCGAGCAGCGCGGCGGAGTAGGACAAAGCCCCGATGGCATGACCGACATCGAGTTGGCAGTAGCGGAAGGCACGTTCGCCGTATTTCCAGGCTTCGCGCCACATGATGCTGGACAGGCCAACGGCCAGCCAGGTCGGCGCCGCCCCCGGCGCGATCAGGGCGCGGCCTTCGAGGGCATGGTTTTCCGGGTCGTAGTGATGCAGACCATCGGCCAGGCCGACAATGCCGCCGGCCAGGACGTAGGCCTCAACCGGGTGCAAATTGCCGGATGACGGATTGCAACGTAAGGCCCAGCGGTTCGGCCCCCAGCTTTTCCAGGCAGAGAGGCCAAAGGCCAGTTCGAGCAGCGCACCGAGATTGTTCAGATCCGGCGCGACCTGGTTTTTGGGCTTTTCAGGCAGTTGACCGTAGCAACGTTCGTAGCGGTCGCCAGACAGCGGCAATTCAAGCAGCGGCGCCCCGGAATAATGGCGAAAGGCCGCCGGCTGGGCATCCCAGTCGAGTTGCCCGGGGCCTTCGGCATAGGCCTCGAAACGATGTTTGGTGCGGGCGTGGTAGGCACGCACGACGTCTTGCAGGGAATTTTCCACTGTCAAAGGCTTTCCGGTAATGCAACAACCATGAATGAGGGCCGGGCATGTTCAAGGACAGGCGGTCGTAATCGGCAATGCAGCACCGAAACCTCCCTCATTGTCATAGACCATCCCGGCCCGCAGTTGTTCGCCTTCGCCCCAGAAACCGGGCAAGACAATTACCGTGATTTCAAACAGCCCGCCAGCGCGGCATCCATAGTCGCCAGATGGGTTGCAAACCAGTCTGGCAGCGCCTTGACATAGACTCGAGCCATCCCGAGCCGGCCCGCCGTGACGTTCCGGGCAAAATGCGCCAGTTCGCCAAGCACCCGCAGGTGCTCGCTGTTGTGCTCGCCAATGGCCGGGAACCGGCATTGCTTCATCAGCTTGCCTTCGTGCTCGAAATGCCGCCGCGTATGCTCCTGCAGGCTCAGGAACAGATCGGGGAAGGTTTCGTCCGAGGCAATGACCAAAGCCTCGGCAAGATCAACGAACTCCCGGTGGGTGATGTCCATTTCGGGCACCCCCAGCCCATGACGGGCCTCATCCCAAGCCATCAGACAGCGCCATGCGTGACGCGCTTGGCGTTGTTGGTGGTCTTCATTGCTTCTTCGACCGTCAACTCCGGGTACTTGAACTTCTCGGACAAGAGGGCGTTATAGACGGTGACCACCTTGTCGGCCGAGCTCTGGCCCTTGAAATCGCCCTTTTCCAGGCCGACCAGGTCGATCAGCTCATTCCAGGCCATACCTTCGGTCAGCGGAATGAAGACGACCAGCCCGCCGTTGAGCGAGGTCACGAAAGGCTTGGGGATGTTGATCGTGAACAGGACGGCGATGGCGCCAGCCTTGAAGTCAGCACCAATAACATCAAGCAGCAACGGAAACTGCTGAAGTTCGTCGAGTGAGCCCGAAATCATCTTCAGTGCGTCACCTTCGGAGAGCAGAGAGGCCTGCTTCAGAACCGCAGCCGGCGGACCGCGACGGCCCTGGGCATCTGCCACTTCGCCTTCTTTCAGGATGAATTCGCCACGGTAGGCATCAAAACCGGGTTTGGTAGCGGCTTCCTTGAAGTTGGCATTGAAAAAGAGGTGTTGGTAACGATCTAGCGACATGTTGCTTCCTTACAGGTTTGAATGGGTTCAGGCGGCGACGGCAGCGCCGATCAGGTCGAAAACATCGGCTTCGATTATTTCCAGGCGCTGCTTCTTGCAGAAACGCCGCTCCTTGTCGGTGGGCTCGGCAATCAGAACCCAGCCAGCAGGTTCGGCGGCGGCATAGATGACATCGGACATCACCATGCGCTCGGTGTCGCGGGTGAGTCGCATGCCCATCAGCAGGTATTGCTTGCCCTTGCGCAGCGCCTTGACCTCCGGCGGAATCGAAAAGCCGCCCATCAGTTCAGTGATGAAATCGACGTAATCGGCATCGGATGCGATGTAGTTGGCTTCCGGCTTCGGCGTGCCCATGGGCTTGTAGAGGATGGGAATGGCCGGGTTGATCATTGTGGTCTTCTGGTAGGCGCTGCCATCCCAGAAATACAGTTTGTAGCGGAAATCCGTACCGCCAAGGCGGGCAATGCCAACGATCAGATTGTGCGGCACATCGGCGTAGGAGTCTTGCAACTGCGTGTCGCGGTTGATGTCGATGACGTAGTGCGGGGAAATCCCCTTCAACCAGTCGTGCACCGCACCACGCGTCCAGGCCGTCTCGCCATAGGTGCGGTTGAGAAACTTGGTGACGGCACTGCGGCCACGCTTGAGTTCGACATTCATTGCGGCCCGCGGAAATTCGTACATCAGCTTGGGCGACATCGGCTTGCCGTCGTTCATCGCATAGATCAGAGAATTGCTGTCGGCAGGAATCGGCGCACCGGTCGCCACATTTTTCACGTCGGCCAATACACCCGGGCCAAGATAGGGAACAATGCTGCCGTCCGTGAGGCCGGCCAGCAATTTTTCGCGCAGTTCTGGGGTCATTTTGTTTGCTCTGAAGTAGGTATGACCCTTCACAGCAAATTCCACGCCCGACATCAAAGCACGCATTAGCGGGCATCTTCGGGCGCACCAGAGCGGGATTGTCGCGTTTGCGACAGTGCAAATTGACGATCGCCCGACATCAGCAAACGGGCGGCGTTACCCCGCAAACCTATTGGGCGGCAGATGCCCGGAAGCGGCATTTACCCCCCATGGTAGAATTGAGCGCTTTTTCCAGTAAAGGCTGTGCATAGCAAGATGAGCACCATAACCCAAGGCAGTCGAGTGTTTCACCCAAACCAGAAGGAATGGGGTCTCGGGAAAGTGCTCAGCACGACCCCCGACAATATTGACGTTTTCTTTGTCGGTACAGGTCTCAAGCGCCTTTCAAGGTCATTCGCCAAACTCGAAATAGCCGAGGGCGCAGCTTCAAAACACCGCCTTCTGGACAACCTGATCGAAGCCTCACTGATCAGTAGCGATGACTACGTCACGCTGCCAATGGCGATTGATCGCTTCCTGGCAAGCTATCCGGATGGCCTGGAAGACAAACGCTTCATCAAGGAAACGCGAGATGCGTGTCTGCGCGGACACCAGGCCTGCATCCAGTTGCTTGGCCAGGAAGAGCTTTCCGGGCTGATCGCTGCGGGCAAATTTCAGGATGTCTGCGACCGCGCTCGTCATGTCGAATCGATGACGAATCTTTTGACGAAGAGTGAGCGAAAGGCGCTTCACGATGCCCTTGACCAGCCGCAGAGTCAAAAACTGTTCTCGGTCAGCCTGGCTGAGCTTTTCTATGGCGCCGGTGACGAAGAGGCACGCTTCAAGCACTTTATCCGCACCCTCGGCATTCTCCAGATCAACAAATGGCCGATTGCCACTGTCTTCAGCTTCATCCGGTTCCCGCAGCTGAATGCTTTCGTAAAAACCACCGTAATACAAAATTCGGCCAAGGCGTTTTGCTGGCGAATCAATTACAAGCCCGAAACGAACTGGAAGACCTACGCTTTGATTCTGCGCCTCTACAATTATGTCCGGACGAATCTGGTCGAAGAAGGCATGGTCTCCCGTGACCTGATCGACGTTCAGTCCTTCATCTGGTTCGCCGGGCAAAAATAGGGCGGCATCGACTTCAGATCGTCGACAAGGTCACGTCGACCACGCCGCCGATCACCAGAAACTCATCCTCGCCCTGCAATACGCCGGGCAGCAGGCCGCAGTGGAAGAAAATCTTGGTCAGCGGAACGTCGACCGCAAGGATGTAATCGCCAAACTCGCAGGCCCGTTCGCGACTATGGGTGAATGAGCTGATGTTGTTGAGCAGGATGACATGGCTGCCGCCCTCACCCTTGCCCAGAACTTCATGATCGGCCATGCGATTGACGCCACGGTAAAGCGTGACATGGCGGGCGCCCGGATGGCGCAATGCCAGCTCCTGCTGGCAATAGGCATAGACCAGATCGAGCTGCGATTCGAGGGCGTTGGTGCCGTAGAGTCCATGCGAGCGCATTTCCAGATAACGCCGGTAGGCATCGCTTGACGGATCGCGCAGCGATTGGCCGTGATAGCGCGGCATCAGGCCGAAACGCGACTCGACCCAGCCTTTGAGCACGGCCCCCTCGCGGCTGTCGGAATCGAAACTCCAGCCACGGATCATCCGCACATAGTTGGCTTTGGCCCGGCTCTTCTTGTGGCCGGTGAAACCCATTTCCTCCAGCCACTCAAGCTGGAAATGCACGGTCAGATAATCACGAAAAACTTCGGCGCGGGTTTCAGATGTCGCCGCACTGAGGCGCTGAAAGAGATTGCGGTGCAATTCAGCGACACCATCCAGCAGCAACGGACTTGGGTATTGCTGATAGGTCAGGCTCCCCAGCACGACCGCCGGCAGGTTGCAGCGATTGATCGGCAACCGCGCATCCTTGGGCAGAGAAGGGCCTTTGTGCGTTTCCCCGGCCTGAAGCACGTGGCTGCTTCGCAATGAATCAGAAAGGAGACCGGCGTCTCCTGAAGCTGATTTTGTCTCGCTTGGGCTCGACGCGTTGTCGTCACCCCTACAAAGCGTGGGGGAATTGTCGGATGTCGGCACGCCACCCCGCCCCGCCATTTTTTCAATTTTCATTTAATAATCAGTCAATTACCGTCTGTCAGTCGACCTGGCACGCTACGTGCAGAAGAGATGGTGCGACTCATCAATGATTCCTTCGCAAATCGACTGACAGATCAAGGAGATTACACCATGGCAAGACTGCGTCAATGCGCCATCTACGGCAAAGGCGGGATCGGCAAATCAACCACCACCCAGAATCTGGTGGCGGCGATGGCCGAATCCGGCAAGAAAGTAATGATTGTGGGTTGCGACCCGAAGGCCGACTCAACCCGCCTCATCCTGCACTCCAAGGCTCAAACCACCGTGATGCACCTGGCTGCTGAAGCCGGCTCGGTGGAAGACCTTGAACTCGAAGACGTCATGTCCATCGGTTTCGGTGGCATCAAGTGCGTCGAATCCGGTGGTCCGGAACCCGGCGTCGGCTGTGCCGGCCGCGGCGTTATCACCGCCATCAACTTCCTTGAAGAAGAAGGCGCTTACGACGAAGAACTCGATTTCGTGTTCTACGACGTGCTGGGCGACGTGGTCTGCGGTGGCTTCGCCATGCCGATTCGCGAAAACAAGGCTCAGGAAATCTACATCGTTTGCTCTGGCGAAATGATGGCCATGTACGCTGCCAACAACATTGCCAAGGGTATCGTTAAGTATGCGAACTCCGGCTCTGTCCGTCTGGCCGGCCTGATTTGCAACAGCCGCAACACCGACCGCGAAGACGAACTGATCATGGCCCTGGCCTCCCGCCTAGGCACCACCATGATCCACTTCGTGCCGCGTGACAACGCCGTTCAGCACGCTGAAATCCGCCGCATGACCATGGTCGAATACGATCCGAAGCACAAGCAATCTGACGAATATCGCCAGCTCGCCAACAAGATCGTCAACAACACCAACTTCGTCATCCCGACCCCGATCGAGATGGAAGAGCTGGAAGAGTTGCTGATGGAATTCGGCATCATGGAAGTCGAAGACGAAACCATCGTCGGCAAGACCGCCGCCGAACTGGCTGCCGCTAAAGCTGCCTGATAGTTGTTCTGGTTCGTCGTTCCGACGGCGAACCCGTATTGCCAGCATTCAACCAACTGTTGGCGCCGTGCACAAATAGATGTCGGCGCAACGAAAGGAGTTACATCATGGCAGCGCTCACCCGCGAAGAAACCGCGAGCCTCATCGCCGAGGTCCTTGAGGTTTATCCCGAGAAAGCCAAGAAGGACCGTGCCAAGCACTTGATGATCAACGACAAGGAACTTGAGTCGTCGAAGAAGTGCATCACTTCCAACCGCAAGTCCCTGCCGGGCGTCATGACCATGCGTGGTTGCGCCTACGCCGGCTCCAAGGGTGTGGTCTGGGGTCCGATCAAGGACATCATCTCCATCTCCCACGGCCCGATCGGTTGCGGTCAATACGCCCGTGCCGGCCGTCGCAACTACTACGTCGGCACCACCGGCGTCGATGCCTTCTGCGAAATGAACTTCACCTCGGACTTCCAGGAGAAGGACATCGTTTTCGGCGGCGACAAGAAGCTCGCCAAGCTGATCGACGAAATCGAAATGCTCTTCCCGCTGAACAAGGGTATCTCCGTTCAGTCCGAGTGCCCGATCGGCCTCATCGGTGACGACATCGAAGCGGTTTCCAAGAAGGCTGCTGCTGCCCTCAACAAGCCGGTTGTCCCGGTTCGTTGCGAAGGCTTCCGCGGTGTTTCCCAGTCCCTGGGCCACCACATCGCCAACGACTCCGTCCGCGACTGGATCATCCACAACCGTGACGGCCAGCCTTTCGAAACCACCCCGTACGACGTCGCCATCCTTGGTGACTACAACATCGGCGGTGACGCCTGGGCTTCCCGCATCCTGCTCGAAGAGATGGGTCTGCGCGTGGTTGCCCAGTGGTCCGGCGACGGCACCCTGGCCGAAATGGAAAATACCCCGAAGGTCAAGCTGAACCTGCTGCACTGCTACCGTTCGATGAACTACATCTCCCGCCACATGGAAGAGAAGTACGGGATTCCATGGCTCGAGTACAACTTCTTCGGCCCGACCAAGATCAAGGAATCGCTGCGCAAGATCGCTTCCTTCTTCGACGACAAGATCAAGGCTGGCGCTGAAGCCGTCATCGAAAAGTACACCCCGATGATGGACGAAGTGATCGCCAAGTACAAACCGCGTCTCGAAGGCAAGAAGGTCATGCTGTACGTTGGTGGTCTGCGTCCGCGTCACGTGGTTGGCGCCTACGAAGATCTGGGCATGGAAGTAGTCGGCACCGGCTACGAATTTGCCCACAACGATGACTACGACCGCACGATCAAGGACATGGGCGACGCCACACTGATTTACGACGACGTCACCGGCTACGAATTCGAAGAATTCGTCAAGGCCATGAAGCCTGATCTGATCGGTTCCGGCATCAAGGAAAAGTATGTCTTCCACAAGATGGGCATCCCTTTCCGCCAGCTGCACTCCTGGGACTACTCGGGCCCCTATCACGGTTGTGACGGTTTCGCCATCTTCGCCAAGGACATGGACCTGACCCTGAACAATCCGTGCTGGAACCTGATGAAGACCCCGTGGCAGAAGGATGCTTCGGAAGCCGAAAAGAAGGCCGCCTGATTCCGCAGTAATCGTACAACTTACGCCCGTATCCACAGATAGCTGGTGCGGGCGAAGGAGATCAAAATGCAGACCGTAGACAAGATCAAGCCGTGTTTCCCGCTGTTCCGCGATGATGACTACAAAGCCACCATCTCGAACAAGCGTGCCCAGTTCGAAGAAGGTTTTACCAAGGACAAGGTTGACGAAACCTTCGCCTGGACGACCACCCAGGAATATCAGGACCTCAACTTCAAGCGCGAAGCCCTGACCATCAACCCGGCCAAGGCCTGCCAGCCGCTCGGCTCCGCCCTGTGCTCGCTGGGTTTTGCCAAGACCCTGGTTTACATCCACGGCTCGCAAGGCTGTATCGCCTACTTCCGCACCTACTTCAACCGTCACTTCAAAGAGCCGATCGCCATCATCGCCGACTCGATGACCGAAGACGCAGCCGTGTTCGGCGGTCAGAAGAACGTGCATGAAGGTCTGGCCAACGCCACCAAGCTCTACGGTGCAGAAATGATCGCAATGTCGACCACCTGTATCGCCGAAGTCATCGGTGACGACTTGAACGCCTTCATCGGCAACGCCCGCAAGGAAGGCAATCTGGACAAGGATTTCCCGGTTCCTTTCGCGCACACCCCGTCTTTCGTCGGCTCCCACGTCACCGGCTGGGACAACATGGAAGAAGGCATCCTCAAGTACTTCACGCTGAACACCATGGAAGGCAAGGTTGTCGGCTCGAACGGCAAGATCAACTTCGTGCCGGGCTTCGAAACCTACCTTGGCAACTTCCGCATCATCAAGCGCTACATGAAGGAAATGGGCGTCGATTACACGATGCTCTCCGATCCGGAAGAAATCCTCGACACTCCGGCTGACGGCGAATTCCGCATGTACGCTGGTGGCACGACGATCGACGAAGTCAAGGATGCGCCGAACGCCATCACGACCTTCCTTATCCAGCCGCTGCAACTGGACAAGACAAGGAAGTTTGTCGAAAACACCTGGAATCATGAAGTACCGAAGCTCAACATCCCGATGGGTGTCGAATGGACCGACGAATTCCTGATGAAGATTTCCGAAGTCACCGGCAAGCCGATCCCTGCCTCCATCACGCTGGAACGCGGCCGCCTGCTCGACATGATGACCGACTCCCACGCCTGGCTGCACGGCAAGAAGATGGCCCTCTACGGTGACCCGGACTTCGTCATGGGTATGGTCAAGCTGATGATGGAATTCGGTATCGAACCGACCCACGTCGTCAGCAACAACGGTTCCAAGAAGTGGGGCAAGGCCATGGAAAAGGTTCTGGCATCGTCGCCTTACGGTGCCGGTGCCAAGGTTTATCCGGGCGCCGACCTCTGGCACCTGCGTAGCCTGTGCTTCACCGACAAACCGGACTTCATTGTTGGCAACAGCTACGGCAAGTACATCCAGCGCGATACGCTGCACAAGGGACCGGAATTCGAAGTGCCGTTGATCCGCATCGGCTTCCCGATCTTCGACCGTCACCACCTGCATCGCATGACCACGCTGGGCTACGAAGGTGCCATGTACGTCCTGACCACCCTGACCAACACGGTTCTGGAAAAGCTTGATGACCAGACCCGCGGCATGGGTACGACTGACTACAACCACGATCTGGTTAGGTAATCTGCCAGGCAACAGGGAACAGGGGCGCAATGCCGCCCTTGTTCCCCAAGCCGCTTGAGGAAGTCAAATGGCCAACATCATGATTCGTCAGAACGCTGCCGGTGGGCTGGTTTTTTATTTGCCGAAGCGCGACCTGGAAGCTGCTATCAATTCCATCGAGTTCGATACCCCGGAAAAATGGGGCGGCGAACTGAAACTGGAAAACGGTGGCAGCTACTACGTCGACCCCATCGCCAAGCCGCCACGCCTGCCGATCTCGGTGCGAGCCAAACGTCTCGGTGCAGCAGAAGACTGATTAGACCCCGGCGACCATAGAGTTCTGCTTGGTCGTCAAAGTTTCCGAGGAGAAACATCATGGCAATGTATATCGATCCTGACCAATGTACCGCCTGCGACGACTGCCGGCCGATCTGCCCGACCAAGGCGATCAGCAAAGGCAAGGTGTTCTTCACCATCGACGCCAGCAAGTGCACGGAATGCGAAGGCGAGAATGACTCACCGATGTGCGTGAACGTCTGCCCGTCCGGCTGCATCTCTCCGGCCTGATCGCCAGAGAGTCCGGAAACGAGCATCTGCTGCGGTCAACCGCTGCGGATGCTCCATTCCAGACCCTCAATTGGAGCACAACCATGTCCGAAACCCCCATCGCCTCCCGCGAAGCCGCCCTCCGTATCGCTCTGGCTGCCCGTGTCCTCGACGGCCTGGACGTACGTGCCCTGGTCGGCGCCCTGGCCGACAAGCTGGACCTGCCGATCACGGAAAAAAAGCTCTCCGCCATCACCATCGAAGACCTGCGTGCCATTCTGGCCGGCGACCTTGCTGACCAGAACTGCAGTGTCGGGGTCAGTACCGAGGCGCTCAAGGAGGCTACCCGCCTGCTTTGGGGCGAGAATATTGAAGGCGGCGACGGGGCACTCATCGAAAGCTACACCGAGGGCGAAATGCCAGGTTCGATCCGTGTTGCCATCGCCAACAACAAGGGCGAAAACCTCGACGGCCATTTCGGTTCCTGTGAACGCTTTCTGGTTTATCAGGTTTCCGCTGCCAGCCTGAAGCTGATCGATATCCGTTCCGGTCTCGATGCCGACACTGCCGAAGACAAGAACAAGGCGCGCGCCGAAGTCATCGCTGACTGCGACATTGTTTTCATCCAGTCAATCGGTGGCCCGGCAGCAGCAAAAGTTGTACGGGCCGGGGTCCATCCGCTGAAGAAGCCGAAAGCCGGGCCTGCCCGGGATATTCTGTTTGAACTCCAGGTGGCCCTGCAAAGCCCGCCGCCCTGGCTGGCCCGCATCATGGGTCTGCCCGCCGCCTCGCTGGCCAAGTTCGAGGTCGAGGAGGAGGAAGAAGCGTGATTACTCCCGAGCTCATTGCCCAAGTTGGCGCGGCCGTCGAGAAGAATCCTGCGGCAGCCTTCCTGCGCCCCCTGTTTCCCGAGATTCATTTCACCGAATGCTCGGCTGATGACGTCAATGCCCGCTTCTCACCCGTGCTCGAAACCCCGCAGTACGAGCTCTACCTGATCTCCGGTGCCAGCGGGCACTGCCTTGAGGTTACTGCGGACTACGACGGCGCCACCGGGATCATCGTTGCCGCCAAGTCTGATGACTGATCAACCGGTCATCGGCGTTGGCCAATACAGCCTTTGCGCCGATTGCCCATACACCGACAGTCATCTCGGCCACGGCCGCTGCAAGCCTGGCGATAGTTGCGTGCGGGCCCACAGCGGCCGACAGATTGACCGCTTTTTTCGCGCCAACCGCGATCAGGCCGAGCACTTCCTGGCTGATCCTTTCTGGGAAAGGCGCGCCATCGCGGCGCGTTATGCGCCCACCGAACTGATCGGTCACCTGATCGAAGATGCCGATGAAATTGTCCGCCGGGTGGTGGTTGACCGCATCCCTGCCAGCATCCTGGTAAAGATGATTGGCGACCCGGATCGCGAAGTCCGCCTCGGCATTGCCGCCCGGATTCCCGAGGAACACCTGCACCGCCTGGTCAACGACCCGGATTATTTGATCCGCGCCACGGTCGCTCGCCGCTTGCCGCATGGCCAGCTCGCCAAGATGGCCAAGGACAGCGAGCGCGAAGTGCGCAAAGTCGTCGCTGCCCGCCTGCCGGCTTTCGCGCTGGACATGCTGGCCAACGACAGCGAACCGGAAGTCCGCGCCATCGTTGCTGAACGCGCCCTGCCCGGGCTTGCTGCCAAGCTGCTCGCCGATAGCGAATGGTGGGTACGGCTGGCTGCCGTGAGCAACGCCCCGCTCGAACTATTAGCGCCACTGGCCGGCGACCCTGAAATCGAGGTTCGCGAAGCGGCTCAGGCTCGCATGACCGAAGAAAACGCCAATTGAATACGAGGAACACCCGATGAAAGAAACGCAGGCCTGGTTGGAATACTGCAAATCGCTGGCTCCCGCCGTTATCGAAACCTGCACCAAGGTTCCGGTCAGCAGTGGTCCAGGTGCCTTCGTCAAGGCGCTCGGGGAAGCCCTTCCCGAATGGAAATTCCGCCATGTGATGAGTCGCGGCGGCTGGTATCGCCTGGGCGGCATTCTCGACATCAACGGCTATCGCGTTTCCGACAGTCTGGAAAGCTGGGTTGAAGCCGCCCTGGATGAGCGCGATGGTGATTTCGCCAAGCTGACCGACGACTTCATCGACAAAAAGCTGTACGCCACCCGACTGGTGGGGCAAACCCATTACCTCGTCGCTTCGGCCGATGAAAGCACCGATGGCTTCCTGCAACTGGAAATCGAAGACCTGCAGGAAATGCGCGTCCATCGGCTTTTTGCCAACGATCCAGGCACCCTTGAAGAACTGGTCGATCCGCGTGGCAACGCAGACCAGCCTGTCCCGGTTGGCCTGCCCTTCTATACCTTCCGCCGCATCCAGCACATCGGCGCTTTTCTCAAGCGCATGCTGGTGCAAAAACCCGAAGCAGCACCGGTGCACCGCATGATCGAGGACTGGACAAAGTCAAGCGCCGGGGCCGCCAGCACCTTCTACAACCACTGGGTCATCGCCACACGCGAACATCTCGACCGTTATCACCAGACCGTCTTCCGGGCGCAACCCATCGCCGCGCTAGCCGGCGCGGCCCCGGAGTTTGAGGTAGATAAAAGCACCAGTGGTCTTGACCTACACGCCGCGCTGGGGCATTTCGACCGCGAATCCGGCTACCCGATGGCCTGGTATTTCCACATGCTGACATCCAAGGCCGTGCCGCATTGGGTAGCCCAGACGGTCGTCGAGGATTCGCTGGCCGGTTTCGCCTACCTGCCGCAGCGCGACGTCGATGTCGTGCGCGGCTGGTTGCATCGGCCGTATTCGATCTGAGCCCAGGCTTTTCTCAGGCCGGTGCGAGGTTCCGAACCACCGGCGCTTCGCGGATCGGCAGGTTGGCAATGGCCGCGAGCAAGGCCAGCGCGATATCGGCGTACCACATCCAGCCGAAGTCGCCGAACTGGGTGATTGCCAAGCCGCCCAGATAGGCGCCGAGGAAGCCACCAATCTGGTGGGTCAGCAAGGTCAGCCCGAACAACGTAGCCAGATAGCGGATACCGAACAGCTTGCCAACAATGGCCGCAGTTGGTGGCACCGTGGCCAGCCAGGTAAAGCCCAGGCCGGCAGCAAACAGGTAAAAAGTCAGCTCGGTGCGCGGCATCAGCAGATACAAGGCGATCAGCACTGCCCGCGAGGCATACATTGCCGCCAGCACGTACTTGCTGCGATATTTCGAAACACAGGAACCGGCGTAGAGACTGCCAAAAATATTGGCCAGGCCAATGATTGCCAGCGACCAGCTGGCGACAGACGGTGGCAGACCGCAGAGATTCACCTCGCCGGGCAAGTGCGTCACCAGAAAAGCAATGTGAAAGCCACAGGTGAAGAAGCCGGCGTGCAACAACAGGTAACTTCTATCCTTCATTGCCGTGCCAATCGCCTTCCGCAAGCCTGAGTCTTCTTCGGCATGCTTGACCGGCACGATCTTCTGCTGCGTCAGCTTGCCGACCAAAGGCAGGGCCGCCAAAGTCATCAACGCCATCGCCCACATCGTGCCCATCCAGCCGATTGACTGAATCAGCTTCTGCAGCACCGGGGCGAAGACAAACTGGCCAAACGAACCGCCGGCATTGATTACCCCGGAGGCTGAACCGCGCGCCTCAAGGGGCAAGCGCTGCGCCGCGGCGCCGATCAGCACGGAAAAACTGCCCGCCCCCGAGCCCATGGCCGAGAGCAGGCCCAGCGATATGATCAAGCCGAATCCGGTACCCATGAAGGGCGTAATGGCGCAACCGAGGGCCAACACCAGCAAACCACCGATCAGTACGGCCCGCGGACCGAAACGGTCAGCCACAGCACCCGCAACCGGCTGAATGGCACCCCAGGTAAATTGGCCAATCGCCAACGCTAGGCTGATGCTGGCAATCCCCAGGCCGGTCGATGCACCCAGCGGGCCAATGAAGAGCCCCAGCGACTGACGGGTTCCCATGGTGATCGCCAGAATGCCCGCCGCAGCGAGGGTCGTGATGAGCACATCGGGGCGACTTAATGAGCGCAACATGCTTTTTTCCTGGAACGTGGTCGATGGCGAGAATTTGGCCAGCACTATAGGGTAAAAAATCCGCCAGCAGAAGACTGGGGAAACCCTTGCAGAGTGTTGCTACTGGGGCAAAGTCCTGCTTGATTGAAAACTCAAACAGCGGGCAAACGAGTCTTTGGCGTCAGCAAATAGACTTTTTCCTCGACCCGAACCGGCGTTTTGATCGCCGGATCCGGGTCCGGCTCAAAAAAGCTCTCAACATGGCTGAGCTGAATTTCGAAAGCACTGGCGTACAAGCCGGCAATTTCGTCGGCCACTGCGAACGCCTGTCCCTGCGTTTCGCCATCTTCCGGCTCTTCAGTGGTCAGTAGCAGCATTTTGCAGGCCGCCGGCAGGATAGCCTGGAGATGTTCGAGGTAAGCCCCACGGATTTCGTCGGGCAAGGCGGTCAGCGAGGCGCGATCGAAGACGGCCGAAATATCGCCGAGATCGGCCGCCGTGAGCTGGAAAAAATCACCACAGAGGATGCCGATCCGGCCATTTTCCCACAGCGTGAATTTACCAACTGGCCGGCGGCTGGCCTGGAGCCGGTTTTCGCGGAAGAAGGCGCGCACCGCCAGCGGGCTCAGTTCAACGCCGATCACCGTATGCCCTTGCCGGGCCAGCCAGAGCATGTCCAGACTCTTGCCGCAAAGTGGGACGAAAATCCGGTCTGCTGCGGTCAACCCCAAATTTGGCCAATAATTGACCAGATGCGGATTGACGAGTTTCTGATGAAAGGCCGTATTCCGGTCGCGCCAGGACTGCTGCCAAAGTTCGTTATCGCGCCCGGTCATGATGACTTTTCCGGCAAATACGACGTTGTGAATCAGGAAAATGTTCTGATCGAGAAACACAACACTTCGCTAGAAGAGCAATGCTGGCCGATAAGGCACTCGCGCGGAAGGAACGGTTCAAAACCGTCCATCGGCGTTGACAGTATCACCGAATCAGCCACGCCAACCGGCAAGTCAAAATTGTCGCATTCTCTACATTTGCCTGACGCGGCAACCTCACCATCAAATAATTTCCTTATATTTCATTAACTTGGGAACTGGCACCACCCTTGCTAAGAAGACAGCGAGGAGATTTCCATGACCAAGTCGCAATTCGTCACGATCAACGACACCACCCTGCGCGACGGCGAACAGTCGGCGGGCGTGGCGTTCTCGCTGGACGAAAAACTGGGTATCGCCTGCCAGCTTGCCGCCATCGGCGTGCCGGAACTGGAAGTCGGCATTCCGGCGATGGGCGATGAGGAATGTGATTCGATTCGTGCCGTTGCCGCGCTCAATCTCGCCCCCCGGCTGATGGTCTGGAGCCGCATGCACCCGGCCGACATCGCCGCCTGCGCCAACCTCGGGGCGCATCTGATCGACATTTCGGTGCCTTCGTCAGACCAGCACCTGTCCTACAAGTTGAAACAGGACCGCGCCTGGTTACTGCGCGAACTGCCCAAATTCATCGGCGCCGCCCTCAACCTTGGCCTGGAAGTCGGCCTCGGCTGCGAAGATGCCTCCCGAGCCGACATGAACTTCCTCTGCGCCCTGGCCGAAGTTGCCGAACGGGCCGGTGCCCGCCGCCTGCGCTTCGCCGACACACTGGGCATTCTTGAGCCTTTCGGCACCTTTGAGCGAATCAGCCAGTTGCGCCGCAATACCGGGCTGGAAATCGAAATGCACGCCCATGACGACATGGGCCTGGCCACCGCCAACACGCTGGCTGCCTGCAAGGCCGGCGCAACGCACGTCAACACCACGGTCAACGGCCTCGGCGAGCGCGCCGGCAATGCCCCGCTGGAAGAAGTCGTGCTTGGCCTAACCAAGCTCTACGGCATCGAAACCGGTGTCAGCCTGAAAGGTTTTCCGGCCCTCTCCAGTCAGGTGGCCAGCGCCTCTGGTCGCGCCGTACCTTGGCAGAAAAGCATCGTTGGCGCCGGCGCCTTCACCCACGAAGCCGGCATCCACGTCGATGGCCTCCTCAAGCACCCGGACAACTACCAGGGCTATGACCCGCAGGAAGTCGGTCAGTCGCACCGGATCGTGCTCGGCAAGCACTCCGGCTCGCGTGCCGTGCAGGTGGTTTATGCCGGCCTGGGATTGACCGTCAATGACGGCGAAGCCCATGCATTACTGCCCCGGGTCCGCAACTTTGTCGCCGAACACAAGCATCCGCCGGAGTCGTCCGATCTGCACGACCTTCTGGCCTCCGTCCGGAGCCACCTCCATGTCTGAAGCGATGACCATGACCGCCATTTCCACTGCAGCCCCGGGCCTTTGGGCAACCCTGAAGGAAGACCTGTCCTGCGTCTTCCAGCGCGACCCGGCTGCCCGCTCGACGCTCGAAGTGGTGACCACTTACCCTGGCGTCCATGCCATCCTGACCCATCGCCTGTCGCACCGCCTGTGGCTGGCTGGCTGGCGCTTTCCCGCCCGCTTCCTCTCGTTTCTTGGGCGGACGCTGACCAACGTCGATATTCACCCCGGCGCTACCATCGGCCGCCGCTTCTTCATCGACCATGGCGCCTGCGTCGTGATCGGTGAAACCGCCGAAGTCGGCGACGATGTCACGCTCTATCACGGTGTCACGCTCGGCGGGACCTCGTGGAACAAGGGCAAACGTCACCCTACCCTTGCTGACGGCGTGGTAGTTGGCGCCGGCGCCAAAATTCTCGGACCAATCCATATCGGCGCTCGCGTCCGGGTCGGTGCCAATTCGGTGGTGGTCAAGGATGTACCGGCCGACCGCACAGTGATCGGCGTGCCGGGGCGTATCGTCGAAACCCGGATCGCCACCTCACGCCCGGAAAACGGCATCAACCTCGACCATAACGTCATGCCCGACCCGGTCGCCAAATCGATCGCCTGCCTGATCGAGCGCATCGAAACCATGGAAAGGGAACTGGCCCAGCTACGCCACGAACCGCCACCAGCGGATCACACTGATCAATGCAACACCTGTTCGGCTGGAGACTTGTGCTGCGAGCACGAGTCCATGCACTGAGATCGACATGGACCTGCTCGATTTCACCGACTGCAATCTTTACTTTGAAGATCCGCTTCCCGCCGAGGCTGAGCGTCTTATTGCCCAGGCTGCGAGTGAATACGGTGAAGACACAGCTGAAATGGCCCTGCTCCGCGCCCACCTGATGGCACCGGACAACTTGTCCGTACTCGTCGGCCTGTATCGCTACTATTTTTATCAGCATCGCCTGGACGATGCCCTGATGGTCGCTGAACGCGCCATGCAACTATCCGGCCGCCTGCTCGGTCTGGCGCCGGACTGGCGCACGCTTGATGAAGCCCGTCTTGGCACGGCTGCCGCCAACTCCTTCGGGATGTTGCGCTTTTATCTGCTGGCCCTGAAAGCAGCGAGCGTCGTGCTACTCCGTCTTGGCCAGATCGACGCCTCGCGTGATCGGCTGATCAAGCTGGCCGGGCTCGATAGCCGCGACCAGATGGGCGCCGCAAAATTGCTCGAAGTTGTCGATGCCTTTCACCACCCCGCCGATGAATCCGAAATTCAATTATCTGCAGCCTGAGGAGTACCACCATGGACGATACCCTGACCTTCACCGAATCCCTCGAAGAACTGGTTTCCGCCGAGGACTTCCTCGATTACTTCGAAATCCCCTACGACCCGAGCGTGGTCCACGTGAACCGCCTGCACATCCTGCAACGCTTCCACGACTATCTCGGCAAGCAGGCGCCGAACATGCCGCCGGAAGAAGAGCAGCAACGCGGTATCTACCGCCTCTGGCTGGAACGCGCCTATCAGGATTTCGTGACCTCCAACGCGCTGAATGAAAAGGTTTTTGCGGTCTTTCAGCATGTCGACAAGCCGGGTGGTGGTTCGACCTCGTTTGTCTCACTCGACAAGGTGTTCAGAGAATGAACGGGTCACGCTGGGAACAGGGCGAAGCCGTCCGCCTGATCCGCAACGTCCGCAACGACGGCACCTACCCTGGCATGGACCCCGGTATGCCGCTGGTTCGCCGTGGCAGTGTCGGATACGTGATGGATGTCGGGACCTTCCTTCAGGATCAAATCATCTACTCGGTCAACTTTCTCGACGAAGACCGCATCGTCGGCTGCCGCGAAGAGGAGCTGATCGGGGCCGAAGAGCCGTGGGCGCCCTCTCGCTTCGAATTTCGCGAGAAAGTCCTTTCCGCCAAGGGCTTGTCTATCAATGGCACTGTGCTGGTGCAACCGGGCGCCATCGGCGAAGTCATCAAGGTTGTGCGGGATGCCCCGGGTGGGGTGGCCTACCACATTCACTTCGACAGCCTGCTCGGCCGCGTCCTGCAAATTCCCGAAGACGCCTTGACGGCGGTGGAACCAAGGGACTAGAACCATGCGGCACGGCTACCTTGAACTGAAGATTTCCTGGGAGATTTTCCGAAAACTGCCGGAAACGCTCTCCAAACTCGAGTTCGACAAGCTGGCAAAAATCGCTGCCCGACAAAGCGCGATTGAACAGAAAATTCTGGCCAGCCCTGAAGCCGCCAATGTCGTCATTCCGGATGCCACTCTGAGCACACGCATCAGCGAAATCCGGGCGCGTTACCAGAGCGAGGACGATTTCGCCAAAGACATGAAACGCATCGGCCTCACCGAAGATGGGTTAAGGAAAACAGTCGAGCTTGATCTGCGCGTCGAGGCACTGCTGGACAAGGTCGCCGCAAACGTCCCGCCGGTCACTTCGGTCGATGCCGAAATCTACTTTTGCCTGCACCCGGAAGCTTTCACGCCACCGGAAAGCCGTCGGCTGCGTCATATCCTGATCACGTTCAACAACGCGAAAGAAAAACTCAAAGCGATTGCCCAGCTCGATGTGCTGCGGTCAACGCTTGAAAACGCAACAAAATTCGGGGAAGCCGCCCAGCGCCATTCACAATGCCCGACCGCCATGAGCGGTGGCGAACTTGGCGTCGTCAAACGCCAGCAACTCTATCCTGAACTAGAACCAGCGGCTTTCGCCCTCAGCGAAGGCGAAATCAGCGAAATCCTGGAATCCCCGATCGGACTTCACATCCTGCGCTGCGATGAAATCCAGTCCTCGGCTTCGCTGCAATTTTCTGAAGTCGAGCCGAAAATTGTCGAACGACTTAGCGACAAGCGCCGCCAGGAAGCCCAACGAAGCTGGATCAAATCCTTGTTTGCAAATACCCAGCCAGAAGCGTCGAGCTGCTAACAAAAATCAGTCGTCCAACGCATCCTCGTCCGAGGAAGCATCATCATCCTCACGAATCTCGCCAAGTGCAGCCTCGGCATTGCGCTCGAAATACAACTCGATCGCTTCGCGCAAATTCTCCAAAGCCTCTTCCTCAGTTGCACCGTCGCTGGCAACATCAATATCCAGACATCGCGCAACAATCATGTCGTCATCGGGATACAACTCATACTTGATTTTGTAAGGTACAGATTCGTTCATGGCGGCTTGGTCTGTGCCTGGCACAGCATCGGATAACTTGGATTGGCGTGCGTTGACCGAAAAATCTGGCTAGGAACCCTTGCGCGGCAATAGGTTCTGGCGGGAGCTCAGGGATTCGAACCCTGGATGCCTTTCGGCATGCCGGTTTTCAAGACCGGTGCAATCGACCACTCTGCCAAACTCCCAACATGCTAGCTACAGCAAACTTCAAGGTCGGCGCGGTCAAACACTCTGTCGCCACCCTGGAAGGCGCGCATGATAGCATAAAGACAGCCGACATTACCCGACCATTTTACTCAAGAATTATTGAAACTTTTCCTCGGCTCCGTTAGTCATATTGACTGAGCAAACTTTAGAAAGGGAACAACCCTTATGAACACCCACTTTGACACGACCAGCCAAGGCTCATCCGGCCTTGCCCTGCAACAGAATAGCGTTCTGCGCAACACCTACATGTTGCTTGCTGCTTCCATGATTCCGACCGTGATCGGCGCCTTGGTCGGTATCCAGTTGGAGTTCAGCTTCCTGGCAGGCAGTCCGTTCATCGCCTTCATGCTCTTCCTGGGCATTGCCTGGGGCTTCATGTACGGCATTGAGAAGAACAAGAACAGTGGAATGGGCGTAGCCCTTTTGCTGGGCTTCACGTTCTTTATGGGCCTGATGCTCTCGCGCATTTTGCAAGTCGCCCTCGGCTTCTCCAACGGCACTTCAATGATTGCGATGGCTGCAGCCGGTACCGGTGCCGTCTTCTTCACGATGGCGAGCATTGCCACCGTCAGCAAGCGCGATTTCAGCAACATGGGCAAGTTCCTCTTCGTCGGGATGATCGTCATCCTGCTTGCTGCCGTGGCCAACATCTTCTTTCAGATTCCCGCCTTGTCGCTGGCCATCTCGGCCGCTGCCGTTATGATTTTCTCGGCTTACATCCTGTATGACATCAGCCGCATCATTCAAGGTGGCGAAACGAACTATGTCAGCGCTACCCTTGCGGTATACCTTGATGTTTACAACGTTTTCGTCAGCCTGCTGAATCTGATCATGGCCTTCACCGGCGAACGCGACTAAGCACTTCTGACAGGAATTCCAAGGGCGGCTCCGGCCGCCCTTTTTACATCCCGATGACGATGTTCAAGTCCGTTCGAAAACAGCGATCGATTCGACGTGCGAGGTGTGCGGGAACATATTGACGGCACCTGCCGCGACAAACCCGTAGCCTTTCTGCGAAACAAGTACTTGAGCATCCCTGGCCAAGGTCGCCGGATTGCACGAAACATAGACAAGGCGACGCGGAGCATCTTCAGCGAGTGCTTTGACCAGTTCCAGCGCACCCTCCCGCGGCGGATCGATCAACATTTTGTCGAAGCGCCCAAGTTTCCGCAGAGACTCTTCCGTGTATTCAAACAGGTTGGCCACGCCAAACTGCACTTGCTCGGAAAGCCCATTGGCCGCAGCGCCTTCGCGCCCCCGTCGCACCAACGCCTCGCTACCTTCAACCCCAAGTACGCTTGCCCCGGAACGGGCAATTGGCAACGTGAAGTTACCCAGCCCACTGAACATGTCGGCGATTCGCTCACCTGGTTGCGGATCGAGTAGGCGAATGGCGCGACGAACCAGCAATCGATTTACCGCATGGTTGACCTGGGTAAAATCGGTTGGCCGAAAATCCAGTTCCAGATCAAATTCAGGCAAGGTGTAGGACAAACGAGGCCCTGGTACCGGATAAAAACGATAGGCGCTATCCGGCCCCTTGGGTTGAAGATAGAAGAGCACACCGTAACGGTCGGCAAAGTCGCGCAGCAGCAGCTCGTCCTTGCCCTTGATCGGTTCGAGGATGCGAAGAAGGAGCGACGTGCAGTGCTCACCCACCGCAATGTCGACCTGCGGCAAGCGATCAGAAATCGATAACGCAGCAAATAGTTCGCGCAGCGGCATGAGCAACGCCGAAACATGCGGCGGCAGAACCTCACAGCCTCGCATGTCAGTGATGTAGGTACTCCGCCGTTCGTGGAAGCCAATCAGCACGCCAGCTTTCTTCGAAACCTTGCGAACGCCAAGTCTTGCCCGGTGCCGATAGCCCCAGTCAGCTCCTTGAATCGGCGGCAGGATGGTTTCGGGGCGAACCCGCCCGATATGCCACAAGCTATCCTCAAGCACCCGTTGCTTGGCTGCGAGTTGTGCCGACGGCTCCATGTGCTGCACAGCACAGCCACCGCAAATGCCAAAATATTCGCAACGCGGCGTAACCCTTGCGGTTGATGGCTTCAGAACACTTACCAGATGGGCTAGTTCGTAGCTCGGCTTTCTCCGAAAACTGGCGTACTCAACACGCTCGCCCGGCAAGGCACCATCGACGAAAATGGTTTTGCCCTCCAGACGGGTAATTCCCCTCGCCTCATGATCCAGCGACTCGACAATCCCGATTGGCACGGTCAACTCCGAAAAAGCGCGAATTCTATCAATCAGTTACACTAAGCGCCATGGCACGCGAACTGATTACTACCTGGAGTGACTATCAGGCGGCGATTGACCGGCTGCTAGCCATCGCCTCCCAGAAAATGTGCATTTACGATGAAGATCTCGGCCAACTCAAGCTGGAATCGGCAACTCGGCTGAACGAGCTGAAACGCGTCATGCATGGCAGCCATCAGGAAGCGCTGAGAATAGCCTTGCGCAACGCGATGTTATTGCGCCGGGACCACCCAAAGCTTTGTACCCTGCTGAGCACTTACAGCCACCAAGCCATGGCCCAGCAAACCCCGGAACAGATCGCTCACTTGCGCGACAGCATGATTCTGGTTGATGGCAGACATGCGTTGATCCGCTTTGATCGTGATCAGGCGCGCAGCAAACTCCTGATCGATGAAGCCGACGAACTGAGACCCTACTTGACCCGCTTTGAAGAAATCTGGGCAGAAGGTGGGGAACCCGTTTCAAGTACGACGCTGGGCCTCTGATAGGCAACCGACATGCCGCAGCGCAGCAAAGCTGCGCCCAATAAATAAAAATATTGCTATAATTGTCGACTGATTAGGCTGTCCCTGATCTCCCAATAATTTTTGTTTTTACTGGCTCTTGTCGATAAGGAAATCCCAATGAATAAGTCACTTCTCGTTGCCGCTCTGCTTGCTGTTGCTCTGACCGCCTGTGGCAAGAAGGAAGCTCCTGCTGCTCCTGCTGCTGCCCCGGCTCCTGCTGCTGAAGCCGCCAAGCCTGCTGAGGCTGCTGCACCTGCCGCCCCGGCTGCACCTGCCGCCCCGGCTGCTGCTGATGCTGCCAAAGTTGTCGTCGAAGCTGGCAAAGCTGCTGCAGACGCTGCCAAGAAGTAATTTTTCTTGTTTCAGCAAAAACGGGGCTTCGGCCCCGTTTTTTATTGCCACCTCAAACCAGTTTCAAGTCAGGCGATTTTTCGCCAGTCAAAACCTGCATCGGGTGTCGCCACCCCGATCCAACTCGCATCGCACCCCAAGGCATGAGCCAATACATCCGCGGCCAGTTCCGGCAGATTGTTGCGTTCACTAAGGTGAGCAGCAACCAGATGCTGCAAGCGGGAACAATCGATCCGGGTCAGTAATTCAGCAGCATCCGAGTTTTCGAGATGCCCATGGCGCCCCGCAATACGCCGCTTGAGCGAAGCCGGGTAAGACGAATTGGAAAGCATTTTCGCGTCATGATTACATTCGAGCACGAGCCCATCGCAACCTGAGAGCAGATCGCGGACATGTTGGGTGATTTCACCGATGTCCGTCAGGATGCCGAGGCGATGCACAGAATCCGAGAATACGTATTGAACCGGCTCGCGGGCATCGTGGGGGACCGGAAAGGGTTGGACTTCCAGATCGCCAATCACCATTGGGCGGTGGCTATCGATGATGCGCAGATCGATTTCAATCTCAGCATCCCGACAGGAGAACCAGGTGCCGTGCGTCATCCAGACGGGCAAGGCGTACTTTCTGGCAAGACGAAATACGCCGCCCAAATGATCGCTATGCTCGTGCGTTACTAGAATGCCGGCGAGGTCGGACGGTTGCCTTCCAAGTCGCTGCAATCGGGCTACGGTTTCCCGAAGCCCGAATCCGCAATCGAGCATCAAACAAGTGTCCCCACCCTCAACGAGCAGCGAGTTGCCCGCGCTGCCGCTGCCGAGCGAGGCAAAGCGGATCACTGCAATTGTTGCAGAAGCAGGCCGAGAATTTTCTTTGCAGTGTCAGACTTGTCAGTGCCGCCTTCGCTGGTGAGCACCTGAACCCCGCTTTGCGGTCCGGCATCACTGACGTAAATGCGATACTGAACCTTGGAACTGGCCAATGGCTCCGAACTCTTCCAGAACGACAGCTTGGATATCCAGCCCTCGTCCTTCTTGCGGTTATCCACATCGGGATCAACGTAGCGGACGAAATACAGGCCGCGCGAACGGTCTCTATCCTCGACGGTGAATCCGACGCGATCAAGTGCCAGCCCGACACGACGCCAGGCCCGGTCAAAGCGCTCATAAACCTCCAGCGTACCGGCACCATCATCAGCCTTGGCCAGTTTGGCCCGCGGTTCAGCTTTGGCGGTAGCAACCGAGACTTCAGCCCGCTTCTCCTCAGAACCCAGACGTACCATCAGGCGACGAAGCATTTCGGCTTCAAGTTCAGGATCGGCCTGACGCGGCTGCCAGCGGGTATCATCCTTGGAAGACGAGGTATAAACCTCCTCCATGCCACGATGGCTGATGAAAACATCGGTGGTTCCCGGCTCGCTACCCGGCTCAAAACGGGTTCTAAACTTATCGCGCTCACCGGTCGAATAAATCGAATCCAACAGCTTTCCAAAGGTGCTCCGAATAATGTCATCACCAATTTTGGCGCGATTTTCCGCCCAGTCGGTTTCCATCACACCTGCATCAGGGCGTTCCATACCGACGATGAAACCCGTCTCCTGCCAGAAATCCTTGACGGTATCCCACAATTTATCGGCAGGCACGGCAACGACCAGCCAACGCTGGTTGCCCGAACGTTCAACGCGAACCTTATCGACTTGCGGCAGAACTGTCGTGTTCTGCGCTTGAGCCGCCGGCGTACGGTCGGCGCTGTAAGCCGAGAAGGTCGCACTACCCTTGCCTGCGGTATCAGGAACCAGAAAGCGATCGTCGCGAGCAACCTGAGAAAGATCGGGAGGCACTTCGAGCGTTGGCGCCTTTCCCGCAGATTTGTACTCGATCTTGCGGGAGTCAGGAAGCATGCTGCAACCAGCCAATGTAACAGCCAGCAGGGAAAGCACAAGGCTGGAAAGCCGACGATTCATGTCTCTATACTCCGTCAGGCGATCACGCCGGCCTGGCGCATAGCGGCCAGGACACGAACTTGGTTGGCTTCAGTCAAGGCAGTCAGCGGCAGGCGAATACCATCAGGCATCAAACCCAGCTTCTGAACTGCCCACTTGACCGGAATCGGGTTGGCTTCACAGAAAAGGTCGCGATGCAAGCCTAGCAGCTTGAAATGTATTTCGCGGGCCTTGGCGACATCACCAGCAGAGGCAGCAACGCACATTTCGTGCATCAGGCGCGGTGCAACGTTGGCCGTCACCGAAATATTGCCGTGGAAACCGAGCATGATCGAGGCGACGCAAGTCATGTCGTCGCCGCTGTACAGCGCGAACTCTTTCGGGGCACGGGCGATCAGGTCGCAGGCGCGGTCAAGATTACCGGTTGCGTCCTTGACACCGACGATGCCCGGCACTTGCGCCAGACGCAGAATGGTGTCGTTGGCCATGTCGGCAACGGTTCGGCCCGGTACGTTATAAAGCAATACTGGCAGTTCAACCGCTTCGGCAATTGCCTTGAAATGGCGATAAAGCCCTTCCTGTGTCGGCTTGTTGTAATACGGAACAACGGACAGCGCCATGTCAGCACCGGCCTTCCTGGCAAATTCGGTGAGCTCGATGGCTTCGGAGGTGGAGTTGGCTCCAGTTCCGGCAATCACCGGAATACGACCCGCAACGTGATCCACCGTGAGCTTGATCAATTCGCAATGCTCGTCGACATTAACAGTCGGCGATTCGCCAGTAGTGCCAACGACGACGATGGCATCGGTGCCTTCACGCACATGAAAGTCAATCAGGCTGCGCAGGGAGTTCAAATCGAGGCTGCCATCCTCGTGCATGGGCGTAACGATGGCGACAATGGATCCGGTAATCATGGCCTGTTTATATAAAAAGTAATCCTCTGATTGTAACTGAAGGCCATTCAGAGCGGAAAGTCGCTTGGTGACAGTTTGTTATTTTTGCGCCAACCAGTGCAACAAACCGCGCCCGGACAGCATTTTTCCTTCAGGCAGAACCAATTCAGGATGACGATCCGGCGCCGCCGTCTGAAGCTGCCGTGAAAATTCGTCGAGTCTGGCGGCAACCGGGACCCGCCAGCCCAATTGCCTTAACCGCCAGCGCAGCAAGTTTTTCAATCGCGCCACCGACAAATCACGCAGCACAACAAGACGGGCCGCCTCGCCATCACCCGCAAGTTGCCAATCCATTTCGGCCAGTTCATCGAGCAAACCAGCCGCCTCGGAAAAATTTGCGGCAGCTTGAGCCAGCGCAACCTCAGCCGCAGGAAAGCGCTGGTTCAGCGAAGTCAACGCCTCATGACGCAGGAAATTACGGGTAAGCGCGGTATCGGCGTTGCTCTCGTCATCGACCCATTTCAAGCCATTGGCCCGGGCGTAAGCCTCGATTTCATCGCGGGAAACATCGAGCAGAGGACGAAGCAGTCGTCGCGCACCGAATTTGCGTTCGGCCGGCATTGCAGCCGCACCGGTAACACCGGTTCCGCGCAGAAGGTTGAACAGGAGCGTTTCAGCCTGGTCACCCCGATGCTGGGCGAGCACTAGACAATCAGCAGGGCAATCGGCAAAGGCGGCATAGCGCGCCTGGCGGGCTGCCGCCTCCAGGCCCAAGCCAGTGTTCGTGTCTATGGCGACATGGCGGATAGCCAATGGAACGCCAATATCCCGGCAATAAACAGCGCAGAAATCAGCCCAGGCATCGGCATTGGGCGATAGCCCATGATGAACATGGATGGCTGAAAGGTTGCCGACAATGGCAAGCCGGCTCAAGAGGTGGGTCAGGACAACTGAATCGCAGCCCCCGGAAAGACCGACACAAAGGCGCTCTTCAGGCACCAGGCGGGCAGCGAGAAAAGCGCCGACCCGCTTGAGAAGATCAGCTGACAGGCTGTTCCTTGAAACGACCATAACTCATCAGCCGCTCGTAACGCGTGGCCAGCAATTCAGCGGTCGACAGCCCCGAGAACTGCTTGAGGGCGTCCTGCAATGCTTTTTTCAGGTTCTGCGCCATTGCCGCGTGGTCGCGGTGAGCACCACCCAGCGGCTCGCTGACGATCTTGTCGATCAAGCCGAGCGTTTTCAGGCGCTGGGCAGTTATTCCCATGGTTTCGGCTGCTTCCGGCGCCTTTTCGGCACTCTTCCAGAGAATGGAGGCACAGCCTTCGGGCGAGATTACCGAGTAGGTGGAATATTGCAGCATCTGTACGACGTCGCCAACGGCAATGGCCAGCGCACCGCCGGAACCGCCCTCACCAATGATGGTGACAATCACGGGCACCTTCAACTCGGCCATCACGTAGAGATTGCGCCCAATGGCTTCGGATTGCCCGCGTTCTTCGGCATCGATGCCGGGATAAGCGCCCGGCGTATCGACGAAAGTCATCACCGGCAGACCGAATTTCTCGGCCAGCTTCATCAGGCGCAGCGCCTTGCGATAGCCTTCCGGACGCGGCATGCCAAAATTGCGATAAATCTTGTCTTTGGTATCACGGCCTTTTTGATGGCCGATGACCATTACAGGCTGGCCATTGAAGCGGGCCAGGCCACCGACGATGGCGTGATCGTCGGCAAAGGCGCGGTCACCGTGCAGCTCTTCAAAATCGGTAAAGATCAGCGACAGGTAATCAAGCGTATAAGGGCGCTGCGGATGACGGGCCACCTGTGAAATCTGCCAGGGCGAAAGCTTGGCATAGACATCCTTGGTCAGCTGCGCGCCTTTTTTCTCCAGTCGCTCGATTTCTTCCGAGATATCGACAGCAGAATCATCCTGGACAAAGCGCAGCTCTTCGATCTTAGCTTCGAGATCAGCAATGGACTGCTCGAAGTCGAGGAAACTTGTTTTCATGGACAGCTCGTTTTCTAGGTCGGCGCGTATTTTACCCTAAAGGCTTGCCGTACTAAGCCAACAATACGCGTCAGTTGCCGTTCATCGATGAATGCTGCGGTGGACTGCCTGAATCGGCAAAAATCAGACTCACGCAGGACACCCTCCGCCGAGTTTGCTAACATCATGCGAAACCACAAAGAAAGCACGCAATGCCGACTTCTGATCTTCTGTTCATTCACCCGCTACTCGGCTCGGATGATGCGTGGTCAGGCTACCGCGTCGAGTTTGCACCCGGCGAAGTCAATTGCGGAATTCTGAGCAGCTTGCGGGCGTTCCCAACGTTTGAACAATTCGACCATCGCCATCCCTGGTTGATCCCGGCCATCCCTGGCCTGAAAAGCAGCAACCAGCCCGACGACCGCACTGTCCTCGTTTTTTCTGCCCCGACAACGGTTGCGGAGACCGAATCGCTCAAGCAATTCGAAGCCGGCCTGCGTCAGGCGCGTCATAAACTTGCATTTATCGCCCCGCCGGATGGCAAGCTGCCGGCGACGGGGACCTGGGACTACCTGCTGATCACCAATAGCCGTGCCAGAACCCTGCCGCCCTTCACCCTGCTCGGCCTGTCCAGTCGCACCATCCTGGTCGCCACCGACGTCCATAGCCACGCCGACCGACAATGGCTGCAGGACAATGCCTGCACCCTCACCACCAGCGAATTCCTGGCAGCCAGATCGAATCCGGGCGCCAAGGCCGACACCACCCGGATCAAGCTGCTGGAACTGCTTGCGCTGGTCACTGCTGATGCTGACACCGGCGCCCTTGAAGCGGTTTTCCGCCAGGAATCGAAGCTTTCCTACAGTCTGTTGCGCCTGGTCAACTCGGCAGCCCTCGCGCCACGCAGCCCGATTACCAGCTTCTCCCAGGCCATCAATCTGCTGGGCCGTCGCCAGCTACAGCGCTGGCTGCAGCTCCTGGTCTATGCCGATCCAAACAATGGGCATCACCCCAATCCGCTATTGCAGAAGGCCGCAGCGCGGGGCCAGCTGCTTGAATTGCTGGCCTGCCAACTGAAGTCTCCGCCAGAAGCCGAAAATCTCGCCGATGCCGCATTCATGGTTGGCTCGTTTTCCCTGCTCAATGTTCTGCTCAACATGTCGATGGCTGAAATTCTCCAGCAATTGCCGCTCACGGAGATCGTGCGCTCGGCACTTGCCGAACATCGCGGTGCTCTGGGTGGTTTGCTGCACGCCATTGATGCCGCTGAAGCGCGAGACCTGAAAACGGCAGCGCAACGGCTAAGCGAACTCGACGTCGACGGCAAAGACTATCTTGAGGCCCAGCTGAAAGCCTTGAGCTGGGCCGCCAAAATCCGTCCAGCTATTTAGCCGAAGCGACCACTCAAAAAGGGGTTGTATTTTCGCTCTTCCCCGAACGTCGACATCGTGCCATGGCCGGGGATGAATTCGACATCATCGCCGAGTGGAAACAGCTGCTCCTTGATCGAGCGGATCAAGGTGTCGTGATCTCCCTTGGGGAAATCGGTCCGGCCGATCGAGCCATTGAACAGCACGTCGCCTACCTGCGCCAGCCGGCTTTCCGGATGGTGAAAGACAATATGGCCTGGCGTATGCCCCGGGCAATGCAGGACATCCAGCTCAACCTCACCAAAGCTCACCTTGTCACCCGCCTTCAACCAACGTGTCGGCTCAAAACTCTTGACATTGGGGAAGCCGAACATCTTGCTCTGCTGCGGCATGCCGTCGATCCAGAAGCGATCATCTTCATGCGGCCCCTCGATCGGCACGCCGGTTAGCTCGGCCAGCGCCGCAACGCCCCCGGCATGATCGATATGGCCATGGGTAACCAGAATTTTGGCCAGGGTCAGGCCTTCTTCGTCAAGGGCGCTCTGAATGCGAGCAATATCCCCACCGGGATCGATGACCACGGCCTGTTTGGACTTTTCGCACCAGAAAATGGTGCAATTCTGCTCGAAAGGAGTAACCGGAATAATTGAGTAGCGCATCGCAAAGACCGAAATATGTAATCGGCGAAGATTATCGCATGGCAACAACCTTGCCCGGCGAGGCCATGCCCCTTAAACTCAAGCACCAAGAAAGTGCACTTTTTCGAGGACGACAAGAACATGCTTGACCACCCGCTACCGGACATTGAATCCTGGGTATTGCTCTTCAGCAATAACAGCCTGCCCGTGCTGCGCGTCACCAAGCGTCGACTGGATGAAATGCGTCAGGATGTCGATCGCGTCGACGCCCGTGAACTGGCCCGCATCATCCTGCAGGATCCGATCATGACCGTGCGCATGCTGGCCTTTATTCAGCCCATGCGCGGGCGCTCCCTGCAGCACGACATCACAACGATTGCCAGCGCCGTCATGATGGCCGGCATGAACCCGTTCTTCCGGCGCTTCAACGATCTACCAACCGTCGAAGGCATGCTCAAGGGACAAGATCCGCACGCCCTGCTCGGCGTCCTTCAGGTTATTCGCCGCGCCCAGCGTGCCGCTGACTATGCGCAGGAATGGGCGATCTGGCGTAACGACATCAACATGGAAGAAGTCCGCATCGCCGCGCTGCTCCATGACCTCACCGAAATGCTGATCTGGTGTTTTGCGCCCAAGCTGGGACTGGAAATTCGTGCCCTGCAACAAGCCAACCCGACAATGCGCAGCGCCGACGCCCAGACCGCGACCCTTGGCCTCACCTTCGAGGATATCCAGCTGGAACTGTGCAAAGTCTGGCACCTGCCCGAGCTTCTGCAGAATCTGATCGACGCCAGCAACGCCAGCCAGCCGCGTGTCAGGAACGTGGCCCTGGCGGTTCGCCTGGCCCGTCACTCGTCGAACGGCTGGCATGATCCGGCACTACCCGACGACTTCAAGGATATCGGCCACCTGCTGAATATCAGACCGGAAGTCGTTCGCCAGCGCATCGGCCTGGATCCGATGCCGGCCCGCGAAGCCGAAGAAGACTAGGCGACGCCGCGCCTCAGACCGGGTTCCCGGCGCGAGCCTCAAGCTTTTCCCAACGCTCCAGATAAGCCATTAATTCGTCGTCGATAACCGCCAGACGATCAGAGGCCTTTTGCGCCGCCAGCGCATCGGTCTGATAGATGCTCGCATCCTCGAGCAGTGCACTTAGCGTGCCCTGCTCGCCTTCCAGTCCGGCGATTTTCGCGGGCAGCCCTTCGAGTTCGCGCTGCTCCTTCCAGGAAAGCTTCTCGACCTTGGGCTTGGGGGCTTCGGCAGCCTTTGCCACTGGCCTAGCTTCCGGCTTCAGCTTTTCCGCCTTCGCCCGACTGGCCTTGTAGGCGGCCCAGTCGCTATAACCACCGGCATATTCCTGCCAGGTGCCGTCGCCTTCGGCGGCAATGGTCTGGGTGACAACGTTATCCAGGAAGGTTCGGTCGTGGCTGACCAGAAACAGTGTGCCGGTGTAGTTGGCGAGCAGTTCTTCAAGCAATTCCAACGTTTCGATATCTAGGTCGTTGGTCGGTTCGTCAAGAACCAGCACGTTGGCCGGCCGGGCAAACAGGCGGGCCAGCAACAGGCGATTGCGTTCACCGCCTGAAAGTGAGCTGACCGGCGAGCGGGCACGTTCCGGCGCAAAGAGAAAATCTTCCAGATAGCCGATCACATGCTTGCGGGCGCCACCAATTTCGACGAAATCCGATCCCGGCGAAATGATGTCAATCAGCGTTGAATCAGGGTTCAACTGGGTACGGAACTGGTCAAAATAAGCCACATCTATTTTGGTACCCAAGCGGACGATGCCCTCGTCAGGCTTGAGCTCGCCGAGAATCATCCGCAGCAGGGTGGTCTTGCCGGCGCCATTGGGGCCAATGACGCCAATCTTGTCGCCACGCTGAATGCGCGTCGAGAAATCACGCACAATGGCCCGTTGACCGTAGGACTTGCTGACATGCTCCAGTTCGGCGACCAGCTTGCCGCTCTTGTCGCCAGAATCCAGTTGCAGATTGACCTTGCCCATCCGCTCGCGCCGCGCCTGCCGCTCGGCCCGCAGGATATCCAGCCGCTGAACACGAAAGATCGCCCGCGTCCGCCGCGCCTCGACGCCCTTGCGAATCCACACCTCTTCTTCCTTCAACAGCTTGTCAGCCCGGGCATTGGCCAGGCCTTCCTCATGCAGCTGTTGCTCCTTGCGCAACTGGTATTCCTTGAAGCTACCGGGGAAGTTTGCCAGCTTGCCACGGTCCAGCTCGACGATTCGCGTACAGACACGATCCAGGAAAGAACGGTCATGAGTGATGAAAAACAGCGTGATGCCGGCTTCGATCAACATGGTTTCCAGCCATTCGATGGCAGCAATATCGAGGTGATTGGTTGGCTCGTCGAGCAGCAGCACTTCCGGCGCCACAGCCAGGGCCTGGGCCAGCGCCAGTCGCTTCTTCTGGCCACCGGACAAGCTGCCGACGTTGGCATCGGGGTCCAGGCCGAAGCGGTCGATGACCTTTTCGGCCTGCGCCTCATAGGCCCAGGCTCCGCAGGCCTCCAGATCGTGCTGCAAGTCGGACATCTTGTTCAGCAAAGCGTCGTGATCGCCCCCGCCTTCGGCCAGTTGGTGCGACACCTCGTGGTAGGCGGCGAGCAGCTTCGAGGCCTCGCCCATGCCTGAAATTACCGCTTCAAAGACGGTGACAGCCGAATCGAATATCGGCTCCTGCGGCACATAGCCGACGCGGATGCCGGGTTGCACCCAGACCTCGCCGTCATCAAGCTTGCCGCGTCCGGAGCCGGCAGCCAGGGCCGCGAGCAGCGATGATTTACCGGTACCGTTGCGGCCGATCAGGGCAACGCGTTCGCCCGGGTCGAGCAAAAAATCGGCGTGATCGAGAAGCGGCACGTGGCCGTAGGCAAGACAAGCTGCAGAGAGTTTTAGGAAGGCCATGGCTCAAAATAAAAGCGGCACCCAGCTGGGTGCCGCGTTGGGAAAGAGGCGATTCTATCCGCTCAGGTCTGGAAGCGGGAAAGCTGTGATTGCAAGTCGCCCGCCAGACGCTGCAGATTCTGCGCCCGCTCGCTGTTCTGGGCCGCGCGGCTGCTGCTACCTTCGGCCGCCTGGGCAATGTTTTCGACCAGTCGGGCGATCTCCTGACTGGCAGCACTTTGCTCGCGCGTACTGTCAGCGATGCCGTGAACAACCTCAACCGTTTGCTGTGCCCGCTCGTCAATGATCTGCAGTGAATCGCCCGCCTCACGCGCCAGACCGACGCTGCCCGTCATGTTGGCACTGACCGACTGCATGCGCTGAACGGCACTGCCGGTTTCCTGAAGAATGGCCGTGACGGTCGTCGAA
The DNA here is from genome assembly GCA_030696345.1 of Azonexus sp. Taxonomy (GTDB): domain Bacteria; phylum Pseudomonadota; class Gammaproteobacteria; order Burkholderiales; family Rhodocyclaceae; genus Azonexus. The sequence goes on from JAUYSK010000024.1 coordinate 258,351, forward strand.
ATTTCCTGCGTCGACATGGCGGTTCGTTCAGCCAGCTTGCGCACCTCATCGGCCACCACGGCAAAGCCACGACCCGCCTCACCGGCCCGGGCGGCTTCGATAGCAGCATTAAGCGCCAGCAAATTGGTCTGTTCCGCAATTTCACGAATCACGCCAACCACGCTGGAAATCTGCTTGGAGCGCTCACCAAGCGACTGGATCAGGCCGGCTGATTCATTGATATCGACGGCGACGCGTTCCAGTTCGTTCATCGCCTTCTGCACGACATCGCGCCCTGCCCCGGTCACCGCCTTGGCGTCCTCCGAGATTCTGGCGGCGTGATCGGCGTTCTCGGCCACGTGCGTAATGCTGACCGACAATTCTTCGACCGAAGCCGCAATCCCCGAGGCCGATTGCGAAGCCTGCTCGGAACTCTGCATCGCCATGTTTGCCGCACCGTGCAATTCATTGGCAGCGACACCGACCTGAGTCGAGGAGTTGGCCACACCACGCACCAGATTGCGCATGCTTTCGGACATCAGGTTAAAGGCATGCGCAATGGCATGAACCTCATTCTTGCTATCCGGAACGGCATCCTGGGCCGAGGCACGCAAATCACCGGCACTGACTTTGGCAACTTCCTGCACCAAATGACCCAAGCCACGCAAACGAGCGTTGACCAGCACGTAGATCAGGACAGAAAGAATCAATGCGGCCACCGCGCTGATCAAAATGACCAAATTGCGCAGCGCACGGCTCTCTTCGAGGTACTCGTCGAGCCAACTACCGGTAACCACGGTCCAGCCCCAGGCTGTTGAGGTAGCGGCGTAGACAATCTTCTCGCGTTCGCTGCCCGAAGCATCCGGCAATTTGTAATGAAACGCGCCGTTCTTGCGAGCGATAACCTCGGCAATCTGGGCCTTGGCCGATGGCGGCACATCGACTTCGGAAAGCAGCTTTTCCTGGAACGTCGGATGGAGAACGAACTCGGCAACGGTCTTTTCATCGGTCGGCCGAACAATGAAGACATAGCCAGTCTTGCCGGCAACCAGGCTACCAAACTGCTCGCGGATACGCTTTAACTCTCCATCCAGCACGATTCGCACCGAATAAGCCCCCCACACCTTGCCATCCGCCCCCTTGAGCACCTTGACGGTGCTGAAATTGTATTTTCCGCCACGAATCGCCAGGCCATGATAGTCCTGCCCTGCCAGGACGGCCTTGGCTACAGGATCGTTATCGGCGATGGGCACACCATGCATCGGCTTGCCCTCCTTGTCCTTCAACAAGGTAGTCAAGCGATAGACCTTTTGATCCTTGACGACCAGCAGCGCGGCCTCTTCTCCGGTCAATTCGCGAAATGCTCGCAAAATGCGCTCGTTGCCATTGAGCACCTCATTACCCAGTTTGACTACAGGCAACTCAACATCACCGGTTTTTACCGTTCCCTGCCCCAACTCTGGCTTACCGCCAGCAGAACGAACAAAAAATTGGGACTGGCTTTCGCCGCGCACCTTGACCGCCTCGAACAGGGAATCGAGCGTACCCGCCATCAGCTTCGCTTCATGTTGCAAATTCTGTTCAGCCACAGTGACGGCAGCGCTATCCGCCTTGCGCTGCACGATGAACGTCATCACCGAAAAGACCAGAATCAGTGCCGCGACTGTCGCCGCAATCAATTGCTGAGCAATTGGACGACGTTGCATATAAGCAAACATGGAATTCCCCCTTTTATAGTTTTTCACTTTGGCGCAATCTATCACAAGCACCGTCAGCACCGGTACAATGCGCGCCTGCCGGAATGCACAGTTTGCCTCCATAGTTAAATGGATATAACACGCCCCTCCTAAGCAGTCACTTTTGACTATTTGCGAGGGGAAAACAGGGCAAATAATCAATCTAACATGTTGATTTAATTTGATTTTATGTTTAGTTGCTAAATAGCAACACTCCCATCAAATCCATTCAAATCCCGTCCCATTTCGCTACACCCCGTCCCAAATTTGGTGCGCTTATAAGACAATGGCATTCTGAAAGATGGAGAAAAAGGAACTTGACGCAGTTCCTATTCTATGAGCCTGGTGCCCCCGACAGGAATCGAACCTGTACCTAACCCTTCATGCCACTTCAATTTTCATTGCCACAATAAATTGTGTTCGTGGTCTGGACTATGCCTTAACCATAAGCAAAATACTCTTAGGTTGACCCTGTCTAGTCTCTACACCTTCCACTTCAAAAGTGGCTTGGCTCGGCATTGCCACGAGTTTGCACCCAGAGGGTTCACCGAATTTAAGGTCATTCAAGCATTGGCTTTCGCTCAATGTTGCCCAATTTTGTTTAGGAGGGGTTTGTTGTATCCATTCAACTACGGAGGCGCAGCCGGCATTCTAGCAGCCTACAGCACCACTTGGAAGAACGCCAATTCCCTTTAAGGCTGACGGCACAAGGCCTCAAGCCCATAGTATTATTCGACAATTGCTATTACGCTGAGAGCTTGAAGTGGAAGCCAAGAAAGACCTGTTGGAGTACCTTGAAACAAAGTATGGGAAAAAATTTATTACTCCCAAACAACTATCTCAGGAGATACCGGTTTCCTCAAAGCAACAGAGCCTTCTTCGGAAAAAAGAGCTATTTCCAATCAAGCACAAGAACATTGGAAAAAATGTTTTCTACTCCATCTATTCAGTTGCTAGCTTCATGCTAGATGAAGAAGTTCAGGAAGTTGAAAAACCAAAATCAAAGCCCGTTGTTGCTGAAGTTGGGAAACACCCCTCCAAGAAAGAAGCCAACATTGAAGACCTTTCACACATTTTTAACATGAAAGGCTTTGTTTCCAAGTTGGAACAACAACGAGACACCATCGAGAATCTGATTCTTTTTTTCAACAGCAAGATTGCTCACGATGAACTACAACTGGATTTATCCAGTAATGGATCAGATAAAAGTCGACCAAAAGGAAAAGTTTGACTCTGACCGTTGAAGAGCAGGTTCAATCAAACAATCCCATTGTGGCCGGCTGTCGTGGTGGGTTCGGCTAGTATGCAACATGACAACAGGCGCTGGAAAATGAAACAGGAACGCCCCCCCACTGGTGCGAGCTGTGGAAGTCTTCAATTCATTAAATCGTTGAATTGAACTGTCAGAGCACCCCAGTCCGTTCAAACATTTTCTTCAGGTAAGCCTGCCCACCTTCGTTCATGAACAGAACATTCCGGTCTTCCAGCTCTTGTTGCTTACAGGTTACATTCAGCAAGTCGCCAAATGCTGTCCCGGACAAGATGAATGCATTCAAGGTCAGCTTGGGGTCCCCCAGTTTTTCCTGAAGCACCTTCACTTCTTTGTATAACCCCAACTTGGGATCGGTCAGATTCATCTGCCGAATGCCCTTCGGATCAATGAAGTTCAGACACTGCTGGCCTGTTTCTTCATCTACCAGCCATAGCAGGTAGTCGGGGTAAAAATTGCCCGCCAAGGCAAAACCCAACCCCTTGGCTTTGGTATCGGCGTTGCGCAGTAGGTAAAGACTTCGCTTGCCAAGGATGGCTTTACCCAATGGCGACTGGTAGAAGGACTCCAGGTCACGGACAAACTGAATTTCACTGGGGGCATCAAAAGCCAGAGGACGCATCTTCAGTGGAACTGCACCTTCAATGGCAAACAAGGGGTAGTACAGGTGACTATCAAAGCAAATGGCAACCATCTGTCCCGCATTCCACTTGCTGGCTTCACCCAAGTCACCCGACTTCACCAGCTCCTGAAGAACCCTGAGTTTTTTCTCGTAGGCTTCGCCGTCTTCAGTATCTTCAATCTCAAACTGATAAACCTTGAGCAGCGTGTCATCATCTTCTTTGACATTCACAATGTCGTAGAACTGACCTTCGTAGGCCGTCTTCAGTGACTTGTAGAACCGGTCCGTATAGTCCTGTAACAGACGGATCAGGATGTCCTCTTGCTTGAGAATATCGGCAAAGCCACGAATGTTCAGTTCAGATTTCGGGATGAACAACGTGTACCAGTCATGATGGTTCAGACAAAAATCCACCAGGCGAGCACTGTCTAGTCGCAGGTTGCTCCAGCTTCGCAGTTGCTTGAACTCTTGCACCGCCAAGTAGATGCGATCAAAGTCAAACAGTGCCATGGTTTCACTGGCAATCTTACCCATGTGCCGAATATTGCCTTCAGGACCGGCACCGCCCTTGTCCTGACTGGCCAATGCTTCCAGCTTGGGATACAAGTCTAAGGTGATGTGGGCTTCCTTAATCTTGCCCGCAAACTCAGCAGGCACTTCGTAAAGCCACGGATATGGTCTTGCCCAAGCCGACTTCATCTGCCAGTAGAACACCTTTGGACAGTGGCGACTTCAAAGCGAACAGTGCCGCTTCAATCTGGTGCGGGTTCAGGTCAACACTGGCATCAAACAGCGACTGGGACAGCCTGCCGGCATCGTTCGGCCCATGCCGCCTGGTCAGCTCATGAGCGAAATACTTGGCATGGAAGGATGTGATCATGGCCCTGAACTGTCTAGTTATGTGTTCAACAAGGGGACACCGCCCCCCTAGGAACCGGGCTCGTCAGCATCCGATACAACGGCACCCCGCCATTCTAAGCCACTACCCCTTGTCATAGGCAGTCTTGACAAGATCATCATGATGAAGAAAGACAGGTTTTCAATAAAGAAAAGAATGAGAAGGCAAAAAATTGGTTTCATCTTAAGCAACTCTTACCATACCAACCAAGGAATATATCTACATGATGTCCGGGCGAAGCATTGACGCAAGAAAACTTGATGCTATGATCGATGAAGATAAGCAAACAAAATTTGATGCTTTGTTGGATCAGACAGACTCACAACCTTGAAAGGAATCCAGATGATTTTTCCACAACAAACAGAACTAGATGCACTCGGCAAGAAAGTTTCCGAAGGATTGACCAAATCCGATCTAGATACACTTATCAAACTGACTGATTCTAAGAAAAAATGGCAAAATGATAGAGATGCAGAAATATCTGGAATTATTGAATCAATCAAAGAAAAAAAGATTGAGCTAACTCGTTTGATTGGCAAAGCATACACTGTTGCTGATTTAAGAACAGCAGCAGTTCATTTTGAACTAATCAAGGCTAGTGGAAAGAAAAACATAACAAATACACAACAAGAAAGACTTGTCGTGGGAACATTTCAGCTTGCAGATTACGGTTTCACAGTTGAACCGCAAGCCGATGGCACAGTACCTTCTGAATATGAATGGGACTTCAATAACGGCCCGCGTGGCGCTTCCTGGAAGCAGAAATTTGTTCAAGCGATTATCGCCAAAGGTATTGATGACTGCATGACCAAAATCACCCCCGACTTCAAAGCATGGCTGGAGATTTCCCATCCCGATGGCCGCAACCCAAATAAGCGGATTTTTAAGAACAAAGCGGCTTTCTACAAGGCTTTTGGTCTTAAGAGTAACGGCACCCCGTCAAAGTCGAAGAAGACCGCCTAACCAACACAGCACATTACACAAGCCCACTTCGGTGGGCTTTTTTACGCGAGCATGACCATGCACGGACGCCCAAGCAAACTTGAAGAATCAGGCTTCTACGCCAGCCCGAACACAGTACTCGGACAAAATATAGCCCGTTGCCTAACAGAACACGGCGAGTTCTATTTTTCCAGCAGTCAGCAAATTCTGGATGCCTTTGGGCAGGCCTTTGAACGAGCAGACACCCAGCAAGCCATAGACAACATCCTTACCTTCACCAAGCAACTCAATGATCTGGGTTGCCACATGCGCGAGTTTGGCTATCGGGTCATTGATGACAGCCAAGGTAAATATGCCTTGACCTACACAATTGAAAGTCACCAATACGAGAACGATCCCCTATGGGTCAATGAAGTTTTTACCTTGGATACCCCGCTGATCATGCTCATCAACCAGTTCGCAAGTCACTGGAATGACTGCTTTGAGAAGATACCGATGCGGGACATTATCAGTGTAGCGAAGGGAAACTAAACCGATGAGAACTTGATCAAGTTTGGCATAAGTTACCGCTATCGTTTGCAAATGCCTTTACCTTCTTCTTTGGCTTATTGATGACGGATAAGTAGCCGTCAAATTTATTTTCATCAGCGACGATGTAGGCGTAGACATCCTTGCCAAACTTTTCAGTGATTGGGTCTTTTAGACCTTCTGCTATATATCTGAATACGTGCTCATAACTTCCGTTGTCACGAAGAAGGACGAGAGCAGAAATGAATGCAAGGAGCCGCCTATGATCAAGAAGCCGAAATGCGAAACGACCATCGTTAGTCTTTCGTATCAAATACTTCTTTTTCCCTTCAGCATGGGCATACATCAATACATTTACCCTTTTCGCGACCAGTTCAGAAAGTGTCAGGAAGTAGTCATCACGATTGAAAGAAGTCGCTTCAACAGGTACATGATCGGGGTAATCAATTTCCTGTAGCTCTTCCAAGTCATTCTGCACATGGTCACGCCACCCCCAGCCTAAATTTCTTTCATATTCCAATTTGCTAAGGGCATCTGGTTCGCCATCTAGTGACGGAAAAGATTCAGTCACAGTCAGCCGACTCTTCAAACTACGACGCAGACCGTCAGTAGGCAACGACTTCCAACGCTCAACAGAGTAATCGGGAGACCTATCAGTAGGTCTCTTCCACATTTCTCTTGACCAGTATTTGTCAGGAATGCTGATTTCAATCAAGGCCTGGACCTTGTCAAGCAAAGCCATAGCCTTGAACGGCATCCGTGCTCGCAAGGTCCAGCTAGGTAGATCAATCTCATCTAGCAGCTCTGTGTCCAGCACACCATAGAGCAACTGATCGTGCTTGCCGCTATTACCTGCAAGCACATCCCATAAATGCAGACCCCCAGGTCCCTTCAGCCAAATTTCCGCGCTACCAGGAAGGCTCTTCTCCACGGCGTTGACTGTGCTGGGCGGGGGCTCCGCAAATCCAAGCTTGTACTTGGACCACAAATCTTTATCAGGGACTTCCTTTGACATACGAGCCATTTGAGCCTGGCTGACCATCCCTGAAGACAAATAAGTGCCGTTGGATTTGGCATACGCCAGTCTCAAGCACATGGTCACCCACCTAGACCCACGGATCTTCACAATTTCCAAGACTTTTTTGCTGGTTTTTGACATTCATACACCCCGTACTTGTGAGCAAAAGTCTAGCAGATTTGATGAACGAATACGCTTTGCTAGTTCATCAGATTTATTGATTGAGTGTGCTAGCGAATGTGATGAACGAATCGATCATATTAGTTCATCGAAGTATTTTAAACAAAAGCGCAGAATGGCTTCACTTTAACAACAAACGAAAGGAAACAAAATGAACATCATCAATTACGCAATTAAAGACAAGCAAATTCTTGTTGTTGTGTACAAAGGATTACCACGAATTATTGAACCACACATTGTCGGTGCCGCAAAAAATGGCAATGAGTATCTTCGTTGTTTTCAAACTGGGGGAACAAGCTGTACTGATGAATACGGCTGGAAGATCATGAATTTGGAAAATATTCAGTTGGTTTCACTTCTTCCAAATCAGTACTTTCCTAATGCGAGAGATGACTTCAATAGAAACGATCCAGTTATTACCAATATACATGCAACGCTCTAAAAAATCTCAATCAATTACAACGAAAGGAAATGAGATGAACAACAACAAACAACTAGGCGAAACTCTTATCAAATCAATGGCTAACTTATCAACCAACAAAATCAAAGAGTCAATTCTAACGAGCTTCATGGTCTACGAGCAATGTATCCGGGACGAGGAGAGTATGCCAAGTAGTCAGTGGTTTCACTTCCATGACCTTGTGGCGCTTATGTGGGGCTACTACGGAGATCTCGACTTATATATTGACGAAATGGAAGAGCGATGGAAAACAACTTTACTAGGATTCAAGTCCCGCGCTGATATTGAAAGTTTTGTTCAATCAGTAGGGGATAACAAAGAAGTGCATGACGCGCATCTCCTTCAAATCAAAAAACAATTCAACACCATCTACGTATATTAATTAACTAACGAAAGGAAAAACCATGCAAAAAGCGAAATTGTTTTACAGCACCAAGCCACGCCTTTTTGTCGCAAATGCCTATGCAGCGCAGATCAGGTCCGACATATCAGAGAAGATTTGCACTGGTTTTGAATGCATATCCATTGAGGAATTCTATGAAGAATGTTCACAACAAGAATTCGATGAACTCACTGACTGGAATTATGCCGTCTTTGGCGAAGCACTTTGCAACACCGTAGATACTGCTATTGATCGTGCTTTGTATGCTGAGGAAACGTTCATAAGCGATGTCTTCAGCATTGAGATTTGTGAGTCATTCCGCCTACCCGGACATTTTTGGGCAACTTTCTGCCTAGATGACCCAGAGCAGAAAAAAGCAAAGCTTATCCGTGAAATGAAACGAAACGCTATTTACTACTTACCCTGAAAGGAATAACCATGAACTATACAAATGAACTTTACTACTACACCAACCTAATCAACAGCACTGCGAAACGAATCCGCCATGCGCGTGGCAAGAAAGCTTTGAATTTATTGCTCTCTATTCAAGACTGCATGATTGAAGAATTCATCGAAACAGTCGCTGCGATGAATGATGGAAAGTAATTCTTCCCCAGGCACTTGGGGAAGATCTGGGGAAACGCCCCCAGGCTTTGGGGCAATTTCAACAAATCAGGAGCAATAAATCATGAACCACTCACAATTTCAGACAATTTACCCCACTTTTACCCCAACTTCCCCAGGGCTTCCCCAGGCACATGGGGAGGGGCAATACCTTAATTCAAGGGGCTTTTCAAGGATTTCCCCAAGTACCCCATTCTTTTTCAAATTAAGAAGAAAGGGGGGTATATACACCCCCCTTGTATGAGTTTCCGAAAAGCCTGGGGTGCTTGGGGAAGCCGGGGAAATTAAAAGTCAAATCTACTCAAGCTTATTGAAACTTGACAATATTTTCAAACTTGACAATCAGAAACAATCTGTTAGATGTAATCAAACCACATAGGAGAAGTTAAATGAACAAAGTAAAGAAGACACACAAATTTTTCAATGTCGTCGTTGATGACGATCTTTTGAAGGACATAAGAGACTTGCGCGAAGCTGGAGTTAATTGGCAAGCCCTTACACGCTCATTCCTTCAAGGCAAGGCTACTGAACTAAAGACAAGCCAAGTATTTAATTTGAAGTAAACAATAAAAATGCGACTCGCCAAAGCCGCACTCAAAACCAAACAATAGCTAACAACAAGAAAGGTTCCATATGACTCTAATAAAACGAAAGGACAATGTCAATTACCTAGACATTCTCAAGAAAGAAGAAACATACAATGCTTGCTCATCACTCAATGACAAGTCACTCATGGCTCAATACTGCGAAGAATTTTCGGATTACTTCTTTGTTGAAGACATGGGTGGAAAATCAGTAGTGATTAGCCCTATCCTTCACCAGCGTGCGAGCACCAATAATGATGGTAGCGAATCCTTCGTCAATGACTTCTCATACTCCTATTTTTCACAGGCAGAGTTCTGCAAGTCAAAGATCAAGTCTCACTTCAAAATTGACAAGCAATACAATAAATCCACGTATCAGGTTGACGTTTCATTCGCCAATTTCTGGCTTGAAACTCGCACTGATATTTGCACCAGCTACAAGCGCACAGTTTTTGACCCCAACCCAAAGTTTAACGATCCCCAGATCTTCAATTTTTGGACTGGATTTGCCGATCCGATCAAAGGCGATGTCACGCCATTTCTGAACCACATTGAAAACCTTATTGAAGGCACTGCTGAGCAGAAGGCCCATATCATCAAGTTGATCGGCTACACCGTGAAGTTCCCACACATCCGAACCGACACGACAATCATCCTTCAAGGCAAGCAGGGTTCAGGCAAAACCACCATTTCCGAGACACTTCGCGCTATGTGTCCGAACCATACCGCTGTCGTGGATAACCTTGACGATCTCTTGACCGGTTTCAATCATGAGTACCACCACACCAAATATTTTCTGCACGAAGAGTCAATTTTCTCTGGTGACAAGAAGACGAATGAGCAGATCAAGCCATTGATCACCGGCAACACTCGCAAGAGCAGGATCAAGAACATCACTTCGGTGGAAATCCAGAATTATTCATTTCACATTTTTACCAGCAATAATGACAACCCAGTTCGTATTGAGGATAGTGACCGCCGTCACAATGCCTTCACTTGCAGCAACAAGCTCATTGGCTACAAGCCTTATTTCAAATCCTACTATGACTGGCTAAACAACGGCGGCGCGAATGCTTTGGTGCACTTTTTCCAGAACGAAGTGGATTACACCCATTTTGAGCCGACCATTTCGATTGAAACTGATGCCAAGAATTTGATCAAGGCGCAGAACCTAGAGCCTGTAGAGAATTTCATCTTCAATATTTTGGCTGGTGCGATTGACCCAATTCCCGGTGACAAACGCTACATGACCGACAACATGGAGAGCCAAGAGCTTGCCATTCCCCGCGCTGAGCTTTTTGAGCATTTTCAGTCATTCCATAAAATCCCTGGGCGCAACATCATCAATTTCAGCCAGCAGAGTTTCAATGCTCAGATGCAGAAAATTTTTCAATTTCCTGATAGTTATACCGAGTGGAAAAGCAAAGCCATTGGACGTTACTTCAAGTTTCCCAAATTGTCTGATGCCCGCGAACGCTTTGCTCAGCATATCAAGGTCAGTGACTTCTTCAGTTTGACTTGCCCATCGGCTGCGGCTCCCGCAATTGATGATCAAGCAAATGGCGCAGAAACTGGTTTGCTATCCCTTGTGACCCAACCGTCCAAACCATTGCCAGCCAAGAACAAGCTTGAACTCGCAAAACACAGGATCAAGCCAATCAATTTCACTATGCCTGCAAAGACCGAAATGCCATCAGTTCAGGCTGTACCTCCAAATGCCGAATCTGGCGCAAGCGAAGTGTCGCCTACGCCCGCAGAAAAGGTAGCTGTCCAACAAGCCCAGTCTGGCTTGCACGACAGCAAGATCAAGCAGCCATTCAACGACTGCGATCCATTTGCCGACGATTTTGATGACGACCCACTTGCATGGAAGCCCCCTGCCAGCCATTCCGACGAGTGCTGGACAGACAGCATTGCCGACAAAAAATATGTGGCACCACCAGCGAAGGAAAAATTGAATTTTGGCCGACGAGCTGTAACCCACTAACCCCAAGAGACTCATCCGAGTCTCTTTTTTCTGTGGAATCTTGCTGTGTTGACCACCGAATTGCATCGGCGTTGACCAGGCTATTCATCAACTTGACCAGCCCAAGTTGAACGGCAAGTCGGTGCCCAATGCTGACCTTCGCGCCATTACCTGCCGAATGGCAGGTTACAAATGTTCATCCACTGGTCGAATCCGCAAATTACAGTGGCCGCTCCACGCTAATGCCAAATGACAATTTCTTGGCCAAGCAGCCATGCGCCTTCTCTCGCTGTTCAGTCTAATTTAGATACCTTAGCGGACTGCATAACCGGTAACCGAGTGCATGACAAATCGGTGCCCAATTAGAGGAATTAAAAGCTGAAGAATAGAATCTGGTCGCACGATCAGCCAGGATGAGATTACCGAAAAATTAGCGGGCCAGCCAGTCCTGTCACGAAGTCCGAGAGCTCATCTTTGTGGGAACAGGAAATGAGATCAATTGCTTCAAAGACAGGAAGAAATCTGGAAATCAGCTAAAAACAATATTCTGGGCCGAGCGAGATTATTTTCTTCCTCGTATATTTCCGTGGGCATGCCTTATTCTCGAGGCAAGCCGCTTCGAAAATGGCAGACGTTTTTTCCGGCGTCTCAGATAGCGCTCAAGTAACCATATGCCCAGAAAAACCGCAATAATCATTGCCCAGACGACTAAGACCTGTGCGGGTGTAGAAGCAGAGGTGCTCAAATGCTGCAACATGTCCGGCGTACCTGTATTTGGCGGGGGCTGCAAAGGTAATTAGGCCGGCACGTACCAAAGACGGCCTAATTACCGATCTTCGACTTACTTCAAAACAAATCGGGCGTTGGTGGATTTGCCCGCATAATTCACTTGAGCAACAACCTTGGTGCCAGATGAAATGCTGAACGCACCCTTGGCCGCTAGTTTGTCGCCGTCCGCTTGAAGATTGACTTCTTGAGTTTGGCTTCCTGACAGTAGTGTGACCTTTGCCGAGGCTTTCGAGACATCGACCGGCTTGCCGTGATCTCTCAGATACAGTTGGATGCTGTCGGACTTGGCTACCAGTTCGAAGTCCATATCCTTGACTTCGGTAACAATGCCGCCGTGCAGTGGTTTGTGTTCATGACCGTGATCATGATCGCCAGCTGCTCCGACGAGGCCGGACGTTCCCAGCGCAAGGGCAAAAATAAAATGTGCAATTTTCATGGCTTTCCTTTCGTGTGATAAATCTGTTGGCGCGTACTCGGCTGAAGTCCGGCAACGTTTTTTTCAACGCCTTCGGCGCCGCAATCGCCTGATTAGCAGGGCACTGTATTTCTCCACAGGCTTCCGTCTGCGTTCGTTCATTCCGATAAAAACACAAAAGCCAAAAATGACCGCGACCAGGCATAACCCGATAAAGAGCAGTTGAAACTCAAGGTGATGGTGTAGAAGGTGGCTTAGCACTTGGTGAACGGCTTTGAATCAACTACCAGCAGGTTTTCCGCAGGTCGGACAGAACTTAGCGCCGGATGCCAGCTCGGTTTGGCATCCAGGGCAGCGACCAGCGTTGAAAGCCAGTCCACACTGAACGCAAGAGCTGGCGTCCGAAACGCTCGGTGCTCCACAGTCTGGACAAGCCTTGGTCGCCGAACTTGGTGCAGGTGCGGCGGCATTCTGTGGATAGTTATCTCCCCTGGCTTGATGCTTACCACCATGCCGACCGGAGTAATCGCTACCGCCATGCTTGTCATGATGGCTGCTGGTTACGCTTCTCATGAGCTTTTCCAAGAATCCCATATTGATCTCCTTCAACATCAGCGGGGACAATCCGCAAGGAGCCAAGCTGTCATGGTGACAGGCCTGTCCGACTCCGAGCGGATCGTAAAATTACCCCGCTAGCTTGTCGTGGTGTCCGGTATTGCCGTAAAGTCCTCCTCGTCTGCATCCTTGCCATGGACTAGGCGATATAGCAGTGGCAAAACAAGCAGCGTCAGCGCAGTCGATGACAGGATGCCGCCGATCACCACCGTAGCGAGCGGGCGTTGGACTTCAGCGCCAGTTCCTATGGCAATCGCCATGGGGACAAAACCGAGGGAAGCCACCAAAGCCGTCATCAGGACAGGACGCAGGCGAGTCAGCGCCCCTTCATGAATGGCGTCATCCAGAGAGCGTCCTTCTTCTCGCAAATTGCGAATGAAGGAAATCATCACCAGACCGTTCAGTACCGCCACGCCGGACAAGGCGATGAAACCGATGCCGGCCGAAATCGAAAGCGGAATGTCCCTCAGCCAGAGCGCGACGACACCACCCGTGAGCGCGAACGGAATGCCGGTAAAGACCAGCAGGCCGTCCTTCACGTTCCCGAACATGGCGAACAGGAGGGTAAATACCAACAGCAAGGCTACGGGCACCACGATCTTGAGGCGTTTCGAAGCCGATTCCAGTTGTTCGAAAGTTCCGCCCCAAGCAGTCCAGTATCCGGTCGGAATTTTGACCCCGGCTAGGCCTGCCTGAGCCTCGCTAACGAAGGAGCCAATATCTCGTCCCCGAACGTTCGAACTGACAACAACGCGACGCTTGCCGTTTTCACGACTAACTTGGTTCGGACCCGGTGCGATCTCAAGGCTGGCGACTTCACCCAAGGGAATATAGGTCGTACGTGCTTCAACCCCATTTCCAGCAGCAGCCCCCTTCGGCAAAGCGATTGGCAAACGCTTCAGCGATTCGAGATCCGAGCGCAGGTTATCCGGCAAACGCACAACAATATCGAAGCGGCGGTCACCTTCAAACATGGTTCCAGCCTCTCGGCCACCAATCGCGGTCGAGATTGCATCCTGAACATCGCCAATATTGAGTCCATAACGAGCCGTCTTCTCCCGATCGATATTCACGGTCAGCATGGGCAAGCCCGTCGTCTGTTCGATCTTGACCTCGGAAGCGCCTGGGATTTTTTCCAAGACAGCGGAAATCTTGCTGGCCGTTTCGTTCATCACGTCCATATCGTCACCAAATATCTTGATGGCAACATCGCTGCGCACCCCGGAGATCAGTTCATTGAAACGCAACTGGATCGGCTGGGAAAACTCATAGGCATTCCCTGGCAACTTTCCAACGGTCTCCTGGATGGCCGCCCGCAGTTCGTCCCGCGACTTCCGTGGTTCCGGCCACTCGGTTTCGGGCTTCAGCATGATGTAGCCATCAGAAATATTGGGGGGCATCGGATCTGAGGCGATTTCGGCCGTGCCAGTTCTCGCAAAGATTCTATCGATCTCCGGATACTCGGCCTTGAGCTGTTTTTCCAATTGTTGCTGCATGGCCACCGACTGTGAGAGGCTTGTTCCCGGAATGCGCAGTGCCTGGATCGCGAAGTCGCCTTCATTCAGACTCGGCACAAATTCACTCCCCATGCGCGTAGCGACCAAGCCTGAGAGAAGAACCACGACTGCCGTGAAGACTAACACCACGGGTTTGTTTGCCATGACGCCAGCCAGAACGGGCTCATACCAGCGCTTGGCTGCCCGCATGAGGAAGTTTTCCTTTTCGTCCACCTTTTCACCTATAAACAGTGCGACGGCTGCTGGAATGAAGGTGACGGAGAGGATCATGGCACCCACGAGCGCGGTGACCACGGTAAAGGCCATGGGGTGGAACATCTTTCCTTCAACACCGGTGAGCGCGAAAATCGGCAGATAGACGATCATGATGATGAGCTGACCGAAGAGTAGAGGACGCCGTGCTTCGCGGGAAGCTGCAAAGACCTCATGGAAGCGCTCTGTTCGCGTCAATGGTCGTCCGTGATGTGCCTGAGCATGGGCTAGTCTGCGAACACAGTTCTCGACGATGACGACTGCACCGTCAATGATGATCCCAAAGTCGAGAGCGCCGAGGCTCATCAGGTTGGCGCTAATATGGTAGGTCACCATCCCCGAAAATGTGAATAGCATGGAGAGCGGGATCACCATGGCGGTGATTACTGCCGCTCGGATGTTGCCGAGGAACAGGAACAGAATGACGATGACCAATACGGCGCCTTCCAGAAGGTTCTTCTTGACGGTACTGATCGCTTTGTCCACCAGGACGGTGCGATCATAGACAGTCACCGCCTTGATACCTTCCGGCAGATTGCGGTTAATTTCGGCCATTTTTTGGTCGACCGCCCGCGAGACGGTGCGACTGTTCTCGCCGATCAACATGAATACCGTGCCGAGCACGACTTCCCGACCGTTGTCAGTCGCGGCGCCAGTGCGCAGTTCGCGACCGATGCCGACCTCGGCGACGTCACGGATACGAATCGACACGCCTTGAACATTGCCCAGGATGACGTTCCTGATATCCTCGATACTCCGTACCTGGCCAGGCGCACGAATCAGATACTGTTCGCCGCGCTTCTCGATATATCCAGCGCCAACGTTGCTGTTATTGCGGTCGATGGCAATCACCACATCCTGAAGGGTCAGGCCGTAGGAAGCCAGCTTTTCAGGGCTGGGTGCGACCTGATACTCTTTGGCGAAGCCACCAATCGAGTTGATCTCGGTCACGCCCGTCACGTTGCGTAATTGCGGCTTGATAATCCAATCCTGAATCTCACGCAGATCGGTCGGCATGTAAGAGGTGCCATCCGGTTTTTTGGCGCCATCCTCCGCTTCCACCGTCCAGAGGTAGATTTCTCCTAGCCCGGTCGAGATCGGCCCCATTGCCGGCGCTATTCCTGCCGGGAGTTTTTCCTTGGCTTCCTGAATCCGCTGATTGACCAGTTGGCGGGCAAAATAGATATCCGTTCCATCCTTGAAAATCACCGTAACCTGAGATAAACCATAACGAGACAGGGAGCGAGTTTGTTCCAGATGCGGCAGACCGGCCATGACGGTCTCGACCGGATAAGTCACCCGCTGCTCGACTTCCAGCGGTGAATAGCCCGGAGCAGCCGTGTTGATCTGTACTTGAACATTCGTGATATCCGGTACCGCGTCGATCGGCAGGCGCTGATAGTTATAGATGCCTAGCCCGGCCATGCCGAGCACGGCCAGCAAGACCAGCCAGCGGTGCTCGATGGCAAGGCGAATGATGCGTTCAAACATGTCGTTCTCCCTCGCCTTAGTGGCTGTGCTCGGCGCTACCCTTGCCGAGCTCCGACTTCAGAATGAAGCTGCCCGACGCTGCATAAGAGCTTCCAGCCTTTATCCCGCTCACCACTTCGATGAATTTGCCATCGGAACGGCCCAGGGTCACCGGTTGCGCAACGAAGCCATCCGGCACCTTGATGAAAACGATACTCTTGTCACCGATTGTCTGGATGGCTTCGGAAAGCACACTGACAGGAACCTCCGCCTCGCCGGAAACGACTTCGACATTCACGAACAAGCCAGGGCGCCAGGCCATTTTCGGGTTGGCCAAGGTGACCCGCGCCTTCGCTGTACGCGTATCCTGCCCGAGTAAGGCACCAACGTAGGAGATGCTCCCTTCGGCTTTCGAGTCGAAGGCAGTCGCCTTGACAACAACCTTTTCACCCACCCGGATGACGTTCAAATCCTTGGCCGGAACGACAATCTCCGCCCAAACCGTAGACAAATCGGAAATCGTGAAAATACTGGCATCTTCCTTGACAGCCTCGCCAAGCGCGATGTGTTTTTCAACCACCATACCGTCAAAAGGGGCACGGATTTCGTAGCGATTGAGACTGCCCGAAACCGTGGCACTTGCACCGAGCGCAATCAATTTTTGCTGGTTGTTGGCAACAGCGATTTCGGTCTCCCTTAAGGTCTGTTGGGCTTGCAGGTAGTCTTGCTCGGCAGAAATTTTTTCTTCCCAGAGCTTCTTTTCCCGCTCGTACATGGATTTAGCCAGCGAGAGGCGCTTCTGTGCTGCCAGCAGTTCACTGCGTTGTTCGGACAGGCCTGTGCTCGCGATCACTGCCAGAACCTGGCCGCGCTTGACTGTCTGACCCAGATTGGCGGGAACACTCTCGACGACGCCGGCAAGACGGGGAACGACATGCGCTGTACGGTCCTCGTTGAAGCGGATTTCGCCGGGTAATTGCGCGGCAGTTTTGATTTTGGTGGGCGTGGCTTTCTGAATAACGATGGCGGCAGCCTTTACTTGCTCGTCCGTCAGTTCGATTTTTCCCTCTTCTCGCGTATCGATGAACAGGAAGGGGGTTTCGCCCAGACGCGCCGTAATCGCCGCTTCGAATACATGTGGTTCAGCAATCGGACTGGTGCTCTTCAGGTAGTCCTTCTCGGCTGCAAAGAGAATTTCCTGCTTCTCGCCGCCCGGTCGCGTCAGCGCTATCGAAACTTTGGCTGCGGTTGGTACCAGCGGCTTGTCTTGCTGGAACAACCAGACACGGAAACTCGGCTCACCGCCATCTTCGGATAGCAGCAACTCCAGGCCGAAACCATCCTCGGAAAAAAGCTTGCCGCCATGCGGTCCTGACTTCGGCGTATCCTCATGATGCTCCGAATCTCCGTGTTCCTTGGCATGGTCGTGTCCATCGCCGGCTTTGCTGCCATGATGCTCGGCATCGGCATGGCCCTTGGCTTCGGCGTGGCTGGCGTGTTCATGCTGATCCCCGGCAGGTTTCGAGGTGCCGCTTCCCAGTATCCAGGCGCCCGCGACAATTCCTGTCGCCAGGATCACGGCAATAGCGATCCCTTGTTTTCTGGTGAGATTGAAGGTGTTCTTGTTGAAATTCATTTTCACAACGGGCTCCTACGGACGGCTGGGTACAGCGGATGACATTGACTCGACGGAGCCCAGGACGCGCTCCAGTTCGGCTGCGGTCCGATGCGCATCGGACAAACTTCTAAGGTACTGGGCTCTTGCCTGAAAGAAGGTTCGTTGGGCATCCAGGACCTCCAGAAAACTAAATTTCCCCAGTTCAAATCCTTTGCTGGCAGCGTCATAGGCGCTGCGGGCGCCCGGCAATATTTCGCTTTGCAGGGTTTGCGCTTCAACGACCAGCGCCTTCAGACGCTCCTCATTTTGCGTTACCTCCGTGCCCAACCGAACCTCGGTCGCACTGAGTTCGTCGCGTGCCTTGTCGGCTCGTCGCTGCGCTTCAAGCACATTGCCCTGGTTGCGGTCGAAGATCGGGAAGGGAATCGATACACCCACAATGGTTTGATTGCGCCCAAGCTCTTCAACCTTTTTGGATCCCAGGCTGACGGTAACGTCAGGAATCCGTCGCGAACGCTCCAAATCGGCAAGCGCAGAAAAGCGAGCAGCCTCGTGGCGTGCACGAAGAAGCGCCGGGGAGGCGTTCAGGCGGCGGTTGATTTCTTCAGCAGAGCGGATCGACGGCAATATATCGGTACGTCCTTCGGCCTGCTCGAACCGAGGCGTCGAACTTCCCCAACTTGCGGCCAAACGCTTGCGAGCAGTTACCAGTTCTCGTTGTGCCTGGTTCAACTCCACCCGGGCGGAAGCTTCCGCCACACGAGCCTTGGTTTCTTCCACCGGAGATATCTTGCCGGCGGTCACTCGCCGTGAGGCCGCCTGGCTAGCGCGCTGGGCGAGACTAAGCAAGTCCCCGGCCTGTTGAACGCGTTCCTGAGCGACCAGAACATCGAAAAAGGCACCGATTACGGTTGCACGAACATCAAGGTGCTTGACTGACAGATCGGCTACTGCCACCTCTCGACCCAGTTCGGCAGACGCAATGCGGGCGGACCGCTTGCCGCCGAGCTCGATCCGTTGGTTCAGCTGGATGGTCGTGGTTCGGGTAGCCTTGTTTTGCGTATCTTCGACGGAGGTTGAAATTTCGGGATTGGGCAGAATGCCCGCTTGGATTAAGGCCCCTTCGACGGCCCGCAATTCGTTGGCGGCGGCCGATAATTCCGGATTGGACGTCAGCGCGAGATCAATCGCCGCCGACAGAGTCAAGGAACCGGTTGGTTCATTGGCGAGCGCAGGAGCAAACGTTGTTGCGGACAGCGCATCTTGCATCTGCGCCGAGAGGTTGGTGCTGGCAAACACCGTGAATCCGAACAGAGTTCGGAACAACAACGTAGCAGCTAAATTTCTTGGGTACATCCGATTCTCCAGTGATGAAACACACGTTGGGGAATCGGCGGGGAGCCATCCGGTAAGCGGAATGACACAGCTAGCGGCTCAGGCCGCAGCAAACAGATTTGGGAAAAATGCCCCAGCCCCGCCGATCAGGCGGAGACGGACCAGTTGGGACGTTCGGGCTGCTCGCCTGGCGGGGAAGTCAAAAACGAAACTGTCCGAAAATGATCAGCAGCAACACCGATTTCGGGCAGCGAACTGCTGAAGGCGGTCAATACGGCAATACAGCCCGCATGACAGACAGCACAATCATTGTCCACGTCGGCAAGAGAAGCTGTGACAAGTTTCTCGTTATCTTCAGCGTGATGCTTGTGGTCGTGATGACCGAAGTGCTGTGACGATCCGGTTTCATGCTGGCAATAGGTCGCTGCCACCGCCCAGGAAATCTGGAGCGGCAAGATAATCAACAGGAAAATGGACAGCCAGCGACGCATGAGGGATATAGTAACAGATCAGAAGTGTTTAAAAGCCAAGTTTCCGGAGGGGATTGAATTGTGAGGCGACCGGATGATGACCAGCTTCCTTGCTCATCATCCGATGGGCGACACATCCCCTCGGGGCGTAGTTAACCACCCTGGTACAACGCGTCACGCTGCTTCTTTTCTTCCGGGGTCATGTCCATGGAAGGCGCTGGCGTGTTGTGCTGGAGTTTATCGACGTGTTGCCATTTACCATCACGATAGGCATATTCGTGAGGAATCAGTGCCCAGCCTTGGTCACCACCAACATAGCGATACTGGCCGTCAGCGCTAACCGGATTGCGTTTGAGGTCATCGAGTTCCTGTTGCACCTTCTGGGCGGATTTGCTGCTCGTATCGTGCGCAGGGTAGAATTTCGACGTACCCTCCGGCGTGCTGTGAATGACCGACTCGGCCAGCACCTGCCCTGACAGGGCCAATCCGGCACAGAGAACGGGGATGGAAAGTGCTTGTTTGACGTTCATGATGGAACTCCTTCATTGATGTTTCGGTTCATTGGGTTTGGGGTATGCCGAACAACTGACTGGCATGGATGAACTATAAATAAACAGCAGTGACAGAACGCCAACAGGAAGTTTACAAAATTGACATCTTTCGATTCGTGAAGAAATGAAACTATTGGTTGTCGAAGATGAGCCAAAGCTTGCCCAGTACCTGCAAAAGGGATTGGGTACCGCAGGCTTTGTCGTTGACCTTGCCCACGACGGCGTCACTGGACTCCACATGAGTCTGGAGTTTGATTACGCGGTCATCATCCTCGACTCCATGTTGCCCGGCATGGACGGGCTCTCCTTGTTGGCCGCCTTGCGCACCAAGAAACAAACACCGGTATTGATGCTGACAGCGCTGGGCAAAGTGGAGGACAGGGTTAACGGTTTGCAGACCGGCGCCGACGATTATCTGGTCAAGCCGTTTGCCTTTTCTGAGCTGATCGCTCGAATCCAGGGGTTGCTGCGCCGGTCGGCACCGCAGCAACCGGAAGCCCCATCGAACCGTCTTGCATTGCAAGATCTTGAAATGGACCTGGCTCGCCGCAAAGTTTCCAGGAACGGTCAGCGCATCGATCTGAGTGCCAAGGAGTTCCTGCTGCTTTCTCTATTTCTCAGGAAACAAGGCGAGGTGCTATCGCGCACCGCGATTGCCGAGCAGGTTTGGGATATGAATTTCGATAGCAATACCAACGTTGTCGAAGTTTCGATCAAGCGACTTCGTGCAAAAATGGATACGCCCTTCGAGACACAATTGCTGCATACCGTACGGGGCATGGGTTATGTCCTCGAACTGCGCGAATGAGACCCGGCAGGATGTCCAATCCGACGCTGAGCAGTCGCCTCATACGCTGGCTCGCTTCGCTGAGTTTGGGTGTCTTGGGTTGTTTGTGCCTCGGCGTATTTTTCTCGGTCAAAGCCAACCTTGAAACACAACAGAACCTCCGTCTTGAAAAGCTCAGTTCGGCAATTCAGCACCTGTTTGAAGAAACACCGGCACACCTACAACCGGGGTCGCTTGAACATGACCTGGAGGATCTTCTCAAAATCAATCGAGACTCGCATCTCAAGTTGATCAATCGATTGGGTGAGGCCCGCTTCATTTCGACGCCGAGTGCATGGCCGTCAAAAGCTCGTTTTTATTCGTTTACGCTCCCCGATGACGCGCAAAAGACGGATTTTGCCGTTGCCGAATTGGCTCTTGAGACTGCAACCGACGAGGCGATTCTGGAGCGCCTCGCAGCCATCCTCTGGGGGGCTGCGTTGATCGGGAGTGCCGCAATTACCCTGGGTGGTTACCTGATTGTTTATTTTGGATTGTCCCCCATTCGGAAGCTGGCAGAGCAAACACGCAGTCTCGCGATCCTTTCCCTCGACAAGCGCTTGGATACAGAAGGGATTCCAGCCGAGTTGCAAGTTCTCGTCGATCAGTTCAACGATTTGCTGAACCGACTGGAAAAAGCCTATCAGCAACTCGAAGGGTTCAATACCGATGTGGCGCACGAATTGAGAACCCCCTTGGCGAACATCATCGCCAGCAGCGAATTGGCCTTGCGTAGCAACGACAAGGTCGAAGGCCTACGCGATTGCATCGGTTCGAATCTCGAAGAAATGCACAGGTTGTCGGGCATCGTCAATGACATGCTGTTCCTGTCGCAAGCCGACCGGGGGGCTAAAGCCCGGCGGATGCCCGTTCAAAGTCTTGCCCAGCTCTGCGCCGAAGTGGCCGACTACTACGAAGCGGTGCTGATCGAATCCGACCTTCAATGGTCTATCGAAGGCGACGCCGCTGGCCAGTTCGATGCGGCGCTGCTCCGGCGCGTCCTGTCCAATCTGCTGAGTAATGCGGCTCGGCATGCCGAGCGCGGAAGTTCAATCGTGATTCGTATCGCCGCGGAAACTCATCGACACATCAAGCTCTCGGTGATCAATCGAGGGGAACCAATTTCTGCAGAGAGCCTGCCGCATATCTTCGATCGCTTTTTCCGCGTAGATGCCTCGCGTAGTTATGGCCACCAGAATCATGGGCTGGGCCTCGCCATCGTTGGCGCCATCGCCCGGATGCATGACGGGAAACCGTTCGCAAAGTCCGCCCATGGCGAGACCGAAATAGGCGTACGACTGGCCTGCTGACGGCCCCGCTGCTTTTGCCGATGACGACCAACAACGGGTCTTCAGTCTTTGGTTTGCGGCGCGGAGGTTCGTAACATCCGCAGACCGTTGGCGAGGACCAACAGGCTGGCGCCCATGTCGGCAAACACAGCCATCCACATGGTTGCGCTACCGAACAGCGCCAATCCCAAAAATACAACCTTGATGCCGAGCGCCAAGGGGTTGTTCTGCCAAAGCACGGCATGCGTACGTTGCAATAAACGAATCATTTCCAGAATACGTCGTAAATCATCGCTTATGATGACGGTAGGCTAATGATCCTAATTGAATGCTTGACACGCAATTAACGGCGGTCTTTCAAGAGTCGCAGCCCATTAAACACGACCAGCAAGCTAGCACCCATATCGGCAAACACGGCCATCCACATGGTGGCGCTATCAAAAATCGCCAACAGCAGGAAGATGACCTTGATACCCAAGGCCAGGCTGATGTTCTGCCAGAGCACACGGTGAGTCCGCTGCGACAGGCGGATGGTTTCCGGTACGCGCCGCAGGTCGTCATTCATGATAACGATGTCGGCGGCCTCCATAGCGGTATGGGTACCTGCGTTGCCCATGGCGAAGCCAATGCTCGCCGTGGCCAAGGCTGGCGCATCGTTGATTCCGTCACCCACCATGGCGACCGTCGTGTCCGATTCGAGCAGCTTTTGAATCGCTTCCAGTTTTTCCTGCGGCAATAAGTTGGCGCGAACGTCCTGAATGCCGGATTGAGCCGCAATGCTTGCGGCTGTAGCCGGGTTGTCGCCCGTCAGCATCACGGTACGAACCCCCAAAGTCCGCAGTTCGGCAATCGCCTCCTGCGAACTGGCCTTGATGGTGTCGGCCACCGCAAAAAGGAATAGTGGGACCTCCTCGTCGGCGAGGATGGCGACTGTACGCCCTTGCTGCTCATGCTCGGCCATCAAGGCTTCAAGTTCGGCGGAGCACTGGTTCCGTTCGTGAATCCAGCGGTGATTGCCGAGCACGTAGTTGCGACCATTCACGCTACCGAACACGCCTCGTCCCGCTTCCGCCCCAAAATTCGTCACTTCTACAGCGCTCTGAATCGCCAAACCACTGGCAACAGCTTTGGAGACCGGGTGGTCAGATCGCCCAGCCAAGGCTGCGGCAATGCGGAGCACTTCTGCTTCCTCGGCAGTCGGGCTGAGCATCACCTGAGCGACAAGCTTGGGACGACCTTCGGTCACCGTACCCGTCTTGTCCAAGGCGACTGCTTTGAGCTTGCGAGCTTCTTCGAGGTAGGCGCCACCTTTAATCAGGATGCCCCGACGCGTTGCCGCAGCCAGCCCACTGACGACCGTGACGGGGGTCGAGATGACCAGAGCGCATGGGCAGGCAATGACCAAAATGACCAAAGCCTTGTAGATGCTGGCCATCCAGGCCCACCCGAACAGCAGCGGGCCAGCCAGTGCGATACCGAGTGCCAGGGCAAATACAGCAGGGGTGTAGATGGCAGCAAAGCGGTCGACAAAGCGTTGGGTGGGCGCCCGCGAGCCTTCAGCTTCTTCGACGGCGTGGATGATACGCGCTAGAACCGTATCGCTCGCCGGTGCAGTCACCTCAAACTCCAGTGCGCCGCTTTGGTTGATCGTGCCAGCAAAGACTCCATCTCCGGGGGCTTTTTCGACGGGCATACTCTCGCCGGTGACCGGCGATTGGTCGACGGCCGATTGTCCGGCAATGACCCGCCCATCCAGGGCGAAGCGCTCCCCCGGGCGGACACGGACGATAGCGCCAATCAGCACCTCCTTGGCGGCCACTGATAGCCACTGACCGTCAGGTTGTCGTACCTCGGCCTCCTGTGGTGAAAGGTCGAGCAGACTCTTGATCGCGTTACGCGCCCGCTCGATGGCACGAGCCTCTATCAGCTCGGCAATAGCGTAAAGCGCCATCACCATCGCCGCTTCGGGCCACTCGCCAATGACGAAGGCTCCGGCCACGGCAACCGACATCAGGGCGTTGATGTTGAGCTGGCCGCGCAGAACGGCGCCCATGCCTTTTTTGAAAACGGAAAGTCCGGAGAGTGCGATGGCGACGCCTGCAATGCCCATCCCTAGCAACTTCCAGAAGAGGGTCTCGGGCGCGGCATACGCCACTGCCTCGGCCACAATGGCTACCGTTAGGGCGGCAATGGGTTGCAGGAACTGATTGCGGGCTTGGGCGGCATCTACCTGGACGGGCTCGCTCAGCAGTTCTGCATCGAATCCCACTTTCCCAATAGCAGCCTGGACATCAGCCCAATGCTCAGTAGGCACATCAATGCGCAGCATGCGTGCCGGTAAATCGAACGACAGGCGACGGATGGCGGGGAACCCTTCCAGGGCCCGACGAATCTCTCCTTCTTCCGTCGGGCAGTCCATCGTCGGAATACGTAGCAAGAGCTGACCAGGGATTGCATTGGATTTCTTATCTGCATCCGGTGTTTTGACGGCCGAAGAGCAGGCATGCTGACATCCGCAGCTGTTCGTCTCTTGGGTCTGTTTCGGATTGCTCTCGGGGTCATGGTAATCAGACATCTGTAATCTCCGGCGGTACGTTGCCAGTATAGACCCCCCATTAGAATCCCTGGAGTAGATACAGGGTCAAGACTAAAATACAGATTAAATGCAAACGGAGATGGGTAATGCGTATTGGCGAACTGGCAAAGGCTAACCCTGATCAACCAGTTCCCGAAGTTCCTTGCCAGCCTTGAAGTGCGGAACATGCTTACCAGGAACAGCCACCTTCACGCCGGTTTTTGGATTCCTGCCAATTCGCGGTGGCCTGTAGTTCAAGGCAAATGAGCCAAACCCACGAATTTCAACACGATTTCCAGTACTCAAGCTTTCAGCAATGGCGGCAAGGATTTCGCTGACGGCAAGTTCAGCATCCTTCATCACTAGTTGAGGAAATCGCTCTGCCATGCGAGTTACAAGTTCTGATCGTGTCATCGGAAAATTTTAGCAAAGGGAGACAAAAAGCCGAATGCTCAGCACCGCTTTTCCATGAAAAAAATAATATCTTCAATGACTTGCTATTCGCATTCGTTTTTTGTAAGTCATATTCATAACCACAAAAAGGATGAGCAGTTATGAAGAAGAAAGTGATTATCGTAGCCTCCGACGCAGGCAACATTGGGAAAACTTTGGTTGCCTCTGTCATTCTTGAAACCTTGAGACTGACCGAGAAAATTGATGGCTATGTCTGCGACCGAAATTTTCAGGGGCTCTATGAGCGCTATGGGCAGAAGAACAGCAACGGTGCGTTGAAGCCGCTACACCTTCAAGACCCAGCAAAGGGAGTTGCCTTCCTTGATATTGCCAATCCAGACGAAAAATCCAAGGTGGCTAGCAGTCTTGGGACAGATTCAAACTATCTCTTGTTTGACCTTCCAGCGAACGCCACCCACCAGTTGGCAACCTGCATGGGAACACCACAAGATTTCATCGATTTCATGGATTTCGCGGATGCCGACGTTACTTTCGTCTGCCCGATCAAAGACCAGAAAAGCATTTCGTCCTACAAGAGCTTGAAGGAAACCTTCCCTGCCGGTGCGAAGTTCATCTTGGCTATCAACGCGGGATTCATCAAGTCCACCGAGAGCAATGCCCAGTCCATCATCGACAGTTTAATTATCCAGTTTGGGCACGAGCCCCACTTTATCCTTGAGCAATCCTTGAGCCCAAGAATCTTCGACTTGCTCAAGAACAACACCCTTCGGGAAGTATTTTTACCGAGGGAAGAGCGAAAACAGGCTGATGGTTCATATTCCCCCAGCGATAGCGCATATTTGGCACAGGACAGGGGCGACCAGTTCATTTTGAACAGATTCATTCCGAGTGTTACCAAGGCCGTGGAAGAGCTTTTCTTGAACGACTGACACGTACCAAAATTCCAAGCGTTGACATCTATGCGCAAAAATTTCCCACAATGGGAACTTGTGTCACAAGACATGGCTGGGTTACAATGTTCCCAATTCACGAACAATGCAAATTATGAAACTACTTGGAAGAAACCGCCTTCGGGCGCTTTATGGCTTGGACGACCATACCGATGCATGGATGCGTAGCTGGGTGTCGGAGCTTTCGCTCGCCAACTGGAAAGAAGCAAAGGATGTTTTGTGCCAATTTCCCAGGGCACGCAATGTTTCAAATGATGTTTTTCTGTTCCCAGTTGGGCAGCACCTGCAATGCATTGAGGTTGCGATGGTCTTTACACAAGCCGTTGCCCTCGTAGTAGCCCTGAAGAGTACAAATTGATGAACCGAATAGACGCTAAAGTAATCCGCTCGGAGGAGCAGCACCAACAGTATCTCTCTGAGATACAACGGCTTATCGCTTGCGAGCCGCCATCGGGAAGTGAAAATTCAGAACGCCTTGAACTTCTCTCAGTGCTAGTCGAAGCATATGAAAACCAGAAATATCCAATTGAAGCCCCTGATCCAATTAGTGCAATCTTATTTCGCATGCAGGAACAAGGGTTAAAGCAGGCTGATCTTGTACCTTACTTTGGCACCCGTAGTCGGGTCTCAGAAATTCTGGGAAGAAAGCGTCCACTGACAGTTAACATGATTCGCGCACTTTCAAGCGGACTAGGTATATCAACTGAGACGCTTGTTGGAGTAGGAGCAACCGAGGTTGCACAAAGTGAGAAGACCGAAGTTGACTGGGGTGGTTTTCCAATAAAAGAAATGATTGCTCGCGGTTGGCTTCAAAAGTTAGCCAACAAGGCAGTTAAATCTACAGAAGAACTGGTACAAGGTTTCATTTCAAATGTGGGAGTGGAATTCGGTAGCACCGCTTTCCGTCGAACGATTGGTGGGGATGCATACTCACCAGCTACAAAGTATGCGCTTTATGCTTGGTTAGCTCGTGTAATTCAAAAGGCGAGGGAGAGGAAATCTACTCTCGGAGTATTTGATCGAGAACGACTATCTGCCACATTTATGCGCGAACTGGCGCAGTTGAGTTGGTTTGAGCATGGCCCGGTTTTGGCAGTTGAGTACTTGGAGAAGCATGGAATTGCAGTCGTAATCGAGTCCCATCTGAAAGGAACGCTGCTAGATGGTGCTGCAATGCAAGATGAAGATGGAACACCAATTGTTGGGTTGACTCTGCGATTTGATCGTCTGGATAACTTTTGGTTTACCTTGCTCCATGAAGTCGCTCATATATGGAAGCATGTCGATCGCGAAGAGACATTCCTTGATAATCTAGATTCGTCATCTGATGACCGACGGGAAGTTGAAGCTAATCGAATTGCAAAGGAAGCCCTGATACCAAGGGTTGCTTGGAAACGCAGTGATGCATACTTAAACCCGAGCAATGTAACTGTAGATAGACTTTCTAGGGAATTAAAGATACATCCGGCGATCATTGCCGGCAGGCTGCGCAAAGAGCGAGAAAACTATACTATTTTCAATGATTTGGTTGGGCATGGGCAAGTGCGTAAGCACTTTAATTTCACTGAGGTAGAGGTTTAAAATGAGTCTTCTTTATGTTCCGATAATGGCGGCCAAGCGGGGTGAATTCACTGCCCTGACGAATTTGCAAGCTTCTATCTCTGATAAAGCAATGCCGCTCTTTGAGTTGCCAGCACAAAAGCCGGACACGAAAGTATTTGAAAAGGCAATTTGTCGCACAGCATCTGGTGCAGGAAAGGCTTGGCCCGGCCGCCCTGCCTTCTTAGACATCTCAAAGTGGAGCCCAAATGCGCGAACCGAAAGCGGCATTCACATTTTGGAGTACGCATTTTCACAGTTCAGGTCAAGTGGCGTCCATGTTCATCCAGTAGTGGGATATGACCGCTGGGATGACCCATCTTATAGCCAAGCGCTCAAGAACATCCGTACAATGGCCCCCGTAACACCTTGCATTCGTCTTGACCGAGAGGCAATCCAAGACGACATGCTCGATGTGCCGTACTTCTCGGAGCGTATGAATGACATCATGGCTTCACTGGAAGTTGGACCGAACAATTGCTACATATTGGTTGATTTTGGTAGTGTTTCAACAATATCCGTGCCTGACTTGATTGAAGATGCAGAAAACGCTGTGAGTGTTCTGCGTAGTTTAGGGTTCAGCGTGGTGATCATCGCGGGTGGATCGATGCCAGCGGCGGTGAACGAAGCAGTTAAAACACGGGATGACGAGGGGTGCATTCCGCGAATCGAAATGCTCGCTTGGAAGGCGATTTTTTCTGGAAACCAAGATCGAAACGTCATCTTTGGGGACTACATGATTCGCAATCCAAATGCTGCTGATGGCGTAATTGCTCCACAGGCGAATGCGAAAATTCGTTACACCATCGATAACCAATTCTTCATTGTGCGTGGGCATTCAAAACAACTGGACTCATTGACCATCCAACATAAGGAACTTTCAAAAAAGCTCGTTAAGTCTGCTCATTACTTGACACCGTCCTTTAGTTGGGGGGATGGAGAAGTGCTGAATTGCAGTATTGGCGTCAAGGAAATTCGTGACCCAACTACCATGATCGCGGTAGATACCAACCACCATATCAGTGCAGTCATTTCAGAGGTCTTCGAGCACCAGCGGACAGTTGTCCCTTCGTTGGCATCAGCTTAGTTAACACAGGCTGAATTGCATTCACCAGGCGAACAACCCTATTGTTCGCCTGATATTTGCACAAGGATTTTCCACGAAAGTTGTGATCGGTGGCGCATCAGCCACATTTGGTACCAACCCCCTTGGGGTTAAGCGGCATACCAGCACCGTTCATAAGCCGACGAACCTTGCTCAAATCCAGCCAGAGATCACCAATACTCGCACTGATTTTTTTGAAGCCAGCATAGACAGTCCGATCAAACGAGTTCAGTCCGTGGGTATCGGCAAGACTGTAGAGCCATCGCCAAACATTTTCCCAGTGGTTGTCCCAGTCCTCTGCAACTTTTGGACGGTTGGCTCCCGGCGCAATCAACTCCCCCCAGTTTGGCTCATCCCCCAACCAGGACGAGTCAGCCCAATCGTGGACATCCAAGTTCTCAGCGACCATCGCAACCGGATAGGCGGGTGGAAGTTCTACAACCTTAACCACTGATTTGAGATGTTGAGTGACAACAGCAGGCTTGGCAACTTTCTTCCGTTCATCCCGAACCAACTTCATATAGCGACTAACTAGCGCTGGATTGACCGTGCTGAATCCTACCTGATTGAGTAGCAGTGCAAGTTCCTGATGACAAACCTTGCCGACCTTCTTCCATGCAGGAAACAGTCGACTGTTCCAGTCATCATAATTTTCCCTAAATACGTCAATCAAGCGTGTCTTGCTGGTTGTGGCTACCGCCTCATGCTCAGCTTGAATAACTGCCCTGTTCAATAACTCCTGTATAGCCATTCCACTCTCCAATTTGATTTCCTGCCATATCATCAATTGAAGTAAGAAAATTTTGTCATCAAATCAAGTGTTTTTGTCTTTTATTTGTCAGCAATTTGTATTGCCATTGTTTTCTGATTGTTCAACGATTGTCTTTTCGTTGTTATGCTTTGTCTCTCCTTGTTTTCCTTTGTCGCTTCGTTGTCTTCTTCTCTTCGATTTACCGTTTTGCAGCTCATAAGCACCTATCACATTAAAATGTATCTTGATGCGATAAGTGCTTTACGAATAGACACAGTAATCATTTCATAGAAATTCAATCCGTTTGTCGGATTTAACCTTGACATCACAACTTCATTTGTTACTTTGAAACCAAAAGGATCAGCAAATGAGGGAACACATACGAATGGATGGCATCAAGGTATTTGAAGAAGAAGCAAAGCTTCTTCAGCTTGTCATGCATGAGCACAACACCAAGAATAAAAGTGAAGCATGGCGAATTGCACTTCATGAGTACAGCAAGAACAGGAATATTACCCAGTCCTTCAGCGCATTGGAGAATGAATTTCGGGCGACCAAGGATGAAATTGTTCAGCTCAAATTAGCCATTGAAGACCTCTATTTCATCGTTCAGGCGATGAGCGGGGAGCTACTGCCATGATGCTTCGTAACTATGCCGCCATGACCAATCTGGAATATCACGAGAAGCAACTAAACTACAACAGCACAGCGTTGCTGGCATCCATTGCCGAGAAATTTCCCGACGAGCAGGACCGCGATTTGAACGATCCCAAATTTGCCGAGTTCTTGGCCGGCAATCCCTACAACCCAAAAATCATGGGCGACCTTGCCCATAGCCTTGGACTGGATAAAAAGTTTCTTAGCCCAGAACTTTGGAAAGACCTTTCTAACGGCTGGTGCCCAGTCTCCGAATCGTCCCCCTTGTTCAGCCAGGCACAGGTCACCCCAAGGGGAAAGATGGTGCAGTTCAGGAAAACATCCACCCCGATCAATCCTGATGGAAGTTACCGTTATCCAGCCAAGGGTGAGCAGAAAAATCGACTTGGGACCGAGTTTTTATTCTGCTTTGGCGAGCGCCTATCAAGCGCCATCGCCTTACTGGCCACCGAAGACCCCAGCATAGAAAAACGCTTCAGCCAGATTTGTAATGAAGTGTTCAGGGATGCTGTCATGCCTGAAATGCTCAACTTGGCCCGTATCCGAAAAGGTAAGGACGGTACCGATTACCAGTGTGCTGCCGAGATTTTGGGTATCCCATTTTTTCATGTGGACTCGCGCTCAAAAAGTCCATTTATACATTTTCATTTTGGCTTGATGGGTGTCGCCCGTGGCTATGACGGCAATCTTTACAGCTTATGCACGGACGAGATCGGAGCCAATGCATCCGCTCTGGATGCCATTTTTATGCGACACATCAAGGAGCGTCTTGAGCAGGAATTCGGGTTTGTTTTTGAACCCGTCAAACACGACGACGATCTTGAGAACGAACATATCCAGGACCACGAGAGCAAAACCGTTTCCTTTGATCTTCCCGAAGTGCTGATTCCCGCCAATGTCCGTGAATGGCGCTCCACCCGCGAGAAAGAGATTCAGAAAGCATTGAAACAGTCTGGAAAGACTGGCTACAAGGCTGAAGAGTTAGCTCGTCTTTCATCACGCGATGAGAAAACCGACAAATCCCCCGCGCAACTGATGGCACTTTGGAAGCAGGATTTTCAGCGTCTGAATTGGACACCAACCCAGTTCAAGCAAGAGCTCTCTCGCCACAAGGCCAAGCCCCGCACGGTTCAGCAACCACTGAGCGCTGAAGTCATAGAGGACACCTTTCTTCGCCACCACAGGGATGTAGCGATGACTGAGAACCAGTATCTCGCTCATATCCAGAAACAGCTTTTACCCTTCATGAGTGGCGATCAGGCAGAACGGCAAGCCAGCACCATCTTTGAACGGGATTGTGTGCTCTCAATGAGTAAGGAGCAGATGGATTACTTCAAGCCATTATTGGCAGACACCATCACCGACCCGAACCAGCGTCAGTCCATGCAACTTCGGTTCATGCGAGAGGCCCGATTTCTGCACAAATCCACGATAGCCAAGGATGCCTATATCTCGTCCAGCCTGAAGGCTCGTGAGCATGAACAGGGTTTCAAATTTGATTCCGACCAGGTAGCCAGGTTCATCATTGACTATGAAATTCAGCAATCCAGTCCAGACCGTAAATTCAAATTTGCCAATGGACAACGAAATGCCGTTCAAATGATTTTGAGTGCCGAAGGTGCCGTTGGCAACGTATCAGGAAGGGGCGGCAGTGGAAAATCAGCACTTTTGCGATGCGCCCGTGAGTTCTATGTTGCCAACGGCTTCAGGGTCTTCGGCACATCCACCAGTTCAACCGCCAGCAAGGGACTAGCCGAATCAACAGGCATGGGTGAAAGGGATTTTCACAACACCACCAAGCTCATTCGCCTGCTCGATGAGGGCAAGTTGAAACTGGATAACAAGTCCATCCTGTTTTGGGATGAGGCCGGAATGGCAGACACGAATTCCTTTTTCCGTGTCATCCAGCACATCAATAAATCTGGTGCAAGGCTGGTTCTAGTTGGTGAACGTGAGCAATTGCAAAGCGTAGGTTTTGGTGGAAATTTCTCCCAGCTCAACAAGGAGTTCATCACCACCCCAGTTCGTGAAATCATTCGGCAGGTTGATCAATGGCAACGGGACATGGTGGAAGATTTTGCTAGTGGCCGAGCCAGCCAGGCAGTCCGCACGCTCTATGAAAACGGCAAGGTCATCATCACCCAATCCGACGAGCAGCGTCTTGCTCAGATTGTGAATGACTACCTATCAGCAACCAGCAGCGCCAAGGACAAAATCATTCTGGCGGCGACTAATGACGATATTGAGCGAATCAATCTGGCCGTCAGAAACGAGCTCAAGAAGTTAGGCAAATTGCCTGCGCAGGAAGTTACGGTTCAGTGCAAAGACAAGCAGGAACGCGGATTTTCAAAGGGTGATCGGATTGTCTTCACCAAAAACCAGAAATCAGACGACGCCGACGCCCAACAGATCAACAACAGCGATACAGGAGAAGTCGCCGAGATTTTCATGAGCAAGCTGACCGGCAAGCCCCGCTCCATCAAGCTCAAAATGGACGACGGCAGAGAAACCATGCTGGACCTTGGAAAGACTCACGCCCTACGACATGCCTACGCGGTCACTGTGCATAAAAGTCAGGGAGTAACGAAAAATCAGTCATTTTTCTTTGTGTCGTCAAATACCAACAGCCTGCACCATGCATATGTAGCCTGTTCTCGCCACCGCCACGAATTGAAGATGTATCTCAGCGAAGAGATGGCGACCAATATGGAAAATAGGCTGGATGGCAAAGAGCCAACAGCATCTATGAAGAAAGTGGCCCAGTGGCTTGCCCGTGAGAAAAATCTAAACCTACCCACTGAAACCTTGCAGTCATTCAGTGAAACCAGAGCCTTCCTTGACCAGCACTGGAAAGCCACCACTGGCAACGACCCGTATTTATTGGACCGTTTTACCTGCATCGTGGAAATGGGAAAAACCAACTTCAAGAAAACCAGCCACGATTATGAAATTCTGGATGGCGACGCCAAGAACACCTATGAAGCCTTGAAGATTGCACGCGTTGAACAGATTCGCCGCGCCGCTACTCAACCTGCGCCAATCCCTGATGCGATCAAATCACGATTTGTGCAGACCAGCTTACAGGCGCAACAGCAAGCCATGTTGACGCAACTCACCATGCAGCAGACCAAAAACCGGAAACGATCAGCCATGAGAATTTAACAACAAAAGGGGACACCATGATTATCAGCAAGACACTCAAAACACTCACCAAATCCGAAGAAGAACATGAATTAAGCAGCGACATTGTTTGCCGAACTTGTGCCAATGCAATTTGGCGAGAAGGACGTATCCGACGAGTTCAGGAAGACAACAGCAATATTTTGCAATGCTACTGCCCCGTTTTCTTTACCGTTACCTGGGCAACACAAGAACCCGTGGAGTTCACCAACTGCGATGGATTCAAAGGGATGAACGACTTGACCTAGAACTCACAATTTCGGCCGCACTACCCTGGGGAAGCCCTGGGGAGAATTCAGCTTTAGCCGGGGTAGATTCCCCATTGCCTGGGGTAATTTTTGATCAACATGGGGAAGATCATGCATCCCCACGAACAAATCTGAATCAATTTAACAAGATTTACCCCAGCTTCCCCAGGGCTTCCCCAAGCGCCTGGGGATGGTCAAACCCTTTATTCAAAGGTCTTTTTACGGATTTCCCCAGATACCCCATCTTTTTTTAAGTTAAGAAGAAAGAGGGGTACATATAGCATCCATACCCCCCCTTGTACGACTTTGAAAAAGCCTGGGGAAGTTGGGGTAACTGAAGGATTATTTTTATCTAAAGTTTGTCGGTTCACTTGCTTTCTCTGTTTGTTTTTGTAGCTTGTACAAAAATAAGAAGGGAACATCATGGAGAACAAACCAGAAAATTTCACAGAAGAATATTCAACGCTCATCCCCACAGAGATCATGGGGGACTATGAATACAGCAACAAATCACGAATAAGACCTCCCAACAAATTCTGGGCAGATCACGGCTACAAATTAAAGTTCTTTGTTCCAGCCTTGCTGTTCATTCTGCTCTACGCCGCAACGTTCTACCTTGAAGTAATCGGCTGAGGGGCAAAGATGAGTATCAGGAATGAACCCAAAGCCAAGTTGATGTTGCCCGGCGACCAGCAACCACTGGACACCACATTACAGACCGTCCATGTCGGTTCAGCCATTGGCATGGGGTTACTCACTGTCCTCTGCGCCACCAGTCTCATCTTATTGCTGTCATGGGCGAACTATCCATTTTTTCCCGCTCCGCCCAGCGACCGACCACCGATTTTTCATGTTCAGGCATTCTGGCAGCTAATCGCTGGATTGATTGCCAAAGCATTTCAAGGAGAAGTGTTCAGGTTCTACCATGACTATCTGAACCAGATGATCAAAATCGGCATGGGTGAAAATCTGGTCTATCGTTGGCTGATTGCCATCGCTGGCGGGTTGGCTTTTGGTTGCTGGATTTTCTGGAAATCGTTAAAGCCCACTGGTGGCACCAGGCATGTGAAGGGCAAGGAATTACTGGAAGGCAAAGCTGCCTACCTCACCTTAAAACGGGAGTTCAATTTCCTGTCCCGCAACGGCAAGGGTTCAGGTTTGGTTATCGCTGCCGACAAGGGCTTTGATCCGAGCAAGCCACAGCACTACACCCCCCAGCACCTAAAACCAGGCACCTTTATTGAGAAGCCTGAAACCCTTCGCCGTTCGCACGCTCTCTATATTGGTGGGACTGGACGAGGCAAGACCCAGCTCATCTACTATCTTGAAGTGGCTCAGGTCTACCAACGCATTCGTAACGGCGAACCCGTCAAACTGTTAATCGCAGATACGCCCAAAGGTGACTACAAATTTTTCTTCCATGATTTCCATGTTTATTCAGTGTCACCTCAAGATGAAGGCGGGGTTTGCTGGGCCATTGCCGAAGACTTACGAAACCCATTGGTAGCCAATGCTTTCTGGCGAGGCAAGATTCCCGTGGAAGACAAAAATCCGATTTGGTCACTTGCAGCCGTTTCTGTTTGCACAGGGGCAACCAAGGTATTGCAGGTCTTGGCACCACGGGCGTGGAATTATGGAATGTTGGCTCATTTGCTTGGCAAATCAGGTGGAGAGTTAGCCATCATTATTGGCGAGCACTACCCGGAAGCCCGACAGGTCTTGAACTCAGCCGGTGAAACCCTAGCCAGCGTCATGTTCAATCTGGGCACCTACACTGCCGACATCATTCAACTTGGCCGAATCTACGACTGCTACGACACCAAAATTCCGATTCGTCAGGCGACCGCCAAGGCTTTGCAGTCATCTGGCTACCTGAATTACATCGTCAAGGACATGAGTAGCGACCTACTGGACGCGACCAACGAAACGATCCGCCAAAAAAAGGCTACCTACTTCAAAGGGGTGTGTCTGTATCTCAACAAGGCGAAATCTGGCTGGCGCTGGAAAGACTTTGCTCGTTTCGTCAAGCAACCGATTGACGAGCAGAACGAGATGATTTTTCCGTTCATCAACGGCAATGAAAAAGCCTCGCTGATGAAACCAGCATTCATGGATGGCTGGAAAAATCTTTGTGCTGCCGTAGTTCTTCACGCCCGTGAATGGGATTTGGCTGAAGGCACAAAACGGTTATCAATCCGCTCTTGGATCATGGACGAAAATCCAAAACGAAAGGTGCTCATTCTCAAACCATCCGAGAGCTTCCCCACCCTAACTGAAGGGCTTATTAAGGGGATACTCTACTTTGCCAATACGGTGATTCTGGGCGACCTAGCCGACAGCCGAACCCGCAGATTCCACATTCTGATTGATGAATTTCAGTCCTACGGGAACATTGAAGCCTTCACGGCACCAGCCTTGTCCTTATACCGATCAAGGGGGATCAGTATCAGTTTGGCAATGCAGGATTTGGCCCAAATCGTCAAAGTCAGCGGTCAGGAGTTCGTTGATTTCATCACTTCAAATACCGGCAGTATCTTCATACTCGGCGTGAATGACGGTTTCACCGCGAACAAATTTTCTGACCTTCTGGGCGAAAAAACCATAGCCAAGCTCCATCGCAGTGTAAGCCACAGCGACGGTGGAAAATCCACATCCACCGACGAGCAGCACCACCAGGAAAAAGTTATGGGAGCCAACGAATTCAACTTGCTGGGAGCCAATGAAGCCACCATGACCATTACCTATCTGGCTCTATTCGCCAAGCAGAACCCCGCTTACATTCTGACTGCCCCGATTATTGCCTACAAGACCAGAGCAGAAAGCAAACCGGCGAAATGGATTGATACATCGCCAGCTACACCCCAATTGCCCAACATGGATGATTACTGGGATGATGCACTTCAATTAAGCCAAACAACATCAACCGTGAACGCTATCAACGAGGCAGCACTTTCGACGATTAACGAGTTGCTTGACCAGCAATATAAAGGCTACGAAGCCGACCTTGAACAGGAATACGCCACCCAGACTGAAGCGGACCGTCTGGGGTTCATCCCAGAACCTGGACCATTAGCCATCTACCAGGAAAGCGACGAACAAGATGAAATCACCGATTACGCCATGCCAAAAAAAAGGTTTGCCGATGTTCATGGTGAAGAAAATGGAAATCCTTACCGTGAATTGATGTTGCGGCAGGAATAAGCTACGAAAGCAAAGAAATGCACTCTAATGAAGCCGTATAGTTGCCATTGATGTATGCTATCTGGGCAACAGTTAAGATTTTGTAGTCACCGATGCTGCTAATTTTTCTATCCGGCTTGTCGCCTACTTATCTTGCTTCATCATTATCAATACATCATCTGTTATCGAACTACATCACATCAGCAAAGGGAATACATGTCAAAATTGTTCAAGGTGTGCCTTGATATTGAGGGCAACGACAGAGGCTTGGCAGTTACGACTGTTGCCGCAGATAGTGCAGATGAAGCTATTGAGAAGGCCAAAAATCATGTTGGCGTGACAAATCAAAATGTTAAGCCCAGAACGCTTATCGTGAAAGGCGTGAAGGAGGTTGGAGAAAAAGGCTGCCTCACAGACCAATATATACCGCGTGAGTGGATGTGAGGCTTGTCTGAGCTTGCCGAAATACAAACCATGATCCTGATTAAATCGATTGCCAGAAAACCAAGGTTTTTGCCGTCAATTAAGCCAGAAGGCCAGTGATTACAATGGAACTCATGAGCTTTTCTGCGGCATTGAAGGCAGCCAGTCATTGCTCCAAGAAACATTTGTTGCTTGGAAACGGTTTCAGCATCGCGTGCCGCCCCGATATTTTTGTGTATGGAAAACTTTTTGAGCAAGCAGACTTTTCCAAGCTATCCCCATCTGCGAAGAAGGCATTTGAAGCTTTAGGCACACAAGACTTTGAGAAGGTCATAAAAGCATTACGGGATGCCAAAGCCGTATTGGCTGCTTATTCAGGCGTACCACCCAAGCTGTTGCAAACTCTGGAAGACGACGCCGACGGTCTTCGCGAGCTACTTGTTCAAACTATTGCCGCCAGCCATCCTGAATGGCCTGGCGAGATTCAAGAAAACGAGTACGCTGCATGTCGGGAATTCATTGGTCATTTTGACAACGTTTACACACTGAATTACGACCTATTGCTTTATTGGGCTCAAATGCACACAGAGCAAGGGAAAGGACCATCATCAGACGATGGATTCCGAAAACCAGAAGATGACTACGAAGCCTCTTATGTCACTTGGGAGCCAAGCAACAGTCATCGTCAAAATACTTGGTTCCTACACGGTGCTCTGCATCTATTTGATGCTGGAATTGAGATTCAAAAATATACGTGGGTCAATACCGGGATAAGACTTATCGAGCAAATCCGAGATGCCTTGACCCGTGATTACTTTCCAATATTTGTAGCCGAAGGGACTAGCGATGAAAAACTCACGCGAATTCGACACAACGACTATTTAGCAAAGGCTTATCGGAGCTTCGTCGAGATTGGCGGAGCGTTGTTTGTCTATGGGCACTCACTTGCTGAAAACGATGAGCACTACCTCAAGAAGATTGAGAGAGGGAAAGTAAGCAATTTATTTGTTGGGATTTATGGCGATCCCAACTCACCCGCAAACAAAGCAATCATAACGCGAGCCAAACGTATGAACATCCCTCGAAGGCGAACTGCATTAGCCGTACAGTTCTTCGACGCTGCAACGGCAAGAGTCTGGGGTAAATGATCACTAACTATTCGTTTGGAATACGAACCGCCAGTCGGCGGAACGTCACGGAACTTAAGCGTTAAACATGCCAGAACTTTCGAAGGATGTTGTTGCCCTGCTTCAATACCTACTACCGGGCTTTCTTGTGGCATGGGTATTCTATGGACTTACGTCTCACCAAAAGCCCTCACAGTTTGAGCGAGTAGTCCAAGCCCTCATATTCAGCCTTGCTGTTCGAGTTCTTGTATTCGTTGAGCGGTTAGTCCTAGAGTTTATTGGGCAGTGGAAAACTTTAAGCCCCTGGGATTCGGAAGCTGACCTTGCTTGCTCACTTCTGAGCGCAATAGCTCTTGGTGTATTGATTGCATACACAATCAATACTGACCGTTTTCATACAATTCTGCGTAACAAAGGCCTTTCTACACGAAGCTCTCATCCATCGGAATGGTGTGGCACGTTGTCCGAGTGCGCTCGCTACGTAGTCCTCCACTTGAAGGATGACCGAAGGCTTTATGGCTGGCCGAAGGTCTGGCCTTCCGATCCTGAGAAAGGCCACTTCTTCATTACTGTGCCTTCATGGATCGATGCAGACGGCAATGACCATCCGTTGGCAACTATTGAAGGTTTGCTTATAAATGTTGCAGACGTCAAATGGGTTGAGTTTCTTAATAAACCGGAGAATACGTAATGACCACAAAACCGACTACTCCCGCATCTCCAACCCACGTCCCTAGGCCGCCTCAGAGAAGGGATCAGGCAAACGTCAATCCGCCACCCACTTATCAAAAACCTGCGACACCACCATCGCCACCAAAAAAGTGATAGCGAACACGAAGCCAAGAAAAAGCCGCACATTGAAACCGCGAGGCATCTCTGAAATTTTAATGTCAAACATCCGCTATCCCTAAGTCCCAAGGAAAAACTAGGCACTCTGGCATCATTGACACAATTGCCGACATTTTCACAGCACCCGCTTAATCAGCTCATAGCCAAGCAGCACTATTGCCATACTGGACGACAACACCAGAGTGTCACGGGCGATCCGTTTCATTGAATAAGGACTATCAGCCATTTTCTGAAGGTATGGCTCAACCAGTTCAGGCAGCTTGGATCGCATGGTACTGATAAACAGTTGACGGCTCTTCTCTCGTATCTTTTCGTTTTCTGCATCAAGCAGATTGGCATAGCTCAGTATCTTGTCATCGTGAGCTTTTAGCAGTTCAGCGAAGCGCAGACCAATTTTCTGGATGTCTGTAACAGACCGATTGCTTTGAGCCTGAAGTTCAATCTTCATGCCATCAATGCAACTTTTCAACTTTGACTGCATGGCACCATCCAAGGATTCGGCCATTTGCCAGACAACATTGTTCATTTGCTCGACAGCATCGGGCATATCTTCATAGAGCGTTTTGATGTAGCCCATGACATAAAGAAGGGCGAAGGCTTCATCATCCGACCTTAAGCCTGCGTCGTTGATGACCATCATCATATCTAGCCTTCTCTCTTCTGGAAGCATAGCTAGGATTTTGTCCCTGAAATTCTCCTGTCCGAACTCTTTCTGCATGGATTTTCCTCGTTTAGATACAACATAAGAAATTCATGCGGAAACACAAGGGGGAAAGACTCCGTTCTTCTGAATATATTTGACATGCTAATTTTTACAGTTATAGGTAGATCATAACTATAAGGAAAACAACATGACTACCAAACCAGTAAAAATTCAGACAGGGGAAAAAGATGATGTATCCATTACTGACGATCCAGAAAACCAAAGATACATAGTTAATTTACCTAATTCATACGATGTCTATTGGGCATTTTCAAGCAAAGATGAAAAACATGCTTTTGCCAAACGAATAGAGCAATCCGATATCAAGCGTGCCGTATTTGAAATTCCGATTGAAAATATTTCAACGGATGAAAAAATCAAGAACATCAACTTCAAGATAAGTGCGGCAAGAGGCTCCGCGAAAGAAATCACAACAGAACGGGAATCTATGGAATCAGTGTTGTCCTTCAACCAGGTGCGCGATAACAAGACTATCGCCTTCATCTACAAAGCTCCCACTAAAGGCTTTGCCGTAGGTGAAATTCTGCACAGCGGGAAGTATTTTGTGGCTCAGTCAGCAGGCGAGAACGACGAGAAAATTTTCATCCGTGTCATCCACAGCACTAAGTTGCTGCAAGGAAAAGATGAATTCGCCAACCGTGAAGAAGTCCTAAAGCAGAAATTTCCAGTCGGTAGCCAGAAATATCTTCGCTATGACGATAACGGCAGGATTACCGCGAAGGACTACCAACCAAAGCAACTAGCCACAACTGGTGTCCCAGAGCTCACCACTGATCAGCGCGAAGCATTGAAGACATATAGCGAGAAACACGGGCAGTCATGGAAGAGTAAGTTGCATGTGGCCTGGACCAGCGGCAGCTACAAGGGACTAGACACCCAGCAATCAGCATTGCTCCAACAGGTTCGTAATCAATTCGGGCCAGAATGGCTAACCGACTTGAAAACTGACGACCTTTACCCTGAATCTGCTCAAAGACCTGCAACAACCAAGACCAATCGAAAGTCACAGGGCCAATCAATATAAAACAAGCCCCGATAGGGGCTTTATTGTCACATGCTCATTGCCACCGATTTTTTGGCATTGGCAATCGCACCTTGAACTAGCTCTTGTGCTTGTTCAGCACGTAATTCCTGAGCCATCTTGTAAGCAGTCAGATGTTCCATCTGGAACTCTGTCGCCTTAGATGCCTGATTTGCTGCCTTCGTTATCAAGGTCTTGTCATCCTTCAACGCACCTAGCCAGGACTTAAGATATGCAGCGTGGTTCTCATGGCTAGAAGGGTTATGGGGGATGCCTAGCTCAATAGCCATAAATGAAGAAGTAAGTTCCGCAATCAATTCTTCCTTGGCATATTCGGACGTTCCAAAACCGTTACCCATTTTCCTGCCTAGCGCTGGACCGGTGCTGTGTCCAAATTCATGCAACAAGGTATCACTGTATGCGTCCGTGCTTTTGAACAAGCTTGGATCTGGCATGTGAACCAAATGCTTGGAGGAAGAATAGTAGGCACGAGACACACCTGAGTGCTCAACCTTCAAATCGGTTCTTTCCTGCAAAGCCTTAGAAAGAAGCTCAAGTTCATCAAGCGGCTTTACTTCTTTTGTTACTTCTATGTATGGTGGCATATTCTCAATAGATGAACAATTGAATACTGGATACCATTTGAATCCTATCTTTTGGCTACCATCATCATTGAGAACAGGCAATGCTTTACCTTGCTCACTCTTCATGATGTTACCTTCACTATCTTTCTGATAAGCAGGAACAACTTTCATAACGAAGGCCGCGCGACTTCCTTTGCGGATATGTAGCGGAGTGTCCAATATTCTTGACATTTCCTGCATTTGAACAAAAGTCATCCAGCGTGGATCACTGAACTCTTCAGCCATGAGAGCAGCCACATTGCCACCATGATACTTCTCACCAGTCAATGCATTCTTCGGCCACTCTTCACAACTGAAAAATGGCTTTTCCCACTTCAAACCGTTTTCTTCGCAAAGTATTGCATCTTCTATACGAGCAATAAACTTGTTAGTCAATTCTTGCTGATAGTCACGTTCTTCAGTTTTATCGTTTGATGTCTTTCCGTAATTTTTCTTGTAAGCCATTTGAAACCTTATAGTTATTAGTAATAACTATAAGAAATTAAAAACAAAAGTCAAGCAAACCATTTGAAACAAGAACCTAGACAAGCTCAAAAATACTTCTATCCTCCGTAACCTCACCACCAAGAGAAGCCCAAATTCTTTCACCAGTATCATTCTTTCTCAACTTCAGATAGTTCAATATTGTCTTGTGTTCAATATGCCCCGTAATCTTCATAATTGTTCCATCGGGCAAATCAGTGAACATAAAATAATGAGAAATACCTGTATGCCTGAAGATATGTGGTGAAATATCTTTTACTTCAGCATTTTTGGCAACAACACGAAATACAGCATAAAAAGCACTTGTTGATTTCCAGAATGGAAATACCAAATCATCATCTTTAGCGTTGCCACGTCGAGGAATAATGTGCTCCTTTACCAACTTGTAAAAGTTTGGCTGAAGAGGAACAAACCTATCAAATACACTCTTCTTACTCCTAGTTTTCTGATGCTCCTTTGGAATGAAAATATGTGAAGAACTGGGCAACTTTTCACTAAATACCAAATCTTTCCAACGACACTTTAGGGCTTCGCCCATTCGCATACAACTATAGATTTGGAAGACAATCATTTCCTTTAGCACTTGTTGATTGACATAACTCTTATCAGTTGCTTTCAACAACCTTTGAATTTCATCATCTTCAAGCATTCTATCTTTTGGATTGTCCCAAGCGCCTGGAGGCTGATTGTTATCAAAAGGACGTGTATCCATTTGATAATCATTTTGTTTAGCATGCCACTCCAAAGCGGTCTTAATGTGATAGTAGAGCTTTCTAACTGTTCCAGCAGAGTAAGTTTTTTGAACCCACTCACCATCTTTCAGAACTTTCCCACCATTGAATAGAGGATGCTCTTTCTTCTTATTGGCTTGTGGTGGAATTGATTGACTCAGTTTCTTATCAAGGTATTTCCCAAAGGTCTTTGTGTTGAATTTCTCAAACACAACGCCACCAATTTCCTTGATTAACCTTCTCATTCCTGCCTTTTTGGCTTCATTGATTTTTCCATCATCAATGTATTCTTGGAATATATCCTTGAGATACAACTTCCTAACCTTGTGAATATCAAGGTTCTCACCATTCAAGATTTGTGCTTCTTTTTGGATTATCCAGTTATCAGCTTTTTCCCTTGTATCAAAGGTGTCAGTGAGATTTACACCCTTCTTCCGAACCTTTGCCTGAAAGGATTTTTTTCCATCTTTACCAACTCTGTCGACGACTGACCCCATAATCTCGCCTAGTCCTTTCTTGTCCCGTATAATCCGATTGTCCCATTTTCGTCCCAAACGGTAAAATCTGGAACTTGAAAGCAGTATAACGTATTGATTTTACTAATTTAACAAGAAACTTCAGCGCCCCCCTCCTAAGGGCGAATTGGTGGTTCGATTCCACCTGGGGGTACCAGTTAGTCTGTTCCGCAGCCCGCCCCCTCCGCCAGAATTTCCTCATGAAAAAGTGCGCTACAACTCCCCGGCACGCCGTCGACATCAGCGAAGAAGCTGGCGTGAGGCAATTGCACTTTGGCTCGGACTGGGTGCAGGGCGCCATGCGCATTGCCCGTCCGTGGTCGCTGGAGCTGGCCTATACGCGGGAAATGATGGCGGGCTTGTTGCTGCGCCCGGAAAGTCGCTGGCCACGCCATGCCTTGTTGATCGGGCTTGGGGCCGGGTCGCTGGCTAAATTCATTTATCGCAACCTGCCTGATTGCCGGATCACCGTTGTTGAAATAAATCCGCAGGTTGAGTTCATCGCCCGCCAGTATTTCAAGCTACCCGATGACCCAAAACGACTCGACGTCGTGATCGGCTGTGGTGCCGACTACATGCTGAGTGGGGACCGCCAGTTCGATTATCTTCTGGCCGATGGTTTCGACCCCGATGCCCGGGCCGGGGCGCTCGACACCCTGCCCTTTTACCAGGCTTGCCGCAGCCGCCTTAGCGAGCGTGGGCTATTCTGCGCCAACCTGCTCGGCCGCAACAAAAGTTTCCAGGGCAGCGTCGACCGCATCAAGGCGGCCTTCGATAATCGGGTTGCGGTATTTCCGTCCTGCGACAGCGGCAACACCATTGCCTTTGCCACAGGCGGCGACGCCGTTGATGTCTCGCTCGAGGAAATGCGCCAGCATGCTGCCAGACTGAAGAAGGAAACCGGCCTCGACCTCGGGCCAATGATGGGCCGCCTGCAACTGGCGCAGCCCTTGCCGGATGGTCATCTGCTCATTTAGCAGACATTTTTGACCTTGCATCGCCAGCGCCTTGGGCTATAAATAAAGTAATCCTCCACCGACAATAACGACAAGGCGGATAGCACAAGGATAGCGCCTTGGCATTGTTGCCAGCGCTGATCATCTGGCCTACCTGAGGAGGAGACCATGCTGTCCATACAAGATGTTATC
This sequence comes from Azonexus sp., assembly GCA_030696345.1. Taxonomy (GTDB): domain Bacteria; phylum Pseudomonadota; class Gammaproteobacteria; order Burkholderiales; family Rhodocyclaceae; genus Azonexus. Next base: position 303,011 of record JAUYSK010000024.1, read on the forward strand.
GACTATTGCGATCTTGAGCGCGGCGAAATCGAGGCCATTGCCGAACACGAGCACATCCCGGTAACCATCGCGGCCGAAATGAGCGAGTACTTGCTCGGCTCACCCGAAGGTGTTTATCGCCTGCATTCGATGATTATCGAAAACATGCAGCAAGCGCTTGACGCCGGGCATTACGAACATGTGCGGGATCTGGCTGAAACCTATCAGCATCTGCAACGGACGCACCCAATCCCGACTCACTGATTATTCCTCTCCCCTCGAGGAATTGCCGGCCCTGCGCCGGTTCGGGCCCCGGTTCCATGCCGGGGCCTCCCTTTTGAAAAAGGGTCGTTTTTTGCCGTTGACCGCAGCAACCGGCCTCAGTTGCTCCGGGGTTGGCCGAAACCATGTTCGACGGCATAGAGCGCCACCTGGACCCGGCTGCTCATGTGCAGCTTCTTGAAAATGTTCTGCACGTGAATCTTGACCGTGCTCTCGGCCAAGTCAAGCTTGCGGGCAATTTCCTTGTTGCTCTCACCCAGCGCCAGCGAGGCAAGAATGTCGCGCTCGCGCGGTGAAAACCGATCACGCTCGATGAGCGCCGAATCGACCTTGGGCGGCGAGCGCACGCCCTGAATCAGCTTGGCTGTCATTTGCTGCGAAACGACGGATTCGCCCCGCGCCGCCCGGCGGATAGCATCGACCAGCATATCGGTTTCAATATTCTTCAGGAGATAACCGCTGGCACCTGCCCGCAACGCGTCCATCAAATCCTGGGCATCTTCGGAAACGGTCAGCATCAGAACTTGAACTTCGGGGATCTCTTCGGCCATCACCTTGACAGCCTCCAATCCGGAAACGCCCGGCATGTGCAGGTCGAGCAAGACAACATCTGGCTTCAGCGAACGGGCGCGCTTGATACCCTCAAGGCCATCGCCTGCCTCGCCAACCACCTCAAAATCATCGTTGCGCTGCAATAGCGACCTGACACCACTGCGGAACAAGGTGTGGTCATCGACCAGCAGGACACGGATTTTTTCGCTCATTTCAACTAGCCTCTCTGTTTTCCCGGGGCAACTTCAGTGTAACGCGAGTGCCTTCGCCTATCCTTGATGTAATCAGGCATTCGGCGCCGACCCGATGTGCCCGCTCACGCATGATCTGCAGGCCGACATGGCGGTCAGACTGCGTATTCGGCTCATTGACGGTATCGAAGCCGCCACCATCATCCTGAACAACGATCTCGGTCGCCTCAATACTCCGCAGAACCTTCAGCTTCACGTGGCTGGCCTTGGCATGCTTGCGGATATTGGAAAGCGATTCCTGAATGATGTGCATGATCTGTATCTCGTCGGTCGGTGCCAGCGGTGCGCCTGACCCCGTTTGCTCGAAGGATGTCGCGATACCGGTCTGCCCCTCGAACTTCTCCAGCGCTGAGGCGATAGCGGTATCGAGATCGGACTGCAGGACCCGCGTCCGAAAGTGGACCAGCAACTCGCGTACATCGTCGTAACTTTCCTGCACGCCCTCGCGAATCTGGCCGACTGTCTGCAGCGCCTCTTCCTGCCGCCCCTTGTTCAGCGAATCCTGCAGCAATTGAACCTGAATATTCAAAAATGCCAGGCCCTGGGCTATCGAATCGTGCAATTCCTGAGCCAGCAGATTGCGCTCTTCCGATACCGCCAGTTCCATCTCGCGAGATTTCAGCCGCTGGTTCTCAATCGCCACGCCGAGATGCCGACCCAGCGTTTCCAGCAGGAATTTTTCCTGCGCAGAAACCGGGTGGGTCTGGCGAAAATAGAGGTTATAGACACCAAGCCGCTGCTTGCCATGAACAATGCTGAACGCCGTGGCCGTGGCAAAGCCCTCGCGAATGCAACTGCCCAGTTTCATGCCTTTGGGCGGGTTCACCGTATCGAAGACCGCCGGCATGCCACTCTGAATCACTTCACCGCACAGGCATTCACCACAATTCAGCTCGCGCTCACGGTCCAGAAATTCCTCGGACAAGCCCTCATGGGTCACCAGATAAAGCTTCTGGGAATCCGGCATGTAGAGCCGGACAGCCCCGGCATCAGCGTCAAGTGCCGACTTGATGCGTTCAAGAAAGCCCTGGCACAGTGCCTCCAGATGGACCGGTTCGCTGAGCATCGAAGTAACTTCATAAAGAATGCCGAGCTCCTGGTTGCGTTGGGCAAGGCTGCGCGTTTCGGCGGCAACCCGCTCTTCCAGCGTGCTGTAAACCGTCTGCAGATGCCCAGCCATCTGATTGAAGCCACGCGCCAGGCCGCCCAGTTCATCATCGCCGGTCACCGGCAAGCGTACGGTCAGGTCATTGCTGGTCATCTGCCGCATGCCGGAATGCAGAATGTTGACCGGCCGGATGATGAGTCGGATGAAAAAGCGAATCAGGATGACGGTGCCAAGCAAGGCCAGCAAAACCAGCAAGGCCTGCACCGTACGCAAGAGGTTGGTATCCCGGGCATAGCTGCGCTCCATGGCCAGTACCAGTTCGTTGATCCGGCTGACAAAGGGCTCGAGTTCGCTGTCGAAGCTGTCCTCGATTTGTTCCCGCAGCACTGGATTGCCCGAAATAAATCCCTCAGCCAATGGCTGCATCGTGCGAACCCAAGCTTGTTCAATTTCAGCAAGCAGGGCCCTGACCTCGTCGTTGCGTGGCTCGGATAATGGCCTGACCGGATCACCCCTGCGCAGGTCACGCAGCACCAGATTGAAACGATCAACCTCGGCCGAAAGCGCCTGTACCCTTTCCGTGCTTGGCACTTCCAGCGCCCGTGACATCAGGTGCGCCATGCGATAGGTCCGCATGCGCTGGCTGCCGGCATCGTTGATCGCTGCCGCGACACCTTCCAGCTCCCAGGAAATCAACAGCGTCAGGCCGATCGCCGCCATCGCCACCAGCAGAAAGCCGACCAGCATGCCGAGAATCTTGCGCGAGAGTTTGCCCGGGTTGGCGAGCATCAAGTTCGATCCATAGCAAAAACGCCAACCTTAGCCTCGTGATGGAAAAAAAGCCAATGACCTGGATCAAGATAAAAAATGCCCGCCGGTTTGAATCGGCGGGCAAATTGAAGCGCGCAGCAACGAAATGGGAGCCAGTCAGGCAGCGATTTTCTCGACGTGTGCCTGTTTCTCGTAGAGAAACTCCAGCACCTTGGCCCGGCAATCGATATAGGCGGGATCATGGGCCAGCGTCAGGCGGGTGCGCGGCCGTGGCAGCTTGACCTCAAGGATTTCGCCGATGGTGGCAGCCGGGCCATTGGTCATCATTACGATGCGGTCTGAGAGCAGCACCGCCTCGTCGACATCGTGCGTCACCATGACCGTCGTCGCTTTGGTCGCCTCACAAATCCGCATCAGCTCATCCTGCAGCTTGGCACGGGTCAAGGCATCAAGCGCCCCAAAAGGCTCGTCCATCAACAGTACCTTGGGCTGCATGGACAGTGCGCGAGCGATACCGACCCGCTGCTTCATGCCACCCGATATCTCGTTCGGGTATTTGGCGCTGGCGTGGTCGAGGCCAACCAGATTGATCGCGGCGGCTGTACGCTCTTTCAGCTTGGCCTTGCCTTCTTTTTCGCCGAAAACGCGTTCGACGGCGAGATAGACGTTTTCAAAGCAGGTCAGCCAGGGCAGCAGGCTGTGGTTCTGGAAAACCACGGCGCGTTCCGGACCGGGGCCGGCAATCTCGCGATCTTCCAGCAACAGCACGCCAGTGCTTGGCAAGGTCAGGCCGGCGATCAGATTGAGCAGCGTCGATTTGCCGCAGCCGGAGTGGCCAATCAGGGCAATGAACTCGCCTTGCTTGATGGTCAGGTCGATGTCGCGGAGGGCGACGAACTTGCCCTTCTTGGTCTCGAAGGTCTGACCGACACCTTGAATTTCAACATATTTTTCCATGCTGTGCGCTCCGCTCATGACGATTCCTTGGTCAGCTTCCGGGCGAGCAGGATCAGGCTTTGCTCGAGAATGAGGCCGACGATACCGATGACGAAGATGGCGATGATGATGTGCTCCACCTTCAGGTTGTTCCACTCGTCCCAGACCCAGAAGCCGATACCGACGCCGCCGGTCAGCATTTCTGCGGCGACGATGACCAGCCAGGCGGTACCGATGGACAGGCGGATGCCGGTCAGGATGTAGGGCAGCACGGCCGGCAGCAGGATCTTGGTGACAACCTTCCACTCCGACAGCGCCAGGACGCGGGCGACGTTGAGGTAATCCTGCGGCACGCGCTGGACGCCTTGGGCGGTATTCATGATCATCGGCCAGATCGAGCAGATGAAGATGGTGTAGGTCGCCGCCGGGTCGGCGCGCTGGAAGACGAGCAGGCCAATCGGCAGCCAAGCCAGCGGCGAAACCGGACGCAGCAGGCTGATGATCGGATTGACCATGGCCGCCAGGAAAGCCGAGCGCCCCAAGATGAAACCGAGCGGAATGCCGACCAGCGCGGCAAAGCCGAAACCGATGCCGACGCGTTGCAGCGAAGACAGGATGTTCCAGCCGATACCCTGGTCGTTTGGACCGTTGCTGTAGAACGGATCGGCGAACAGGATGGTCGCAGCGTCCCAGGTCTTGACCGGGCCGGGAATACTGCCGCCTTTCATCGTGGCGATGTACCAGATGCCGATCAGTATCGCCATGCCCAGGAGCGGCGGCAGGACAGTGCGGCCGATGCTGGCCAGCGTCTCGGTGAAGGGCGTGCCCGGCTCGGCCGGCACGGTTAGGGTTTTTTCCATTTTCATTTCCTTGGCGGGCTCGGCAACGAGCCCCTGTACCGGCTCGCCGCCAGTGCTGCGGTCGACCGGCTTTTTATGGCCAAAATCAACATCCATCGTTAGTGCGCTCATCGGATTCTCCTAAGCAGCGTTAAAACGTCATTCCCGCGGAAGCGGGAATCCAGGAGTACGCCTCTGGATTCCCGGTCAAGCCGGGAATGACGGTTCTTAAGCTTTTACCTTGAAGCCGTCGGCGTACCTGGCGGGATCCTTGCCATCCCAGACCACGCCGTCGATCAGCTTCGAAGTCCGCATCTCGCTCTTCGGCAGCGCAACGCCGGCCGCGGTGGCGCCCTGCTTGTAGATGTCGATGCGATTGACCTGCCTGGCCACGGCCAGATAGTCCGGGTGGCTCTTCAGCAGACCCCAGCGCTTGTGCTGGGTCAGGAACCACATGCCATCGCTGAGGTAGGGAAAATTGACCGTACCCTCGTTGAAGAACTTCATGTGATTCTTGTCATCCCAGCTCTTGCCCAAGCCATTCTGGTAACGGCCGAGCATGCGGGCGACGATGACGTCAGTGTCGGTATTGACGTAGGCCTTGTTGGCAATGACTTCAGCCGTCTTCTGCTTGTTGGGCAGCGAGGCATCAATCCATTTGCCGGCGTCGAGAATCGCCGCAACCACGGCGCGGGCGGTGTTCGGGTTCTTCTGCACCCATTCGGCGGTGGTGCCGAGCACCTTTTCCGGGTGATCTGTCCAGATGTCCTGCGTCGTCGTCGCCGTGAAACCGATGTTGTCCATGATCGCACGGTTGTTCCACGGTTCGCCGACGCAGAAACCATCCATGTTGCCGACGCGCATGTTGGCGACCATCTGCGGTGGCGGCACGGTAATCGTCTTGACGTCCTTGAGCGGGTTGATGCCCTGCGCCGCCAGCCAGTAGTACAACCACATGGCGTGGGTGCCGGTCGGAAAAGTCTGGGCGAAGGTGTATTCCTTTTCCTTCTTGGCCACCAGCTTGGCCAGGCTCGGCCCGTCGATGGCACCCTTGTCCTTCAACTGGTTGGACAGCGTGATGGCCTGACCATTGTGGTTAAGGCCCATCAATACGCTCATATCCTTCTTCGGGCCACCAACGCCAAGCTGTACCCCGTAAATCAGGCCGTAGAGCACGTGGGCGCAGTCCAGTTCACCATTGACCAGCTTGTCGCGCACCGAAGCCCAGGAAGCCTCCTTGGTCGGAATGATCTTGATGCCGTATTTCTCATCGAACTTATTGACCGCGGCCATGACGACCGAAGCGCAATCGGTGAGCGGGATGAAGCCAATACGGACTTCCTTCTTTTCGGGGGCGTCCGAACCAGCGGCCCAGGCGCCGCTGCGAACACCGGGGGGGACCATGGCCATCAGAGAGGCTCCCAAAGTGGCTGAAACGAAATCACGACGAGAAAAGGAAGGCTTGGTATCCAACGTGCCCTCCGCTACCAGTTTGCTGTCGTCCATTGCTTGCTCCTTGATTGCGAGAATCCAAAAACAAAATGGGCGTCACATCCTGACCGCCAGTTGGCAGCTCGGATGGACGCCCTTGTCCCGTGAATCGGCTTTCGCTCGATTCTCGCCCGGCCGCCATTGACCGTGCGTTTTGAAAGAACTATCGCAATGGCCGTGCCAGCCCTGAGAACGTGGCACATAAAGACAACAAACCTCAAACTTTCAACGACTTGTATTTTTATTACGGGACAAATACAAGCTTGGGGTAGCGCACTATTGCAGTGCAGCAAGCTTGATCACCGCACAGCTTTAGAGCAGCACCCGGGCCATGTCGATGATGTCGCGCGCCACTTTGGCCATTGATTGACCGCGCTCCATGGCCAGTTTGCGCATGGCGTGATATGCCGCATCCTCATCCAGGCCGCGGGCTTTCATCAAGACACCCTTGGCTTTGTCGACCAGTTTGCGGTCAGTCAATCTCTTGGAAACCTCATCGAGTTCACGGCGCAAGGCCTGCGTATCCTCGAACCGGGCCCGCGCCACCTCGAGGATGGGCTTTATCCGCTTGGGGTCCAGGCCATCGACGATATAGGCGGAAACCCCCGCCTTGACCGCATCGCGGATGGTTGCCTGTGCATCTTCCTGAGTAAAAATAACCACCGGGCGCGGCATGTCCTTGTTCATGGTGGACAAGTGCTCCAGCGTGTCACGACTGGGGCTGTCGGTATCGATCAGGATCACATCGGGCTGAAGCTTTTCAACTTCGGCGGTCAGATTTTCCGAACCAGCCAGAATGGCCGCGACCTGATAACCGGCAAGCGCAAGCCCGGCACAAATTTCTCCGGCCCGGGAACGAGATTCGTCAATGACAAGTACGGTAAGCATGCTCCTTACCTAGCAAGCTACAGGCCAGCCACCTCAAGCGCCGCCGTTGCCATCGCCTGAACCACCAGCTCATGCTCGCCGATGGCGTTACCCAGTGAAAATTCGACATTTGGATAGGTCGACCGCAGCACTGCGAGCATCTCCGGCGTTTCCTTCTTCAAATGCCCTCCGCGCGCCACGAACATCGGCATTACGACGATCTTGTCCGCCCCCAGCGCGATCAGTTCGGCCGCCCGCTCCGGCAGGGTTGGCGACATGAATTCAAGAAAAGCCAGCTCGACCGGCACGCTCGTCATCCGCTGGCGAATGGCAGCCTGGACGCGGCGCATCGGGTTGGCCCATTCCGGGTCGCGGGCGCCGTGGGCGAAGAGGATCAGGGCAGTGGTCATGACAGATTTTCCGTTGATTGAATCAAGCACCCGATGCCAAGCAGCCTCGGAACAGGCGCCATCTTAACTGCTGGCCGATCCGGGAAACCTTGAGGCGACTCAAGAAAACCCGGTGGATGCATGCTGCAAAACGTCGCAGCGGCTTCACGGATAAGAGTTCGGCAAACGGAAGAAGGTTCGCTTGATTCATCAGCCCATGAGCCAAGGCTTAACTCCACTGCGCGGCCGACGGTTACAGCAAATTGCCGTTGCCCTCTTGACGACCAGGCCTCTGCACTATGTCTTTGCCATCTTCAATTACGTATCGCGTATGCTTTCTGGCATCTTCAATGTGCCAGCGTGCCAAGCCCAAACAACGCCGACGATGCCCGCAGCTCACCTTCCTCCGCTAGAACTGGCCGTCCGATACGGCAATCTGTCGCTATCCTTCTGGGCGCCCCCCGGCCATGAAGCCGGCGCAGATGACGCTCGCAAGCGCTTGCTTCACGCGCTGCTGGAAGGATGCCGCGAACTCATTGTCGTGGGCGCCCCGCGTATCCCGCCCGACGACCTGAAATTGCAGCAGCCATCGCTCTTCGAGCTTTTATCGCACCTGGACAGAGCGGCAGGCGATTCCGGGACGGCTACATTGCCGCACGAGCATATTGCCGCAGCTTTTTCTGCCTTGCGCTCAGGCAATCTGGGGCACCGCACGCGCGAGGACGACGCGTCCGGCCTGGCCAGGGTTGTTTCAAAATCGTTTGGCAAGCCCATCCAATTGCACACGCCGAATACGGTACTTGCCGCAGTGTGCTCAGTTCAGGCGCCGGACCCGTGCCAGCTATTTGTAAGCGTGATCAAGAACCCCTATGCCGGCTTTCGTCAAAATGAGGCAAAGCTTCTCCGCGAGCGGGTCGCCGCCGATAACCTGTCCCTCGCCGCCACCTGGCTCGCGGCAAACAGCTTCACCCTGATCGGCAGCGAAGCCGCACTGACCGAACTGCACTACGCCCTGTCACAAAATCCTGACAAGCCGCAATCATGAACACGGCCGCGCCTGTTCCTGTTCATGCACTCACCGCCGAGAACCTTAGGGCCTCTCCGGTGTGGGCCTACCTGCTTGATGCCGAGGGTGACGAAGAGATCGACGAATCATATGTAAAACGGGTTGCCGCGCCTCCGCCAATCGGTAGCTACGGCAGCTATGTGCTATCCGCCACATTCACTCTGCCTGGTGGCGATGAACTCCCCGGCGCAGTGCAACTTGACCAGCTCGGTACGAAACGACAGTTCACACCCATCCTGATCCACGCCGCCGGCAAAAGCCTCGACCCGCTGGCGGCGGATATTGCCAAACAGCTATCCCGCCTGCGAAAGACGCCAAGCGGTCCGCCAATCCAATGGACCCTTGCCATCACGCTCCCGGGCGACAACGCCCCGGCATCCGGTCGAATCGCCAGATCCCGATGGCTCCAGGCTCTCGCTCTGCTGGCCCAGCTCGTGTCACTCTTCTTCACCCCTCGCAGCCGATGAACATGGGCGCCCCAACTCTCCTCCGAAAGAGACCCCGAACATGATGCGCAAAATTCACCGCGCTGCCCTGGCCGCACGGCTCAAACCCTTGCTCGCAGAACTGGACCCGGCCTTCCAGCTCGCCAAGACCGACGTCGCGAAGGCGCTCGACGCCGAGCGTCGTTTCACCTTTTACGCCGACTATCCGGCCGGCAGGGCATTCCTGCCGTTTTACCCCGCTGCAACCGCCACCGACGACTACTTCACCATCGAAGTCGCTTGGATCACCGGCCCCGTCACGCCGGAAGCCCTGAATGCCCCAGCGCTACAGATGGCCGTCCTGAACCCATGGCGGGACTGCGCGCGAGATAACATGGCACAAAGGCCGATCTGGCGACTGCGCATCGACGATCTCTGGACAGACTCACCGGAAGCGTACCGGGGCTCATTCCAGTTCTCCACGGCTTCGTCGCGCTACTGCGACCAGATGCTCTCCCTGCACCAGCTTCCGACCCAGCAAGCCCGGGAAGACCAGGCGTTCGCCATGCTTCAGGCATGCGTGGCGGAAGAAAAGGCGTTGACCGATGAGCAGGCAGCCCATGAACTGGCACCCGCGATCAAGCTCTGCCACGACGCCATTGTTTCGGCGGCCCTACCCTATTTTCGCCAAGCCAACGAAGCGCAACAGGTGCAAGATCGCACCTCGCAAGCAACCACCTGACCGGGACACCCGCAATGGCACTCCGCGACAAACAGCTCGACAGCTTTCACGCCCTAGCCACCGGCACCCTGCGCCTAGACCCGGAAACTGCCGTCGCCTTCTCGAATCACGTCGCGAATGCCTGCGAAGGCCTGCACGTCATCGGCCAACTTTGCACGGCACCGAATGCCCTTCAATCCGCAACACTGGCCATCATGCTAGAACGCTGGTTCTGCCCGTTTCCGGAGTTCGAGGCGGCCAGGCAGATTCTCGAGCGCAAAGCCGGACCGTCACAGCCAGCGCCCAATCTCGACGCCGCCACTGCCCTGCTCCTCCACGCCCGAATCCTTGAGGTTTGCCTCTCCCAGCGAGCACTGCCCGAAAATCATGCACTGCAAGTCGCCAACCTCGTTCGCGATGCAGCCAGCGCCTTCTTCGCTTTGGAGCAAAAGTGCCGTGCCCCGGAGCGCCATACTCAAAAGCTCCTCGGCGCGACCCTGCGCACCGCATTGGGAAAACCGCTATTGCTGGCGCATGAGGCAGCCCGGATTTTCCTGAACCCCTGTAGGGAATAAGCACGAAAACAAGGCAGAAACGCATCCATACACTGCGCCATGAACTTCAATTTAGGTCTTTTTTTCTGGTTGACCGTAGCATTCCGCTGTCCGACCCAACGGAGACCAAATCAAGCTGATTTCACTCGGCCATCAGCACCTGCCCATTTTCGACCTTCACCTCAAACTTCTTGCACCCACCCACATCCGGCGCGACAGCCTTGCCGTCGTCCAGCCCGATGTTCCAGCCATGCAACGGACAGGTGACGCGTTTGCCGTGGACGATGCCTTGCGACAGCGGGCCACCCTTGTGCGGGCATTTGTCGTGCAGGGCGAAGACTTCGTCGTCCGAGGTGCGGAAGACGGCGATCTTGCCGCGTTCTTCCCAATGCACGACGCGCGAACCCAGTTGCGGGATGTCTTCAAGCTTGCAGATAAGTTTCCAGTTGCTCATTTTTTTGTCCTCGGTTTTCAGGCTTCGACCATGATGGGGATGAATTGCTTGACGGGGCCTTCTTCGCGGGACGTTGCCCACGGGTCCTTGGCGTCCTTCAGCGAGTCGAGCAGCGCGGCGTAGAGCGCCTTGCGGCCGTCTTCGTCCTCGACGATCTTGCCATTCACGTAGTCGAGGCCGACGCGTTCCAGCCAGTGGCAGGTGCGCTCGAGGTACCAGCCTTCGAGGCGGTAGAGCTGGAGGAAGGCACCGGAATATTCCATGACGTCCTCGTCGCTCGTCACCTTGCACAGGAACTGGGCGACTTCGGTCTTGATGCCGCCGTTGCCGCCGATGTAGATCTCGTAGCCGGAATCGACGCCGATGACGCCGACGTCCTTGATGCCGGCTTCGGCACAGTTGCGCGGGCAACCGGAGACGGCGAGCTTGACCTTGTGCGGGGCATACATGTCGAACAGCATCTTCTCGAGCTTGACGCCCATCGACATGGCCAGTTGCGTGCCGAAGCGGCAGTGCTCCATGCCGACGCAGGTTTTGACGGTGCGGATCGACTTGCCATAAGCGTGGCCGGAGACCATGCCGGCGGCGTTGAGGTCGGCCCAGATGCCGGGCAGGTCTTCCTTCTTGATGCCGAGCAGGTCGATACGCTGGCCACCGGTAACTTTCACGGTCGGCACGTTGTACTTTTCCGCTGCATCGGCGATGGCGCGCAGCTCTTTCGGGTTGGTCAGGCCGCCCCACATGCGTGGGACTACCGAGTAGGTACCGTCCTTCTGGATGTTGGCGTGGGCGCGTTCATTGATGAAGCGCGACTGCGGATCATCCTTGGCTTCATGCGGCCAGGTCGAGATCAGGTAGTAGTTGATGGCCGGGCGGCACTTGTCACAACCGTTCGGCGTCGTCCAGCCCAGTTCGGCAAAGACCGCTTCCTTGGTCGTCAGGTGCTCGTCGTTGATGAGCTTGCGGACCTTGCCGTGCGAATGCTCTGTACAGCCACACATCGGTTTCTTGTCGGACGCGGCTGGCGTGTAGGCGCCGCCAATGGTCGAGGCGAGTATCTGCTCGACCAGTCCGGCACAGGAACCGCAGGAGGAAGCAGCCTTGGTGTGCTTCTTGACCTCGTCCAGCGTGAACAAGCCCTTGGACTTGATGGCCTGGACGATGACCCCTTTGGTGATGCCATTGCAGCCACAAACCTCGGCGCTGTCTGCCATTTCGGCCGCCTTGCTCTTGCCGGCATGACCGACGTCGCCGACCAGCGACTGGCCGAAGATCAGCGAATCGCGGATGTCATGGATGTCGCGACCATCCTTGAGCAGCTGGAAGTACCACGGGCCGTCGGCCGTATCGCCGTACATGACACCGCCGACCAGCTTGTTGTCGCGGATGACCAGTTTCTTGTAAACGCCGCCGTGCGGGTCGTTAAGCAGGATTTCCTCAGTGCCCTCGCCGCCCATGTAGTCGCCGGCCGAGAACAGGTCGATGCCGGTAACCTTGAGCTTGGTCGAGGTCACCGAGCCGGTGTAGCGGCCGATGCCGTAGCCGGCCAGATGGTTGGCAGCAACTTTCGCCTGCTCGAAGAGCGGGGCGACCAGGCCGTAGGCGATGCCGCGATGGGTGACACACTCGCCGACGGCGTAGACCTTGGGGTCGTAGGTCTGCATGGTGTCGTTTACCACGATGCCACGATTGCAATAGATGCCGGAGGATTCGGCCAGCGCGTAGTTCGGGCGAATGCCGGCGGCCATGACGACGAGGTCAGCCGGGATCTGCATGCCGTCCTTGAAACGCACGGCAGCAACGCGGCCAGACTCTCCTTGCACCAGCATTTCCGTCTGCTTCTGCAGCAGGAACTTGAGACCCTTGTCCTCGAGCGACTTCTGCAACATCTTGCCGGCCACTTCGTCGAGCTGGCGTTCGAGCAGCCATGGTCCGAGGTGCACGACCGTCACGTCCATGCCGCGCAGCTTGAGGCCGTTGGCGGCTTCTAGCCCGAGCAATCCGCCGCCGATAACCACCGCGTGCTTGTGAAGCTTGGCGGCCTCGATCATCTCGTCGGTATCCTTGATGTCGCGGTAACCGATAACGCCGGGCAGGTCGTTGCCGGGAATGGGCAGCATGAACGGGGTCGAGCCAGTGGCGATGAGCAGGCGGTCGTAGCTTTCCTCGGTGCCATCATCGGCGATGACCTTGCGCCTGGCGCGGTCGATGGTCTTGATCTGCTTGCCGGTGTGGAGCTTGATGTCCTTTTCCTTATACCAGTCGAGTTCGTTGAGGACGATCTCGGCGATGGTCATTTCACCGGCGAGGACCGGGGAAAGCAGGATGCGGTTGTAGTTCGGGTGCGGCTCGGCGCCGAAAATCGTGATGTCGTAGTGATCCGGGGCGATTTTAAGCAGTTCCTCGACAGTGCGGACACCGGCCATGCCGTTGCCGATCAGAACGAGACGAGGTTTGACAGCGCGTTTTCTCATGCTTGACTCCAACGTTGCGCGCACCCGAAGGTGCAAAATTTACTTCAGCGCATGACGTCGTTGCCATCGAACCGCCGGCGTTGGCGGTTGATTCGCTGTACTACCGACCTTGTTGCAATCGGCGTGCCAGCTTTTAACTAATTGATTTTTGGTGTTTTAAGGGTGTCCACCGCAGCACTGACGCACCAAAGCCGGGCGACCGTGACCAAGGCGGTGCAAAGGCCGGGTCAATTGCCACCCGTCAACAAACCGGTTGCCTCAACGGCAACAATGGCCTTCGCCTGATTGAAATCCTCGGCATAGCCGCTGGCGAAAAGGCAGCAAGCGAGCTGATTGGCGATCGGCTTGGGCAACGGGAGTTGCTTGTCGAGCACTCGGCGGATCCATTTGGCGGTACTCACTGCATCGTTGGCATCCGGCAGATTGGGCAGCGCACGCAGGCTTTCATGTTCGGCTTCGAACAAGACATCGACCACGCCTTCATGGACATATTCCAGACGCGGCCGACGCTTCGGATTAGCAAAGGGTTCGCCTTCGGTGCCGCGCAAGACCAGGGCACGGCTACCGCGATTGATCAGAATATTGCGCATCAGCTCGATGAAATCGGGATGCGTCGCCGGCGCTATCAGCACGGGATCACCATGGAAAGGATTGAGCAACTTGACCAGGCTGTGCGCGCTGTTGCGCACCCCCATCCGGCTGCGCAGGGCGAGCAGGTTATGGATGCCCGGGCAAAGCGCGCTTAGCGGCAGGAAGACAAGCCCCTTGGATTCGAGCGTCGTCTGGGCCTGAGTCGTCGAAGTCACCGGCATGATGCCGAGTTCGCGGAAGATCAGGCCGGTCGTCACCCGGCCAAAACCTTCGAGCAGGCCATGCACCAGCACCGGCACGCCAAAACGCTGCAACAGCAATGCCAGCAAGGGCGTCAGATTGGCTTCCTTGCGCGCACCGTTGTAGGTGGGCAGCACCACGGGTCGAACGCGTCCGTGCGGCATGTCGAGCCGGTTGGTACGCTCGTCGACGGCCGAAAGAAAGCCGAGCATTTCGTCGAGCGATTCCCCCTTGACGCGCAGACCGAGAATGATGGCGCCCAGTTCCAGATCCGGCACACCGCCATCGAGCATGGCCGAGTAGAGCTGGCGCGCGTCGTCCAGCGGAAGATCGTGAGCGCCCTGGGCACCACGACCGATTTCCTTGATAAATTGTCCGTAACTCATAGTCTCCTCCCGCCGCGATCAGGCTGCCGCAGCTTGTTTGGGTGCGTATTCTGCCACCAGACGCTTGACGTCAGGTACACATGATCCGCAGAAGGTTCCGCACTTCAATTTTTCCTGAAGCTGCGGCAGTTTGGCGCCTTGCGCCAGTTCCTCACGAATCTGCGTATCGCTGACATCAGCACACTTGCAGACAATATTTCTCGGCGCGACGCTGGCCGGTGGTTTGGCCGTCGGCGCCAAGGCAAAGCGAATCAGGCTGGCATCGAGTTCATCTTCGGCCATCGCCTGTTTGAGCCAGACCTGAGCCAGCGTTTCTCCGGCCAGCCGCACGCCAAGCAAGCGGCCATTCTGGGCGATCGCTTTCTTGGAAATCTGGCGAGCGGCATCCAGGAAGAGGATCGCGCCATCTTCGCCATCCAGTCCGAACAAACGGTCTATCCCGGCGATGGCAGCATCGCCGATGGCCTGCCCGGCAGCGGCCCGAAAGACGATCAGCGGACTCTTTCGGCCATAGAGACTGACGGCAGCGTAGGGAAAGTCACCCATACTCCGGCGCGCCAACTGCAACAATTCGAGCGCCTCCGACTGGCTGGCGCAGCGGCGAATGACCGCCAGCGGATACGGCAGATCAAGTTTGGCGATCTGGACGGCGGCGTGCTTCAACTCCGGCTGCATGGAGTACGGATCAACCGCGTCGCTGGCCAGCGCGTTCACACCGGGCGAATTCATGAACTGGCTGCCCCAGTGCATCGGCATCCAGGCGCGACCTTTCTGCAAACCCGCACGCTCGGTAACACGCACGACCATTTCACCCCGCGGATTGCTCACCTTGACCAGATCGTCCGAGGCCAGACCCCGATGCCGCATATCGCAGGGATGCATGGCGAGCAGCGGTTCATCTTCGAGATTGAACAGGCGCGGTACGGTGCCGGTTCGGCTCATGCCGTGCCAGTGATCACGCATGCGGCCGGAAAGCAGGCTGATCGGGAAAGCCAGATCGGTGACTTCGGCCGTCGGCTGATTCTCTATTGTCAGGAACGATGCCTTGCCGCTGCTGGTCGGAAAGATTCCATCCTCGTAGAGGCGTTGCTTGCCAGCACTGGCGCCTTCCGGATAAGGCCATTGCTGCGGGCCATTCGCCGCCAGCAAGGCATAGCTCAAACCAGTGATGTCAAGATCGCGGCCACGGGTCGTTTCCCGATGCTCATTGAAAATTGATTCTGCGTCGGCATAGGGGAAGAGTCGCTCGGCACCGGGGTGACCCAGCTTCTGGCCTAGGCGACGAGCAAAATCGACGACAATTTCCCAGTCATGGCGAGCCTCACCGGGCGCCGGAACAGCTGACTGGACCCGCGAAATGCAGCGTTCGGAATTGGTTACGGTGCCATGCTTCTCGCCCCAGGCACTGGCCGGCAGAAGCAGATCGGCGTAATCCGCTGTATCGGTGTTGCCATAGGCTTCCTGCAGTACGACGTACTCCGCTGCATGGAGTGCCTCGCGAACAGCGGCCTGATTGGGCAGCGACTGTGCCGGGTTGGTACAGGCGATCCAGACAGCCTTGATCTCGCCGGTTTTTAGGCTTTTAAAGAGGTCGACCGCAGACTTGCCCGGTTTCCCGGGTACCGATGGAATCCCCCAGAGCTTTGCCACTTCAGCCCGATGTTGAGGATTGGCCAGATCACGGTGGGCCGACAACAGGTTGGCAAGCCCACCCACTTCGCGGCCTCCCATGGCATTCGGCTGCCCGGTCAGGGAAAACGGTCCCGCACCCGGCTTGCCGATTTGCCCCGTCGCCAGGTGCAGGTGAATGATGCCGGCATTGTTGTGCGTACCATGAACCGACTGGTTTAGCCCCTGACAGTAAAGCGACAAGGCGGCACCGGAACGGCCGAACCAGCGCGCCGCCTGAACGATGTCGCTCGCCGGGATGCCACAGATTTGAGCCACTACGTCCGGGGTGTAATTGCCGACCACCTCGGTCAGCGCGGCGAAGCCGGTCGTGTGGGCATCGACGTAGGCCTGATCGACCAGGCCTTCATTGATCAGCACATGCAACATACCGTTGAACAGGGCAATGTCTGTTCCCGGCTTGAGCGGCAAATGCAGGTCGGCAATTTCCGCGCTCTCGGTGCGGCGCGGGTCGGCGACGATGATCTTTAGGTCGGGATTCGCTGCTTTCGCATCTTCGATGGCGCGAAAGACAATCGGGTGGGCTACTGCGGGATTGGCGCCGGCAATGAAAATAACCTGCGCCAGTGGAATGTCACCGTAACTGCACGGCGGCGCATCGGCCCCCAGCGTCTGCTTGTAACCGGCAACGGCCGACGACATGCAGAGGCGTGAATTGGTATCGACATTATTGGTGCCGATCAGACCCTTGGCCAATTTATTGAAGACGTAATAGTCCTCGGTCATCAACTGGCCGGAAATATAGAAGGCCACTGAATCCGGGCCGTGCTGGCGTATCGTTTCGGCAAAGCGTGTGGCGGCTTGATCGAGTGCAGCATCCCAAGTGACGCGCTCGCCAGAAAGGCTACGCAACTGGCGCTTTTCCGGATGAAGCAGGCGATAATCTGGCGAAGCCGTCAGATTGAGCGTGGCCCCTTTGGTGCATAGGCGACCACGATTGGCTGGATGATCCGGGTCACCACGGACGCCACTGATCCTGCCGCTATCGGTCTCGATCAGAACACCACAGCCGACGCCACAGTAGCAACAGGTAGATTTGACTTCCGTTTTCATAATTTTCCTTCTCGCTGTCTTGAGCAACAGCTATGCCAAGCAGGAGAATCATGGACTTGAACGAAAAACGGGGAAATCCCGTGCTGGAATTTCCCCTTTTTGGTGCGTTGACCGCAGCAATTGTCCCTATTTGATGCGCTGCAGCTTGGGTCGCCCACCTTCCGGACGTGGCGGCTCAGGTTTTGGCTCATCCGCTCCATCCAGAGGCAGGGCATCTTTAGCATCGGCCGCCGAACCACTGGCTTCTTCGTCAATCTCGAATGACATGCCGGCGCCGTTCTCCCGCGAGTAAATCGCTGAAACCCGCCCGACCGGCACCGACAACTGGCGGGCAACCCCGCCGAACCGGCCCTGAAACTCGATCAGATCATTGCCGATGTTCAGCTTGTTGGTTGCCCCCGGCCCGATATTGAGCACGATCTGACCATCCTTGATGAACTCGCGCGGCACCACCGTGCGGCCATCAACCTGTACCGCGATATAGGGCGTAAAGCCGTTATCGCAGCACCATTCCCAGAGGGCTCGTAGCAGGTAAGGTTTGGTTGATGGAAGTTCCATGTCTTACTTGCGCATTGCCTTTTCAGACGGTGTCAGCGCGTCAATGAAACCCTGACGGCTGAAGATGCGCTCGGCGTACTTCATCAGCGGTGCAGCAGCCTTGCCGAGATCGATGCCGTAATGGTCGAGACGCCACAACAACGGGGCAATCGCCACGTCAAGCATGGAGAACTCATCACCCAGCATGAATTTCTGCTTGTTGAAGATCGGGATGATCTCGGTCAGGCGGGCCTTGATTTCCTGGCGAGCCTTGTCAGCCGTCTTGCCATTCTTTTCGATCACTTCCATGAACGAGAAGATTTCGCGTTCCATACCAACCAGCAACTGGCGAGCGCGGGCACGCATGATCGGGTCGGCCGGCATCAGTTGTGGATGCGGGAAACGCTCGTCGATGTATTCGTTAATGATGTTCGGCTCGAACAGGACCAGATCGCGCTCGACCAGGACCGGCACGCGATTGTGCGGATTGATCGCGGCCATTTCTTCCGGCTTGTTGAACATGTCAACATCAATGACCTGGAAATCCATGCCCTTTTCGAACAGGACAATGCGGCATCGATGACTGAACGGGCAAGTAGTACCCGAGTAGAGGTTCATCATTTTTGGTAACCCTCAAAATGAGATTCGGCATCGGGGGCCGGCCAGAGCCAAACCCGCGATGCCGTTAGCCGATCCAAAACGGATCAGTGAATGTCTTTCCAGTATTCCTTCTTCAGGGCGTAAGCAACCACGAAGAGCAAGGCCAGGAAGGCAAGAACGAAGAAGCCAAGTTTCTGACGGAACTCCTGCTGCGGTTCACCCATCCAGACCATGAAGCCAACCAGATCGGAGACCGACTTGTCGAATTCAGCCGGCGCCATCTGACCAGGAACAGCCATTTCAAGCTTGTGCGTTTCGTGATTCATGACTTGCTGACCTTGCAGACCAAAAAGAACGTGCGGCATGCCGACATTCTCGAAGATCACATTATTCCAGCCAGTCGGACGATTTTCATCACGGTAGAACGAACGCAGATAGGTGTAGAGCCAGTCAGCACCGGCACCAGCATTTCCCAACTCGCCCCGGGCGCGGGCAATGATGGTCAGATCCGGCGGTGTCGCACCGAACCATTGCTTCTGCTCCTCATGAGGTGCAGCAACCCGCATCAACTCGCCGATCTTGTCAGACGTGAACATCAGGTTTTCCTTGACCTGTTGCTCGGTCAACCCCAGATCCAGCAGGTTTTTGTAGCGCAAGTAAGAAGCACCGTGACAGTTCAGGCAATAGTTGACGAACAGCTTGGCCCCATTTTGTAGCGCCGGCTTGTCGCCGATCGAGCCTGGCCATTTGTCAAGATGCACGGCAGCACCGCTAGCCAAAGCCAGCAGCGGCGTGAAGAGCAATGCGATCAGAAATTTTTTCATTTTTTGCACCCTCATTTCGTCACGCGTTCAGGAACCGGCTTGAACTTGTCCATCCTCGACCACCAAGGCATGCCGAGGAAGAAACCGAAGTAGAACGCCGTGCAGATCTGCGAAATGATTTCACCGGTCGGGGACGGCGACAGCGTACCCAGATAACCAAGGATGAAGAAGCAGATCACGAAGATGGTGATCATGGCCTTGGTGATCGGACCGCGGTAGCGAATCGACTTGACCGGGCTGCGGTCCAGCCACGGCAGGGCGGCGAAAATCACGACGGAAGCACCCATTGCCACAACACCCCAGAACTTGGCGTCAAGACCGAAGAAGTTCCAGACCATCGCACGCAGGATGGAGTAGTAAGGCGTGAAGTACCAGACCGGCGCGATGTGCGGCGGAGTCTTCAATGGGTCAGCCGGATAGAAGTTCGGGGTTTCCAGGAAATAGCCGCCACCCTCTGGAGCAAAGAACAGCACCGCGGAGAAAACCATCAGGAAAACGACCACACCGACGATGTCCTTGACCGTGTAATACGGGTGGAACGGAATGCCATCACGCGGAATGCCGTTCTCGTCCTTGTTTTCCTTGATCTCGATACCATCCGGGTTATTGGAACCCGTTTCGTGCAGCGCCAGCACGTGTGCAGCAACCAGCCCAATCAGAACAAGCGGGAAAGCGATCACGTGGAAGGAGAAGAATCGATTCAGGGTTGCATCACCCACGACGAAGTCGCCACGGATTATCAGGGAGAGATCGTCACCAATTATCGGAATGGCCGAGAAGAGGTTAACAATGACCTGAGCGCCCCAGTAGGACATCTGACCCCACGGCAATAGATAGCCGAAGAAAGCTTCACCCATCAGAACCAGGAAGATGCCCACACCAAAAAGCCAGGTCAGTTCACGCGGCTTGCGATAGGAGCCGTAAATCAGACCACGGAACATGTGGAGATAAACGACAATGAAGAAGGCCGAAGCACCAGTCGAGTGCATGTAGCGGATCAACCAGCCACCTGACACGTCGCGCATGATGTACTCGACGGAGGCGAAGGCGATTGGCACGCCGGCAGCATTCAATGCAGCGTCCGGCTTGTAATGCATGGTCAGGAAGATGCCGGTGACGATCTGGATAACCAGTACAAGTATCGCCAGAGAACCGAAGAAATACCAGAAATTGAAATTCTTGGGTGCGTAATATTCGGAAAGGTGACCTTTCCACATCGACGTCGCCGGGAAGCGTGCGTCAAGCCATTCCAATGCGTTTCCAGCAATGGAACCGTCGGATTTGTATTTTTCGAAATTGCCAGCAGCCATTTCTATGCTCCCTTCTTGTCTTCGCCGATTACGATACGTGCATCGGAGAGATACACGTGCGGCGGCACTTCGAGGTTGGTCGGGGCAGGCTTGGCCTTGTATACACGGCCAGCGAAGTCAAAGGTTGAACCGTGGCAGGGGCAGAGAAAACCGCCCAACCAGTCACTCGGCATACCTTCATCTGCACCCGCCTTGAACTTCGATGATGGCGAGCAACCAAGGTGGGTACAAATACCCACGACAATCATGATTTCCGGCTTGATCGAACGTGTGTCGTTCTGGGCATAGGTTGGCTGCTGATTTTTCTCGGACTTCGGATCCGCCATCTGGTCGGCGATCTTGGGCAAAGTATCCAGCATGTCTTTGGTACGGTTGATGATCCACACGGGCTTGCCGCGCCACTCAACCGTCATCATCTGACCTGGCTCAAGCTTGCTGATATCGACTTCTACCGGAGCGCCTGCTGCCTTGGCACGTTCCGAAGGAAGCAAGCTGGAGACGAACGGCACGAGTGCAGCAACCGCACCCACTCCGCCCACGGCCGCAGTTGCAACGATCAAACGCCGCCGCCCGCAGTCCATTTTTCCTTGATTGCTCATTACGCTGACCCCTAAAGGAATTAGATGGGAATAAAAATAAACGCTAAATTATACGCCAACGGCGCCCGGGATAAAAGCCATTGTCACCCTGCGCACGCCTTGCGCTCCCGCAAAGCCTGAGCCAGAGTGCCGCTATCGACATATTCAAGCTCCCCGCCGACGGGAACGCCTCGGGCAATTCGGGTAACGCTGACGCCTCTGGATTTGAGCATCGCAGTCACATAATGTGCTGTTGCTTCACCTTCGTTGGTGTAGTTCGTGGCCAGGATTACCTCCGTCACCACACCGTCCAAGACTCGGGCCATTAACCGCTCCAAACCAAGCTCACTTGGTCCGACACCATCCAGCGGCGAAATTCGCCCCATCAAAATGTAATAGAGCCCCTGATAGGCCAGGGTTTGCTCCATCATGTTCATGTCGACTGGCGTTTCGACCACGCAGAGGAGACTCGAATCGCGACGTGGCGAAGCACACCGTTCGCAAATATCTCCCTCGGTAAAGGTGTTACAACGCTGGCAATGCTTGATCGCCTGCAATGCGTGCAGGACAGCATCGCCTAAACGCTGAGCCCCCCTACGGTCTCGTTGTAACAGATGATAGGCCATACGCTGCGCTGACTTTGGCCCGATCCCGGGCAGGCAGCGCAAAGCTTCAATCAGCGATTCAAGACCAGAGGGACTCACTTAGAACGGCAGCTTGAAACCCGGAGGCAGATTAAGCCCTGAAGCGAAACCGGACATCTTCTCCTGGCTAAGAGTTTCGCCGCGACGCATCGCGTCGTTGATTGCAGCCGCAACCAGGTCTTCAAGCATTTCGCGGTCATCCATCACAGAAGGATCGATACTGACGCGACGCACATCATGCGAACAGGTCATGACCACTTTGACCATGCCGGCACCGGCCTGACCCTCAACTTCGATCTGAGCCAGTTGCTCTTGTGCCTTCTTCATGTTTTCCTGCATCATCTGCGCCTGTTTCATCAGGCCACCCAGACCACCCTTCATCATTTCAATTTCTCCGTTACGCTATCGGTT
Organism: Azonexus sp.; assembly: GCA_030696345.1. GTDB lineage: Bacteria > Pseudomonadota > Gammaproteobacteria > Burkholderiales > Rhodocyclaceae > Azonexus. Next base: position 325,033 of record JAUYSK010000024.1, read on the forward strand.
TAATGGACGATTCAACAAGCGAGGCATCGAACGACTCGATCACATCGCGAACAAATGTATCCTGCTCTATTGAGGCAATTGCGCCCTCCTGGCGCTCTTGCCGCTCACGGCCAGCTGCCGCTGCGGGTGTATCCGTTTCATTGTTGGCCAACTCAAAACGAAGCCTTAGTGGCCGCCCGAAATGCTCACTTAAGGCCTGCTGCAATTTATCAGGCGCCGGTTTCATCTGAAGATGCGAATGTGCCGGAGCCAAACGCAGATGGCAGTCCGTATCGTCAACAAGACGCAATTCGCAATGCTGAGCCAAGGTTCTTGCCAGCCCGGACAACTGCAAGGATGAAACAATCTGATGCCAGTCTGCATCCGAGCGATCTGACGGATGAGCCAGAGACACATCGGCAACGACAGGGCTTATGGGGGCAAGTAGCAGTTCAGCGGGGGGCGGTGCAACGGGCTTTACCGGAACAACCAATTTGGCACGAGGCGTCACTGCCGCAACAAAATCGGCGACAGAACTTGGTCGAAAGGTATGCAATCGCAGCAAGGTCATCACAAACCCGGCGTATTCGTCCGGTGCGGTAGACAGCTCATTTCGACCAATTACCGAAATCTGATATGCCAACTGAACGAATTCCGGGGTAAAAGCCTCAGCCAGACGAAGCAGACGAGAACGCTCCGGATCATCGTCGTCAATTGCCGAAGGCACACATTGAGCAATTTGCAAACGGGTCAGAAGCGCAGCGAGTTCCTGCAGGGCGGCAGAAAACGAGAGACTGCGTATGCTTAGGTCAGCAGCGACCTGTAAAAGCGCCGAGGCATCGGCTTCAATAAGCGCTTCAAGAATGGCGAAAAGGTAGTCCTGATCAACCGTCCCCAACATGCTTCTTACCTGAGCCTCCTCAACCTTGCCGGCACCGTGAGCGATCGCTTGATCAAGCAGTGAAAGCGCATCACGCATGCTCCCCGAAGCAGATCTTGAGATCAACCCCAGAGCGGGTGAGTCAAAGGGAATTCCCTCCGCCTGCAGAATGTGTGAAAGGTGCCCGGAGATTGATCCAGCGGGCATTTGCTTCAGATTGAACTGAAGACAACGAGACAGAACCGTCACCGGAATCTTCTGGGGATCGGTCGTCGCTAGAATGAATTTCACGTGCTCCGGTGGTTCTTCAAGCGTCTTCAGCATGGCATTGAAGGCGGAGTTGGATAGCATATGAACTTCGTCGATTACATAGACCTTGAATCGACCGCGCGTCGGCGCGTAAACCGCATTTTCAAGCAGTTGTCGCATCTCATCGACACGGGTGTTGGTTGCCGCATCAACCTCAAGCAAGTCAACGAATCGACCGCTATCAATTTCCTGGCAGGCCGAACAGGTACCGCATGGAGTCGCAGTAATCCCGCCCTCGCAATTCAGCGACTTGGCGAGAATACGAGCGATAGTGGTTTTGCCTACACCGCGCGTCCCGGTAAAGAGATAGGCGTGATGCAGACGCTGCTCTGACAGGGCGTGGGTCAAGGCACGAACAACGTGCTCCTGACCGACGAGCGTAGAAAAATTTCGCGGCCGCCACTTGCGGGCAAGAACCTGATAACTCATGCGCCCCACATCAAAACAGAAAATGAAAGTGGCGAGCCTAACCCCCGGCACTTGCAGTAAATAGCTGTGGCTGCTTCCTTCCGGACCTGACCAGATTCACCATCCCGCAATGCGGGGAGACCCGCCGGCAACGATTCTATCATAGGGATCCAGCCCTTCAGCGGCTGATTTTGTTCTTGATATTTTCCCTGTCCAAAAACGCAGAAACCCCCTTCAGTTTTGGCTGAAGGGGGTTTGGAATGGGAGTCTGGCGGTGACCTACTTTCGCGAGCGGAAGCTCACTATCATTGGCGCTCTTCTGTTTCACGGTCCTGTTCGGGAAGGGAAGGGGTGGTAC
>JAUYSK010000027.1 GCA_030696345.1 Azonexus sp.
AAATTCAACCGTACGAAGCCGCACGTAAACGTCGGCACGATTGGTCACGTTGACCATGGCAAGACCACGCTGACGGCGGCGATCACGACCGTGCTGGCTGCGAAGTTCGGCGGCTCTGCCAAGGCGTATGACCAAATTGACGCAGCGCCGGAAGAAAAGGCACGCGGTATCACTATCAACACCGCGCACGTCGAATACGAAACCGCCAACCGTCACTACGCCCACGTTGACTGCCCGGGTCACGCTGACTACGTCAAGAACATGATTACCGGTGCCGCCCAGATGGACGGCGCGATTCTTGTCTGTTCCGCCGCTGACGGCCCGATGCCCCAGACCCGCGAGCACATCCTGCTTGCCCGTCAGGTCGGTGTGCCGTACGTTCTGGTGTACATGAACAAGTGCGACATGGTTGACGACGCCGAACTCCTCGAACTCGTCGAAATGGAACTGCGCGAGCTGCTCTCCAAGTACGACTTCCCGGGCGACGACACCCCGATCATTCACGGTTCCGCCCTGAAGGCCCTTGAAGGCGACCAGTCCGAAATCGGCGAACCGTCGATCTTCCGTCTGGCCGATGCCCTCGACTCCTACATCCCGACTCCGGAACGTGCTGTTGACCAGCCCTTCCTGATGCCGGTTGAAGACGTCTTCTCGATCTCCGGTCGCGGTACTGTTGTGACCGGTCGCATCGAACGCGGCATTGTTAAAGTCGGCGAAGAAATCGAGATCGTTGGTATCCGTCCGACCGTCAAGACCATCTGTACCGGTGTCGAAATGTTCCGCAAGCTGCTCGACCAAGGTCAGGCTGGCGACAACGTTGGCGCCCTGCTGCGCGGCACCAAGCGCGAAGACGTCGAACGTGGCCAGGTTCTCTGCAAGCCGGGTTCAGTCAAGCCGCATACCCACTTCACCTCCGAAGTGTACATCCTGTCCAAGGATGAAGGCGGTCGTCACACCCCGTTCTTCAACGGCTACCGTCCCCAGTTCTACTTCCGTACGACCGACGTGACCGGCTCCATCGACCTGCCGGAAGGCACCGAGATGGTGATGCCTGGCGACAACATCGCCATGACCATCAAGCTGATTGCTCCGATCGCCATGGAAGAAGGTCTGCGCTTCGCCATCCGTGAAGGCGGTCGTACCGTCGGCGCCGGTGTCGTCGCCAAGATCATCGAGTAAACGTTCTTTTTAAAACCTGGGGTGAAGAAGACTTCACCCCATCGCTCTTTGGAAAATAAAATGGCAAGCCAAAAAATCCGTATCCGCCTCAAGGCCTTCGACTATCGCCTGATTGATCAGTCTGCTCAGGAAATCGTCGAAACTGCCAAGCGTACAGGTGCAGTCGTTCGTGGGCCGGTGCCGTTGCCGACCCGCAAGCAGCGTTTTGACATCCTGCGTTCGCCGCACGTCAACAAGGCTTCCCGTGATCAGCTGGAAATTCGTACCCATCTGCGTTTGATGGATATCGTTGATCCGACCGACAAGACAGTTGATGCTCTGATGAAGCTGGATCTTCCGGCGGGTGTCGACGTCGAAATCAAGTTGCAGTAATAAGGGGTTGCGGATATAATCCGCGCCTTTCGGGGGTGGCCGGCAACGGTTGCCCATTTGTTGTTATACATCGACCGGCCAATCGCAGCCGGCGATGAGGAGAATAACCATGAGTCTAGGCCTTGTTGGTCGCAAGGTTGGCATGACTCGCATTTTTGCCGAGGATGGCGCGTCCATTCCGGTAACTGTGCTTGACGTGTCAAACAACCGCGTGACCCAAGTTAAAACGCCAGAGAATGATGGCTACGCAGCCATTCAGGTCTCTTACGGCAAGCGCCGTGCCTCGCGCGTTTCCAAGCCCATTGCCGGCCATCTGGCCAAGGCGGGTGTGGAAGCCGGGCATGTCCTCAAGGAATTCCGTATCGATGCCGATCAGCTCGCCACCTTCAAGGCTGGCGATCAGGTTGCGGCAACCATTTTTGCTGAAGGGCAAAAAGTGGATGTCAGTGGCAAGTCCATCGGTAAAGGCTTCCAGGGTGGCATCAAGCGCCACAATTTCAGTTCCAATCGTGCTACCCACGGTAACTCACTGTCGCATAACGCGCCGGGTTCCATTGGTATGGCGCAAGACCCGGGTCGTGTTTTCCCGGGTAAGCGCATGGCCGGTCACATGGGCGATGCCCAGACCACGATGCAGGGACTGACGATTGTTCGCGTCGATGTCGAACGCCAGCTTCTGCTGGTCAAAGGTGCCGTTCCTGGTGCCAAGGGTTCCGACGTCGTTGTGCGTCCGGCAGTCAAGGCTTAAGGGGGCGACATGGAACTCAAGGTAATTAACGAACAAGGTCAGGAAGCGGCCAAGCTGCAGGCTTCCGACGTGCTGTTCGGTCGCGATTTCAATGAAGCGCTGGTTCACCAGCTGGTTGTGGCCTATCAGGCAAACGCCCGCTCCGGTGACAGTCAGCAGAAGGATCGCTCCGAAGTCCGTCACACCACCACCAAGCCGTGGCGTCAGAAGGGTACCGGTCGTGCCCGTGCTGGCTCGAATGGCAGCCCGCTGTGGCGTGGAGGCGGTCGGATCTTCCCGAACTCGCCCGAGCAAAATTATAGCCAGAAGGTTAACAAGAAGATGTTCCGCGCCGGCATGGCAGCGATCCTCTCCGAGTTGGCTCGCCAGGATCGTCTGGTCGTCATTGACGACTTGACCATCGATGCCCCCAAGACCAAGCTCTTCTCGAAAAAGATGAAGGATCTGGGCCTGGAAGGAAATCTTCTGATCGTCACCGATGCGCTGACCGAGAATCTGTATCTCTCGTCGCGTAATCTGCCCAATGTTCTCGTGCTCGAAGCTCAGGAAGCCGATCCGGTCTCCCTCGTTCGCTTCGCCAAGGTGCTCGTCACCAAGAGCGCTGTGGCCAAGTTCGAGGAGATGTGGGGATGAACCAGGAACGTCTGCTGCAGGTGCTGCTGGCACCGCAAATCTCCGAGAAGGCAACCTATATTGCCGACAAGTATGAGCAGGTGATCTTCCGTGTTGCTACCGACGCAACCAAGCCGGAAATCAAGGCCGCGGTCGAGATGCTGTTCAAAGTTGATGTTGAGTCCGTTCAGGTCGCCAATGTCAAAGGCAAGGTCAAACGTTTCAAGGGGTCGGTTGGGCGCCGCAAGGGCTGGAAAAAAGCCTACGTCAGCCTCAAGCCGGGCCAGGAAATTAATTTTGTTGACGGGGGGAATGCCTAATGGCTCTCGTTAAAGTCAAGCCGACTTCCCCTGGCCGTCGTGCCGTGGTGCTGGTCGTTAATTCGAACCTGCACAAAGGCAAGCCATTTGCTGCTTTGGTTGAAGCCAAGTCGGGAAACGCTGGTCGCAACAATAATGGTCGCATCACCGTTCGCCATCAGGGCGGTGGTCACAAGCAGTCCTACCGTGTCATTGATTTCAAGCGCAATAAGGACGGTGTTCCGGCCAAGGTCGAACGGCTGGAATATGATCCGAACCGTACTGCCAACATTGCACTGCTTTGTTATGCCGACGGTGAGCGCCGCTACATCATTGCCAACAAGGGCATGGTGGTTGGTCAGCCGATCATGAATGGTTCGGAAGCTCCGATCAAGTCTGGTAACGCGCTACCGATTCGCAACATCCCGGTCGGTACGACCATTTGTTGCGTTGAGATGCTGCCGGGCAAAGGTGCTCAGTTGGCCCGCTCGGCTGGTGCTTCGGCCCAGTTGCTGGCTCGTGAAGGCACGTATGCTCAGATTCGTCTGCGCTCCGGTGAGGTTCGCCGCGTTCATGTCGAATGCCGCGCCACCATTGGTGAAGTAGGCAATGAAGAACATAACCTGCGCAAGATCGGCAAGGCCGGTGCTCAACGCTGGCGTGGCATTCGCCCGACAGTTCGTGGTGTAGCCATGAACCCGGTCGATCACCCGCACGGTGGTGGTGAAGGCCGCACAGGCGAAGGCCGAGTGCCGGTTAACCCGTGGGGTCAGCCCACTAAGGGCTACCGCACCCGCAGCAACAAGCGCACGAACAGCATGATCGTTCAGCGCCGTCACAAGCGTTAAGGGGTAGGAAATGGGACGTTCTCTCAAAAAGGGCCCGTTTGTTGATGCGTATCTAATCGACAAAGTCGAGGCAGTACGCGCCGCCAACGACAAGCGCCCGATCAAGACCTGGTCGCGTCGTTCGACGATCCTCCCCGAGTTTATCGGTCTGACGATCGCCGTTCATAATGGCAAGCAGCATATTCCGGTGTACGTCACCGAAAATATGGTCGGACACAAGCTCGGCGAGTTTTCGCTGACCCGGACGTTCAAGGGTCACACCGCCGGCAAGAAGGCCAAGAAGTAAGGAGCTGACATGGAAACTCGTGCAAGTCTGCGAGGCGTACGCCTCTCTGCGCAAAAAGGTCGCCTGGTGGCTGATCTGGTGCGCGGCAAGCCGGTTGGTCAGGCTCTCAACATCCTGGCTTTCTCGCCCACTAAGGGTGCAGGTATCATCAAAAAAGTACTTGAGTCGGCAATTGCCAACGCAGAGCACAACGATGGTGCCGATATCGACGAACTAAAGGTGAAAATCATTTACGTCGAAAAAGGCATGGTGCTCAAGCGCTTCACGGCGCGCGCCAAAGGTCGTGGCAATCGGATCGTCAAGCCGACATGTCATATCTATCTGACCGTTGGTAACTAAGGAAGAGCCATGGGACAGAAAATTCATCCGACTGGCTTTCGTCTGGCAGTCACCAAAAACTGGAGTTCACGCTGGTACGCCAACAGCAAAGACTTCCCCGGCATGCTCAACGAAGATATCAAGGTTCGCGAATATCTGAAGCGCAAGCTGGCTCACGCTTCAGTTGGTCGCGTTCTGATCGAGCGTCCAGCCAAGAATGCCCGTGTCACGATTTACTCGGCCCGCCCGGGTGTCGTAATCGGCAAGAAGGGCGAAGACATCGAACAACTCCGTACGGATCTTCAGCGGATCATGGGCGTTCCAGTCCATGTTTCAATCGAAGAAATCCGTAAGCCCGAAATCGATGCTCAACTGATTGCTGACTCGATTTCTCAGCAACTTGAAAAGCGCATCATGTTCCGCCGTGCCATGAAGCGCGCAATGCAAAACGCGATGCGTCTTGGTGCTCAGGGCATCAAGGTGATGAGCGCGGGGCGTTTGAACGGTGCGGAAATTGCTCGTAGTGAGTGGTACCGTGAAGGCCGTGTGCCTCTTCATACGCTTCGTGCCGATATTGACTATGCAACCTCGGAAGCTCTGACCACCTACGGCATCATCGGGATCAAGGTCTGGGTTTACAAGGGTGACATGCTTGATCGTAACGAACAGCCGGAAGTTGTCGAGCCGCCTGCTGATGATCGTCGTCCGCGTCGCACCCCCGGTAGACCGGAGGGCGACAAGCCGCGTACCCGTACTGTCAAGAAGGCTGACGGTGCTGGAGACCCGGCGAAGCGCGCAAGAAAGGTAGGGGCGTAACATGCTGCAACCTAATCGTCGCAAGTACCGCAAGGAACAAAAGGGGCGAAACGAAGGCCTGGCAACCCGCGGCACCAAAGTGTCGTTTGGTGAGTGGGGTTTGAAGGCAACCGGTCGTGGCCGTTTGACGGCTCGTCAGATTGAAGCGGCTCGTCGCGCGATGACCCGCCACATTAAACGTGGTGGTCGCATCTGGATCCGTATTTTCCCGGACAAACCGATTTCCAAGAAGCCGGCCGAAGTTCGTATGGGTAACGGCAAGGGTAATCCTGAGTACTGGGTTGCTGAAATCCAGCCGGGTAAAGTTCTTTATGAGATGGATGGTGTCAACGAAGCTCTGGCTCGCGAAGCGTTTGCGCTTGCAGCTGCCAAGCTGCCGATTGCCACCACCTTCGTGACTCGTCATCTGGGGTAATCATGAAAGCTAGTGAATTGAGAACCAAGAGCGTGGACGAGCTCAACAAGGAATTGCTGGACCTTCTGAAGGCCCAGTTCGGCATGCGTATGCAGCTTGCTACCCAGCAGCTCTCCAATACCAGCCAAATGTCCAAGGTGCGTCGCGACATCGCTCGCGTTCGTACGCTTATCCGTGAAAAGGCGGTGCAGCAATGAGCGAAACCACCAGTATGAAACGTACTCTTATCGGTCGTGTTGTCAGCGACAAGATGGAAAAGACTGTTACCGTCCTAGTCGAGCGCAAGGTTAAGCACCCGATGTATGGCAAGGTTATGGTTCGTTCCAGGAAGTACCATGCCCACAATGACGGTAATACGGCTCGGGCCGGTGATCTTGTTGAGATTGTCGAAACTCGTCCGGTATCCCGTACCAAATCATGGGCTGTTACCAGCGTTCTGGAAAAAGCGATCGTCGTATAACGCAAATATCTTAAAAGCGCTTGCGCAGTTAGTTAAGAAGCCGGTATAATCCGGCTTCTTTTTTGCAACCACCTGTTCTGGGTGGTCCGCAGAGTTGTTCAACCCGTACGGGTTCCAAGACTGACCGTGCAAGCGGATTAAGTTGGAGTTAATTTAAATGATTCAGATGCAGACGACTCTGGACGTCGCCGACAACACCGGTGCTCGTTCAGTAATGTGTATCAAAGTGCTTGGTGGATCCAGGCGCCGCTATGCTGGCATTGGTGACATCATCAAGGTCAGCATCAAGGATGCTGCGCCGCGTGGCCGCGTCAAAAAGGGTGACGTATATAGCGCCGTGGTGGTTCGTACCGCCAAGGGTGTTCGTCGTCCGGATGGCTCGATGATTCGCTTTGATGGCAATGCCGCAGTTCTTCTCAACAACAAGCTCGAGCCGATTGGCACGCGCATCTTTGGCCCGGTGACTCGCGAACTGCGTACCGAGCGCTTTATGAAGATCGTGTCCCTGGCTCCTGAAGTGCTGTAAGGGACGCGTAATGGATAAGATTAAAAAGGGCGACGAAGTCGTCGTTATTACCGGCAAGGACAAGGGCAAGCGCGGTTCCGTGTTGCGTCGTGTCGGTGATGAGCATGTGATTGTCGAAGGTGTTAATCGTGCCAAAAAGCACGTCAAGCCAAATCCCGTCAAAGGTGTGGCAGGTGGCATCGTTGACAAGGACATGCCGATTCATCTCTCCAACATTGCACTATTTAATGCGGCTACCAAGAAGGCTGACCGTGTCAGCTTCAAGCAGCTGGATGATGGTCGCAAGGTTCGCGTGTTCAAATCGAACGGCGAGCTGGTGGGGGCATAAGGGGCGGACATGGCACGTTTACAACAGTTTTATAAAGAAACCGTCGTCTCTGACCTGGTCAAGCAATTTGCTTACAAGTCGGTGATGGAAGTGCCGCGGATCACCAAGATCACTCTAAATATGGGTGTCGGTGAGGCTGTGGCAGATAAAAAAGTGCTCGAGAACGCCGTTGGCGACATGCAGAAGATCGCGGGTCAAAAGCCGGTTACGACAAAGGCCCGCAAGTCAATTGCTGGCTTCAAGATTCGTGATGGTTACCCGATTGGTTGCATGGTTACGCTGCGCGGACCTCGCATGTTTGAGTTCCTGGATCGTCTGGTTACCGTGGCCTTGCCGCGCGTTCGTGACTTCCGTGGTATCTCTGCCAAAGGTTTTGATGGCCAGGGTAACTACAACATGGGTGTTAAAGAGCAAATCATTTTCCCGGAAATCGAGTACGACAAAATCGATGCTCTTCGGGGTATGAATATCAGCATTACAACGACCGCTAAGACCGATGCAGAAGCGAAAGCTCTGTTGGTCGCGTTCAAGTTCCCGTTTAAGAATTGAGGCAATCATGGCAAAACTTGCTCTGATCAATCGTGAAGAAAAGCGCCGCAAGATGGTTGCGCAGTACGCTAAAAAGCGCGCTGCCCTGGAGGCGATCTTCAATGACGTTAGCCTCTCTGACCAGGAGCGTTACGACGCCCGTCTGAAGATGCAGGCTCTGCCGCGCAACTCCAGCCCGTCACGCTTGCGTAACCGTTGCCAGCTGACCGGTCGTCCGCGTGGTGTTTTCCGTAAATTCGGTCTGTGCCGTCACAAGATCCGTGAACTTGCCTTCAATGGCGAAGTCCCGGGTGTTGTTAAAGCCAGCTGGTAAGAAGGAGATTCAGAAATGGCTATGAGCGATCCGATCGCGGACATGCTAACCCGCATCCGCAACGCCCAGCTCGCCGAAAAGGCGTCTGTCTCCATGCCCTCGTCCAAGGTAAAGGTGGCAATTGCTGCTGTCCTCAGGGAAGAAGGTTACGTTGATAATTTCGCAGTTCGTGAGGCTGATGGCAAGCCGACCCTCGAGATTGGGCTCAAGTATTACGCCGGTCGTCCGGTAATTGAGCGCATCGAGCGTGTCTCCAAGCCTGGTCTTCGGATTTACAAGGGCTGCGACGATATTCCCCGTGTCATGAATGGTCTAGGCGTCGCTATCGTGTCGACACCGAAGGGCGTCATGACTGATCGCAAAGCTCGTGCCAGCAAGGTTGGCGGCGAAGTTCTTTGCATCGTGGCGTAAGGAGGGAATTCATGTCTCGTATTGGTAAGAATCCCATTGTCCTGCCGGCTGGAGTTGAAGTCTCGGTTGGTGCTCAGATTACCGTCAAGGGCCCGCTAGGTTCCTTGGTGGCAGCTGCTCACCCCGCCGTGACAGTTGCCGTCGAAGGGCAGAATGTTCAGGTTTCCAAAGTTGAAGGCGTGGCTAATGCTGCGGCTATGTGGGGCACCATGCGTGCGAACCTCAACAACATGGTTACCGGTGTCACAAAAGGTTTCGAGAGAAAGCTTCAGCTTGTTGGCGTCGGTTACCGCGCCCAGGCTCAAGGCGATATCCTGAACCTGTCACTGGGTTTTTCCCATCCAGTGGCTCACAAGATGCCTGCTGGTGTAAAAGTTGAGTGCCCGACGCAGACCGAAATCCTGATCAAGGGTTCGGACAAGCAGCAAGTCGGCCAGGTCGCCGCCGAAGTTCGTGCTTACCGCAAACCGGAGCCCTACAAGGGCAAGGGTGTTCGGTACTCGGACGAAGTGGTGGTTATCAAGGAAACCAAGAAGAAGTAAGGGTGGCATATGTTTAACAGGAAAGAAGCGCGTCTGCGCCGTGCCCGTCAAACCCGGGCCAAGATTGCCGAGCTCAAGGCTGTTCGCTTGTGCGTCAATCGCACGAACTGCCACATTTACGCCCAGATCATTTCGCCTTGCGGCGGTAAGGTTCTGGCTTCGGCTTCCACGCTGGAAACGAGCATCCGTAGCGACGTTCCGAACGGCGGTAACAAGGCTGCTGCAACTACCGTTGGCAAGCTGATCGCTGAGCGCGCTAAAGCCGCCGGCATCGAGAAGGTTGCTTTCGATCGATCCGGTCTTCAGTACCACGGTCGTGTTCAGGCGTTGGCGGAAGCCGCGCGTGAAGCCGGTCTGAAGTTCTGATCGCTGCGAAAAGGACAAGGTTAGAAAATGGCTAAACCTGAAAGAAACAAGAAGCCGCAGCACGCTGAAGAGCGTGATGACGGCATGCGCGAGAAGATGGTTGCGGTAAACCGCGTTACCAAGGTAGTGAAGGGCGGCCGTATCCTCGGTTTTGCCGCGCTGACCGTGGTTGGCGACGGTGATGGCAGCATCGGCATGGGCAAGGGCAAGTCCCGCGAAGTGCCGGTTGCGGCACAGAAGGCAATGGACGAGGCGCGTCGCAAGATGGCCAAGGTCAGCCTGAAGAACGGAACTGTGCATCATACTGTGATGGGTCGTCATGGCGCCACCACCGTAATGATCCAGCCGGCTCCGGAAGGTACGGGCATCATCGCTGGCGGTGCAATGCGCGCCGTTTTCGAAGTTGTCGGCGTGACCAACGTGGTTGCCAAGGCGCATGGCTCGACCAATCCCTACAACATCGTGCGTGCCACCATCGACGGTCTGTCGAAGGTGAATACGCCGGCCGAGATCGCTGCCAAGCGTGGTCTCTCGGTTGACCAGATCCTGGGGTAAGTCATGGCCGACAAGAAAATCAAAGTGAAGCTCGTCAAGAGCATCATTGGTACCAAGCAGGATCACCGTGCCACTGTGCGCGGCCTGGGACTGCGCAAGCTGAACAGTACTTCTGAACTCGAAGATACGCCGGCGGTTCGCGGCATGATTCAAAAGGTTCAGTATCTCGTCAAGGTTGAGGGCTAAGCCATGCGTCTGAATACAATCAAGCCGGGTGAAGGCTCCAAAAAGGCTCGTCGTCGTGTCGGTCGTGGCATTGGTTCCGGCCTCGGCAAGACCTGCGGTCGTGGTCACAAGGGACAAAAATCCCGCTCTGGGGGTTTCCATAAAGTCGGTTTCGAGGGCGGTCAAATGCCTTTGCAACGTCGTTTGCCGAAGCGCGGGTTCAAATCTTTGACTCGTGCTCGTCATTACGAAATTCGCTTGACCGATCTGGATCGCCTGCCTGTCGATGAAATTGACCTGCTCTCTTTGCAAGCAGCCGGGATTGTTCCGGGTGATGCATTGGCCGCCAAGGTCATTCTCGCCGGTGCGATTACCCGCAAGGTAACGCTCAAGGGCGTCGGTGCGACCAAGGGTGCCAAGGCTGCTATTGAAGCAGCCGGTGGTTCGGTCGCTGAGTAAGACAGGGAAAGGTTAGAACGTTGGCTGCAAATCCCAATACCGTTGGAAAAGGTGGCAAATTCGGCGATCTGAAACGCCGTCTTTGGTTCCTGCTCGGTGCGCTGGTTGTTTATCGCGTCGGCGCCCACATCCCGGTTCCCGGGATTGATCCCAACGTTCTCGCTGATCTTTTCAACTCGCAGCAGGGCGGCATTCTGGGCATGTTTAACATGTTCTCCGGTGGCGCCTTGTCCCGATTTACAATTTTTGCATTGGGGATCATGCCGTATATTTCGGCCTCGATCATCATGCAACTCATGAGTGTTGCCAGTCCTCAGCTTGAAGCGATCAAGAAGGAAGGCGAAGCGGGTCGTCGCAAGATTACCCAATACACTCGCTACGGCACTCTCGTTCTGGCGCTGTTCCAGGGTATCGGCATCGCCATAGCGCTGGAGGCGCAGTCTGGCCTGGTCAACGACCCCGGCTTCATGTTCCGTCTGACGACCGTGTCGACGTTGGTGACTGGCACGATGTTCCTGATGTGGCTGGGAGAGCAGATCACCGAGCGTGGTTTGGGCAACGGCATCTCGATCATCATTTTCGCCGGTATTGCCGCGGGTCTGCCGAGCGCTATCGGTGGCTTGCTCGAACTGGTTCGAACCGGGGCAATGCACCCGCTGACTGCTCTGATTATTTGTCTGCTGGTTGTTCTCGTTACCGCCTTCGTAGTCTTCGTGGAACGTGGCCAACGCAAGATCCTGGTTAACTACGCCAAGCGCCAGGTTGGCAACAAGATTTATGGTGGGCAGAGCTCGCACCTGCCGCTCAAACTGAATATGTCCGGCGTTATTCCACCCATTTTCGCTTCTTCGATCATCCTGTTTCCAGCGACCGTCGCTGGCTGGTTTGGCTCGGGTGAGTCGATGAGTTGGCTGAAGGACGTTGCCGGAACGTTGTCGCCGGGGCAGCCTATTTACGTCATGCTCTATGCTGCCGCAATTATATTTTTCTGCTTCTTCTACACTGCGCTGGTTTTTAATTCCAAGGAAACAGCTGATAACCTGAAGAAGAGTGGCGCTTTCGTACCAGGGATTCGTCCCGGTGAGCAGACCGCCCGCTACATTGACAAGATTTTGATGCGCCTTACATTGATTGGTGCCGGTTACATCACCATTGTCTGTTTGTTGCCTGAATTCCTGATTTTGAAGTGGAACGTGCCGTTCTACTTCGGTGGTACCTCATTGTTGATTATTGTGGTCGTGACCATGGACTTCATGTCTCAGGTTCAGGCTTACGTCATGTCGCACCAATATGAAAGTCTCTTGAAGAAAGCAAACTTCAAGGGGTCTCCTATGATCAAATAAATCAGTCATGGCCAAGGAAGATTACATTGAAATGCAGGGGGAGGTGGTTGAGAACCTCCCGAATGCGACCTTCAAGGTCAAGCTGGAAAATGGGCACATTGTTCATGCATTTATCTCAGGCAAGATGCGTATGCATTACATCCGCATTCTCCCTGGAGACAAAGTTACGGTGCAATTAACGCCCTACGATTTAACCAAGGCACGGATCGTTTTCCGGGCCAAGTAAATAGTTCTCTACGCAATAAACCGCAGGGCAAGGAAACACGGCTGCTTCCAAGCCCTCGCAGACGAGGAGTAAAAGATGAAAGTTCAACCTTCAGTGAAGCGCGTTTGCCGCAATTGCAAAGTCATCCGTCGCAAGGGTGTTGTGCGCGTCATTTGCAAGGACCCGCGTCATAAGCAGCGTCAGGGTTAATCTCTTGGCGAGTCCGGCATTTGTTAATTTTCGAAATAGTGGAGTGATTCGATGGCCCGTATTGCAGGGGTAAACATTCCGAACCATCAGCATGCAGAAATCGCGTTAACAGCGATTTATGGCATCGGCCGTACCCGCGCACAGAAAATCTGTGATGCAGCCGGCGTGGGTCGTAGCGTCAAAATGAAAGATCTGTCCGATACGGACATGGATCGTTTGCGTGATGAAGTGGGCAAGTTCACAGTTGAAGGTGATCTGCGCCGTGAAGTCACGATGAATATCAAGCGTCTGATGGACCTTGGTTGCTACCGTGGCATGCGCCACCGCAAGGGCTTGCCTTGCCGTGGTCAGCGCACTCGTACCAATGCACGTACTCGCAAGGGTCCGCGCAAGGCCATCGCTGGCAAGAAGTAACAGGGACAGAACATGGCTAAGACTGCTACCAAAGTTCGCAAAAAAGTTAAGAAGAACGTGGCCGAGGGCATTGCCCATATCCACGCCTCTTTCAACAACACCATCATCACCATTACCGACCGTCAGGGCAATGCGTTGTCCTGGGCTACGTCCGGTGGTGCCGGCTTCCGCGGTTCGCGCAAGTCGACTCCATTCGCCGCCCAGGTTGCTGCAGAAGCTGCAGGCAAGGCTGCTCAGGAATGTGGCGTCAAGAATGTTGAAGTCCGTATCAAGGGCCCCGGTCCTGGTCGCGAATCGTCTGTCCGTGCGCTCAACGCACTGGGCATGAAGATCACCTCCATTTCCGACGTGACGCCGGTGCCGCATAACGGCTGCCGTCCGCCCAAAAAGCGCCGCATCTAAGGAGAAAGACAAGTGGCTCGTAATCTCGATCCGAAATGCCGTCAGTGCCGCCGTGAAGGCGAAAAGCTGTTCCTGAAGGGCGAAAAGTGTTTTACCGACAAGTGTGCTATCGAGCGTCGCTCGTACGCACCTGGCCAGCACGGTCAAAAGTCGGGTGCGCGTCTTTCTGACTACGGCGTGCATCTGCGCGCCAAGCAGAAGATTCGCCGCGTCTATGGCGTGCTCGAAGGCCAGTTCCGCAAGACGTTTGCCGAAGCTGACCGCCGCAAGGGCCAGACGGGTGAAAACCTGCTGCAATTGCTGGAAGCCCGCCTTGACTCCGTTACTTACCGTATGGGTTTTGCCGCGTCACGCAGTGAATCCCGCCAGGTTGTCCGCCACAACGGCATCCTGGTTAACGGCAAGCGCGTCAATATCCCTTCTTTCCTTGTCAAGCCGGGCGATGTTGTCCAGCTGACCGATCGCGCCCGTGCTTCCCTGCGTTGCAAGGCCGCCCTCGAAGCCGCTGAATCCCGCGGTTTCCCGGAATGGATCGCTGTCGATGTCAAGGAAGCCAAGGGTACGTTCAAGGCAATGCCGCAGCGCTCTGAGCTGCCGGCCACCCTGAACGAAGGCCTCGTCATCGAACTGTACTCGAAGTAAGCACTGAGCAGAGGAATTTAGCCCATGCAAAGCAGTGGACTTCTGAAACCCCGCATCATTGATGTGCAGAGCGTTTCGCCCGTGCAAGCCAAGGTCGTCATGGAGCCGTTTGAACGCGGCTACGGACATACCCTTGGCAATGCACTGCGTCGCATTCTGCTTTCGTCCATGCCTGGTTTCGCGCCGACTGAAGTCGGCATCGAAGGGGTGCTCCATGAGTACTCCACCGTTGATGGTGTTCAGGAGGATGTAGTCGATATCCTTCTCAACCTCAAGGGTGTTGTTTTCAAGTTGCACGGCCGCGATGTCGTCAATCTGAATCTGGTCAAGGAAGGTGAGGGCCCCGTCCGTGCTGGCGATATCGAATTGCCGCATGACGTGGAAATCATCAATCCTGAACACGTGATTGCTCATCTCTCTCCCGGCGGCAAGCTGACGATGGAGATCAAGGTTGAAAAGGGACGCGGTTATGTGCCGGGTAACGTTCGCAACCTTGGCGATGCCAAGACCATCGGCAAACTGGTTCTGGACGCTTCGTTCAGCCCGATTCGCCGCGTGGCCTATACGGTTGAGAGTGCTCGCGTTGAACAGCGTACTGACCTTGACAAGTTGATTGTCGATATCGAAACCAACGGCGTCGTCGAGCCGGAAGAGGCCATCCGTTACGCCGCACGCGTACTGATGGAACAGCTCTCCGTCTTTGCTGATCTGGAAGGCACGGCACCTGTTGCCGAGGCTTCCAAGCCGGCTCAGGTTGATCCGGTTCTTCTTCGTCCGGTTGATGATCTCGAACTGACGGTTCGTTCTGCGAACTGCCTGAAGGCCGAGAACATTTACTACATCGGCGATCTGATTCAGCGCACCGAGAACGAACTTCTCAAGACCCCGAACCTGGGTCGCAAGTCGCTGAACGAGATCAAGGAAGTGTTGGCCGCTCGCGGCCTGACGCTCGGCATGAAACTGGAGAATTGGCCGCCCGCCGGTCTGGACAAGGTCTAAGGACCTTTTCAGAACGGGCAGTCAAGGGACGCCTGTAGAACATAGAAAGGATTAACCATGCGTCACCGCAATGGACTTCGCAAACTGAACCGCACCAGCAGCCATCGCCTGGCGATGCTGCGCAACATGACTGTTTCCCTGCTCAAGCACGAGGCCATCAAGACCACCGTGCCGAAGGCAAAGGAATTGCGTCGTGTTGTTGAACCGATGATTACCCTCGGCAAGACCCCGACCTTGGCTAACAAGCGCCTGGCCTTTGACCGTCTGCGCGACCGTGACATCGTGGTCAAGCTCTTCGCTGAAATCGGCCCGCGTTACGCAACCCGTCCGGGTGGCTACCTTCGTATTCTGAAGTGTGGCTTCCGTGATGGCGACAACGCACCGATGGCTTTCGTTGAATTGCTCGATCGTCCGGAGCCTACCGAGGCTGTGGAAGTTGACGAAGAGGCAGCTGCCTAAGCTTCGTCAGGTACATCAGTAGAAAGGCCGGGGATCCCCGGCCTTTTTTTATGAGCCTGAGGAGCATTTTTGGCTCCACAGGCAGTTGACCGCAGCACTCGCCAAATTACTCGAAAGCCTTGTCGTTCGGCGCCTTGTAGAGTTCCTTCATCTCATCCGACAGCGGCATGCTCAGATTCAGGCCCTTCGGCGGGATCGGCGCCATGAACCACTTGGCGTAGATCTTTTCGGCTTCGCCGGAGGTCATGACTTTGGTCAGGGCAGCATCAACAACTTTCTTGAAGCCCGGGTCATCCTTGCGCACCATGCAGCCGTAGGCTTCCTTGGATTGGGGGGTACCGACCACGGCCCAGTCGCTGGCGCGCTTTGCTTTGGCCATTTCACCGAAAAGCAACGCATCGTCCATCATGAAGGCAACGGCACGGCCGGTTTCGAGGGTCAGGAAACTTTCGCCGTGGTCCTTGGCGGAGATGATGCTCATGCCCATTTTCTTGTCTTCGTTCATCTTGCGGATCAGACGTTCGGAGGTGGTGCCGGCGGTGGTGACGACGTTCTTGCCGGCGAGATCGGCGAAGTCCTTGATGCCGGAATCCCTTTTGGCCATCAGCCTGGTGCCGATAACGAAGATGGTGGTGGAGAAGGAGACTTGTTTCTGGCGTTCGAGGTTGTTGGTGGTGGAGCCGCACTCGATATCGACGGTGCCATTCTGGACCAGGGTGATACGGTTGGCCGAGGTGACGGGCATCAGCCGGGTGTCGATCTTGGCGAGCTTGAGTTCGTTCTTGATGCTTTCGACGGTCTTGAGCAACAGCTCATGCGAGTAGCCGATGACTTGCTGTTTGTCATCGTAGTAGGAGAAGGGAATCGAGGATTCGCGGTGGCCGAGGGTGATAGTGCCGGTGTCCTTGATTTTCTTGAGCGTGGAGGACTCTTGCGCAACGGAAGGAGTGCTGGAAAAGGTGGCAGCAATGATGACGGCAGAAGCAAGTTTCATGAAGTGCATTGTCATTCTCCTTTGTTATCGTTCAAGGGCAATCAATAACCATCAGTGAGACATCGTCGGTGGCAATGCAACCATCAAGGTGAGCAAGCAAGGCTGCGTCGATCTGTTGGAACCGGTTTCCCGGTGAAGTGTTGGCAGCGGCTGCGGTAAGCCCTTGAGCATCGAACTGAACCCCATCTTTGTTGGTGGCTTCCAGCAAACCATCTGAACAAAGTATCAACTGCGCCTCCTTCTCCCAGGTGAACTGCACCGGCACGCAATCGACGACGTCATTGTCGACGATACCCAGCGCCAGATTTTCCGAAGGAAAAACTCGGGTATTGCGCCCCCAACGGTCGAACATGAAGGCTTCTGGCGTGCCTCCGACCCAGATTTCACCAGTCATCTCTATTTCATCAAGGCAAAGCAGGGTGGCGGCGACGAAGCGTCCGACCGGCATTGATTCCTTCAGTTGCTGATTGAGTTCCTGCACGATTTCACGAACCGAACGATTCAGTTTTGTCATCCGGTAGAAAAGTGCCAAGACCGGTAAAACGCTGATCGCAGCGGTCAGTCCGTGGCCCGTTGCATCGGCCAGCAGCGCATAGAACCGGCCTTCTGGCGAGCGGGCAGCAGCGACGATGTCGCCGCTGAAACTTTCGGCCGGGATAACCTTGTAGTGCAGTCGATCATCTTTCAGGCCACGCCGGTGCAGCTGCTTTTCCATCAGGCGAATGGCGAGCTGCTGCTCGCTTTGCGTCTGGTCGTAATAAGCCTGAAGCAGCCGAGCGCTGTCGCGCAATTTTTGTTCGCTTTGTTTGCGTTCGGAAATGTCGCGGATGACACCAATGAACATGCGCTTGTTGTCGAGGGATATCTCAGTGACACCCAGGGTTGCGGCGAAACTCTCGCCGCTACGTCGTTGTGCCTGGATTTCACGTTCCTGACCAATGACTTTGCTTGGAGCGCCACTTTGGTAATGGGCAAGGTGGCCATCGTGCTCACTCTTGTCCGGTTCCGGCATCAGCATGCTGACGTTCTGGCCGACCATCTCTGTTGCCGCCCAGCCGAAAACGCGTTCTGCCGAGCGGTTGACCGAAGCGATGATGCCGACTTCGTCCATCGTGACAATAGCGTCAATGACGTTGTCGGAAATGGCCTTCACCCGGTGCAACGCGTCGATTGATGTCTGCTGCATGGCCAGCGAACGCTGCATTGAGCGGAGTTTTGCTTCGAGAACGACAAAGTTGATTGGCTTGGTCAGGTAGTCGTCGGCACCGGCATCCAGCCCTTCCACAAGGTTTTCGTCGCGGTTGAGGGCGGACAGGAAGATGATCGGCGTCCACCGCTCTCTGCTCTGCGCCTTGATCCGGCGGGAGGCTTCGAAGCCGTCCATCACCGGCATCATGATGTCGAGCAGTATCAGGTCGGGGGCATCGGACTCGAAGCGGTTAACGGCTTCAAGCCCATTTTCTGCAAGGATGACATCGTGCCCAAGTTTCTTCAGAAACACCTGCAGAATGTGCAGGTTGGTACGGTTGTCATCGACCGCCAATACCTTCATTTTGCTCATTTGTAGATTCATAATTGCTTGGTCGTGGAGGCGAGCTTGGCGCGGGAAATGGTGGCGACCGCGATGTTGCCGCAGCCTTCGTATTCGATGCTGGTGAAGCTCAGAATTCGAGCCAGCGCGATACCACGGCCGTTCGGGTCGAAAGCCCGTTGTGGATCAATTTCGAGAAATTTTCGCCAGTCAAAGCCTTTGCCCTGATCAATGACTCGCAAGTGAATGCTGTCGGGCAAACGCTGGAAGCTGACCAGCACTTCCTTGTTGATATTTTCCGGCAAGGCACTGCGCCGCTCGATTTCGGCTTGCCAGGTATCCTCGCGCTTCAGTCGAGCCTTCTCGGCATAGGTCAGGCCCAGATTGCCGTGCTCGATACCATTGACCAGCAGTTCGGAAATGCCGATGACCGCGGTATCCGGCTCGGGGCAAGCCTGAGCAATGAAGGAAGCGAGCTTTCCTGCCTCGTCAACCGTATGAATCGAAAACTCGGCCTGTTTCAGGAAGTGCAACGAGCTAATGTGCTGGTGGAGCTGCCGGCGTAGCGTGTCGCGTGCCTCGGCATCGGTCAGTGCAGCGTGGAGGATGGCCAGCAGATCTTCCTGGCTGTACGGCTTGGTCAGGTAATAGTAAGCCCCGGCTTCCAGCCCTTCGCGGATCTGGCTGGCTGAGTTGGCGGCGGTCTGCATGATGACCGGGATGCCGGCCAGACGTGGGTCGCCCTTGATCCGCTTGAGCAGGCCAATGCCATCCAGTCCGGGCATCATGCGGTCGAGAAGAATGGCACCGTACTCGTTGGCCGGATTCTGCAGCAGCGTCCAGGCCGACTCGCCATCCTCGGCAGTGTGTGGCGCCAACGCCGTTTCGCCGGAGAGAAATTCGAGCAAAATCTCCAGGTTGAGTGGCTCATCGTCTACAACCAGGATGCGGGATTCAATCATGTGACTCTGGTACTTCCCCTGAGCGGCAATTTGTGGGCAGGATGACGGTGAAACACGCCCCGCCCCCGACGTTGTTTAGGGCAACAATCGTACCACGGTGTTGGCTGACTATTGCCCGGCTGATCGCCAGACCCAGGCCGGTTCCGCCGGCCCCGGTCTGGGTTGCGGTACTTTGTACAAATTTGTCGAAAATGCTTTCCAGCTCGGTGTTGGGAATCCCGATGCCCTGGTCAACAACGCGGATCATTATTGCAGGCTGATTGCCGCTATCTTCGGCGCGGCGTCCATTGGGCAGTTCGGCGTCGAGCAGTTGGACGCTGATGACGCCTTCGGGCGGCGAGAATTTGATGGCATTGGCCAGCAGGTTGTAGATGACCTGCGTCAGGCGCTCGGGATCACCGTAAATGGTGGTGTCGGGTATTGCTGACTCGATATCAACGCGTAACTGGCGCGGTAACAGCAAGGGTTCGAGTTGATTGCTGACCTGCTGAAGCAAGGAAAGGAGGTCGGTTCGCACAACGGTCATCTCCATTCGGCCGGCTTCCAGCTTCGAGAGGTCGAGCAGTTCGTTGATCAGGCCAAGCAGGCGGTTGGCGCTCTGTTCGATACGCTGGAAATATTGGCTCACCTTGCCTGACTCGCTAGCTTCCGTGCGACCGATGCCAAGTTGGGAAAAACTCAGGATGGCGTGCATCGGTGTTCGCAGCTCGTGCGACATATTGGCGAGGAATTCCGATTTGGCCTCGTTGGCGGCTCGTGCCTGTTGCAAGGCATGATCGAGGCGAGCCGTACGCTCGGCCACCAGTTCGTGCAGATGGTCGCGATGCTTGCGCAGCTCGCGGGTAACATGATTGGCATAATGCTCGGCACGTTCACGGTGCGTGCTCAAATAGAAGACCAGCAGAGAGAGCAGAACGTTGACCGCCAGTCCGCCAAAAAGAATCAGGCTGGAGGGGTCGAGCACTTGCGCCTCGGCGGGGCTGTCGAGCAGGTAAAAATGCAGCACCCAGTTGCGACCGCCAAAGTCGATCTCATGATGGAAGATTGGCATCTCTGGTGTTGTTTCGACGCCGGGGGCCGAGTCATGGATCAGTGTTGGCGAAGCTGGATTGGTATTGTCGCCGGCAAGACTCTCATCGAAAATCTTCAGCGCAAAATTGCTGCTGGTCGAATACCTGAGGGCGGCCAGGAATTCGCCGGTACGATAGGCGCTCAGCACCACGCCGTCAAAGGCGCGGTTACGTTCCGCGGCATTGTTGAGTGGCAGGCCGGGCTTGAACAGGGCGTGGAAAAGCAGAAAGCCCCCGGCCTGCGTCTCCTGGTCGGTGAGGAGAACGAGTGGGCCGGTCATGATGACGTCACGTCGGGCGATCGCTTGTTCGATGGCGTGGCGTCTGACGGGTTCGGAGAGTTGGTCGAAGCCGATGACCGCACGGAGGTTTGGTGTGTCGGGTGTGACGAAAATCACGGGCAGAGAAACCCGGCCGCCTGGATCCGGAAAAATCCTGAATGTGCTGCGGTTAACCTGCTTGCGTTCGGAAAAAACAAAACGCTCTCTTTCTGCTGGCGTAACGGCTGTAGCGTAAGCAAAGGAAAAAAGCCCCGTAAGGTTGCTGCCGACGTTGAGTTCCTGAGCGAAGCG
The DNA here is from genome assembly GCA_030696345.1 of Azonexus sp. Classification (GTDB taxonomy): domain Bacteria; phylum Pseudomonadota; class Gammaproteobacteria; order Burkholderiales; family Rhodocyclaceae; genus Azonexus. Next base: position 20,371 of record JAUYSK010000027.1, read on the forward strand.
GCGCCAGTGCTGCAAGTCGTGGCTCGGATTGACCGAGGCGAAGGCTTGCAAGGAGCGCAGGAATTGAGCGTGCAAACGCAGACGTTCACGAATCGCGGCGGTGATTGCGGCGCTTTCCTGGACGCCCGTTAGCTGGCGGGATTCCGTCTGAATCCTGGTTTGCCAGCGCCAGGCCGCGAGCGTAATCGAGACCAGTACCAAAAAAACGACAGCCGGCAACAACCAGCGTGAAAACTGGCGGCGACTGACGCTGAAGAAAAAAAGGCGATCGCTCATCGATGGTGGAACCGGATAGGCAATCAGTATAAGACAAAAGTCATACGGCGCTGGCCGTCAGCTCCCCGTCTTCCTGCTGCTGCAGGTTCCACATCCGGGCGTAGTGTCCTTCGGCAGCAAGCAGCGCACCGTGAGTGCCGCGCTCGATGATGTGACCGTCGCTCATCACCAGAATCTCGTCGGCATTCATCACCGTTGATAGTCGGTGGGCAATGACCAGTGTCGTGCGACCGACGGCGGCGAGTTCGAGCTGTCCCTGGATGGCGCGTTCGGTGGCGGAGTCGAGGGCCGAAGTTGCCTCGTCGAAAATCAGGATGGGCGGATTCTTGAGCAAGGCCCGAGCGATGGCGACGCGCTGTTTCTCGCCACCGGAAAGCTTGAGGCCGCGCTCACCGACGCGCGTTTCGTACTTCTGCGGCAAGGATTCGATGAACTCATGCATCTGGGCGGCGCGGGCAGCGGCGTAGACTTCCTCGCGGCTGGCTTCGGGGCGACCGTAGTTGATGTTGTAGAAAATGGTGTCATTGAACAACACGGTGTCCTGCGGCACGATGCCGATCGCGCCGCGCAGGCTGGCCTGTTTCAGGCTTCGCAGGTCGTGACCATTGAACCGGATGGCGCCGCCGCTGACATCGTAGAAACGGTAGAGCAGCCGGGAGAGTGTCGATTTTCCTGCGCCGGAATGGCCGACCACCGCCACGGTCTTGCCCGGCGGGATGGCGAAATTGACGTTTTTCAGAATCTGCCGGTCGGGCTCATAGGCGAAATCGACTGAGTCGAAATTGATCTGCAGCGAGCCCGCCGGCACATCCCGGGCATCCGGCGCATCGGCAATTTCCCGATTTTCCTGCAGCAGTTTGAACATGCGCTCGATGTCGGTCAGCGCCTGGCGGATTTCCCGGTAAACGATGCCGAGGAAATTGAGCGGCATGTAGAGCTGGATCAGGAAGGCGTTGACCAGAACAAGGTCGCCGATGGTCATCGTGCCGGCGACGACGCCGCTGGCGGCGCGCCACATCATCGCCGTGACGCCGAGGGCGATGATCGCCTGCTGGCCGAGGTTGAGGAAGGCGAGCGTGGTCTGGCTACGGGTCGCGGCATCTTCCCATTTCAGCATCTGCTCGTCGTAGCGGCGGGCTTCCCAGGATTCGTTGTTGAAGTATTTGACCGTTTCGTAATTGAGCAGGCTGTCGACCGCGCGGGTGTTGGCGGCCGAGTCGTTTTCATTGACGGCGCGGCGGATGTCGATCCGCCAGTTGCTGACCTTGACGGTGAAAACAATATAGGTGACTAGCGAAACCAGCGTGATCAGTACATAGCCACTGTCGTATTTGACGAACAGGATGGCGAGTACCAGACCAATCTCGACCAACGTCGGCAGGATGGAGTAGAGCGTGTAGGAAATCAGGCTCGATATCGAACGGCTGCCCCGTTCAATGTCGCGCGAAACACCACCGGTCTGGCGCTCAAGGTGAAAGCGCAGGCTGAGTGCGTGCAGGTGACGAAAAACCTCCAGCGCGACCTGGCGAACGGCGCGTTGGGTGACGCGGGCAAAAAGGATTTCGCGCAGTTCAGTGAACAGTGCCGTCGAGAAACGTAGTGTTCCATAAAGCACCAGCATCAGGATCGGCAAGGCGAGCACCTGCTGAGTGCCGGTCAGGCCGTCGATCATTTCCTTGAAGACCAGCGGGACACCGACATTGGCGACCTTGGCGGCGACCAGGCAGGCGAGCGCTGCGACCACGCGCAGCCGGTATTGCCAGAGATAAGGGAAAAGCGTGCGTAAAGTCAGCCAGATGTGGGTTTCGGGCAATGGCTGCCCGACGGGAGGTTTGGGGAGGGCGGTGGCGCGGCGCATCTGGAGCCTGTTCTCAGTGTTATTTGGTTATTGCCGCCAGTATATGAAAACTGGCCGGTTTCCGGGAAAATCAGGCTTTGATTTGAAATTGGGCAAATTATGGCCGTCGACCGCATCACTCTCCCTTCCAGGCACTCGACTTTGCGGGTTGTTCCCATGCCTGCTGACCTCAATCAGAACGGCGATGTTTTTGGTGGCTGGGTCATGGCGCAGGTGGACGTCGCCGGCGCCATTCCCGCCATGCGTCGGGCACGCGGCCGGGTAGCCACCGTTTCAGTCAATTCCTTCCTCTTCAAGCAACCGGTCTCGGTGGGCGATATCGTCAGCCTTTATGCCGAGATCGAACGGGTCGGCCGGACTTCGATTACCGTCAAGGTAGAGGTTTATGCCGAACGCAATTACAGCAATCCGATCATCGTCAAGGTGACAGAAGCCGAGCTGACCTACGTCGCGATTGATGCCAGCGGGAACAAGCGCGAGCTTCCGCCCGAAAACTTGCCCGAAATGGAATAAAATCACGGGGTTAATCAATTAGCCCGCCTTCGAGGGAATGAAACAATGAAAAAAATGACGCTGCGTATCCTGCCCGCCATGCTGCTGGCCGCCTTTTCCGGCGCCGCATCGGCTGCTGCCTTCCAGCTCTGGGAACAGAATGCCAGCGGTCTCGGCACTGCCTACGCCGGTTCTGCCGCCGTGGCCGACAATGCCAGCACCGTTTTCTTCAATCCGGCCGGGATGACGCAACTGTCAGGTTTCCAGTTTTCGGCGGGGGTGACTGGCGTTGGACCAAGTTATGAGTTTCGCAACGAGGGTTCCAGCGGGCTGGTTGGCAACGGCAGTAACGGTGGCAATGCCGGGGGCTGGGCTGCGGTACCGAACGCCTACATGTCGTGGCAACTGACTCCTTCGCTATTCCTCGGCTTGGGCATTTCTGCGCCGTTCGGACTGGCCACCGAGTACCAGGACAGCAACTGGGTCGGGGCTCGTCAAGCAGTCAAATCCGAGATCAAGACGGTGAACTACAACCCGTCCATCGCCTATCGCGTTAACGACAAAGTTTCCCTTGGCGTTGGCTTGAACTACCAAACGATCGATTCCGAACTGACCAGTTCCCTTTCCCGTCTCAAAGGTGATGACGCCGCCTGGGGCTGGAATGCCGGCGCCTTGTTCACCTTGTCGCCGGCAATGCGGGTCGGTGTTTCCTATCGTTCAACGATGGATTACACGCTTGAAGGCAATGCAACCACCGCTGTCTCGTCGACGCCGGTTCGTGCCGACGTGAAGTTGCCTGATACCTTCATCCTCTCGGTCTGGCAGCAGGTCTCCGATCGCTGGGAGGCGATGGGCGATCTATCCTATACGCGCTGGAATTCGATCAAGTCGCTCAACGTCATCAATCGGAATACCGGGGCTCTGCTGACCTCAGAAACCTTCAATTACGACAGCTCCTGGCGCTTTGCCTGGGGTGCAGCCTATCTGGCGAACGAGACGATGAAACTGAAGTTCGGTTTCGCTTATGACCGTACGCCGGTCAGCAATGTCGATCGCTCGGCCCGCGTGCCGGACAACGACCGTCTCTGGTTCTCGTTGGGTGGTCAGTGGAAAGCCGGTACTTTAGGCAAGATTGATGCGGGCTACTCCTATCTTTACGTCAAGGATCCAAGCATCGATCAAAACAGGGCAGGAACCACGTTGCGCGGGAAATATGATGCTAGCGCCCATATCGTGGGCGTGCAATATTCCGTAGGGTTCTAGGCTCGTCACGGTGGACTTTGGTGGCGTGACGCTGGGTTTGCGGGAAGGGGTGATCGTGCTGATCACCTTGGTTGCAGCCTACATCCTGTTTGTCCTGCTCCGCATGTTTCGCCTGCACAAGGCTGCGCTCAGGGCGAACGCCCCGCCGGCAAAGCCTGAACTTGAAGTACCGGTATTGACCGCGACTGACCAGGACAGTGCTCGCGAGTCGAGTGAAACAGATCCCTGGGAAAAGACGCCGCCCGGCCTGGCCGAGGAAATGCTCCGGCAGAGCCTGGAGCAGGAAGTCGCCCAGTTGCGCGACGAGGTTGACGCGGTTCGTGGTGAACTGGCTGCACTGCGTCAGGACATGTTGCAGGAACTGACGCACCTGCAGGCAACCCAGGCCGTTTCCCCGATTTATGGTGATGCCATGCAGTTGGCTGCCGCAGGCTATGATTCGGTGATGATCGCCGAGCGTTGCGGCATTGCCCGTGCCGAAGCCGAGTTGGTCGTGGCCTTGGCCAAGAGTCAGGAACGTTGAGATAGTCGATGAGCGAAAAGCCCGAAATTCTGGAAATTGAAGACGAGGCAAGTGACCTGCGCGGCACCTTGATCAAACGTCTGGCTGTGGCCGGCGTACTGGTTGCCATCCTGCTCGGCGTGCTGGCTTTTTTCGATTACCTTGCTTCGGCGCCCGAAGAGCCGGAGGCCCCGGAATTCACTCAGGTCGTGCCGGTTGCGCCAAGAAAAGAAGTGTCGCAGCCGGTGACGCCTGCAGAAAATCTGCCTGAGCCGCCGATACCAGCTGTCGCCGAGGCTCCGCCGCCGCCGGTAGTAGAAGCCCAGCCGCCAGTTGTTGTTGAAACAAAACCCGAAGCATCACCGGAAAAACGCCCTGCAGTGCCGTCCACCGCAGCAGTTGCCAAAGTGCCGGCCAGCGTGCCTCAAGCGCCGGTTCCAGCCCCGGCCAAGGCGCCGCGTGCGATGCCGGAAGGCACTGAAGCACCCAGTCTCGCCCCGGTTGAGCCGGCAGCGGCACCTGTAGCGGCCAAGCCCTCGGCGCGCGTACTCGAAACACGAAGCCCTCCGCCGGCCTCGCCGATTGCTCCGCCGAGCGCGCCCCGCCTGTTCTCAGGTTTCCTGTTGCAGGCCGGCGTGTTTTCCAGTGCCCAGCGGGCAGAAGAACTTCATGCCAAGCTGACCTTGAGCGGCGTTCCATCGACGCTGGAAACCCGGGTTCAGGTCGGCCCGTTCCGGACCCGTCAGGAAGCCGAAGCGGCTCAGGCCAAACTCAAGGAACTTGGTATCGAGGCCATCCTCGTGCCGCCCCGGGGCGGCAAGCCCTAATCAGGGCATTCCCGGCAAGCGCGGCAAGCCCAGGCTGCGCCGGACGTCACGATGGACCTGGGCCGGGCTGGGAATCGGAGCTCCCATCCGGCGCGGTTCTTCATAACGCCGCCTGTCACCGTAATAGCCGCCGCCACGATTATCGTAATGCCGCTGGCCGTAGCCATTGTCGTAGTAAGTATTCGGGTAGCCGCCGTAACGATAGGTCGGATAGGTTTCAACATAGACCGATGGCGCCCGATATCCCACCGAGTGCGGCGGTGCAACCACGCAGGCACTCAGGCTGCCTAGCAGGGCGGCAGCGAGGGAGATACGAATGAGTTTTTGCGCGATGGTCATTGGGATCGAGTCCACTGTTGATATGACCAATTAACGCACAGAGGGTCGGCACGGACTACTGCGAGACCGTGCCGATTTGTAACAAAACGTTAGTGCAGCGTCAAAGCGCCGGCTTTGGTTTGAAAATCTTGCAGTGCCTTGCCGATGATTTCCATCCAGGCGCTGTCAGTGCCCAATTGTCTGGATTCCGTTGCGTAGGCCTGGATAGCGATGGGGGCGACTTTCCCCTCGATATTCAAGTCGGTCTCGATACGAGACTCAAATGTTAATGCCCAGAATCCGGGTGTCATCCACGCCCAGAATTTCCTGATGCGCACATCGACAAGTAACGTGGGCGAACTAGCTGAAGCTTCCTTGGCAACTCTGTACCCAGCCTGTTGAAAAGCAGAACTTAGAGACTCCTGAACGATAGCCGGCACGGTTTGGCCATCTTGCAGGACGACATCCCCAAGTGCCTTTCCAAAGCCATTGCGCTTTCTTGCAATCGCCCGAGATTTAAGCTCTTGCGTTGCATTTGCACTACCTTCAAATCCAAGTGAAGGAATGCTGGGGTCGCTGGGAGAGTTCTCAAATACGCGTTCGTCCTTTACCGAGCGGATGACTACAGTAACACCCTTGGAGGCCGAAGCCTGGAGGCTGGATGAGGCCGGTATGGCCAATTGGACTTCACTTCGGTTCGTTGCGCAGCCGCTTGTAATCGAGACAATGGTGCCAATCAGCACCGCGAATCTCAGCAGGTTTTTCATGTTGCTCTCCCTCTGTGTTGATTTTCGAGTGGAGAACAATATGCGAATCGGCTTGCCCGGAGATTGATCTGGCGCAGAAGCTTTGCAGGTGGCTAGGCAGATATAGTCTTGCGGATCCGTTTGGCAAAAACTGTCATTTCCTTCGCCGCCTGAATATCACCTTTACTCTCGGCGACCGTGATGCCTTGCTCATAGGCGGCGAGGGCGCGGGGGTTGTCGCCGGCTTCGGCCAGGGCTTTGCCGAGGGCTTTCCAGGCGGCGGAGTAGTGACTGTCGCGGTCGACGGCTTCCTGGAAGCATTTTCCAGCCTTGCCCGGATCGCCGGCTTTGAGGTATTCGTTGCCGAGCGAGAAGCGGAGCAGGGCGCCATCGCGGGGGCCGTTGAGCATTTTTTCCAGGGATTCGATACGTGGGTTCATGGGCTTGAAAGGCTAAAATAGGGTTTTGCAATCTGAATACAGGAAGCGACTCATGGCCAAGATCATCATCTCCACGCCCAACGCCCCGGCTGCCATCGGCACCTACTCGCAGGCCGTCCGCGTTGGCGACACCGTTTATATGTCCGGGCAGATCGGGCTCGATCCGGCTGCCATGCAGATGGTAGACGGTATCGACGCGCAAATCGTTCGCGTTTTTGAAAACCTCAAGGCCGTGGCCGAAGCTGCCGGCGGTTCGCTGGCCAATGTCGTCAAGCTCAACGTCTTCCTGACCGACCTTGCCAACTTCGCCAAGGTCAATGAGACGATGACCTATTACTTCAACGAGCCGTTCCCGGCGCGGGCTGCCGTGGGCGTCAAGGAACTGCCGCGCGGCGCGCTGGTCGAGGCCGATGCAGTGATGTTTATGGGCGAATGAGCTGCTGATGGACGCTGCCGGGGCTTCGGCCCCTGCTTCTCCGCCTATTCGCGCTTCCGAAGCGCTACGCAAGAAACTGGCGAAAATCGGCCTCCACAGCGAGGCCGATTTGCTGGTGCATCTGCCGCTGCGTTACGAGGACGAAACCCGCATCACGCCGGTTGCTGGTGCGCCGTGGGGCGAGCCGGTGCTGGTCGAAGTGGTGATCACGTCCTGCGAAATACAGTTTCGGCCGCGCCGGCAGATGGTGGTACGCGGGTTCGACGACAGCGGCGAACTGGTCATGCGTTTTTTTAGTTTTTACCCCAGCCAGCAGGCAGCGCTCAGCGCGGGTTCCAAAGTGCGTGCCTTTGGCGAAGTGCGCGGTGGCTTCTTCGGAGCCGAGATGGTGCACCCGCGCTTCCATAAAGTCATTGGCGACGAACCGCTGCTGACGGAAATGACCCCGATTTACCCGTCCACCGCAGGACTCGCCAATTCTGCCCTGCAAAAGCTTATCGCCCGCGCGCTGGAAGGCGGCGACCTCTCGGAAACGCTGGATGAAGAACTGCGGCATCGCCTGAAGCTGCCGGGACTGGCGCGCAGCCTCCGTTTTCTGCATACGCCGCCGACCGGCACGGCGCTGGAAACACTGCACGCCCGCAATCACCCGGCCTGGCGACGGGTCAAATTTGATGAAGTGCTGGCCCAGCAGTTATGCATGCGCCGGGCCTATCTGGCTCGCCGCGAGCAGGGCGCGCCGGTGTTGGTGGCGCAGGATGATCTGGGGGCGCGGCTGGTGGACCAGCTGCCTTTTGGCCTGACGGGCGCCCAGTTGCGGGCGATGGCCGAAATTGCCGGCGATCTGTCGCAACCTTACCCAATGCAGCGCCTGTTGCAAGGTGATGTTGGTGCCGGCAAAACCATCGTTGCGGCGCTGGCCGCGTGTCAGGCGATTTCGGCTGGCTGGCAGGCTGCCTTCATGGCGCCGACCGAAATCCTGGCCGAACAGCATTACCTTAAATTGCGCCAATGGCTGGAACCGCTCGGCGTCAAGGTGGCGTGGCTGACCGGCAGCCTGAAGGCCGCGGCCAAGCGGGCGCAGCTGGCCAGCGCTGCGGCCGAGGCGCAACTGGTGGTCGGCACCCATGCGCTGATTCAGGAGGGTGTCGATTTCGCCAGACTGGGGCTGGCCATCGTCGATGAGCAGCACCGCTTCGGCGTCGCCCAGCGGCTTGCGCTGCGCAAGAAGGGGGCGAATCCGCACCAGTTGATGATGTCGGCAACGCCGATTCCGCGCACCCTGGCAATGAGCTACTACGCTGATCTCGACGTGACGGTGCTCGATGAACTGCCGCCCGGCCGGACGCCGATCAAGACCCGGCTGGTCGCAGATACTCGTCGTGATGAGGTAGTCGGTTTCATCAGCAAGCATGTCGACGAGGGACGGCAGGCTTACTGGGTCTGCCCGCTGATCGAGGAGTCCGAGGCGCTGCAGTTGCAGACGGCGCAGGATACCTACGCCCAGCTCGCGGAAGATCTGCCGAACCTGCGCATCGGCCTCGCCCACAGCCGCCTGAAGGCCGATGAAAAGCAGGCGGTGATGGCCGCCTTCACGGCTGGTGAAATCGATGTGCTGGTAGCGACCACGGTGATCGAAGTCGGCGTCGATGTGCCGAATGCCAGCCTGATGGTGATCGAGCATGCCGAACGCTTTGGCCTGTCGCAACTGCACCAGTTGCGGGGCCGGGTCGGCCGCGGGGCGCATGAGTCGAGTTGCGTCCTGATCTACGCCGGGCCGCTCGGCGAAATTGCCCGTCAGCGCCTGAAGATCATTTTCGAGAACACTGACGGATTCGAAATCGCCCGCCAGGACCTGCATCTGCGCGGGCCCGGCGAATTCGTCGGCAGTCGCCAAAGCGGCGTGCCCTTACTGCGCTACGCCGATCTGGAACTGGATGCCGATCTGGTCGAGATGGCGCGGGAGGTGGCGGAAAAAATGCTCGTCGAGCACCCCGAACAGGCCGAGCGGCACCTGAAACGCTGGCTGGGGACGCGGGAAGAGCTGCTGAAGTCCTGAGGTGAAAACTTAGTAGCGGCGGACGGCACCGCCATTGTCGATATGGATGCGGTCACCGACTCGCAGGTCGACAAAATCCTGATTCTGCAACAGCGTCTGATAACCGCCATTTTCCATGCGGATGGTGAGCCGGAACTGATCGATCTGCGGTTGATTCCGTCGTTCAATTTCGTGGCCGATCAGCGCACCGCCGGCAGCACCGATGACGGTTGCGGCCGTGTTGCCCTTGCCGTCGCCGACCTGATGACCGATCAGCCCTCCGATGACAGCGCCAGCGATGGTGCCGACGCCAATGCTGCTCTCGTTTTCATACCGGATCAGGTCGATGGCATAGACCGAGCCGTAGCCCGGGTAAAGGTCGCGCGAGTAGGCAACCGGCGGATAGTCTCTTTCACTGCCGGGGCCGTACATCGGGACGCAGCCAGTTAGCGTAAGCAGGCCCGCCAAGCCAAGCGCCGAGCCGGTTTTGGTGATGTTGTTCATGGTTTATCCCCCCTGGATTTTGCCAATGTGATTTTGGGCCGACGAGTTTACGCAAACCAGCTTTCAATCAGTCGCGCCACTTCGGCCGGTTGGTCATGGTGCAGCATGTGGTCGGCATTGTCGATCCAGCTTTCCGAAATGTCAGCAAAACAGGCCTGACGCGCTTCCCAGTCGCCGGGCCGGGTGGCGTATTCGCGGATGACCCAGGACTGCCGTCCAGCCACCCATTGCACCGGACAAATGATCTTCTTCCAGACCGCTATCGACTCTTCCAGCCGGAACAGGTAGGGCGAGGTCGCCTTGTGCCACGGATCGCCATTCCAGATGATGCCGTGGCGACGCTGGCCGGCCTTGTCCTCTCCGTCGCCGATGCGGGCCAGGTGCTTGGCAAGGAACTCGGCGCGTTCCGGTGTCAGGAAACGGTCGGTATGCTGCAAGCGGCGGGCGAAAGAGGCGCGATCAGCATAGACATGCATGCGTGGCGGCTTTTTCAGGATGCCCAGCCATTGCTGATAGCGCTCCGGCGCCATTTCTGGCTGGGTCGGGGCGATGCCGAAACCTTCCAGCGAAATTACCTTTTCGACCCGCTCCGGGCGGATGCCGGCATACAGGCAGGAGAGAATGCCGCCCATGCTATGACCGGCCAGCCGGACTTTACCCTCGGGGGCGTAGTGGTCGAGGATGGCTTCCATGTCGCCCAGATGTTCGGCGAAAAAATAGGGGCGGTTCAGCCAGCTGGAAAGGCCGAAACCGCGCCAGTCAGGGGCGATGATGTTCCAGTCGCGCTGCAGTTCATCCACGGTGAACTGGAAGGAGGCGGAAACGTCCATCCAGCCGTGCAGCAGGAAGAGCGTCGGGGCATCAGGCTTGCCCCAGCGGCGAATGTGCAGGCGGGCAGTGGGCAGGTCGAGGTATTCGGAACGGGAACGGCGCATGGGCTGGCTCGTGGTTTTTGGTCAAAAAGGGCGGTCGACCGCAGCATTCGCTGGTCAGGCCAGATTGTAGCCTGCGGCCCGCTCAGGGGATATTCGGTGTCTTGCTTAGAAGGAAAGTGACCTCAAACCCGAAGGTGCTGCCCTTGCCTTCCTTGCTGGCCACGCCTAGCTTGCCGCCCATCATCTCGACGAGGCTTTGGGCAATCGACAGACCCAATCCAATGCCGCCGTAGCGACGGGTCATCGAGACATCAGCCTGAATGAATGGATCGAACAGACGACCGATCATGTCTGCGGGAATCCCGATTCCGGTATCCGAAACCCCAAAGCGCAGGCCGACCGACTCTTTCGATAGCGCCGATATGTCGACGCGAATGCTGACTTCACCGGTGGCGGTGAATTTGATGGCATTCTCGGCCAGAACGAGCAGAACCTGACGCAACCTTAACGGGTCTCCCCTGAGCCAGGCAGGTATCGCCGTGTCGACATGGCTTATGAGGCTCAGGGATTTGGCTGCGGCCTGCGGTGAAAGGGTATCAATAACTTGCTTGAGCGTAGCGCCAAAGTCGAAATCGACGCTTTCGAGTTGAAACTTGCCTGAACCATATTTTGAAAAATCGAGAATGTCATCAATCAGGCGAAGCAACTCATGGGCGCTGCTGCTGATCGACGCCAGGTATTCCTTTTGCTCGTCATCAACGCGGGTCATCAGCAACAATTCATTCATGCCCAGCACCCCGTGAATCGGCGTACGCAGCTCATGGCTCATGTTGGCCAGAAAAACGCTTTTGGCTTCGTTCGCAACGTTCGCCTTGTGAGCCAGCTCCTGTGATTGTTCCAGCATTCCCTCAAGCGTGCTGTTTACGATCTGCATCTCGGTCCGTTTGCGTTCGATCTCGCTCAATAGCGCCTGAATGCTGGCAAGCGATGGCCGAAACACCAAAATGAATTCAATCAGCAGAATAACCAGGCCAATGCAGAGGAAGGTCAGTTCAAGCTTGCGCATTGAAGCCAGTTGCGCCCGCGCTTCCGCATCGAACTGGTAGGTGATGGCATCCATACCGTGCAGGAACATGGCTTCGCGGGCCAGCAGAAGCTCGCCGGTTTTGGCGATTTTGGCCGCGTCGAAATGGCCCGCCTCCAGATCACTCAGTATCGGTACCAGCGCCGCTGTCATCGCCTGGAAGTGGGGGGAGATTTCAGCAAACAAACGGGTGATCTCGCCGGAATGCTTTCTTTGCGGCAGGGAAAGTGTCGGGTCGCCATGGCGCAAGCCCTCGTCGACCTGCATCCACGATTTGAGCGAATCGCCGATTTCGCGGATGCGAGCCTGTCGCGATTCCTGTGTCGGTTCATGCGGCAAGGCCAGGGTGGCCTTGGTGAGGCGCTGGGAGAGCATGCGCTGCCGGCCGGAAAGGTTGATGATTCGCGCTTCATCGGAGTTGCTGCTGATTGCGTGCTGCATGGTCCAGGAAGCGGCGAGCATGCAGGAGGCAACGACAGACAATGCTACGGCATAGATGAGTTTTAACCGGGTAAGGCGCTGATTCATTGCAGTCTCATTTTCGCGACGCAAGGCGACGCGCAACGGATTTTATTGGCCAAGCCATGACTTTTTGGCGATCAGAAGGCGGCGCCGTGCAGTCAGTCTCTCTCCTCCGCATTCACTAGCCGGTTTGACGCGAATCCTACGCCTGTGAATGCTGCCGGGGAAGCCTTGCTAATACCGCGGAACAGGCCTTTGGTCGTTGCAACGAACCAGAATGCTCCGGGTGGCGAAGGGCCCGGAGTTTGAGTCTGTGCTTCCCTTGAGGATTGTGCGGCCGGTTGATTTTCCCTCGTGGTTAACGGTTTCGAAACCGTTCGCTCCACATAATTCGGCTGCTTTTTCAAAACAGGTTTCAATGCTGAGTTCCCTGCCGTCGCAAGAAATCGTGTGACCAACTGACCCATCAGCCAGATAGATAGCGTTAGTGGTGACACATCCAGATAGCGCCGAAATTGCAATCAGATAAATCAGTTGGTTAGTGGAGCGCATGGAAATCCCTGTGTTTTGAGAGACGAGGCTCGAATTGTTACATTGAATGAGCGCAGCGGAGAAGCAAGAATAGCTCTCGTCCGCAGGCTAGGTCTAGACAGAAAACCCGCGTGAATCCGTTATTTCTCGGGAGTCTCGCACCCGACCAAAATATTCGACAACATGGTCGATGCCGAACGTTGGGCCAAGGGAAAGTAGTCGCCGATTACTTTACCGAGTCGAGAACCGTTCCGTATTTATGAACGTTGGCATTCGAAATTTTCCTGGGGCCAGTTTCCATTGGACAGGTTTCCGGCTCATCCTGGAATAGCTCCTGTATCTCGGCAATCTCATCGACATGTGCGCACAGTGCTTTGACACAGGTTGGGTCAAGCTTCCATCTCGACATTTCTTTTAACGCCGCCAAAGCCTCATCGTTTTGCCAGGCCGGTTTGTAACAACGCTTTGAGGTCAGGGCATCAAACACATCGGCTACCGCGATGATCCGTGCCTCGACCGGAATATCCTCCCCCTTCAGGCCTTTCGGGTAACCGCTGCCATCCATGTTCTCGTGGTGAAATTCCGCGATGTTGCCGATCATCGACGCCATGCCCGACTGGTCCAGATTGAAGTTCCCCAGCATCGTATTGATGATCTCCCGTCCGCGCGGGGCATGGCTCTTCATGACTTCGAACTCTTCGTCCGTCAGTTGCCCCGGTTTGCGCATGATGTGATCGGGAATGGCGATTTTCCCGACATCATGCATTGGTGCAAACCAGAAGACAGCCTCCACTGTTTCATCGCTCAATTCGTAGTCGGTAGCAATTCCGTTCGCGATCAAACGTGAAAAGTGCGCCATGCGGTCCAGATGTGCCCCGGTCTCCGGATCCTTGTGACCAGAGAAGCTGGTGGCCATCTTCAATGCCCCATAAAGGGTCTGCACCTGCTGAAGTTCCACACTTACCAGCAAGGAGATCAGCCGGGCGATCATGTCAAGGTAGGGCAGCTTGTCTTCAAGGAATACTTCAGGCTGGCGGGAATTGAAGAACACGAAGCCGGTCAGCTTGTCGTTCTGGTAAGTCGGAATTGTGTAGCTTGAGCGAAATCCGTGTGCCAGAAGGCGCCGGCTATGCTCACGGTTGCCGTCGAGCGACAGGAGGTCATTGACTACCCGGGGTCGTCCGTCGAGAAAGATGCGATAGAGTGATTTTGCTTCGCTCAAGCGGCACTGATAATGTGGCAGTGGATTGCTGCCATCGGTGCTGTGGGCCAAGGTCTTGAGGCTGTCGGATCTCGGGTCATAGACGGCTACGCCTATGCGATGGATGAAGCTATCATGCTGCAGCACTACGCGGTGCAGGAAAGCGAGCTTGTCCGAGATAGAGTTCTTTTTGTTGAGCTCATTGAGTAGATCGTGGTGCTGGAAATCGCAGGATTTGGACATTGCAATCGCTCCTCTAATAAGCATCGCGATCCCAGTCTATTGACGAGCAATCACCATGTCATCACCCCGTGGGGTGATATTCATCGGGTGCTTAGCGCTTACTATTCATATAGTTGCCAAACCCGTGCCAGCCCAGAGAATATGACCATCACAAAAACCGGCAATGCCGAAATCGATCAGCAGCATGAAATTCTCGACACCATGGTGGCTGAGCTCGAATCACTATGCCTGGATGCTGGCCAGAGTCCGGACACCCTTTGTCACGAGTGCTGTCAGCAAAAGCTCTGCCAAACCCGACTCAGCGCAATGGTTGATAGGCTGGGCGCGTTTCTCGCGGGCCACGCGACCTACGAAGAACGAATGATGGAGCTGTTACCCGATACCCCAACCTGTCAGTCTCATGTCAAGGCGCACAAGGCTGCCCACCAGGGCCTTGCCAAACAGTTGAGAAAGTTGGGCGTACAGGTAAGCAGCGACACCCCGCGAGCCGCCAGTACTGAAGTCTGGCGCATACTCGGCGACTGGCTTGGCGATCATTCTTCACTTTTCGACAACCGGCTTGTACGCATGACGAAATCTGCTTCACCAGAAATTGATTTCGACAGCGAACTGGTCATCATGCTTGACCGCCATGTCTTCCCCAATCGTCCGACCGCTCCGAAGGCTTCGAAGGAGGGCGGGTCAGCGCGGCAAAAGGCTAAAGTGGAGATCCGTGGACGCATCGAATCTCTGTCGCCAACCCAGAAAAATGTGTTCTGGCTTGTGGTCGGCGGAAAGAAAAATCGCGAAATCGCTGAAGAACTTGGTATTACGGTAAACACCGTCAAAACACATCGTGCCGCCATTTTTTCGAAAATGGATGTCAGTTCAGTGGTTGAACTGGTCAAAAAAACTGATGTGCTTCGTTAGGGAATATTCATCCTCAACCGATTGAGCCTTGCGCGGCGAACACTTATCGTTGCCAGCCGAAGGCGGGGATGAACACCGCCCGGAATCCCCGCTGTCCGACCCCCTCCATTGCCTTCTGATATGCCGGCCAGTAGCGCCTTTCCTGCAAACAGGGCAGCGGGGTGTCAATGGCAAAGTAGCTGATTGCCTATCCAGGAAGCCCGCCTGCCATGGACGTGAGGGTCGTCAGCAGGGCTGGCGGGCGATAGCGCGGCGAGAACCGCTTTATTGCCGGATATCGTGGGGCTCGAAAGCGCGGCAAGGTCCGAGGATCGTCGCGATGACCATGGCGTTCTGCACCTCGCGTCGGCTTCCCATCAGCGAACTCCGGGAAAAGCGTCCTCGGGGCGGCGCAAGCGAAGTCCCGCGCGCAGCATTGCGTCCGAATTGACCGGCGCCCGAGGCAGATGCCACCGGCGCCGCCGGGGTGTCCTCGGGCACCTCTGGAATTTGCTCAAGACGCTCGTCCCAGGCGGGTTCTTGCGGCACAAATCGCTTCGCCAGGTACTGGAACAGCACAACGACCAGAAACATCAGCACATAAAGCAGTTCCGACGGGATATCTTTCATGGGATGGGTTCTAGCTGGCCTGGGCAGCAAGCGGCGCGTTATCGGTGCCGGCGATCTCTTCGCGCATGCTGG
The DNA here is from genome assembly GCA_030696345.1 of Azonexus sp. Classification (GTDB taxonomy): domain Bacteria; phylum Pseudomonadota; class Gammaproteobacteria; order Burkholderiales; family Rhodocyclaceae; genus Azonexus. The sequence goes on from JAUYSK010000027.1 coordinate 36,057, forward strand.
TATCGGCCTGCAGGTTCTTCATGCGGTAATAGTCCATGATGCCGAGATTGCCCTGGCGGAAGGCCTCGGCCATGGCGCGCGGCACTTCGGCCTCGGCTTCGACGACGCGTGCCCGCATTTCCTGCTCCAGGGCAACGGCCATGGCGCGGCGTTCCTCGGCCTTGGCCTGGGCGATCTGCTTGTCGGCATTGGCCTGGTCGATTTGCAACTTGGCGCCGATGTTCTCGCCCACCGTCACGTCGGCGACGTCGATCGACAGGATCTCGTAGGCCGTGCCAGCGTCAAGGCCCTTGGAGAGGACGTGTTTGGAGATGTGATCCGGACTTTCGAGCACGCTCTTGTGGCTCGCCGAGGAACCGATAGTACTGACCATGCCTTCGCCGACGCGCGCGATGATCGTCTCCTCGCCGGCGCCGCCCACCAGTCGGTCGATGTTGGTGCGTACCGTGACCAGGCAGACGGCGATGAGCTGGATGCCATCCTTGGCCACCGCCGCGATTTTCGGGGTCTGGATCACCTTGGGCAGCACCGACATCTGCACCGCCTCCAGCACGTTGCGTCCAGCCAGATCGATGGCCGCAGCGCGCTTGAAAGGCAGGGGAATGTTGGCCTTGTCGGCCGAGATCATGGCGTTGACTACCCTGACGACATTGCCGCCGGCCAGGAAGTGGGCTTCCAGATCGTTGCTTGAAATGTCGAGGCCGGCCTTCACCGCGCTGATCCGCGCCGTGACCACCGTTACCGGCGGCACGCGGCGCAGGCGCATGGCGATCAGGGTGAAGAGTCCGACATAGGCTCCCGAAGCCCAGGCGGAAATCCAGAGCGGAATGGGCACCAGGTACAGGATAAAGGCCAGCCCGGTCACCACTGCTATGAGCAAGCCCAAGCCGCCCGTCATGCCCGCCATGCCAATCAAGGTTTCGTTCATTTCATGTTCCTTTGTTGCTGATGTGCGGTATTCGCCGCACGACGATTTTCGCGGAAGCCGCGACTAGTCATTCCTGTTCTTGAATCCAGTATTGGCCACATTGATGGCATGTTGGGGTTTGGACATCCTTGTCAGGGCCTTAGCTGGCGGCGCGCAACGCGGCAATGCGCTCTTCCAGCGGCGGGTGCGTCATGAACAAGCGCTTCAGGCCACCACCGCCACCACCGGCGATGCCGAAGGCCGCCATTTTCTCGGGTAGCGGCTGCGGATGCAGGCTGTTCAGGCGCTCAAGCGCGGCAATCATGTTCTGGCGACCGGCCAGCGAAGCGCCGCCCTGGTCGGCACGAAACTCGCGGTGACGCGAGAAGTACATGACGATGGTCGAGGCGAGAACACCCAGCACCAGTTCGGCAATGATCATGGTCACGAAAAAAGCCGGGCCCTGACCTCGCTCGGTCTTGAACACGATGCGATCGACCAGCTGACCAATGACGCGTGACAGGAACATGACAAAGGTATTCACCACACCCTGAATCAGTGCCAGCGTCACCATGTCACCATTCGCCGCATGGGAGACCTCGTGACCGATCACCGCCTCGGCTTCCTGACGCGTCATCTGCTGCAGGAGCCCGGTCGACACGGCAATCAGCGAACTGTTCTTGCTCATGCCGGTGGCAAAGGCATTGACGTCGGGCGCATCATAAATGCCGACCTCGGGCATCTTGATGCCGGCCTGTTGCGAATACTTGCGCACGGTCTCAACCAGCCAGACCTCGGTGGGATTCGACGGCGCCTCGATGACTTGCACGCCCATCGACTTCTTGGCCGACCATTTTGAAATGGCCAGCGAAATCAGCGAGCCGCCAAAGCCCATCACGGCGGCAAAGATCAGCAGGGCGCCCAGATTGAGGCCATTGGCGTTGAGGTAGGGCTCGACGCCGAGCAGGCGCATGGTGACGGAGAGCACCAGCACAATGGCCATATTGGTGGCTAAAAACAGGAAAATGCGTTTCATAAAGGGGCCTTTCCTTTCATGTATCAGGGCATGACAGTGATGATGCTCACGTTGATCCAGTCCTTGGGTTTGTTGCTCAAGGCAAACCTGACCTTGTCACTTCCGGATACTTATTCGTGCCTTACAACGTCTGCTCCGTAAACGGCTACCACTCTTTGGTTGATGAAAAGCAGAATGGTATTGGTAGTAAATACATCTTACAAATCGAATGTAACGACGTTAAACATCGACTTTTGCGATGTGTTTAATGTGCTGGTATGTATTCCCGGATGGTCGCCGTCGCATCGAAATCAACTGCGAGAAAATTTATGCCATTACCAAACGAAAACCGGCAAGAACAAAACGCTTGACGATCATGTGTCGATATGTCTAAGATTATCGATATGAGAACTGACTACTCCCGAGCCTTGCCTTCCGAGTGGAAGGATATGTCCCGCATTTTCGTTGCCCTGGGTGACGAGCACCGGCAACGCATGCTTTTGTTGTTCGAGCCCGGCGAGCACTTGAATGTCGGGCAGATTGCCGAGGTGTCGACCTTGGGGCGGTCGACGGTGTCGCACCACTTGAAAATTTTGCGTGAAGCCGGAGTGCTGGCTTCGGAAAAGATCGGCAAGGAAGTCTGGTTCTGGATCAACCGCGAAGCCCTCGAAACCACGCTCGGCAACGTTCTCGATTACCTGAAGGAAAATTCCTGATGCGCAAACTTTTACGGCCGCTGTTGCGCGCTCTGGCCCGGGTATTGTTTCGTATTGATGTGCAATTGCGGCAGGCGGATTTTTCGCATCAGCGGCTGCTGGTCGTCGCCAACCATGAGTCTTTTCTTGATGGCCTGCTGATCGGGCTATTCCTGCCCATCAACCCGGTATTCGTCGTCCATACCGGCATCGCCAACAACTTCTGGTTCCGCATCCTGCTCTCGCAGGTGGATTATCTGGCGGTCGATCCGACCAGCCCGATGGCGATGAAGAAAGTTATTCGCCTGATTGAATCCGGTCGCCCGGTGGTCATTTTCCCGGAAGGGCGCATCACGCTGACCGGTTCGCTGATGAAGGTCTACGATGGCCCGGCCTTCGTCGCTGCCAAGACCGGTGCGACGGTGATGCCGGTACGCCTCGACGGCGCATCGCGCAGCTATTTCTCGCGTCTTTCCGGCAAGTACCCGAAAGAACTGTTCCCGAAAATTCGCCTGACCGTGCTGCCGGAACGGCACTTCCCGATGCCCGAAGCGCCTACCGCCAAACTGCGCCGCCGCAAGTCGGGCGAGGCCATGCGCCGCCTGATGCAGGAAATGATCTTCGCTTCCCGGCCTGAGCAGACGCTGTATTCGGCGCTGTGCGATGCGTCCGAAATTTTCGGCCGTCGGCGTCGCCTGCTTGAGGATGTCAAGCAGATCGAATATTCCTACAACGATCTGCTGAAGATGGCGCTGATTCTTGGCCGCCAGGTCGAGCGCCTCTCCATGCCCGGCGAAAAGGTCGGCCTGTTGCTGCCCAATCTGGTGCCGACGCTGGGTTTGATCTTCGGTATGAGCGCCCGTCGCCGCGTCCCGGCCATGCTCAACTATTCCGCCGGCACCGATGCCATGCAGGCCGCCTGCGATGCTGCCGAAATCCGTACCGTCATCACCTCGCGCGCCTTCGTCGAGCAGGCCAAGCTGACCGACAAGCTGGCTGGTCTGAAAGGCGTGCAACTGCACTACCTTGAAGACATCCGCGAGCAGATCGGCCTCGGCGATAAGCTATGGCTGATTGCCTACGCCATCCATTTTCCGCGCGCCTTCGAGTTGCCGGCTTCGCCGGAAGAGGCGGCCGTCGTGCTCTTTACCTCCGGTTCGGAAGGCAAGCCCAAGGGCGTCGTGCTGCCGCACCGTGCCATCCTCGCCAACATCGCGCAGATTCGGGCGGTGATTGATTTCTCGGTTGATGACAAGGTGCTCAATGCGCTGCCGATCTTCCATTCCTTCGGCCTGACCGCCGGCGCGCTGCTGCCGGTACTGACCGGGGCCAGCCTCTTCCTTTACCCGTCGCCGCTGCATTACCGGATCATTCCGGAGCTCGCCTACGACCGCAGTTGCACGGTGCTGTTCGGCACCTCGACCTTCCTCGCCAATTACGCCAAGTTCGCCCACCCCTATGACTTCTACCGCCTGCGCTATGTGGTCGCCGGTGCCGAGAAGCTGTCGGAAGCGGTACGCACCCAGTGGTTCGAGAAATTCGGCGTGCGCATCTTCGAAGGCTATGGCGCGACCGAAACAGCGCCGGTTCTTGCGGTCAACACCCCGATGGCCTATAAAACCGGCACTGTCGGCAACCTGCTGCCGGGGATCGAACATCGTCTGCAGCCGGTGCCCGGCATCAATGGCGGCGGCATCCTGCATGTGCGGGGGCCGAATGTCATGTCCGGCTACCTGAAGGCCGAAAAGCCCGGCGTGCTGCAGCCGCCCGTCTCTGACCTTGGCGAGGGCTGGTACGAAACGGGGGATGTGGTCGATATCGACGACGACGGCTTCATCCGCATCGTCGGCCGGGTCAAGCGTTTCGCCAAGATTGCGGGCGAAATGGTCAGTCTCGAAGTGGTCGAAAAACTGGCGATTGCCACCTCGCCGGCACTAATCCACGCCGCCTCCAGCCAGCCGGATGCGAGCAAAGGAGAAGCGCTGGTGCTGTTCACCACGGACGGCGAGTTGTCCCGCGAACTGCTTGCCGCCAAGGCGCGCGAAATCGGCGTGCCGGAACTGGCGGTGCCGCGCAAGATCCACCGCGTCGAATCCCTGCCGCTACTGGGAACGGGCAAGATCGATTACGTCACTCTCAAACGTCTAGCCGAGGCAGTGTAAGCATGAGCGGTAAAGTGGTTAAGAAGCTAGAAATTTTGGTTTTGTCCGTTTCTCGATCATTGAGTGAGCGCTGGCCGCGCCGAGTTTGCATCGCCACGCTATTGCTGACCTTGTCAGCATTTGCCTCGGCAAATGCTGGGCTACCTATGCTGGCAATCGTCTTGCCATTGTCGCTGCCGGCTTTCTTGCCAGTAATTGCTGTGGAGAGTTGGCTGCTTGGACGCACTACGGGTACGGGATGGCGGGCAGTGCTCGGTCCGGTGGTCATGGCAAATATTCTGTCCACACTGGTGGGGGTTCCCTTGGCCTGGATCGCCATGGTTGCCTTGGAGTTTTCTCTTGCGTGGTTGTCTGTTGATGTTTTTAGCCTCCGCTCATACCCGCCTTCATTTGTCGGCGAGTTCGGGCGTATCGTGCTGGCGGCTCCATGGCTTGGGCCTATTAGTCATGGCGCTCACTGGATACTGCCGGTCGCAACAATAACTTTGCTCGTACCGTTCTTTTTTGCTTCGTTCTGGAGCGAGGCTTGGTATTTGGTTGATCGATTTTCGCCGATGGCGCCACGCCAGGTTCGCAGTGCCATCTGGCGGGCTAACTTGGCCAGTTACTTCATGTTGTTGGCCGCGTGCCTTGCCTGGCTCGCTATCGGCCTCTACCGGCACGTTTAATCTGGGAACGACTATGGCTATCAAATTCAACCCGGGCCGCCGTCGCCTGCTTGGCCTGCTCACAGGCGGTGCCGCGCTTTCTGCTGCCGGTTGGGTGTCGGCCAAGCCGCTGCTGGTCAACAAATGCCGCGTTGCCATTCCGTCGGCGCTGATCGACAGTCCGTGGCTGCAAAAGGCCTGGGCCGGCATCGATCCGGCGCAGCTCTGGGATTGCCACGTCCATCTGGCTGGCCTGGGCGATGGCGGTAGCGGCATCGTGGTCGGGCCACAGTTGTCCTCGGCATTGCACCCCCTGCATTACGCCCAGCGGCTGTTCTACATGAACGCTGGCTGTGCCCATGACGCACCCGGCAAGGTCGATCAGGCCTACGTCGCTCGCTTGCTCAACCTGTGCGACGCGATGCCGGAGGGCTTCAAGGTCATGCTCTTCGCCTTCGAGAATTTTCACGATGACAAAGGCGCGGCGCATCCGGAGCATTCCGCCTTCTACGTGCCGAACGCTTGGGCGGTAAAACTGGCCAGGGATTTTCCGGCGCGCTTTGAATGGGTGGCATCGATCCATCCCTACCGGAATGCTGCGGTGGACGACCTGAAAACGGCAATTTCGAACGGCGCCCGTGCCGTCAAATGGTTGCCGGCGGCGATGGGCATGGACCCGGCCGATCCGCGTTGCGACGCTTTCTATCGCGTGCTGGCCGAGCGCGGTACACCACTGATCGTCCATTGCGGCGAGGAAAAGGCGGTTCAGGGTAGCGATACCCAGGCCTATGGAAATCCGTTGCGTCTGCGCCGGGCGCTCGATGCTGGTGTCAAGGTCGTGGTTGCCCATTGTGCCTCGCTCGGCGACGATGTCGACGATGACGGCAAGGTGCGATCGAGTTTCGACCTCTTCCTTAAACTCATGGCCGAACCGCGCGCCAAAAACCAGCTGTACGGCGATATTTCGGCGATCACCCAGCGCAACCGCAAACCGGCGTTGATTCGTACCCTGCTTGAACGTCAAGATCTGCACGCGCGCCTGCTGCACGGCTCCGACTACCCGCTGCCCGGCATCGTGCCGCTGACCTCGATGTCAGCTCTGGCGCGGGCCGGCCTGCTGCCGAAAGCGGCGATTAACGATCTCGACATCCTGCGCCAGCACAATCCGCTGCTCTTCGATTTCACCCTCAAGCGCCTGCTCGACTGGCAGAGCCATTCCTTTTTACCGGCGGTTTTCAACACCCGAAAGGTATTCGGGCCAAGGAGTGTCCATGGCGCATGAACACCCCTTGAGCCATCGCTTTCTGAGGATGGTGGTTGTCTCATCGTGCTGGCTGGCCTTCGCGGTGATCGGCTTCTGGGTCTACGCCACCTACATCCACGATGTCGGGGCAACCTACTGGGTGATGCAGGTCTTTCTGCTGCCGGTGGCCTTGCCGTTCGTTGTGATACTCGACTTTCAGCTACTGCGACAGTCGGCTTTGGCCTTGCGTTTCGGCGTGGTTACGGCGCTGGACAGTGGCTTTGCCATCCTGCTTTGGTTGTGGCCTCTTTGGGCCTTGGGGCTGCTGCTGGTTGTAGTCTGCCTGAGACTGTTGCCAATGGTACAAGCCTTGGGGGCATCGAATAATCCTATGGAAAAATCCTGATGAGCGGTCAATTCGGACTTCTGAAATCACCCCGGTTTGCGCCGTTTTTCGGCACGCAATTCCTCGGCGCCTTTAACGACAACCTGTTCAAGAACGCGCTGATTGTTCTGCTGACTTTCCAGACGGCGCAATGGACGACACTCAAGCCGGAACTGCTGGCGAATCTGGCGGCGGGGATCTTCATCCTTCCCTTCTTCCTGTTCTCGGCGACGGCCGGGCAACTGGCCGACAAGTACGACAAGGCGATGCTGGCGCGACTGGTCAAGGTGCTGGAAATATTCATCATGGGCATCGCGGCGGTTGGCTTTGCGGTGAAGAGCCTGCCGGTGCTGATGGGTGCGCTGTTTCTGCTTGGCCTGCATTCGACGCTGTTCGGGCCAGTCAAATACGCGATCTTGCCGCAGCATCTGCACAACGACGAACTGGTCGGCGGCAATGCGCTGATCGAAGCCGGGACTTTCGTTGCGATCCTGATTGGCACGCTGGCTGGCGGTCTGCTCGCCGGCTCGGTCGAGCATCCGATGTGGATCGCGGTCGGGGGCTTGCTGGTTGCCGTCATCGGCTATCTGACCAGTCGCGGCATTCCGCCAGCCCCGGCCCCGGTGCCGGAACTCAAGGTCAGCCTGAACCCGATTAGCGAAACCTGGAACAACATCAACTTTGCCCGGCAGAACCGGACGGTTTTCCTGTCCATCCTTGGCATCTCATGGTTCTGGCTTTATGGTGCGCTGTTCCTTGCCCAGTTTCCGGCTTACGCCAAGAATGTGCTGGGCGGTGGCGAATCGACGGTAACGCTGTTGCTCGCCACCTTCACGGTCGGCATCGGGCTGGGTTCGTTGCTCTGCGAACGCATGTCGGGCAAGCGGGTGGAAATCGGCCTGGTGCCTTTCGGCTCGATTGGCCTGACGCTGTTCGGCATCGATCTCTTCTTCGCCTCGCCGGTCGGGCTGGCTGGCACGACGCCGCATGAGCTGCTCGCCCTGTTGAGCCTGCCGGCAATCTGGCGTGTGCTGTTCGATCTGGTGATGCTCGGCGTATTTGGCGGCTTCTTCATCGTGCCGCTCTATGCGCTGGTGCAGTTGCGTAGCTCGCCGGAACATCGGGCCCGGATCATTGCCGCCAACAACATCCTCAACGCACTGTTCATGGTCGTCGGGGCGCTGGGGGCGGCGAGCCTGCTTGAGGCCGGGCTGTCGATCCCGCTGCTGTTCGGAATTGCCGCACTGGCCAACGCGCTGGTCGCCGTCTATATCTACACGCTGGTGCCGGAGTTCCTGCTGCGCTTTATCGCCTGGCTGATGGTCCGTGCCATCTACCGGCTACGCACGGAAGGGCTGGCGCATATTCCCGAAGAAGGAGCGGCGCTTCTGGTTTCCAACCATGTCAGTTTTGCCGACGCAGTGGTGATCATGGGGGCCTCACCACGGCCGATCCGTTTTGTCATGGACTACCGGATTTTCAAATATCCGCTGCTCAGTTACATCTTCCGTCATTGCGGTGCAATTCCCATTGCCTCGGCCAAGGACGATCCGGCGATGATGGAACGTGCCTTCGCTGAAGTTGGCAAGGCACTGGAAGCTGGCGAACTGGTTGCCATCTTCCCCGAAGGCGGCATCACCCGCGACGGCGAACTGCAGACTTTCCGCCCCGGCATCACGCGCATTCTCGCCGCCAACCCGGTGCCGGTCGTACCGATGGCACTGGCTGGGCTGTGGGGTAGTTACTTTTCTCGCATTGATGGTGATGCGATGAAGACGCCCTTCCGGCGTGGCTTGTTCTCACGGATCAGTTTGCGCGCGGCGCCGCCTGTTGCAGCCGAAGTTGCGACGCCGGAACAGCTGCACGACATGGTCCTGGCGCTGCGTGGCGCGGAAAAATAGGTGTTTTTGATGGTCCACCGCAGCAGTTATTGGCACAGCGTAATGCAAGGTAAAATTCCGGCATGAATTGGCCTGCCCTCAAGGAAAAACTCGACCTTTACGAAAAGCTGATGCGGCTCGACAAGCCGATTGGCATTTTGCTGCTGCTCTGGCCGACGTTGTGGGCGCTGTGGCTGTCTTCGCTGGGGCGGCCGGACTGGATGGTGCTCTGGGTGTTCATTCTCGGCACCGTGCTGATGCGCTCGGCCGGTTGCGTCATCAACGATTACGCCGACCGTGATTTTGATTGTCATGTCGAACGGACCAAAGACCGCCCACTGACTGCCGGCAAGGTGTCAACGAAGGAAGCGCTCGCGCTCTTTGCCGGCCTTTCGCTGTGCGCCTTTGGTCTGGTTCTGGCGCTCGGCAACATGCTGGTGATCTGGATGTCGGTGCCGGCACTTTTCCTCGCAGCCAGTTATCCGTTTACCAAGCGTTTTCTCGCCATTCCGCAAGCCTATCTCGGTGTTGCCTTCGGCTTTGGCATTCCGATGGCTTATGCAGCGCATCTTGATGGCGTGCCGGCCGAAGCCTGGTGGCTTCTGCTCGCCAACGTCTTCTGGGCGGTAGCCTACGATACCGAGTACGCCATGGTCGATCGTGAGGATGACCTGAAAATCGGCATCAAGACCTCGGCCATTACTTTCGGGCGTTTCGACGTGGCGGCGGTCATGGGTTGCTACACGGCGACATTGCTGATCATCGGCTGGCTGGGCTATCGGCTTCATCTGGGCTGGCTGTTTTATGCCGGATTGATGGTCGCTGCCGGCATTTTTGCCTGGCATTACACCTGGATTCGCGGCCGTGATCGGATGTCATGTTTCAGGGCTTTTTTGCACAATAATTACGTCGGGCTGGCGATCTTTGTCGGCATTGCCCTTGATTTTCTGGTTTCCGGAAGGAGCTTCGGATGAAGCGCTTATTATTGATTTCCGCCCTGCTGGCTGGCAACGTGCTGGCTGAAGATACCCGTCAGTTGGCGACGCTGCCCCTGCCCGCGCAGGAGTCGCTGCGCGTTGAAATGATCGATAACCTGGTCAGGCTCAACGAGATTCTTGAGTTGATGGCGGCCGGAAAGGTCAAGGAGGCCGGTGTCTTGGCTGAATCCTCGCTGGGCGAGTCGGCGATGGGCAAGCACCGCAGCAAGCCGTTGGATGCCCGGCCCGGCCCGCACATGCCGCCAGCGATGCACGGCATTGGCATGGACGGCCACAAGGCGGCCAGTGCTTTTGCCAAGGTGGCGGCAACCGGCGATCGTGACCAGGCAATCAGCTTGCTGCCCAACCTGACCGCTGCCTGTGTCGGTTGTCATGCGGCTTATCGAACACGGTAATTGTCAGGTTTGGGTGAGGATTAATGTACGCTCAGGAGAATGTTGGAAACATGACGGGGAAGCATAGTGGGTACTGATGATTCGGCTGGGTTTGTAAAGGCTTCGGTCAGTGATGTGGAGGTTGGAAAGCCACTGCGCTATCCGCTCTACGACGGCAACCGCAAGTTGCTGTTGAAGCGCGGCTATATCGTTGAAAGCGTTCGTCAATGCGAGTTGCTGGTTGAGCGTGGTCTTTACCGCAATATCAATGAACGTACTGCACCGCCGGTGTCGCAATCTTCTTCGTCCAGCGCCGACGCCGCTGCACCGTCCCGCGAGGCGATTACGACGCTTGACGAGACCAAGCTCCGCATCGGTGACCCGCTGGTGCTGCAGAGTTCCGCTGAAGCGGCTCGTATGGTCGTCAAATTGATCGGCTATCTGAAGAACGCCGGCCTGATTGTGACGGTGCCGGGTTCCGATGGCGAATTCATCATGCTCAAGGAGGGGCAGTCGTTCATCGTTCGCTTTTTCTCCGGGCAAAACGCCTATGCGTTTACCTCGGTCGTTTCCAAGCAGACCAGCGTGCCTTTCCCGCACGTGCATCTTTCGTATCCGCGCGAAGTCCGTGGGCTGGAAATTCGCAAAGGCTCGCGCATCGATGTTGAGCTGATCGCGGCCGTCGGCCTCAGCGGTGACGGGGATAATGAAAGCTTGGCCCGTTCCGGCAAGATATTCAACCTGAGCATCGGCGGCGCGGCCATGCGTTCCAAGGCCTCGCTCGGCAAGAAGGGCGATGTCATCAGCGTCAAATTCAAGGTGCTGATCAACGACATTCAATCCTTCCTGACTTTCGACTGCATTATTCGCGCCGTGACGCATGAACCGGCCGAGGCGATGCCGCATGTGTACGGCATCCAGTTTGAAAACACGGATCAGAACATGTCGCTGGCGCTGACTGCCTTCGTTTATCAGAAAATGATCGACGAATCACGATGAAATACCACGACCTGCGCGACTTCATGGCGCAACTGGAAAAGACCGGCGAACTGAAACGCGTCGGCGTCGAGGTCGATACCCGCCTCGAAATGACTGAAATCTGCGACCGTGTGCTGCGTGCCGAAGGCCCGGCCATCCTGTTCGAGAAACCGCGAACTGGCCAGACTCGGCACACGATTCCGGTGCTCGCCAACCTGTTCGGTACGCCGAAGCGGGTGGCGCTGGGCATGGGCGAGGAATCGGTGCAGGCCCTGCGCGAAGTCGGCAAACTGCTCGCCTATCTGAAAGAGCCGGAGCCGCCGAAGGGTCTGAAGGACGCTTGGGACAAGCTGCCGATCTTGAAGCAGGTGATGAACATGGCGCCGAAAACGGTGTCGAGCGCACCCTGTCAGGAAATCGTCTGGGAGGGCAAGGACGTCGATTTGGCGAAGTTGCCGATCCAGCATTGCTGGCCCGGCGACGTCGCGCCGCTGATTACCTGGGGCCTGGTGGTCACCAAGGGCCCGCACAAGAACCGGCAGAACCTCGGCATCTACCGTCAGCAGGTGCTCGGGCCGAACAAGGTCATCATGCGCTGGCTGGCGCATCGCGGCGGGGCGCTTGATTTCCGGGAATTCCAGATAGCGAATCCCGGTCAGCCTTTCCCGGTTTCTGTTGTGCTCGGCTGTGATCCTGCGACCATTCTCGGTGCCGTGACGCCGGTGCCGGATTCGCTCTCCGAATACCAGTTTGCTGGTCTATTGCGTGGCGCCAAGACCGAACTGGTCAAATGCATCGGCTCCGCCCTGCAGGTGCCGGCTTCCGCCGAGATCGTGCTGGAAGGCGTCATCCATCCTGGTGAGAAGGCGCTCGAAGGTCCGTATGGCGACCATACCGGCTACTACAACGAGCAGGCCGAATTCCCGGTGTTCACCATCGAGCGCATGACGATGCGCAAGAACCCGATTTACCACAGCACCTACACCGGCAAGCCGCCCGACGAGCCGGCCGTGCTCGGCGTCGCGCTTAACGAGGTCTTCGTGCCGCTGTTGCAGAAGCAATATCCGGAAATCGTCGATTTCTACCTGCCGCCGGAAGGCTGCTCGTACCGTATGGCCATCGTCAGCATCAAGAAACAGTACCCCGGCCACGCCAAACGGATCATGTTCGGCATCTGGAGCTTCCTGCGCCAGTTCATGTACACCAAGACGATCATCGTGGTGGACGACGACATCGACATCCGCGACTGGAAGGAAGTGGTCTGGGCGATGACGACGCGCATGGACGCGACGCGCGACACGACGCTGGTCGACAACACGCCGATTGATTACCTCGACTTCGCCAGCCCGGTCGCCGGTCTCGGTTCCAAGATGGGCTTGGACGCGACCAACAAGTGGCCGGGCGAGACGAGCCGCGAATGGGGGCGGCCGATTGTCATGGATGACGGCGTGAAGAAGCGCGTTGATGCGATGTGGGTTGACCTGGGCCTTTAGAGAGGTATTCCATGCCAGAAATCAGCCGGTTTTTCGGAATCATCATCGCGATGTTCTACGATGAACACAATCCACCGCATTTTCATGTGCGTTATAACGAACACAAGGCAGAGATTGGCATCCAGACGCTGTCATTGCTGGCAGGAAAATTGCCGCCGCGTGTCACGGGTTTGGTGATGGAATGGGCCAGCATTCATCAGGACGAGTTGATGGCAGATTGGCTATTGGCTCGGCAGCAAGCAGAACTGAAACGTATCGCGCCTTTGGAGTAGCCATGTTCTTGATCGACGTCACCGCTGTTCGGCCGCTGGAAAACCGCAATCTGGACCTGACGTTTGCCGACGGACTGCATGCCGTGGTCGCGATGGATCGCGTCATCGAATGCTATTCAGGTGTATTTGCGGCCTTGATGGATGACAGTTTTTTCCGGCAGGTTCGGGTCGATCCCGAATTGGGTACCATCGTCTGGCCCAATGGTGCTGACGTTTGCCCGGACGTTTTGTATTCGTTTGCTTCAGGTAAGCCCATCATCGTCAACGGTGAACGGGTCTTGAACTAAATTGGGATACAGGGACAAGCCGCTGTTTTTTGTGGGTTCGCCATGACTCCAAGAAGAGCTGTGCCCCAGGGGCATTTCCACATTGCTGCGGTCGACCTCGAAAATGAGGCAATTTCCACGGCCTGGCTGGGCTTGCTTGATCACTACGCCCGTGACCCGATGGGCGGCGGTGCGGGGCTTTCGGATTACGCCAAGGCCAACCTCGTTCGCGAACTGAAAACCCAGCCGACCTTTCATGGCGCCATGGCCTGGGATGGTGATGTGGCGGTCGGCCTGATCAACTGTTTCGTCGGCTTCTCGACTTTTGCCGCCAGGCCGCTGCTTAATATTCACGACATCGTGACGCGTGACGGTCACCGGGGTCAGGGTGTCGGCCAGGCCTTGCTGCAATGGGCAGAGGCGCGCGCCCGTCAGCTTGGCTGCTGCAAGCTGACGCTGGAAGTGCTGTCCAACAACATGCCAGCGATGGCCTCCTATGAACGGGCGGGTTTTGCGCCTTATGTGCTTGATCCGGCAGCCGGTCAGGCGCTGTTTCTACAGAAATATCTTGTCGAGGAATCCGCATGAACGAACCCGTCCCGTCGCCCGAACTGCAGGGCGTTCGTCCGTCGCTGGTGCAACTGACCCACGTCATCTACGCCCTGCATGGTGTTGCCGTTTTTGTTGGCGTCACCTCGGCGGTTGCCACGGTGGCTGGCGGCTTCGTTTTCGGCCTGCCTTCGTTGCTGGCCGTCTTCCTCAATTACCTGAAGCGCGGCGATGTTGCAGGCACCTGGCTGGAAAGCCATTTCATCTGGCAGATTCGCACCTTCTGGTTCACGCTGCTCTGGCTGGTCATTTCCGGGCTGGTCATGCTGACCATCATCGGCATTCCGATTGCTGCCTGGGTGATGATTCCCATCCTTGGCCTGTGGGTAGGCTACCGCGTCATTCGGGGCTGGATCGCGCTGAGCGGGGTGCGGCCGATCGGCCTTTGACCGCCTGCCTGCCGACGTAGCGGCCAGATTTTGGATTGACCGCGATCGCCAGATTCAGGACGAGAGCACCGCGGATGGATAGCCCGTCACGGCGTCCGGTTCAGCCAGTGCAACAGGGTGGAGAAGAGCCGGTCAGGGTCTACCGGCTTGCCGATATGGTCATTCATCCCGGCCTCAAGGCAACTGCGCCGATCCTCGTCGAAAGCGTTGGCAGTCATCGCCAGAATCAACGTTTGCTCGCGCCCGGGGATTTTTCGGATCGCCCGGGTGGCTTCGAGGCCATTCATTCTGGGCATCTGCATATCCATCAGAATCAGGTCGTAGGCAGTGCTTGTTGCCATGGCAACGGCTTCGCAACCATCCTCGGCCAGATCCACCAGAAAACCGGCTTCGGCGAGCAACTCCTGCGAGACTTCCTGGTTGATGGGCTCATCTTCGGCCAGCAGAATGCGCGCGCCGGTAAAGCGGGCACGCAATTGTTCTTCGGCGGATCTGTCCACAAGGCTAGCCATTTTTTCCGGGACGCCTTGTGCCTTGCTCAGTCGAGCAGTGAACCAGAAGGTGCTGCCCTGGCCGGGCTTGCTCTCGGCCCCGATGCTGCCCCCCATCAAGAGCGCCAGCCGTTTGCTGATCGCCAGTCCGAGGCCGGTGCCGCCATATTGGCGGGTCATCGAGTTATCCGCCTGTTCAAAGGCAGTGAACAGCTTTTTCTGGTCTGTTGCGGAGATGCCGATGCCGGTATCCCGTACCTCGCAACGGAGCAGGATGTCGGATGAAGTCTCTTCTTCCATGCTCAGTCGAATCGTGACGCCACCCGCGGCCGTGAACTTGATGGCATTGCCGCTCAGGTTCAGCAAAATCTGACCGAGTCGCAACGGATCGCCCAACAATGGCCGGGTGCTCAGTTCAGGCGGTATCTCGATGCGTAATTGCAGGTTTTTCTCGGCGGCCTTCTGGCCCAGAAGACTGTTCAGATTTTCAAGAACACTGCCCAGGCAGAACGGTGTCTGCTCCAGGGTCAGCCGTTCGGCCTCGATCTTGGAAATATCGAGGATGTCGTTGATGACACTCAGCAGGTGCTGCGAGGCCTGCGCTACCTTTCGCAGATGATCGATCTGCTTGCGATCACTGGCCTGGCGCAAGGCCAGATCGGTCATTCCCATGATGGCGTTCATCGGCGTGCGCAGTTCATGGCTCATGTTGGCCAGAAAGGTGCTCTTGGCGCGGTTGGCTGCTTCAGCAATTTCCTTGGCGATGGAGAGCGCTGCCGTCCGTTCTTCGACAAGCTCTTCCAGATGGTGGCGATATTGTTCGAGCTCCGCTTCGGCAAGCTTGCGTTCGGAGATGTCACGAAATTCAGTGACTCTGACGGTTTTCCCCTTGTAAGGGATGTTCTTCCCGCGGATGCTGAGTGGGTAGCGCGAGCCATCCTTGCGCAGTCCCTCGACTTCGTAGGGTTTGTCGAAATCGGAGTCGATATTTTTCCGCACCAGCGCATGCCATTCCGGTGCCACCAGCACAAGGCCCTGTATGCCGGATAGTTCTTTAATGCTGTAACCCGTCAGGTCGGAGAGGCCTTGGTTGCAATCCAGAATAGTGCCGTGGTCGTGGGTGCTGATGCCGCCGAAAGACGCATCATGCAGTACCCGGAATCGCTCTTCGCTATCGCGCAAGGCCTGTTCAGCCGCCTTCTGTTCGGTAATGTCGCGGGCGATGCCAAACAGGCCGGTGATCTCGCCGTTGCTGTCAGTGATTGGGTATTTGCGGTTATCCACCCAGCCGCGCTTGCCATACTTGTCGAGTGTTTCCTGAATTTCATGGGCGACGGCATGGCCGGCAAACACCTGTTTTTCCAGCTTGTAATAGAGGTCGGCGTACATTTCCGGGAAAACATCGTAATCAGTCTGCCCGAGCAGGTCGGTCCAGTGCTCGCAGGGGTCGGTGATGGCAACCAGCGTTTCGCTGGCACCGGTGAAGACGTGATTACGATCCTTGAAATAGATGTAATCGTCCGTGTTCTCCATCATGGCGACGAAATTGGCCATCATCGGCTGCTTGCCAACATCCTGTTTCAGACTTTTGGCGTCTTGGAGCAGCAGTTCAATCGTGCTGGATTCGCCTTCGCGCTGTCGGCTGAATTGACCCTTGAAGCAGCGGATAATCCCGCTTTCCTGACGGAGGCGAATGTTGAAAAAGCCGGAGGCTTCAGTGCTTTCGATGGAAAAAAGGCGGTCAGCAATATCCTGATCGTCCGCATGAATCCGGCTCGCCAGAGAAACCTTGCCGCTCCGAAAGTCTTCGGCTGCGAAGCCGAGCAGTTCCCCAATGCTTTCACTGGCGGACAGAACTGTTGGCCGGTTAGTGACTAAAAGCCGAATTCGGGCTTCTTGCGCGGGCATGATATGGGAGGGAAAGCTGGCGGGCTGCCGCATTCTTTATAGCATGCCCGCTGGTGAAATGGTGAGCGAAGGAAAAGAAACCCCTTGCGCCGATCAGAGAAGTTGGTTTCCACGGCTCAGGACTTCGCGACGCGAACCGCGATGCCGCGACATTTGCCACCCTTGCCCTGGGTTTCCCAATGCCCGCCACGACCGTAATAACCGCGGTTGTAGTAGCCCGGACCATAATATCCAGGGCCGTAGTAACCCGGCCCATAGTAGCCGCCGCCATTGGCAACCCATACCTTGGCTGTTTTCTGCTCGACCGGCCAGACGCAGTTGTCGATCTTGAAGACCGGGTCGTAGGCGACTTTTTTCCCTTCGCCGGTCTGGATGGTTTTGAGTTCTTCCCCTGCCGGCATGCGCCAGCCACCGCCGCCAATCGTCAATTCGGCGACCCAGCTGCGGGCTTCTTCCCAAGACTTGGCTTCAGCGGTGCCGACATACCATTCCAGCCCGCCTTTCGAGTCGGTGATCGCCCCGTCCGTGGATTTTTTGTAGCGGAAGCTGATCGCTTCAGTCAGTGTCTTTTTCTGGCCATCGGCGGCGGAATCTACCTTGATGCGCTTTTCTTCGGTCAGCCAGCGCTCGGAGGCGGGGGTCAGCGTGTACTCGGCATTCGGGTGCAACTTGGCGAAGCGGAACATGCCATCCGGCCCGGTCGTCGTCTCGAAGCGCTCATAACCGGCGACCGGTTGCGCCTGCTCGGCAATGACCTTGATTTCAGCCAGCGGCTGGCCGCGGGCATCGGTGATCTTGCCTTCCAGGCTGGATTGCTTGCCGCAGCCGCTCAAGGCAAGCGCTGCACCGACGATGGCGACTCCGTACCATTTCATTTTTGTTTTTCCCCTGAGTGATGTTGCTTGAATAATTTGCTACCTTGATTCCGCTGCCGAGGTGTGTCCCGGTTTCTTATTCGTTTTCAAGCTGCACCGCTTTTTCACCGACCCGGCGTTGTGCCACCCAGACCAGCAAGGCATCGATGGCCGCACTCCCAGCCTGGGCGCGCGGGTGATTGATGAAAAAGGTCACCGCGTAGCGTCGACCTTGGGCATCCAGTGCATAGCCGGCGGCGGTCTTGACGCCATCCAGCGTGCCGGTCTTGATGTGGGCGCGGCCGGTGGCGTCGGACTCCTTGAGGCGCTTCCTCATCGTGCCGTCGATGCCGACGATGGGCATGCTGGCGACGAACTCCGGCATCACCGGATTCTTCCAGGCGTCCTGCAACAGGCGATTCAGGCTGTCGGCACTGATCCGCTCGCTGCGTGACAGACCCGAGCCGTTGTCGAGTACCAGTTCGCCGAAGCGCAGGTTGCGGGCATTCAGCCATTCCGCGATGCGCTGCTTCGAACGTTCGGCGGTGGCCGGCGCAGTGCCCCCCAAGAGGACTTCCTTCGGGGCGTCATTGCCTAAGGTGAGGAAGACCTGCCGCGCCATCACGTTGTTGCTGAACTTGTTGATGTCGCGCACGGCATCGGCCAGCGGCGCCGATTCGTGCTGGGCGACCAGCTTGCTGCCGATGGCAACGTTGCCGCCACGTACCTGCCCGGCTAGCGTGCCGCCGAGTTCCTTCCACAGGCTGCGGATCAGGCTGCCGGCCTGGGCATCGGCCGGCAACGGTGAAAGATTGAGCGATTTTTCACCGCACAGCGCGCTGTAGGTGCCGGTAAATTCAAGGTGGTTGCCATTGTTTTCCGGGATCAGGCGGGCGCTGATCAGGTCTTTCCAGTTGCTGCTGCAAGCCCCTTCGCCCGAACGAAGCTGGTTGTCGACGCGCAGGCCTTCGCTCGGCGTTTCCATCAGCAGGCGCGGCTTGCCGTTGTCAGGCAGCAGCGTGAAACGCAGGGCACGGAAATTGATCAGCAGGCCGTCGGGACCAACGTTGTAGGGGCGCATCGGCTTGTCGTCGAAGGCGCCGGAGTTGATCGCCGGCACATTGAAGGTGGTCCGGTCGAGGACCACTTCGCCGGCGATGTGCTGGATGCCGCGCACTCGCAACTGACGCAACAGGCTCCACAGGTGTTCAATGGCAAAGCGCGGATCACCGCCGCCCTTGATATACAAATTACCGTTCAAAACGCCGTCCACCGCAGCATTGTCGATCCACGCCGTGGTTTTCCAGGTCCAGGCCGGGCCGAGCAGGTCGAGCGCAGCATAGGTCGTGACCAGTTTCATGACCGACGCCGGGTTCATCGATTGCGTCGCGTTGTGGGCGACCAGTGGCGATGCGGCATCGACTGGCTGGACAACGACGGCGACGCTGGCGGCGGGAATCTGCACCGCCTTCAGCGCCTTCAGCACATTCGGTGGCAAGCCGTCGGCCAGGGCACCGGCGGCGAAGGTGGCGCAGGCCAGCAGGGTGGCGAGGTGCTTCATGGGTTCAGTGTCGGGTAGTCGAGGTAACCCTGTTCGCCGCCCTGGTAGAAGGTTTCGGGGTTGGCTTCGTTGAGTGGCGCGCCGAGGCGGATGCGTTCGACGAGATCGGGATTGGCGATCCACGCCTTGCCGTAGGCGACGGCATCGCAGAGATTGGCGGCGAGGCGGGCTTCGCCTTTGGCCTGGTTGAGTCCGCCATTGGAGATGATCGGCATCGTCGCAATCGCCCGGAAGTGGGCGCCGACATCGGCCAGTGCACCGGGCGTGTCTTCGATCTGCTTCGGGTGCAGCGGTTCGGTCAGGTGCAGGAAGGCCAGACCGTAGGCGTTGGCGCGGCGAACGATGTATTCCCACATCGGCACGGTGTCGGCATCGACGGTCAGGCCATGGAAGCGATTGAGCATCGGGTTGAGGCGGAAACCAACACGGTTCATCGGCATCACTTCAGCGATGGCATCGAGCACTTCGCAGAACAGTCGGGCGCGGTTCTCATGGCTGCCGCCATATTCGTCGGTGCGCTGATTTGATTGAGCCGAGAAGAATTGATGGAACAGGTAGCCGTTCGACGAGTGAATCTCGATGCCGTCAAAACCGGCAGCCATTGCGTTGGCAGCAGCCCGGCGGAAGTCGCCGACGATGCCCTTGATTTCCTCACGGGTCAGCGCCTGCGGCGTCACTGTGTCGGGCTGGTTGGTCGGTGAAAACATCTTCCACAGTGGGTTGACCGCAGAAGGGGCGACCGGCGGCTGGCCTTCATGGAATTCCGGCAGAGAGAGTCGGCCGCAGTGCCAGAGCTGGCAGGCGATCAGCCCGTCCTTGGCATGCACCGCGCTGGTGACTTTCTGCCAGCCGGTGACCTGCTCGTCCGACCAGATGCCGGGGGTGAAGGGGTAGCCGCGCCCCTGGGGCGAAACGATGGTGCCTTCCGAAATGATCAGCCCGGCCCCGGCCCGCTGGGCGTAGTACGCCGCCATCATGTCGGTCGGGACAAAGCCCGGGTTGTCGGTCCGGCAGCGGGTCAGCGGCGCCATCACGACGCGGTTCTTCAGCTTCAGTGCACCAAGGTTGACGGGGGTAAGCAGGGATAAGGACATGGCAATAAAATGGGGAGCTCGAAAGCTCCCCATTCTACGTGCCCGGGCTTATTTGCGGTACAGCTCGAAGGAGGCGATCAGGGCGTCGAGGCGATGGGCGGTGCTCATCAATTCGTCGGCTGCCCGCTTGGCGGCCTTGGCCGAGGTGGTGTTCTGGTCGATCAGTTCGGTGATTTGCTGCATGCTGCTGGCGACTTCCTCACTGGCGATGCCTTGCTGATGCGCCGCATCGGAAATCTGGCCGGCCATGTGCGAAACCTTGCTGGACGATTGCGTGATGCCTTCCAGGCCGGCGACACTGTCCCGCAGCTTGCCGATGCCGGTTTCGACCTCTTTTGCTGCCAGATCCATGCTGGCGACCGCCTGGGCAGTCACCGATTGAACCTCGTTGACCGTCGTGCTGATGTCGGCAGTCGATAGCGTGGTGCGTTCGGCCAGCTTGCGCACTTCGTCGGCAACGACGGCGAAGCCTCGGCCTTGCTCACCGGCGCGGGCAGCTTCGATGGCGGCGTTGAGGGCGAGCAGGTTGGTCTGGCTGGCGATGTCGGCAATGACGCGGGTGATGTCGCCGATTTTGGCGATCGATTGATTGAGCTGGTCGATCGTCGCGTTTGAGGCGTGCACCGCTTCAACGACGCGTGTGGTCGCAGCCATGCTCTGACTGATATCGGCATTGCTCTGGCTGACCTGTTCCTGCGACTGGCGAGCCACCGCCGCCGTATCGTGGGCGTTCGCCGCAACCTCCTGGACCGACTGGCTGAATTCCTCGGTCGCTGCTGCAACCCCCTCGACGCTTGCCTGTTGTTGAACCGACTGGTCAGCGACACGGCCCATTTGCGACTCAAGAACCAGGCAACGGGCATCGATGGCACGCGATACCGAATTGATTTCATCCAGCATGGCCTTCACCGTGCCTTGCATGGTCGCCAGGTTGCACAACAGCAGCCCGGTTTCGTCGCGCCCGGTGATGTCGATGTCGTCGGTCATCCTGCCTTCGGCAATCTGTTCGAAGTGGGCAATGGTTTTCTGGATAGGTTTGACGATGGCGGCAACCAGCAGGGCGCCACCAATCAGCCCGAACAGCAGGGCAAAAGCCAGGCAGCCGATGATGATGTTGCGGATATTCCGGTACTGCGCTTCAGCAGCTGCGAACTTTTGCTCGGCACTGGCCGAGAACTCCTGAATCAGCGCCTCGCCATCACGGCGCATTTCGCCAAACAAAGGGTTGATCTTGAGCAGCAGCACTTCATTGGCCTGCTGGTATTTGCCTTCCTTGAGCAGTTCGCGGGCGACATTCACCCCTTCTTTGGAAAAACGTTCGCGGGTATCGCCGAACTTGGCCAGTAGTTCCTTTTCCTTGCCCGTGAGCGGTAATTTTTTGAGTTCCTCAAGGCGGGCATTGATGTCCTCGCGGTTTTTCAGTGTCACATCAATATGCATGCTCAGCGGATGCTCGTGCAGCTTGGCGTTCGGGTTGCCCGGGTCGTGTTGCAGTCCGAGCATGATCTGCGAGCGATTGTCGGTGAGCAGCGCCATCATCCGGTTGGCCGCATTTGAAGGGAGCAGCTTTTCACTGAACATCTGCCCGAGTTGCTCGTCGGTTTCGGCCAGGCCTTTGATTCCCATAAGACCGACCAGCGTCATCAGCGCCAGAATCGCAGCGATCGCTCCCCACAGGCGCATACGCAACGAAAGGGTGCGCTTGCCGGTGCCTGGCAGCGAGCCAGTTTGCCCGGCTGCGGCATAGGCCGCTACGGCTGCGGCCTGCTTGTCCCGGCGAGGCGGGGTGCGGACTGACTGGTAGCCGGTAATCTGGCCATTTTTCTTGAGTGGGACAACAAAGGCTTCGACCCAATAAAAGTCACCATTCTTGCAGCGATTCTTGACCATGCCGCGCCACGGCAGACCCGATTTGACCGTGTTCCACAAGTCACGAAACGCGGCTTCCGGCATCTCCGGATGGCGCACGATGTTGTGACTCTGGCCAATCAACTCATCGCGGGAGAATCCGCTGATCTCGACAAAGGCATCATTGGCGTAGGTGATGATGCCTTTGAGGTCGGTCCGCGAAACCAGATAGGCATCAGGTGGAAAGGAAACCTCTCGTTGCGTAATCGGCTGATTGTTTTTCATATATTCGCTACTTCGCTGGTGATGGATGAATGCTGCGGTCAACGCGTTGGCCGGGGCAAAATGAACCGTTTGAACGGCGCCACTTCTCAAGCAATTTTCCGAGGATATTCGAGAATTCAAATACTCGTCAAATAGTCGAAAAATCAGATACTCAACAGAATTGCGAATGTCATTCAGGGCTTATTCCAATGAGATGGTGCCGGCATTCTGATCAGGTGGGCGCGGGTGGAGCAAGAAAATAGGCCTGAAAATTAGCAGCGGGGCAAGGAGTAGTGCCGACTACGAACGTGCCGCTAAACGCGTCCATGGCCCTCAGTAGCTCGGCAACCTTGGCCGGTTCGGTAATGCTGGCGAAGTTGTCATGGCGAAGCGGGGGAAGTGCACCTCGTAGGTCTGGGCATGGATCGCGTTCTGCTCGCCCGGTGGCATCCTTCAGGCTGACGTCGGGGTAGGTGCCAAGTGAAAGCAGCTTTTCCTTGCCGTCGAACTTGTAGCGCAGTCGCCACCACTTACCCCCGGCAGGGGTAACTATCAGGAACAGTCCACGCTCATCAAACATCTTGATGGGTTTGTCGCCGGGCTTCGCTGTGCGTACTGCGGTGTCGGTAAGTGGCATTTGGGGTAACTCACTTTTGAAAACCGGAGTTACCCCTAAGAGTTACCCCTGTTAAAACGTGGATGTTGTTGGACCGTGTTACCCCTGATAAGACAAAAAACCAATAAAAAACCCGCACTTAGGCGGGTTCTTTGGTTGTTGCTGGACTGCTTTAAACTGGTTGTTGGTGGAGAGGATGAGGATCGAACTCACGACCTCCTGATTGCGAACCAGGCGCTCTCCCAGCTGAGCTACCCCCCCAACGAAGGATGATTCTAGCGCAGTCCAATTTGCATATCAAAGCAGCTTTTTCATTCAGTACAAACTTTCGAAATTGGCTGGTTTTTTCGGTTGACCGCTGCAGTCGGTGATCAAGACTGCCCGGCACCAGCAACGGCTCGGCGCAAACGGTCGGCGACGGCGGCCCAGGCGGGGTCTTCGGGCAGCGCTTCGACGGCGATCATTGATAGCCCGGCGTGGTCCATGTCGCGTAGCGCGGCGTAGAGGTCGTGGGCGTAGCCGGTTGGGTTGGCTGGCAGCATGCGCCAGAGGTGGGGCATGCTGGCTTGCGGTAATTGGCTGTGGCCGATGACGCCGCAAATGTCGCCCTTGTGACGCTGGGCGTTGAGGAAATCGAGCAGGCGTTCGCTGGTCACCAGACGCATCGGTGTCTGCGGCGCGTAATGCGCGGTCAGCGAACCGGAGACCCGGGGGGCGCCGCTGGCGGTTTCGATCAGCGGCTGGCGGCCGAGCACGGCTTCCAGATGCGCCGGTGCGATGTGGCCGGGGCGCAGCACGACCGGCTCGCCACGCGAGCAATCGACGATGGTTGATTCGATGCCGACGGCACAGGCGCCACCATCAAGGATCAGCGGTACGCGGTCGCCAAGTTCTTCAAGGACATGGGCGGCTGTGGTCGGGCTGATCCGGCCGAAACGGTTGGCCGAGGGGGCGGCGATGCCGGCGCGGCCGGTGCTGCTGGCGAATCGGCGCAGCAGTTCGAGCGCGACGGGATGGCCGGGAACACGCAGGCCGACAGTGTTCTGGCCGCCGGTAACGGCATCGGGCACCCAGGCCTGTTTTTTCAGGATCAAGGTCAGCGGGCCAGGCCAGAAGGTTTCCATCAATTCCCAGGCGACGGCTGGAACTTGCTCTGCCCACTGGTCGACCGCAGCATGGCCGCAGAGATGAACGATCAAGGGGTGATCGGCCGGGCGACCTTTGGCAGCGAATATTTTGGCCACTGCCGCCGGGTTGGCGGCGTCGGCACCCAGTCCGTAGACGGTTTCAGTCGGGAAGGCGACCAGTTCGCCCGCGTGCAAAAGTTCGACAGCGCGGGCGTAGTCCGGGGGCATTGGCAAGGGCGGTCGCGATCAGTGGTTAAGGCAGATCGGGCAGGGTCTTTGAAAGAACCTTTTCGGTCTGGTTGAGGCGGAACTGATTCAGCTTCTCGGCCGTTGCGGCATCGCTCAGGGCCAGGATGGAGATGGCGAACAGCGCAGCATTGGTGGCACCGGCTTCGCCGACGGCGAAGGTGGCGACCGGGATGCCGCCGGGCATCTGGACCATGGAAAGCAGGGAGTCCAGACCCATCAGGTGCTTCGAGGGCATTGGTACGCCGAGCACGGGAATCTGTGTTTTGGCAGCCAGCACACCGGCCAGGTGGGCGGCACCGCCGGCGGCACCGATCAGAACCTTGATGCCGCGTTCGGCAGCAGTGGCGGCGTAGTCGAGGGCGGCATCAGGCGTGCGGTGGGCAGACAGGACTTTGGCTTCGTAGGGGATGCCTTGCGCTTTGAGGGTTTCAGCGGCGGCTCTCATGATTGGCCAGTCGCTGTCCGAACCCATGACGATGCCGACGAGTGCGTGTTTGCTCATGTTTTTTCCTTCAGAAAATTACGATATTGATAGAGCTGCGCCAACCAGCCCTGCCTCAGCAGGGCAAGCTTGGTCAACGCTCGGGCGAATCAGTTTCCGGCGGCTTTGCGCTCGGCTGCTTCAATGGTGTTGGCGAGCAGCATGGTGATGGTCATCGGACCAACACCGCCCGGCACTGGCGTGATCTGGCCGGCGACTTCGAGGCAGCTGGCAAAATCGACGTCGCCGCACAGCTTGCCGTCCGGCAGGCGGTTGATGCCGACGTCGATGACGACGGCACCGGGCTTGACCATGTCGGCGGTGACAAAACGCGGCTTGCCAACCGCGGCAACCAGAATGTCGGCGCGGCGGGTGTGGCCGGGCAGGTCTTTGGTCCGCGAGTTGCAGACGGTGACGGTGGCACCGGCATTGATCAGCAGCAGCGCCATCGGCTTGCCGACGATGTTGGAGCGACCGATGACGACGGCCTCCTTGCCGGTCAGGTCGACATTGCCCTTCTCGAACATCTTCATGACGCCGTACGGGGTGCAGGGAATGAAACGCGGATTGCCCTGAGCCAGCGCGCCGACGTTTTCGGCGTGGAAACCATCGACGTCCTTGTCGGCAGAAATTGCTTCAAGCACGGCTTCTTCATCGAAGTGCTTCGGCAAGGGCAACTGGACGAGAATGCCGTGGATGTTCGGATCGGCGTTCAGTTCAGCGATCTTTTTCAGCACTGTGGCCTGGTCTACCGCAGCATCGTAGGTAACCTTCTCGGAATGCATGCCGATGGCCAGGCAACCGTTGACCTTGTTGCGGACATAGACTTCGGAAGCCGGGTCGGCGCCGACCAGTATCACCACCAGGCCCGGGCGATGGCCTTGGGCAGTGAGTGCTTCCACGCGGGCCTTGAAGCCCTGGCGCAGTTCGTCGGCCAGGGCTTTGCCGTCGATAATTTGTGCTGTCATCGTTGCATCCAACAGAAAAGAAAAGGGGAAAGGCGGCTGCCTTTCCCTTTGAATTGGCGCATATTTTAGCAGATTACGCCAAGGCGGCTTCCGCTTCGCCGACGGCGGCTCGTCCAGCTTCAAAAGCGCGGCGGTTCAACTCCACCATTTTTACGCCCTTGCTCTCGAAGCGCTTGAGCACACAGCTGAGCAGCACCTCGGCCCCGAACGGCAGGTGATCGGCAATGGCGCCGATCATGACGGTGTTGCCGAGGCGAATGTCACCGAGTGCCTGGGCAATGGAGGTGGCATCGAAAGCGACAACCTTGTTGCCGGATTTCCGGATTTCGCCAATCGGATCTTCCGGATAGTCGAACAGACCCAGCTCGACGATAGGCGGGACCAGATGGGCGGTGTTCATCAGTGTGAGGCCGCCTGGCTTCAGCATGTGCTGCCAGCGCATCGTTTCGGCCGACTCGAAACCGAGCAGCACGTCGGCGTTGCCCGGCGTGATTTGCGGCGTCATGACCCGCTTGCCGAAACGCAGGTGTGAGGAAACCACGCCGCCACGCTGCGCCATGCCGGCGACTTCGGTTTTCTTGGCGTCATGGCCGAGGGCGATGGCGGCTTCGGCGAGGATTTCGGTCGCCGTCATGACGCCCTGGCCGCCGACGCCGACAACGAGAATATTGGTGTTGTCACTCATCTCAGGCTCCACATCCCTTGCTGACCAGATGGATTGGCGAGACCGGGGCGTAATGCACGATCGCCTTCGGCGCGCAGGGCTGAACGCACAGGCCGCAGCCGGTGCATACCGACGATTCAATCCGCACGAACGCCAGATCAACCTCGCGGCCGCTGGGCTTCACTTCCTTGCCACGCCGGGTAACGTGGATGGCCGGGCAGCCGACGTCGATACAGTTGCCGCAGCCGGTGCACAGGTCGTCGATGACTTCGAAGGGCTTCAGCTTGTGGTAGTCCTTGACCAGTACGCAGGGCTGGTCGGTGATGATGACCGAGACTTCCGGAATCTTCACTTCGTCGCGGATGGTCTTGAACAGCACCGGCAGTTCGTATGGGTTGACCTGATGGATGCGCTCCGGATTGACGCCCAGCGATTCGACCAGCTTGGCGAAATTGACACGCGGCGCTTCCTCGTCATGGATGTCGCGGCCATTGCCCGGATTGTTCTGGCCGCCAGTCATGCCGACGGCGCGGTTATCGAGCAACAGGACGGTGACATTGCCCTTGTTGTAGATCATGTCGAGCAGACCCTGCATGCCCATGTGCAGGAAGGTCGAGTCGCCGATCACGGCGACGATGCGCTTGTCCTTGTCGGATTCGCCGCGCCCCTTGTCCATGCCGAGCGCAACGCCCATCGAGGCGCCCATCGAGACGCAGGTGTCGAGCGCATTCCACGGATGGCCGGCGCCGAGCGTGTAGCAGCCGATGTCGCCAGCGATGCTCAGGTTGCGGACTTGCGACAGCGTGTAATAGACGCCGAGGTGCGGGCAGGCGACGCACATGGTCGGCGGCCGGGGGAAAACCGGCATTGCTGCGGTGGACTGCATTTCTGGCACTTTTTCGCCGAGCAGTTTGGCGATGGCCGGGCGCAGGACATTGGGCGAAAGTTCGCCCTGCAGTGGCAGGATTTCCTTGCCGATGACTTTGAGTCCCTGCGCCTTGAGTTCGGTTTCGATCAGCGGTTCGACTTCCTCAACCACCACGACCTGTTCGACCATGGCCGCCAGTTCGCGGCACTTCTCGAAAGGTACCGGGCAGGAGAAACCGAGCTTCAGCACCGGGGCGTTCGGGAAGGATTCCTTGACGTGCATGTAGGCCGGGCCGGAGGTGATGAAACCGACGCGTTTGTCGGAACCGTCCTCGATGAAATTCAGCGGCGAGGTTTCGGCCACAGCCCGCAACTCGACATCGCGCTTGAACATCAGCGGAATGCGCTTGCCGGCATTGCCCGGCACCATGACGAAACGGCCCGGTTCCTTCTTGAAGCCGGCGCCGACATGGGCGACGCGCTCACCGACGGTGACCAGCGACTTGACGTGGTTGATGCGTGTCGTCATGCGCAGGATGACCGGCACCTGAAACTGCTCGGACAGCTCGAAGCCGAGCTTGGTCATTTCGTAGGCTTCCTGCGAGTCGGCCGGCTCCAGCACGGGCACGTGCGCAAAGCGGCCCCAGTAGCGGGAATCCTGCTCGTTCTGCGAGGAAGACAGGCCGACGTCGTCGGCAATCGCGATGACCAGGCCGCCAATGACACCGGTCAGCGTCAGCGTCATCAGCGCGTCGGAGGCGACGTTCATGCCGACATGCTTCATGCAGCAGAAGGAACGCGAGCCGGCATAGGCGGCGCCGATGGCAACTTCCAGCGAAACTTTCTCATTGACCGACCACTCGGCGTATAGATCCGGGTAGGTGGCAATGACTTCCATCATTTCGGTCGAAGGCGTGCCGGGGTAGGCGGCAGCAACCTTGACGCCGGACTCCCAGACCGCGCGGGCGACCGCTTCGTTACCGGACATTAAGTGCCGGCTAGCCGCCGGGGCTGGCATCACAGCTGCCATGGTCGCTCCTGTTATCAATGCGAAAACCCGCAATTATAAAGGCTGTTCGCAGGCGCTATTTGATACAGCGCAAGGTGCCTGAACTTTTAAATCTGTCTCACTTTGGCGGCTAAATTTTTTTAGCTAAGGGATATCCCTGATATTGCACGATGTGAAGATTGATTTTACAATGCGAAAAATTAACTAAGTGAAAACACGGGTTCGCGAAGCGGCCCGCAAGCGGTAAAGTTGTCGGGTTAAACAGGCCCGATAAAGTAAAAACCAACCTTGGAGACAAACCATGGCCAACCAGCCTAACGAACTACCGGATGCAGATCCGCAGGAAACCAAAGAATGGATGGACGCCTTGGAGGGCGTCATTTCCCAGGAAGGCGCCGAGCGCGCGCACTACCTGATCGAGAAGCTGATCGGTCAGGCGCGCGAAGACGGCATCGATCTGCCGTACTCCGCCAACACCGAATACATCAACACCATTCCGGCCGACCAGCAGCCCAAGTACCCGGGCAATGCCGACCTGGAAATCAAGATTCACAGCTACATCCGCTGGAACGCCATGGCCATGGTCGTTCGCGCCAACAAGGACACCAACGTCGGCGGCCACATCGCCTCCTTCGCCTCTGCCGCCGCGCTCTACGACGTCGGTTTCTCGCATTTCTGGCGCAGCATCAATGATCCGTCAGGCGGCGACCTGATTTTCTTCCAGGGCCACTCCGTTCCAGGCGTTTATTCACGCGCCTTCATGCTCGGTCGCCTGAGCGAGTCGCAGATGGACAACTTCCGCCAGGAAACCGGCGGCAAGGGTATTTCCTCCTACCCGCACCCCTGGCTGATGCCGGATTTCTGGCAGTTCCCGACCGTTTCCATGGGCCTCGGCCCGATCCAGGCCATCTACCAGGCCCGTTTCATGAAGTACCTCGACTCGCGCGGACTGGCCAAGGCCGGTGATCGCAAGGTCTGGGCCTTCCTCGGTGACGGCGAGACCGACGAAGTCGAATCGCTCGGCGCCATCGGCATGGCCGGTCGCGAAAAACTCGACAACCTGATTTTCGTCATCAACTGCAACCTGCAGCGCCTCGACGGTCCGGTGCGCGGCAACGGCAAGATCATCCAGGAACTTGAATCCGAATTCCGCGGTGCCGGCTGGAATGTCATCAAGCTGGTCTGGGGCACGCATTGGGACACGCTGTTCAATCGCGACAAGAGAGGCATCCTCAAGAAACGCATGATGGAACTGGTCGATGGTCAATATCAGACCTTCAAGGCCAAGAACGGCGCCTACGTCCGCGAGCATTTCTTCAATACCCCGGAACTGCGCGAACTGGTCGCCGACTGGACCGACGACGAAGTTTGGCAATTGAATCGTGGTGGCCACGACATCTTCAAGATTTTTGCCGCCTACGACCGCGCCATCAAGACCAAGGGCGCCCCGACCCTGATTCTTGCCAAGACCATCAAGGGCTTCGGCATGGGTCAGGCGGGTGAAGCGATGAACACCTCGCACCAGCAGAAGAAGATGGACAAGGATCAAATCGGCCGTTTCCGCGACCGCTTCAATCTGCCGGTGCCGGATGATCAACTTGAAGAGCTGCCCTACCTGAAGTTCGCCGAAGATTCGGAAGAGCACAAGTACATGATGCAGCGTCGCATGGACCTCGGCGGTTTCCTGCCGCAGCGCCGTCGCAAAGCCGAGCCGCTGGCCGTTCCATCGCTCGATACCTTTGCCTCGCTGCTCAAGGCATCCGGCGAAGGCCGCGAACTCTCCACGACGATGGCCATCGTCCGCATCATGAACATGATGTTGAAGGACAAGAACGTCGGCAAGAACGTCGTGCCCATCGTGCCGGACGAATCCCGCACCTTCGGCATGGAAGGCATGTTCCGCTCGGTTGGCATCTGGAACCAGGAAGGCCAGAACTATGTACCGGAAGACCATGACCAGTTGATGTTCTACAAGGAATCGAAGACCGGCCAGGTATTGCAGGAAGGGATCAACGAGTCCGGTGCGATGAGCGACTGGATCGCAGCCGCCACCTCGTATTCCGTGCATAACGTGCAGACCATTCCGTTCTTTATCTGCTACTCGATGTTCGGTATGCAGCGCGTATTCGACCTCTGCTGGGCGGCTGGCGACCAGCGCGCTCGCGGCTTCCTGATCGGCGGCACGGCCGGTCGCACGACACTGAACGGCGAAGGCTTGCAGCACGAAGACGGCCATAGCCTGATCCTCTCCAACCTGATCCCGAACTGCATCTCCTACGACCCGACCTTCCAGTACGAAGTGGCTGTCGTAACCCAGGACGGCATGCGCCGCATGTTCGCCGAGCAGGAAGACGTCTTCTATTACCTGACGGTCATGAACGAGAACTACGAGCACCCGGAAATGCCGGTCGGCGCCGAAGCCGACATCATCAAGGGCATGTACGCCTTCAAGAAGGGTGCAGATTCCACTGGCCCGCGTGTGCAACTGCTTGGTTCCGGCACCATCTTCCGCGAAGTCATCGCAGCGGCTGAACTGCTGCGCACCGACTGGGGTGTCGAGTCCGACCTGTGGGGCTGTACCAGCATGAACGAGCTGGCCCGCAACGGTATCGATACGCAACGCTGGAACCTGCTGCACCCGCTCGAAGAGCCGAAGCTGTCGCATGTCGAGCAGATGCTGGCTGGCGCCAAGGGCCCGGTTGTTGCTGCCACTGACTACATCAAGCTGTTCTCCGAGCAGATCCGTCCCTTCGTCAAGGCACCGTACGTTACGCTGGGCACCGATGGTTTCGGCCGTTCGGATACCCGTGAGAAATTGCGCCACTTCTTCGAGGTCGACCGTCACTGGGTGACGCTGGCTACCCTCAAGGCGCTGGCCGACAACGGCGAAATCAAGCGCGAAGTGGTTGCTGCCGCTCTGGTCAAGTACAACCTTGACCCGAACAAACCCAACCCGATGTCGGTTTGATCAGGGAGAGACAACATGAGCCAAATCATTGAAGTCAAAGTCCCCGATATCGGCGATTTCGAAAGCGTTCCGGTCATCGAGCTGTTCGTCAAAGTCGGCGACAGCATCAAGGTTGACGACGCGATTGTCACCCTCGAGTCCGACAAGGCCACGATGGATGTGCCGAGTACCGTCGCCGGTGTCGTCACCGAAGTGCTGGTCCAGCTCGGTTCCAAGGTTGGCGAAGGTGCATTGCTGATCAAGGTCGAAACCGGTGCTGCCGCTGCGGCACCGGCGCCGGTCGCCCAGACGGCTGCACCTGCTCCCGCTGCAGCCGCGGTCGCCGCGCCGGCAGCTACCGGTGGTGGCCTGGTTGAAGTCAAGGTGCCGGACATCGGCGATTTCGCCGAAGTCCCGGTGATCGATTTGTTCTTCAAGGTCGGTGACAGCATCAAGGTTGACGATGCCATCGCCACGCTTGAGTCCGACAAGGCAACGATGGACGTTCCGTCCACCGTGGCAGGTATCGTCAGGGAAGTGCTGGTCCAGCTCGGTTCCAAGGTTGGTGAAGGCACGGTCCTGATCAAGGTCGAAACGGGTGCCTCTGCCCCGGCTGCCGCGCCAGTTGCCCAGGCCGCTGCACCGGCGCCGGTCGCCGCCCCGGTTTCTGCCCCAAAAGCAGCGTCCACCGCAGCAGTCGCTCCGGCGGCGCTGGCGCCGGCCCTGTCGGCTGGTGCCAAGGTTCACGCCTCGCCGTCCGTCCGCGCCTATGCCCGCGAACTCGGTGTCGACCTGAACAAGGTGCAGGCGACCGGTCCGAAGAGCCGTATCGTCAAGGAAGACCTGATCAAATACGTCAAGGGTGTCATGTCCGGGGCCATTTCCGGCCCGGTCGCTGCGACGTCCGGTGGTGTCGTCGGCGGTGGCGTGCTCGATCTGCTGCCTTGGCCGAAGGTTGATTTCGCCAAGTTCGGCGAGATCGAGGTCAAGCCGTTGTCGCGCATCAAGAAGATTTCCGGCCAGAACCTGTCGCGCAACTGGGTCATGATCCCGGCGGTCACGTATCACGAAGATGCCGACATCACCGATATCGAAGCCTTCCGCGTGCTGCTCAACAGGGAAAACGAAAAGGGTGGCGGCGCCAAGCTGACCATGCTGGCTTTCCTGATGAAAGCGTGCGTCAAGGGCCTGCAGAAATTCCCGGAATTCAACGCCTCGCTCGACGGCGACAACCTGGTGCTGAAGAAGTATTTCAACATCGGCTTCGCGGCCGACACGCCGAATGGTCTGGTTGTCCCGGTGGTCAAGAATGTCGACAAGAAATCGGTCTTCGAACTGGCGCAGGAATCCGGTGATCTGGCCAAGCAGGCCCGTGATGGCAAGCTGAAGCCGGCCGATATGTCCGGCTCCTGCTTCACGATTTCCAGCCTCGGCGGCATCGGTGGCACCTACTTCGCACCGATCGTCAATGCACCGGAAGTCGCCATTCTCGGCGTCAACAAGTCGGCCATGAAGCCGGTCTGGGACGGCAAGCAATTCGTGCCGCGCCTGACCCTGCCGCTGTCGCTGACCGCAGATCACCGCGTCATCGACGGGGCGCTGGCGACTCGCTTCAATGTCTATATCGCGCAGCTGCTGGCCGACTTCCGTCGCGTCGCGCTGTAAAGGGGAATGACCATGAGCAATCTGGTAGAAGTCAAAGTTCCCGACATCGGCGATTTCGCCGAAGTGCCGATCATCGACCTGTTCGTCAAGGTCGGCGACAGCATCAAGGTCGATGATGCGATCTGTACGCTGGAGTCCGACAAGGCGACGATGGATGTGCCGAGCCCAGTCGCCGGTGTCGTCAAGGAAGTCCTCGTCCAGCTCGGCGCCAAGGTGGGTGAAGGTGCCTTGCTGATCAAGGTTGAAGCAGGGGCGGCCGCAGCGGCGGCCCCGGTTTCTGCCCCGGCAGCGGCGTCCACCGCAGCAGTCGCCCCGGTGCCCGCACCGGTCGCCGGCAGCCATGCCGGCACGGCCGACATCGAGTGCGAAATGCTCGTCCTCGGCGCCGGCCCTGGCGGCTACTCCGCCGCCTTCCGCTCGGCCGACCTCGGCATGAAAACGGTCATCGTCGAGCGCTACGCCACCCTCGGTGGTGTCTGCCTCAACGTTGGCTGCATCCCCTCCAAGGCACTGCTGCATGTGGCGGCCGTCATGGAAGAGGCGGAACACGCCAATGATCTCGGCGTCAGCTTCGCGGCGCCGACCGTCGATATCGACAAACTGCGTGCCCACAAGGACAAGGTCGTCGGCAAACTGACCGGTGGCTTGGCCGGCATGGCCAAGGGCCGCAAGGTCGACATCGTGCGCGGCTACGGTCACTTCCTCGACCCGCATCACATCGAGGTCGAAGAAACCACCGGCAGCAGCCAGGAAAAGACCGGCGTCAAGAAGGTCATCAAGTTCCAGAAGTGCATCATTGCTGTCGGGTCAGCTGCGGTGCATCTGCCCTTCATTCCCCGCGATCCGCGCATTGTCGATTCGACCGGGGCGCTTGAACTGCGCTTTGTGCCGCAGAAGATGCTGGTCATCGGCGGCGGCATCATCGGCCTGGAAATGGCCACGGTGTACTCGACACTGGGCGCCAAGGTCGATGTCGTGGAAATGCTCGATGGCCTGATGCAAGGCCCCGACCGCGATGCCGTCAAGGTTTGGGAAAAGCAGAATCTCAGCCGCTTCGACAAGATCATGCTGAAGACCAAAACGGTTGCGGTCGACGCCAGGGATGACGGGCTTTACGTCAAGTTTGAAGGCGAAGGCGTTTCGCCGGAACCGGTCAAGTACGACATGATCCTGCAAGCAGCCGGCCGTTCTCCGAACGGCAAGAAGTTCGCCGCCGAGAAAGCCGGCATTGCTGTCACCGATCGTGGCTTCATTCCGGTTGATGCCCAGATGCGTACCAATGTGCCGCACATCTTTGCCATCGGCGACGTCGTCGGCAATCCGATGCTGGCCCACAAGGCGGTGCATGAAGCTCACGTCGCAGCGGAAGTTGCGGCCGGCCACAAGGCAGCCTTCGACGCCACGGTGATTCCGGGTGTGGCCTACACCCATCCGGAAGTGGCGTGGGTCGGTTACACCGAAGAGCAGGCCAAGAAGGAAGGCCGCAAGGTTGAAGCCGCCAAGTTCCCGTGGGCAGCCTCTGGTCGCGCCATCGCCAACGGTGCCGAGTACGGCTTCACCAAGCTGATTTTCGATGCCGAAACGCATCGCGTCATCGGTGGGGCGATTGTCGGCCCGAACGCCGGCGACATGATCGGCGAAGTCTGCCTGGCCATCGAAATGGGCTGTGATGCGGTCGATATCGGCAAGACCATCCATCCGCACCCGACGCTGGGTGAAACGGTAGGCATGGCGGCTGAAGTGGCGCATGGCTCCTGTACGGATGTGCCGCCGCCACGGAAGAAGTAAGCTTCAGAAAAGTCGGAAAAGCAAAGGGCGACGGATTCTACCGTCGCCCTTTTTCTATGGTGCGTGTTCTATTTTGTGACGGGTTTTCGTCCACTCTTGATCTTGCGGAAAACTGGTCCCCAGGTCGGATGCCCGGCTTCGGCCGGGGTCAGGTCAAAGGCCGCGTCGGCGTCGAGTGCTTTGGTGAATTCTTCGCGACACTGCCGTTGGCGTCCGCCAACGCAGTGCATGAAAGCCAGGTACTTGTGGGCGCGCGCCCGGTTTTCCGGCCCTTCGAGTCCCTGCGCCAGCGCTGACTGCAACTGGCGGGCGGCGAGTTTATAAGCACCGTTCTCGTAGCTGGCGACGCCGCTTGCCAGTTCCTGTTGTGCCTTGTCGAGCGGAGCCGCCGGGCTGGCTTTTACTGCCCCCTTTGTTTCGACGGGCGCGGGAGGCTCGGCTTCCTTGGGTTTGGATGCAGCGCAGGCGGCGCACAAAAGGACGACGGCGAGCAGGCTCACAGCCTGGCGTATCGGTGAAGATCGGGTGGGTGACATCAGGAGCAGGCTCATTCGAATTTATGTTTGATGCGCAGACTGGCATCGGGGGCTAGATCAACCGATTTCCGGTAAGGAGTAAAAGAACCGTTCCGGACCTCAATGCTGTGCTTGCCAGCCGGCAGCAGAATTTCGTTGAGCGGTGGCGAAACGCCGGCCTTCTTGCCGTTGACATAGACTTCGCCCCACGGGGCGATGGCCAGACGGATGCGCCCCTCTGTGGCGACAGGTGCCGCTAGCGGAGCCGGCTCGGCTTGTTGTGTCGCAATGGCGGGGGGCGAGACGGCGGGTTCTGGAGCGCTTGGTGCCACGGGCTCGACAGCTTCCTTTGGCACGCTGGCGGGCGTTTCGGCGGTGGTGCCGCTCAGGGCGGTGGCCGGCTGTGGCGAGGTGGCCGGGCGCAGGAACAGCCATCCAGCCGCGAGCAATGCCAGCAAACCCAGAGGTATGGCATAGCGCAAGATGCTTGTTGGCGCCTTCTTCGTTTGCACGGGTACAGTCTTTACCAGGACGGTGGCATCGCCTGGTCTGGCTGTGGCTGATTTTGCCGTCGCGCCAGCGGCTTCAGTTTTTGCCTGTGCCTGCGCCATCTTGGCAATACGGCGATATTTGCGCAGGGCCGCAGCCATGTCGGCCGCGTTCTGGAAGCGCTTGTCCGGGTTCTTGGCCAGGGCACGAGCGACGATGCGGTCGAAGCCACTCGGCAGGCTTGCGTTGAAGCTTGAAGGCAGCGGCGGGGCACTGTTCAGTACCTGATAGAGCAGTGCTTCCAGATTGTCGCCGGCGAAGGGGGGGCGCCCGACCAGCATTTCGTAGAGGACCGCGCCGAGCGAGAAGATGTCCGAACGACCATCGACCTTCTGGCCGGTAATCTGTTCCGGCGACATGTATTTCGGGGAACCGAAGGCGGTGCCGGCAACGGTATTGGAGCCGCTGGGGATCTGGGCGACGCCGAAATCGGCGATCTTCACCGTGCCGTTTTCAAACACCATGATGTTGGCGGGTTTGATGTCGCGATGCACGACGCTGTTGGCGTGGGCAAACGCCAGGCCGTCGGCAATCTGGGCGGCGATATCCGCGCTGCGCTCAATTGGCAGCACAACGCCCGAGTCAAGAATTTCGCGTAGCGTCCGGCCGTTGAGAAACTCCATCGCGATGTACGCCAGATCGTCGCTGCGGCCGACGTCGTGGATGGTGACAATGTTCGGATGATTGAGTCGGCCGGCAGATTTGGCTTCGCAATAGAAGCGTTCTTCAAAGGCTTTGGCCTCTTCGCGGGAGAGGCCGGCACAGCCAACCGTCTTGATCGCCACCGTGCGATCAATCAGCGGATCGTGGGCTCGATAAACCACGCCCATCGCGCCGCGTCCGAGCGTTCCGGTGATTTTGAAACGACCTAGTTGCTCAATTGACATGTAGGAACGGACGGCAGGAGTGAAATGGCAGGGCGTGTCGCGAAAATCATCCCCGATATTGGGTTCTTGGCGCGTACCTGTCAAGAATCGATGCGGTGCTGTGCGGTATACTATGCCGTTTGTCTTTTGCCGCTTAGCGACCGAAACTCTTGAAAAAAGAACCTCATCACCTCGCCTTTGTCTGCTTGTCCGATACCGGGAGGGTGCGCGCACTCAATGAGGACAACGTTGCCATTGATGCTGACTATGGCGTTGCCGTTGTTGCTGACGGGATAGGCGGCCATCGCGCTGGTGAGGTGGCCAGCCGTATGGCAGTCGATATTGTTGTTGAGCGCTTGCGGGACAAGATTCAGCATTTTCGTGCCGGTGCCCGGCAGCCGACGCCGCTGCAGTTCGCCGAGCAGATCATTGTCGAGGCAAACCGGGCGATCCATGCTGCTGCCCGGGAGCAGGCCGGATGCGCCGGAATGGGCACGACCCTTGCCGTGGCGCTCTTTATTGGTCAGCGTGTGGCGCTGCTTCATGTCGGCGACTCGCGCATCTATCGTTTGCGCGACGGCAGGCTGCAACTGCTGACACGTGACGATTCGCTATTGTCTGACCAGGTCGAACACGGGCTGATTGCTGCCGAAGACTCACGTGGCTCGCACAACCGCCATCTGGTAACCCAGGCGCTTGGTGCCGCAGCCCGCGTCGCGGTGCATGCGAGTGAAGAGAAGGTCCTTCGCGGCGACGTCTACCTGCTCTGTAGCGATGGCCTGAGCGATCTGGTCGAAGAGGCTGATATCGAGCTCATTGTCGATTCGCTGAAAACCAATCTGCCGCTGACGGCGAATCATCTGATCCAGCTCGCCAATGACAATGGCGGCTACGACAATATTTCCGTTGCGCTGGTCCGCGTTCTCGACGCCGAACCTGTAGTCAATTGCAAAAGCTGGTTCAGCCGCCTGTTCGGCTGGCTGAAACCCTCGACTCCGGAGAAATAAGCTTGGCCAAGTTGGTATTGAGTCTGAATGGAACGGTGATTGACCAGCGCTTCATCGACAAGCCATGTCTCAGCATCGGGCGTGACGCGGGCGGCGACATCGTTATCAATGACCCGCTGCTCAGTCGCGAACATGCACGCATCGTCAGCGTCGGCGAGGATCACATCGTCGAGGATTTGAAGAGCAGCAACGGTACCCTGGTCAACGGCTTGCCACTCGCACGGCAGATCCTGCAGCATCGCGATGTCATCCATCTCGGGGGCCACCACCTGTGCTACGTCAATACGCGCATGGCGGGAGAAGTCGATCTGGAACGCACCATGCTGATCAAGGCGATGCCGCGCCATGCTGCACCAGCGGCGGATGCACCTGTCGTCGCCGTGCCGGCCATGCGCGCGCCCAAGGCGCGGCTGCCTGAGGGCTGTATCAAGGTGCTGGCCGGTGCGGGGTGCCATGCTGTCGGCGAAAACGTGCGTCTGGAACGTGTGGTGACAACCTTTGGTGTGCCCGGTGAACAGCTCGTGGTGATTGCCCGGCGACCATCGGGGTTTTTTCTCACCCACGTTGAAGGGGGAAAGCTTCCCCGGGTAAATCGGCATGCAATCGATTCAGGGCCGCATGCCTTGAGCGATGGTGACGAGATTGAAGCGGCCGGTTACCGGCTCGAATTCAGGCTCGACGCACGCGCCTGAAAACGGCTTATGCCTTCAGGGCGGCAATCAGCGATTCCACTTCCTCGGCCGAGTCGGCCAGTATGCTGCTCATCATTTCATCATCGACCAGCAAATCGATATCCGCCGGCATCCCTTTGCGGCTCATGCCGGCGAGGTCGGTCAGTGGCGATTCGACCGGCGACAGTTGATCGGCCAGCAGCAGCGTGTCGCCCAGTGATTCGGCCGGCATTGCGAGATAGCCATCCCACAGAGTCTCGAGGGCTTCAAGAATGTTTGCCGGAACGCCGAGGGCATGCAGTACGCTGCGGCCCACCTGCGCTTCGCCTTCGCCGTACCAGGTCTCCAGATTGCTCTCGAGCAGACCGGGAAAAACCGAAGCGCGCGAGATCAGGTAGAAGCCACCCACTTCATGGACGATGCCAGCGAAGAAGGCTGCCTCCGGGTCCTGTTTAGTCACGCGCTTGGCGATGACACGGGACAATGCGGCAACGTGTGCCGTGTGCTCCCAAAGGCGTCCGGCCAGTACCCGGTGTTCCGGGGATTGCGCCATGCCCTGCATCTGGCGGACGACCAGCGCGGTTGCCAGTGTGCGCAAGGTCTTGAAACCCAGCCGGGAGACGGCGCTGCGAACGTCGCTCATGGCTCGGCCGGAAGGGTTGTAGGCGACGGAGTTGGCAATGCTGACAACTCGTGCCGAAAGAATGGGTTCGGCCGAAATCAGCTTGCTCAACTGGTCGATGGAACAGTCGGGGTCATCCAGCAGGCGCTGCACACGCAGCGCGATGTCGGTGTGGGTGGGGAAAACAATGTCGCCACGTGCGGCATCAGCGGCAATCGAATCCAAAGCGGCCTGAACGTCCATTTTGTTACCTCTCTCAGAGTCCTCTGCCGTAGCTGACGATGGCGGCCGGGATCTGGTCCAGTGAAAGTACCTGATCCGCAGCCCCCAGCTTGATCGCTTCTTTCGGCATGCCGAAAACAACACAGCTTGCTTCGTCCTGGGCGATGGTTCTTGCCCCGGCATCGTGCATTTCCTTCATGCCGCGTGCGCCATCGTCGCCCATGCCGGTCATGATAATCCCCAGCGCGTTTGCGCCGGCAAATTTGGCCACCGATCGAAAAAGTACGTCGACAGAAGGCTTGTGGCGATTGACCAGCGGGCCGTCGGCAACATCGACCACGTACTGCGCGCCGTTGCGCTTGAGCATCATGTGGCGACCACCGGGGGCGATCAGGGCCAGGCCAGGGATGACGCGGTCACCGTGCTTTGCTTCGCGCACCTCGATCTGGCAAAGGCTGTGCAGGCGTTCGGCGAACATCGCGGTGAATTTCTCGGGCATGTGCTGGACGATGACAATGCCCAGCGTCGTTGCCGGCAGGCGGGTCAGCACCGCTTCCAGCGCCTGCGTACCGCCGGTCGAGGTGCCGATTGCGACGACCTGATCCGTCGTCCGCTCAAGTGCCCGGTGACCACCGGCACTGAGCATGACATCCGCTGTCAGCTTGGGGCGGTTCACGGCTGGCGCGGCGGTCACGCGCATGGCCCGCATGTTGGCCCGCGCCGCACTGCGCACGGCCTGGACGATGTCGTTGGATGAGTCTTCAAGAAAGCTCTTCAGCCCGCTCTTGGGTTTGGTGATGATCGAGACAGCGCCAGCCGCCAGCGCCTCGAAGGTTGCTTGGGTGCCCTGTTCGGCCAGAGAGGAGCAGACCACCACCGGCGTCGGGCGCTCGGCCATGATCTTTTTCAGAAAGGTAATGCCATCCATCCGCGGCATTTCAATGTCGATCACCAGCACATCCGGCCACAGGGTTTTCATTTTCTGTAGCGCAAAGATCGGGTCCGAGGCGACGCCTATGACCTCGATGCCGGAGTCGCCAGCGAGCGCCTGGGAAACCACCTGCCTGACGACCGCCGAGTCGTCGACGATCATGACCTTGATTTTGTCAGCCATACGCATTCCTGATCTGGGCATCCGAGCCCTGCGGGAAAGCCAGCCAGACATCCCCGCTCCAGACATCAAAATGAAGTTTGCGCCGGCCGCTACCGCCGACATGTTCGGCCATCAGCGCGATATTTTTGGAAGCCAGCAAGGCGCGGCCATGCGACACATTGCGTGGGCCAATTTCCAGCTTGCCGCCGGTAGGCCCGCTGAGCATGTTGGCGCCGCCGAAAAGTTTTGCCTGGTATTCACTGGGGCGCGTTCCCGCTGCTTCCACGTGCTGCAGGAAAAGCTCGAATGCCTCGCTGCCGAAACGCCCATCGAGCGCAGCATTTTCAGGACGTTTTCGTTCGGTCAGCATGTAGTGGCACATCCCGCCGATGCGCCGGCGCGGGTGCCAGAGCGTGATCGAGACGCATGAGCCGAGCAGTGTCGAGATGCGGGTGTTTCCATCGCCGAAGTGAAATTGCCCCGGGTTGAGAAAGACCTCGTGAATCTCGGCGGCGTGCGTTTTCATGGCTTGCGATAGATGGTCGGAAGCACTGCGTCCACCCGGTCGGTAATGCCATTGAGTGTTTCCGAATGGCCGATGATCAGGTGGCCGCCAGTCTTCAGGCGAGGCAGCAGATTGTGCACGACCTTGGCCTTGGTCGGCGGGTCGAAATAAATCATCACGTTGCGCAGAAAGATCACTTCGAACTCACCGATTTCGGCGTCAACCGGATTCATCAGGTTGATCTGGTAAAAACTGGTTTTCTTGCGCAATTCCGGGGCAATCAGGAAAGTCCCGGCATGGGAGCGCACGCCCTTCAGGCAGTACTTGGTCATGTAGCCCGGCGGAATGCCCTCGGTGCGGGCCAGCGAATAATGCCCGGTGGCCGCCTTGGCCAGCACCTGGGTGCTGATGTCCGAGCCGACGATTTCCCACGGCGTATTGGGCAGGTTGTCGGCCAGCACCATGGCCAGCGTGTAGACCTCCTCGCCGCTTGAACTGGCGGCACTCCAGACCCGGAAGGTTGCCGGGCTCTTGCGCTTCTTGATGATCTCGTCACGCAGGAAGGCGAAGTGCTTGGGCTCGCGGAAAAAGTAGGTCTCGTTGGTGGTCAGCAGGTCGACCATGGTCTGGACTTCTTCCGGGTGCTCGCCGGTCGCCAGCATCCGGTAATACTGCGTAAAGGTGCCAAAATCGTAAACCTTGAGGCGTCGGGTCAGGCGGCCGACCAGCAGTACCTTTTTGGCATCGCTCAAGCTGATGCCGGCAATCTTGTAGATCAACCGCTGGAAAAGGGTGAATTCCTGATCGGTAATGGTGTTGGGTTCGGCCATCAGAACAACTCGATTTTCTTCTCAGTAGTTTTCGGTTTTTGCAGCAGGGTATCAGCGTAACTCTTTTCTTCCCGGGCAATCACTTCAGCCGTTGCCATATTGGTCACCAGGCGCCGGCAGAAGGCGTCGCCGGTTGTTGGCACAAACAGGACCTTGCGTGACCACGGGCCGAGAAAATCGGAGGCCAGCAGCGGGATGCCTTCGCGTTGCAGCCATTCCTTGGTGAAGTCTGCATTGCGTGTGCCGATGCTCATTAGCGGTCCTGAGGTGTTGATGATGGTGCCGCCGCCAAACGCCTTGGCCTGCAGGCGATTCTTTTTAGCCCCCTTCATCAGCAGCGCATTGAGCAGGGCTTCCATGGCATAGGAGCCCGAGAGCAATGTGTCGACATCATCGTTGCTGCTGCGCCGGATGTTCGGCAGCATGAAATGATTCAGTCCGCCAATGCGCGCCTGCGGGTCAAAAAGACAAACTGCGACGCAGGAGCCGAGTAGCGTCGCCAGTGGCCGATCAGGTTCAATCGCCCAGGCGCCCGGGTGGATGGTCCGGGCGAGGCGTTCGATTTCCTGGGAAGAAAGTTTGCTGTAGTCCATACGTTTCAGAGCTTCCGAACATCACGTCGTAGCGGGCAAGGCCGGTGCTGTAGTGTGATGTTGATGTCGTTATCAGTTTGCTCCCGGACGCCTTGCCGCGTCCATGGAAATGTTAGTCAGATTTGAACTCGATCCCATCACCCTCGCCTGGCCGGAGTGGCGCCTTGACTGTCGGCAAGGTGAAAGAATGTCATGATTTGCTGCAACTGCTCGGCCTGGGCGCCCAGTTCTTCTGCGGTTGCCGCCAACTCTTCAGAGGCGGAAGCATTCTGCTGCGTTGCCTGATTCAGCTGACCCATGGCGCCGTTGATCTGCGCTACACCGGAAGACTGTTCAGACGAGGCGGAAGCAATTTCCTGAACCAGATCGGAAGTCTTGCGAATGGTCGGGACCATTTCCGTCAGCAGCTTACCGGCCCGTTCGGCCTGCTTGACCGAAG
This sequence comes from Azonexus sp., assembly GCA_030696345.1. Lineage (GTDB taxonomy): Bacteria > Pseudomonadota > Gammaproteobacteria > Burkholderiales > Rhodocyclaceae > Azonexus. The sequence continues at coordinate 78,683 of JAUYSK010000027.1, forward strand.
ACGAAGCCAGGTTGCCGATTTCCTGCGCCGCAACCTGCGAGCGTTCGGCTAGCTTGCGCACTTCAGCTGCGACGACCGCGAAGCCCTTGCCATGATCGCCGGCACGAGCCGCTTCGATGGCAGCATTCAAGGCCAGCAGATTGGTCTGGTAAGCGATGTCGTCGATGATGCCGATCTTGCTGGCAATGCTCTTCATATCGTCGACCGTCCTGCCCACGGCATCGCCGCCTTCGGCTGCTTCCGCTGCGGCCTTCGAGGCCATGCCATCGGTCACTTTGGCGTTTTCCGCATTCTGTGAAATGGAGGCCGTCATCTGCTCCATCGACGAAGTGGTTTCCTCAACTGATGCGGCTTGCTGACTGGAGGATTGCGAAAGCGACTGGGCCGTGGCAGAAACCTGGCCGGCTGCGTTGGAAAGGTGATCAGAGGCGGTATTGACCTCGCCAATGATCTTGGTCAGGTTGCTTATCGTGCGGGCGATTGCATCCTGCAACTCGCCGATTTCATCGCTGCGATCAACGGTGACCGTGTTTCTCAGATCACCATCGGCGACGTTCAGGGCGGTCAGTGTGATGGCATGAACATCCCGCAACATGCGGGCGAGCATGACCGCAAAGGTAATGGCGATGGTCAATACAAGTACGGTGAGCAGGACGGAAATCACCAGTCCATTGCGAGCATCCGAATTTAGCTGCATGGCGGCGTCCACCGTAGCACTTGCCATCTGGTCTTCCATCGCCTTCATCGCATCGATCTTGCGGGTGATGGTGCCAAACCAGGTGCCGGGCACCACGCCATAACTGCCCTCGGCAGCCTTTTCCAGCGCTATCGAGCGCATGGCCGTTGTTTCCTGGGCAGGTGCCGAAGCCATCAATTGAGCCAGGGCATCATTTTCCTTGCTGCTTGCCATGGCACGGAAACTGGCCAGATAGGTGTCCTGATTGGCCAGAATGCCGGCCAGCCTGCGCAGCAGGGGAAGATCCAGAGGCTTGTCGGCAGAAAAGACGGCATTCAGGGTAGCGCGTTCGCGGCCTGCCTGTTCCTTGGCTTGCAGGAACATCACGTAGGCAGTGAAGCGTTTGACCATGTCAGCGTTGGCAAGATTGGGTGCAACCACCGAAACCGCATCGAGATTGAGTTCGATCGCTCGCGTAAAAAAGCCGAAGGACTCAGGTCCAGCCAGTGTCAATGCGCTGATGGAACTGCGCCGATCCTCGCGCTGGCGGAGGAAATCAGATCCCCCGCCCAGCCGCTTGGCGAGTTCAGCCGGTAGCCGGGATTCGTTGGCCCTGATGGTTTCGCTGAGTACCGTGGCCTTGAGGTCGGTGTCCTTGCGCTGGCGCTCAAGTTCATCGCGAAACTTCTGGCCCTTGCTGCCAATGAAACCTGCGGAGAGCCCACGTTCCTTCTGTAACTCATGGACCAGGGCACTGCTGGCAACAGCCACTTCGCTGATCGAAGCGACACGACTGCTTTCCTGCAGCGAGAAGAAATTTACACCGATGTCCCGCAGCAGGTAGGCGGCGAATCCAATGGTCAAAAGGGTGATCATGCCAAGCAGGCGCACGCGGACTGAACGTAAATTCATGGCAATCTCTCCGATGTTTGGTGCCGCGGTTCCCAGATTTCCCGGTCTAAGCCAGGTATTGATGTTTATCAGTGATGCTTCTGGAAGCAATTTCCCGTGATGTTCAACCTCTGTCGTCAAAGTGAAAGAGCGTCATCGTCTGGAGCCGTTGTTCAGCTTGCGATCTCGGTGGCAAGAATGGTCATGGAAGTCCGCTCAATGAAGACGACATCAAGGCTGTGGCGGACCTGACAATAAGCAAACTGAAACCCATCTCGAGCCGAACACCAATTTTTTGATTCTTGACCATGGCTTGCTTTTCGAGACGGGCTATTGCTTGAAACGGGTCAAACCGGGGCCTGGGACTCCAGACTCTTGTCAGTGCCTGTCAGCATCGCGATTTCATCGACCGACAGCACCTTGTTGATTTCCAGCAGGATGACGAACTTGCCGGCAACCTTGCCCATGCCGAAGATGAAATCGGCGCGGATTTTGGCGCCAAAGGACGGCGGGGGTTCGATTTCGCTGCCCGGGATTTCCAGCACTTCGGAAACGGCATCGACAATGATGCCGATATCGTGACGGGTATCCTCATCGGGTACTTCAACGATGACGATGCAGGTCCGGCGACCGACTTCGGTTGCCTTCCCGCCAAAGCGGGCCGACAGATCAATCACCGGCACCACGCTGCCGCGCAGGTTGATGACGCCGCGAATGAAGGCCGGCATCATCGGGATTTCAGTCAGATTCCCGTACTCGATGATTTCCTTGACGTTGAGAATGCCAACGCCAAACATTTCACCACCGAGCGAGAAGGTCAGATACTGGGCGGGCGCTTCGTCGGTCTTGGCGACGACAGCGCTTCCCTTGGCTTGTACGAGTTGTCCCATGATGACTCCTCAATAACGCTCGAAGTCACCCTCGTTGACCTGGACCGCAGCGGCCCGGGCAGCGACGCGAGGCTTGGCTCCGCCGCCGGTCGAACGAGCGGCCGGTGGTGCGAAGTTGCGGGCGGTGCTGCGCTGGTTGTCGTCAAGGCGGAAGAACGTCATCGTCTGTTGCAGCTGCTCAGCCTGCGAGCCAAGCTCTTCAGCCGTGGCTGCCAGTTCTTCAGAAGCCGAGGCGTTCTGCTGGGTGGCCTGATTCAGCTGACCCATGGCGCCGTTGATCTGCGCCACACCGGAAGACTGCTCGGAGGAAGCAGAAGCAATTTCCTGGACCAGATCGGAAGTCTTGCGGATGGTCGGGACCATTTCCGTCAGCAGCGTACCGGCACGTTCGGCCTGCTTGACCGAAGACGAAGCCAGATTGCCGATTTCCTGCGCTGCAACCTGCGAGCGTTCAGCCAGCTTGCGAACTTCAGCGGCGACCACCGCGAAGCCCTTGCCATGATCGCCGGCACGAGCTGCTTCAATGGCGGCGTTAAGCGCCAGCAGATTGGTCTGGTAAGCGATGTCGTCGATGATGCCGATCTTGCTGGCAATGCTCTTCATGTCGTCAACCGTCTTGCCGACTGCGTCGCCACCTTCAGCCGCTTCCCGGGCAGCCTTCGAGGCCATGCCATCGGTCACCTTGGCGTTCTCGGTGTTCTGCGAAATCGAAGCCGTCATCTGTTCCATTGATGAGGTGGTTTCTTCGACCGAAGCCGCTTGTTCGCTGGAAGATTGCGACAGCGACTGGGCGGTGGCGGAAACCTGGCCGGCGGCGTTGGTCAGATTGTCGGCCGCGGTGCGGACTTCGCCGATGATCTGCGTCAGTTTTGCAATCATGTTCTGCATGGCGGACATCAGCATGCCGACCTCGTCCTTGCTGTCGGACTCAAGCTTGACCGTCAGGTCGCCTTCTGCCAGTCGGGTTGCAGCATTGACCGCTTCGTTAACTGGAACGGTAATTGAACGGGTAACCCACCAGGCGATTGCTGCTGCGAGGAGGAGAGCAATTGCAGAAAGAATGAGAATGATCTGTTTGGCTGAACTGGCTTCCTGGTCCGCAGCTTTTCCCGACTTCGCCATCAACTCGGACTGCATGGTGATCAAATCTTCCGTGGCCTTGATGTAGTCACCCTGTGTTTTACGAATTTTGGTTACCAACATTTCAATGGCTTCGTCTCTCTTGCCGGCTTTGGCCAGGACGATAAACGCATCCTGATCGGCGATTGAAACTTTTCGAGCCTCCATTACTTTGGCAAAGGCTTTTTTGCCCTCATCCGACTTGATGGTCTTTTCCAGATAGTTGAAATTTTCTACGGCAATCTTTCGTGCGCCAGCCACCCGGTCAAGCTCCCTGCTAACGTCCTCGGGAGATTTCACCAGTACCGCATTTCGCAGCGCCCGCGCGGTCACATTAATCTGATCAATAACGCTGTTGGCAGCAGTGACTTTGGGAAAGCGGTCATTGACTAGAAGATCAATTTCTTCACTGATTGAAGTCAGACGGATATAGGCGAGTGTGGCAACGATAACGAGCAAGGTTGCAACCAGACCGAATCCGAGACCAAGTCTCAAACCGATTTTCATATTCTTGAACATGACTTACCCCTTCTTGAAGTGCAATACGTTAATTGTTCGGCAATGCGGTGGAGGGCTGGTGATTCCTGCCCGGGAACATCTTTCTTTCTTCGTTCTGGCTGACAGTAAGGACCAGTGCCGCCACATCCAGAATCAGCGCCACTTCGCCGCTGCCAAGAATGGTTGAACCGCCAATCCCCCGCAGATGCGGGAACATCACACCAAGCGGCTTGATCACGGTCTGGAATTCACCCATCAGCTGATCGACCACGATCCCGGCGCGCTGGCCGGCAAACTGGACGACGACAATGCTTTCGCGGGGCGGGCACTCACCCGGCACTTCAAACAGTTCGCGCAGGCGAATGAACGGTAGTGCTTCGCCACGCAGGTTCATGAAATTGCGGTCGCTCGGCAGGTTCTTCAGTTCGATACATTCGACGACGGTATCGAGCGGAATGACGTAAGCGGCCTTGCCGACACCGACCAGGAAACCGTCAATGATGGCCAGCGTCAGTGGCAGGCGAATGGTAAAGGTGGCGCCTTCGCCTTCGACGGAAGTGACATCGACGGCGCCGCGCAGCGACTGGATATTCCGGCGCACGACATCCATGCCGACACCGCGACCGGAGAGGTTGGAAACCTTCTCGACGGTCGAGAATCCCGGTTCGAAAATCAGGTTCACGACTTCCGCATCGGTGAGGGTTTCACCGGGCTGGATGACGCCGCGTTCCAGCGCCTTGGCGGTGATCTTTTCCTTGTTCAGGCCGCCGCCATCGTCGGAGATCTGGATCACGATGCTGCCCGAGTCGTGATAAGCGTTCAGCGTTACCGTGCCGCAGGCGGGCTTGCCACGTTCGAGTCGAAGGGCGGTGGGTTCGATGCCGTGGTCCAGCGAGTTCCGGACGAGGTGCATCAGCGGGTCGCCGATCTTTTCCACGACGGTCTTGTCGAGTTCGGTTTCAGCACCGCTGATCACCAGTTCGATTTCCTTGCCGAGTTCCTTGGAGACGTCACGCACGACGCGGTTGAAGCGGGTGAAGGTGTCGCCGATCTGGACCATGCGCAGTTGCAGCGCGGAGTCACGAATGTTTTCAACGAGGCGGGAAAGGACTGAGGTGGCTTCGACCAGATCGGTCTGCTTGCTCTTCTGGGCGAGCAGGTTGGCCGAGGCGCCGGCAATCACCAGCTCGCCGACCAGGTCGATCAGCTGGTCGAGCTTGTCGGCCTGGACGCGAACCAGGCGTGCTTCCTTGGCTTTCTTGTCGCTGACCTGGGCCTGCTTGTTGATCGCCGCATCGACGATTTCCTTGTGCACGACCTTGTTGTCGACGAGGATTTCGCCGAGTTGCGGTGGCGGGGCTTCGCTGTCGGCATCGGTGGTGTCGGCCGTGACTTTCTGGTTGCACAGCCCTTGGTCAACTTCGGCCTGGGTCAGTGCGCCGCAGCGGACCAGGATTTCGCCGAGACGCATGGTGTCTTCAGGCAATTCCTGGATGTGCTTGATGTATTCGGAGAGCTTGCTGTTGGGCGGCAGGATGCGCAGGTCGCAGTCATCGCGGACGAAGTCGAAGACGCGCTCAATGTCAGCCTTGGAGCTGCGGGTCTGGAGCTGGATTTCAAACCCGATGTAGCAGGATTCCGGGTCCATGCTGGCGGCGGCCGGCATGGCGTCGGTGATGGTCTCCATGCCAAGGATTTCGCCCAGCGAAGCGAGGTAACGAATGAAGGACAGCGGGTCCATGCCGCCACGCAGCACGTTTTCGCCAAAGCGCACGGAAATGTGCCAGCTGTCGGTCAGGACAATGCCGCCTCCGGAGCTTTCGACTTCTATGGCGGCGTCGTGTACGGTCATTTTTGAGTCGGCCGGCTCGGCGTCTTTTTGGCCAATGCTGTCGATGAAGACTTTCAGTTGCTCGGTCAGGGCATCACCGCGGGCCTTGAGTGCGGCGTCGGGGGCTTCGGCGTCGGCGGCCAGCACATCGATCAGGCTGATCATGTGGTCGCAGCACTCAAGCAGCAGCGTGGCGAGCGGTGGCGTGACCGCCAGCTCGTCATTGCGCAGTGAATCGAGAATGTTTTCGACGCGGTGGGTGAAGGCGACGATGAAGCCGCATTCGACAACGCCGGCACCACCCTTGATGGTGTGTGCGGCGCGGAAGATGCCGTTGATGTTGTCCATGTCGTCCGGGGTTTGCTCCAGACGGAGCAGGCCGGATTCCATTTCAGCCAGTTGTTCCCGGCTTTCCTGGATGAAGACGCTGGTGATTTCGTCCATGCTGTTTTCTCCGCTCACTCAGGAGGCTTCGTGGGCCGGGATGACCAGCGGGTCACCAAACTCGGCTGCCATGTTGCAAAAATCGATGACTGAACTGACCGCCTGGCTGTGGGCGACGATGCGCACCTGCTTGCCGGCCCGCAGGGCTTCTTTCTTGAGCAGGATGAGCAACTGAAGACCGGCAGTGTCCATTTCGCTGACTTGTGACAGGTTGAGCTCCAGCTCGCTGGTCGTGGCCAGGGCGTCGAGCAGTACCTGCTTTTGTTCCAGCGCGTGGTAGATGGTGAGATCTTCGGTGATGGCAAGGGGCGGGCTGGACGACATGAGGCTTGTCCTTAGAACAGTTCGATGCGGGAGGCGGCGGGGGCCGGCGTTGCCGCCGTGTCCCGGTTTAGGGAAGTCTGGTGACTGGCACGCTGGCTCTCCATGACATAGCGGCCGTAGAGCGACTCCAGGTGTTCGGCGATGGGCGTGTAGGTGAAGTTGCTGTCTTCGTAGGCATGCAGGCGATTGGCCAGCAGCGTGGCGTGTTCATTGAGCTGGCCCAGGGCCTGCATGACATGTTCGATTTGCTGCCGGCTGACATCCTGAAACTGGACGCTGGCCTGGGCATCCATGAACATGTTGGCAAGTGTTGTGCTGCTTTCCTTGACCTGGGTGAGGACGTCGGCTTCGTGCCGCATCAGGGCCTCGTAGCTCTGACCCATCTCGTGGAGCTGGCTGGAGAAGAAATCCAGCAACTGCTTTTCCTTGTCGAGATTGACGTTCGAGAGCTTGTGCTGGAACTGGGTCTCGATGTGCTCCGCCACAGCGGCGATGCCCCGGCTGATCTTGACGACGGCGGTTTCGGTTTCGCTGGACAGCTTGCGTACTTCGTCGGCGACCACGGCGAAACCACGTCCTGCCTCTCCCGCCCGCGCTGCTTCGATGGCGGCATTGAGAGCCAGCAGGTTGGTCTGGCCGGCGACATGCTTGATCAACTGAACCAGCGATTCCAGCGAATGGGCTTCCAGGACAACCTGCTTGACTTGCTCCTGATCCTGCTGGGTCTCATGCAGGCGCTGCTGCACATAGCCTTCCATCTTGGTAACAAGTTCCTGATTCTGGGAGATCCGTGCTTCGGATCTGCGCATCAGATCGGCCGAGGCTTCCGACGTCTCGCTGACAAAACGATCCAGCTTGGTCACTACTTCATCGATGGTCTGCAGGCGTTCGACGATGTCGTAGGCAGCCTTCTCGGTATCGTTGATGACGTCTTTCAACTGGTTGCTCAAGACGCCGTTGAATTGATGCACCTGCTTGAGTTCACCTGAGACTTCTTCGGTGACTTTCTGGAAATCATGAACCTTGCCGAGATCCTCGGCTGCCTTCTTGAACAGGCCAAGTGCGTGATCGCGATAGAACGCCATCGACAGCCCCCGGTGCGCCAGATAGCCGAGCGTCATCAGAATGAAGGTGCCAAGCGCGTCGGCGAACGGATGCGACATACCCAGGGCGGGAACGAAGGAGCTGTGGAACCATCCGTGCAGGAAATACACCGTAGCAGCAACGGCCAACGCTGCTATCAGGAAGGTTCCCATTGACCGCCGGAGATAGGTCGCAAATTCCATGGCTTCAGCGCACGACCAGCTTGATGGTATTGAGCAGTTCGTCGGCGGTTGCCGGTTTGACAATCCAGCCGGAAGCGCCGGCGGCCTTGGCTTCCAGCTTCCTTGATTGCTGCGACTCGGTGGTCAGGAAGAGGATGGGCACAAACTTGTAGGCCGGCAGCTTGCGGACTTCCTTGATCAGTTCAATGCCGTTCATGCCCGGCATGTTGAGATCGGTGATCATCAGATCGATCTTGATGCCCGATTGCAGCTTGCGTAATGCCTCTTCGGCATTCGCAGCCTTTTCGGTGGCATAGCCAGCCTTGGTAAGAATGCTGGAAATGCTGAGCAGGATGGTGGCGGAGTCGTCGACTAAGAAGATGGTTTTCATTTTTTTACCAATTTAACAAACGTGCGACGTTTGTGTTAATAATGTTACTTATATGCTTTTTGGAAATGAATCAGGTTGACCTACATCAATAATAGTAGCGCTAAGCATAAATGCACTACCGTAGTCATTGGTTTTCGGGATCAGTTCTTTGGGGCGGAATGCCGTGTATGGCGCCGAATGACTTCAACCAGTTGATCAAGACTGAAGGGCTTTGCGACATGCTCGACCATGCCTGAGGCGATGCACTTTTCGCGCTCGTCTTCCAGCGCGTGGGCGGTCAGGCCGATCACCGGCAGGCCGGGCGCAGTTTCCTGCAGAAGTCGTGAGGCTTCGTGACCATCCATGACCGGCATCATGATGTCCATCAACACGACATCCCAGCTGTCGGCCCCGGTTCGGGCAATCATCTCCAGCGCCTGTTGGCCATTTTCGACGCAGGTCAGCTCCACACCTTCATCAATCAACAACTCTTCCAGCACCATGCGATTTATTTCGTTGTCTTCAGCCGCGAGAATATGCAGGCCGCTCAGGCGTCTGCCTGAAGGCTCGGCGAAGGCCAGCGCCGGTGTTGGCGCGACTGCTGCGGTATACCCCAGTCTGACCTCAAAAATGCTGCCTCGTCCCGGTTCGCTATCGATGCGAATGCTGCCGTTCATCAGGTCCAGCAGCCGCTGACTGATGACCAGCCCGAGACCGGTGCCGCCAAAGCGCCGCGTGGTGGAAGAGTCGGCCTGTTCAAAGGCGCTGAACAGGTGGCTGACCTGCTCCTCGCTCATGCCGATGCCGGTGTCGGTGATTCGAAACACCAGTTGCTCGCCCAGTCGGCTGATATTCAGCGTGACGCTGCCTTGCTCGGTGAATTTGATGGCGTTGGAGAGCAGGTTGATCAAGATCTGCAGTATTCGAACCTCGTCGCCCATGCAGGCAGTCGGCAGGTCTCGATCCTTCTTGACGCAAAAGCGGATGCCCTTGGTCCGGGCGCGTTCCGCCGTCAGGTCCACGGCGCGACCAATCAGTCGATCCAGGCTGATCGGCCGGGATTCGAGGTTCAATTTGCCAGCTTCAATTTTTGAAAAGTCGAGAACGTCGTTGATGATGGAGAGCAACAACTCGCCGGATTCCATGATGCGCGAGAAGGTTTCTCCGCATTTGCGCCCGGCGTTCGAACGCATGCCGGCCTGCGCCAGACCGAGCACGGCGTTGAGCGGTGTGCGGATCTCGTGGCTCATGTTGGAGAGGAATTCACTCTTCACCTTCGACAGCCGTTCGGCATTCTGCCGTGCGGCCTGCAGGTCCACCGTGCGTTCCGTCACCAGGTCTTCAAGGTGTTCACGGTGCGCGGATAGTTCCAGTTCGGCCATGACGCGCTGTGTAACATCCTGCTTCACCGCAATGAAGTGGGTGATTTGTCCGTTAACGTCAGGCACCGGGGTGATGGTCTGGAACTCGTGATACTCGCTGCTGTCCTTGCGCCGGTTGATCAGTTGACCCTGCCAGACGTTGCCGGCATTGATCGTTTTCCAGAGATCTTCGTAGGTTGCCCGATCCTGCCTGCCGGACTTCAGCAGGTCACGCGGGTTGCGGCCAAGGGTTTCGGCCTCGTTGTGGCCGGTCATCGCGAAAAAGGCCGGGTTGGCCCATTCGATCAATCCGTCGGCGCTGGTGATCATGATGGCGTTGGCGGTGGCTTCCAGTGCGGCACCGCGCAAACGGATTTCCGCCTCGGCGGCTTTGCGCGCACTGATGTCCTGCAGGGCAATCGTCGAATGTCCGAGCGGGTCATCGGTGGAAAGCGGCACGATGGACAGTGCGACATCGCGCAGGCCGCCATCCTTGTGCAGCATCCGGGTCTCGATCGCACAGCGACCCCATTGTTTGAACTGGCGATCCTTTTCCAGTGCAACGTGGGCGAATTCTTCCTCGCCCGGATACAGGAAGCGCGATGACTTGCCGATCAACTCAGGCGCGGTGTAGCCGGTGATCTCGGTCATCGATGGATTGACTTCGATGAAGCTGCGTTCGGCATTCATCACGGCGATGCCGACTGGCGCCGTGCGCAGAATGCTGCGTGTCCGGGCGTCGCTGGCTTCGAGTCGGGCCTGGGCCTCAAGTAACTGGCTTTTTTGCTGCAAGCGTTCGGTCAGATCAACCACGGTGCAAACGAACAGTGTCTGTTCTCCGACTTCGGCCGGCAGGCGGGCAAGATGCAAATCACCCCGGCAATCCCCGCCCTGAACAGGCTTGAAGATCAGTTCATGGATGACGGCGGTACCGAACTGGCTGGCATCGTCAAGCCCCTGCAAAACCTTCAAAAGGTCCTGCTCGACGACCAGGCGACGAAGAAAGTGGTTTCTGGAATTGATGTTTTCCAGAACGAACAGCCGCCGGGCTTCGTCATTGGCGCTGATGATCAGGCCCATGTGGTCAACTTCCAGCAGCGGCAGGGGGCTTTGCTGGAAGAGCGTGGCAAACCGTGAAAGCGCTCTGGCCGACTCCTGCTGCGCTTCTTGCAGTTCCTGATTCTGGATTTCCAGTTCCGCCTGGTAGATACGCAGGTTTTCGGTCAGCTCGGCCAGATCGACCTCGCCACTCGCCAGCAGACGCTCGGCGAGCGTGAAATCCCCCTGATGCAGGGCAGTGCGGGCGCGGTCGGCAATCGCCTCGTGGTCCGGCGATCCTGCAGACGGGTTGTTCTTCATGTACTTGATCCCTCCAGACAGGCCGTGGAACCTGACCTGGGGTTGTGTTGACGATGGTGTGAAACAGGCAAATCATTGCCTGGAGTTTTTGGGGATATTGTCTTTTTTGGTGTTGGTCCATGTTACGCGGGTGCTTGGCTCACCGATATTCACAACAACCGTTAATTTTGATTACCGGTAAACCGGTAGTGCTCCCGTTTGACGGTGCCTACTCGCGGTCGAGGCCGCGGCTGATGACGTGACGGGTAAGTTCGGCGACGCTGTGCAGATCAAGCTTGCGCATGATGTTGCGGCGATGGACTTCGACGGTGGCGGGGGCAATGTTCATCTGGTCGGCTATTTGTGCCGAGGTGTAGCCTCTGGCCACCAGCAGCAGGACCTGAAGTTCACGGGCGCCCAAGCGTGCTGTCGTGGGGGCTGTTTTGTCGGGTGAGGCGATGGCGCCAGCGATCAGGGTGGCGACATCGGGAGACAGGTAGTTGCGGTCACGCTGCACGGCTTCGATGGCGCGCAGCAATTCCGCGCTGGCTTCGGCCTTGGTGACATAGGCGGCGGCGCCGGCCTCGATCATGTCGAGGACGTATTGCCGTTCCGAAAAAGTCGACAGCGCGATGACCTTGATTGAGGGGTGCGTTGCAATCAGGCGGCGAGTGGTTTCGACGCCGTTCATGCCAGGCATGCCGATGTCCATGCAGACGATGTCGGGTTGGGTCAGTTCGGCCAGCCTCAGGGCCTCGTCGCCATCGCCGGCTTCGGCCACCACTTCGAGGTCGGAGAGGCGTTCGAGCAGTGTTCGCAAGGCGTCGCGAAACATCTGGTGATCATCGACCAGCAGCACGCGTTGCTTCATTGCCGGGCTTCCTGAAGGCTAGAACTGAACATGGATGTGCGTGCCCTTTCCCGGTTGTGAGGTAACGGTGAAGGTGCCACCGGCGAATTCTGCCATTTCTTTCATGTTGATCAGCCCAAGGCCGCTGCCGAAGGGTGCGATGCCCACCAGGGCTGCGTCGAAGCCGATACCGTTGTCGGCAATCGACAAGGTGAGCGTGTGCTGCTCCTGAGTCAGGCTGACATCCAGGCGCGTCGCGTGGGAGTGCTTGGCGCCATTGGTCAGCGCTTCCTGAAAGATGCGGAACAGGGTGGATTCCAGATTGACTTCAAGGCTGAGGTGGGTGACGGGGCGTTTCAGCCTGACCTCGATGCCGGTACGCCGCCGAAATTGCTGTGCGTAACTTTCCATGGCCGGTATCAGCCCGGCGTAGTCGAGCAGTGGCGGGCGGAGTTCGGCGCTGATTTCGCGGATGCTGGCCACGGTATCGTCGACCAGGGCGGTGGTATCTTCAATGCGTGCTGCGGCATTCAAGGTGACACAGTTCGAACACTCATTGGCAAGGATGCCCAGATTGATCGAGATGGCGGCCAGGTTCGGGCTGGTCCGGTCGTGCAGGTCGGCTGACAGGCGGCGCCGCATTTCTTCCTGAGCCTCAATCTGGTGGCGCGACATGGCTTCGATGCGCGCTGCCTGATTGCGCAATTCATCTTCGGCCTGCTTGCGGCTCGTAATGTCACGCTGGACGCCAACAAACTGGGCAATCTGCCCGTCGCTGTCGAAAACCGGTGTGATCGACAGGCCGTTCCAGAAAGGCGTGCCATCCTTGCGATAGTTCAGGATCTCGCCATGGAATGGCTTGCCCGAAGTAACGGTGGCAGCCATGTCGGCGATGGTCTCTGGGTTTGAATCCGGACCATGAAGAAAATTACAGTTGCAACCAACGATTTCGCTCATCGGATAACCGGTGATGGCCTCAAACCCGGAGTTGGCATAGGTGATCAACTGGTCACGGCCGGTAATCAGTACGCCTTGGGAGATGGCATCCAGTGCATTGTCCCGCAACTGCAATAGCTCAAGCTGATCCTGCAACTGGCGCTCCGCTTCTTTCCGCGCCGAAATGTCCAGATGCGTGCCGACGATTCTTGTCGGTTCTCCTTCGGTATCGCGCTCCACGACCTTGCCGGAATCCAGAATCCAGACCCAATGGCCGTTCTTGTGGCGCATTCTGTATTCGGTTTCAAAAGCGTCACCCGTTGCCTGCTGCAGCCTGGCCATGCTGGCATTGATTATTGGCCAGTCGTCGGGATGGATCCGGCTTGCCCAGATGTTGACGTCTGATTCGAGTTGTTCCGGAGTTTCACCGAGCATTTCGGCCCAGCGTCGATCAAAGCTTATCTTGCCACTTGGCCGGTGCCAGTCCCACATGCCAAGCCGGGCACCAAGCAGGGCGACTTCCAGTCGCTGCTGGCTTTCCAGCTGCAATTGTTCAGCCTTCTTTCGTTCAGTGATGTCACGAAACTGGTTGATGCTGCGCAATTCACCTTTGGCATCGGTAAATAAGGTTGAAACGAGGTCAAAGGTGAAAACCTGGCCGTCCTTGCGCAAGCCGCGCAGCTCACCGTGAAATGCTCCCCTGCTTGAACGTTCTTCGATGGCCTGGGGTAAATTCGGGTCACTCAGATCGAGAATTCCCGACCGCCCGAGCTGGCGAAACTCTTCTTCGGTATAGCCAAACATGCGACAGGCTGCCGGATTGGCTGACTGGATGCGACCATCCGCCCAGGCAAACAGAATAGCTTCGCCGCTGCTTTCAAAAATCAGCCGGAAACGTTCTTCACTTTCCTTGAGGATTCTTTCGCTTTCCTTGCGTTCGGTGATGTCCTTGGCAAAACCGACCGTGCCGAGCAGTTCGCCATGCTGGTCGAGAACAGGTGCCTTGTAGGTTTCAAACCATTTGCGCACGCCTTGGTCGATGATTTCTTCCTCGACCATTTTCTTTTGTCGGGAGGCGATGACGCTGCGGTCATCGGCGCGATAGGCCTCGGCCAAATCGATAGGGGCAATGTCGAAATCGGTCTTGCCGACCAGACTTTCGGCATCGACGGCACCGAAGGTGCTGGCGAATGCCTCATTGACCGCCAGAAAACGGCTTTCGGTATCTTTTAGCCAGGCCGGGAAGGGGAGATTGTCGAGGACGGCACGGTGGTGGTCCTTGAAATCGGCCGATGCTTTGGCCGGCTTTGGTTTGGATGCAGCCTTCATTGGGCGCCTGCCGGTGGCTTGGCGGGAGCTTCGTACCATTTGTCTTTCGGCACCAGCACGGCTTGTGCCGGTTGGTCGAAGAAATGGGGCGACATTATCTGCACGCCATAGGTGTTGAACTGGTCCTGGATGGCTGAATGCAGGCCGGAAAGAATGGGCACTCGCTCCAGAGGGCGGTCAATGTGGGCAAACACTTCGTATTCGACGTAGAAGTCGTTGAGGGCGCGCTGGTAAACGAAGGGGGTCGGACTGTGCCGCACGCCGTGTGTGGTCCGGGCGGCTTCGATCAGCATGGCGTGCACCTGCCGCCAGGGGGTGTCGTAGCCGATGGTGACTTTGGTCGATACCAGCGTTCCCTGCTCGCCAGCCAGTTTTGAGTAGTTGCGAATGGCCGCACCGGTAATGACGCTGTTCGGAATGGTGATTTCCTCATTGCGCATATTGACCACCTTGACCGCCAGCGCGCCGACTTCGCCCACCACGCCTTCGATGTCGTTGATCGAGACAAAATCCCCCTTTTTCAGCGAGCGGGAATAGACCACGACCAGGCCGCTCATCAATTGTGTCATCAGTCCGGTCGAGCCGAGCGTGATCATCAGGCCGAAGAGCACCGACAGGCCCTTGAAGGCATCGGTGTTGGAGCCCGGCAGGTAGGGGTAGGCGACGGCCATCGCCAGGCCCCAGACCAGCACCGAGAGCAGGCGCTTGGTGGCGCCTACCGTATCGGCATGCATGAAAGGTACGCGGATGCGGCCACTTTGTACATGATTCAGGAACATCGACAGCACGTCCTGAATGACCCGCGCTACCAGCAGCACCACGGCCACGGTCAGCAAGCCGGGAATGGCGCCCATGATGCCGGTAGCCAGCCAGCCGCCCAATTGTTGGACGAAGCTGGCCAGACGTTCCCCCCAGGGTTGTGTCCACGGGAAGGCGTTGAGGAAAGTGATTGCCATGCCGTAGATCAGTGCGCCATAGAGCAGCCAGACCAGCACGCTGAGGACGCGCAGGGCGAAAATCTTCAGGTAGGCTTTCAGGCCGGTGCTTAGACCGGCGGCAACGTTTTCGCTGGCACTGGTCAGGCGAGTCTGGAGTCGGGTCACAATCCACAAGCCGAGCGCGCAGACCAGCAGATCGATCAGCGCGACAGCGCCACCACGCAACCAGACCGTCGCGTTTTGCTGCTCACGGCGGGACTTCATTGCCTCTTCAAGGTTGACTCTGGCTTTCTCGGCGGCCTGAGCCAGGGTGAGGTGGTCTTCCTGATCAAGATCCGAATTCAGGACGGTGAATAATGGTTGCCCGGCGACCTGCAGGATCAAACCATTGGTGTCTGCAAGTTTGAAAGGGACGATGCCGACGGCTTGCTCGAGTTCAGTGTCGGTGAGCGCATCAAATCGACGCTGGGCCCGTTTCGCCCGGTCGGGGGCGGGAACGCCGGCAAGGGTGCCACGGAGTTCAATAATGTCGCGGTTGTACAGCACCAGCATGACGGGCGCTGAGCTGCTTGCCGCTTCAGTTGCTGCGCCGGCAGCCAGCACACTGGTCGTGCTGGCGCCGAGGAAAAGGAGGCTGAATAGCCAGCCGAGCAGCCAGCGCAAGCCGAAACCGAGCCTTCCGGAACTGCCGAATATTTTTGTCATGTGCCCCCTCCTGCGTATCTGTCGCAGTATTTCGGGTTTGGCGGTGAGGGTCAACAGCGCTTCGGGCCTGTTTCGCATTGACCCGCCTTCGGCGCGCCAACGATAATGGTGAGCTACCCTTTAGCGACCTTGACCATGACCTCTCTTCCGCCTGCCCGCCGCCGTTCTGCTGCCGAGCAGGAACGCCTTGAAAACATGTTGCGCGACATGTTCGAGCGTCGCATCTGCTTCAATGAAGTGCTTGGCCTCAAGGTGCTTTCGTTCGATCCGGCTGCGCCGACCCTGACTTTTGCCATGCGCCCTGAGCTGATCGGGCATTACCAGCACGGTCGTCTGCACGGCGGGGTGATTGCTGCGACGATCGATACGGTCGGCGGCTTTGCCGTGACGGTGGGGATTGCCGAAAAATTCAACAGTGAATCAGCCGAGCAGGTGGCGCATCGCTTCGGGCGGGTCGGCACGATCGATCTGCGGACCGATTACCTGCATCAAGGCATCGGCAAAAAATTTACGGCCACCGGACGGATTTCCCGCCTCGGTGGCCGCATTGCCACGGTTCAGATGACGCTGGAAAACGAAGCCGGCGTGCTGATTGCGACCGGGGCGGCTTCCTACGTGATCAGTTAGGCTAAAACCCGCAGTTGGACGCGACCCAGCCCCCTTCGGCAAGCTCAGGACAGGCTTCGATACGCCCACTGCGTGGGCTACTCAGGGCGAACGGATGGTTCACACACTGGGATAGAGCCCGTTCGTGCTGAGTAGCCTTGCGGAGCAAGGCATATCGAAGCATGAATGGGCGCTAACTGCGGCTTTTAGAGTTAAAGAATCGGCAAGCCCTGCTGCTCGCCGCGCTCGTAAACCACGTTGGCGCGGCCGACGATCAGCGGGTCAAGATTGCCGATGCGTTCGGTGTCCTTGTTGTTGTAGGGCAGCTTGTGCAGCACGTAGCGCATGGCATTGAGGCGCGCGCGCTTCTTGCAGTTCGACTTGATTACCGTCCACGGGGCGTCGGCGGTGTCGGTGTGGAAGAACATCGCTTCCTTGGCCTTGGTGTAATCGTCCCACTTGTCGAGTGAGGCCAGATCGATCGGTGACAGCTTCCACTGTTTGAGCGGATGCACCTTGCGTTCGCCAAAGCGGCGGCGCTGTTCTTCGCGGCTGACCGAAAACCAGAACTTGATCAGGTGCGTGCCATTGCGCACCAGCATGCGCTCAAATTCGGGCGCCTGGCGGACGAACTCGGCGTATTCCTGCTCGGAACAGAAACCCATGACGCGTTCGACGCCAGACCGGTTGTACCAGGAGCGATCGAGCAGAACGATCTCGCCGCGGGTCGGCAGATGCTGCACGTAGCGCTGGAAGTACCACTGGCCCTGCTCGATTTCGCTCGGCTTTTCCAGCGCCACGACACGCGCACCGCGAGGATTCAGATGTTCCATCAAGCGCTTGATGGTGCCGCCCTTGCCAGCTGCGTCGCGGCCTTCGAAGAGGATCACGACCTTTTGCCCGGTTTCCTTGACCCAGGCCTGGAGCTTGAGCAATTCGACCTGCAGGCGATATTTCTGGCGCTCGTAATTGCGCCGCTGCATCAGGTTCTTGTACGGGTAGCCGCCGTCGCGCCAGTCCTTGACCAGTTCTTCGTCGGGGTTGATCGACACTTCACCGGCCAGACCACCTTGTTGTCTGAGCAGTCCGCGCAGCAGCGCCAACGATTCTTCCGGCGGCATGCCGGACATGACGTCGCGCATGGCGCCCATTTTTGACTCCTGGGCACCGTCCACCGCAGCATTCACGGTAAAGCCTTCAATCGCGGTCTCGGTGAGCTTGGGGGGGATGTCGCCACTGGCCACGGCGCGCTGGCGGGGCGTTTTTACTGCTGACTTCTTGCTGGCCGCTGGCGCCGGTGGGGTCGCAACGGTTTTTTTTCTGGTAGCCATGCTTCGTCTCCAAACGTTGATGCGAAAGGAGACATTTCACGGCAAAGGCGCGCGCTTGTCTAGTCCAGCATTTCAACCGGGATCATGGCGCGCAGCACGGTCTGGCTTTCGTTGCGCCTGACACGGTTGCTCAGCCACCACAAGGCGCCCTTCTTGACGCTCCAGTCGGACTCGGTGCCGGCCAGCAGCAGCGAGGCGAGGCGACCCAGCGAAGGTTGGTGGCCGATGATCAATACCGAGCCGGAGGCCTGCGGCCAGCCGGAGGCGGCGATCAGCTCCGAGACACAGGCCTCGGGCCCGATCTTGCGATTGGTTTCAAAAGGCAGCTTGAGCGCTTCGACCGTCTGCTGGGTGCGTACCGAAGGGCTGGCGATGATGCGCAGATCCTTGGGCCGGTGGGCGTTGATCCAGGCCGCCATGGTCCGCGCCTGTTTCAGGCCGCGCTCGGTCAGGCGGCGCTTCATGTCGTCTTCGCCATCTTCTGCTTCGGCGTGGCGCCACAACAACAAATCCATGTT
Source organism: Azonexus sp. (assembly GCA_030696345.1). GTDB lineage: Bacteria > Pseudomonadota > Gammaproteobacteria > Burkholderiales > Rhodocyclaceae > Azonexus. The sequence continues at coordinate 96,903 of JAUYSK010000027.1, forward strand.
TTTGTCTCCGGGAAAGGCCGGCATCTTGATCTCCGATTGTTACGGCAGCATTGCGAAAGTGGCTGATTGTGCGTTGCCAGCCGTTCGCCCGGCAACCCTCTTCGTCACTCGCCTCTAGGGGTTTTCCCTGAACCCCTTGTAATGCCGGGAAAATAATCGAATACTCGAAGCCCCGGGGAGAATGCCAGCAAAGAATGCGCTCCCGGTTTCCAGCTGTATTTTTTCAGAACGATGACTGGACGGAGACAAACCATGACGCTAGCAGCCAAGTTGCAGACACACAAACTTTCCACCAATGCCAGCCTGTGCCCGGCCGGGTTCAATCTGGTCGGTGCCGATTCGCCGGCGGTTGAAGTGATGACTGATTTCGCGCGGGTCAATGCGGTAACGATTTTGCCTGGCGCTTCGCTGGACGAGGCCAATGCGCGGATGATTTCGCGCGGCGTTCGCCTGCTGATGGTCAGCGGTCCGGATGAGCGGGTCGAAGGCCTGATCTCGGCCCGCGACCTGATGGGCGAGAAGCCGTTGCAGGTTGCGCTGGCGCGCGGCAGCAAACGCGAAGACCTGACGGTGCGGGATCTGATGGTGCCAACGGCGAGCATCGACACGCTGAATCTGAAGGATGTCCTGAACGCCCGTGTCACCGATGTCCTGAATGCGCTGAAGAGCCAGGGCCGCCAGCACATCATGGTCGAGGACGTCGATCCGGCCGATGGACTGCCTCGCGTTCGTGGCATTTTCTCGGCGACGCAGATCGGTCGCCTGCTGGGTGTGCCGGTACTCGGCTTCGATCTGCCGCAGACCTTCGCTGAAATCGAGGCGGCGCTGGCTAACTGAGATGCTCTCCATTCACCCAATGGCTGCTTCGCTGCGGGCTTCCGATTCCGGCAAGGTGGTTTCGGCCCGCGACGCCGTCCGCCTGATCAAGGATGGCGACACCGTTGCCACCGGCGGCTTCGTCGGCATCGGCTTTGCCGAAAACATTGCGGTGGCGCTGGAACAGCGTTTTCTTGAAGGCGAGGAGGCCGATGTTCATGGCCTCGGTAGCCCGCGCAACCTGACGCTGGTTTACGCAGCCGGGCAGGGCGATGGCAAGGACCGGGGGCTGAATCACCTCGGCCATGACGGTCTGGTGGCTCGTGTGATCGGTGGTCACTGGGGGCTGGTGCCCAAGCTGCAGCAACTGGCGGTGTCGAATCGCATCGAGGCCTACAACCTGCCGCAGGGGGTGATCACCCACCTCTTTCGCGACATTGCCGCCGGCAAGCCGGGGACGATCACCCGCGTCGGTCTCGGCACCTTTGTCGATCCGCGCTTTGGCGGTGGCAAGCTGAACGAGAAGACGACGAAGGATCTCGTCCGGGTGATGGAAATCGACGGCCAGGAATACCTTTTCTACAAGGCCTTGCCGATCAATATCGGGATCATTCGCGGCACGACGGCCGACCCGGATGGCAATGTCACGATGGAGAAAGAGGCGCTGACGCTGGAGGCGCAGGCCATCGCGATGGCGGCGCACAACTCGGGCGGCATCGTCATTGTCCAGGTCGAACGGATTGCCGAGCGCGGTACGCTGAATCCGCGGCAGGTGAAGATTCCCGGCATTCTGGTTGACTGCGTCGTGGTGGCCGAAAAGCCGGAATACCACATGCAGACTTTTATCGAGCAATACAGTCCGGCTTTCGCCGGCGAGATCAAGGTGCCGATGTCGGCCATTGCCGCGATGCCGATGAGCGAACGCAAGATCATCGCCCGCCGTGCCGCGCTGGAGTTGAAGGCCAATGCCGTGGTCAATCTCGGCATCGGCATGCCGGAAGGCGTCGCCAATGTCGCGACCGAGGAAAATGTCATCGACTTGCTGACGCTGACCGCCGAACCCGGCGTGATCGGCGGTGTGCCGGCCGGTGGCCTGAGTTTCGGCGCCGCGACCAATCCCCAGGCGATCATCGACCAGCCCAGCCAGTTCGACTTTTATCAGGGCGGTGGCCTCGACATCACCTTCCTCGGGTTGGCCCAGGCCGACCGACAGGGCAACCTCAATGTCTCGAAATTCGGCCCGCGGCTGGCCGGGGCGGGCGGCTTCATCGACATTTCGCAGAATGCGAAGAAGGTTGTCTTCGTCGGTACATTTACTGCCGGCAATCTGGAGGTTGCGGTCAACGAGGGAAAATTGCTGATTCTCGAAGACGGCAAGGCCACCAAGTTCGTTGAGCAAGTCGAGCACCGTACCTTCAGTGGCCAGCAGGCCGCCAAGTGGGGCAAAACCGTGCTCTACATCACCGAGCGCTGCGTCTTCAATCTGACCGCCGAAGGGCTGGAGCTGACTGAAATTGCACCGGGCATCGATCTTCAGAAGGACATCCTCGACCGGATGGATTTCCGGCCCCTGATGCGCCAGGAGCCGAAACTGATGGACGCGCGCATCTTCGCTGACGAGCCGATGAACATCCGGACGGGCATGCTGGAACGGCCGCTCAACGAACGCCTTGCCTACGATGCGGCGAAGAACCTTTTCTTTGTCGATTTCGCCGGGCTTTCGGTGCGCAACGGGAACGACCTCTCGCGCATTCTTGAGGCCGTAGAAGCCGAATTGGCGCCGATCGGCCACAAGGTCAACGCCATCGTCAATTACGACCGTTTCTCCATCGTGCCGGAGCTGGTCGATGACTACATCGGCGTCGTCAAAGGCATCATGGAACGCCACTACCACGACGTGACGCGCTACACCTCAAGCACCTTCCTGCGCATGAAACTGGGCGAGGCGCTGGAGAAACAGCAGATTCCGCCACACATCTACGAGAGTGTGGATGCGGCGGAAGGGAACCTCCGTCAGGGATGATGACCCAAGAGTCACTAGTTTTCTGACATCCGCAGCCATCGCGGTATCATTCGCCAATTGCTGCGGTAGACACAGGTTTTTGCATGAATTCCATTTTCAAGGGTCCGCTGTCCGGGCGGAAAACCCGCATCGCTCTGGCGCTGCTTGCTCTGGTCGCAGTCGGTGCCTTTTTCTTTTCCGGTTCCGGGGCAGAAAAGCCGGCTGAATCACCGGCGGTGGCGGCTCGGCCGGCGCTGACGGTCAGCCTGATTTCGCCCCAGGCGATGGACTGGCCGCAAGTGCTGCCGGCCAACGGCAATGTTGTGGCCTGGCAGGAAGCGGTGATCGGGCCCGAAATCAGCAATTACCGGATTACCGAAGTGCGCGCCCAGGTTGGCGATCAGGTCAAGAAAGGCCAGGTTCTGGCCCGCATCGCCAGCGACACCGTCGCCAGCGAACTGGCCGAAACGCAGGCCGCCGTGGCCGAATTGCAGGCCAGCGCAGCCGAAGCCAAAGGTAATGCCGAGCGGGCGACGGAACTGAAAACCAAGGGCTTCTACAGTTCGCAGCTCAACACCCAGTACCAGACTGCCCAGCACACCGCGTCAGCCCGCCTGGCCGCAGCACGTGCCCGGCAGCAGGCCGCCGAAGTGAAAATGAGCAAGACGGTGGTGCTGGCGACTGACGATGGCGTGATTTCAGCCCGCAGCGCGACGGTCGGTTCGCTGACCCAGCCGGGGCAGGAAATGTTCCGGTTGATTCGCGGTGGCCGGCTGGAATGGCGGGCCGAAGTCTCCTCGCTGGATCTGGCCAGACTGAAGCCGGGCGTGCCGGCAACGCTGATCAACCCGAATGGTGTTGCCGTCAAAGGCAGCGTGCGCGCCGTCGCCCCGAGCGTTGATCCGCAGACGCGCAATGGTCTGGTCTATGTCGATCTGCCGGTGACCGATGCCGTCCGGGCCGGCATGTTCGCCCGTGGTGAATTCGAGCTGGCGCAGAGCCCGGCGCTGACGCTGCCGCAAACGGCGGTCGTCCTGCGCGAGGGCTTTGCCTATGTTTTCCGTCTGGAAGGCGCTGACCGCGTCGCCCAGACCAAGGTGGCCCTGGGCCGCCGGCTTGGCGAACGCATCGAGATAGTTTCCGGTCTGGAGCCGCAGACCCGCGTCGTCGAAAGCGGCGCCGGCTTCCTGGCTGACGGCGACGCCGTGAAGGTCGTCGAAGGCAGCGCGAAATGAGTCATTTTTGCCGGTTGACCCTGGGGCCAGCCCTTGTTTCTATGGTCGCAGCACTCGCCGCCAGGGGCGCCCGGCCGTGTTGAACGTTTCATCGTGGTCGATCCGGAACCCGACGCCGGCTATCCTGCTCTTCATCCTGCTCACGTTGGCCGGTGTCATGGGCTTCAGGGCGATGAAGATCCAGCAGTTCATGGACATCGAGTTGCCGACCGTGATCGTCACGGCGAGCCTGCCCGGCGCGGCGCCGGCGCAGATGGAAACCGAGGTGGCGCGCAAGATCGAGAATTCGGTGGCGACGCTGCAGGGCATCAAGCACATCTATACCAAGGTGCAGGACGGCACGGCGACCGTGACCGTCGAGTTCCGCCTGGAAAAGCCGACGCAGGAAGCGGTCGACGACGTGCGCGATGCCGTGTCGCGCATCCGTGCCGACCTGCCGGGCGACATCAAGGATCCGGTGATCAGCAAGGTCAACCTGTCCGGGGCGCCGATCCTGACCTACACCGTGGCGTCGAGCCGAATGGACGACGAGGCGCTGTCGTGGTTTGTCGACAACGCGGTGACCAAGGCGCTGCTCTCGGCGCGCGGGGTCGGCGCGGTTTCCAGGGTCGGCGGCGTGACGCGGGAGATTCGCGTCGAACTCGACCCGGCCAGGATGCTGGCGTTGAATGCCACGGCCGCCGACATTTCACGGCAGTTGCGGCAGATCCAGCAGGACGCATCGGGTGGCCGGGCCGATGTCGGCGGTGTCGAGCAGTCGGTGCGGACCATCGCCACCGTCAAGAGTGCCGATGAACTGGGCGGCATGGACATTGTTTTGACCGACGGCCGCCGCCTGCGCCTCAATCAGGTGGCGACGATCAGCGATACCGTCGGGGAACAGCGCAGCACCGCGTTGCTCAACGGCAAGCCCGTGGTCGGCTTCGAAATTACCCGCAGCAAGGGGGCCGGAGAGGTCGAGGTGGCCGACAACGTCAAGCGCGTGCTCGACAAGCTCAAGGCCGAGCATCCCGACATCGTGATCACTGAAGCCTTCAATTTCGTCGATCCCGTCATCGAAAACTATGAAGGCTCGATGAAGTTGCTGATCGAAGGCGCGCTGCTTGCCGTGCTCGTTGTCTGGCTCTTTCTGCGCGACGGGCGGGCGACCTTCGTTTCGGCTGCTGCACTGCCGCTGTCGGCCATCCCGACCTTCGCCGTGATGTACCTGATGGGCTTCACGCTCAACGTCGTGACCCTGCTCTCGATGTCGCTGGTCGTCGGCATATTGGTCGATGACGCCATCGTCGAGATCGAAAACATCATGCGCCACCTGCGCATGGGAAAAACGCCCTACCAGGCAGCGATGGAAGCGGCCGACGAAATCGGCCTGGCGGTTATCGCCACCACATTCACCCTGATTGCCGTCTTCCTGCCGACCGCCTTCATGGGCGGTGTCGCGGGCAAATTCTTCGTCCAGTTCGGGTGGACCGCAGCAATCGCCGTCTTTTTCTCGCTGGTCGTCGCCCGCATGCTGACGCCGATGATGGCCGCCTACATCATGCGCCCGGTGATCCACGACGAGCCGACGCCGGGCTGGCTGAAATACTACACAGGCTGGGCGGCGTGGTGCCTGAAGCACCGCATCGTGACGATGCTCGGGGCGGCGTTCTTTTTCATCGGCTCCTTCATGCTCGTGCCGCTGCTGCCGACGGGATTCGTGCCGCCGGACGATGTCTCGCAGACGCAAATCTACCTGTCGCTGCCCCCTGGCGCGACTTTCAAGGAAACGCTGGCGGTAGCCGAACAGGCGCGCCTGATTGCCGAAGCCAACAAGCACGTCAGGCTCGTCTATACCGCCGTCGGTGGCGGCAAGGCGGGTAGCGATCCTTTTGCTCCGGCCGGTGCCGCCGAGGTGCGCAAGGCAACGCTGACGCTTAACCTGACACCGCGCAGCGAGCGTTCCGGGACCAGCAAGCAGGTCATCGAAGGCCAGTTGCGCGTCGCACTGACGGCAATTCCCGGCGCCCAGATCAAGGTCGGGCTGGCCTCCGGCAACGAGAAATACGTTCTCGTCCTGGCCAGCGAAAACGGACCGCTGCTCGCCGAACACGCGCGCATCGTCGAACGCGAACTGCGTGGCATTCCGGGCGTCGGCAACATCACGACAACGGCCAGCCTGGTCCGCCCGGAACTCGTCATCCGCCCTGATTTTGCGCGCATGGCCGATCTCGGCGTTACCTCGGCGGCCATCGCCGACACGCTGCGTATCGCCACCGCCGGTGATTACGATCAGGGGCTGGCCAAGCTCAACCTCGCCCAACGGCAGGTGCCGATCGTCGTCAAGCTGCCGCCCGCCGCGCGTGGTGATCTGGCTCTGCTCGAACGCCTTACCGTACCGGGCAAGCACGGCCCGGTCATTCTGGCCAATGTCGCTTCGTTATCCATCGCTGGCGGCCCCGCCGAGATCGATCGCTACGATCGCCTGCGCAACATCAATTTTGAAATCGAACTCAACGGCCAGCCCCTGGGCGAAGTCGAGGCCACGGCGCTGGCCATGCCCAGCCTGAAGAACCTGCCACCCGGCGTTATCCAGACCACGATCGGTGATGCCGAGGCGATGGGCGAGTTGTTCACCAGCTTCGCGCTGGCGATGGGAACCGGTGTGCTCTGCATCTACATCGTGCTGGTCCTGCTCTTCAAGGATTTCGTCCAGCCGGTGACCATTCTCGCGGCGCTCGTGCTCTCCGTGCCCGGCGCATTTCTCGCGCTGTACGTCACGAGCACGGCCTTGTCGATGCCGTCGATGATCGGCCTGATCATGCTGATGGGCATTGCCACCAAGAACTCCATCCTGCTTATCGATTACGTTGTTCTCGCCCGCCGCGACCACGGCCTCAATCGCTGGGACGCCCTGCTCGACGCCTGCAGCAAGCGGGCGAGGCCCATCATCATGACCACCGTCGCGATGGGCGCCGGCATGATGCCGATTGCGCTCGGCATCGGCACCGATCCCAGTTTCCGGGCGCCGATGGCAATTGTCGTGATCGGTGGCCTGATCACCTCGACCTTCCTCAGCCTGCTGGTGATTCCGGTGGTCTTTACCTACGTCGATGACCTGATCGGCATGGTGCGTGCAGCGTTCGGCCTGAAGCCGCACTGATCAATCGGTCGTCCCCGCGAAAGCGGGGACCCGGCGCCCTGATTCAAATGGATTCCCGCCTGCGCGGGAATGACTGACCCGGTTTAATCGGCGTTTTTCTGGCGTCGGCAGCTGGCTGGCGCCTTGTCGATGTCGTCGGGTTCGTCGTAATCCTGCAGCGGGTAGGCGTCGGCCACATAGGCCGGGCCTTTCATCACCATGATGATGAAGGCGGCGATGGCGACGGTGAACACCACCGTCCAGTGCAGGATGACGAGACTGATCGCGTAAATGTCGATGGTCGTGATCAGGTGATCTGTTTCCGTGGCGCTGGCCTCGTCAAGAAACAGGCGGGCAAGGAGCGAGGGCAGGCCGAGCAACAAGCTGCCCACAATGAGTACCTTGGGCAGCTTGCGGAGCACGCTGCGTTCCTGTCCTGGCGGCGTTGTGGTGAATCCGGGCAGTTTGTTGAAGGCACTCATGCGAACTCCTTTTCTGCTACGTCGGGCGCTGGGTCAAAGCCAGTTTCAGGCCGCTATGGCTTTGTCCGCTTTGCTCGCTTCGAGTTCCAGATGGCACGGCGCCAGAATCAGGTGGGCCAGATGTTCGGGATCATTTGACTGCATGCGTTCGGCAAAGGCGGTCAGGCGGGGGTCTTTGGCCTCGGTCAGGGTGGCGATCAGCGCCCGTGCAGCTTCGCGCGGATTCGGGCCGCCGGGCTGATAGCCCGGCCAGTCCTTGTAATGCGACAACAACTCGGCGCGGTGGTCGAGATAGAGCGGGCAGGTGCAGGTGAAATCGAGTTCGGCCTGACGGGCGGCAATCCCGGCGTCGATTTCGGCATCCGACATCTTGTAGTGGGCCTTCTCGGCGTCGGTCCAGTGCGGCTTGTCGCCGTGCTTTTCGCGCAGCGTGGCGAAGGTGCTCTTCAGCGCGATCTGTGAATGCGTGTGGGAATCCCGAAAAATTTGCACGAGATCCTTGCCATGACCTTCGGGGCCGACATAGCGCATGCTGGTTGTAATTTGCCGTGGATTGAAACCGAACTGGCGGGCGCAGGCGGCGCGGAGAACGTCGAACAGTTCATTGATTTTTGCGGGACTCACAGGGCTTTCCTCTCGTTCAGGTGCGAGCGTTGCGATGGCAACGTCAGTCAATTTCCTGCCGAGAGGATACGCCTTTCGCGTTGCCTTTAGCGGATGTGAAGGTTACTGGCGCCGAATATCCCAATCAGTCCGATTACGATCAAATAGATGGCCACGATGTAATTTAGCAGTCGTGGCATCAGGAGAATCAGAATGCCCGCGACCAGCGAAACCAGCGGGGCCAGACCCAGATAAATGTTCATCGGCAAGCCTCTTTCGATTGATGATTCTGCCCAGAAAGGTGGCGGCCAATGCAAAAATGCAGCCGCTGCCGCCCATAAACAGCCAGATGATCATCGGGCCACTCAGGAAGGCGCTTTTTGTGACGGTCTCGTCGTAAGGTGAATAGTCGAAAACGGCCGACCCCATTACGGTCATTGCGGCGCCCAGGATGAGCGTGGTTTTCAGGATGTCATAGCTCATGGTTCTGCCTCTTCTGGTGAGAGCATTGTTGTCATGCACGGAGCTATGTTGCCGCGATGGCACGATGCCTACAGTGCGTTTCCGCACATAAGGCCGTGGCGATGCGTCAGGGGGGCGGCGGACGCCGCTGGGCTCGGCCGAAGGTCAGCGTATAGAAAATGTCCAGCGCATTGTCGCTGCCGGCGCGGCCGATTATCGAGACCTGGCGGGTCAGGTTAACGGTCAGTTTGACGATGCTTTCGGCCCTGCCCATCGATTGCTCGTAGGAAAGCAGGGCATTCGAGCTCAAGCGCTTGCCGACGCTGAATATCTGGTTGCCGGTGGCGGCGGTTGTGTCGACCGTGCTGCCGGCGACCCGGCTGGTCGGCTGGCGGCTGCCGGAGCCGCCGATCTCACCCTGACGAACGCCAAATTCATCGATGCCGAAAGTTTTCTTCAACTGCTGCACAAGATTGCCGGAACTGCTCCCGAGCAGCCCGCCGGCGGCGCCAAGCAGAACCGTTGCATCGCCGGCGCCCATTGATTCCGGGCCGTGGCCGAGCACCAGCCAGGCGAGTTTTTCGGCATCCGGCAAGTCGGGATCGGAGATCAGTTTGACCAGCGGCCTTTGCACCGTGCCACTGATCTGCACGCCAGCTTCGACCGATAGGCCCTTGCGTACGGCGCGGACATCAAGCGCCGGGTTGTCGAGCAGGCCCTGGAAGGTGAGGATGCCGCGCTCGATGGCGAGCTGCTGGCCGTAGGCGTCGAAGCGACCGTCGCGGGCGCGGATGCTGCCGGTGGCGCGTGGCAGGTCGCGGCCGCTGGCGCGCAGTCGCAGATCGCCGACCAGCCGGCTGGAGAGGCCGGCGCCCTTGAACAGGAAGTTCTTGCCGAGGTCGGTGCTGATGTCGAGATCAAGTTTCGGGCGCAGGCTGGTGGCGGGCTGTTCGTTGCCCGGGCGCTTGATGATCACGTCGTCGGAGAGGCGCGGGGCGCCGCTCGGCGCCAGTTGCCAGTAGCCGGCGTCGACTAATAGCTTGCCCTTGGCGCCCAGCGTGTCGCCCTTCAAGGTCAGCCGGCCGTCGCCAGAAACGGCCACCCACTGGTCCGGCAGCTGGAAGGCGCCGAGGCGGTCGAGGTGAATGTCGAGAAAGGCGTTGTCAGCCCCTTTGCTGCGGTCGACCCGCATTTCTCCCGATATTTCGAGGCGGCCCGGCCGTTGCGTCAGGCTGGCAATTTCTTCCTTGCCGGCCAGCCGTAGCGGGCGGGGCAGTGGTTGCAGCAGACTGTCGAAAGTCAGCTGGCGAACGCGCAGCAAGTTGTCGTCGAGGTCGACGGCGAGATCACCATTGACCAGATTGAGCGCTTGTTCGGGCAGGCGCAGGGCAAGTTTTTCACCGCGGAAGCGGCCGCTGGATACCGGGTGGTCCGGGGTGCCGGCCAGCTTCAGCTCGCCATTGAAGCGGCCTTCGCTTTGCCAGCCATCGCCGATCAGTTCGGCCAGCCAGCCAAGATCGGCAATCGCCATTTTCAGCTTGCCCTGCCACGGCGCGGCGCCATTCAGCGACCAGGCGCCGAGCATGCCGGCGTCCAGCTCGGCCTCAATCAGGCCGACGCGTGTGCCTTTGGCGTTCAGGCTGGCGTGCATCTTTTGCCGGTCGGCGGCAGCCTGAAGGGTCGCTTGCCAGTCGAGCGGATCGCCCCCCAGCTTTGCCGGGCCCAGGCTCCAGCCATCGGCGCCGAGCTTCAGCGGGGCGGGTGCGGTGAGCTGGAGATTGCGCGCCTTGTCTTCGCCTTTGATTCGCGCTTCGAGCAGTTGCCCGAGCCATTGCGCCCCGGCGCCGATTTTGTCCAGCCCGCCCGCGGCAGCCAGGGTCAGCTGATTCTTTCCGAAGAGATCGGCGCTGGCGCGCAGCCGGTGCGACTGGTTGCTGCCTTCGCCGCGAAGCAGCACTGCCTTGGCCAGGGCCGGTTGATCCGGGGTGGTGAGCTGGGCGATGCTGAGGTCGATCAGCAGCGGCGACGAGGCTTCGCCGCCGGCCTCCAGTTTGAGCGCCAGGCCGCTGAGCCGACCGAGGCCGACGCGGCCGAGTCGGGCCGCCTGCAACTGCCCGCTCAGCTTTGTTTGCGGGCCGCTGCCAGCCAGACTGAAGTGGCCGCTGATGCCGCCTTCGAGGCCGTAAGGGGCAAGTTGCGGCGCGTCGAGCTTGATCGCCAGCACATCGCCGGGGTTGCCATAGGCGCCTTTGGCGGTCAGGTGATTGGTGCCGGCGCTGAGCCGGATGTCCGCCTTGGGCACGCGCGGCCAGTCGATGCTCAGCTGCCCGTGGCCGGCGAAGGGTTGGCCGGCCAGCTGGCTGTCCTGCAATTCGAACTGGCCGTCGATGACCGGGCGTGGCTCCAGTTTGCCCTGCGTCTTGAAGCGGGCGTTGATCTGCGCTGCCGGTACTTTGGCGAAACGGCTGGGGTCGAAGCGGGCGAGTTCGCCATCGGCCTTGAAGCTCATCGGGCTGGCCAGTGACAACTCGCCACTGGCGGCCAGGCGGGCGGTGCCGGCGGTGATTTCCAGCTTCGGCAGCGTGACTGTCGCGCTGGCGTGGCTGGCTTCGGCCTGGATGCTGAATTTCTCGTCTTTGAGGTCGAGCTTGACGGCCTGCCGTTCGGCGTTGAGGGCCGTTGAAATTGTGCCTTTCAGGCGGGTAGACCGCAGCGTCGAGACGATCCGGGCTGCGTCGAGCTGCTTGGCCGTCAGCTCGAGGTTCAGCGTGCCCGCCTGCCATTGGCCGTGGCCGGTCAGTTCGCCATTGCCGGCCAGCGCCGCTTGCAGCGCTTCAAGTTTTGCCGACTCGCCCTGCCAGTCGAGGCGACCGGAAAGCTTGTCGAGCGGCAGGCGCTGGCGGTCGAGTGGGCCCGGCTGGCTGTTGTTCAGGGTGAAATTGCCGGCCACGCCGTCGCCTTTGGGTCCGAGGTCGGCGCGCAGGCTGAGGCGGGCGGCCGGTGCCCCGGCTTGCCAGGCGGCCGGATCGATGTTGTCGAGGGCAATTTGCGCCGTGCTGAAGCTGGCCGTGGCAAAGGGGGTGAGGACGACGTTCGCCTGGCCTTCGATGCCTTGCTGGGCGATGGCGCTGATGGCAATGCGTTCGAGCGGTCCGGTGGCGCTCAGGCTGAGGGCCAGCGGGCGCTGGTCGAGCTGGCTGCTGACGTCGAGGCGGGCAGTTAGCGGCAGCGGCGCCAGGCCGCCCAGCGTCGCCTCACCGTTCAGGGTGGTGCCGGCCAGTTCGGCCTTGAAATCGCTCAGGCGGTGCGCTTTGCCGTCGCTGCCGAGGCGCCCGGAGATTTCGCCAGTGGCGAGGACGCTGCCGTATTCCACTCTGGAAATAGTCAGTTTTTCGATGTCCACCGCAGCAGGTAAAGTCAGGTCGGTGGGCGGCGGTGTCGGCTGGCTTGAAGGGGCGCTGATGATGTGGATCAGCGAGGCGCGCAGCTCGGCGATTTGCAGGCGGCCCTGGAGCAGCGCACCCGGCGACCAGTCAAGCTCGATCTGCTCGGCGCGTATTTGAAGATCGGGTGTTTCCCAGCGCAGCATTCCAATGGCTAATGGCCCGAGCAGTCGGCCGCTAGCTTGTTCGATCTGCAATTGGCCACCGCTTGCCGAGCCGGCCAGTTGTGCCGCTGTTTGCAGGCCGCTTTCGCTGCCGGTCAACCACAGACCGCCAGCGACAAGGCTGCCGAGGACAACGGTGGTGGTGAGGAGGGTGGCGCGGCGCAGCATGTCAGAACGGGATGGCAAGGGCGAAATGAAGGTGGATTTCGCCGGTGCGCTGGCCGTAGGCGAGATCGACGCCGATCGGTCCGGCCGGGCTGCGCCAGCGGGCACCGAGGCCATAGCCGACGGCCAGTTTGACTTCGCTCAGGTCGTCGACCGCATCACCGGCATCGACGAAGGCGGCGATGCCCCAGCTCTCGTCCAGCCAGTGAGTTGCCTCGATACTGGCCAGGCCAAGGTAACGCCCGCCAACGGTGGCCGTGCCTTCCTTGATGCCCAGGCTCTGGTAGGCATAGCCGCGTACCGAGCCGGTGCCGCCGGTGCGGAACAGGTAGTCCTGCGGAATGTGCTGGCGCGAATCAGCCGCCGTGTAACCGATTTCAGCGCGCAGGGTCAGGGTGTCGACCCGGCCGAGCGGCACGTATTGCAGCCAGCGGCCATGCAGGCGGGCGAAATTCTGGTCGGACAGGGCCGCCTTGGCGCCGCCGCCGATCTGGGCCTGAAGAACGATGCCGTCATGCGGGTCGATCAGGTTATCGACCTTGCGCCAGGTCCACATCACGTTCGGGACCAGCGCCCGGCTGGTGACCGGCTCCGAGCCGTCCGGTTCGCGCCGTTCCTGCTGCCAGTTCAGCGACAGCCGCTGTTCGATGCTGCCGCGCTGTTGCCTGGTTTGTGCGCCAAAGGCGTAACGCTCGGTCTTCAGCCCCTGAATGTCGTTACCTTCGGCCATGATGCCGACGCTGTGGCGACGATTTTTGCTGTCGGGCGGCAGGAAAACATCGGCGTAAGCGGTCTGCCGCTTCTGCTCCAGACGCAGGCCGCTGCTCAGTTCCCAGGCCTGATTGAAGAGGTCGGGGGTCTGGTAATTGACTTCGACGCGGGCGCCGGTATTCGAACTGGCGCCAACGCCGAAGCCGACGCGGTGCGGCTGGCGCTCGCGGACCCGGAGCAGGACCGGGGCGGTGACTGTGCCGTCACCATCGTCATCAATCGCCTCGGGGTCGAGTGTCGCCTGGACGGAGCTGAAGTAAGGCGTCGATTGCAGCGTGCTTTGCAGGGCGTTCAGGCGGTCTTCCCGGTATGGGTCGCCCGGCTGCACGGCGCGGTTGTAGCGCTGGACCAGTTCGGGCGAGTAACGCTCCAGGCCTTCGATGCGCATTTCGCCGAAACGGTAGCGCGGGCCGGCGTCGTAACGGGCGCTGAGCTTGGCCTTGCGCGCTTCGGTATCGATTTCGGCGGCGCTATCCACCAGCTTTGCCGCCGCGTGTTCGTTCGCCAGCAGTTCGGACAAAATCTGCTGCTTGGCCGTGCTCCAGTCTTCCTGCCGGAACGGCTGGCCAACCGGCAGGCGCCAGCCGGCGATCAGTGCTTCCCTGGCTTTTGCTTCCAGAGGGCCGTCCACCGCAACAGTGACTTCGCTGATCGAGGTGCGTGGGCCGGGGTCGAGCTTCAGAAGCAGTTCACCGTCGCGGTCGGAAAAGTCGAACTCGGGCGAGAAATAGCCTTCGGTGGCGAGAATCTCGCTGAGTTGCACCTGCAGTCGGCCCGAAGATGCAGTTTCTTCCGGGAGAAACGGTGTCAGCAGATCGACGATGGCGCTCGGCGCCTGCAATTCGACAGCGCCCGCCACCAGCGGCGTGGCGAGGGCAAATAGAAGGACGGGAAATAGTCGGCAGCAGGCCGGGGCAGCGGTTAGCACCCCGGCACTTTACTCGGCTCGCTCACTGCTCACCCGTGGCGGCAGCAGGAAACTTCGCGGCTGCTGGCGGAAACGTTTCAAGATGGCGCTGAATAGCGGGCCCCAATGTTCGAACTGGATACGGCGGGCGCCCAGGGCGGTGCGCAGGGCCAGGGCGAAACTGACGGCGAGATTGGTAAAGCCGATGGCAGCGATGCCCAGCGCACCCCACAGGATGGCTCGTACGGGCAGTTCAAACTGGAAGCCGATCAGGGCGTAGCCGAGGTTAGCCGACGAAAAGGCAATGTGCCGGATGTCGAGCGGCAGACCCAGGATGGTGCCGATGACACCGGTAGAACCGAGCATGCAGCCAAACAGGAAGTTCCCCATGATGCCGCCCATGCGGTCCTGTATGTAGTTGCCGACGCGTTCGGCGCGTTCCTTGCCGGTCAGTCGCCGCAACCAGCGCAGGCGGCCGATGCGCTGGCCAATATCGGCATAGGCTGCCTGGTTGTCGAAATAGCCGGTGATCAGGCCGGAGAGAAACAGATAGAAGCCGGCAATCGCCGCATGCGGAATCGCCCAGCTCAGCAGATCAAGATCGGCCAGCAAATGGGCCCCCTTGCCGACCCCGACGATCGGTTCGCCATGCAGGTAACTCAGGCCAAAACCGAGGGCAATGGCGACCGGCAGTGCGACCATGACATTGCCGCCAATCGCGGCAAGCTGGCTGCGGAACACTGCAGCCACGACATCGACCAGGCGTTCAAGGTCGGCGCTGCGCGTTGGCTTCAGATCGCCAAGCAGGCCGGCCAGTGTCTGCGCTGTCATCGCCGGTTGCTTGGTGGCGACGGTCATGCCGAGCAGGTAGATCAGGACGAAGCCGAGACCATAAATCATGCTGAACAGGAAGGCTTCGACGAAGAGCGGGGCATGCAGGCCGGCAGCAAATATCTTGAGCAGTGCCATGCCGCCGATCAGCACGCCGGCGCCAGCGGCGGATCGCCACATCAGGCGATAGTCGCCGGGCGTTTCGCAAATGTAATGTTCTCCGGAGCGGGCGGCGTTCTCGGTGACGCGCACGGCGAGCAGCCGGGAGAGTTGCGTCATGTAATAGCGGAGGCTGTTGCGGCGATTCTCGGCGACGAAGGCGGCGCGGGTGAATTCGGCCCAGGCTTCGATGGCCGTTGTCCGGGATTCCAGTTGCTGGCTGGCGGTGAGGATGGTGACCAGCTCGGAGAGCCGCGCCAGGCTTTGCTCGCTGCGCGTCAGGATATAGGTCAGATGCAGGCTGGTACCGACCGTTAGCGCCCGTTTGCGGATGCGTTGCAGCGTGGCGCGGCATTGGTCGGCGATGACCAGCAACTGGCTGCCGTCATCAGCGGCCTGATCCGGCGTATTGAGCGCGGCGCGAAAGGAATTGACGAATTCAAGCGCCTCGGAGGAGAGGGCGATAAAGCTCGGGGTGGCCTCTTCGAAATTGGGCGAGGCGCGCATCAGCTCGCTTTCGACGCCAAGACCGCTGACGCGATGCGCCAGCAGCACCACGGCATCGAGGATTTGTTCCTGAATGCCGCGCCAGTCGATGTTGCGCAGTTGATCGGCCGGCGCAATCACTGCCCAGAGCCGTTGCGAATACTCGGCCGGGATCTGTTCCAGCCAGCGCCAGTCATCGGTGCGGTAGAAAATGACGTGCAGGCAATCCTTCAAACGGCGTTCATCAGGTGCCTCCGGCAATATCCGGTTGCCGAGAATGCGCCACCACTCCGAGAAAAATCCGGTGCCGGGAAGAACGCCACTGTCGGTAAAAAAGGTGACCAGTCGGCGGGTGGCGAGGAAGTGCACGATGTGGCTGCGAAAGGCGGCGCTCAGCTCAGTATCGGTTTCAAGCCGCAAAAGCATGGCTGCATAACGTTCTCCGCAGGCATCATCGCCCCGGTTTTGCGGCCGCAGAGCGCTGACCAGGCGCCGGATCAGTTCGAGCGGATTGGCTTCCGGATTGCCGAAGGCGAGCAGTGCCGTTCCCAGCGGGTCGGTGTCAGGCTGGGGTTTGCCAAGCAGCCAGTGGAAAAACGCACTAATTCGTGTCATTGCCTGTTTCGTTTGTGAATCTGGTGCCATGTTAATGGACCCGGTGGCAAAAAAGTCCGTCCTGCTTTCCCCTCCGGGGTGCAAAAAAACGAAATTTTCATAATAGAATTAAGTAGTTTCACTTTAAAATAACCTACCTAAATTTTTAACGGGGACTCTCCACTATGAATATCGCCAAGAAATCGCTGGTTCTGGCACTGCTCGCCGGTATCGGCTTCGGTGCTTCCGTTGCACAAGCTCAAGAGCGCGTGTATGTCATCGACCAACGCAATGTCGTTGCCAAGTCTGGCTTCGGCCTGTGCTGGCGTACCGGCTACTGGACCCCGGCTGCTGCCGCCAAGGATCCGGCTGGTTGCGAATGCGACAAGGACCTGCTACCGAAGGAAGTCTGCGAGCCGAAGGTCGCCGCTGCTGCTGGCGCCGCTGTTGCTGGTCCGAAGCCGGCTGGCGAAAAGATCACCGTCGCTGCTGACGCACTGTTCGACTTCAACAAGGCTGTCCTGCGTCCGGCTGGCAAAGCCAAGCTCGACGAACTGGTCTCCAAGGCCAAGGCCATCAAGCTGGAAGTCATCCTGGCCGTTGGCCATACCGACCGTATCGGTGGTGACGCCTACAACCAGAAGCTTTCCGAAAAGCGCGCTGCCGCTGTGAAGGAATACCTGGTTGCCAAGGGCATCGAAGCCAACCGTGTTTACACCGAAGGCAAGGGCGAGAAGCAGCCGGTTACTGGCGACAAGTGCAAGGGCGAAGCCAAGTCCAAGGCGCTGATCGACTGCCTGCAGCCGGATCGTCGTGTTGACATCGAAGTCATCGGCACCAAGTAATTCGCCGACGCTTCAACGAAAAGCCCTGCCTCGGCAGGGCTTTTTCTTTTCCTCTTTTATTCTGAAAAGACCATGATCAACGCCGACCCCGCGGAACTGGAAAAATTTGGTGATCTCGCCCATCGCTGGTGGGACAAAAATAGTGAATTCAAGCCACTGCACGATATCAACCCGCTTCGTCTCGACTGGATCGAGCGCCATGCAGGCCTGCGTGGCAAACGTGTCCTTGATGTCGGTTGCGGCGGCGGACTGCTTTCGGAAGGCATGGCCATCCGTGGCGCCGATGTCACCGGGATCGATCTTTCAGAGAAGCCATTGGGTGTGGCCAAACTGCATCTGCTGGAAAGCGGCCAGAAGGTCGATTACCGCAAGATCGCGGTCGAACAACTCGCCGACGAAATGCCAGGCGCTTTTGATCTGGTTACCTGCCTGGAAATGCTCGAGCATGTACCGAGCCCTTCCAGCATCGTCGCGGCCTGTGCCCGGCTGGTCAAGCCTGGTGGTCAAGTGTTCTTCTCGACGCTGAACCGCAATCCCAAGTCCTACCTGTTCGCGGTAATTGGTGCCGAATACGTCTTGCAGATGCTGCCCAAGGGCACGCATGACTACGCCAAATTCATCAAGCCTTCCGAACTGGCGCGCTGGGCGAAGGCCTCCGGCCTGGAGCCCGATGAAGTCCTCGGCATGAGCTACAACCCGCTCAACCAACAGTACACGCTCGGCCAGGACAGCAGTGTCAATTACCTGATGCGCGCCACCCGGCATGTTTGAAGCCGTCCTTTTCGACCTCGATGGAACCCTGGCGGATACCGCCCCCGATTTGGGCGGTGCGACCAATGTTTTGCTCGTGGAAGAAGGTCGACCGCAGCAAGCCCTCGAGATCCTTCGCCCCTACACCTCACAGGGGGTCCGTGGCCTGCTCAAGGCTGGATTTGGCATTGGTCCGGCGCACCCGGATTATGAGCGACTGACGCAACGTTTTCTCGATATCTACGCTGGACGCCTGTGCGAACAAACCAGCCTCTTCGACGGCATTCCGGAAATGCTCGATACGCTGGAGAGCATGGGGCTCGGTTGGGGCATTGTCACCAACAAGCGGATGCGTTTTACCGACCCGCTGGTTGAGCTGCTCGCCCTGTCACCGCGCACCACCTGCGTCGTCAGCGGCGACACCACGGCTGAAGCCAAGCCCTCGCCGCTGCCAATCCGCCATGCCTGTAATCTGTTGCGCTGCTTGCCGGAACGGGCCATCTACGTTGGCGACGACCGGCGTGACATTGATGCCGGCCGCGCGGCCGGTTGCCTGACGATCGCCGTTTCCTATGGCTATCTCGGTGATGGCGGCCCGCTGCACACCTGGGGAGCCGACCTGATCATCGACCACCCGGCCGAACTGGTCGAGTTTCTGGCTAGCCGAGTTGCGCTGAAATAAGCAGATTTCGTGGTGTCAGCCGGCGCTCGCAAAAACTGCCAAGATCAACTGAATAGCCCTGCTGTTCAAGAAAAACTGCCAGATCCAGCGCCAGCCAGATTTCCAGCGGTCGGCGAAAAGCATGTCGGACAATCGACAGGCACATCAACTCACGCCAGCGCTGCCAGCCCAAGCGTTCGAACTCCCCGGCACTGGCTGCTCCGACTGCGGGCAAACCCTCTCGTTGATTCATGTTGCCGAGAAAATCGGCAAAGCTTTGACGCAGCCAGGACTCGGTGACCGGCTTGAAGCTGCGGTAAGCATCGCCCGTCACCGTTCGCCGATAGGCATCGAAACCCAACTTCCAGGCAATCGCCTGATCCCGCTGACGCGTTTGGCGCGGTGCAGCCGTCACCGTCTCGGTCACGGCCAGACGGGTGTCATCACGCGTCAGGCGAAGCCGCGGCTCTGACAACGGCTGGTAAAAATCCTCGACACCCCGGTAATAGCAGCAGGGAGCAACATCAAAACGGGTAACGCCTTGGGCGGCCCCGCGCGTAATCAGGCGTCGGTGCAAATCGCCGCAAGCATGCAAGGCGACGGCGTGCTGACCGGCATTTGGCCAGTCTGCTGCGTTCAACGCGTCTGCACGGACAAAATGCTGCTGGGCCGAGGCTCGTTGAGCCAGGAATTCGCCCGCCGAACACAGTAATGGGTCGATTTCCAGGGTATGCACCGGCGCTTGCCATTCGTTGGCCAACAGGCGGCCGAGGTGGCCCTTGCCGCCACACCAGTCGATCACCGGCTGTCCGTCATTCCGGGCAGCGGCAGCAAAAGCCTCGATTTGCTGACGTTTTCGGCCGGGGATCTCCCACGCCCAGCGCTCGCCTCGCTCGTTCAGTTCGACGTGTTGCCTTGCCGGCAATTCGCTCAAGGGCGCGATGGCTGCCACCTCGGGCAGATGCCGGGCAAGCAGCGCCAAAGCGTCAGCGCCATCGTCGTTCAGGTGCGCCACCACTTCATCGGACAGGGCCAGCAACTCATCGGCCAAGGCCGGCCATTGCTGGCACCAGTGCGGACGAATTTCGCGGAAGGGTTGCGGATGCCAGAGTTCGTGGAAAGCCAACAGCGAGGCATCGAGCTGCCGCTGGCGTTCGGCGAGTATCACTTCACCGCAGCCCGCAACTCACGGCGCCGATAGCCGATCATGGCCGGAATGACCGCCAATGCGAGGAACAGCAGGCCCAGACCAAGTGGCCAGAGAACCGGCGGGTTCCAGGCCCGGCGGGCCGCAGCACGGTCAGTTGCATCAATCCGCTGATACTTCAGGATGTTGTTGCCGACATCATTGGGCTTGCGATTCTTCAGCCAGCGGTGGCCGAGTGTATAGCTTTTGGGATGCAACCCGAAAACCCAGGGCGCGTCGTGGTGCAGGATGCGGCTCATCTGACGGATGATGTCCAGGCGCTCCGGCGTGTTCTCCATGTTCTTCATGCGCAGGAACAGGCGGTCGAAGTCCGGATTGGCATAGTTGGAGGCGTTCTCGCCACCCTTGGCGACCTTGCCCTCATTGCCATCAAGCAGGAAGAAGAAGTTTTCCGGATCCGGATAGTCGGCATTCCAGCCCAGGTAATAGAGCTGGACGTTACCTTTGCGTATCTTGTCCTGGAAACGGTTGAAGTCGGTCGACCGCACTACCAGCTGGACGTCGATCTTGGCGAACTGCCGGGTCAGCCAGTCAAGCCGCGACTTTTCGCCCATCCCGCCGCCCGTAGTATCGAGATTGACCACCAGCGGCTCGCCGGTCTTTTCATCACGACCATTCGGATAGCCGGCCTCGACCATCAGTTTTTTGGCCACCTCAACTGATTTGCGCTTTGGCTTGCCATCAACCCAGTCATAAACCGCGCTATCGATCCCCAGCTCACCACCTTCATGACCGAAGATGCCCGGCGGCAGGGGGCCCTGGGCGGCAAGGCCACGGCCGTTCTGGAAAATGGAGATGTACTCTTCCTGATCAATGGCGATTGAAATTGCCTGCCTGAGGCGGGTCGACCGCAGCGATAGGCCGCCGATCACCGGATCGAGCATGTTGAAGCCCATGTAGAAGGTCGACGTCTTGACCGAAGTCAGCAGGCGGATGCCCTTGTCGCGCATTTCGTCGGTAAGGGCCACATCACCGCCCACATTAACGCGTACGGCCTGATCGAAGCTGTCCGAGGAAATGCCGGAGGCGTCGAAATAGCCTTGTAGGAACTTGTTCCAGTAGGGAATCGCTTCCTTTTCGCGTGTAAAAATCGCCTGATCAATGAACGGTAAGGGTTTGCCGCAATCGGCCAGCAGGCCAGCTTCGCGGTCGCCTGCCTCGCCTTCACAGGGATAGGTCTGGCCGTGAAAATTGGGATTACGCGAAAGCACCATGCGGCGGTTCGGGTCATTCTCCGACAGCATGAACGGCCCGGTGCCGACCGGCCACCAATCCAGCGTCAGATTCTTGGCTGCCATACCCGGCTGGGCAAAGAAACGGTCGGCTTCTCGCGGCACCGGTGCGAAGAAGGGCATGGCCAGCCAGTAGAGGAACTGCGGGTACTTGCCCTTGATGCGGATGCGCCAGGTCAGCGCATCAACCTTTTCAATCCCGGAAAGCGGGAAGGCATCCAGATCAAGCCAGGCATCGGCTGGCAGATCCCTGGCTGCCTTCTGCAAGTTCTCGCCTAGTTCCTTCAAGCCAACGATCTTGTCCGCCATCATGCCAAAGATAGGCGAATGCAGACGGGGATGGGCCAGGCGCTTGATCTGGTAAATATAGTCATCAGCGGTCAACTCACGAGTACCGGTTTGCGAAAAGTCCGCAACCACCTGCCGACCATCAGCAACGTTTTTGCCCAAATAAAGCGGTTGACCGTAGGCGTCGAGCGCAAAGGCCGGATGCGGCTGGTAACGAATTCCCGGCTTCAGTTTCAGCTCGTAAATACTCTCGGCAATCTGCTCGACTGGCGCGTTCGCTGGCAATTCGCGGCCCTTGGCATCGAAATGGCGGGGGATTGGCACCTGCGTCAGCGTTGAGGCAATGAGTTCGTACGGTCGCTTCAGATAGTGATATTGCAGCGGCGGCTCGTAGATCTGCGCCGTAAAGGTGATTTCGTCCTCGGTATAGGATTGCGCCGGATCGAGATGCTTGGGACGATCGGTAAAGGCGGTATAAAGAATGTTGCCCCCGGCATCGGCTGACGGATACGGATCGTTCCAGGACTGGCCGCAGCCAGCCAGGCTAATAATCAGGACAATACAGGCGCAAATTTTTCGCATGAGCCGAAGTTTAGCAAATGACGGGTTGACCGCCCTGCCGGGATTTGCCGACAATGGCTCAACAAACCAAAATGAGACTACCGCATGATCGATAGCAAAATCCCTGACTTCTCCCTGCCAGCCACCGGTGGCCAGACCTTCAGCCTCGCCGCTCAGACCGGCAAGGCCGTGGTGATCTACTTCTACCCCAAGGACAGCACACCAGGCTGCACGACGGAAGGCCAGCAGTTCCGCGACCTTTACGCCGAGTTTGCTGCGGTCAACACCGTTATTTTGGGTATTTCCCGCGACAGCGTGAAATCGCATGAGAACTTCAAAACCAAGCAGAACTTCTCGTTCGAACTTGGCTCCGATGCCGACGAAGCGGTGTGTAATCTGTTCGCTGTCATGAAAATGAAAAACATGTATGGGAAACAAGTGCGTGGCGTCGAACGCAGCACCTTCGTCATTGATCGTAGCGGCGTTCTGCGTCGCGAGTGGCGCGGGGTGAAAGTACCCGGCCACGCTCAGGAAGTTCTGGATTTCGTCAAAGCCCTCTAAACCCCAACCCAAGGCCCATTCCATGCCGCGCAAGCCCGCTGCCTCAAAGAAGCCCGCAGTTATCAAACTTTTCGTCCTCGACACCAACGTGCTGATGCACGACCCAAGCAGCCTTTTCCGCTTCGAGGAACATGACATCTTCCTGCCCATCATGACGCTGGAAGAACTCGACAACAACAAGAAGGGCATGTCGGAAATTGCCCGCAACGCCCGCCAGACCTCGCGCATGCTTGATGAGCTGCTGGCAGCCAACGGCGACGACATCGACGAAGGCATTGACCTCTACGCGCCTTCCAGCAAACAGGCCAGTGGCCGCCTCTTCCTGCAGACCGAGGCGATCAGCAGCGAATTGCCCCAAGGCCTGCCGACTTCCAAGGTCGACAACCAGATACTGTCGGTGGTCATCCACCTCCAGAAAAAATACCCCAAGCGCCCGGTCATCCTGGTGTCGAAAGACATCAACATGCGCATCAAGTCGCGTGCCCTCAACCTGCTGGCCGAGGATTACTTCAACGACAAAGTGCTGGAGGATACCGACATCCTCTACACCGGCACCCGCGCCCTGCCCAACAATTTCTGGGACAAGCATGGCAAGAACATGGAGTCCTGGAAGAAGGACAGCAAGACCTTCTACAAAGTCAATGGACCACTCTGCCCGCAAATGCTGGTCAATGAGTTCCTCTGGCTGGAAAACGACGGTTTCACTGCCATCGTCAAGGAAACTGCCGGCAAGACAGCCGTGCTCGAAACCCTGGTCGATTATAGTCATCCAAAAAATGCCGTCTGGGGCATCACGGCAAGAAACCGTGAGCAGAATTTCGCGATGAATCTGCTGATGAACCCGGATATCGATTTCGTTACGCTTCTCGGCCAGGCGGGTACCGGCAAAACGCTGCTGACCCTGGCGGCCGGACTGACCCAGGTTCTCGAATCGAAGCAGTTTGCCGAAATAATCATGACCCGGGCGACTGTGCCGGTCGGAGAAGATATCGGTTTCCTGCCTGGCACCGAAGAAGAAAAAATGGCGCCGTGGATGGGTGCTCTCGAAGACAACCTTGATGTCCTTACCCATTCCGACGACAAGGACAGCAGCCCCTATGGTGGCGACTGGGGAAAGGCAGCAACCAACGACATCATCCGCTCGCGGATCAAGGTCAAGTCGATGAATTTCATGCGCGGCCGAACCTTCCTGAAGAAATACCTGATCATCGACGAAGCCCAGAACCTGACACCGAAACAGATGAAAACGCTGGTCACCCGCGCCGGGCCCGGCACCAAGGTGATCTGCCTGGGCAACATCGCGCAGATCGATACGCCTTATCTGACCGAGGGCAGTTCCGGTCTGACCTACGTCGTTGATCGTTTCAAGGGCTGGGCGCACTCCGGTCACATTACGTTACAACGTGGTGAGCGTTCCCGCTTGGCGGACCACGCGGCTGAAGTGCTATAATTCGGTTCAATAACTAAAGGGGCCGTGTCAGCGACACGGCCTTTTCGTTTCAGCCACGGGCTGTCTCTGCCGGAGGAAATTTTTGAAACGTCGCAACTTTCTAGCTTCAGCTGCAGCTCTTACCTTCCTTGTATCCGACGCCTGGGCGGCCAAAAAACAGGCTGCGGGTAAAGCGTCAACGGCCAAACCCGGCTCAGCGAAAACCAAATCCACGGGCAAAGCAAAGCCCGGCTCGACAGCCAGGCGCGGCCGTGCAAAGCCCCCAGCATCGCTCCCCCCCCCTGGGCCTGTCGCCCATACAGCGGACGACCCTGTCACCGAAAAGCCGCCACAAGGCACGTCAGCAGCCCGCCTGCCACCGGTCAAGGCACCGGAACCGCCATCTGAATGGCGGACCTACGAAGTCGTCACGACGGTCAACCTGAAGAACAATAGCGGCCTCACCAAACTCTGGCTTCCCTTGCCTTTGAATCAGGACACCCTGTTTCAGCGCACCTTGGGCCATGCCTGGGAAGGCAACCCGGGAAATTCGAGTATGCGCCGCCTGCCCGATGGAAATCTTGAGGTTTTCCATTGCGAATGGCGGGATGGTAGCGAAGGCAGACTGCAGTTCAAGACACTGGTTACCACTGCCGACCGACATTTCGATGTGACCAAGCGAACGGTTGCACCGGAGCGGGAAGATATTCTGCGCCGCAATCTCCAGTCCTCGCAGCTGATCCCCAATGAAGGTCTCTCCTTCCAGCTGGGCGAACGCATACTCGGCCGGATCAAGGATCCTGTGGCACAAGCCAAGGCAGTTTACGAATGGGTTGTGGACAATACAATTTATGACCCGTCACTACCCGGCAGCGGCATCGGCGACGTTCGCCAGCAGTTGATTCGTGGCCAATATGGCGGGCGCTCGGCGGACATCAATGGTCTTTTTGTTGCAGTTTGCCGCTCAATCGGCATCCCGGCGCGTTGCGTTTATGGCTTGCGGGTAGCCCCGTCCCGCCTCTTCCGTAGCCTCGGCCTGTCGAGCGACGATGCAACGCGCGGGCAGCATGTCCGGGCCGAGTTCTACGTACCGGGTTACGGCTGGATTCCGGTCGATCCCAGCGATGTCCGTCGAGCCATTGCCCTTGAAGGCCTGTCTGACCGGGACAGCAAGCTGCTCTCGCTGAAGAAAGTCCTGTTTGGCGTCTGGGAGATGAACTGGATTGCCTTCAACGTCGGCAGCGACGTGACGCTACCGGGCAAGATTACTCCAATGCCATTTCTGCTCTTGCCACAACTGGAATCGCCCAAGGGGCTCATGGATGGCAAGGACGCGGCTGCCATCGAATATTCAATCAGTGCAAAGCGGGTCGAGCTGTAGTTTCGGGGGTGCGGTGGATCAATTGTCCGAGCTGACAAACCCACCGCTGGCCAGATTTTCGAAGCGTGTGTACTCACCGATAAAGGCCATGCGTACAGTTCCGGTGGGACCGTTACGCTGCTTGCCGATGATCACTTCGGCCAAGCCCTTGTCGGGCGTATCCGGCTTGTAATATTCCTCGCGGTACATCATCAGGATTACGTCGGCATCCTGTTCGATAGCGCCTGACTCACGCAAGTCGGACATCATTGGTCGCTTGTCGGTACGCTCCTCAACCTTACGCGAAAGCTGCGACAGCGCCACGATGGGCACCTGCAATTCCTTGGCCAGCGACTTGATCGAGCGGGAAATTTCCGAAACTTCGGTAGCGCGGTTTTCACCTTGACGATTGCCGCTCATCAACTGGATGTAGTCGATGACCAGCAGGCCAAGTTTGCCACCATACTGACGCGCCAGGCGCCGGGCCCGGGCCCGTAGATTGGCTGGGCTGAGGCCACCGGTTTCATCGATATAGATTGGTGCCTCGTGCAGTTTTCCCAGAGCGAACGACAGCCGCGACCACTCGTCATCAGTCATCCGCCCTGTGCGCAAACTTTGCGAGTTGAGCCGACCAATCGAGGCCAGCATCCGCATTGCCAGCTGCGCCCCGCCCATTTCCATCGAAAACACGCCAACCGGCAAGCCGGACTCGACCGCCACGTTTTCGGCAATGTTCAAGGCAAAGGCGGTTTTGCCCATGGACGGGCGACCAGCAACGATAATCAGGTCGCCCGGCTGGAAGCCCGAGGTCTTCTGGTCGAGATCGGTGAAGCCGGTCGGTACCCCGGTAATATCGGAAGGATTATCCCGGTCGTGGAGTTCCTGAATCCGCTCTACCACCTGCGTCAAGAGCGGATTGATGTGCACGAAACCTTCGTTATGCCCGGCACCTGCCTCGGCGATCTTGAAAATCTTCGATTCGGCTTCGTCAAGCAACGTATCAGCATCGCGGCCCAGCGGATTTAGCGCATCGGAAGCAATTTCGTCAGCCGTTGCTACCAGCTGACGCAAGACCGACCGCTCGCGGACAATCTCGGCATAACGCTTGATATTGGCCGCCGACGGTGTATTCGCCGCTAATTCACCGAGATAGGCCAGGCCACCGGTCTGGTCACCCTCCCCGGCTGCATCCAGCGCCTCGGCCACGGTAATCACATCGGCCGGCTTGGCCCGTTCCAGCAGATTTTTGATCTGCCGGAAGATACGTCGATGCTCGTCGCGATAAAAATCGGTGTCGTTGATCAGATCCCCCATCCGGTCCCAAGCCTGATTGTCGAGCAACAGGCCACCAAGGATGGACTGTTCTGCCTCGATCGAGTGGGGCGGAACACGCAAATGATCAAGCGTGGAATCGGTAATACGGGGTTTCTGCGGACGTTGGTTCATGGAGCCTAGTTTAAATTAAAAAGGCCTCGCAACAGCGAGGCCTTTTGGCGTGAAGGGTGACCGGAATTACTCGGCAACAACCGCCACGGTAATGCTGGCCAGCACATCGGTGTGCAGGGCAACGTCAAGCGGGAACTCGCCAAGTGCCTTGAGCGGACCGTCCGGCATGCGGATGGCAGCCTTGTCCACAACGAAGCCGGCGGCCTTCAGTGCGTCAGCAATGTCAGCGTTACCAACGGAGCCAAACAGGCGACCGTCCATGCCGGCCTTGCGGGCGACGGAAACGGAAACACCGGCCATCTTGTCAGCAGCGCCTTGAGCAGCGGCCAGCTTTTCAGCAGCCAGCTTTTCCAGATCGGCACGACGGGCTTCGAACTCAGCCATGGCAGCCGGCGTAGCACGCTTGGCCATACGCTTCGGAATCAGGAAGTTACGGGCGTAACCGTCTTTGACCTTGACGACTTCACCGAGGTTACCGAGGTTAACAACCTTTTCGAGCAGAATGATTTGCATGTTTCGTTCCCTCGCTTATTGATGGTTGTCGGTGAAAGGCAGCAGCGCCAGGAAGCGGGCGCGCTTGATGGCGGTACCCAATTGGCGCTGATATCCAGCCTTGGTGCCGGTCAGACGAGCCGGCATGATCTTGGCGTTTTCCTGAATGAATTCCTTCAGAACATCCACATCCTTGTAGTCGATCTGTTCGACTTTTTCTGCCGTAAAGCGGCAGAATTTACGGCGCTTGAAGAGACCATTGCCGCGCTTCTTTTTCTTGTCGTCATCCTTCTTCTTGAAGAATCGAGCCATTTTCGTTTCCTTCCAAAAATTCTATTGAATTCACATGCAGTACGGGTGCTTTGCTGTTGCGGCTTCTGGCAGCAAGAAATCCAGTCAGTTTGACTGCCCCGCCAAGGGGTGCCGCCTGTAGCCAGCGGGCAGATTCGCCCAAGGCCAGAACAGCTATTTCCACTTCCACCAGTCGCTCTGTACCGCCTTCAGTCTGCGAGGAGCTATGTTGCAGCTTTCCTTCACTGACTGGCACGCCGGTCGGTGTGTAGCGCAAAGCTTTGCGCTCGACCAGAAAACCGGAGATTTCGATACAGTTCAGCCGTTATTTCCCAAAAAACCCGTACGAATAATGCTTTAGGCAGCAGCCGGTTCGGCAGGAGCCGCAGCAGCAACGTCACCACCCATCAGGGACTTGGACTTCTCTTCCTTCATCATCGGGGAAGGAGTCGTCACAGCCGCCTTCATCTTGACGATGAGGTGGCGCAGCACGGCGTCGTTGAACTTGAAGGAATGCTCGAGTTCGTTCAGCGTTTCGCCGTCGCACTCGATGTTCATCATGACGTAGTGAGCCTTGTGGATCTTCTGGATCGGGTAAGCCAGCTGGCGGCGGCCCCAGTCTTCCAGACGGTGAATCGTACCGCTCTTGGCGGTAACGATGGCACGATAGCGCTCGACCATGCCGGGCACTTGTTCGCTTTGGTCCGGATGGACGATAAATACGATTTCGTAATGGCGCATGCAATCTCCTTTTGGGATATACCCTCCGCCATGCGTTCGCGGTAGGGCAAGGTTGAAAAGCCCGCGATTATAACAACATTCGCGGGCTTCCGGGCAAAACGAGACTGCTTATTTAGAAGCTGTCGTCAGCCATTTCAAGCGTGCCGCTAGCACCGGCGACCACGGATTCGGACAAGCCAGCCGCTTGTGTCAGGAAATGATCGGCAAAGAAACGCGTTGTTGCCAGCTTGGCAGGCCAGAACGGATCGCTCTCGCCTGCCGCAATCCGGGCTCGAGCGATCACAGCGGATCGACCGAGCTGCCAGCCACCGGCAACGATGCCCAGCAGATGAAGGAAAGGAACCGCACCGGCATGGGCTGCCTTGGGATCCGTCGAGAAATTGCCGACGATCCAGGAAACTGCCTTTTCCAGGGCGTCCACCGCAGCATTCTGGCGAGCGCCGATGGCAGCCAGGTCGCCATCAAGCTGAACGGCCGCCGCACGCATGTCGGCGATCACTGCCTTGATGGTAACGCCCTGCTCGCGCGCAATCTTGCGACCGATCAGGTCATTGGCCTGAATCGCTGTCGTACCCTCGTAGATAGTGGTGATTCGGGCATCACGCAGATGCTGGGCGGCACCGGTTTCCTCGATGTAACCCATGCCACCATGTACCTGAACGCCAAGTGAGGCGATGTCGATGGCACTTTCGGTGCACCAGCCCTTGACGACCGGAATCATCAGATCGGCAAAGGCCTGGCCTTTCTTGCGCGCCACCTCGTCCGGATTGCCGTGGGCATTATCCTGTGCGGCCGCCGTCACGTAAGCCAAGGCACGCATGGCTTCAATTCTGGCGCGCATGGACATCAGCATGCGGCGCACGTCCGGATGTTTGATGATCGGCACTTTCGGTCCGCCACGAACACCGACTTCCGTGCCCTGAACGCGATCCTTGGCATAGGCGGCGGCGCGCTGGTAGGCACGCTCGGCATCCCCCAGCCCTTCCAGACCGACATTGAAGCGGGCCGCGTTCATCATGATGAACATGTACTCGAGGCCACGATTCTCTTCGCCGACCAGCGTACCAATCGCACCGCCGTGGTCGCCGAAGGCCAGAACGGCAGTCGGACTACCGTGAATACCCAGCTTGTGTTCGATCGAGACACAGAAGACATCATTCCGCTCACCCGGCGAGCCATCAGCCTGGAGCATGAATTTGGGCACGACGAACAGCGAAATTCCCTTGACACCTTCCGGCGCATCGGGTGTTCGGGCCAGCACGAGATGGACAATGTTGTCCGTCATGTCGTGCTCACCGTAGGTAATAAAAATCTTCTGACCGAAAATCTTGTAGGTGCCATCCCCAACCGGCTCGGCACGACTGCGCACCGCGGCGAGGTCTGAACCTGCCGAAGGCTCGGTCAGGTTCATGGTCCCGGTCCATTCACCGGAAACCAGGTTCGGCAGATAGGCAGCCTTTTGCTCGTCGGTACCGGCAATCATCAGGGCTTCAATGGCACCCTGCGTCAGCATCGGACAGAGCGAGAAGGCATGATTGGAAGCCTTCCACATCTCGCTGACGGCCGTCGACAATAAGCGGGGCAAGCCCTGACCACCAAATTCCGGATCGCAACCCAAACCGTTCCAGCCGTTATCGACGAACTGCCGGTAAGCCTCCTTGAAGCCCGGGGACGTCGTGACAACAGTGTCTTTCCATTTGGCGCCATTCTTGTCGCCAACAGCATTCAGCGGAGAAAGTACCTCACCGGAAAATCTTGCTGCCTCTTCCAGAATGGCATCGACGACATCCGGTGTCGCCTCCTCGCAGCCCGGCAATGAAACCACCTGTTCAAGGCCGGCCAGTTCCTGCATGACAAAACGGATATCCTTCAGCGGAGCAGTGTATTCACTCATGAGATCACATCATCCTATTCAATACGATTGGAGGTTTCCTTGAGTTCGATAAGGAAAAGCGTTTCCTCAACGACGGGGAGTGCAAAACCAAGACGTTTGCCACCGCGATTGTCGCGCAACAACTGATAGAGGTAGCCGACCACGTCGCCTGTTCCCCATAGTTCGCAGATCATGCTCATGATGCGCGGCATGTCTTCAAGGGATTCGGGGCGGGGCGCTACCGGGAGAGGCGCATCGCCACCATCAAGCGCAAAATCCACGGATTTTGGCGTGGCTACTGATTGAGCCACATCCCATTGTTGCACTTCAACGTTGAAGTGTTGATTAAGATTGGTCGCAACCGTCTCAAATTCAGAACGCATGCCCGCCATCCGGTAAACATCCATTAGCCGAATCCAGGGCTGCAAAGCTTCCTCCGGATTATTGTCGATGTATTCCTGAAGCGCCTGAGCCGCCCCTTTTACCCGACCAAAGGACAGCATGATGTCGGCCAGTTCCATAACGGGATTAGCTTCGAAATGCTCGTCAACCGTCGTAGAACTGATCGACATCACCGACTCTTGAGTAACGGCGGGCACGTTGTGATAAATGTTCGTAGGCTTGCCCGAACCGTGCGCACCACCATCAAGCTCGAGATCGACCGGCGTCGCCATGCCCGTAAAAGAAGGCTCGACATGCAGATCTACCTGACCGGCATCATCGAACTCATCAATATGCTGGGGATCAACAGCAATCGCCGGCGCCAGAAGCTGAAACTCCTCCTCGACCCGACGTTGCTGCCGTTCACGATAATTTTTCCAGCCTAGCCAAGCACCAATGCCGAGCAGTGCGCCCAGCAAAGCACCGTAAAGGCTCCATTCAGAAAGACCGGACGATTCTTCAATAGCAGGAGCTGGCAGGCGCGCCGGCTTGACAACATCCACCCCAACGGGAGGTATCGCCGGCTGAACCTTTGGCGAATCCGCGACGGGCACTTGTGTGCCCTCGGCAGGCGACCCTTTTTCCACACGCTGGGCAAATTCAACAGCACGCTGCTGCAATTCACCTAGCGTGGCTTCCATATTGCGCAACTTTTCCGCCGTTGCCAGCTGGCTTGTTGCCTGCTCGTTCAGCACCATCAGCATCCGGAACTCAAGACGAAGAATCTCGCGCTGCGCTTCTTTCACCTCTTTCACGGAAAACAGTTCAGTCGCCAGACGCAACGATGGCTCCCCGACATCAACGCCGCTCGACAACATCACTCGATCCGGCATCCCTGTCGCAGCATGTCGCCCCGCCTGACGACGCGGAACCAAACGCTGAGGGGCATCATCCGATCTCGCGGCTACGGGAATATGCCGGGTGTTGCGCGACGCGCTACGACTGTCGGAGGAAATTGAAGCCTCACGCAACGGCCGCGGATCTACAACGGGAGGCGCGCCATCCTTGACAGGCGAGGCAAGCAAGACGTATTGGCGAGAAACTTCCTGGCCGCATCCAATATGTACAGCCAACTCCAGAATGGGTTCGCTGAGCGGGACATCGGAGCGTATCTCAAGAACCAGCGGTTTTCCCTTGCGGACAACCAGAGTAGCCTTTTTCAACCAGGGTAGATCACCAGTACTTTTGGGCTGTATCAGGCGAAAGCAGGAAGACTCGATATTTTGATTGTCAGCACCGAGAAGCTCAATTTCGAGCCGCGGTCGATCTCCGAGATCAGGATTACCGCGCAGCTCACCCAAGCCAACCGCTGATACCCCGCTTGAAACAACGAGAAAAACCAGCGACAGAAAGCAGCGAAAAGCCCGAAAATTCAAGAACACGACCCTCAAAGATTAAAATTCTCGCAAATTGTAACCGCGATCAATCGTCCAAATAACGGGAATCACTGAAAGTCACCACCCAATCTGGTCGATATATGACAAAAAGCGTTATCACCATGCCTGACAACCAGGCTTCAGAAAAGGCCAGCAGAAGAAAATAAGGGAAGTACTCATTGATCAGGTACTCCCATTCGTAAGCCCCAGACAAAGCCAGAAACACGGTGACAAAGAAGCCCACACCAATCATTGTCAGTGCCGCCCCGAAAAACCCGTTGGCGAAGATATAAACAAAAAAATGCTTTGGGAGAATCGCAGCCTGCAGGCGATAAAGCGCTTGGCTCAGGCCAACGCCGACCCCCGCCACCACCAATGCGTTGGCCGCATAGGCAAAAGGGCCTGCAGCGCCATTCAGGGTAATT
Source organism: Azonexus sp. (assembly GCA_030696345.1). GTDB lineage: Bacteria > Pseudomonadota > Gammaproteobacteria > Burkholderiales > Rhodocyclaceae > Azonexus. Next base: position 129,123 of record JAUYSK010000027.1, read on the forward strand.
CCTGCAGTTACCAGCGAAAGCCCGATAAATGCCAGATGTGGACCAAAGCTGAGCGTAAACACCGTCGCACCTAATAGGTGGAATGCCAGACCCGGCTTGACCCCGGCCTTGAGACTCCAGATCAGCGTCAGCAGAACCACCATGCCAAGCCAGACATTCATCTGTTCGGAGTCCTTCAGCCGCGCCCAGGGGGCTTGCCAAAGACTGCGGGCGAAAAACAGAAACCAGACAGCCCAAGCTGCCCAGTACCATTCTTCGCCCAGCAATGTGTCCGTTAGATTCACACGGCAATATTAGCCGACGGCAGCAACCAGTTGCGGCACGGTTTCAAACAGATCAGCCACGAGCCCGTAATCCGCCACCTGGAAGATCGGTGCATCGGGATCCTTGTTGATCGCCACGATGACTTTCGACTCCTTCATGCCGGCCAGATGCTGGATGGCACCCGAAATGCCGATCGCGATGTAGAGCTGTGGCGCAACGATCTTGCCGGTCTGGCCGACCTGATAATCGTTCGGGACAAAGCCGGCATCGACAGCAGCACGGCTTGCACCGAGCGCCGCACCAAGCTTGTCGGCGAGCGGTTCGAGCAGGGTGTGGTAGTTCTCGCCACTGCCTAGTCCTCTCCCGCCGGAAACGATGATCTTGGCGGCACCGAGTTCGGGACGCTCGGACTTGGTCAGTTCGCGGTTGGTCAGGGTGCTTTGGGCGGTGTCGGCGGCCGGGCTGATGCTTTCGACCGCAGCACTGTTACCGGTGCCGACGGCATCGAAGGCGGTGGTGCGGACGGTGATGACCTTGATCTTGTCGGCACTCTGCACGGTGGCGAGTGCATTGCCGGCGTAGATGGGACGAACGAAGGTGTCCGGGCTGTCGATACCAGTGATTTCGGAGATCTGGGCGACGTCGAGGAGCGCGGCGATTCTTGGGCTGAGGTTCTTGCCGAAGGTGGTGGCCGGGGCGAGGATGTGGGTGTAGCCGGCTGCCTGGGCGATGACGAGGGCGGTGAGGTTCTCGGCGGTCTGGCTTTGGTAGTGGGCGGCGTCGGCCACTTTGACTTTGGCGACGCCTTGCAATTGGGCTGCGGCCTGAGCGGCGGTATTGCAGTTGCTACCGGCAACGAGAACGTGTACTTCGCCACCGATCTTTTGGGCGGCAGCGACGGTGTTGAGGGTGGCAGCCTTGAGTTGCTGGTGGTCGTGTTCGGCGATTACAAGAATAGTCATTTAGATCACCTTGGCTTCGTTCTTGAGTTTGTTGATGAGTTCGGCGACGTCGGCGACCCGGATGCCGGCACTGCGCTTGGCGGGTTCGGCGACCTTGAGGGTGGTGAGGCGCGGGGTGACGTCGACGCCAAGGTCGGCCGGCTTGACGGTGTCGAGCGGCTTTTTCTTGGCTTTCATGATGTTGGGCAGCGTGGCGTAACGCGGTTCGTTGAGGCGCAGGTCGGTACTGACCACGGCGGGGAGATTGATCTCGAGGGTTTCGAGGCCGCCGTCGATTTCACGGGTGACGCTGGCTTTGCCGTTGGCGATGACGACTTTGGAGGCGAAGGTGGCTTGCGGCCAGTTTTGCAGGGCGGCGAGCATCTGGCCGGTCTGGTTGGCGTCGTCATCGATGGCTTGTTTGCCGCAGATGACGAGTTGGGGTTGTTCTTTGTCGCAGAGGGCTTTGAGGAGCTTGGCGACGGCGAGCGGCTGGAGGTCGACGTCGGTTTCAACGAGGATGCCGCGGTCGGCACCGATGGCCATGGCGGTGCGCAGGGTTTCCTGGCAGGCGGTGACACCACAGGAGACGGCGATGACTTCGGTGGCGATGCCGGCTTCTTTGAGGCGTACGGCTTCTTCGATGGCGATTTCGTCGAAGGGGTTCATGCTCATCTTGACGTTGGCGAGATCTACACCCGAACCATCCGCTTTGACGCGAACTTTGACGTTGTAATCAACTACCCGTTTGACGGGGACGAGAATTTTCATGGAGCTCTCCTTTTTCCTCGATTAATTATATTCAAACCTGTTCGTCTGTTTGACAGACGCCCACTCAATCCGCACAATGCCCATACTGTTTCGTATGGAAACGCATACGGTAGCGTATGGAAAATAAACCTGTCAAGTCTCCCGTAAAATCAACATCTTCGACGGCCTCTGGTAAATTGCCAAAGCCACGTGTCCAACTCGACCCTGAGCGCTGGATAGAAGCTGCTATCGAAGTACTCGCCCGCGACGGGGTCTCCGGTTTGCGCGTGGAGTTGCTCGCCAAGCGCTGCGGTGTCACCAAGGGCAGTTTTTACTGGCACTTCAAGGACAGACAGGCCCTGATTGATGCGGTACTCGAATTCTGGAAGGAAGGCCGCATCCGTGATATCGAGAAAACGACCGCGGTGCTGCCGGGCAAGGAACGCGACCAGTTGCATTATCTAATTGAAGTTTACGGTGCTAGTCGAAACCGCAAGGGCATGGCGATTGAACTGGCGGTCAGAGATTGGGCCCGCCACGATGCGCAAGCGGCGGCGATTGTTGAATCGGTCGATCTTTACCGTCTTGAATGCACGCAAAAACTGTTTGTCACCGCCGGCATGTCGGATGCCGAAGCAAAAAGTCGCAGCTTGCTGCTCTATGCCTGCGTTTTCGGTCTTTCGCTGATGCATTACACCCACTTTGACAACGACCTCGCAGATATCAAACAACGCATCGCCGAACGCATCATTTCCGACTAGCCGGAACAGGCCGCGATCTTGCCGCTGGCCAACAGCTGTTTTTCCCAGTTCAGCAGGTCGCCGGTCAATTGCTCGACCGTGGACTGAAGGGCCCTGACCCCACCGACTGAATCCTGGCTATAAGCCGATTTTTCGATCTCAAGATTCAGCTCCGCCAACTGACGACGCGACCGGTCCAGCCAGATTGCTCTTCCCTGCAAAACGCCTTTGCTGCGATCCGGAGTGAGAAAAACCTGGCTGAACTCATTGATCTCCACCAGTAGCAGACATCTGGCACCGACCTGCCCCGAATTCGACATGCCGAGTTGTTGCATCAGGCGCTGTTGAACCATTCTGGCCGGCGCTCCAGCCCAGCGGACTTGCGAGTATTCGCGCAGACGCGAGGTATCGGCATAGGCCAGCCGATAATTGACACCAAGCGTGTCCATCCAGAGCGGAACACGCACCTCGACCGCAATCGGGGATTTTCTCTCTTCGCTGACCAACCGCGATGTCGGCATCCCGAGATCGTGGATTGCCAGACCTTTTTCAGCGCCCCGTTTGCCGGAAGTAAAGCAACCGGCGAGAAAAAGAATACTCAGGAGCAAAGCTAGCCGGCGCACGTTACTTCTCTCCGCTGGAAGAGAAACCCGGCTCGCCTGGCCCCGGCGGCAAGGCTGGTGCACCAAAGACCAAGCCTTGCGGCGTATCTTCCAGAATGCGCAAAACGCGGCTTAACTGGCGGGAGGTCATCGAGAAATCGGTGGCCAACTCGTTCAGGCGAGGCATCAGGGCCGAGACGCCATTGGCCGATGGATCACCGATGGCAACGTCAAACTTATCCGTTGCCGACTGCATTTTGGCGATCATCACCCGGGTATCGGCCAGCAATGGTCCAACCTCGGCAACCGCGAGCGAGAGCTTTTTCACATTCTGGTCATCCAGCACCTTTTTCATCTGAATCAGCGTGGCGTTCAGATTCTCCAAGGCGGGTTTCATATTGGCCGAGGCCGACTCCATGTTGGCCAGCGTCGCCGTGAGGTGCTGCCGGTTTTCTTCACTCAGCATGGCGTTGGCGCTCACCATCAGTTGCCGCGCCTGGCGTAGCGTCGCCGTGCCGGTTTCCCCGAGTTCGTCGAGCAATGAAGGAATCATCGTGATGCGAGGCGGCTTTTCGTCGTTGGGTTCCAGCGGCTCCTGTTCCTTGCCGGTTTCCAGCAACAGGATATGCGCCAACCCGGTGACGCCCTGGTAATTCAGCTTGGCGACGGTACCGCGGGTCAGCGGCACATCTTCGTTGACCGAAATGGTCACCAGAATATTGCTGAAATCATCCGGATCAAGCCGGATATCGCTGACCTTGCCGACCCTGATACCACGGTAGCGGACCTGCGCCTGCGGATTCAGCCCGCCGATATTCTGCTTGGTGACGACGACGTAGTCGTGCGTAGCTTCCCTAGATCCACCCAGCCAAAAGATGGCGAACAGTGTCGCTGCCAAAAGCGTGATGGCGAAGAGTCCGGCGGCGAAGGCGTGCGACTTGTTTTCCATGGCTCAGTATTAAAGCAGCTTCCGGCGATCTGCGCCAAAAAAGCCGGTAACAAAGGGGTGATCGACCGTCATCACTTCATCCTTGGGGCCGCAGGCGATGATGTGCCCATCGGCCAGAACGGCGACATGAGTGGCCAGGCCGGCCAGTGTGTTCAGGTCGTGGGTAACCATGATGACAGTCAGGCCAAGCGCCTGCTGCAAGGAGCCAACCAGCTCGACAAAGTTCTGGCTGCGATCCGGATCAAGTCCCGCGGTCGGCTCATCAAGCAGCAGCAATTCCGGCTCCAGGGCGAGCGCCCGGGCCAGCGCGACACGCTTGACCATGCCCCCGGAGAGCTCAGCCGGCATTAGCTTGCCGTGTGCCGGCTCAAGTTCGACCATCGCCAGTTTGAGGTGCACCAGACGGCAGATCCAGTCCTCGTCCAAGCAACGCAGTTCGCGTAGCGGGAACGCAATATTGTCAAAAACGGAGAGCGCCGAAAATAATGCACCGTGCTGAAACAGCATGCCAAGCCGGCGTCTGACGCTACGCTGGGCAACCGGATCAGCGTCATTGAGGTCGCTACCAAAGAGACGAACACTACCGGCCGTTGGCCGGAGCAGGCCCAGCATTTCGCGCAACAACGTGGTTTTACCGCTCCCTGAGCCACCCAGCAGCCCGAGAATCTGCCCGGCTTCTACCCGCAGATTCAGGTCACGGTGAATATACTGACCCGCGAAGACAGTGCTGATCCCTGCCAGTTCGACGACTGCCGCCTGACTCATAAATTCGGCACGCCGATATGGCGGGTGAAAATGGCAAACACCGCATCGACCAGAATAACTGCCGTGATCGCTGTCACCACGGCACTGGTCGTATTGGCCGACAGGCTTTCGGTATTGGGTTTGACCCGCAAGCCAAAATGACAGGCGATCAATGCGATGATGAAACCAAAAACCAGTCCCTTGCCAAGACCGATATAGAGGTTGGCAACCGGCACTGCACGCGGCAGGTTATCCAGAAAATAGATCAGCGACAGGTCCAGTTGCAGCATGGCAGCCAACATGCCACCGAGCAGCGCTACGGATGAGGTCCAGAGGACAATCAGGGGCATTACTGCGGTCAACCCCACAATTTTGGGCAAAACCACGCGGACAGTGCGCGAGATACCCATGGTTGATAGCGCGTCGATTTCCTCGGTAACCCGCATAACGCCGATCTGTGCCGTCATTGCCGAGCCGGAACGGCCGGCGACCAGCACGGCAACCAGCACCGGACCCAATTCACGGATGATGGAAATGCCCAGAATGTTGATGATGAAAAGATCGGCCCCAAAGTTCTTCAATTGAAGCGCCGACAGGTAACTGAGGGTGATCCCGATCAAAAAACCAACCAGGGCGGTCACTGGCAGGGCCTGCGCCCCTGACTTGTAAACGTTGGCGGCGATTTCCTTCCATGGGATATCGCCGGGGTATCTGATCAGATAGCCCAAATCGAGCAGCAATTGCCCAAACAGCGCAATCATTCCCCGCACATTGGCCACCGCCTTGAGCAGCAGGCCGCCGATGAATTCAAGAATATGGAATGGCCGAATCGGCGACCCCGGAATAATCTGAGGCAATTCGGCAACCCGCTCAAGCACCTGGCGGTGCATCGTCGAGATATCCAATTTTGCCGGCCAGGCATTGCCCCAGCTTCGCCAGAGCAGCACGGCTGCCGCACTATCAAGACGGGCCACGGCCGACAAATCCCAGGATTCCGCACGCTGGCTCAGCCCCGCCAGCTGTTCCTGCAAATTCGCCAGATCAGGCAGCATGGCGGCCAGCGTCCATGCCCCGGACAGCATCACTCTCCCCGACTCGACCTGCAATCGGGGGGCGCCGTTCATACAGGCTTCCTGGTCGGTATGGACTTGACCATATACTCTCGCCCAATCTGCTTCCAGACCGCAGCCTCTTCGCCCAGCGCAGCGGCTGTCCAGGGATTTGCCTTCAACCACTCCGCCGGGAGTTCAATCTGAAAACCGGTGCCCAGCAACTTGACCGAATAAGCGGGCAAGGCGCGATCATCGCGGGTGCGGTGCAGCAGCGTCGCCAGGCGTAAACAGAAAATCAGCCGCCAGGCACTGTCTACCGCAGGAATCCCACTCATCTTCTCGAGCTTGCCGCGATGGCCAAGAACCAGCATGGCCAACCGCGCCTGATCCTTCTTTGAGAAGCCGGGCATATCCGCATAGGTCAGGATGTAGGCACCATGCTTGTGGTAGGCGTTGTGGGCAACGGAAATACCAATTTCATGCAAGCGAGTTGCCCAGGACAGGAACTGGACATCGGCCTCGGTCGGCGAGCCTTCAGCCAGCTGTGTCAGCGCTGATAACGCGGTCGCCTCGACCCGTTCGACCTGATCAGCTTCGACCTGGTAACGCCGACGGAACTGAGCCACCGTCGAGTCGCGCATATCCTGATGATGAAAACGCCCGAGCAGGTCGTAAAGCACACCCAGACGCAGCGCGCCTTCGGCGTAAATCATATGCTCCAGACCAAGTTCCTCGAAAATCGCCGACATGATGGCAACACCACCCGGCAGGACCGGCAAGCGATCCCCCTTGACCCCCGGCAAATCGAGCGCCTCAGCCGAACCAGCCTTGATCAAAAGTGCACACAGTTTCTCGAGCCCCTCGCGGGTGATGCCACTCTCGCCGTTCGGATTGAGATGATTCATTTCCAGCACATCGGCAATCGCCCGCGCCGAACCGGAGGAACCGATTGCCTCTTTCCAGCCAAGGCGCTGGTAATCGGCAGCAATAAGTTCGATTTCCTTGGCTGCAGCCACCTGCGCCTCGCGCAAGCGCTTCCGGTCGATCTTGCGGTCCGGGAAGAAGCGCAGCGTGTAGCTGACGCAACCCATGTAAAGCGATTCCATCAGCTGCGGCTCATGCCGCTTGCCAATGATGAATTCTGTCGAGCCGCCACCAATATCGATGACCAGGCGCTTGTGCGCCGCCGAAGGCAGCGAGTGCGAAGCGCCGATATAGATCAGCCGGGCTTCTTCGCGGCCGGCAATGATTTCGATGGGAAAGCCGAGCGCTTCCTCGGCCAGTGGCAGGAACTCTGCCGCATTTTTGGCCACGCGCAGCGTATTGGTTGCCACGACGCGCACGGCACCACTATCCAGCCCTCGCAAACGCTCACCGAAGCGGCGCAGGGCATCCAGTGCTCGAGCCTGCGAAGGTGCATCCAGCCGTTTGTCGGCGGTCAGGCCGGAAGCCAGCCGCACCGGTTCCTTCATGGAATCCAGCGTGTAGATCTGGTTGTCGACGACCCGCCCGACCTGCAGGCGGAAGCTGTTGGAGCCCAGATCGACGGCTGCCACTGTTTCGTAAATCATTTGCTTGGGTGAACCTGAAGGTAGAACCGGCCGGCATTCTACCACTCAGCCCGAGTCGGAATTCTTACAAGCCGGTCGTTAAAAAGCCCGCCGGATTGCTCCGGCGGGCCTTTGATCGAAAGCATTGGCTTTAATTGGCCAATGCGTTCTTGATCTGTTCCAGCGTCGAAGGATCGTCGATGGTGGTCAGATCGCCCGGATCACGGCCTTCAGCCAGCGCCTGCAACGAACGGCGCAGCATCTTGCCGGAACGGGTCTTCGGCAAACCCGTGACGAAATGCACACGGGCCGGGCGACCAATCGCCCCGAGAATGTTGTCGACCGTAGCAAAAACCTCTTTCTCGAGCGCCTTGACCAGTTCGGGAGTCGCAACACGGGCGGCATCCTTGACCACAGCGAAAGCCATCGGCACCTGTCCCTTGAGCTTGTCTTCGACGCCAACCACGGCCACTTCGGCAATTGCCGGGTGGTTCTGGATGGCTTCCTCAATTTCACGCGTGCCAAGACGATGGCCGGCAACGTTGATCACGTCGTCGGTGCGACCGAGGATGGTGAAGTAACCATCGTCGTCCTTGATCGCCCAGTCGTAAGAGGAATAAACCAGCGGCTCCTTGAACAGCGTGAAGTAGGTACTGACAAAGCGGTCGTCCTGACCCCAGACGGTCGTCAGGCAGCCCGGTGGCAGCGGCGGGATGACAGCGGCGATACCCTTTTCGTTGGCATCGCAGACCGAGCCGTCTTCGCGGAAAATCTGCAGGTTGTAACCGTAGACCGGGAAGGACGGCGAACCGTACTTGATCGGCGTGTTTTCGACGCCGGGCAGCGCGGCCAGCATCGGCCAGCCGGTTTCGGTCTGCCAGTAGTTGTCGATGACCGGCTTTTGCAGTTCAGTCATGAACCACTCGTGGGTCGGCTGGTCAAGCGGTTCGCCGGCCATGAAGATGTGCTTCAGTGACGACAAGTCGTACTTGTGCATGAAGGCCGGATCCTGCTTCTTCAGCACGCGGGCAGCGGTCGGGGCCGAGAACATGACGTTCACCTTGTACTTCTCGACGATCTGCCACCAGATACCGGCATCCGGACGCAGCGGCGTGCCTTCGTACATCACGGTGGCCATGCCGGCAATCAGCGGGCCGTAAATGATGTAGGAGTGACCGACCACCCAGCCAATATCGGAAGTCGAGAAGTAGGTTTCTCCCTCGCCACCGCAGTAGATGTGCTTCATCGACGAGGCCAGCGCCACGGCGTAACCGCCGGTGTCGCGCTGGACGCCCTTCGGCTTGCCGGTCGTGCCGGAGGTGTAGAGGATGTAGGACGGCTCGGAAGACTCCAGCCATTCACACGGCACCTGGGCATCCATGAACTTGGCACGCTCGGTAGCGTAGTCGACATCGCGACCGGCAACTTTGTTGAAAGCCTTGTCCAGACCTCGATCGACCATCAGCACCTTGGCCGGCTTGTGTTCAGCCAGTTCGATGGCTTCATCCAATAGATGCTTGTAGGGAACCGCCTTACCACCACGCATGCCGGCGTCGGAAGAAACAATCAGCACCGGCTTGGCATCGTCGATGCGGGTAGCCAGCGAACCGGAAGCAAAGCCGCCGAAGACCACCGAGTGGATAGCACCGATACGGGTTGCAGCCAGGATCGCGAAGGTTGCCTGGGCAATCATCGGCATGTAAATCAGGACGCGATCGCCCTTCTTGACGCCGAGGCTCTGGTAAATCGCTGCCATGCGCTCGATTTCACGCTGAAGTTCGCCGAAGCTATAAACCGTCTCTTCATCGGTTTCCGTTGAAATGAAGATCAGCGCACGGTCGTTCGGGCGCTTGGCGGCATGACGGTCAACCGCGTTGTAGCAAAGATTGGTCTTGCCACCGACAAACCACTTGGCAAACGGTGGGCGGGAATAATCGCAAACTTGGGTAAACGGCTCTTTCCAGTCGATAAGCTGGGCCTGCTCGGTCCAGAATTCGTTCGGCTTTTCGATGGAATACTGGTGAAACTCCTTGTACGTCGCCATAAGGCTCCCTCTAGTTAGGTTTTCCTGCACTACACGAATACTGAACGGATTATTTTTGTTGAGGATTCCGTTCACTCAAACGACGTTCGATCTCTGCCATGGGCAAAGCCAAACCCAATTCCTGATTGATCAGACTGATCAACGGCAACAGTTGACGAGCAAGGGCATCAACGTGCGGCCTGACCGGTTCCGGGCGATTCGCCACGAGCAATTCCAGAGCGTGGTTGATCGAAATCGGCCGCGTTGCTGCCTTGATACCACCAGATTCGGTTCGATTCCCACCAGCCAGCATTGCCTGTTGCATGCGCTGACCGGCACAATCCAGCAGCGCCACGGCCGAATTGACCTGATCGACCGCGACACTGGCCAAACCGACACTGACTGTCAACGCCACGGTCTGGCCCTGCACCGTCAGTCGCGCCAACTCAACCGCCTCGCGCACCCGTTCGGCAAAAGTAGCGCAGAAGGCCATTGCCGTACCCGGCGAAACGACGGCGTACTGACCGGAGCCGAAATGTCCCAGGCTGTCTTCCTGACGCATCTTGCCCGCCAGCATCTTGGCAAAACGATTTCCGATTTCCTCGGCAACCAGCGGTCCGAATCGTTCGCACATGCCGGCGAAGTCATCGAATCCCAGAACCATCACGCTGGTATCAACACCATGCCGTGACGAATGTGAAAGCGCCTGTGCTGCCTGAAGTTCGAGAAATTTTCTGGTGAATAGTCCAGTCACCGGATCCTGAACCATCCGCTCACGCCCGGCATCAAGGCTTTCCTGAGCATTCGACAAGGCCAGCAAATTGTTCAGACGCGCCAGGATTTCGGCGCTTCCTGCCCCCTTGGTCACAAAGTCGGAAACGCCCATCTCACGGGCCTTGTCACGCTCCTCCTCGGTTTCCTCGCCGGACACCAGAATGAAGGGCAATTGCTGCAGACGACGCAACTTCGAGGTGCGTACCCGCTCGAGCAATTCGTAACCATTCAGCTTGGGCATCTGGAGGTCGGAAATCACCGCGCGAATCGAATGGTCCAGCACCAGCGTCTGCCATGCCGCATCGCCGTCGGCTTCTTCGCGAACCTCGTAGGAACCCTTTAAATGATGAATAAGCGAGATCCTGACGACCCGTGAATCATCAACCACCAGAATGCGCGGCAACTCAGCCACGTCAGCCTCCGGCAATGTCCACCACCACGCGGCCCTTGGCACGGCCCGCAATATATTCGTTGAAGGTCGCTGGCAACTCATCCATCTTGATGCTTCGCGACATTGCGGCAAGATGCGGCGGCCGCAGATCGCTGGCCAGGCGTTGCCAGACGCCACGGCGATAGGGTTCGCGGATATAGCCGGAATCGACGCCAAGCAGGGAAACGCCACGCAGAATGAATGGCGCTACGGTCGTGTTCAGCGACATGCTCGCCGCCAGCCCGATGCTGGCAATCGTCCCACCCTGCTCCATGGTGCTGGCAATCCAGGCCAAAATATCGCCCCCCAGGTTGTCTACCGCACCGGCCCAGCGACCGCGATCAAGCGGACGGATTTTTGTCAGATCAAGGCTCTGACGCAGCATTACTTCAGCGGCCCCCAGGCCGCGCAAATAATCGGCCTCGCTCTCTTTGCCAGTCAGCGCCACCACGTGGTAACCACTTTTGGCGAGCATATCAACCGCCAGACTGCCGACGCCACCAGTAGCGCCGGTGACAATTACCGGCCCATTCCCCGGGCGCAAGCCGTTTTCTTCCATGCGGACAATGCCGAGGGCAGCGGTAAACCCGGCAGTACCCAAGGCCATGGCATCGAACAACGTCAGGTTTTCCGGCAGTGGCACCACCCAGTCACCCGGCACACGAGCGATTTCGGCGTAGCCACCGTGATGGGCGACGCCAATGTCGAAACTGGTGGCGATGACCGGATCGCCAGGCTTGAAACGCGAGTCCGTACTCTCGATCACCGTACCGGAAAGGTCGATACCGCCCACACAAGGAAAGCGCCGGATGATTTTTCCTGCCCCGGTCGCCGCCAGCGCATCCTTGTAATTGATGCTTGAGTAGGCGACACGAATGGTGACTTCGCCAGGATCAAGTTGGCGCTCGTCCATCTGGACGAAGCCACTGCTTACCTTGCCATCGTGTTGCTCAATCAGCAGTGCCTTGAAGGAATCCATCGTCATCCTCACTCCTTGGAGCGCAAATTGTATTCATAATTACGGATTATGAACATAGTTATAGCGCCCGATATTTAGCCAGACTTTACAGTGCCCTTCTTTTCAAATATATTACAGCGCTATGCATAAAGTCCTAACTTCCTTTTTGCTCGCTTCCGCCCTGTTTGCCGGTGGAGTCAGTACCTCCGCCGTGGCCGAACCCGTCCGCAAGCCGGAGGAGCAAATGTCGTTCCTTGAACGTTACACCAACGCCGCTCAGGATGTCATCCTGCAAGGGCTGAAGCTGGTGGGCGTGCGTTATCGCCTCGGTGGCAATGACGAAAGCAGCGGCCTGGATTGCAGCGGTTTTGTTCGCCTGGTGTTCAAAGACAGCATTGGCGCCGCCCTGCCCCGGACAGCGCGTGAAATGAGCGAAGTTGGCCAGCAAATCGATACCACCCAGTTGAAGCCGGGTGACTTGGTGTTCTTCAACACCATGCGCCGCACCTTCTCGCACGTTGGCATTTATCTAGGTGACAACCATTTCATGCACGCACCACGTACCGGCGCTGAAGTTCGTGTCGAGAGCATGGAAAGCAGCTACTGGATGCAGCGCTACAACGGTGCCCGGCGAATAATCGACGGCAACTGAGAAAAGCGGCTCAAGCCGCTTTTTTTACACCTGCATTTGCTAACAATTCTCATTTACAAGCGAATAATTTGCTTGTAGACTGGAACCATTCTCATTTGACTAATGGAGTTTGCAGCATGAAACTGATGTCCGCACTGATCGCCTCCGCCATTGCCACCCTGACACAAACCGCTGTGGCCGAAGAAAAACTGCTTAACCTTTATTCGGCGCGGCACTACCAGACGGATGAAGCGCTCTACGCCAACTTCACCCAGCAAACCGGCATCAAGATCAATCGGATTGAAGGCAAGGAAGATGAGCTGCTTGAGCGCATCAAGAATGAAGGTGCGAACAGCCCGGCTGACATTTTTCTCACGGTCGATGCTGCCCGCCTTGCCAAGGCGCATGAACTCGGCCTGTTTGCGCCGGTCGTCTCGAAAACGCTGGAATCGCGCATTCCGCCGCATCTGCGCGCCGAGGACTGGTTTTCATTCTCGACCCGGGCTCGCGTCATCGTTTATAACAAATCGGCGGTCAAGGCCGAGGACGTCCAGAATTACGACGATCTGGCCAATCCGAAGCTGAAGGGCAAGCTCTGCTCCCGTTCCGGCTCGCATCCCTACAACCTGTCGTTGATGGCATCAATCATTGCGCATCAGGGCGAGGCCAAGGCAGAAGAACTTGCGCGCGGCATGGTGGCCAATTTCGCCCGCGCCCCCAAGGGCGGCGATACCGACCAGATCAAGGCCGTTTCGGCCGGCGAATGCGGCGTCACCATTTCGAATACCTACTACGTCGCCCGACTGCTGCGGTCGACCAAGCCGGAAGAGCTAAAACTGATGGAAAAGGTTGGCATCGTCTGGCCCAACCAGACTACGACGGGTGCGCACATCAACGTTTCCGGCGGTGGCATGTTGAAGACGGCGCCCAACAAGGAATCGGCCGTCAAGTTCCTCGAATATCTCGCCTCTGATCAGGCACAGCGCTACTTTGCCGACGGCAACAACGAATGGCCGGCGGTCGACAGCGTCAAGGTCACCAATCCGGGGCTGGAATCGCTGGGCAAATTCAAGGCCGACAAATTACCGGTCAAGAACCTCGCCATGTATCAAACCAAGGCTCAGATCATCTTTGACCGTGCCGGTTTCAAATAGGCCAAAGACCTCGTCAAAGCTCCTCTGATCGCCTAAACTCGCGAGGCGAACAGAGGATTTGATCGATGCCAAAAAAAGGATTTCAACCCAGCAAGCTTGTTGCAGCAATTCGGGCCGGTCGCCTGAGTGGCGTCATTCTTGCCATTGAAGACGGCTGCGATGTCGAGGAAGCCGACATCCACGGCGTGCGTGGCTTGCCGCTGCGCATTGCCTGCTTCGAGGGTGAGATGGCGATTGTCCGCGAACTGCTGCGCTGTGGCGCCAATGTCAATGCAATGGCCGCCGATGGCCCCGGAGCGCCGCTCCGGCTGGCCTTGCGCGGTGGCAATGGGGAGATCGCGGCCCTCCTGCTACAAAACGGTGCCGAAATTCCGGCCGGTCTGGAAATCGATCCGGCTGTCCTGAGTCGTGTTGGCAAACTCAGCCCCTTGCCGGGCGAAGCACCGGTTCCCAGGTTGCCGGAAGCGCCGCCAGACAAGCCTGTTGAAATCATCCAGACGCTGCCGGAACACACAATCGAAGAGGTTGATGTTCAAGCCTGCTACGGCACCGACACCAATCTTCTGGCGATGGATCTGCTGCGTTTCGACGAAGAAGCCAATGCCGCTGCGGCAGCGCCCTCTCCGCCAAAAGACAGCACATCCGACAAGAAGAAATCCGGCTTCTGGAAAAGCGGCCGCTAAAACAGCAATGCTGACCGGCTAAGCCCGGCGCGTCGCCGATATCTGCCGCGACAGTGCGATTAGCGGCAGCAAACCCACCACCACAATCGCCAGCGAAGCCGTTGATGCTTCAGCGAGCCGCTCGTCAGAAGCCAGCGTGTACGCCTGCGTCGCCAGCGTGTCGAAATTGAAGGGGCGCATGACCAGCGTCGCCGGCAGTTCCTTCATTACATCGACAAAAACCAGCAGCCCGGCAGTAAACAGGCTGCCACGCAGTATCGGCGCATGGACCCGGCGCAGGGTTTCGCCCTGCCCGAGCCCTAGGCTGCGTGCGGCGTCGTCCATATTGGGCGTAATTTTGGCCAGACTGGATTCGACAGTATGCAGCGCCACCGCCAGGAAGCGCACCAGATAAGCATAGATCAGCGCCGCAATGCCACCGGTCAGCAACAAACCAGGGTTATGGCCGAACCATACTTCCCACTGCCCGGCCAACCAGTTGTCCAGGCGCGTCACCGGAATCAGCACGCCAACCGCAATCACCGCCCCCGGCACAGCGTAGCCGAGGCCAACCAGACGGTTCAGGCCATTGGCGAATGCCGTTTTGGACAGGCGCGCTCCGTAGCCCATCAAGAGCGCCAGAAAGACACCAATCACCGCCGTGACGCCGGCCAGAACAAAACTATTGCGGGACAGCATCAGGAAACGCTCGCCAAACTGGGCATCGCCTTCGGTCAACGCCATTTTCAGCAGCAAAACCGCCGGCAACACGAAACCGAGCATCAGCGGCAGCGAACAGGCCAGCACGGCCAGTGCCGCCGGAATACCCGAGAGCCGCGCCCCCACCATCGGCCGGTTGCGACCGGTGGTGTTGTGATACCGCGCCCGGCCACGCGAAATCCGTTCCGCCATCAGCAGAAAGAGAACAAAGCCGAGTAACATGGCCGCCAGTTGCGCGGCAGCAGTCCGGTCGCCAAGCGAAAACCAGGCGCGGTAAATGCCCGTGGTGAAGGTGTTAACCGCAAAATAGGCCACCGTGCCGTAGTCGGCCAGGGTTTCCATCAAGGCCAGCGCCACGCCGGCAACGATGGCCGGCCGGGCCAATGGCAGGGACACCGCAAAAAAACCGCGCCACGGCCCCATGCCCAAGGTTCGCGCCGCTTCGAGCATGCCGCTGGCGCGCTCGATGAAGGCCGTGCGGGCCAAGAGGTAAACGTAGGGGTAGAGCACGCAGACAAACATCAGGATGGCGCCGGGCAGGCTGCGGATATCCGGAAACCAGTAGTCGCCATGTTCCCAGCCAAAAGTCTCGCGCAAAGCCGTTTGCACCGGCCCGACGAACTGCAGGAAATCAGTATAGACGTAGGCCATGACATAAGCCGGCATGGCGAGCGGCAAAACCATCGCCCAATCGAAGAAGCGGCGACCGGGGAAGTCATGCATCGAAGTCAGCCAGGCCGTGGCTACGCCGACCAATCCTACGCCACAACCGACACCCAGACAAAGCCACAAGGAGTTCAGGATGTATTCCGGCAAGACCGTATGGACCAGATGGGTCCAGGTGGCGCTGGTCCCACCAACAAAGAGATTCAGGCCGACGCTGGCCACCGGCAGCCCGGCCAGCAGCGCGACGACAAAACCAACGATCAACAGGGGGGAATATTGGGCGGCGCGCATGAGAGTTTTGCGAATTATAATCGCTCGCTATGGCCCAAATTGAACTGAATGGCGTAGTCCAGCGCTACGGCAAACACACTGTCGTCGATGGCGTCGACTTCCAACTGGAAGCCGGGCAGATTGCCTGCCTGCTCGGCCCTTCCGGCTGCGGCAAGACCACCTTGCTGCGCTGCATTGCCGGCTTCGAGGATATCGCCGATGGCGAGATTCGCCTGCACGGTGAAGTGGTCAGTCGGGCTGGTCAGCGCGTGGCGCCGGAAAAGCGCCGGATCGGCATGGTTTTTCAGGATTACGCGCTATTCCCCCATCTCAGCATTGAAGAAAATATCGCCTTTGGCCTTGGCCGCAAGGCGCCGGAAGACATTCATTTGCGCGTCCGCCAGTTGCTTGCCACGGTTGGCCTGGCCGGACAGGGCGACAAATTCCCGCATGAACTCTCCGGGGGCCAGCAACAGCGGGTTGCCCTGGCCCGCGCCCTGGCCCCGCGACCGGAACTGATCCTGCTCGACGAGCCCTTCTCCAACCTTGATGTTGGCCTGCGCGAACGGCTTTCGGTCGAAGTCCGCGAGATCCTCAAGCGTGAGGGCTCCACCGCCATCATGGTGACGCATGACCAGCATGAAGCTTTCGCCATGGCGGACGAGATCGGCCTGATGTACGAAGGCCGCATCCAGCAGTGGGATGTGCCTTACAACCTCTACCATCGTCCGGCCAACCGCTTTGTCGCCGACTTCATCGGCCAGGGCGTGCTGGTCGCCGGCATCGTCGGCATCCAGAACAGCGTCCGCATGGAGCTTGGCACGCTGACTTCCGACACGCCGGTTGAATGTAATGAAACCTGTGCCGCCTGCGACAATGGCTGCAAGGTCGACGTGCTGCTCCGTCCGGACGACATCGTGCATGACGACCTCAGCAAAGTGCAGGCCGAAGTGCTGCACAAGGCCTTTCGGGGCGCCGACATTCTCTACACGCTGCGCCTTGCCAGCGGCACCGAAGTCCTGTCGCTGGTGCCCTCGCACCACAACCACGCGCTGGGCGAAAAAATTGGCATCCGGCTTGATGCCGACCACGTCATTGCCTTCAAGAAGCATGAGGAATGCGACGATCCGGCCTGCGAAATCCGGCTTGAGCAAAAGGCCCAGCCGGTGACTTGGCAGGCTCGGAACAGCACCCGCTGAAACCGCAACTCGCTCGATGATTCCCTTTCTCGGCCCGCTCGACGTTTTCCCGCCGGTCGCCGCCAGCCGCGCCGAGATGGGCGGCCTGCTCGCCGTCGGCGGCGACCTTTCGCCGGCCCGCCTGCTCGATGCCTACAGCCGGGGCATCTTTCCCTGGGGCACCGTTGAGGGGCAGCCGCTGTGGTACAGCCCCGATCCGCGCATGGTGCTTTTTCCCGAAGAATTCCGCCTGACCCGTTCGCTGAAAAAGACCCTGCGTTCAGGGCGCTACGAAATCCGCTTCGACAGCAACTTCGCCGGCGTCATAGCCGCGTGTGCCGCCACGCCGCGCCCCGGGCAGGATGGCACATGGATTACGCCGGACATGATGGACGCCTACATCCGCCTGCATGAACTGGGCTGGGCACATTCGGTCGAAACCTATAGCGAAGGCAAACTGGTCGGCGGCCTGTATGGTCTGGCCATCGGGCACATGTTCTACGGCGAATCGATGTTCGCGCACTGCAGTAACGCCTCGAAGGTCGCCTTCGCCCACCTTATCCGCTACCTTTCGGCCCACCACTTCGCCATGATCGATTGCCAGATGCGCACCGAACACCTCGCCTCCCTCGGCGGCCGCGAAATTCCACGGCAGACCTTTTTGGCCCGTTTACAGGCGTTGACCGCACCGCAAAGCAAGTACCCTTGGGGTGCAGCACCCGGCTCACGCGCCTGCTGGTCGGCCGAAGACCTGAGTCCGGACTGGTAAGCATGGCCCTGCCCGACGACGCATCCCTCCCTTTCTCGCTGCTCCAGTTCTACGCCACCTCACCCTACCCGTGCAGCTATTTGCCCGAGCGCCAGGCCCGCTCGCAGGTCGCCACGCCAGCCCATCTGATCGGTTCGGAAATCTACAGTTCGCTGGTCCGGGCCGGCTTCCGGCGTAGCGGCATCTTCACCTACCGGCCGCATTGCGATGACTGCCGGGCCTGCACCCCCGTTCGGCTTCCAGTCGAAGAACTCCAGCCCAACCGCAGCCAGCGCCGCGCCGGGAAAAAGCACGCCCACCTATTGGAACGCGAACTGCCGCTGACCTTCGACGACACCCACTACGCCCTCTACAACCGTTACCAGCAAGCCCGCCATCCCGGCGGCGGCATGGACGAAGACAGTCACGACCAGTACGCCCAGTTCCTGCTGCAAAGCCGCGTCGATACCCGGCTGATTGAATTCTCCGAAGACGGCATCGTCCGCATGGTCAGCCTGATCGATGTCCTCGACGATGGCCTGTCGTCGGTCTACACCTTCTACGACCCGGACATTCGCAGCGCCAGTTTCGGCGCCTACAACATTCTCTGGCAGGCGCAGCAATGCCGGGCCATCGGCCTGCCCTACCTCTACCTCGGCTACTGGATTGCCGAAAGCCGCAAAATGGCCTACAAGAAGTACTTCCAGCCAATCGAAGGCCTCATCGACGGCCAATGGCAACGACTCACGGACCCCGCATGAAACTCCACCACCTCCCGCTCCTGCTGCTCCCGCTGACCGCCCTCGCCGCTGGCGAACGCGTTCCTTACACCTGCGACAACGGCAGCCGCATCGAGCTTTCGTTTTCCGCCGCCAGCGACGGTCGACCGCAGGCCACGCTGCATTTCGCCGATGGCGACCTGACCTTGCCGCAAGTTCCCGCCGCCTCCGGCGCGCTCTACCGCGCCGACGACATCCGCCTGCACACCAAAGACGATGGAGCCTATTTCGAGGATGGCAAAGGCAACAGCCGCCGCTGCACCCAAGGCAGCGCACCACCGCCTCAGGCTGCGACCACGCCGCCGGCCATCAGCAGTTTCATCGACCTCACCGGCAGCGTCAGCTACCGCATCCGCATCGCCCTGCCGCCGGATGCCGTGCTCATCGTCCGCGTTCAGGACGTTTCCCGGGCTGATGCCCCGGCCCGCCGGCTGGCTGAACAACGTATCGAACTCGGCGGTCGCCAGGTGCCTATCCCCTTCGCCACCACCATCGACCGCGACCTGGTCGGCAAGCGGTCACGCGTCACCATTTCTGCCCGTATCGAACAGGGCGGCAAGCTGCTCTTCATCAGCGACAAATCCTACCCGGCACTCAGTAACGGCCAACCGAACCATGTCGATATCCAGATGAAACAGGTCGGCAGTGGCAAGGCGCGCTAAGGCGCTGCTGCTGGCGGCCCTGGTTAGCGCCACGGTCGCCCATGCCGAGACTGTCGTCTGCCATCTCACCTACGGCGGAGAAACAAAGCTGGTCGTCGCCAAACCAACGACCTCGCCCTACCACGTAGCGCCAGTTGCCGTCGGCTCCTACTTCCTGTTCCGCATCGTCTTTCGCACCGAGCCAGCCGATCTGGCCGGCATCAAGCTCTACACCTACGCTGACCGCGATGCCGGCCCCGTCATCATCCATCAGGCCAGTTACGGCTATCCGTATGCAAACGCCGCGGTCAACGGCTTCAGCGGGTTAAATCGGGTCTATGAACCGGTGCGCGACGGCGAACTTGAATACTGGTGCGAACTGAAATGAGCCCAAATTTCTGGTTGACCGCAGCAATCACCTGCCTTGTCTCCCTCAACCTCCACGCCGAGCCTGTCACGCTAATTTTCGCCGGCGACGTCATGCTCGACGATGGCCCCGGGCGCTTGATCGGCAAAGGTGGCGACCCGCTGCTGCCCTTCGCCAAAATCCTCAAGGAAGCCGATTACCGTATCGGTAACCTCGAATGTCCAATCGCCGAAAGTGGCACCCAGCAGGACCACAAGATCTACAACTTCCGCGCCAAGCCGCGCGTGCTGCCCGTGCTGCAAGGCCGTTTCGACGCCATGTCGCTGGCCAACAACCATTCCGGCGACTACGGCCGCGACGCCTTCCTTGACACTATCCGCCACCTCGACAGCGCCGGCATCGCCCACTTCGGCGGCGGCGTCAATCTGGCCGAAGCCCACAAGCCGCTGTGGATCGACCGCAAGGGCCTGAAAATCGCCGTTCTCGCCTACAACGAATTCAAGCCTCGCTCCTTCGAAGCCGGAGCCAACTGGCCCGGCATTGCCTGGAGCGAGGACGATCAGGTCATCGCCGACATCCGCGCCGCCAAGGCCGCCGGCGCCGATCTGGTCATTCCCTTCATGCACTGGGGCTGGGAACGCGAAACGACGCCCAGCGAACGCCAGAAAACCCTCGCCCGCAAGATGATCGATGAAGGCGCCGCTCTGATCGTCGGCAGCCACCCGCATGTCACCCAGGGCGTCGAAATCTACAAGGGCAAGCCGATCATCTACAGCCTCGGTAATTTCGTCTTCGACGGCTTTGAAGACGTTCCAGGTGGCCAGCGCGGCTGGCTGCTCCGCCTCAAACTCGACAAATCCGGCCTGCTCTTCTGGGACACCCTCGCCGCACAGATGGACAAGGACGGCACGCCGCACCCGGTTTCCGGTGCTTTCACACCTTGCGGACGCGGCGACGGCGAGCTGATTTCGGAATGCCAGAATCCTTAGGAGATCACCCATGGACACACGCTACCTTGACGACCTCACCCCCGGCCAGACTTTCATCACACCGGGTTTCACATTGACCGAAGCCGAAATCATCGATTTCGCCTGGCGTTACGATCCGCAGCCTTTCCACCTCGATGCCAACGCAGCCGCCGCTTCGCCTTATGGCGGGCTGATTGCCAGCGGCTTTCAGAGCCTGGCGATCTGCTTCCGGCTGTTCATTCAGTCCGGCATTCTGGCGGAATCGAGCATGGGTTCGCCGGGCATCGACGAATTGCGCTGGCTGGCGCCGGTGCGGCCGGGCGATACGCTGCATTGCGAGGTCGAGGTCATGGAAGTCCGGCCGTCCAGTTCGAAGCCGGATCGCGGCATTGCCCGCCTGCGTTATCAGGCGGTAACGCAGCGCCCGGAGGTAGTTCTGAGTTTCATCGTCAACCACATGCTACGCCGCCGCCCGGTCGCTTAACGTCATACCGGCGAAGGCCGGTATCCAGTACGTTGATTTTCCTGGACCCCGGCCTTCGCCGGGGTGACGAACGGCTTAGAGTGGCGAAAGAACCGCCACCACCCGCCCGGCTTCGATCCTGATCGAGCGTAGCAGCCATCGCGCTGCCAGTTCCTCCGCCGAGCCGCTGCTTCGCAGCACATAGACCGGCCGATTGCGGAAATAGGTGTTCATCAACTGGTTGACCCCCTGCTTGACGAAGGGCTCGCTGCTTTTTTGCAGCATCGGCGAGTTGACCGAGGTGGCCACCGGGTTTTCCAGGAAGAAAGCCTTGCTGCGGTCATCGTAGCGAATGCCGGCAAAGCCCTGCACATCCACCGGAATGGCCGGCTGGCCGGCCAGATTAACCTGCATGCTGCCGGTCAGTCCGATGCGTCCTTCTGGCACGCCGAGGGCGATTTTCGGGGCCTGCTGCAGGGCGACCGTAGCGAATCCGCCATAGCTGCGACTCAACGGTCCGCTACGCTCGACGGCCGCCTGTATTTCGGCTTCGGAAAAACTGACTTCGTGCTCCAGCAGGCCGGCCGCGTTGGCGACAGACAATGTACCGGCGAGCCACAGTGCGGCGGCGGTGTGAATTAGCGGTCGAAAATTTACCAAGGTGAGGAATTCCTTACTGATAACGCAGCGCTTCGATCGGGTCGAGTTGCGCTGCCTTGCGGGCTGGATACCAGCCAAAAAAGATGCCGACCATCGCCGCGACGGCAAAGGCGACCAGCGCCGCGCTGCCGGAAATAACGACGACCATGCCGGTGAAGGCGTTGATGCCCAGCGCGATCGCCAGACCAAGCACCAGCCCGAGCAGGCAACCGGCGAAGGAGATCATCACGGCTTCAAGCAGGAACTGGGTCAGGATATCTTTCTGCCGGGCACCGATGGCCATCCGGATGCCAATCTCACGGGTCCGTTCGGTCACTGAAACGAGCATGATGTTCATGATGCCGATGCCGCCGACCAGCAGCGAGATTGAGGCAATGGCCCCGAGCAGGATGGACATCGTGCGTGTCGTTTCGGCCTCTGATTCAGCTGCGGCCGACAGGTTGCGCAGGAAAAAATCGTTGGGCGAACCTTCACGCAGGCGATGCCGCTGACGCAACAGCGACTCGATGCCGGCCTCGACCTTGGGCATGGATTCCGCCGAATCAGCCTGCACCATGATCATCCGCACCGAGCCCAGGAAAGGCGTGCCGAAGACCTTGCGCTGGGCAGTGCTGAGCGGAATGATCACGGTGTCGTCCTGATCCCGGCCGTCAAGATTCTGCCCCTTGCTGCCGAGCACGCCGATCACCGTAAAGGGATTCTGCTGGATGCGCATGGTCTTGCCGACCGGGTCTTCATCGCCAAACAGGTTCTGCGCCACGGTCTTGCCGATCAGCGCGACACGCGTCGAGGAACGCACATCGGAATCGCCAAACGACGCGCCATTGACGATATTCCAGGCGCGCGCTTCAAGGTAGGGCGGTGTCGTCCCGACCACCGAAGTACTCCAGTTCTGCGAACCGTAGACCAGTTGCCGGCTGCCCTGATGCGTCGGTGCCACATTGGCAACACCGTCGAGCTCGGCAATAGCCTCGGCATCGGCGACATTCAGCGTCGGCCCGCCAGCCGAGCCACTGCGCACGCCGGCCGTGGTAAAGGAGCCGGAAAGCACGATGTAGAGATTCGATCCCATGGTGCTGATCGTCTGCTGCACGGCGTACTGCGCGCCCTGACCGATGGCGATCATGATGACGACAGCGCCGACACCGATCACCATGCCGAGCATGGTCAGCGCCGTGCGCAGACGGTTGGCCCCCATTGCCAGCCAGGCTTCGCCGAGCATGGCTTTCAGCATAGCGATCCCAGGGGAATCATGCCGCCGCCCCCGTCAAATGATCACTGACAATCTCGCCATCCAAAAACTTGACCTGTCGCTTGCAATGGGCCGCGATGTCCGGTTCGTGTGTCACCAGAACGATGGTGATGCCTTCGGCGTTGAGCTCGCCGAACAGGCGCATGATTTCCTCGCTGGTGTGGCTGTCGAGGTTGCCGGTCGGCTCGTCGGCGAGGATGAGTTGCGGCTTGTTGACCAACGCCCGGGCAATCGCCACGCGTTGCTGCTGGCCGCCGGAAATGCGGCTGGGCAGCGATTCGGCGTACTGGCCCAAGCCTACCTTGTCGAGCATTTCACGCGCGGCAGAACGGCGGGCTTCCTTGTCGGTGCCGGCATAGACCAGTGGCAACGCGACGTTGTCCTGCAGGCTCATCCGCGGCAGCAGGTTGAAGCCCTGGAACACGAAGCCCAGCGTCCGGTTGCGCAGGATGGCCAAAGCGTCCTTGTCCATCTGGCCAACGTTTTCGCCAGCCAGAAAATAGTCACCTGTGCTCGGTGTATCGAGGCAGCCGAGCAGGTTCATGAAGGTGGATTTGCCGGAGCCGGACGGCCCCATGATGGCGATGTATTCGCCGGGCCGGATTTCGAGGTCGACGCCACGCAACGCCGGGAAGAGCCCGGCCGCTGTTTCGTAAGATTTACCCAGGCCAACGACCCGGATGACCGGCTGCGTCATCAGAACATTCTCATGCCGACACTGGACGGCTTGCCGCCGGGCGCCGTGTTCTCGCCGGTAACGATGCGATCGCCGGCCTTCAACTCGCCGCCGACGATTTCGGTGCTGCGGTTATCGGTAATGCCGAGCTGGACACTGACCGGCTTGATTTCTTCGCCTTCCAGCACGTAGACCGTACCGCTCTGGCCGTCGCGTTTCTTGCCTTTCTTGTCGCCCGCCGCTTTTGGCGCCCCGCCATCCGCGCCCGCTCCCATGCCCGGGCCCACGCCAGAGGATGCTGCGGTGGACGGCGGTTTTTGACCATTTTCCGCTTTCTTGTCAGCGGCATCAGCCGGCTTGAAGCGCAGCGCGGCATTCGGCACGAGCAGCACCGCTTCCTTGCGCGCCACACCGATATTCACATATGCCGTCATGCCCGGCAGCAACACCTGCTCCGGGTTGGCAACGTTGATGCGGACGTTGTAGGTGACAACGTTCTGCTGATTGGTCGGATTCAGGCGAATCTGCTGCACGTCGCCGATGAAATTGCGGTTCGGGAAGGCATCGACCGTAAAGCGCGCCTTCTGGCCTTCGCGGATCAGGCCGATGTCGGCTTCGGCAAAGCTGGTGTCGATACGCATTTCGGAAAGATCCTGGGCGATCTTGATCAGCACCGGCGTCTGGAAACTGGCCGCCACCGTCTGGCCAAGATCGACCACGCGGTCGACCACCACGCCATCGACCGGCGAGCGGATGACGGTGAAATTGAGGTTGGCCCGGTCGCGGTCGTTCTGCGCCTTGGCCAATGCCACCTGCGCCTGCGCCGATTTCAGCGCCTGCCGCGACTGGTCGTACTCCTGCTTCGAGACATATTCCTGGGCAAACAGCGCCTTGATGCGCGCCTCGTTGGCCTGCGCCAGATCGTACGAGGCCTGAGCATTGAGCACGTTGGCCGCGCTCTGCCGCTCGGAGGCCGAGACTAGCGCATCATCGAGTTCGAGCAGCGCTTGCCCGGCCTTCACCTTGTCGTTGAAATCGACATAGAGTTTCTTGACGGTGCCGGAAACCTGCGTGCCGACGCTGACCAGCACGACCGGATTAAGCGTGCCGTTGGCCGAGACGGTCTGCGTCACATCACCCTTGTCGACGGTCGCCAGCTTGTAGCGCGTTTCCGGGTTCTGGGCGGCACGCTGCTTGGCGTACCAGACGCCGCCGCCGATCAATCCGGCCGCCACGGCGACGCCGACGAGAATCTTGCTGATGCGTTTCATGGTCTTCCCTCCGCTGCCGGTTGCAGCAGCGTGTAATCGAGCGCGCCCATGGACTGGGCCAGTGTGGCGCGGTAAACATGCCAGTCGAGCGCCGCCTGAATGCGCTGCAAGCGGGCGTTGGCGAGTGCGCTTTGCGCCGCCAGTAATTCAAGCACGGTGCCGACGCCGGCCTTGTAGCGGCCAAGGGCCACCCGCTCCGACTGTTCGGCGCTGGCGACCAGATCGGCGGTAGTTTTCAGGCTCTGCGTCGCGGTCATCAGGCTCTGGTAGGCCCGCCACACATCAAGCGCCACCTGCGAACGGATGCGGTCGCGCTGCGCGGCCTTGACCTCGGCCTGAGCCGCCGCAGAGCGAACGCGATAGGTTGTGTCGAAGCCGGAAAATATCGGCACATTGAGGATCAGACCGACATTGCCGGCATTGGTCACGACACCGCCGACATCCTGCCAGGTCGGGCCGGTGGCCAGGCTGACGGTAGGCCGCCCCAAAGCGCGGGCGTAATCGACGCTGGCCTCGGCCGCCTTCACCTGCGCCTCAGCCGCCTGCAGATCAGGTCGCCGGGCGCGGGCTTCCTCGATCAGGGCATCGACATCCTTCTGGAAAGCATTGTTCGGCATAGCCGTCGGAATATCAGCCAGTTGCAGCCTCTGTTGCGCATCGAAACCCATGGCATTGGCCAGCGCGCCCAGCGCATTCCGGGCTTCGCCCTCAAAGCGGATGCGGTTCAGCGTTGCCTGCGACAGCGCCGTCTGGGCCTGCAAACGATCAGCCGGCGTGCCGACGCCAACGTTGTAACGCGCCTCAGCTGCGGCAAAACCCTCACGCGCCGCACGTTCCGCCTCGGTGCTGGAAAGCACCGCTGCCCGCCCAGCCTGCGCCGTGTAATAGGTTTGCAACGCCGACAGAAACAAGGATTGCACCGTTGCGTTCTGCGTCGACGAGGCGGCACTCAACAGTTGCCGGGCATTCTCGATATTGGCCGAACGCTGGCCGAAATCGAAGACCAGCCACGACAGCGTCAGCGCCGCGCTGCTCTGGTTGTAGCTGCGCGTTTCGGTAAAATTTCGGCCACCGGAAACCCGGGCATCCAGCCCCGGCAGCAAGTCCGACTGGGCCACGCCGACCAGCGCCGCCTGCACCCGGGCCGCCGCCCAGACTTCACGCGTCTGCGGATTATTGCAAAGGGCGAGGTCGACCGCATCGATCGGCGTCAGCGGCGCAGCGGGAATCTCCGTGGCACAAGGTGCTTCACCGACGCGCGCAGAAAGCTGCGGCGACGGCTTGAGCGGCGCCATGCCCTCGGTGCCAAACGGATCGTTCAACCCGGCCGCCATCGCAGGCAGGTTCAGGCAGCACAACAAGGCAAGTAATCGGCGGGGAAAATTCGACATGACCGTTAGTTTAGCCGGAGCCGCAAGCGACAGACTGTTAGGAATTGTTACGGGATATTTGCCAGACGGCGATGGACTGAAACGGGCTTGTCGGCCATTGGCGTATCAGCGGGCGATATTTGTCGGAAAAGCAACGAGGAAAAATATTCCAAGTCAATGATTTTAATGAATGATCAGTTTGGCTCACGTCTTGCATGCGGATGAAACATCCCGATCAATTTCCAGCCCACCTTCCAGATATGAGAAAACCTACCCTTTACCAAAGCCTGAAAGCGAAACGCCGCAGCCAGTCGCTCGTCATTGGTGTCACCTGGTACACCGAGGAAACCTGGGCCGAGGTCAAGGCAAGCGCATTGGACCCGGAATGCTTCGAGGACAGCTTTGCAAAGTGGAAAACCATGGCCGTCGCGGCCCGACGAAACTTTCAACGCTCAGGCGTTCTCGCGCTCGAATGCCAAATCGTTCCCGGGGAATTTTTCGCCTGGTGTGTTCTGAATGATCAAGTGAACAACGCCAAATCCAGAGCCGAATTCGTCTCGGAAAAATTGAGTGCGGTGCATGAGGAAGGCGCGCAAACCACGCAAGCCGAGTGAGTCGAAATTAGCGGCGACCAATTGTGGGCTGGATCGGTCATTCCCGCTTTCGCGGGAATGACGAATTTGGTCACCGAATAAATAACCTCACCCAAGCTGAAACTGCCGGGCGCTCTGCTTCGCAATCTCGACCATCTGCCCCACTTTTTCTGCCGTCAAACAAAGCTCCTCGGCGACAAGTTCGCCGACTCGGCTGATGCATGCCTCGGCAGCCCTGGCATCGAGAAACAGCGCGCGGCTGCGGCGAGCCATGATGTCTTCGATGCTTCTGGCGGCTTCATGGCGGCAGGCGAAGCGGACCATGGCTTCGGTCAGATCCAGTGCCGGGTGCAGCTTGAATTCATTGCCGGGCATTTCAGCCAGCAATCTGGCATCGCTGCCGTTCCAGCCATGCAGCTTGAGGTTAGCAGTTGGGCATGGAACTGACTCAAGGCCAGCGACTTCCGCTGCCCGGTCGATCACCTGCTCGGCCATCAACCGGTAGGTTGTCCATTTCCCACCGGCCACGGTGACCAGCCCGCCCGCGCTGACCATCACCGCATGCTCGCGGGACAGGGCGGCGGTGCCGCCCTTGCCGTCATGTTCCGGATGAAGCAGCGGGCGCAGGCCGGCGAAGGCGCTGCGAATGTCGCTGCGTTGCGGCGCCCGGCGGAGAAAGCCAGCCGCCGTGCGCAACAGGAAATCGACTTCTTCCGGGAAGGGCTGCGGCTCGGCGGGCAAATCGTGGCGTTCGGTATCGGTCGTGCCGAGCAGCACCTTGCCCTGCCAGGGAATGGCGAACATTACCCGGCCATCTTCGGT
Organism: Azonexus sp.; assembly: GCA_030696345.1. GTDB lineage: Bacteria > Pseudomonadota > Gammaproteobacteria > Burkholderiales > Rhodocyclaceae > Azonexus. Next base: position 156,791 of record JAUYSK010000027.1, read on the forward strand.
TTTCGGGATCAGCAGGGCCGTTTCGCCGGGTAGGAAATCGGCATCGAGCACGAGGTGGATGCCCTGGCTGGGCGTCAGCACAGACTGGGCATCCGGGGCGTCGAAACGGCGCACGGCATCGGCATAGACGCCGGTGGCATTGATCACCACCCGCGCCTGCAGCTCGAAGCTTTCACCGGTTTCGGCATCTTCGGCAAGCGCGCCGCCTACCTTGCCCTGCGTCTTGAGCAAGCCGGTGACCGGCAGATAGTTGAGGCAGGTCGCTCCGAGATCGCCGGCGGTACGCATCAGGGCAATCGCCAGCCGGGCATCGTCGAACTGACCGTCCCAGTACTGAACGCCGCCGCTCAGGCCAAGGGGATTCAGCCCGGGCAGCGCGTTCAACGTTTGCGGGCGGTCGAGCAGACGCGAAGGTGAAAGGTTGCTTGACCCGGCCAGCAGGTCGTAAAGCTTGAGCCCGGCCGCGTAATAAAGACGTTCAAAGCCGCTGCGCGCCGGGATGATGAAAGGCAGCGCATGCACCAGATGGCCGGCGTTATCGAGCAGACGCCGGCGCTCGATCAGGGCATGGCGAACGAGCGCCAGATCGCCCTGGCGCAGGTAGCGCACGCCGCCATGAATCAGCTTGGTACTGCGCGACGAGGTGCCGCAGGCGAAATCGCCGCGCTCAAGCAGCAGCGTTGAAAATCCTCTTGCAGCGGCGTCCACCGCAGCACCCAGACCGCTGGCGCCACCGCCGATGATCAGCACATCCCAGATTCGGCCGGAGCGCAGTGTGGCGAGCTGTTCGGTGCGGCTGGCCATAGGCTTCATCATTCCGCCTCTGCCCAGTTCAGCGAACGCTGGACTGCCCGTTGCCAGCCAGCCAAGGCTGTAGCGCGCTGGTCGGCCGATATGCCGGACTCGAAACGGCGGTCGACCTGCCACAAAGTGCTCAACTCAGCTTCGTCCTGCCAGAAGCCGACCGCCAGCCCGGCCAGATAGGCGGCGCCGAGAGCGGTTGTTTCGGTAATCTGTGGCCGGACGACCGGCACCCCGAGCAAATCAGCCTGGATTTGCAGCAGCAGGTTGTTGCTGGCTGCGCCGCCATCGACCCGCAATTCGGCCAGCGGATGGCCGGCATCCTTTTCCATGGCGATCAGCACTTCAGCACTCTGGAAGGCGATCGCCTCCAGCGCGGCGCGAGCGATGTGGGCGCGGTTACTGCCGCGCGTCAGACCGAGCAGCGCGCCTCGGGCATACGGGTCCCAATACGGCGCACCGAGCCCGGTGTGGGCCGGCACCAGATAGACGCCGCCGCTGTCCGGCACCGAAGCCGCTAGCGGCTCAATTTCGGCGGCGCTGGCGATCATGCCCAGGCCATCGCGCAACCACTGGACGACGGCGCCGCCCATGAAGACGCTGCCTTCGAGCAGGTAAGTCGTCTGCCCAGCATAGCGCCAGCCGACCGTGCTCAGCAGGCGGTGGTGCGAGGCCATGGGCCGCTCGCCGACATTCATCAGCAGAAAACAGCCGGTGCCGTAGGTATTCTTGGCCATACCCCGACGCAGGCAGACTTGACCAAAAGTGGCCGCCTGCTGGTCGCCGGCCAGACTGGCCAACGGGATTTCAGCGCCCAGCCAGGCGGCATCGATGTGATCGATCAGGCCGCTGCTATCGACAATACGCGGCAACAGCGCGGCGGGAATATCGAGTTTGACCAGCAACTCATCGTCCCAGACACCTCGGTAAATATCGAACAGCAACGTACGCGAAGCATTGGAGGAATCGGTGACATGTGCCCGGCCCCCGGTCAGCTTCCAGGCCAGCCAGCTATCGACAGTCCCGAAAGCCAGTTCGCCTTTCTCGGCCCGTTGCCGGGCACCGGGAATGTGGTCGAGCAGCCAGGCCAGCTTGGTGCCGGAAAAATAGGGGTCGAGGCGCAACCCGGTACGTTGCTCGAACAAGGCTTCCTGACCGGCTTCGACCAGCGTGGCACACCGGGCAGCTGTCCGCCTGTCCTGCCAGACAATGGCCGGGGCGAGCGCTTCGCCGGTCTGGCGATCCCACAACACCGTCGTTTCGCGCTGGTTGGTGATGCCGAGCGCCGCAATCTGCCCGGCCGAAACACCGCTTTCCCGCAACACCGCGCGCGCCACGGCGAGCTGGCTTTGCCAGATTTCCTCGGCATCCTGCTCGACCCAGCCGGACTCGGGATAAAACTGGGTGAACGACTGCTGACTGATGCCGAAAATCTGCCCCTGCCGATCAAACAGGATGGCCCGCGAACTGGTCGTTCCCTGGTCAAGCGCCAGGATGTATTGGCTGGCTCTGTCGGCAACGTTGCTCATGGTCGCGCCCGATCAACGGCCGCAAAGCGGCACGATTCCATCCGGGCCTCGCATGTCCGGGCGCTGAAAACTGGTCCGGACTATGCCCGTCGTACCATCAAACAGCACATCGAAACGCGCCAGATGGCTGGTGTCGTCGCAGAACAGCCATTCCCAGACCAGTTCGTTGCGCGCTTTGTAATACACCGTCCATTGCGGCACCGATGGGCCAAACAGACGCAGAACCGCCGCCTGATCGCTCTTCCCCGGTTCGAGCCGGGCGAAATAGGGCATGTCGAGCACATTGACGATTTTTTGCAGACGCCCATCCGGCCCGACGAAGGCCATGTAGGTATGCGGCCCGTCCGGTCCGCGCGGATAGGCCAGTTGCTCGCTGCCATCGGCATCCTTCCAGCGCATGGCCGGCTCACCCATTTCGGCCACGACCTCGTCGAGGCTGGAAATCCCCACCTTGAGCCGGCTACCGGCATAGCTGGCACAGCCCGACAAAACCAGACAGAACGCAAAGGCCAACACCATTGGCTTGAAGATTGAACGGTTCGACATTTACCAGCCCTCCAGCGACTCACTCGTGCCTATTGTGCGTCAGTCATCGAAATTGGGCGAGCAGGCCTTGGAATGGACGGCGACGAACGTTAGACTGGGCCGCCATTGATCAATCGAGGAAAGCGCCTTGCCTTCCAGTTTCCGGACCGGAGCCCGCGAGGGCTTCATCGCCTTTCTGCCGCTGTCAGTCGGCCTCGTGCCGTGGGCGCTTGTCATGGGCATGGCGATGGCCAGTGCCGGCTTTTCGCCGCTTCAGGCAATGGGCATGAACATCATCGTCTTCGCCGGCACTGCCCAGCTCGGCACCCTGCCGCTGATCGCAGCCGAAGCGCCACTCTGGCTGATCCTCGCCACGGCACTGGCGCTCAACCTGCGCTTCGTCATTTTCAGCGCCGCCATCGCGCCCGGCTTTCGCGGCGTCAGCGCGCCGGCCCGCTGGCTGGCTGGTCACGTACTGACCGATGGCGTGTTCGCCGTCTGCCTCGACAAGATGCTGAAAGTCGACGATCCAAAGTGGCGCCTCGCCTACTACCTCGCCCCCGCCCTCTGGGCCTGGGTGCTATGGCAGGTTTTCGCCCTGATCGGCATTTTTGCTGCCGGTTTCATTCCCAAACAGTGGTCGCTGGAATTCATGGCCACCGTCGCCCTGATCGTACTGCTGGTGCCGATGGCGCGCGTCCGGCCAATGCTGATTGCGGCGCTGGTCGGCGGCATCAGCGCCACACTGCTGCGCAACATGCCGCTGCGGCTGGGCGTCGTGGTCGCCATCTGCGCCGGAATTGGCGCCGGCTTCGCGGCTGAACATTGGGAACACGGCAGGAAGGTGCAGCCATGAACTACGACGCCTCGCTTTGGCTCATTTTCATCCTGATCGGCTTGGCCACGACGCTGCCGCGCGCCAGCTTCATCGTGCTGGGCAACCGTGTCGCCCTGCCCTCGGTGCTGCAGCGCGCGCTGCGCTATGCCCCGGCCGCCGCGCTGGCCGCGATTGTCATGCCGGATGTGCTGGTCGTTGCCGGCAGCGTCGACCTGCTTAATCCAAAGTTGGTGGCCGCCGGTGCTGCCGTCGCAGCCGCTGCCCTGTGGCGAAACCCCTGGCTGCCGTTCATCGCCGGCATGGCCGTGTTGCACGGTTTGCGATTGCTGGGTGGTTAAACTTGCAGGCTCAGGCCTGCAGCGTCAAAACCAGGTCTGCAATCGGCACCCAGCGGGTAGCGGCAGTGGCTTGGAAACGAAATGTCTCTGACCCTTTTGATCGTGCCGGTGGCGCCGGCTGCGCCCGGCTACTGCCGGGCGCTGAAGCCAACGCCAAGAGGCACAGTCCTATTGCGCCCGGCGGCGCGACGCCACCAAGCCCGCCAAGGCCAGGGTCACGAGCGCCAGCGAGCCAGGAACAGGGATGGGCACGCCGGTCTGCGAGAAGCGCTGATCGAAGCCGAAGACACCTGCAGTGTCCGTCGAATCGACGGCCCAGACGAAGACGTTCTTGGTCACCCAGACCGTTCTCTGCGGCGCGAAGGTCGCGGTGTCGCTCACCACACTGGTGCTGGTCTGGCTGGTGCCGTCGTCCTTCGTGCTGAACTCGATTTTCGTCGTGCCCAGATCACCGAGCGCAGCGGAACTGGACAGGATTCCCGTCGTGTCCAGGCTTTCGCGTATGTACGAGCCAAGATCGTGATCGCGGTCAATGGAGTAGGTCCAGAACGCCCCGCCTGCTGGGTACTGCAGGGAGCTGCCGTTGATACGAAGCGCCGGATCCAGGGCCGTGACGCTGAAACCGAACATCAGGTCGACATATGCGTAGCTGTCGTTACCGGTCACGTTGAGTTCGCCACCGTTGACGCTGAAGCGCAGGCCAGGGCCGGGGTCCAGCCCGCCGTCGGCCAATGCGTCTACTTCGATGTTCGCGGCATTGAAGCTGCGGTTCGCATCGGAGGACACGTAGTTCACGACCCTCCAGTTGTCGAAGAGCTTGTCGCCCACGGTGATGGAGGAGCCGTTCAGCAACGCATCGAGCGAGATGGGGCTGGCCTGCACGGCGCCGGCGGCGAACAGTGCCAGCAGGATGGCTGGCAGGGTTCGAATGGGATTCTTCATGAGGTGACTCCTGTGGGACGAAAGGAAAAGTGGATCGGGGCTGGCGCGTGATCACGGAGCCCCGGCCCGGTCCCTGGACGGCGCAGTTCGGTCGCGTGCACTGCGTAAGACAGACCTTGACGTTAGCTGAACTAAAGGGAAACGCACCACATGCAGCAAATTTAATGCCAAAAAATAATAAACTATTAAAAACAACGAGTTGAAAAACTTGGCGCGCAATTTTATGACGAATCGTGTAAGAAAAACCGACAGTTCTCACGGTGTCTGGCGGTGATGGACGCCCACGCGGGCCAAAGGGTGTCCGGGCCAAAGGGTGTCCGGGCCAATGGGGTCAGGGCCAATGGGGTCAGCATCGCATTGATTTTCAAGAAAAACAATGCAGGAGCAATCGGGGACACCACGGTTTATGGGCGGCTTCCAACCCCGTAAATCCGTGTCCCCTGTTGTATCCTTGATACCGGCCTTCGCTGGCATGACGGTGGATTCAGGCATCATCGGGCCACAGCATTAGTCACCTGCCTGCATTTGACCAAGGCCAATCTATCTCGCCCTCTACGCTAGACTATGGTCATTACCCGTCTAATTGCTGCCCAGGCACGGCAAAGTCGTGATTCCACGCGGCAAGCAATGCTGCGTTGCGGTAAAATGCTGCCCCATGCTCTATCCACTCATCCGCAAATTCTTCTTCGCGCTCGACGCTGAAACCGCCCACGGTATCGGCATGACCGGGGTTTCCTTCCTCAATGCCACCGGCTTTGCCGGGTTGCTGGCCAAGCCGGTAACTCCTTGCCCGGTCAAGGTCATGGGGCTCGATTTTCCCAATCCGGTGGGCCTGGCTGCCGGCCTGGACAAGAATGGTGACTACATCGACGGCTTGGCCCGGCTTGGTTTCGGCTTCCTCGAAATCGGCACGATCACGCCGCGGCCGCAGGATGGCAACCCGAAGCCTCGCCTGTTCCGCCTCCCTGCCGCACAGGGCATCATCAACCGGATGGGTTTCAACAATGCCGGCGTCGATCGCCTGCTCGAAAACGTACGGATGGCAGAGTTCCCGAAGAAGGGTGGCATTCTCGGCATCAACATCGGCAAAAATGCGACGACACCGATTGAAAAGGCTGCCGAGGATTACCTGATCTGCCTGGAGAAGGTTTACAACGACGCCAGCTACATCGCCGTCAATATTTCCTCACCGAACACCAAGAATCTGCGCGAATTGCAGAAGGACGATGCGCTGGACGATCTGCTCGCCCAGCTCAAAGCCAAACAGGATCAACTGGCCGAGAATTACGGCAAGTACGTACCGATGGCACTGAAGATCGCGCCCGATCTCGACGACGCGCAGATCACTGCCATCGCCGACGCGCTGCGCCGCCACCGGATCGATGGCGTTATCGCCACCAACACCACGCTGTCGCGCGAAGGCGTCGAGGGTTTGCCGAACGCCAACGAAACCGGCGGCCTGTCGGGAAAACCGGTTTTTCAGAAGTCCACCGCAGTCGTCAAAAAACTCGCCACCGCACTGGCCGGCGAACTGCCGATCATCGGCGTCGGCGGCATCATGGGTGGCGAAGATGCAGCCGAGAAAATTCGCGCCGGCGCCAGCCTGGTGCAGTTCTACAGTGGCTTCATTTACCGAGGGCCGGATCTGGTCAGCGAAGTGGCAGACACTCTGGCTAACATCATGCGGAAAACCGTATAAACCCATAAGGCGCGCGCGGTTGTTCGCGTTGCAGCAAACCTTGATAATACGGCCTTCAAGTCAGCCCCCAATATGAGCCACTACCTGTTCATCCTCGTCGGCGCGGTACTCGTCAACAACGTCGTATTGGTGAAGATTCTCGGCCTTTGCCCCTTCATGGGCGTTTCCAAGAAGCTGGAAACCGCCTACGGCATGGGCGCCGCCACCACCTTCGTGCTGACCATCGCGACCGGGGCGAGCTACATCATCGATCACTACCTGTTGATGCCGTTCGGGCTCGAATACCTGCGCACGCTGTCCTTCATCGTCACCATTGCCGCCATCGTCCAGCTGACTGAAATGGTCATCGCCAAGACTTCGCCGGCCCTGCAGCAGACGCTGGGCATCTACCTGCCGTTGATCACCACCAACTGCGCAGTGCTCGGGGTGCCGCTGCTCAACATTTCAAACGGCTACAACTTCATTGACTCGCTGTTGTTCGGTGCCGGTAGCGCCGTTGGTTTCTCACTGGTGCTGGTCCTTTTTGCCGGCATTCGCGAGCGGGTCGAAGGTGCCGATGTGCCGATCCATTTCCGTGGGGTTTCCATCGCCATGGTCACGGCCGGTTTGATGGCCCTAGCCTTCATGGGCTTCGCCGGACTGGACAAGTACCAATAATGGACATCCTGCTCGCCATCTCCATCATGGCTCTCGGGGCTGTCGTGCTGGGTGCCTTGCTCGGCTTTGCTGCGATCAAGTTCAAGGTCGAGGGTGATCCGCTGGTCGAAAAAATCGAGGCCATCCTGCCCCAGACCCAGTGCGGCCAGTGTGGCTTTCCCGGTTGCAAGCCCTATGCCGAAGCCATCGTCAACGGCGAGGAAATCAACAAGTGCCCACCGGGCGGGGCCGAAGGCGTACAACGCCTGGCCGACCTGCTTGGCCGCGAAGTCAAGCCGCTCGACGCCGAGGAAAAACCGAAGCAAGTCGCCATCATCGACGAGAACACCTGCATCGGCTGCACACTGTGCATTCAGGCCTGCCCGGTCGATGCGATTGTCGGCGCCGCCAAACAGATGCACACCATCATCGCCCCGCAATGCACCGGCTGCGAGCTATGCCTGCCGCCCTGCCCGGTCGAGTGCATTCGCATGGAAGTCATCCCGGAAACCATCGACAACTGGAAGTGGAAATATCCGGTTGTCGAGATCAAGGCAGCAGCCTGATGCTGATGAATCTGTTCAAGTTCAAGGGTGGCGTCAAGCCGCCGAGCAACAAGCTGCAATCGAACCATCTGCCGATTGCCCAGGCGCCGATGCCTTCGCGCCTTGTCGTGCCGCTCCACCAGAGCATCGGCGGCACGCCGCGGCCGGTCGTTGAGGCGGGCGACAAGGTGCTCAAGGGCCAGGTGATCGGCAACGCAGACGGCTGGATTTCCGCCGCCGTGCATGCCCCGACCTCGGGCACCGTGCTTGAGGTAGCGATGCATATTCGCCCCCACCCGTCCGGCCTCGACTCGCTGTGCGTCGTCATTGAGCCCGATGGCAAGGACAAGTGGATCACGCGCACGCCGATTGATCACAAGGCAGTTCCGCCGGCCGACGTATTCCACCATCTGCAGCAATGCGGCATCGTCGGTCTTGGCGGCGCTGGTTTCCCGGCCCACGGCAAGCTGACGCCGACCAAGGGCGTGCCGATGGATGAACTGATCATCAACGGCGCCGAGTGCGAACCCTTCATCACCTGCGACGACCTGCTGATGCGCGAACGCGCCGAAGAAGTTGTACGCGGCATCGCTCTTTTCCGTGATCTGCTGCAGCCGAAAACGGTGATCATCGGCATCGAGGACAACAAGCCGGAAGCCATCGCCGCCATGCGTGCTGCGGTGGACGCCCAAAAAGAGCCCTTTTCCGTCGTTGCCGTGCCGACGCTTTACCCGGCCGGTGGTGCCAAGCAACTTATTCGCGTACTGACCGGCAAGGAAGTGCCGGGCTCAATGCGCTCGACCGCCGACATGGGCGTCCAGGTCTTCAACGTCGGCACCGCCTACAGCGCCTGGCGCGCCATCGCCCACGGCGAGCCGCTGATTTCGCGCATTCTGACCATCACCGGCAACGTTCACGCGCCGCGCAATTACGAAGTCCTGATCGGCACACCGATGGGCGAACTGCTGGCTTTGGCCCAGCCGCACCCGGACACCGACGGCATCCTGATGGGCGGCCCGATGATGGGTTTCCTGGTACCCAACCCGCAGGTGCCGGTGGTCAAGACGACCAACTGCCTGATCGCCCACGACGACCGGCTGTTTCCGCCCAAGGCGCCGGAAATGCCATGCATCCGTTGCGGCGCCTGCGCCCGGGCCTGCCCGCACGAACTGCAACCTTTCGAGATGTACTGGTTCTCGCGCGCCAAGAATTTTGGCAAGACGCAGGAATACAACATCTTCGACTGCATCGAATGCGGTTGCTGCTCCTATGTCTGTCCGTCCCGCATCCCGCTGGTCCAGTATTTCCGCTTTGCCAAGAGCGAAATCTGGGCGCGCGAACGCGAAAAGAACGCCTCCGACCAGGCCAAGACCCGCTTCGAATTCAAGCAGTTGCGCGAAGAGCGTGAAAAGGCTGACAAGGCTGAAAAACTGGCCAAAGCCGCCGCCGCGCAAGCCGCCAAGAAGGCAGCCGAAGCAGCGGCTGCAGCGGCTGAAAGCAGCGCCTCGCCCACACCCGACGCGCCCACCGCACCGTTAGTCGCAGCTACCACGGATGCACCGTCGGCTACCGTCACCCCGGAAAATGACGCAAAACGCGCCACCATCGAAGCCGCCATGGCCCGGGCCAAGGCGCAGCGTGAAGCGGTTCAGCCGAAAAACACCGAAAGCCTGACGGCCGAACAGCAGAAAGTTGCTGCCGAGATCGAGGCGCGCCGCGTCACCGCCCACCTGATAGAGCCCGAGCCGGCTGCACCCGCCCCGACCAGCGAGAAACCCGAGTAATGTTCGCCCCCGCCCCCTTCCTTCTCAAAGACGTCAGCGTCAGCCAGGTGATGATCCAGGTCTGCGTCGCGCTGATCCCGGGCATTGCCGCCTATGCCAGCCTGGTCGGCCCGGCCATCCTGGTTCAGCTGGTCATCGCCACGCTTGCCGCACTGATCGCCGAAGCGGTAATGCTCAAGGTGCGTGGCAAGCCCCTGGCCCTCTTCCTGACCGACGGCTCGGCCATCGTTACCGCCTGGCTGATTGCCCTGACTTTCCCGCCGCTGGCACCGTGGTGGCTGGTCGTTACCGGCACCGTCTTTGCCATCGTCGTTGCCAAGCAGTTGTATGGTGGCCTCGGCCAGAACCCGTTCAATCCGGCGATGGTCGCCTTCGCCATCTGTATCGTGGCCTTCCCGGCACTGATGTCGCAATGGCCCAGCGTCGGACTGCAACTCAGCCTGATCGAGCAGATGAACATCATTCTCGGCTGGGCACCGCGTGTCGATGCGCTCAGCGGTGCGACGCCGCTCGATGCCATGAAAACCGCACTCAAGCTTGGGGATGGCAGTTTCGACGTCGCCACGCTGCTCGCCAATCAGGACATCTACGGCAACTTCGCCGGTCGCGGCTGGGAATGGGTGGCTGCCGGCTACCTGCTCGGCGGACTGTGGCTCTGGCATCGCAAGCTGATCACCTGGCACGTGCCTCTCGCCTTTATCGCCTCCCTGACGCTGGTTTCCGGCGCCCTGTGGCTGTACAACCCCGCCCAGTTCGCCAGCCCGCTCTTTCACATCCTTTCCGGCGGCGCCATGCTTGGCGCCTTCTTCATCGCCACCGACCCGGTTTCAGGCTGCACCACACCACGTGGCAAGCTGATTTTCGGCGCCGGTTGCGGCCTGCTCGCCTACATCATTCGCGTTTTTGGCGGCTATCCGGACGGCGTGGCCTTCGCCGTGCTGCTCATGAACCTGTCCGCCCCGGTCATCGACCTGCTCACTCAGCCCCCGGTCTTTGGCATGAAGGACAAAGCATGACCAGCGCCCCGAAAGAATACACCGCACCCGCCATGGCTGCCCGCACGGCAGCCACGCTGTTCGTTTTCGTCGCCATTTTTACCGGCCTGCTCTCCGGTGCCTACCTGTGGACCAAACCGGCCATCGAAGCCTCGGCGGCCGAAGAGAAAATGAAGCTGGTCGACGAAGTGCTGCCACGCAACGAATACGACAACGCCCTGCTCGAAGACACCGTCACCATTCAGCCCACGCCCGAACTGGGCCTGAGCGACCCGACCACGCTCTACCGTGCTCGCCAGAATGGCAAACCGGTGGCGCTGATTTTTGAAGCCGTCGCCCCCGATGGTTACGCCGGCAAGATCAGGTTGATCATCGCCGTTCGTGTTGACGGCCAGGTGGCCGGTGTTCGGGTCACCCAACACAAGGAAACACCGGGCCTCGGTGATTACGTCGAGGTCAAGAAGGACAAGAACAAGGTGCGCCCCTGGATCACGCAATTCGTCGGGATGTCGCTGGCAACCGTGACTGATAAGGACTGGAAGGTCAAGAAAGACGGCGGCCGCCTTGATTATTACGCCGGGGCAACCGTGACCCCACGTGCAGTCTCGAAAGCCGTCTACAAGGCCGTCAAGTGGGCCGAAGCCAACCGTGAGCAGATGTTCGCCGAGGGAGCTGCCAAATGATCAGCCGTGACGAATTCAGGACCATTGCCGGCAACGGCATCTGGAAGCAGAACACCTCGATCGCCCAGATTCTTGGGCTCTGTCCGCTGCTGGCCGTGACCACCAATGCCGTCAATGGCGTCATGCTGTCGCTGGCGACCATTTTGGTCATGGCTATTTCGAATCTTGCGGTGGCCTCGCTGCGCAACTTCATCCCGCACGAAATCCGCATCCCGGTCTTCATTCTGATCGTTGCCGCATTGGTCACCGTCGTCGACCTGCTGTTCAACGCCAATCTGCATGAGCTTTATCTGGTCCTCGGCATTTTCATTCCGCTGATCGTTACCAACTGCATCGTGCTGGCGCGCGTCGAAGCCTTTGCCAACAAGAACCCGCCGCTGCAATCAACGTTTGACGGCATCTTCATGGGTGTCGGCATGTTGTGGACGCTGGCCCTGCTCGGTGCAATGCGTGAAATGCTCGGCAATGGCACCATCCTTGGTGGCATCGACATGGTTTTCCCCAGCCTGCAACCGATTCAGGTGCTGCCGGAAAGCTACCCCGGCTTCCTGCTCGCCCTGCTGCCACCCGGTGCCTTCATCCTGCTCGGCTGCATGATCGCCTGGAAAAACTGGATGGATGCCCGCGCCGCCGAACGCAACAAGCTGAAGCCGCCAACACCGGTAGCCACAGCTGGCTGCAGCTAAGCAGCCACCGCCCCCGGCGGGCTTTTCCCGAGGCAAGGCCCGCATGCGTGTCGAACAAATCCTGCAGTTTTTACGCGACCATGGCGCCAAGACCTGCCATGAAGAACGCATCCTGCGCGCTTGGACGCGGGCCCAGCCACTCGACAGCGGCGCCCGGCGCCGACGCGCTGAAGACTTCCACCCGCTCGAACTGCGCAATGCGCTGCCGGCACTGGAAGCCGAGCTAGCTGCGCTGGCCCGGGTCCGCTCGGAACACGCCGGTGAAGATGGCTCGGAACGCTTACTGGTCGAACTGAACGATGGCCAGAGCGTGGAAAGCGTACTGCTGCCGCGTGATGGGGTCTGCGTTTCAACCCAGGTTGGCTGCGCCGTCGGCTGCCTGTTCTGCATGACCGGTCGCGATGGCTTGCTGCGTCAGCTGGGCAGCGCCGAAATTGTCGCCCAGGTGGTGCTGGCCCGAGCTCGACGTACCGTCAAGCGCGTCGTTTTCATGGGCATGGGCGAACCTGCCCACAATCTCGACAATGTGCTGGAAGCGATCAATCTGCTCGGTACCGCTGGCGGCATTGGTCACAAGAATCTGGTGTTTTCGACCGTCGGTGATCGCCGGGTTTTCGAACGTTTACCGTGGGAGGTCGTCAAGCCGGCGCTGGCACTGTCGCTACACTCGACCAATGCCGAGCTGCGCGCCCGCCTGCTACCGAAGGCGCCACGCATCGACCCGGCCGAACTGGTCGAGCTTGCCGAGCAATACGCGCGCCGCACCGGCTACCCGGTCCAGTACCAATGGACGCTGCTCGATGGCATCAATGACAGCGACGAGGAAATGGACGGCATCGTCCGGCTGCTGACCGGCAAGTACGCCATCATGAACCTGATTCCCTATAACGCCACCGAGGGTGAGGGTTTCAGGCGGCCGCCCCGCGAGCGTTCCGAAGCCATGGTTCGGAGCCTGCACCAGCGCCGCATCCTGACCAAGCTGCGCAATTCAGCCGGCCAGGATATCGATGGCGGCTGCGGACAATTGCGCGCTCGCTCGCTTGATCCTGGCCCGGTGACGATCTCCCTGCCGATGAAAAACTCAGCCGGCAACCCCCTCCAGGGTCTGGCTGGCGAGTAATCTGCCCATTTCTTCGGCCGGCTGCGGTCGACCGAACAAATAGCCCTGAAACTGATCGCAGCCGTGTTCCATCAGGTAAATACGCTGCGCTTCAGTTTCGACGCCCTCGGCAATGACCGACAGATCAAGCTCGTGCGCCATGGCGATAATGGCCGAGGCCAGCTTGATGGTTTCTCCGTCTTCGTTGATCTCGCAGACGAACGAACGATCAATCTTCAGTGACTGCACCGGGAACTGCTTCAGGTAGCTGAGCGAGGAATAGCCGGTGCCGAAATCGTCGATGGAAACGTGGACATGCATGCTGAGCAGGGTTTGCAGCACGTGTGTTGCACGGTTGGCGTTGCGCATCAGCAGGGATTCGGTCAGTTCAAGATCAAGCAGTTGCGGCGGAATACCGTGTTCGGCCAGGGCGAGGGAAACCAGTTGCGGCAGATCCTGCTGCGCGAACTGGTGAGCCGAAATATTCACCGCCACCGGCACGACCAGCAACCCGGCATCGAGCCAGGCCCGTTGCTGGGCGCAGACGCTCTTGATGGCCCATTCGCCAAAGGTGTTGATCAGCCCGTTTTCCTCGGCCAGCGGAATGAATCGGTCTGGTGGAATCATGCCGTGCTCACGATGTTTCCAGCGCATCAGGGCTTCGGCACCGACCAGTTCGCCAGTCTTCGCATCGACCTTCGGCTGGTAGTACATCATCAGTTCGCCGCGCTCCAGCGCCCCGTAAAGATCGTTCTCCAGCAGCAGTTCGCCGAGCGAAGCGGTATTGATCTCGGAAGAGAAGAAGCGGAAGGTATTTCGCCCTTCTTCCTTGGCCCGATACATTGCCGCATCGGCCTTGCGCAGCAACTCGGAGGCCGTCTGGCCATCATCCGGGTAGAGCACGATGCCGGCGCTGCCACTGACCGTCAGTTCGTGACCGGCCAGCAGGTAGGGCTGGCAGAGCGCCGCGAGCAGCTTGCGCGTGACATGCATGGCATCCTGGCGATGATCGAGTTCGGGCAGGACAACAACAAACTCGTCGCCGCCCTGGCGTGACAGCGTATCGGTATCGCGCAACACCGAAAGGCCGCGCTGGGCCGCCTGTACCAGCAACTGGTCGCCGACTTCATGACCAAGCGTGTCATTGATGTTCTTGAAACGATCAAGGTCGACGAAAACCAGCCCCATCGGCTTGCTGCTCCGCCGGGACTTGAGCATGGCCTGACTGATCCGGTCTTCCAGCAGCAGGCGGTTGGGCAAGCCGGTCAATACGTCATGGTGGGCCAGATGGTGGATGCGCGCTTCGTTCTGCTTGCGCTCGGAAATATCGGTAAAGACGCCGATGTAATGGGTAACCTCCCCGTGCTCGTCACGAACGGCAGCAATCGACAGCCATTCCGGGTAGATGCCGCCATCCTTGCGACGATTCCAGATTTCGCCCTGCCAGTGACCGATTTCGTTCAGGTCGGACCACATCTGGCGATAGAACTCGGGGCTCTGTTGCCCTGAATTGAGAATGGCCGGGGTCTGGCCAATGACCTCAGCCTGCTCATAACCGGAAATGACCGTAAAAGCGGGGTTCACCGCAACGATGCGGGAATCGGCACCGGTAATCGTCATTCCCTCCGTGGCATTGGTAAACACCGTCGCGTAGAGCCGCAATTCCGCATCTGTCCGCCGCTGCGCCTCGTAGCGCTCGGCCAGATTGGCGTGGGCCAGGCCCAGTTCGCGCCGGTCGCGCTCGAAACGAAACAGGGCATAGATCGCATAGACCGCCAGCAGCAGTGAAACCAAGTAGAGCAACTGCCGGTGGTAGCTGGCGAGACGAAGGGCGTCTTCGTGCCCCTGGACATAAACCCGGGTCACTTCCTCAAGCAGCGCCGAGGACGAGGAGCGCATAATGCGTTCGACCAGTGCATCGACTTCGGGACGGCGCTCGATGATCGCACCGGCATGGACGAGCAGCTGATTCATCGAAATCGGCCCGTCAATCTGGATATTCTGCTGCCGCAACTGAGCCAGCTGCTGGTTCAGCCTTTCTGGTGTATCGAGTTTTACGCCGCGCGCCAGGCCGAGCAGACGCCGGACAAAGTGCTCGAACTCGCCAGACTTTCGCACATCCGGCTTCTGCAGCGCCACTTCAGCCGCCAACGGAAAATACAACTCAGAGTTGCGCAAAATGGCATTACTCCGCTTGAAAAGGTCTACGTCACCCGCCTTTTCGCGCTGGCTGGCGATCAGCTTGCCAAGCAACAACTTGAGCTGACCCTGGCCGACTTCCGGCAGGGAGGCAGGAATCCGTTGCAGCGTGTCCTGTTCATTCTGGATGGTCTGGACATGACGAACCAGCGGATCGTAATTCTGCAGAAGGTCGGCGTAGCTGGCGAGCACCGCGGCATTCAGCTCAACATCGGCCTGTTGCACCCGACGCAGCGATTGCATGTAGGCATAATGAGTCTCCGGTGAGACATCATCTGCCTGGACGAACAGCCAGGTGACCAGTGCCAGCAGCGTCGCGAAACCGAGAACGAGGCGAAAACCTTGCCCGCCCTCGATACGGAAATTACGCCGGGTCATGGTGAGCCCACTGCCGGCAGATCACCAGTCAGGGTTTTCAGGAAGGCAACAATCGCTTCGACATCCCCATGGGAAAGATCACGTCCCAATTGATAGCGCGCCATGACAGTCACCGCCTGTGCCAGCGTATCGGCCGAGCCATCATGAAAATACGGGGCGGTCTGCGCCACGTTGCGCAGGCTGGGCACCTTGAAGACATGCCTGTCCTCTTCACGCTGGGTCACGCTAAACCGCCCCAGATCATCCTTGGTCGTTTCACGGCCGGCAAAGTAGTCACCGAGCACGCCAAACTTCTGATACATGTTGCCCCCCACCAGCGCCCCCTGATGGCAACTGGTACAGCCAAGTTCGCGAAAACGCCGGTAGCCTTCAATTTCGAGCGGTGTCAGGACGCTGGTTTCACCAAACAGGTAACGGTCGAAACGGGAGTTCAAAGTGACCAGCGAACGTTCGAAGGTAGCAATCGCATTCAGCACATTCTCGATGGTCAAGCCGTTGACGTAGGCACGTTTGAATTCTTTCTTGAGTGCTGCATCTTCCTCAAGCCGGGCCAGTACCTGCGGCAAGGTCGCCCCCATTTCGATGGGGTTCTGAATCGGCCCCGCCGCCTGTTCTTCCAGCGTCGCTGCCCGGCCATTCCAGAACTGGGCCAGGCTGTAACCGCTGTTGAACACGGTTGGCGCGTTGATGCCACCGATGGCACCGCCGATACCCACCGAGAAGCGGCGGCCGTCAACGCCGCCTTTGCCGAGATCATGACATGAAGCACAGGTGACCGAAAAATCACCCGACAGCCGTGCATCGTGAAACAGTTTCTCACCCAGGGCGACGCGCAGGGGATCAAGATTGGCGATCGGTTCGAGCGGCAAAATGGGCTGCAGCACATTCTCCCGCATGGCAAAAACCGGCTGCACCGGCGGCTCGGCCGGCGCTGACTGCCGCCCTGACCAGAGCAGCCAGACTGCCCCGCCAATCAGCGATAGCAGAAACAATGTCAGGGGATAGCGAATGCCGGCTAATTTCATGGTCAAATTATGCCTTGATTGAGATAAAAATTTCACCAAATTGGGCGAAAACCGGCACCAGATGGCGCTTGCCGCAAAAATATAACGATTAGGCGCCCCCCCCGGCCATGGCGACACAATTCTTCCCGGCTTGCTTGGCCTTGTAACTCGCTTCGTCGGCTCGACGAATCAGCGAAGCCTCACCATCCCCGCTGACATATTCAGCAACCCCGATGCTCACCGTACAG
Source organism: Azonexus sp. (assembly GCA_030696345.1). Taxonomy (GTDB): domain Bacteria; phylum Pseudomonadota; class Gammaproteobacteria; order Burkholderiales; family Rhodocyclaceae; genus Azonexus. The sequence continues at coordinate 173,720 of JAUYSK010000027.1, forward strand.
TGAATCGAGCGACCATCTGCGGCGAACACCTCCTCGCCGGCGAACTCGCTACGCAGCCGCTCGGCCAGCGTGTAAGCCACCTCAGCCGTCGCCTCGGGCAGCAAGACAACAAACTCTTCGCCACCGTAGCGGTAAGCACTATCGGTTCGCCGCAGACATTGGGTAATCACCAGCGCCAGCGCCTGCAACACGCGGTCCCCCTCAAGATGGCCAAAGGTGTCGTTGATGCACTTGAAATTATCGCAATCAAGCACCAACAGGGAGAGCGGACGGCGATAGCGGGCAGCGCGTTCGAGTTCGTCCAGCAGGTTTTCATGCAGGCAGCGCGAGTTGAACAGCCCGGTCAGTGAATCGGTCAGGCTCAGCTGGCGGTAGCGTTCCTCGCTTTCCCGCAGCGCCTCTTCGGCCTGCCGGCGGGCACTGACATCCTGCAAGGTTTCGATGGCACCGATGATTTCACCGGCAGCATTGCGCAAAGGTGCCGCCGTAAAGAAGAGCCAGCGCCCGCCATCACCGAAATGCGGGAAAAAATCTTCGGCTTCGAAAGCGCCCTCAATGAGTTCCGAACGTTTGAATTTGCCTCGGTAAAACCGGTCCACATGCCCTTCGAGCGCACGATCAACAATCAGGTCAGCCATGATCGGTCGGGGTTCTTCGTAGAAGGCACGCCACTGATCCCGGCTGCCGATCATCTGGGAGGCGGGCACCCCGGTCAGCACGGCGCACGCACGATTCCAGTGAGTCACCCGATGCTGGGCATCGATGACGATCGTGGCCACCGGATTGCCTTCCATCAACTGTGAAAGGTCGAATCCTTCTCCGCAGGGTGCCAATGGCATGAAAGCCGCACTCCTTCTCTGTCGGGTAACATTCTGTTTTGTGCAATATGGCGTATTCTGCTACGCCTGACAATCCATCATCGCCGATACCCCGTGAAAAAAGCCGATATCGAGCTCTTCTACACCCGCCTGCGCGCCGCCAATCCGGCGCCGACGACCGAACTGAATTACGCCACGCCGTTCCAGTTGCTGGTCGCCGTGATCCTTTCGGCGCAGGCGACCGACGTTGGCGTGAACAAGGCCACCAGCCGCCTGTTCCTGGTTGCCCCAACGCCGGAGAAGATGCTGGCCCTCGGCGAGGAAGGCCTTGCCGAATACATCAAGACCATCGGCCTGTTCCGCACCAAGGCGAAAAATGTCATCGCCACCTGCCGCATCCTGCTTGAACAACACGCCGGCGTCGTGCCGGCCGACCGCACCGCGCTCGAAGCCCTGCCCGGTGTTGGCCGAAAGACCGCCAACGTCGTGCTCAATACCGCCTTCGGCGAGCCGACGATTGCCGTCGACACCCACATCTTCCGGCTCGGCAACCGCACCGGACTGGCGCCGGGCAAGACGGTGCTCGATGTCGAGCAAAAACTGCTCCGCGTCACTCAGGCAGAATTCAAAAAAGATGCCCATCACTGGCTGATCCTTCATGGCCGCTATGTCTGCAAGGCGCGCAAGCCCGAATGCAGCGGCTGCGTTGTCGCCGATCTTTGCAGCTTCAAGGGAAAGACATTATGAAAGTCGCCACTGGCCTCGCTTCCGGCTTGCGTCCAACCCCGGAGCTGGTCGAAGAAGCCGTCCGCATGGCACTGGCCAAGGCCGGACTGGAGCGGGCCGAACAACTCGTCCTGCTGCTCAGCCACGACTTCATTCGCCAGCCCAAGCCGGCCGTCCTCGCCGCCGCCCGCGCCGCAGGTTGCCTGCAGGTCAGCGGCTGCACCACGAGCGGCCTATTCACCGAGGAAGGCTGGCAAATCGATCAACCGACTGCCGCAGCGCTGGTTATCGGGGAAAACCCGGCAACAACATCGCCCGACGCAACCCCCATGCTCTCGTTCAGCGGCCAAGGCACGCTGCCTTACGACTGGCAGACCCCGGAAGCCCGTGCCGGCCTGCTCGAAGCCAATGCGGCCGCCTGGGTCCATGGCCGGATAATGACCAATGCCTGTGCCGAATTCCGCCTGCCCGGGCTGAACTGCCAGCGCGCCCTGTCGACCGGTCTGCGCAGTCTCGGCGACGCGCTGGCTGTCGAACTCAGCGATGATTACGAATTGCGCCGGGTGGGCGGCCACAGCGCCGTCGACAGCCTGCACCGTGCCCTGCCGCCGGAGCTTCGCCAATATCCGCCACTGCACCATATTGCCCTGCTGCGCCAAGCGGATGAACCGGCGATTCCCATCCTTTCGGCCAATGCCGATGGTTCGCTGACGCTGGCCGCGCCGCTGGCGCCGGGCGACAAAATCAGCTGGGCGATCCGTCAGCCACTGGCCGCCGAGGAAGACATGCGACAGGCGCTGCGAGCCGTCGCCGATGACATTACCAAACCCGATTTCGGGCTGATCTTCTCCTGCATCGGCCGTGGCCCGCTCTTTTATGGCGACGACGACCGCGATCTGGTGGCCTTTCGCGAACAGTTCCCGGACACACCGCTGCTCGGCGCTTACGGCAGCGGCCAGATTTTCCCGGTCGGTGACAAAAACTGCCTGTTCCAGAATTCCGTGATCACCCTACTTTTTTCGAGCGCTCATGTTTAACCCCTCCCGCGAGCAGGTTCGCCGCTTCTTTTGCGATGCCTGGAAGAAACATCAGGAACGTCTGCCGCTGGTCGGCGCCGAAGTCACCGCTGCCGACCTGGCCGCCCGCCACCCGGAATACCACGCCTTGCTGGGCGATGCCGATGGGGCGCTGGACAAGGAATGGACGCCGGAAGGTGGCCAGATGAACCCTTTCCTCCATCTCTCGCTTCACCTTGCCATCCACGAACAGCTCAGCATCGACCAGCCCCCGGGCATCCGGGCCGCCTTCGACAATCTGCGCCGACGCATGGAACCGCACGATGCCGAACATGTGCTGATCGAATGTCTGGGAGAAACCATCTGGCGCGGCCAGCGGGAAAACAAGCCGATGGACGCCGTGGCCTACGTCGATGCCGTGCGCCGCAAGTCCAGCCCGATCTGAAACACGATTGCTGCGGTCAACCAGAAAAAAGAGGTAAAAATGAAACGTCGTAATCTGCTCAAGGGCATCGCCACAGTGGTGCTGGCCGAACGTCTGGGTGCCCTGCAAACCGCCTGGGCTGTTGGTGCCAAGCTGCCACCGCCCGGGCTGCACCGTTTCAGCGGCCCGGTGCTGATCAACGGCCAGCCGGCACGGCTGGGCATGCCTGTCCGCCCCGGCGATACGGTCACCACCGGCGCTGGCGGGGAGGCCATCTACATCATTGGCAACGACGCCTACCTGCAGCGCGACCGTTCGGTCGTCAACATCACGGGCGATGCAATTAAAAGCGGCCTGCGGGTATTGAGCGGAAAACTGCTCTCGGTCTTCGGCAAGGGCGAAAAGCGGATCGCCACGCCAACCGCGACTATCGGCATACGTGGCACCGGCTGCTATATCGAGGCGACGGATGACAAGGTGTATTTCTGCCTTTGCTACGGCACGGCAGATGTCGCTTCACTGAAGAATCCGGCGCAGGTCGAGACCATTGAAACCAGCCACCATGACCACCCGGTCTATCTGCAGGCCGACGGCAGCCAGATGATGGTGCCGGCACCAATGGTCAACCACACCGATGCTGAACTGATCCTGCTCGAAAGCCTGGTCGGCCGCGTCCCGCCGTTCTACGGCAAGGCGGGTTACGGCGGGAAAAATTATTGATTCGGCCCGAGAATGTTCAAATGTTTAGCTTGTTTCTGAGTCACTGATTCACGGACAAATAAGGCGCAACGAATCAAACATTGGAGCGGTCGAATCTGAATGTCGGAATACTTTACAAACGAATCCATCCAGAAATTCAAAAGCAAAAAAATCCTCTCAAAAACAGACGCATGACAAATACGGCACGATTTATGCTTTAGGTTATTGGTTTTCAAACTTAAGATTGAACCACTTCAAAAGGATAGCCATGAAAGTCAACCGTTTTCTTTCCACAGCAGTATTTTGCCTAGGCTTTTTTGCCGCTGGCTCTGCTTCTGCAAATCTGATAACCATCACTGACAGCCCTACAGGGCGGACCAGCTTTGGCGGTAATGATATTGTGAATTGGGGAAGCTTGGGAGGGGACTACACCGTTGTATCAAATCCATTTAACATTTCTTCCACCGGTGGGATTGGCCTGACCGTAAGCCAGAGTAGCGGAAGCTTTGAGCGACGCGACTTGAACACTGGCTGGGGCGGAAATTTTACGGACGGCAGCACGCTCCTCTGGACCGGTGGAAACAATGCTCAACCGATGTCCTTGAGTTTTAACTCCTTGATCCGTGGCATAGGTTTCCAGATAAATCCGAATTGGAACGAGACAAACACCCATATTGAAGTTTTCGGGGCTGGCAATGTTTTGTTTGGTGCTTTTGACTTGACAACCAATGATCGCAACCAAGCTAGCGCTGATTTCATTGGATTTACCAGCGACCTTCTGGATATCGCAAAAATTACGATCAGCCAGGGTAGCAACTCCGACTTTGCGATCAATCAACTTTCTCTGATTACTAACGGTCGCCAGTCTGTTCCAGAGCCTGCATCTTTGGCACTACTTGGTTTGGCGCTTGCGGGTGTCGCAGCGTCACGTCGCCGCAAAAATTGATTTAGGCTTTACTCATTAGTCTCATCTTTTCTGAGGCACATGAAATAGCCAACTAAGTCCCCGCCAGATGCTATCTGTGCGGGGATTTTTTCAGTGCAGCCGATAGGGCGCACTCAATCAATAGGTTCAATAGGTTGGAAGCCGGTAATTGTCCTGGGTCATCAGGTCGACGCCACACTCCAGGCTTTCAACCCAGGCGATGAAGTCATTGACGGCCTGCTTGCCGACAAAGCGGCTGCCATGCTGCGGCACGATCTGCTCGATATCGAGCTGGCGAACCATGTTGGCCCAGTAGCGGCAGATCTTGCGCGTCACGATGTAGCGCTTGTGGAAACCTTCCATGAACTGAACGTGGCTGGCGAAATTAGTGATCGGCTCGGCCGCCTTTTCATGCGGCACCAGCGAAGCACCGAGGTCGCCGGAGAAGAGAATTTTAGAGACAGGATCGTAGAACTGGAAATTGCCTTCGGCGTGCATGAAGTGGGCCGGCAAGGCCAGAATCCTGCATTCACCCAGCCGGATCACCGTGCCCTGGTCGGGAATCCCCATGATGCGGTCGGAAACATCGCGGCCCGTCGTAAAGTGGGGCACGAAACGGGTCCACAAGGCCGAAATCATTACCTTGCAATGCGACGCGACGAACCACTTGTTGACCGAGGCGATGATGTCAGGGTCCGGGTGCGAGGCGAGGATGTAGTCGAGATCCTTGGACGAAAAATACTTCTGCATGTCCATCAGCAAGCCGGTGTAGGTCATGTTGCCACCGGGATCGATCAGCGCGCCATGGCCGTTATTGACTATCAGAAACTGGTTGCACTGCACGGCGCCCGCTGCCGAATCATCGACCAGATCGTAGAACGCATGAACGATGTGCTTGCCGTCATTGAATAATTCAATGGCCATAAAACCTCCCGATTAACCATGCAGCATTATCGCCACACTATGACGTTTTGCCTAGCCGTTTCCGGCCACGCTCAGGCTTTCCTGTGCTCCTCGCCATCCTTGTTCTGGCTACCCAGCGTCAGTTCGGAATTTTCACTCAGCGCGAAGAAGAAGGCGTCCACCGCCTTGGGTTCGCCGGAGGCGGCAAAGGTTGTCTGGCCGCACTCGCACTGCCCAACCCAGATTGCCTCGATGCCCCGCAGGCCACGCGTATCAACCGGATGGATGGTCGTCACATCGGCACCACAGCCATTGCAGACCAGTTTTTCCGGCCGGGTCGCCTCGACTTTTGCCTGTGCCTGCGCGATACGTTCGGCCTGACTGCCGCGATTTTTTGCCTGTCCCATTGCATTCCCCGGATCGATATTTGATAAAGCCGGGAGGATAGCCGGGGAGCCGCGCGCTGTCGATTGGGCAGGCTTCTGTGGCAATATCGTCAATGCCCCGGGCATTCCAAAATTTTCGTGACCAGACCGATGAAAACCATACGCCAACTCGCCTTGTCCGCCTTCCTGCTTGCCACATTCGGTGCCCAGGCCGCGACCGTCCAGCAGTTTCAGCCGCAAGGCAAGGTGGCCGACCAGAGCCGCGCCACCGTTCGCTTCAGCAGCGCCATGGTCAAGCTGGGCGATATCAGCGCCGAGGCGCCGTTCAGCATCGAATGCAACGGCATTATCGGCGACGGCCGCTGGACCGACGAACGCAGCTGGGCCTGGCAGCTGAGCCGACCCCTGCAACCGGGCGAGCGCTGCGTTTTTGCCCTGAAAACGGGGTTGACCGCAGCAAATGGCGAAGCGGTGACCGGCAAGAGCCGATTCGAGTTCTTTGGCGCCGCGCCGCGCCCCTGGCGCCTGCAGCCGGGCGCTGGTTCCTCGATCGAGGAAGATCAGGCCTTCATCATCAATGGCGGCGGCCCGCTCAACGCCAGGTCGCTGGAAAACAACCTGTGGTGCGAGGCCGATGGCGTCGGCCAGCGCATTCCCGCCCGACCGGTCAAACCGGAAATCCGGGCGGCCGTGCTTGACCAGTCCGGCGGCATGAATCCCGATTCCATCGTCGTCACCTGTGCCGAAGTGCTTCCTGCCGGCGGCAAGATGAAGCTGGTCTGGGGCAAGGGTATCCAGGCGGCTAACGGAACGCCGACTGAAAAGGAAGAAAGCTTCATCTACAAAGTACGCGAACCGTTCAAGGCCACCCTCGGCTGCGAACGGGAAAAAGCCGGCTCCCCTTGCTCGCCGCTGTCCGCCATCACACTCAATTTCAATGCCCCGTTCGACGCGAAGCTTTTGGGCAAATTCCGCCTGTTGACCGCAGATGGCCCACGTAGCCCGGTCGACCCGAATCTGAAAAGCAGCGAGAAAGAGGCGGTGTTCCAGTCAGTGACCTTCGCCGCGCCATTTCCGCAAGGCGCCGAACTCAAGGTCGAAATCCCGCCCGGCTTCAAGGATGATGTCGGCCGCCCACTGGCCAACGCCGCCAGCTTCCCGCTCAAGACCCGCACCGGCAACCTGCCGCCACTGGCCAAGTTCCCCGGCAACTTCGGCATTGTCGAACTGAAGGAGGGTGGCTTGCTGCCAGTCACGCTGCGCAATGTCGAGCCGGCCCTGAAGACCGCCCGCCTCGCCCTGCCCGGTAGCCACCGCTTCAGCGAGCAGCGGCTGACCGATGATGGGGACGTGATCGCCGCCATGCGGGCGCTGCAGAAATTCGAAGCGCAGTATCGCCAGGTCAAACTGGTCGTTGACGGCGAAACGCGTGAAGTCACCGATCCCTACTATGCCCGCGAACTCTCCTTCCTGGCCGGGCGCACCGGCGTCAGCAAGCAGGAACTGCCCAAGCCGGGCGGCAGCAGCGAATTCGAAGTGCTCGGCATTCCGCTGGCCAAGCCCGGCTATCACATCGTCGAAATCGAGAGCCAGTTGCTCGGCAACGCGCTGCTCGCCACACCCAAGCCGATGTACGTCCGGGCGGCAGCGCTGGTCACCAATCTGGCCGTGCACCTCAAGGTTGGCAAGGACAACGCGCTGGTCTGGGTAACGACGCTCGACAGTGGCAAACCGGTGGCGAATGCCGAGATCAACATTGCCGACTGCAACGGAAAATCCTACTGGCAAGGCAAGTCCGACAACCTGGGACGCGCCCTGGTTGATCAGGCACTCAAGATACCGGATTGCACTGACAGCTATTTCATCTTCGCCAGCGCCCGGCTGAATGGCGATTACAGCTTCGTCCGCTCGGACTGGAACGAAGGCATCGAAACCTGGCGTTTCGGTATTGAAACCTGGGGCGAGACGGGCGATTTCAAGATTCACAGCATTCTTGATCGCAGCCTGTTCCGCCTCGGCCAGACGGTGTCGATGAAACACATTGCGCGCAGCCGCAACAGCCGCGGTTTTGCCCTGCCCGACCCGGCGACGCTGCCCGACAAGCTGATCATCCGCCATCGCGAGAGCGGCACCGAATTCACCCAGCCGGTGAGCTGGGATGCGCAGGCTTCTGCGGTCAACAGCTGGAAAGTGCCGGAGTCCGCCAAGCTCGGCACTTATGAAATCGCACTCAGCGGCGGCAAGCGCGGCGAAATTGCCAGTGGCGAAATCCGCGTGGCCGATTTCCGCCTGCCCGTGTTCACCGGCAGCGTGCAGGGCGTCCCCGCCCGCCAGATCGCCCCGGCCAGGGTGCCGCTGGCGCTTGGTCTCTCTTTCATCAACGGCGGCGCGGCGAAGAACGCCGAGGTCCAGGTTTCGGCGACGCTGCGGCCGCGCTGGCCCGAGTACAAGCACTACGATGGCTACACCTTCCAGATCAATTTCGATGAAGAGGCCCAATCGGCCTTCAAGATCGACAACGGTCGCCAGGAAGAAACGCTGATCCTCGACAAGCAGGCGGTAAAACTCGACAAGGCCGGCGCCGGCAGGCTTGACGTGGTGCTGCCGGACAAGCCGAAAGGCCCGAGCGAGGTGTATGCCGAAATGAGTTTCAGTGACCCGAACGGTGAAATCCAGACCATTCGCGGCCATGTCGAACTCTGGCCGGCCAGCCTGACGGTGGGCATCAAGGTGGCCGACTGGGCTTCGGCCAATGGCAAGAACCGGGTTGAAGTCGTGGTGCTCGACACCGCGGGCAAGCCGGTTACCGGCCAGGCGGTCAGCGTCAAAGCCAAGCGCCGGGTCGACAACAGCCATCGGCGGCGCATCGTCGGCGGTTTCTACGCTTACGAAAACAGTACCGATTATCAGGAAATCGGCGAAGTCTGCGCCGGCACCACCGACAGTCGCGGCCTGCTGCTCTGCGAACCAAAAGCCGCCGATTCCGGTTCGATCTACCTGCTGGCCGAAGCGAAGGATGGACAAGGCAATATTGCCCGCGCCGGCACCAGTTACTGGATCACCGGCGGTGGCGACCTGTGGTTCACCGCCGGCAATCAGGATCGCATCGACGTCATTCCGGAAAAGAAAGCCTACAAAGTCGGCGAAACCGCCCGCTTCCAGGTGCGTACGCCGTTCCGCGAGGCCACCGCGCTGATTTCCGTCGAGGCTGGCGGCATCATCGAAACCTTCGTCCAGCCGCTGTCGCGCTTCAAGCCGACTGTTGAAATCCCGGTCAAGGCGGAATGGGGGCCGAATGTTTTTGTCTCGGTGCTGGCCGTGCGCGGCCGCGTCGAGCCACTGAAGTGGTATTCGCTGTTCCAGTGGGGCTGGCGCGAGCCGATGGCCTGGTTCAAGGAATGGTGGAACCCGGAGCAGCCAACCGCCATGGTTGATCTGGCCAAGCCGGCCTACCGCCTCGGCCTCGGTGAAATCGCCGTCGGCACCGAAGGCTTCAGATTGAAAGTTGAGATCAGCAGCGACAAGAGCGATTACCGGCCGCGTGAGGAAGCCACGGTCAAGATCAAGGTCACCACGCCGGACGGCAAGCCCGCCCCGGCCGGCACGGAAGTCGCCTTCGCCGCAGTCGATCAGGCCCTGCTCGAACTTCGCCCGAACGACAGCTGGAACCTGCTCGACGCCCTGCTACAAAAGCGTGGCTACGAGGTCGAAACTGCGACGGCGCAATCGATGGTCATCGGCAAGCGTCACTTCGGCAAGAAGGCCCTGCCGCCGGGCGGCGGTGGAGGCCGGGCGCCAGCACGGGAACTGTTCGACACCTTGCTCAAATGGCAACCACGGGTAACGCTTGATGCCAATGGTGCGGCGACACTCAAAGTCGCCATGAACGACTCGCTAAGCGAATTCAAACTGGTCGGCGTTGCCACTGCCGGCGCGGCACTGTTCGGCACCGGCAGCACGGCCGTCAAGACGAAACAGGATTTGCAGATCATCTCCGGCCTGCCGCCGCTGGTCCGCGAGGGCGACAGTTTCAAGGCCATGCTGATGCTGCGCAACGGCACGACCCGCAAGATGGTTGCTGCGGTCAACGGCAAAAACGGGGCAAATTCGCTTGGCGAACAAAAGCTGACACTGGAACCGGAAAGTGCCGGCGAACTGAGCTGGAATATCAAGGCGGCTGAAGGCATCACCAGCCAGCAATGGGAGTTCAGCGCCCGCGAAGAAGGGGGCAACGGCCAGGACACGTTGCGCATCACCCAGCAGATCGCTCCGGCTGTGCCGGTCACCGTGCAGCAGGCGACCTTTACCCGCATCGATGGTAAGTACGAAGTGCCGGTTACGCAGCCGAACGGCGCACTGCCCGGCAAGGGCGGGCTGGAAATCAGCCTGTCGCCCAAGCTGGCCACGCCGCCCCCCGGCCTGAAGCGCTTTTTCGAGGAATACCCGTTCGGCTGTCTGGAGCAGAAAATCTCCATCGCCGTCGGCCTGCATGATGAAAAGCGCTGGCAGGAAATCGCCGCGACGCTGCCCGGTTATCTCGACAACAACGGCCTGGCCAGCTACTTCCCCGGTAGCGGCGGCAGTGCGACGCTGACCGCCTATATCCTCGACCTCGTCACGCTGGCCGGCTTCACCATTCCCGAAGACAGCCGCCAGCGCATGCTGCAAGGCCTGACCGCCTTTGCCGAAGGGCGCATCAAGACCACCGAGTGGGCACCCAGCGATAGCCTGCTGCCGCGCCGGCTGAATGCCCTCGAAGCACTGACCCGGCAAGGCAGCAAACCGACCCGTGCCGCTGCCGCGCTCGAAATTGACCCGCTACGCCTGTCCACCGCAGCACTGATCGACTGGACGCTGGTCGCCCAGCGCCTGACCGAACTGCCGCAACGCGACAAGAAGCTGGCCGAGGCCAAACAGGAATTGCGCAACCGCCTGAGCTATGCCGGCTCCCGCCTCGTCTTTACCACCGAACGTCAGGATTACTGGTGGTGGATGATGATCAACGCCGATGCCAATGCCTTCCGCCTGATCGAAGCCATGCTCGACAACCCGGAATGGCAGGACGACCTGCCGCGCCTGATGCAGGGCGCCATGGAACGCCAGGTGCGCGGCCGCTGGCTGACCACCACCGCCAACGCCTGGGCTCGGGTAACGATGGACCGCTTCGCACAGAAATTCGAACGCGACCCGGTCGCCGGCACCACGCTCGCCACGCTAGGCAAGGCCAAAGCCGAATTCGACTGGAAGCAGGCCGCCGCCACCCCGCTCAATCTGCCCTGGCCGACCGCGCCAGCGAAGGATGACAAGCTGACGATCAGCCACGACGGCAACGGCAAACCCTGGGCCATTGTGCAACTGCTTGCCGCCATCCCCGACGGCCCGGCCCGCAACGCCGGCTACCGCATCAGCCGCAAGGTCACGCCCATTCAGGAAAAAGTCGCCGGCAAGATCAGTCGCGGCGACCTCTGGCGCGTCACGCTGACCGTGGAAGCCGACAACAATATGAGTTGGGTTGCCCTCACCGACCCCATCCCGGCGGGAGCCAAGATCATGGGCGACGGCGACGGCCGCGACTCCACCATCGCCAGCCTCGGCGAAAACCAGAACCAGCAAAATCTGTCGCCAACCTACGTCGAAAGAAGCTTCAGCGCCTACCGCGCCTACTACGCCATGCTGCCCAAAGGCCGTTTCACCATCGACTACACGCTAAGGCTGAACAACGCCGGCAACTTCGCCCTGCCGCCGACACGGGTCGAGGCGATGTATGCGCCGGATGTGTTTGGGGAGGTGCCGAATGGGCGGGTTGTCGTGGGGGAATAGTTCGCCTTAGAAAATCGTAGAAATCGGCGGAAGTTCAGAATGCGTCCTGCCCCAGAACAGACTCAAACTTCTGATTGCAAGCCAATGTCCTAGCAATGCATGACCATTGGAATAGTCCATTCGGACCATTGCGATGACATATATGCCATGATCAAATGAACGCGTACAAAATCCTCTAGCTTCCATCGCACGACTCAAACTCTTCTGGAGTAACACTTTGAAAATCCGTTCCTTGATCGTCGCAATATTCGCGGCGTCTGGCATTGCCTCAGCCAGTGCTGCCATCCAATCCAACGACTACGGCTCCTACACGATGGCTTTCGATGACAGCTCCATTTTTGGCAGCCCGTCGTTCAGCTTCGGCAGTGACGGTGGCGTGACCGGCTTCGGCTGGACCGTACCCAACGCTTTACAGGTGAATGGTTTTGGTGGTGCAGTGATGGCGACATTCGACTTGCCGAGTTTTACCATTACAGCCAACTCCGGCTACAGCCTGAGCGGCCTCACTGCCTCCATCCGTAATCTTTCGTTTTTTTCGCTAGTCTCACAAGCGCCTTTAGCCAACGCTAGCTACACGGTATCGCTCAATGATGGCCTGAGCAGCTTTGGCAACATGGCTTTGGAGAGCACGACCACGTCAGCGTCACTCCCTGGAGCGCCTTCCTACGGTTACTTGGGTGGCTCAACCACTGCAACCAACGCCAATTACTCAAAATTGATGTTCAATGGAACACTTTTTTTGGCCGTCAATAGCCCTACCGCAGTTTATGCGCAACCACAGAATGAATTGAAATTCAGCCTGATTGCAGCAGCAGTTCCTGAGCCGGAAACCTATGCCATGTTCCTGGCGGGTCTCGGTCTGATCGGTGGCATTGCTCGCCGGAAGCAAATTCGGGGCTAATCAAACCAGCTCCCACAAGGCGACTTCGGTCGCCTTTTTTGTTGTCCAAAGGCAAATTCATTGCACTCCGACAATTTTTTCACCCCTTGAGCCATACTGCACAAATGGCAATTGGCGCCTGACCTTCACCTTTGAAGCAGAAGACGCTGTTTTGGTTGATTCTCAGGATTACCATCAGGAGAACGCTATGGGACGCATGTTCAATCCGCCTCACCCCGGCGAAACGCCCAAGGTCCTACGCGCCCCTGAGCTGCAGGCGGCATAGCGTTCGTTTGTGTCATTGGAAAAAATCTTGAGCCAACGCATTCTCCGCCTGACTAGATTGATCTTTGGCAGCTTGCTCCTGTTCGGATGCACCACCGAAGGCTGGTACGAAGGCGTCAAGCGCGGGGGAGAAAACCAGTGCCGGCAATCGGCACCGGCTGATGCCGAGCAGTGCCTTTCCCGACTCAACACCAAAAGCTATGACGAATATGGCAAAGAGCGCTCAGGACAGAAGCAATAATCTGGCTCTGCCTGTTTCCGCAAGCCTGACAGCACATAAATCGCCAATGCTGCGGTCAACAGCCAAAATGACGCATTTTCCAGCTTCACCGCACCCTTCCACAGAAAGCCAAAGCCATGCGCCCATCCCTGACTCACCTGCTCTCGGCAACAGTCCTGCTGGCCTTGCTCAGCGGCTGTGCCACGCGCGGCATTCCGCCGGCGACCGTGACTGGCGAGCAACCGGCCGCCCGGGCCTTGCTGGAAAAATCGGCCGAGGCGCACGGGTTGGCGGCGTTTCGCCAGATCAACGATATCAGTGTCAGCTACGCAGGCGAATGGTACGGGCTGGTGAGTCTCCTGCAGCCAACCCTGACTGATGCCAACTTTCGACAAGGCTCTCAGGAAAGACTGATACTGAAGAATCCACCGCTCGTCAGCCAGCACCATCTAGGCCCGATGGGCAGCAAGCAGGTGATTCGCAGCGTTGATGGCGTGCAGGTGTTTTACGAAGGTGTTGCCGCCAGCGACCGCGATGTGCTGGCCGCGGCGGCGCTGGTGGCCGATGGCTATCGGATGTTCCTGACGGGCCCTTTTTACTTTCTTGAAGGCAACCTTAGCCTTGAACCGGCCGAAGGCGAAGTCGTCAATGACCGCGATTGCGCAACCATCGTTGCCGTGCGGCGTCCGGGCCACGGGCTATCCAAGGAAGACCGCTACCAGCTTTTCATCGACCGCGAAAACCACTTGCTGCGGCGCGTCCGGTTCACCATGGAAGGCATGGAATCGACCCAGGGCGCGATTGCCGAAGTTGATTTCTTCGACCACCAGAAAATCGCCGGCGTCACCTGGCCGACCCGTTTCTACGAACGCCTGATCAAGCCCATCCCCAACCTGCCGGTGCATGACTGGCGGCTGACTGGTCTGGATGTCAATCGCGGGCTGAACGCCACCGAGATCAACGGCAAGGCCTTCGCCGGAAACGCGGCGCCGCCGGCGCGAGCGCTGGAAAACAGCAAAAACTGATCCCGTCTGACGGCCAGCGCTTAACGCGTGTCGTCGACAATCTGGATCATTCTTTCTTCCATCTCCGCAGCCAGTCGGGGCAATTCGGGATGCGGGGCCAGCCCCGCCAGTATCGGCTCCGGCCGAAGGATCCCGATCTTGGTCGCGCCATTTTCGGTAAATACCGAAATACGCCAGGGCAAGGTCAGGCTCAGGCGCATGTCGATGGCGAGCATTTTCTCCATCAAGCGGTAGTTGCAGATTTCGAAGATGCTGCACTCGTCATCAAGATCGATATTCTTGCGGCGCAGCGTTTCGCCCAGATCCTTGGCTCCCAGGATGACGAAGCCAAGTCGCTGGACCACCGGCTCCAGGTCAAAAATCACTTCACTGAACGACTTGCTGCTTTCGACGATGTAATCCACGAACACTCCCTGCCGCGCTACCGCGAAAAGCCGAATGATAGGCCAGATGGCGAATCCCGGCCAAGTCGCCGGCCAGCGAGGAGGATAAGGATGACGGCACCCTGCCGCCGGCGGACAACGCTGGTCTTTTCGCTTTGCCGTCAGCGCAGCGCCGAAGCGTAGCCCTCCTCGGCCAGCACCTGCCGCACCGCCGGGCGGGTCAGCATCAGGCGGTAGTGGGCAGCGCAGCTTGCCGGCAGCGGAATGTCGATGCGCACCGCCCAGAACTCAACGTAGAACAGCGCGGCATCGGCGATGCTGAAGTGGTCGGCGACGTATTGGCGACCTTCCAGTTCACGGTTGATGATGGCGAAGCCCTGGTCGATGATCTGTCGGCCCTGAGCCTTGACCGATGCGTGGTCAGCACTGCTGGGCGAGAAGCGCTCGGTCGTGAAGATGCGGGCAAAACCTTGGGTGTGCAGGGTGTGCACGGCGTAGTTCATGATGCCCAGGACGCGCACTTCACCTTCGATGCTGTCTGGCAGTAACTTGCGCTTGGGGTAGCTGCGTGCCAACCACCAGGCGATGGCGGAAAACTCAGTCAGCGACGTACCATCGTCAAGCACCAGAGCCGGAACGCTGCCCTTGGGGTTGATGGCGAGGTAGTCCTTCTTGTATTGATCGCCAGCCAGCAGGTCGATGATGTAGGCCTCGAAAACCAGACCGCATTCTTCCAGCAGGATGTGAATGCCGGTCGAACATGAACCGGGGGTCATGTAGAACTTCTTGGTCATGCCGCTTCGTCCTCCTCTTCGGACGCATCAAGCAGCAGGCCTTGCTGCCGGATCATCGCCTTGAAGCCCTTCATCACCGGCCGGGAAATCATCGTTTCGGCCAACACACGTTTTTCGTAGATGAAATTTTTCAGCCCGTCATTGGAAATGCTGCGCGCGGTGGCGATCAGGCGATGGGTTTCCTCGCCCAGCCCAAGGCCAGGGCAAGTTTTGACGTGGTCATAGAGCTGTTCCATGACCACCTTCTCGGCTGCTGCCATCTTGCATTTGCCATCGAGTATCTTGAGCATGACCGCCGTAGCGCAATCGACCTGGATCGGCGACAGCGGATGTTCCTCCGCCCACCGCGCAACGTGCGCTGCCGTCATGAGACAGGCTCGGCCAGCACGGCAGCCAGCGGCTCGTAGCCGCCATCGACGCTGAACACCCGGGTAAAGCGGAAGTCGCTGAACATCTGCGCAAAGGTCTTGCTGGCATTGCCCTTGTAGCAATAGATGACGACCGGCTGTTCCTTCGGCAGGCGACGGAACCAAGCGGGGAGGCGATCCTCGGAGAGGTGCGCCGCCTCAGCAACATGGCCCTGGCGGTAAGCGACAAGGTCGCGCACATCAAAGACAGTGATATTCGATTCAGCCCGGATCAGCGCGGCAGCTTCAAGCGCCGGGATACATTGGTAAGCGATTCGTTCGGCAAAAGTCATGGCGGGTTGGAAGAGTTGCTGGATAGCTGCTTCGACGCAAGACCAATGCCAGAACACCGATCGCCCGAAACCTAAGGCAGACAGGCGATTCACCCAAAGCAGACAACCATGACTTGTTGGCTTTGCGACATGCCGGCCCGACACATTTCCCTATAATGACCAAGCCGAAAATCAACCTTGAACCCGCCATGCTCGCCACACTCCAAACCCATGCCACCCTTCCGGACACCGCCGCACTCGCCGGCATGAACCATGTGCTGATCGTTCTGCCGGCCAGCGAAGGGATACCCGACGATTGCCCGGAATTCGCCCTGTTGCTGGCAACGCTGGCCCGGCGACGGCTCGAGGCCCTTGAATTGGTAGACGACCCGGTGTCGGCCAACTCGCCCGAGGGCGGCTTGCGCGTCTGGCTGATGCTGGATGCCGAGAAATCCACCTTCGAGAACCATACGCTGCTGCGTGAAGGCATGGCAATGCTGCTCGACGAAGAGCCTGCTGCGGTGGACGTGCTTATTTGGGCAAAAACCGGCTGGATGGCTGATCTGGCGACCTACGTCGGGCTGGCCAACGGAACGCCGCTGCCCAATCGCAAGCAGAAAGACGCACCGCGCCCGCTGACCGCGCTGAATATCTGGGGCAGCGCCGGATTCGGCGAAGCGCCGAGCCTGGCCGAAGGCAACCTGCTGGCGCGAACGCTGACCGCGCTGCCGCCCAACGCCCTGACGCCCGCCGCCTACCGGAGCCGCATCGGCGAGATGGCCATGGAACATGATTGGGAACTGGAAGTTTTCGACCTGTCTCGCCTGCGCGAAATGGGTGCCGGCGCCTTTGTTTCGGTAGCGCAGGGCAGCGAGGCCAACGATGCAGCGATTGTCCGTGTTTCGCTGGTGCCGCCCAAGGCAAAGACGCGCGTGGCGCTGGTCGGCAAGGGCATCTGTTTCGACACCGGCGGCCACAACCTGAAATCGGCCGACTCGATGATCGGCATGCACGAAGACATGGCCGGCTCGGCTGCCGTGCTCGGCATCCTGCTGGCCGCCACCCGCCTTGAACTGCCGCTGCGCATCGACGCCTGGCTGGCCCTGGCCAGCAACGACATATCGCCGCGCGCCAGCCGTCAGGGCGACGTCGTCACCGCGCTTGACGGCACCACGATCGAAATCGTGCACACCGACGCCGAAGGCCGCATGGTGCTGGCCGATACGCTGGCCCTGGCCGGGCGTAGCGAGCCTGACCTGATGATCGATTTCGGCACGCTGACCTACACGATGATCCACGCCCTTGGCTGCCGCTATTCCGGCGTTTTCGCCAGCACCGACGAACTCGGCGCGCTGGCCGTCAAGGCCGGTTCAGCGAGTGGCGAGCGGGTCTGCACCTTCCCGATGGATGCCGATTACGAGGAAGCCCTCGACAGCACGGTCGCCGACATCTGCCAGTGCAGCCTCGATGAAGATGCGCCGGACCACATCCACGCCGCGCGCTTCCTCAAACGTTTCGTCGGCGAGCGGGACTGGCTGCATGTCGATCTCTCGGCCGCCAGTTGCGAGGATGGCCTGGGTGCCATCGCCACCGACCAGACCGGCTTCGGCGTTGCCTGGGGCGTTCGCTTTCTGCAGGACTGGATGGCAGTTGCCTAGTCGACGCCCCTGAGCAGGATTGACGCTTGGCGCCTATCGCTATATTCCTGCGGCTAGAGGCAATGCTGCGGTCAACGCTGATTTTGAGGCATTTTTCGGGTACGGCGCCACTGTCAGCAATGCAGCGGGAGCCGACGGCCACGACAGACTTTTGCGGCCATTGATCTTCACACCACAGCTGACCGCAAACACCTCAATGCTGTCATTGAACGCCATGAAAGATCTGGGTCCAGTAACTTAGAAAACAGCCTATTTGGCATGTCAAATAGCCTGGGGGTTAGTGTCAGCTAGGTCAATAACAAGATTAGCAGTCTATGGCCCTCCATTTTTCAAAGCAAAAAAAGCCCCGATTCTCATCGAGGCCATTAAACATGTGGAATTTGACTGGTTAAGCTATTTTCTTTTTTCTCGACAAGCCTAAACCGGCCAAAGCAAGACCTAAGAGAGCCATTGTTCCGGGTTCAGGTACAGAAGTCGTCCCCGCGGTCCCTACCATTACATCGTCAATAGCGTTCAGTGCATTTGAAAAGTTTGACGTAATATTGAAGCCGGTGAAAAACTCATTCGTGTCAGCAATAAACCCGTAAAAATCAGACGATGAGGCCACGTCAAAATCGACATTAAAGGCGTAGGTATTGAGATTGGTTTCTATGGTGATAACTGTGCCGTTATCGTCGCTGCTAGACCAACCTGCAGCAAATCCAAATAGACTAAAGTTTTGGTAAAACGTGCCTTTAACCGGATTCCAGTAATTATTAACCAACATGTTGGTTCCGTTTGTTGTATAGCCGGTTCCACTGCTGCCCAAGATCAGGTTATTTGTGTTGTTGTAAGAAATCCCGCCCTGAAGAAAAGGATCACCAGGATAAGAAAATCCGGTTTTGCTAAACTCTTCAAAATTACTAACTACGCTGGCAGTTCCAGAACTTTGAAATGCGGCTTTATTATTTGTCAGGACCACTCCTGCAAAAGAGTTATTGATCAGGCCCTGTGAAGTATTAACTTATCGCCCCGAGACTGTCGTGGGGCACACAGGGCTTTGAGAGGCTCAGCCCGAGAGAAACTCAAGACTTCATCGGGCCGGAGCAATAGATGCAAAAAAAGCCGAAGTCGCAAACATTGCTAGCAATTTAATGGTTTTCATAAGTAGCTCCCTTGATGGTAAAAAAACAAAATTAAAAAGCAATTATTGCGCCACTAATATATGTCATTGTTTTGCATAGGCACAACAAAGATTCTTGGAATAGACAAACAGGAACTGTAAAGAAAGGCGACACTTGGGCACATCGAAAAACCACCCCAGCCCTCCGCCGGTGGATACTGTAGATTTCCCCCCAAGCCGCCGAACAAATCGACTTGGCGGTTCAGGCGGCGGAGAGTAACTCGTTTCGCCTCTCTAGGCGGACGATGCTAAGTGCCTACTTTTGCCGGCATTGAGAGGCTAACCACAAAGGTAACTGCCTCGTATAGGTTCGTAGCAAACCCACCGTTCAGCGAGGCTAACGGCGGCAATCGCTGTACAACAGCCTTCGGGGAAAAACATCACTAACGCATAATGAATGGCAGCATTTCAATTTCTGGGGTTCGCGGAGAGCGGCTGCTTCCGTTTTCCTCCACCGTCGGTTCAGGGCACCCTGCGGCCGACCAACCAAGTCAAGTCTGAGCGGCAGCAAACAGAGTGGACCTGCCGCTGGGTATGCATTTGTCAGCAGGCCGGAATCAGTCTTTTGCGGCCTGATAGAGCTTGCTGGCCAGCTGTTGCCAGATGACGTGAAGGCACTCAGGAAGTGCCATTCCCGGGGATCAGGTGTAGTCCAAAACGGTGATCCCCAGGTTCGATATTTTGCATCCGGACCAAACCTGCGCCACAGGCACTAGAATCCACCTGATGCCACATACGCCGGGAGTCTTCGTGTCTTCACCCACCGCAATTCAGGATGACGGTCGTGTCCGGTTGTTCCACGCCAGCCTGGTCTGGCCCCTGCAACTGGAACCGCTGGCGACTGATGACACCGAAGGCCGGCACTGGGAGGTCTTCGAGGCCCGGCAGGAGTCCCACCCATGGCGGCGCATCGATGACGAATTCACTGACGACACCGGCAAGTTCGAGGAACGCCACTACCGGGAATTCGTTTCCTTCCTGCCCTATGTCCAGCGTTTTCTCTACGGCGAAGGTCGTTCGCGCCATGCCTCGCCGGAGGATCCACCGGGCAACTCGCCGATGCACGTGTTCCGCCGCAAGGACATATCCAAGCTGCGTCTGACGCTGCGCAAGGGGCAAATCCCGGTCGAGTTGAGCATCGTCCACCTCGACCTCTATTTCTTCCACGACCTTGATCTGGTGCAGCTAAATCTTGAAATTTGCGGCAACGATCTACCGCTCGAAACCGTGCGCGACATCCTCTTCCGCTTTGGCCGCGCCTACCCTTCCGGCTGGGAAGAAGGTGGCGAGGGGCTGCACAACGTTTATCTGGCCGAGTGGATCGGCATTGATGGCCAGGTGATTGCCCGTTCCGATGCCGAAAATCGCGAGAAATATCTCAGTTATGTCTGCAACCATCGCAGCCCCTGCATTTCCGAGCACTGGGCCTGCCTGCTCCGGCCGCTGGTGCTGACCCATTCCGATGAACCGGGCGATCTGCGCTACCGGCTGATCGAATACCAGCGCATGCCGGTCATGGCCTACCTCGCCGTCGACCAGCCACGCGCACTGAGTCGCGAAGACTGGATACGGATCGGCCTAGCTACCATGTTGCATCCAAATGAAACGCTACCGATCAACGAGCCGGGCGTCATCGAATTCGAAAAGCGCTTCTGCCACGACCGTTTCTGGACGGATAGCGAAGCCGGGCCGAATACCCGCTTCATGTGCACCGGCAACGCCTTCACGGTCGTCGGCGATACTGCTTTCCCGTTTTTCACGGATGGCGAACGCGGCGTGCTGGCGCAATTCCGCCATCAGTATTTCATCGTCTTCCTGATTGCCCACCTGCACCGCGCCGCGCTGCTGGTGTTTTCCGAAGTGCTGGTCGATGCGGTCAATGATCTCGACATCCGCAGCGACATTTCGGTGCGCCGCTTCAAGCGCCGAATCCGGGCCAATTTCGAGACTTTCCTGCGTTTCACGCACCGCTACTGGTTCCACGAACTCTCCGAGCGGCCGCATGTGCAGGCCATGTTCCGGTTGTGCTCGAACCATTTGCACAACGATGCGCTGTACGACGATGTGCGCGACGAAATCCGCGAGATGAGCCATTACCTCGACAGCGATTCACAGCGCCGCCAATCCAACACGGTTGTCCGCCTGACCGTGATCACGATACTCGGCCTGATCGCGACGGTAACGACCGGCTATTTCGGCATGAACATCATCCCCTTCGGCGAAGGCACGATCACCGAGCGCGCCTTGCACGGCCTGCTGGCAACCGGCGCTTTTATCGGCCTGGTGCTGTTCGCCGTTGCCCGCTCGAAGCGGCTGTCGGATTTCCTTGAGGCGCTATCGGATGAAAAGCTGACCTTCACCGGAAAAATAAAGGCTTTGTGGGCGGTGTTGGGCGGCAAGGAACGCTGAACCGGGCAATTTCTACCCGGGGTGACGAAACACCTGGAAGCGGCCACCCCGGAAGTCCATCTCGCTTTCAAGAACAGCGCCGACCGAGAGCGCCACCCGGATCGAAGGCTGGTTGTCCCGGTGGATGAAACTGATCGGCGGCAGCGCCGGATAAGCCACTTTCGCCATCGCTTGAATGGCACGCGCCGCTTCGCTGGCATAACCCCTGCCCCAGAACTCGGGATTCAGTGCCCATTTGATTTCACGCTCGGGAAAATCCACCGGATGCCAGAGCCCGGCGGTGCCGATCATGGCGCCACTGGCCTTCTCTTCCAGCGCATACGGCCCATAACCGCGTAGCAGCCAGTGCCCGGCCAGCGTCGCCGTCATCCGCCAGCTTTCCCCCTCGGAAAGCTGGCACCCCAGCGTGAAACGGGTGCATTCCGGATTCGAGTAATGTGCATGCATGCCGCGCCAGTCGTCTTCGCGGAACATGCGAAGAATCAGGCGAGCCGATTCGATTTTCTGCGGGATTTCGAAGTTCATGGTCCAGGTTTTCAAGTAATCGACGATCAATAACGGGCAAACGCCTTAATACAGCCTGTGTTTTGAGCAGCCCATGCTCGCCAGTTTCCAGCCAAATGACCGATTACACAAAAATTCTTAGGCCATCGGCGCAGGATAGAATGCCGAATCCCGCCCAACGCCGCTCCAACTTCATACACGGACAGCGCTCCCCACGACTTTCACATCAGGCCCCACCATGCCCCAGGTTTTGACCCCCTATACCGACTCCGTCGCCGCCGGCAAAATCATTGCCAACACGGAATGCTGGCTGGAGCGCGCGGTCATCGGCTTGAATCTGTGCCCGTTCGCGAAAAGCGTTTTCGTCAAAAAACAGGTGCGCTATGCGTTGACCGCAGCATCGACAGCCGATGAACTGCTGGCTGAACTGGAAAACGAGCTGAACCTGCTGGCCAGCACCGAGCCGGCCGAGCTCGACACCACGCTGCTGATCCACCCGCAGGCGATGACAGATTTTCTCGACTATCACTTTTTTCTGGCGGAAGTCGATGCGATGAACCGCAACCTCGGCTTTGATGGCGTGTTCCAGATCGCCAGCCTGCATCCGCAGTATGAATTTTCCGGCAGCGAGCCGGACGATATCGCCAACTTCACCAACCGCTCGCCTTACCCGACGCTGCATCTGCTGCGCGAAAGCAGCATTGACCGGGCGGTGGCGGCTTTTCCGGATGCAGCCAACATCTTCGAGCGCAATATCGAAACGATGGAACGCATCGGCCACGAAGGCTGGAAGAAGCTCTGGTTGGTCTGAAGTAATTACCGACAGCCGTTCAAGACGGCTGTCGCTGCTGCTTTAGCGGGGAATGATAGGCACGGTGTCAGAAGCGTGCTTCTTGGTCTGCTTGGCGGCCTTCTTTTCCTTGGGGGAAAGAGCGGCCTGTTTCTTTGTTTCCTTGTTGCTCTTGGGTACCTTGCTCATGATCCTGCTCCTGAAAAGCACCGGAAAACGCCGGTACAGCTTCAGTATAGGCTGAACCCCGCAAATAAACCGGTCAGCAGTAAATATGACTGAACGCTGCTCGTCTAGCCTATTTTTCCGTCAGCGTCATCAGGATATCGGCATACCAGGCGCAGTTCAGGCCCAGCGCTTCATCCAGTTCGAGATCGCGCGAGCCGACATCGAGCCGTGCCGAGTGAACACCCAGCAACATCCAGGGCAGTTCGCCCAGCTCCTTGTCCGCCTCGGGAACGCGCATGACAACCGGGGCTCCGCTGGTTCCCCGATGCGTGCGGGCATCGGTCAGGAAGTAGCCCTGCCCCTGAAAACGCAGGCCAAAGGAAGACGCGATGATGGCGTGACGGACAACCGGCATGTGGTGAACCGTGTCGTGAAAGCCGAGCGGAAAGCCCACCACGAGCAGCGATGAGCCGACTTCCACCTGATCAAAGCGGCCAAGCAGATGTTTTGGTGTAAAGGCATGATAAACGGCCGTCTTGGGCAATGCCGCACGATCAATCTCAAGCACCGCTACGTCGATATCACCTGCCGTATCAAGCCCGTCGCGCCAGATGCCCTTGCCGTCGCGGTAGAGCGGCATGGAAAAGCCAGTGGATTTGGCGATGTTCTTGGCATCAATGTGCAGTTCGATTTCGATGCGGGTCGGAAAATGCTTGCTCGGCTCGTCGAACATGACATGCCGGCTGGTCACCAGGAACAGCCGCTCGCCGCGCTTGAAGAAAAAGCCGCTGGCGTTGGTCAGATGCTCCTTGTTTTCGAAAGTCGAAATGCGGGCGGAGGCAAGAAGAATGGATTCGATCATGGGCGTGTGCCTTGTTGTGAAGCGGGCCACTTGGCCCTGGCCGGTACGGCTTCGCCGATGCCGTTGCCCCCCGAGAATAACACTGATACCGGGCACGCTCCGGCTTTCCGGATTTTCGCCGCGCCCCCTTGCATCGCCCCCGGCAATCCCGCTATAAGCCTTTCAGGTTCATTGCGCATCAATCTCTCCGTGGCTTTTCTCAAGACCCTCCGCTGCCGCCTCGCCCTGTTGCTATTGCTGCCGCTCCCCGCCCTGGCCCTGCCCGGCTTTGCGGAAGTGAAGGCGGCCTACGTGCCATCCGAGGCAACGCTGCTGGCGCGCGATGGCCAGCCCATTCACCGCCTGCGGATCGACAAGACGGTGCGTCGTCTGGCCTGGACGCCGATCGACGACATTTCGCCGGCACTGGTCCGGGCAGTGATCGTTTCCGAGGACAAGCGTTTTCTCGAACACGAAGGCGTGGATTGGCAGGCGGCCGGCAAGGCGGCTTGGAGTAATTTCTGGGGCGGCAGGACCCGTGGCGCCAGCACACTGACCATGCAACTGGCCGGGCTGATCGACGAAGATGGCCAGCGCCATGGCCGCCGGAGCATTTTCGGCAAAATAACCCAGTCCACCGCAGCATTGCGCCTGGAAGGCTTCTGGAGCAAGCGCCAGATCATTGAGGCCTACCTCAATCTGGTCAGTTTCCGGGGTGAGCTGCAGGGCGTCGGCGCGATGAGCCGCAAGCTCTTCGGCAAATGGCCGCACGGGCTGGACGAACGGGAATCAGCGCTGGCCGCCGCCCTGCTCCGCTCACCCAATGCCGCGCCGGCGCTGGTCGTCAAACGCGCCTGCAACCTGCTGAAGGAAATGAACCGCCCCGGCGAATGCGAAGGTCTGGAAGGTTTTGCCGCTCAGGCACTAAGCGGCGGTCTGAACGAAACCGAGCGCAACGCCGGCGAACAAATTGCCCCGCACCTCGCCCGCAAACTCCTCGGCCAACCGGGGCAGAACGTTCGTTCCAGCCTTGATGCCGAATTACAGCGCTTCGCCAGCGAATCCCTACGCCGCCACCTGTCGGCCCTTCGCCTGCAGAATGTCGAGGATGGCGCCCTGCTGGTCATCGACAACGCCAGCGGCGAGATTCTCGCCTGGGTCGGTTCGAGCGGTGATCTTTCCGGCGCCGCCGAAGTCGATGGCGTCACCGCCTTGCGTCAGGCCGGCTCAACGCTGAAGCCTTTCCTTTATGCGCAGGCGTTCGAGCGACGCAACCTGACACCCGCCTCGCTGATCGAGGATGCGCCGCTGACACTCGACACCGGCAACGGCCTCTACGCGCCGCAGAATTACGAGCCGCATTACCGTGGCTGGGTTTCGGCCCGCCTGGCGCTGGCCGGGTCACTCAATGTGCCCGCAGTGAAAACGCTGGTCCGCCTCAGCCCGGACCGTTTCCACCTGCGCCTGAAACAGACCGGTTTCGCCAGCCTGAAAGAGGACGGCAACTGGTACGGCTACAGTCTGGCCCTCGGCTCGGCAGACGTTTCCTTGCTGATGCTGGCCAATGGCTACCGGACGCTGGCCAATGCCGGGCAATGGTCGTCGCTGCGCGCCACGCCGGGAAAGGCCGATGCTTCGCCGCCCTGCGAGCGAGAAGGCTGCGCCGGCGTCTTCCGTGGCAAGGCCCATGCTGCCTACACCGCCGCCAGCGCCTTTCTGGTCGGCGACATTTTGTCTGACCGCAATGCCCGCGCCGGCACCTTCGGCCTCGAATCCTGGCTGGCCACACCCTACTGGGCTGCGGCCAAGACCGGCACCAGCAAGGACATGCGCGACAACTGGTGCGCCGGCTATTCGCGCCGCTACACCGTGGCAGTCTGGGTCGGCAATGCCAGCGGCAGCCCGATGCACGATGTATCGGGCATTTCCGGCGCGGCGCCGGTCTGGCGTGAGGTCATGGACTGGCTGCATCGGGGCGACGCCAGCCATGGCCGACCCAAGGTAGACAGCCGGCCACCGACGGCACCCGTCGGCCTTGTCCGGACAGGAATTCGCTTCGAGCCGCCGCGCGAACCGGCGCGTCAGGAATGGTTCATCGCCGGCACCGAGATGTCTGTGATCCGGGCCGCCTCGGCCAATGCCCTGGCCCGCATCGCCTACCCGGCGGACGGCAGCATCATTGCGCTGGACCCGGACATTCCGCCACAACGCCAGCGCGTGCCACTGCGCCTCTCCGGCCCGGCCGGCGCCGGCTGGGTCTGGCAGATCGACGCGCAGCCGGTTGGCAAGGCCAATGGCAAATTGCTCTGGTTGCCGCAACCGGGGAAACACCGGCTGACGCTGCTCAATGGCCGGGGGGAAACGATGGACAGCATTAGCTTCGAGGTCAGGGCGCTGAAAGGGCGCGGTCGCTGAGGCGGCAAGGAAACACCGGCCACGCCCACACCGTCGCTACCTTGTGTCAAACTCCCGGCATGCACGCATTTCCCCATCTAGCTCCGGTCGACTGGCTTTCTCTGGCTATTTTCTTTGCCTGCTGGGGCGGTTACGCCTGGTATTCGGAGCATAGCCGCTGGGGCGATGGCGGGCTGGTGCGGACCAGCCAGGGTTTTCGGCTGGAATGGGCACGGCGCATGCTGGCACGGGAAATCCGCGTCGCCGATTCGACGCTGATCGGCAACCTGATGACCAGCGTCTCGTTCTACGCCAACACCACCATTTACATCATTGCCGCGCTGGTCGCAGCACTGGGCGCTTCCGACAAACTGCTCTCGGTCACTGCCGAGCTGCCTTTCGGTGGCGTCGGCAATCGCGAGTTGCTGGAAATCAAGCTGATGCTGGTGCTCGCCTCCTTCGTCTTCGCTTACTTTAAATTCACCTGGTCGCTGCGCCAGTTCAACCTGCTCTCCATCCTGGTGGGCGCCGCCCCGGAGTGCAAGGCGGATGAGCCGGTCAACGACAGCTATGCCCGGAAAGTTGCGGGGGCCAACAACCTGGCGGGCGACGATTTCAACCGTGGCATCCGCGCCTATTACTTCGGGCTGGCCGCCTCCGGCTGGTTGCTGCATCCGGCAATGCTCGGCACGCTGGCCATCGGCGTGCTGATTGTGCTTTTCCGGCGCGATTTCCGCTCGCCGGCACTGCACCTGCTGCGCGACGGCAAATGAAGCCTGATGAAAGCCCGTGATCAGCTAGCCGGCATCGGCTTCGGCCTGCTCGCCTACGGCATCTGGGGCTTCTTCCCGCTGTTCTTCCGCCAGCTATCGCATATTTCGCCGATGGATGTGCTGTCCAATCGCGCCGTCTGGGCCTGCGTCTTCGTCGGCATTCTGCTGACGCTGCGCCGCAACTGGGGCAAGGTGCTCGCCGTGTTCCGCACGCCACGGCAGTTCGCCATGCTGGCACTGGCCGCGCTGCTGGTCGGCAGCAACTGGCTGATGTTCCTGTGGGCCGTCGCCCACGAACAGGTGGTCGCCTCCAGCCTCGGTTACTTCCTGACGCCATTGGTCAACGTGCTGCTCGGCCTGATCGTGCTCAAGGAAAAACTCAACCGGCTGGAATGGATTTCAGTAGGCCTGGCCGTTGCAGCCCTGGCCAACGAAGTGATCACCCTCGGCAGCCTGCCCTGGATCTCGCTTTTCCTCGCCGCTACCTTCGGCACCTACGGCCTCGTCCGCAAGCAGGTGCCGGTCGATGCACTCTCCGGCCTGTGGCTGGAAACCCTCGCCATGCTGCCGGTTTGCGGGATTTACGCGCTGTGGATGGCGCAGAGCGGCCACATGGTTTTTGCCGCCCAGGACACGTCGACCGCAGCACTGCTGGTCGGCGCCGGCATCATCACCGCCCTGCCGCTGATGGCCTTTGCCGCCGCGACGCAGCGCCTCGACCTGGCCACCGTCGGCATGCTGATGTACATCAACCCGACCATGCAATTCGTTACCGCTATCTGGATTTTTGGCGAACCGCTGCAGACGGCGCGACTGGTCAGCTTCGGGCTGATCTGGATCGGGCTCGGCTTTTTCAGCTGGAGCATGTGGCAAAAATTGCGGAACCGCGCCTGATGTCACGCGCCCTGATCTACGCCATCGTCTTTATCGAAGGCTTCTGCTCGCTCGGCGCCGAAATCATCGCGCTGCGCCGACTGGTGCCGCACATCGGCAGTTCGATTGTCGTCACCGCGCCGACCATCGGCTTCTTCCTGCTCGCGCTGGCGCTCGGTTACGCCTCGGGCGCCAAGGTTTCCGGCAACTATCTCAATGTTGTTGCCCGCAACTTTCTGATCGCGGCGGCGCTGGCCGGCATCGGGCTGGCCGGCGTCAGCGTCGATTGGATGTTCGCCCACCTGCAACCGGCGGCGATGGCCTACCTCGTCTTCATTGGCGGCGTCCTTTGCCCGCTGGCCTGGCTGCTCGGCCAGACCGTGCCGATCCTGACCAACCTGATGAAAGCCGAAACCACCGGCGAGGCGAGCGGCATGGCGCTCTACTGGTCCACGCTCGGTTCCTTCCTCGGTTCGCTCAGTCTGTCGCTGCTCGTGATGCAGTGGCTGGGCGTTTCCGCTGCCGTTTTCGCCTGCGCGCTCGGGCTGGTCATCGGCACGCTACTGCTTACCCGGCGCGATGTGAAAATGGCCCTTTTTTCGCTGTCCACCGCAGCAGTTGCCGCCGGCTTCAACCTGCAACATGAAGTGACTGCCGATACCGCCTACGCCGAATACATCATCGGCGATGTCGATCTTCCCGGGCAAAACAACCCGCGCGCCTTCTGGGTCAATAAATCAACCGCCTCGCTGCTCGACGACAGCGAACCGCCCAACTACACGCGCTACATCAAGCATCTGCGGCAGATTCTGCTCGACGATCTAGGCTTCAAAAACAAGGACATCCTCGTCCTCGGTGCCGGCGGCTTCACGCTATCGCACCGCGAACCGCTGAATCGCTACACCTATGTCGATATCGACCCGGCCATCCGCGACATCGCCGAAAAGCACTTCCTGCGCGAACCGGCCCGGGGCGAGTTCATCGCCGACGACGCCCGGCGCTTCGTCGCGACCAGCGAACGCCGTTTCGATGCCGTGGTGGTCGACGTCTACAGCTCGCACACCTCGATTCCCAGCCACCTCGTCACCCGCGAATTCTGGGCCGGCACCCGTCGCGTGCTCAAGCCGGACGGCGTCCTGCTCGCCAACCTGATCCTCGACGGCAAACTGGAAACGCCCTATGCCCGCAATCTGCTGGCAACCATCGACAGTGTTTTCGGACGTTGCGCGGTGGACGTGCTGCACAAGGCAAAAGCGCTGGCCAACGTCGAAATCACCTGTTTTGCTAGCAGCCGGCCAGGCGAAACCGGCATTTACATCGACGAGAAAAACCGGGCTGACCTCGACCGGGCAAGGTAAGGCTAGATATCGCCGGCTGGCGCTGGTATCGTCAGTTTCGCGTCGTCAATGAGGACTGCAGCGCCTGCCTTGCGCACACCATTGCCATGCCAGAAAAGCACCGCCCAGATCAGCGACCCCAGCGGCAGGACAACACCAATACCGAACAGTCCAATCTTCACCGAGCGCCCCAAGGGCGAGCGGGCAGCGAACATCATTCCGGTTGCCTGCGGCAACTGGCGCGCCCAAACGGTGTAGCCGCGCAGCAATACGGCAGCGTTTTTTATCATGGCGGGCAAACCCTCGTCTAATTTGGCGCAATTGTCGCTGTTGCGCATTGCCGGGAGATGACCGCAGAGTCTCAGTTGCTTGCTTTGCCGGCCGAGCGAAACCGGCATTTACATCGACGAGATGCGAAATCGCACTGTGTTGACCACTGAACCGCATCCAATCAGACCGGACGAAATCATCAACTTGACCAGCCCGAGCAGAACGACAGGAGGGTGCCCATTACCGCCGGTCAAGCAATCAGTGGATGAACGACAGGTATCAGAGTGAAGCAGTCTTTTGGCGCGTCAGCCCATCGAAAGCGGCTCGGTCAAGGCCACCTTAAGCCCGTAGTCAGACCCAAGCAGCAATGCTGCCGGTTATCTGTTGCGCGGGGCGATCCATGAGCTTGGCAACTTCAGGTTACTGCCGCAATCGACCACCCGAGAGATATTCATAGCCTCGACGTTACAGCGGCGGGTGACGAAGCATGCCTATTATTTTGAACTACAGCTAACGAATAGCAAGACGGAAAATGCGGTACGCATCTTGCGGATCAGTACCTTCTCTCATTGGCGATATGTGCGACGGTTGAAAAATCCAGAACTGACATTTCTCTGCATCTTTTTCCCAACGTAGTACTGAAAAAGTTTGCGGAATCAATTCGCTAATGGTATTTCAATTTTACCATTTTCATGGCTGTGATATGCTGAAAGTAATATTTTTGTGAGGAACGTCTGTCATGAACAAAACTCACCGCATTGTCTGGTCTGAGTCCCGCCAGTCCTACGTTGTAACCCATGAAAAATCCGCCTTCGGCGGCCGCCCCGGCGCGACCCTGGCTTTGAGCGTAGCCCTATTACTTGGCATGCCGGCTCAAGCCGCCCCTGGCGCCAACGAACTACCCACCGGCGGCAACGTGGTGGCTGGCGCCGCCACCATAAGTACCAATGGCAACCGTATGGACGTGCTGCAAACTACCCAGCGCACCGCCATTGACTGGAACACCTTCAACATCGGCAGCGCCGCGCATGTGCACTTTCAGCAACCTACTGGGGGCGCGGCGCTCAACCGCGTGCTCGACACCAACGCCAGCCAGATCTACGGCAAGCTCACATCCACCGGCCAGATCTTCCTCGTCAACCCCAACGGTGTGTTCTTCGCCCCTGGCGCGCAGGTAGATGTCGGTGGACTTGTCGCCTCCACACTCGCGATCTCCAACGCCGACTTCATGGCCGGTAACTATACGTTTCAGGGCAGCAGCAGCAACGCCATCATCAACCAAGGCAACATCAAAGTCGGCCCTGGGGGGACGGCAGCACTGATCGCCGCCAAGATCATCAACGACGGCAGCATAGAAGCGCCGCAGGGCAACGTTCTGCTCGGTGCCGGCAGCAAGGTCACGCTCGACATGGGTGGCCCGGTCAAGCTACTGATAGAAAATGACGCGCTGGAAACCCTCATCAAAAACGGTGGCGCCATCAGGGCCAATGGCGGCGTGGTTTGGCTCACCTCTCAAGCCGCCAACAGCCTCGCTAGCAGTGTCATCAACAACACCGGCCTGATCGAAGCGCAAACGCTGGCCACGGGCGAGAAGGGCGAGATCATTTTGTTTGCGCATGATGGAATCGCCCATGTTGCGGGAGTACTTGATGCATCTGCGCCCCATGGTGGTGACGGTGGCTTTATCGAAACTAGTGGCAAAAAAGTCATCAATAGCCCGGATCTCTATGTGACGACGCTGGCCCCCTTTGGGCAAACAGGGAATTGGCTAATTGACCCGGCGACCTACACGGTTGCGGCAAGCGGTGGCGACGAAACCGGGGCCGTGTTGGCAGGACGTTTAGCTGGAACAAACATCCAGCTACAGGCGGACACCACCATCAATATCAATGATGCGGTGAGTTGGTCTGCCAATAAATTAACGCTGACCTCCGGTGGCAACATTAATATCAATGCCAACCTCACAGCAACTGGAACAGGAAGTCTGGCCTTTGAATACGGCCAGTCAACTGCGGGCGGTTCGGGCTCGACGTATGCAGTAGCGAACGCCGCCAAGATTTATATTCCTCAAGCCACAGCCTTTACGTGGAAAAAAGGTTCTGCTGGCACCACAAAAAATCTAATTTTCGATAATGGCAATCTCCGGTTCGGAAATGGGACGCAGGCCTCTCTGAATAGCAATGGTCTTTTAGAGCAGCCTTGGTATTTCGACAATACCTCTGTAGTGAGCGGAATAACCCGCAATGGCTGGTTCAAGCTCACTTTCAGCAATTTCGCACTCAACATGGAAGTAGGAGCCGGTGGCGATGGCACTTCGAGTTGGAACAGAAACGGCCAACTCCTTGATAGCCAAACCAATCTTAGCGCATCTATTTCGAACAGCAGTTTCGATATCTCGGGGTATCAAGAAGGTATTGGCACTATCGTTTCCAGCGTAACGCTCGGATTTTCCGGAGGAGGAGAATCTGTCAGGGTGGATAACACATACACCTTGTCCGCAGGCGCATCCTTCGTCAAGATCGACACCAATCTCACCAACGTAGGCGGGGGGGCAGCCAACAACTTGCGACTCTGGGTTGGTACCCAAGACGATTATGTCGCCACCCGTGACAGTCAATTCAAGTACAAGGGCAACCTCACCGCGAATGGCTTTGAGCAGATCACTTCGCAAAACGAACAGGCCAAAGCACTCAAGGTCACGGAGTTCAACACAGGAGAAGGGGCTGCGATTCTCTTCTATTCGACTTCGGACGGTGCCGACACTTCGATAGAAAGGTGCTGTAGCTTTACAAACGCAACAAGTATAAATCCGCGTTCCTCACTTATTTTCCGCGGCGTTGACGGAAGTGGAAATCCAAGCGCAGAGGATGGTTCTTACGCGCTATTCATCCGATTGCCGGATCTCGCTGTCGGGCAAAATGGAGGCATGACTTGGTATTATGCAGCAGCACCGGCGGCGCAGCTTAATGCGGTGGTCAACACGGTAGCCCAATCTGCTGGAGTTGGAGCGCCACCTCCACCGCCACCTCCATCGCCACCCACAACCATCCCGCAGGAAACTGCCGTAGCAGGCGCGCAACGCACCCCGATCGAAGTGGTTGCTTACACAACTGCTGGCACGAATCTCTTGTCGCCGACAGCACCGCCTCCAACAGTAGTTATTTCCAATCAAGGAACACTACCCGTCTTTGATGTCTTCGGCGGCCTGGCCTTCGTTCAGGTTACAACGACTCCACCTGCCGTTAGCACCTCGGGAGCCACAGGCCACGGCGGAACTACCACAAGCGGGAGAACGGGATCAAGCGAAGCCATTACACCCAGTGGTACAAGCGGATCCTCGATCTCTCCCGAGGAGGGCGCTACAACAGGATCGACTATCGGACAACCGTCTCAAGAAGGCAGAGTATTATCGGGTACCCCCGAATTCAGTGGTCGGGATTCGTTTGGATTCATGCGAGTGTTCGTCATCGACGGTGGTTTGAACCTACCCGAATTGACCCTGAACGGCCTAAGAAAAACACGTCGGAACGACGCCAATCAATAACACCGAAATTACGGATGCTTTGTCATGACGATCTTTCGTTTTTCCCTGCTGGCCGCTTCGTTTGCTGCCGCATTTCCTGCCACAACTCTCGCCCAGCAACAACCCGACGCTGGCCAGACGCTGCAACAACAGCAACAGGCGCCGCAACTGCCGCGTAGCGGCCCAGCCATCGACGTGCAGACCCCGTTGCCAGCCACAACGGCTCCCGGAGGTGCTGAACTAACTCTCACCAGTGTCAGCATTTCTGGCGCGTCAGTCTTTACCGAAGACGAACTTTTGGTTCTGCTTGGCTACGTTACCGGCAAACGCTACGACCTTGCCGGACTGCGCGCGCTGGCCGAACGCATCTCGGCGCATTACCGTGCCAAAGGCTTCCCCTTCGCCCGCGCCTTTATCCCCCAACAGGCAATGGCCGACGGCTCACTGCGCATTGATGTTGTCGAGGGGCGCTACGGTCAAGTGAAGACCACCGGCGAGCGAGCCGACAAAGCCCAAGGCTTCCTCGATCACCTTAAGCCGGGTACTGTGATCGAAAGCGTCCCCTTGGAGCGTGCCACTTTGGTTCTCGATGACCAGCCGGGTATTAAGGCCACCCCCATTCTTAGACCAGGACAGGAGGTCGGCACCGGCGACCTCGACGTAAGGGTCGAACGCACCCCTGGCTTAAGTGGCGATATTGGCCTCGATAACCACGGAAACCGCTTTACCGGCCAGAATCGGGTGCGTGCCAACCTGCAATGGGATAGCCCCTTCACCTTCGGTGATCAGATGACCATTAGATCATTGTATTCGGATGAAAACATGTGGTTGGGCAGCCTTGGATATAGTCTGCCACTCGGAAGTAGTGGGCTGCGCGGCTACATCGGCTATGCACACACCTACTACCAACTCGCCAAGGATTTTGCCACCCTGGAAGCCAGTGGCACGGCCAAGGTGAGTAGCTTGGGCCTCTCTTACCCGATCATACGTTCGCAAAAGGCCAATCTCACCTTCACGACCACGTATCAGCATAAGAAACTGAACGACAAACAACAGGTAGCCGGCACGAATGACGACAAATCCAGCGACAGCCTGCCGATTGCGCTCAACTTCGACCTGCGTGACGGCTTGTGGGGTGGCGGCATCACCTACGGTAGCCTCGCCTACACCGCCGGCCGGCTTAGGCTCGGCAGCGTGTTAGAGAACACCGACCAGACCAGCGGCCAGAACACGCGCGGCAGCTTCAACAAATGGAACCTTGACATCGCCCGTGCCCAAGCCACGCCAGTTGCCGACCTCTCGCTGTTTGGCAGGGTCTCTGTACAGCATGCGGGCAAGAACTTGGATAGTTCCGAAGGCTTCAGCATCGGCGGCGCCAACGGAGTGCGTGCCTATCCTTCAGGCGAAGGCAACGGCGACGAAGGCTGGCTGCTGCAACTCGAAGTACGCTACGCATTGGGGCCTTACACTCCTTATCTCTTCCACGACAATGGTCGCGTCGCGCTGAATGCCAATAACAGCAACCTGATAACGCCGGCCAATCCGAACTACCGCTCGATTGGCGGCGAAGGTGTGGGCTTGCGCTTTACGCGCAACAACTGGAACATCGACGCCAACCTCTCGTGGCGTAGCCATGGTGGCAAACCGCTGTCCGACGGGGCTGATCGCACTCCGCGCATTTGGGTGACAGCGGGCTACAGGTTCTAAGTAACTTTAGCAACCTATTGATCAGGCCCTGTGAAGTATTAACTTATCGCCCCGAGACTGTCGTGGGGCACACAGGGCTTTGAGAGGCTCAGCCCGAGAGAAACTCAAGACTTCATCGGGCCGGAGCAATAGTCACAGTGGTGCCTACGGCGGCCCTTGGACGGCCTCAGACAATCTTCCGGTTAAGCCACAGATAGCGGAGACTGGTAACCTCCAACTTCCAACCGGGTGCTACTAATCAAGTCAAAGACCGGTCAAGTCGATAATCTTTCCGTGGAGTGCCATCTCGGGGGCGGGCGACAACTCCGCTTGGATGTGAGCCATTGAACATCTGACGGCTCGACCAGCCTTGGGAGTCGGAAGTTTTCACTCTCTGGATAGGAAAACTGCCCTTCGTGGCCCCTTGAGGCTAAACGGCAGGCAAAAGACCTACTTTGCGCATTAAGCCAGTCGTCGTAATGGCTGAGTTGCTTGCGTAGAACGTCCGGCAGCTCTCAGAGTGCTGCGGTCGTTCAGGTGGCGGCTATCAAGAAATGCCGTATGACCGTAGTTGGCCGATGTCTGCCGGATGATATTTTCATTGTCACCGTGCCGGGTTGGTCAGGCGCACGATATTTGCTGGTCAGCACTGGTGAGAATTCATGGTCAACCCACGTGATGTTCCGCAACGAGAGAAAGCGAGCCGACCGCTAACTATTTAATGCCGCGGCCCGCCTTCAGCATTCGATCGTACAGCACCACATTGACCGTTGCCGCCAGGTTCATGCAGCCTTGGGTGGGGATGTAAACAATGTCGCGGCACCATGAGGTCACGTTCTTTTTCAGGCTGCCGTCTTCCGGGCCGAAGATGTAGAACGCCCGCTCCGGGTGCTGATACTCGGTGAGCGGCCTGGCATCCGGGTGCACTTCGATAGCCACCGGAACGCAGCCAAAGGGGATGACTTGCTGCAGATCATCCACCCCGATCAATGGCAGTTGCAGATGGACCTGTTTGGTATCGGTGCGAAACTCCGCAGCACGTTCGTAGCGTTTTCCTGTGTAGAAAACCGTGTTGACGCCGTAGCAGCCGGCGGCCCGCATGATCGAGCCGACATTCTCCGGCCCCTTCGGGTTGTAGAGACCGAGGCAGGTGTAGCCGGTGTAAGCCTTGACGGCCTGGTTTCGGGTAATGGTTTCCATGCCGTCCACTCAGGCACCCCGGCGCCGAAGCGCCATGTGCATCGTGATCATCTGCGGAATCTTCTGCGCCAGATCACTTCCATTCCGGCAACCGAGCAACAGGTGCAGCAAGCCGCTGGTGAAGGCCCAGGTATCGCGGGCCGCCATCAACGGATCAATTCCTTCGCGGAGCATCCCTTTGTCGGCGGCACTGCGGTAGACGCGCTCCATTTTTTCCAGAAACTCCTGAGCCGGTCGGCCAACCTCCTCCTGGACGCTGGCAAATTCATCGACGTACTCACAGCGCGAAACCATGATTTCAAAGACTTCGCGAACCACCGAGCAGTCATCGAGGACACGAAAAAACTCCTTCACCGAAGCCTCGATGGCATCAAGCGGGTTGCCGTACGCCTCGGAAAGCAGAAAAGAATCCGTGCGCTCGACCATCGGCGCGAAGACATCCTCGCGCATGGCGAAGAACAGTTCAGCCTTGTCCTTGAAGTGCCAGTAAATGGCGCCACGAGTCACGCCGGCCTCCTTGGCAATCGTCTCCAGCGTCGAACGACTGACGCCGCAGCGATGAAATACCGCGCGCGCCGATTCGATAATCTCCTTGCGGGTCTTTTCCGCTTCTTCTTTGGTTTTTCTGACCATGTGTACTCTCCCAGACAGATGATTGCGCCGACTTCTGCAAAGATCAAGGCATCAGAAAGATAACCCGAATTAATTTACATACATCCGTGTTTGTATATAATAGCCGAAAATTCGCCATTCAGGAGCAGCACACATGACTTTCGGAAACCAGCCCCGGCGCCAAGCCCTCTCGATGATCTTTGCTGCCACCGCGCTGAGCTCCGCGCTATTGGCCGGCTGTTCGGACAGCAAACCGGCCGCACCACCGGCCATGGGCGCCATGCCGGTCACCGTGCTGGAGGTTCAGCCACAGCGCGTGCCCTCCTCCGTCGAAGTCATGGCACAGACCGAAGGTGCTCGTGAAACCGAAGTGCGTGCCCGTGTTGCCGGCATTCTGGTCAAGCGGCTTTATCAGGAAGGCGAGACGGTCAAGGCCGGGCAACCGCTGTTCCAGATCGACCGCTCAACCTACGAAATTGCTTTGGCCGATGCCAAGGCCAAGGCCGAACAAGCCAGCCGCGAGATGAACCGCCTGAAAGGTCTGATCGAAGCCAAGGCCATCAGCCAGAAGGAATACGACGACGCCTCCTCAGGCAACACCATCGCCCAGACAGCGCTGCGCCAGGCCGAACTGAACCTGTCGTGGACCACCGTTACCGCACCGGTCGCCGGCACTACCGGTCGCGCCGCGAAATCGGAAGGCAACCTGATCACCGCCGGAGCCGACAGCCTGCTCACCTCGATTTACCAGAGCAACCCGATCTGGGTGCGCTTCAGTCTGGGCGACAGCGATCTGTCCAAGCTGGCCGGTGGCCGCGTCACCAACAGCAACGTCAGCGGCGTTGAACTGATTCTGGCCAACGGCACGGTCTACCCCAAGGCCGGCAAACTCAACTTCCTGGCCAGCAACATTGACACGACGCTCGGCACCCAGCAATTGCGCGCCGAATTCGACAATGCCGACAACCAGTTGCTGCCCGGCCAGTTCGTCCGCATTCGCCTGCTCACCGGCGTGCGCGACGGCGTTTTCCTGGTGCCGCAGGCTGCGGTCATCCAGACTGAACAGGGGCCGATTGTCATGCTCGCAGGCGAAGGCGACAAGGTTGCGCCACGTCCGGTGCAGGCCGGCGAATGGCGTGGCAAGGACTGGGTCATCCTCGGCGGCCTGAAAGCTGGCGACAAGGTCATCATCGACAACCTGATGAAGCTGCGCCCCGGCGCCCCAGTCGCGCCGCATGGCCCGGGTGAAAAGCCGGGCGCCCCGGCGCCGGCCAAGGAGGCTGCACCGGCTCCTGCCAAGGAAGCCGCACCAGCCCCGGCCAAGCAGGGTTAAGGAAGAGCCATGTCCAAATTCTTCATCAACCGGCCGATTTTCGCGTCGGTCATCTCGATCATCATCATTCTTGCCGGGCTGGTCGCCTCGCAGGTCTTGCCCATCGCGCAATACCCGCAGATTGCCCCGCCGACCGTACTGATTACCGCCACCTATCCCGGCGCTTCGGCCGAGACGCTGGCCAAGACAGTGGCTGCCCCGATCGAGGAGCAGTTGAACGGCGTCGAGAATCTGCTCTATTTCACCTCCTCGGCCTCGGCCAATGGCTCGCTGACCATCACGGCGACCTTCGAGGTCGGTACCAATGTCGATGCCGCTTCGGTCAACGTCAATAACCGCGTCAAGGCCGCCGAACCCCGCCTGCCGGAAGAAGTGCGGCGCAATGGCGTGATCGTCCAGAAACGCTCGAATGACATCCTGAAGGTCATCGCACTGGAATCAGGCGAAGGCCTTTTCAACACGCTATTTCTCTCGAATTACGCCAGCCTGAACATCGTCGACGAGTTGAAACGGGTCAAAGGCGTTGGCGACGTGATCATTTTCGGCGCCCAGGACTATTCGATGCGTATCTGGCTGAAGCCGGACCGCATGGCCCAGCTTGGCCTGACCACCAGCGATGTCGCTGCCGCGATTCGCGCCCAGAACGCCCAGAATGCTGCCGGCAAAATCGGTCAGGAACCAGCACCCAGCGACCAGGTTCTGGCTTATACAGTCACTGCCAAGGGACGACTGCTGACACCGGAACAGTTCGGCAACATCCTGATCCGCGCCAGCGGCCCGAGTGGCGCGCTCTATCTCAAGGACATTGCCCGGATTGAGCTGGGCGCCTACAGCTACGACCAGAGCGTCAAGGTTGATGGCCAGCCGACCATCGGCATGGGCGTCTTCCTGCAGACCGGCGCCAACGCGCTGGAGGTGGCCGAGCGGGTCGAAACCCGGATGCAGGAGCTGAAACAAAAATTCCCGGAAGGCATGTCCTACATCACGCCTTTCGATACCACCCGTTTCGTTTCGGCCTCGATCAATGAAGTGGTCAAGACGCTGATCGAAGCCATGATCCTCGTCCTGGCGGTGGTTTATCTTTTCCTGCAAAGCTGGCGGGCGACGCTGATCCCGATGGTCGCCGTGCCGATCTCGCTGATCGGCACCTTTGCCGGCCTCTGGTTGTTCGGCTTCTCGATCAATACGCTGACGCTGTTCGGCATGGTGCTGGCGATCGGTATCGTTGTCGATGACGCTATCGTCGTACTGGAAAACGTCGAACGCCTGATGGCTGAAGAGAAGCTGTCGCCGCGCGATGCCGCGATCAAGGCGATGCAGCAGGTCCAAGGGGCACTGGTCGCCATCGTGCTGGTACTCTGTGCCGTGTTCATTCCGGTAGCCTTCCTCGGCGGTATCGCCGGGCAGCTCTACAAGCAGTTCGCCGTTACCGTCGCCGTGGCCGTCGTGCTTTCCGGCGTTGTCGCGCTGACCCTGACGCCGGCGCTGTGTGCCTTGCTGTTGAAGGCCCAACATACCGAGCACAAGCTGTTTGCACCGTTCAACCGGCTGTTCGAGCGTTTCACCCGCTCCTACACGGCCACAGTCGGGCTGACCCTGAAGCACGGCATCATTGGCGGCATCATTTTTGCGCTGGTCATCGTCGTAACGATTGTCTTTTTCCGCATCATTCCCGGCAGCTTCGTGCCGTCAGAAGACCAGGGCTACCTGATTTCTGCACTGATGCTGCCGGATGGCGCGACCCTGAAGCGCACCGAGCAGACGGGCGAGAACATCCGCAAGATGATCGGCAGCGACCCGGCTGTCCGGCACACCTTCGTCGTGTCCGGCTTTGACCTGATTGGCGGCGGCAACAAGCCCAACGCCGGCACCATCTTCATTCCGCTCAAGGACTGGAGCGAGCGCGACGCCAAGGCGCAGGATCTGGCCGGCAAGTTCATGGGCATAGGCATGATGCAGCCGGATGGCATGGCGCTGGTCTTCAACCCGCCCCCGATCATGGGACTGGGTTCGGCCGGCGGATTCGAGGTGTACCTGCAGAACCGCGTCGATGGCGATACCCGCAAGCTCAACGAAGTCAGCCAGACTTTCATCGCCGAATTGCAGAAGCGTCCCGAGTTCACGCGCATCTCCACCTTCTTCCGGCCAACCGTGCCGCAACTCTTTGTCGAGGTCGATGAGCCGAAGGTCATCGCCCTCGGCATCCCGCTGACCAGCGTCTATGAGGCCCTGCAAAGCACAATGGGTGCGCTTTACGTCAATGACTTCAACAAGGCCGGTCGGGTGTACCGCGTCCAGTTGCAGGCCGAGGCCAGTTACCGGATGAAGCCGGAAGATCTCGGCAAGATCCACGTGCGGAGCGCGACTACCCAGGCAATGATTCCGCTGTCGGCAATCAGTACGGTCAAGAACATCGTTGGCCCGGAACAGGTCGAGCGCTTCAACGGCTTCGTCGCCGCCAAGATCATGGGCGACAGCAAGCCGGGCGTCAGCTCGGGCGACGCCATCAAGATCGTTGAAGAAGTCGCCGCCGCCAACCTGCCCAGCGGTTACGAAATCGCCTGGACCGGCCAGGCCTTCCAGGAAAAGCGCAGTTCCGGCTCCTCGATCTACGCCTTCGGCTTCGCCATCATCATGGTTTTCCTGATCCTCGCCGCCCAATACGAGAAGTGGTCTCTGCCGCTGGCTGTCGTCATGGCCGTGCCTTTTGCGCTGATGGGTGCGCTGACCGCAATCTGGCTGCGCGGCATGCCGAACGACATCTACTTCCAGATCGGCCTCGTCGTGCTGATCGGGCTGGCGTCGAAGAACGCCATCCTGATCGTCGAATTCGCCGCCCAGAAGGTTGCCGAAGGCATGGACGTTGTCGACGCGGCGATGGAGGCGGCCCGTCTGCGGCTGCGCCCCATCGTCATGACCTCGCTCGCGTTCGTGCTCGGCGTCTTCCCGCTGGTCAAGGCCAGCGGCGCCGGTGCGGCGGCGCGCCAGTCGATGGGCACCGGCGTTTTTGCCGGCATGATCGCGGCGACTTTCATCGCCACCATATTCATCCCGCTCTTCTTCATGTGGCTGGAGCGCGGCAAGAAGAAGGAGCCGGCTGGCGGCCTTGAGGCCGAGACGGAGGAAAACAATCATGCGTAACCAGTCTTCCACCCGCCCCGGAATTCGCATTGCTACGGCGTTGACCGCAGCACTCATACTTTCTGGCTGCACCATCGGCCCCGACTATTTGCGCCCGAGCAGCTGGCTACCCGGCGCCTATAGCGAAGCTGCGCCGCTTCAGGCAAGTGCTGCGGTGGACGACCGCTGGTGGTCACTTTTCGAGGACGCGACGCTTAACGACCTGGTCGATCAGGCGCTGAAGAGCAACGCCGACATCCGCACCGCCGTCGCCCGCGTCGAGCAGGCCAACGCCGTTGCCCGCGAGGCAGGGGCCGCCTTTTTCCCGGAAATCAATGCTCAGGCCGGCGGCAGCAACAGCAAGCTGAGTACCAAGACGGCCACCTGGTCGCAGGCTTCACCGAACATCCTGCACGCTCGCAGCGCCGCCCTGACCACCTCCTACGAGCTGGATATCTGGGGCCGCATCCGCCGCAGCAATGAAGCGGCACGGGCCGGCCTGCTAGCCAGCCAATATTCGCGCGATGCCGTCCGCCTCACCGTCGCCGGGCTGATCAGCGCAAATTACCTGACCTTGCGCGCCACCGATGCCCAATTGGCGATCAATGCCGAGTCAGTGCGCAGCCGCGAGGAAAGCCTCAAGCTGGTCAGGACCCGCGTCGATGCCGGGCTGGTTTCGCCGCTCGATCTCTACCAGGCCGAAACCGCCCTCGCCACGTTGCAGGCGCAGCAAGCCGAATGGCGTCGCCTGCGAGCCCTGGCCGAACATCAACTGGCCCTGCTCACCGGCAATCCGGAACTGAAGATCGCCGCTGGCGACCTGCGCCAATTGCCATTGCCACCAACGCCACCGGCCGGATTGCCGGCTGATCTGGTCGAAGCCCGGCCCGATGTGCGGGAAGCCGAACAGAAACTGGTCGCCGCCAATGCCGGCATCGGCATTGCCAAGGCCGGCTACTACCCGAAGTTTTCGCTGACCGGCAGCCTCGGCAGTGAGAGCAAGACGCTCTCCGACCTCTTCAGCGCCGGCGCCAACACCTGGTCGCTCGGCCTCGGCTTGTTCATGCCCATCCTCGATTTTGGCCGCACCTCGGCCCGTGTCGATCAGGCCAAGGCAGTCAACGAACAGTCGCTGATCGCTTGGCAGAACACCTTGCAGACCGCCTACAAGGAAGTCCGCGACGCTCTGGTCAGTCTGCGCGAACACGGTGAAGCCGAAAAGGCACAGAACATCCGGGTCGATAGTTCAAGGAAGGCGCTGGATGTCGCCAACCTGCGCTACCAGGCCGGCTATTCCGGCTATCTGGATGTGCTTGACGCCCAACGCAGCAACAACGAAGCCCAAATCGCCATGATCCTCACCCGGCAGGCCAGACTGGGTTCTGCGGTCAACCTGTTCCGCGCCATCGGTGGCGGCTGGAAGGATGAAACGAAGAAGGAAGGCTGAGGAAACGCCGCCCGAATCGATTTATTGAAACTTGACTTCAAACAACCAGTCTATACACTGGTCTATAGGAGTCAAAGGGAGCGGATAGTGAACATCGAAGTTGGATCATACGAAGCCAAGACGAAGCTGCCTGAGTTGCTGCGTGGCATCCAGGCAGGCAATCGTTACACCATCACCCTGCGGGGCGAGGCCGTGGCAGATCTTGTGCCAGTGGAGAACCCCAAGCACTCGGATGCTATCGCAGCCGTCGAAGAAATGCTGTCATTCATGCAGGCTCGCAAGCCGGCGGGTAGTATCGATCTCAAGGCGCTTATCAACGAAGGCCGGGCATGAGTTTCGTTCTGGATGCCTCGGTAGCGCTGCTCTGGCTTGTGCCCGAAAGCAATCCGGCAGGCGTGGATTATGCAGGGGTGGTTCTGAAGTCACTCAAAGAATCGCAGGTCATTGCACCGTCGCTATTGGCACTGGAAGTAGCTAACGTGGTTGCCAAGCTTGAGGCAAAGGGAATCGTTACAGAAGCAGACTCGCAACGCTTCATTAGTCTCCTTGGTCGGCTCAATATCGTGACTGATCAAGCCACAGCAGCACACGCCCTGGGAGACACCCTGAACCTTGCCCGGCGCTACAAGTTGTCAGCTTACGATGCTGCTTATTTGGAACTAGCGCTGCGCGCCGGTCTACCGCTGGCAACACTTGATGCGAATCTGGCGAAAGCAGCCACAACGGCAGGCGTTCCGATCTTCAGCACGCACTGACACGGCGCTGCATGGTTTCCAACGAGCGGCAG
This sequence comes from Azonexus sp., assembly GCA_030696345.1. Classification (GTDB taxonomy): domain Bacteria; phylum Pseudomonadota; class Gammaproteobacteria; order Burkholderiales; family Rhodocyclaceae; genus Azonexus. The sequence goes on from JAUYSK010000027.1 coordinate 216,590, forward strand.
TTCCAGAACAGTCCCTTGCCGAAGGGTGAAGACAACGAATTGATCAGTGCGTCCCTGAGCTTGCTTTAAAATGCGCGTTTAGGCAGCAGCTGGCTTGATGGGGCAATCAGCCATGACCATCAGACTGACTGCTGCGGTCAACCGCATTTTTTGGCAAAAACCATGGACTTGAACAGCCTGATCGAATTGCTCGGCGAGAAGACCAGCATTACGCTGACTGGCCTGACGATAGGCCTGTTCTTCGGCATCTTTGCCCAGCGCTCGCGCTTCTGCCTGCGTTCAGCCGTGGTTGAATTCTGGAATCGCCAGGGCACCACCAAGCTGGCTGTCTGGCTTTTTGCCTTCTCAGCGGCGATGATCGCGACGCAATTATTCATCACGCTGGGCTGGCTGGATGTCGCCCAGGCCCGCCAGCTTTCTGCCACCGGCAGCCTTTCCGGCGCCCTGCTCGGCGGCCTGCTGTTCGGCATCGGCATGATCCTCGCCCGCGGCTGCTCCAGCCGGATGCTGGTGCTCGCGGCCAACGGCAATCTTCGTGCCCTGCTCACCGGACTCATCTTCGCCGTTGCCGCCCAGGCCTCGCTGAGCGGCGTCCTGTCGCCGGTGCGGACCTGGCTTTCCAGCTTGTGGACCATCGAAGGTGGCGCCTCGCGCGACCTGCTCGCCACCTTTCATCTCGGCCACCTCGGTGGCGTCGTCTTTGGTCTGATCTGGCTGGGCGCCGCCCTCCATTTCGCCCGCCGCGCCAACTTGAGCCTGCGCGAGCAACTCGGCGGCAGCGGCGTCGGCCTGACCATCGCGCTGGCCTGGCTGCTGACCTACCAGATCGGCACCCAGTCGTTTGAGATCATCCCGGTCCAGAGTCTCAGCTTCACCGGCCCGTCGGCCGACACGCTGATGCTGGTGCTATCGCCGCCGGGCCAGCCATGGGATTTCAATATTGGCCTTGTTCCCGGCGTCGTTCTCGGCTCCTTCCTTGCAGCGCTGTGGGGACGGGAACTCAAGCTCGAAGGTTTCAAGGATGGCCTGAGCATGCGGCGCTATATCATCGGCGCCCTCTGCATGGGCTTTGGCGGCATGCTGGCCGGCGGCTGCGCGGTCGGTGCCGGCGTTTCCGGCGCCTCGGTATTCGCCCTCACCGCCTGGATTTCGCTGATTGGCATGTGGGCTGGCGCCGGTTTGACCAACGCCCTGGTCGATCGCCCTACCCCTGAGCCTGGCGCGGCAACGACACCCAGCGCCACGGGCGAGCAGCCAGCCACTCAGCCCTGACGCTTACTGCGTCAGTCGAATGGAATCCACAGCGTAACCTTCGACCCAATACCCATCTGGCTTTCCAGCTCAACGGAACCGCCATGGAGTTCGATGATCTCCTTGACGATGCTCATGCCCAGCCCCGTTCCAGGAATCTTGCCAGAAGTGTCGGCACGATAAAATCGCTCACAAACCCGGCTCCGCTCTTCAGCACTCATGCCGATTCCGTGGTCGCGTATTTCAATGCCGATTCTGCCCGCCGCCTTGCGAAAGTTGACGCTGACCTCGCCGCCTTTGGGCGAATACTTGTAGGCGTTGGAAACAATGTTCAGAACAGACTGCTGGATCTTTTTACGATCGACACTGACCAAAACAGGCCCATCCGGCTTGGCTACCACCGGCAGCTCGCGACCTTCCGGCGGCTTGTAGCCTGCGACGACCTCGGCAACAATGTCCGGCAACGACTGGCGCTCGACAACAAAGTCCATGCCGCGCCGGGCTTCGATGCGGGCCAGATCGAGCAGCTCATTGATGATTGAAACCATCAGTTCAGACTGATGGAATATCGTTCCAGCCATGTCCCGGCGCATTGCATCATCGAAATCGTCCAGCATCAACAACTCCGAGTAGCCGTAAATGCTGGCCATTGGCGTCCGCAACTCATGCGCAGCCATCGAAAGGAATTCGCTCTTCATGCGATCTACTTCGGTTTCATGCGTGACGTCACGGAAATAAAGTATCTGCGAAACACTTTCAGCCTCGGAAAGACGGATACCGACTTCCAGCACGCGACTCCCAGGGCCCGCCAGCTCCATCAACTGGCGCCGCGTCTCAACTGGTTCGTTGATCTCTTCATTGGCGACCAATTTTCGGCGCACTGCACGCAGCGCTGCAACCCCGGGGAAGGATGAGTTCGCAACACATTGCTTCCGCAACAGATCGGAAAACGAGGCCTCATCAAGATTAACAATTTCACTGGCGTCGACATTGGCCATCCGGAGGAAGGCCTGATTGGCAAAGATGACCCGGCGATCGGCATCGAAAGAAACCAGACCATCGGGGCTCAGCGTAAAAATCGCATTGAGTTGTTCAGAACGGTTATTCAACTCCAGCGTCCGCTCTTCAACCAGCCGCTCGAGATTTATTCGATACTCAGCCAGTTCAGCGTCAACAGCCTTGCGCTCGGAGATGTCGCGCTGCAAGACCAGCCAGAAGGTTTTTTCGCCCCATTGGGCCAGACTGACCGAAACTTCAGCCGGATACGTACTGCCATCCTTGCGCCTATGCACTGTCTCGAAAAACGCCCCATCCGTGCCGACGCTGGCCAGCATGTTATCGAGTTCGGATGCGGAAAAATGGGCATCCCAATCCCGCGGTCGCAGCTGCAAAAGCTCATCAGTAGCGTAGCCGAGCATGGCGACACACTTCGGATTGGCCTCGAAAACGCTGCCATCCGGGTTCAGAATCATCACGCCATCTCGCTCGTGTTCAAACAGGGCGCGGCGCCGCGAAGCCTCATCTCCAATCGCTTGCAGCGTGGCGCGGCGCATCTCATCCTGATAGGAGATGGTATCGAGCAGCACATCGAAATGCTTCGCTAGTTGGCCCAGCTCATCGTTGCGTGAGGAATCGCCGACGCGGGCATTGCGATCCCCCTGACGAACCTTGGTCACGGTCCCGGCAATGCTGGCTAGCCGCTGTGTCAATTCACGTCCGGTACGCAGGAACAGCACCGAGATACCCAGCATGGTCAGTGCCAGCAATCCCGCGATCATGCCCAAAATGAGCAGAATTGCCTTGTGATAAGGGGCATCCGGAAAGCCGGCGCCGATCATGCCGATGCTTTGCCCATCGCCGTCGATGATCGGCTCGTAACCCGCAATATAGGATTCATTACCGAACTCGATGCGGCCGGTCCAAGGCAATCCTTTGCCGAGAACGGTCGCGGTCACTTCAGATGGCGCGCGGGTACCGATAATGCGCAATCCCTGCCGCCGCTCGCGGCTGATGGCAACGGTGGTTTCGTCGACATGAATCGACGTCATCCCCTCGGTATCGTCGGGTAGCGTCCCTACCGGAAAGATGATGGCCCGCATGTGCTCGATCAGCGCAAAATCCTTGTTGAGGAGAATGCCGCCAATCAAAATAGCATCGGTATCGTTGGCGGCCAAAGGAAAGTGGGCAGCCGCATTGATCATCACCCCCCGGGTCTCTGCCAGCGTCTTTTTCGACTGCATCGGCGAAATTTCAACTTTCGCATCGGCCGGAAAATGGGGCGAAAAAGCCCCGAGTTGATTCCCTTCGAACCGCTCGTAGCCGGCGTTGGCGACCCCGATCCTCGCCTGCCGGATAACGAAGGAATCAGGTACCCTGGCGCCGGCCGCGACCCCCGTGCTGGAACCAATCACGTTGCCATCGGATTCAGCGATGACGAGAAAATCCAGGCCGCTACCGCGTGCTGCGGTAGCCAGCATCTGGTCAAGCTCGCGCCGGTTCGTTTTTGAATGCAGCAGCTGGATCAGCCGCTCTGACTTGACAAGCTGATCAACCCGAACACCCGCATCAGTCTTGACCTGATTCAGGTAATTGCGTGCCCCGGCCAGATTGCTGTGCAGATTCGAATACAGCAGGTTGTTGGCTCGCTCTCCACCAATCAGGACGAGCACCGCGATAACAAATGGGAATGCGATGACCAGAGGCATCAAGCCAAGGGCGAATAGACGGAAGCGCAACGAACCGTTCCAGGCGTTTTGCAAGCGCCTTGAAAACGGCAACTGGCCGGCTTCCGGCGTTACGGCCGGAGCAGCACGATTTTTGATGCGACTTGGCATTGATTTTCTTGGCCGGCCTGAATGATGACCGCGCTTTGCCCCACGCACAATAACAACTCACATTTTACCACAATTGATATCTGATGTATCATTTTGTATTAAATATGAATTATTGGATGAATATTCTTGAGAAATGATATGAAAAACTCGATTTCTGGATTGGCTTTATCACTCGTTGTTGCACTCACCGGGTGCGGGCCGCAAGAATCATTTCGGATCGGCTTCATCGGCGGCCTGTCAGATCGCAATGCCGATAACGGGCAGTCCGGGCAGAACGGGGTAATTCTCGCTATCGAACAATTCAATCGCGCCGGCGGCGTCGGTGGTCACATGGTTGAACTGATTTCTCGCGACGATGCACAGAAAAAAGACGTTGCCGCCAAATCCGCCGAGGAACTGGTTGCCGAAAAGGTGGAAGCGGTGATCGGTCCATTTACCAGCAGCATGGCCGAAGTCATCGTTCCCATTACCGGCAGGGCTGGCATCTTCCAAATCAGCCCGACGATTACGTCGATGGCGTTTTATGGCAAGGATGACAATCTTTTCCGTATCAATCGAACCACCCGTGACAACGCACGCGACTACGCGAAAGTCCTGACCGGGCGCGGCCAGCGCAATATCGCGGTGGCCTATGACATGCGTAACCGGAACTTTACTGAGTCATGGCTTAACGAGTTTCGCCAGGCCATGACCGAAAGCGGCGCCAGGCTTGCTGTGGCGGTACCCTATGAATCCAGCCCGGAAACCGATTTCACTCACGTTGTGAGTAGCATGCTCGCTGCAAAGCCGGACTGCCTGTTTTTCATCTCGGGCGCCCTTGATGTTGCCCGCCTCGCCCAACAGGCCAGAAAACAGGCCCCCAAACTGCCAATCGGAGCATCGGAATGGGCGGCGACGGAACAACTGATCGAGCTAGGTGGCGAAGTCGTCGAGGGACTGCTGATCGTACAAAATTACGACCACGACGACACTTCACCCCGATTCAAGGAGTTCAGCGAAGCCTATTTCAAACGCTTCCAGCGCAACCCAGGCTACAGTTCCGTATCGGCCTACGATGCCGCGACTGTCGTGCTCACCGCGCTCAAAAACCGCAACTCCAGCGAAAATATGAAAGCTTCAGTTTCAAGGTCCGGCCCGTATGAAGGTTTGCAGCAACTGATCAGTTTCGACGAAAACGGGGACACGCCACGCAAGGTGTTTTTTACCGAAATTCGCGCCGGGGCGTATAAAAAACTCAAATAGTGCTGACGCCTCACCGTTGGTGAGAACCCCTCATCAACGAGCATTCACCTCAGGTGACTGGCGCTTGAATTTGAGCGCCTTACAAGCAGGCAAGCCTTCACTAATTTTGCCGATAAATACGAAAGTGACGAATATATTGATATTTCTGATTTTCTGTACTATGCTGATTTCAGGGTGACCTACCTCTAGAAAAATAAGATTTTGGAGTGAATCATGAGCAGTCTTCTGTTTCCGAAATCAACCGGTTTGATTGGCGAAATTAACAGCCAAAGCTCTGTGGTTGCGCTTATGCAAGCCGCGCTCGACGCCTTGCCGGCCCATATCGCCATCTTGGACGGGACGGGAAAAATCATCGGGGTCAATGCACGCTGGATTGATTACGCCAAGGAAAATGCCCTGGATCGATTTGAGTTTGGCGTAGGCGATAACTATCTTGATATCTGCCAACCAGCCAGCATTCAGGATGATCCCGATGCAATCGCGGTTATTAATGGCCTGAGGGCCGTGCTCAACGGTTCATCGCATGAGCCCTTCAATCACGAATATCTTTGCCCTCACCCCGCAGATCCCGGACGCGACCGCTGGTTTCACTTGAGCGTCATGCCTTTCTCCCTGAACTGCAAGCAGTGCGCGCTGGTATCTCATGAAGATATTACCGCCCGGCATGTTGGCGAGCGCTCGCAAAAGCTTCTGAAAGCGGCCATGGCGAATACCCGTTCAGCGATCATGATTACCAATCGCGCGGGCGATATTGAATACGTCAATGCCGGCTTTTCAGAAATCACGGGATACGCCAGGAATGAAGTCCTGGGCAAAAACCCTCGGATCCTTAAATCCGGAAAGATTTCAGCCGAGACTTATGCCGCTATCTGGCAATCAATATCTTCCGGCCACCTCTGGAAGGGGCAGGTCTGCAATCGCCGCAAGGATGGGCAACTTTACTGGGAGGAAATGACGATCAACCCGATAAAGGATCCGGATGGAGTCATTACTCATTTCGTCGCCGTCAAAGAAGATATCACTGAAGAAAGACTTAAAGAATCTCTCTACGCAGGGGTAATCAGCGCATCAGCCGATGGGTTCATTGCGCTTGATGAACAACTACGGATCACCGAATGGAGTCCGCAAGCCGAAACAATTCTTGGTCTGGGTGCCAAAGACGTAATCGGCAAGGACTTCATTGCCTCGGTAATTGCACCGGAGCTCCTCGCTGATGCATTACTCCAGTATCGCCATTTTCAATCCGGTCAGCCTTCAAGGTTGATTGGGAGACCACACCGTACGCAAATGCGCCATCACGACGGTAGCATTTTGCCCGTTGAACTGTGGCTCACCGCGATCGATCTGCAAGGCGACCTGCGTTTCTCGGGGTTTATCAGAGATTTGTCGGATGTCGTGCGGGGAGAGCATGTGCTCCTTGAAGCTCAGAAGATGGAAGGTGTCGGCCAGATGGCTGGTGGCCTGGCGCATGATTTCAACAATCTACTGCAGATTATTGGCGGAAGCCTTCAGATTGCAGCAATGAAAGCACCGCCAGAGAGCATTAAACACATCAATAACGCGATCGATGCGGCAAAACGTGGCTCCGCAATTACAAAATCTCTAACAACCTTTGCACGTCGTGGGGAAATGCGTCCTGTAGAAGCGGATATCAACGAGCTGCTGATAGATATCGAACCACTCATTCAGCAAACAGTTGGAAAGCAGATTGTCGTCACCCTGACTGCAACAGCCATTCAGTCAAAGGTTCAGATTGACGTCAGCGGATTCAACAACGCCATCATCAATCTAGCCGCCAATGCCCGCGATGCCATGCCGGAGGGAGGGAAACTTCTCATCTACGCTTACTCGCAGCATATTGCCCACAAAGTGGCTGGCGCTCCGATAGACCTTCCTGAAGGCGACTATGTCGTAGTAGGGGTCGATGACACCGGTGAAGGCATGTCAGAGGCTGTGATTGCCAAGGCATTCGAACCGTTCTTTACCACCAAGGAATTGGGCAAGGGGACTGGGCTTGGTTTGGCCATGGTGTATGGCATATGCCGCCAGTCAGGCGGCAGTGCCCGAATTTCCAGCCAGCTTGGCGTTGGCACATCAATACAGCTCATTCTGCCAACGGCATTGCCCAAAAACGAAGGTTAAATCATGTCGAAACCAAAGATACGCGGCCTGCTGCTTTCCATTGATGATGAACAAATGGTTTGCGAGGTGATCACTTCGCTAGCGGCTACAACAGGATTTAATTGCCTCCAGGCAGGAACTCCCGCTGAAATCAAGACAGCACTCGACCAGAATCCCGACGTGATCGTGCTGGACATGACGATGCCGGATATGGATGGCATCGAAGTGATCTGGGAATTGAAACGCCGCAAGAGCAAAGCGAGCCTCATTATCTCCAGCGGATTTGACTCTGCAGTAATTAGCGCAGCCGAGCAGATTGCTGCCAACTCCGACCTAAGGTGTGTCAAGCGCCTTGACAAGCCATTCGATGCAGAAACAATGCTTGGTATATTCGAAGAGTTGCTAGAAGGTCTAGATATTTCAGCCCCCCCCAACTGAGCCAATGACCATGATGCTTACCTTACCAACCACCTGCTCTACTCGCGAAGCCGCCAAGCGGCTCAATGTTGCTTTGAGCACAGTTCAAGTGTGGGTTGAAACCGGCGCACTTGAAGCATGGAAGACCCCGGGAGGACATCGGCGGGTGACCGTTGAATCGGTGGATCGATTGCTGTCAAAAGGCATGACAGCCAATCAACAGCGATCAAGTGTCCCCGTCACCGCACCAAGCTCTACGCCACATCCGTTACGCGTCCTTGTGGTCGAGGATGAAGATGCAGTACGCAGTATTTACGAAGCAGTTATTGAAAGCTGGGAACTGCCTATTTCCCTGGGACTTTCCAATAACGGTTATGACGCGCTATTGCGAGTTGGAAATGAGATACCCGATCTCATCATTACCGACCTGAACATGCCCGAAATGGATGGTTTCAAGATGATCCAGGCCTTGCGAAACTTCAAAGCAACTGCGGCCATTCAGATTGTTGTCGTGACCGGTTTGAGTGATGCAGACATTGCCGATGAAGGGGGGCTCCCCGACGGCGTACAGCTTCTGCAAAAGCCTATCGACTTCAATCTGCTAAAAACAGTGGCGCTAGATGCCTTATCCAGATTGGAAAGTACCCAAAAGAGCACCTAAGGTTTGACCGCTGGTCCAAATTTCGTTGCGCCATAAAATGACGAATATGATTAAAGGGAGCAAAACAATGTCGCTCAACAACATCTCTATCGCAGGGCGTTTGACGCTATCAATAGCGTTGGCTTTGCTACTCTCTCTTGCTGGCATGATTGCCTGGCAGAACGCTGAAAATCGCGAGGCGGCGCTGGGTCAGGCACGTGAATTTGCCTACAGCGCGCATGAAATGACATTGGCCGGGCTGACGGGGATGATGATCACGGGCACCATTAGTCAGCGTGAGGTATTCCTGGATCAGATAATGAAGCTGGAGGCGATACGCGATTTGCATGTCAGTCGCGCACCAGCGGTGATCAAGTTCTTCGGGCCGGGGAAGGAGTCTGATCGTCCCGAGGATGCCGCAACGGCGGACGTCATGCGAACCGGAAAGACGATTGATCGCGTGGAATCGGACGCAAGTGGCGAATACCTTCACATCATCAAACCAGCCCTGGCCAGTTCGAACTACCTCGGAAAAAACTGCATTACCTGTCATCAGGTACCGGAAGGAACCGTGCTTGGAGTGGTCAGCATGAAGGTGTCGCTGGACAAGGTCACGGCGGCCATCAGAGCTCAGAGAACCAAGCTCGCAATTGTTGGCACCGTAATCTGCCTCGTAATGTTCACTTTGATCTACCTTTTTGTTCGTCGCTTCGTCTCTTTGCCGTTAGCCGCAATGACTCAGGGACTGAACCTGATTTCGAACGGGGAAGGCGATCTTGAGCATCGACTGTCAGTAAAGAAGATGGATGAAGTCGGACATGCTTCGCTCGCCTTCAACCAGATGATGGACAAATTTTCACGACTGGTTCGGCAAATCAGCGGCACGGCCAGCGAAGTTCATTCATCTGTTAGCGAGCTTGTTTCGGTGGCATCCAAGGTTTCCAACAGCTCACGCGAGCAGCAAGAACGCTCACTTGTCGCAACAAAAGCGGTAGAAAACGTAGCGCTAGGTGTTGCCTCGATCGCTACAACCGCTGAGCAGGTTCGCGAGCAGTCCCACGCCAACCTTGATGACTCTATACGAGGGAGTGAGAGCCTGGTGTCGCTCATTGCCTCAATGGAGTCCGTACGTGGCTCGGTCCAGGGTATCGTTGATTCCGTCCATCAGTTTGTCAGCAGTACTCGCTCAATCAACAGCATGACCCGGCAGGTCAAGGACATCGCCGAGCAGACCAATCTTCTTGCCTTGAATGCAGCCATTGAAGCAGCCAGGGCTGGCGATCAAGGTCGTGGCTTTGCGGTCGTTGCCGATGAAGTACGAAAACTGGCTGAAAAATCGAGCGGATCAGCCAGTGATATCGATCACGTTACGCAAGAGATTACTGCGCAGTCCGAACAAGTCATGTCAGCTATTGAGACAGGTTTGCGGCGCCTTGACCGTAGCCAGGAAGATGTCGCCTCAGTTGCCAAGGTTCTCGAGAGAGCAGCGAGTGGTGTTGCAAAGTTGAATATCGGAATTGATGCCATTGGTAATGCGACAACCGAGCAACAATTAGCTAGCTCGTACGCCTCTGAGAACATTGAGCAAATTGCGGTCATGGCCAAAGCGAATACCGAGGCTATCGCCTCTGTCGTTGTATCAGCGAAACGTCTTGAGACTTTTGCGGATGGACTGACAGCTACCGTCGGGAAATTTCAACTGGGTAATACAGTGATGAGCTAACTCGAATCGGTTTCAATTATGCGGTTCCAGTAATGCCTGCCCGATCGAAGCAAATGATCGAACATTGTGGGTACCTCAGCCAAGGCTTTAGTCCATCAACAAGCACAACGCCTGCATGCGGCTTAATTCTCCGAAGGAAAATACAGAGCAAGCAAGCGAACACATAACAAATACACCCGCTCCATAATAGTTTCATATATCAGTCACAGCGGTTTCAGTTAATTTTACATTTTTCGATTTTACGCATAAAATGAAATTACTGAAGCCATAGAAAGCCACGCCAGCATGCTACGTACAGAATCGCCCAGCGCATTCCTAACGACACGCGAAGCCGCTAAGGCACTAGGAATCTCATTGCGTACGGCCCAGTTATGGGTTGAGAACGGGCAGCTCGAAGCCTGGAAGACGGAAGGTGGCCATCGCCGCATCACTCGTGGTTCAGTTCAGCGACTGCTCAGGGGAAATCTGCCGTCCGTTGCGCCAGAGAAACCAGAAGCGCAGCCACCCAGCCCCGAGCGCATCAAGGTACTCATCGTCGAAGACGACAGCATTCTGCTCAAACTTTACAAAACCATGTTTGCGAGCTGGAAACTGCCGGTTGACGTCATTACCGCAGGGAACGGCATCGATGGCCTTATCCGGATCGGAAAAGATTCGCCGGACCTGATGATCACCGACTTGGGCATGCCAGGAATGGATGGCATCCAGTTGATCCGTAACCTCGTCACCTCATCCTTGCGTGAAGGGCTCGAGATTGTTGCAGTTTCTGGCCTGGACGCGACAGAAATCGCTGCACGCGGAGGTCTGCCGCCAGAAATTGCCGCTTTTTCCAAGCCCGTTCCTTTCGCCCAGCTCAAGAGCATCGTCAACAGCATTGTCGAACGCCGCTCAGCCTATCTCTAGGGAGAAATGAATTGAATCTTACCGAAAACGCTCTCTTTTCCGCGACTGAACCGACCCCCAATCGCCGAAGCATGGATCGCGAATCAAACAGCACCACTACAAACGAACCTAATCTGGAGCCCAAGATGGCCAAGGTACTTCTCGTTGATGATCACTCCGATATCCGCCGCCTGGTACGTATCACGCTGGGCAAAGCCTTCGAGGTACTTGAGGCCGAAGACGGTGCAACGGCACTTGAAATAGTGCGCCAACAGAAACCGGACCTGGTCGTTCTCGACATCATGATGCCCGGAGCGCTGGATGGGCTGCAGGTGCTTGATGCCATCAAGGCCGATGTAAAACTTGCAGCAACGCGGGTCATCATGGTTACGGCACGTGGCCAGGCCCAGGACTACGAATATGGCATGCAGCGCGGCGCGGATGCCTATTTCATCAAACCGTTCAGCCCCTTGCAATTGGTTGCGTCAATCAAGGAAATACTTGCCCGGTGAGGTCATCATGCTTTCAGTCAAGCAGCCCTTCAGCCAACTAGCCAATGGTCAGACCTTGCGCTTGCCCGGCGGCGCGCGCGACGTTGCATTGCATGAGCAGCTCTACCGCTACGCGGAGGATCTTGAGCAAAGTATCGAGCGCTGCACAACGCTGGAGAATCAGAACAGGGATTTGCGCGAATCCTGTACATGGCTGGAAGATAGTAGACGGCAGCTTGATGACGTGATTCTGGCTTCGCGCGACATCCATATCATCACCGATCGCGTCGGTACTATTTTGCAATGCAATCCAGCCGCTGCAGCACTGGCACCCTTGCAACGCCTCGCTGGCGAAAACCTCGGCGCGTGGGTTTTACCTGCCTATCGTGACAATTTTCACAATCAGCGCACCAAGGCTGTCACCGAAAAAAATCAAGGCAACGATGAATGGGAAATGCATCTGCGTCACGCCTCCAATGACACATTTCCATTGATCGTTTCGGCGCTTCTGCTGCCCCTCTATAAAAACAATCAGGTTCACGGATTGCATTGGGTCCTGCGCAACATTACCTATCTTCGCGAGACCGAGTTCGAGACACGGATAGCCACCACTGTTTTCAAAGGTGCAGCCGAAGGCGTCATGATCACCGATACCGAAGGGGGGATTCTGGCTGTGAACCCGGCGTTTACCCAGATCACCGGCTACAGTGCCGATGAAGCCATCGGACAAAACGCCAGCTTCCTCAGCTCAGGCTTGCAGGACGATGCGTTCTACACCATTTTCTGGAACTCACTGCGCGAAAAAGGCACCTGGCAGGGTGAGTTGTATAACCGCAAAAAAAGCGGCGAGATGTATCCGGAATGGCTGACCATCACTGCGGCAAGCGATACTGACGGTCAAATTTTGAGCTACGTGGCCATATTTTCTGACATTTCCAGACTATCAAGGGCTGAAAAACGTCTGGCTTATCTGGCGCATTACGACACCTTAACCAACTTGCCCAACCGGCACCTGTTCCATGAACGTATGACACAAGCACTGGCCAACGCCAAGCGCTCCGGCATTCCCTTCACGCTGATTTTTATCGATCTCGACAAGTTCAAGGAAATCAACGATACGCTCGGACACCATAGCGGCGACCGCGTTTTGCAGGAAGCCGGCAAGCGGCTGCTTGGGGTAGTACGCGAGATTGACACGGTCGCCCGCCTCGGTGGCGACGAGTTCGTCATCATCGCACCGACCCTCAGTGGCGTTGAGGATACAGATCAGTTCTGCCGCAAGGCAATCGAGGCTTTGGCGCAACCGATTGAAATCGATGGGCAGAAGCTGCTCATCAGCAGCAGCTTTGGTTGCGCTGAATACCCCAGCCATGGCGAGGACGAGGCAATACTGCTCAGAAACGCCGATAACGCCATGTATCGAGCCAAGGCGGCAGGTGGCAATGTTCATTTTATTCATGAAGCGGGAAACTCATTTCCGTTAGAAGCCGAGTAGACATCAATGCGCCATAGCTACCGCCCTCTCACTCAGCTTCGATTGGCGGCGCTCTGTCGTCTGCGCCGATCCATCCAGTTGGGCAGCCACCAGGCCGGATTGGAAATCAAGGCATGAAAACTACCACAGCAAGCAGGAGAAGCTTCTCCACCCTGGCGAGTCACAGTGGCCAGCGCCTGGATGGGCTGGTTCGCAACCTTGCACCGCGTCACATGGTCGCCTTGCTCGCCACTTGTGTTGCGTTTTTCCTGCTGGTTGGTTTAACCGCATATCAGATTCAGTCCAAGCGAACATTGGATCAGGAGACATTCCGCCTGACATCAATCAGTCAACTGAAAACATCGCAGATCGAAAGCTGGGTCTCGGAACGTGCGGAAGATGCCAAGGTTATAACCCGGAACCCGGCATTCATTCACCTTCTTGACAGCTGGCTGGGCGGGCATGACGACAAGGCGGGTGGTCGCTTGCGGGACTGGCTGGCGCTCGTCAAGGAATCCTATGGGTACGCCTCCATCGAACTGCTGGATGCCAGGCAGAATCCGCTGATCCTGGTCAGCAAGCCACACAGCGAGATCGGTACGAATCCGGATGTGGACCTGTTTGAACAGGTGCGAACGAGTGGCGACACGAAAATGACCGGTATCCAGATGACCGCTGACGGGATCAGTCATTTACATGTCCTTTCGGGTATTCGTGGCCTTGCCGGCAGCACGAACGCTGTCCTGAGAATCACCATCGATGCCCAGTTCCACCTGACTCGAATGCTCGATGACTGGGCAAATCCCTTCCGGAGTGGAGAATTGCTGCTATTCCATCGCGAAGGCAATCAGATTGTCTATCTCAACCGGAAGGCTCAAACCGACGGACGTACGGACTTTTTGCGCCGCACCATCGACCGGGCTGATCTCCCTGCGGCGCGTGCCCTGCTCAATGGCGCCGGCATCTATGAAGGGCTCGATTACCGGGATGTGCCGGTTATCGCCGCGGCAAGCCGCGTCAATGGCACGGACTGGATGATCATCACCAAGGTTGATCGGGACGAAATTTTCCACGATGTGCAGGCTTTGGGATTGATTACCGGACTACTGACTGCCATCGGTCTTGGTGGCTGCCTGCTCCTGCTCTCCCTGTTCTGGCGCCAGCAGAACCTGCGCCTGGCCGAATCAACTGAAACCAACGAAAAACTGCAGCAGCACTCTCTGGAAGTCATGTTGGCAACCCGTGCCAAAAGCATTTTCCTTTCCAACATGAGCCATGAAATACGCACCCCGTTGAACGCCATTGTCGGGCTGACCCATTTGCTGCTTGAGCGCTCCCCGAAAGGAAGTTGGGAACGCGAAAAACTTGATCAGGTTTCCGGTGCTGCACGCCATTTGCTCTCGGTCATCAATGATGTGCTCGACATCTCGCGCATCGAGTCGGGCAAGCTGGTCCTTGAAGAAACCGACTTTCTTCTCGACGAGTTGCTACTGGGCAAGGTCTTCAACATGGTCGGCGAGCGAGCCCGGCAGAAGGGTCTGGAAATTATCCTCGACGTGGACCCGAGCCTGACGGAACCCTTGCGTGGCGACCCATTCCGCCTGGCGCAAGCGCTCCTGAACTACACCGGCAATGCCATCAAGTTCACCGATACCGGGCGGATCATCATCCGTGCCATGCGGCAAGAAGAAGAGGCAGATGGCTGCATTGTTCGTTTCGAAGTCAGCGACACTGGCATTGGCATGACCCAGGCTCAATGTGCCAAAGTCTTTTCAGCCTTTGAACAGGCGGATAGCTCGACAACACGAAAATATGGAGGCTCCGGGCTCGGGCTGGCCATCACCCGGCGACTGGCAAGTTTGATGGGCGGAGAGGCCGGGGTTGAAACAACTCCGCAGGTAGGCAGCACTTTCTGGTTTACAGCACGTCTGCGCCGGGGTTCGCCTATCGCCAAACGCCCAAAACCCTTCCTGCGTGGCCGTCATGTGCTGATTGCCGACGATATGCCGGAGGCACGCCACGTGCTGGCCGCCATGGTACTCGGGCTAGGCATGCGGCCGGAGGAAGTCAGTGACGGAGAGGCCGCGCTCAGCGCGATCAGGCGTGCCGAGCAACAGAACGACCCGTTCGATATATTCCTGCTGGACTGGCGGATGCCGGGACTTGATGGCCTCGAGACCCTGCGCCGGATGAATGCGATGTCACTTGAACTCCCGCCGCTGGCCCTGCTGGTGACCGCTTATGATGAGCCCCGTCTGCGCGACGAGGCGCTGGCTGCAGGCTTTCAGCGCGTGATGCCAAAACCGCTGACCGCATCGAGTCTGGTCGATACGCTGTCCGACATTGCCGGACTCCCTGCAATATCATCCGCTAAGCCGCATGCAACAGCCCGGATGCTGCAGGAGCAGGCAATGGGCCGTCGCCTGTTGATCGTCGAGGACAATCCGGTCAATCGCGAAGTCGTGCTGGAATTGCTTGCTGGCTCCGGCCTCATCATCGATGTCGCGACAGATGGCCTCGAAGCCGTCGAGATGGCTGCTGGCGCAGGCTATTACGACATGATCCTGATGGACATGCAGATGCCGAAACTGGATGGCCTTGAGGCCACCCGACGAATTCGTGCCATGCCGGACTGGCGGGACATCCCGATTATCGCGATGACAGCAAATGCCTTCGGTGAAGATCGCGACGCCTGCCTGGCGGCAGGCATGAACGATCACATCGCCAAACCGGTAGAACCGGAAGTTCTATACGCAACCCTGGCGCTCTGGCTGCCCTCTCAACCATTGCAGAAAGCTCCCGACAACGCACTTTCAGGTAGTTCGCCAGATCTCAGGCACCTTTCTCCGACACTACCGATCACCTCTTCCCACCTGGACATCAGCCGCATTGCCCAGACGACCAACAATAATCCGGCCGTGATGCAGCGGGTGTTGAGTCACTTCGTCAATCATCATGAAGGCGACCTCGAGCGGCTCGCAGCCCATCTTGCCGACAACGACTTGCGCGGTGCCTTTCACATCGCGCACACAATCAAGGGAAGCGCCGGACAGCTTGGCGCCACGGAACTGCAGCGGCATGCGCAAGCCCTTGAGGCGACATTCCGCAGTGGTTTGTCGGCAGAGCCGGCGGGCATCGCCGCCCTTTCCACAGCGCTGGCCGCAACACTCATGGAAGCCCGGGAATGGATCAGGGATAACCCGCAACCCCTGACCGGAAACGAACATCCGGCTAACAGCGATGGTTTGCTGAATTCCTTCCGTCAGCTGCACACTTTGCTGACGATGGTCGACGGGCAGGCGCTTAGCGTTGCCGAAGATCTGGCAGGTAATCTGCCTGCCACACTCTCTGCTGAAACGCGTGGCAAATTCCTCTCCGCCCTGGACAGCATGCGCAATTTTGACCTTGAGGGCGCCGCCAAGAAGCTGGAATTACTGCTCCCCGAACTGGAAACAGAATTGTCATGAAGGAATTACTTGTTGCCGACAAGGCAGACGTCCTCGTTGTGGACGACCAGGCAGAGAACCTGCATTTGCTGGTCAGCCTGCTCTCGCCACATTACAACGTGCATCCGTTTGTCGATGGCCATGCCATGCTGCGTTACATCAATGCCGGCAAACCGACCGATCTGATCCTGCTCGACGTCGTCATGCCTTCACTTGATGGCTATGAGCTCTGTCACATGTTGCGCGCCATGCCCGAGCTTCAGGATGTGCCCATTGTCTTTCTTACCGCACTCGACTCGATGGAGGACGAGGCACACGGCCTTGCCCTCGGTGCGGTGGACTATATCTCGAAGCCATTTTCCCCACCCATCGTGCTGGCTCGGGTTGCCAACCATGTCAGCCTGGGTCGAGCCTTGCGCCTGATCGTCAATCAGAACGACATGCTTGACCACCGGGTTGCCGAACGCACTGCCCAGCTTGCCCAACGCAATCTCGAATTGCAGGCAGCGATCAAGCAAGTTGCAACCACGCAGGACGTCACGATCATGGCGTTTTCCGCCCTGGCCGAAACCCGCGATAACGAAACCGGACGGCACCTGCGTCGTACCCAGAACTACATTCGCGAACTGGCGCTGGAACTGCGCAAGAATTCGCTTTACGCGTCGGTGCTGGACGATGAAACGATCGAGCTGATCTATAAGTCCGCCCCGCTGCACGATATCGGCAAGGTTGCCATTCCGGACCACATCCTGCTTAAAACCGGGCGCCTCGACCCTGACGAGTTCGAAATCATGAAAACCCACGCCGACCACGGACGACGGGCCATCGCCGCAGCGGAAGCGAATCTGGATGAATCCAATTCCTTCCTTCAGCTCGCCCGGGAGATCGCCTACGGCCACCATGAAAAATGGGATGGCAGCGGTTACCCCAACCGGATTGCCGGCGCAGAGATACCACTACCGGCGCGCCTGATGGCCGTCGCGGATGTTTACGATGCATTGACCAGTCGCCGCGTTTACAAGGCATCAATGCCGCATGAAAAAGCGGCAAGTATCATTACAGAAGGACGTGGCACGCACTTTGAGCCGGCAATCGTTGATGCCTTCATCAGTATCGAAAGCACGTTTTTGGAGATTGCCGGGCGATATGACGATGGTGAGCCAGAATGATATCGCCATTGATTAATTTGGCATATTCTGCAAGCTGCTTCACGAATTTCGCCGTTTTTTTGGCGTTGACCGCAGCACTCGCCAACAGGCAAGAATTGAGGAGCACCGCATGAGAACTCGAACCCAATACCTTCCGATCATCGAGGCTGAAGCCGGCATGATGCTGGCTGCGGCGCTCATGGTCGTGAAGCATGGCCATCTGCGTCTTTCACTGCCGGCTGGTCATGTGCTGACGCCAGACAACCTGCATCAGATGACCGCCCACCAGACCGAATTCATTTTCATCGCGGAACCAGATACGCGCAGCGACGAGCAAGTGGCCATCGATACCGCGCAGGTCGCCCATCGGGTCATGGAAATTTTCGTCGGTGCCGATCTGAGCGACCCCACGATGTCGGCATTGTTTGATCAGATACTCGCCTACAGGAACTCCTGACCATGACAGTTCAGATTACCCGGGACGAAGTTATTTCCCACGCAACCGGATTGCCCAGCTTTCCACGCATCGTCACCGAAATTCTTGCATCGCTTGATGACCCTGAGACCAATCTTAATGTCTTGAGCGACTACATAACTCACGATCCGCTGATTGCTGCCCGGGTGCTGTCTTTTGCCAACCGTGCCGCCGAACGCACGCGCAGCATGGGGACAGTTCGTGATATTTACACGGCAACATCGCTGATCGGGATGGGGCGCATTCGGGAAATTGCTCTGGTCAGCAGCCTTGGTCATTTTATCGACACCTGCTTGCCAGAAGGTACGCCGGCCTCGTATTGGCACCATAGCGTTGCCGTTGGTATCTGTGCTCAGGAACTGGCTATACATATCGACGCTTCGATGTCATCCGATAGCGCACTGATTGCGGGGTTGTTGCACGATATCGGGCAGCTCTGGTTCTACCGTTTTCATCGGGAGGCCTACAAGCCTGCCAAAAACAAAGCACTCACCGAGGCTATCGGCATCGAAACCGTGGAACGTGAACAATTTTCCACCGACCATTCTCAAGTTGGTGCCTGGCTGGCTGAGAATTGGGGGCTGCCGCCCAGCATCAATGCCGCCATCGCACATCACCATGCACCGGATGCCGCCCTGGACGATCTGCTGGTGCCGGTGGTCGGTATCGCCGAAGTACTTTCCAATGCACTTGACCTGACCTCGCGTGCCGAAAACCAGGTGACTCAAGTTTCCACCGGGGCCTGCAAAAGGCTTGGCCTGGTATTTGATAGTGGGATTCAACCACTGTTCGGTCGCATCGAAGCCCGTAGCCGGCATGCCAATTCGATGTTTTCCAACTGATCGCCACCCTCACTTAACCTGCAACCGAATACATGAAACGTTCAAGTTCAGTTCTGCGCAGTCAAATCTTCTTGATCGTTGGCCTCAGCATCGTGCTGGTTTGGGCCGCTGCTGCCTATGAGCTGTATCGCAGTCGCCAGAATCACCTGCATGGGGCCGAAGTCAGAACAGTGGTTCAAGCCCATGTCTTCGCCGAGTACTCGCGCTCCACCATCAAGCGTATCAATGAGTTCATCCTTGACCTTCGCCCAGAGTGGACAGGAGACTGGAAATCTTTCTCCAACTCAGTGCAGCGCCGACAAGAAAATATTGATGATCTGACTTTCCAGGTGGCAATCATCGATCGTGATGGCATCCTTGCCTACTCAAACCTGGCCAAACCGACTGATCGCACGGACTTGAGCCAGCGTGAACACTTCAAAGTCCATCAAGAGGCTGGCAATGCCGATCGACTCTTCATCAGCCGACCACTCAAGGGAAAAGTTTCGGGCAAATGGTCGATCCAGATCACCCGCCCTATCCTCAAGAATGGAAAATTCGATGGCGTCCTTGTCGTATCGGTCAGCCCGGAACAATTCGCCAGCTTCGCCGAGAAGCTTCGTATTGCTCAGGGCAGCTCGTTGACGGTGGTTCGCAACACCGGTGAAATCATGGCTCGCTACCCGGCAATCGAATCAAGTCTTGGGAAATTAATTGAGGGCAGGCCATTTCTTCGCAGTGACGAAGCGGATTCCGGCAATTACAGCATCGCCGCCACAGTCGATGGCAAGGAACGCATCTTTGGTTACTACCGGTTGCCCGAATACGGCATGAATTTCGTGCTGGGTGAAGCGGAGAATGATGTACTGGTGCCCTATTTTTCACATCGAAGAACCGTGATTCTGGGCGCGATAGCCGTCAGCATCCTGGCGCTCTCTTTGTTCTTCATGCTGTTCCGCTCGCTTTCGACACTCGAAAGCGTCCAGCGCCAGCTGGATGCAATTTTCTCCTTGAGTCCCGATGGCTTTGTGTCATTCGACGCCGAGCACCGCGTCAAGTACATCAGCCCGACATTCAGTCGCATGACGGGCCTGGAGGAGAGTGATATTGCCGGGCTGGACGAAGATGCTTTCGCCGATCGTTTGGCAAAATTGTGCGTCGAGAACGCCCGGTCTTTCAGCATTGCAAGCATGCGTGCAGCGCACAATACCGGCAACGGCGAAGACAATAGCGGCTCCCGCCAACTGATTGAACTGGCGAGCGCCGGCAAACGGGTGCTTGAAGTCGGCCTCCGCCTGTCGGAAGCAAAAATGGTCTCGCAGATTCTCTACTTCCGGGATGTCACGCACGAAACAGAAGTCGACCGGCTGAAGAGTGAATTCCTGTCAACGGCGGCCCACGAATTGCGGACCCCGATGGCCAGCATCTTTGGCTATTCCGAGCTGATGCTGTCGCAGGAGTTTCCCGAGGAGGAGCGGCACGAACTGCTCGGCATCATTCATCGCCAATCAGAACTGATGGTGTCGATCATCAATGAACTGCTTGACCTCGTTCGCATCGAGGAACGCCGGGGAAAGGACTTCAACCTGTCCCGCATTGAGGCCGGCGAATTGCTGCGTGAAATTATTGCCAACTTCAAGACGATTGACGGCACTACCCCACCGGCGGCGCCTTCGCCTGAAAGCCAGCATTGGCTGCGGGTCGACCGCAAGAAACTGACGCAGGCCGTCACCAACGTGCTTTCAAATGCCTACAAATATTCGCCCAACGGTGGTGCCGTAGAAATCGAACTGCTTGAGGCAAGCGATGAGGAACATTCGGGACAAATCGGCATTCGCATTACCGACCACGGCATCGGCATGACGCCGGAACAACTCGCCCGGGTCTGCGAACGCTTCTATCGTGCCGACACATCAGGCAAAATTCCCGGCACAGGACTGGGCATGAGCATCGTCAAGGAAATTATCGAACTGCATGGCGGCAAGGTCAGCCTGGGCAGCAAAATGGGCAGCGGAACGTCGGTGACACTCTGGATTCCAAAAACCTGACGCACCAAATTTTGATTGATGATGTAAAATTGAAACCATGAACGATAAGGTTTCAAATACATATTGCACAACGCGCGAAGCCGCCAAAACCTTGGGGGTTTCGGTTCGCACCGTACAGGTTTGGGTTGAGAAAGGGCTGCTCAGGGCCTGGAAAACCGAGGGTGGGCATCGCCGTGTTGAGCGAGAATCGGTCATGCAGATTCGTGACCTGCGGCTTCAGGGCGAAGATCTGCGAGCCTTGCCTCTCCCCATTGACCGTACCCCAGCCATTGAAGAACGCCTGAAGGTTCTGGTTGTTGAGGACAACAACACCCTCCTCCGCCTTTATCGCCTGCGTCTCGAATCCTGGAAGCTACCGATTGACGTCGTGACTGCACCGAATGCCATTGAAGGGCTATTGCTCGTCGGTCGAGTTTCACCAGACCTTTTGGTCACCGACCTCAACATGCCTGGGCTGGATGGCATGACCATGGTTCGCACCATTTCCCACTCCCCTTTCCGGGAAGGCATGGAAATAGTCGTCGTGACTGGACTCTCTCACGAAGAAATCGAAGAACTCGGCCCGTTCCCCGCGGATATAAAAATATTTCAGAAACCGATTCCGTTTCAGGAGCTGAAACAAATTTGTGAGGAACTACTGAGGCAGCGGCGAAGCTTCGGGCAGCACGCCTGAAAGTCACCCCGTTCAGGAAATGAAAAAACAATCCCCGCCGAAGCGGGGATTTGATTTTGCGCTCACGCCATTCAGCGTGGGAAATACATCTTTGCCTTGTCCAGTTTGTAGGTCCAGGGCAAATTAGCATTTTTCCAGCCGTTGACCGCACGCTGCCCATCTTTGGCGCCGCCCTGTGGGGACGGGAACTCAAGCTCGAAGGTTTCAAGGATGGCCTGAGCATGCGGCGCTATATCGGCGGCGCCCTGCGCATGGGCTTCGGCGGCATGCTGGCCGGCGGCTGCGCGGTCGGTGCCGGCGTTTCCGGCGCCTCGGTATTCGCCCTCACCGCCTGGATTTCGCTGATCGGCATGTGGGCTGGCGCCGGTATTGCTGACGCCCTGATCGATAGACCGGAGCGCCGACTGGCGCTCCAGCCATAAAAATTCAGCGCGCTGCCGGCTGACGCCAGCCGAGATAGGTATAGACCAGAATCGCCGTACCGGCGAGGCCAAGGCCAAAAACCATGGCGATCAAAAACCAGTCCGCCGGGCCGCCGGCATCGGTAAAGCCAGATGACGACACCTTTGCCATCAGGACCAGTGCCAGCCCACCACCTAACAGACCGGCCATTTCGGCCCGCAGCAGGCGCTTCGAATTGATCGTCCGTTCCTTGAGCAGCAAAGCGCCAAATGCAGCGGTACCAGCGACGATCAACAGCAGCATCACCCAAAGCAAAGGCCCAAGCATTTCCTGGAAAACGGCCACGAAAACCAATGGATCGAGATCTTTCATCGTTGCATTCCTCCGTAAGTCAGGCGCGACCGCGCAACATGCTGATATAGGTTGGCTTCAGCGCCATCGTCTTCATCACCCAACTGATCCACAACTCCTCCAGCGGTGCAATTACGCCCGGGAAGGAAGGGGTCAGGTTGTCCTTGTAGTCGAATTCGATAAGCATCGCCTGGCCGAGGCGGGTAATCAGCGGACAGGATGTGTAGCCGTTGTAAACGGACGTCGATTCCTTGCCGGAAATTGTCGCCACCAGGTGGTCGACCGCAACCGGCACCTGCCACTTCACGCTGGCTGCGGTTTTTCCCTTGGGCACCCCGGCCACATCGCCGACGGCGAACACGTTGGCAAAGCGCTTGTGACGCAGATTGTGCTTGTCCACCTCGATCCAGCCGTCCTTGGCCCAGCCACCCTCCTGCCACGGGAGCGGGCTGTTGCGCAC
Source organism: Azonexus sp. (assembly GCA_030696345.1). Taxonomy (GTDB): domain Bacteria; phylum Pseudomonadota; class Gammaproteobacteria; order Burkholderiales; family Rhodocyclaceae; genus Azonexus. The sequence goes on from JAUYSK010000027.1 coordinate 239,489, forward strand.
CGGGTCGGGCGCCCGCATAGGCGGGATGACGTTGATGAAGTCGTACTGTATCTCGATCGGACCAACCGGACTCTTGAAGGTAGCAATCCGCTTGGAAAGGTCGATGGATTCGAGAGCTCGCTCGTAATTGACCTTGACGCCACGATCATCGAAGAGCATGCGCACCTTTTCATGCACGATGGGGACGCTAAACAGCGCCTTGTTGTGGGCGTTGTAGACCATCTCGGCCTTGCCGCGGTTGCCGCGGCGGCGCAGGTAGTCATCGGTGATGAAGGCGTATTTGAGCGGGGCGCCGGCGCACTTCATTTCGGTCGCCGGCCTGGAAAACACGCCGACCCCGCCCTTGTCCGCGAAGCCGGACATGGCACGCCAGGTTGCCTCGGCCTTGGCGGGACTGTGGTAGATGCTACCCAGGCCGTTGTTGCCAATCTGCTCGGTATCCATGCCGGGAATCGCCGCGTAGTCGAGCTTCAATCCGGTCGCCACGATCAGGAAGTCGTACGGGTACGACTTGCCACTTGTGGTAACTACCTTGTTGCCTTCCGGATCGAATTCAGCCACACCCTCCTCGACCAATTCGACGCCGCCGGGAAGGTAGTCGCGCGTCGACGAGACCACGTAAGGAGCCGTCTTGATCCCCGATGCCACCAGGGTGAACCCCGGCTGATAGTAATGCTCCTTGCGCGCGTCGATCAGCGTGATCTTCGCACCGTCGAGCTTCTGGACCAGATAGGACGCCGCGGCAAGGCCGGCGGCACCGGCACCGGCGATGACAATCTGGGCTGATGATTTAACCTTGTCCGCCGCATGGGCGTCGCCCGGCCGCAACAGCAGCGAACCGGCACCGGCAGCGCCGAACATCAGGAACTTGCGACGATCGAGACTAACCGCTTTGGCATCACCAAGGATTTTTTTCAATTCATCTTTGTTCATTTTTTACCTTCCAACAAGATATCAGGCCCACTCCGGGGTCAACGCGGGAAATACATCTTTGCCTTGTCCAGTTTGTACGTCCAGGGCAGATTGGTGTTTTTCCAGCCGTTGACCGCACGCTGGCCATCTTTGGCACCACCCTTGGCGGTATCGCCCTCGACGCCTTCCGTCACGGAATAGACCTTGCTGTAGCCGGCCACCTGTAGACGGTCCTGCGCCTTGGAGCTGCGATCACCGGAGCGGCAGATCAGAACAATCGTCGCATCCTTGCCCAGCCCCATTTCCTTCAGTCGGCGCTCCACTTCCGGCACGAAGTCCTGATTTGGTTCAAGCTTGTACATGAAGCGCCTGTCGTCCCACTCGGTCATCAACTCCGGATGCTCGACGAAAGGCACCAGCCCGTCTGCGTCATTCGGCCAGCCAACATACATGGCCTCGGCGCGTGTCCGGACATCGAAGAAAGCGACAGTTTTCGGGTCTTTCTTCTTCATGTCGTAGGCCTGCTGCGGCGTCAGGTAAAGCGCCAGCTTGCTCCGCTTGACTTCCGGCAGCTTGTCCCAGTCGGTGCTGCCGGGCGCCCAGTCGGCGGCCATGGCCAGCGATGAAAGCACCAGCAGACCAGCGGCAAAACATTGCTTGAAGGGAATCATTTTCGTCATCATGCCATCCCCGGATTATTGGCGGCGCCCTTGAGCGTCGGCAGATTCAGATTGATCGGCTTGACCGTCTTGATGTCGCGCAGGTATTCAGCGACCACGTCCCAGATCGGCGCCCCCGAGTTTTTGGCTTCTTCGGAAACCGGTGCCCAGCCGGCAACCTTGTAGGTCTTGGCGGGGTCAATCGGCTTGCCCTTGAGCATCATGTTCTGGATGCGGCCGCCCATCTTGCCGGTCGGGTCGCAGGTCCATTGCAGGCCGCCGACACGGACCATGTCGCCGCCCTGCTGGTAGTACGGGTCGGGGTTGAAGAGGTTGTCGCAGACATCTTCGAGCACGGTCTTGATCATCTCGCCGCTCATGTTGGTCACGGTCGTCCACGGATAGGTGATCGCCGTCTGGTCGAGCACGTGTTCCATCAGGATCGGCTGCCCTGGCAACAGCGAGGTACCCCAGCGGAAGCCGGGCGAGAAGGCGATTTCGGCATCTTTCACTTTCATCAGCGAATCGAGAATCAGCTGGTCGAAGGTGCCGTTGAAGTTGCCACGGCGGTAGAGGGTGCCTTCAGTGACCGCCAGCTTTTCGTTGAGCTTGGAAAGGTACGGGGCGCGCGCCTTGTCGATCAGCGTCTGCATGTCCTTGTCGGCCGGCAACAGGTTGGCGAAGACGGGCAGCAGCTTGTAGCGGAAATCGGCGATCTTGCCGTTCCTGACGTCAAAATCGAGCACGCCGAGGTATTTGCCGTTGGAGCCGGCATTGGTCACCAGCGTCTGACCCCCGGCATTCTTGACCGCAACCGGGGCCGGCATACCGTCGTGGGTGTGACCGCCAAGGATGGCGTCGATGCCTTTGACGCGGCTGGCCATCTTGAGGTCAACGTCCATGCCGTTATGCGACAACACGACAACAACCTGCGCGCCAGCCGCGCGGGCTTCGTCGACGGTTTTCTGCATGTTCTCTTCCTGGATGCCGAAGCTCCAGTTCGGCGTCTGCCAGCGCGGATTGGCGATCGGCGTGTAGGGGAACGCCTGGCCGATGATGGCGACCGGCACGCCGTTCATCTTCTTCATGACGAAGGGCTTGAAGACGGCATCGCCGAAATCGGCGGTCTTGACGTTCTGGGCGACGATGTCGATCTGGCCGGCAAAGTCCTTTTCCTCGATTTCCTTGACCCGGGCTTCGCCGTAGGTCGATTCCCAGTGCAGGGTCATGACATTGACGCCAAGCGCCTTGCAGGCATCGACCATGTCCTGGGCGTTGGACCACAGCGCGGTACCGGAACCTTGCCAGGTATCGCCACCGTCAAGCAGCAGTGCGCCGGGGCGGTTGGCTTTCATGCGCTTGACCAGCGTCGCCAGATGGGCAAAGCCACCGACCTTGCCGTAGGTCTCGGCGGCTTTTTCGAAATTCAGATAGGTGTAGGCGTGCGCCTCAATACTGTTGGGCTTGAAGCCGAAATGCTTGAGCAGGTTGGCACCGACGAGGTGCGGCACCTTGCCGAACTGGTCGCCGAAACCGAGATTGACATTCGGTTCGCGGAAATAGATGGGCAGCAACTGGGCATGACAGTCGGTGATGTGCAGCAGGCTGACGTTGCCGAACTTGGGCAGGTCATACAGTTTGGCGGCACCCTTTTCGGCCAGCGCGAATTCGCTGTGTAGCGACATGCCACCAGCCGCCGCGACGGCCATGACCTGGAGAAATTCCCGACGATTCATACTCATATCATTTCCTTGAAAAAATGCCCGGCCAGTTGCCCGGCCGGGCTAATCACGCAAGTTCTAGTCTTTGTTAACCGGCGATTCCGGGTCAACCAGGAAAGCCACGATGTGAGTGATCTGTTCCGGCGTCAGCCAGTTGAGCAAGCCGAAGCGCGGCATGTTGGTACAGGCCGAGAAGGCGTTCGAGTTGTAGATCTTGTCGTAGGCGTATTTGATGATGTCATCCGAGGTACCACGCAACTTGCTGAAGTTGTGCAGGCTCGGTCCGATCGTGCCGTAGGCCAGTTCTTTCTTGGCCAGTTCATGGCAGGCATAGCAGTTGCCACCACGCACACGCCCGGCCGGATCCGGCTGGATAAAACCGATATGGCCGCCGGTGCCGACTGCGGCGAGCTTCTCACCTTCTTTCCAGTCACCGATCAGCTTGCCATCGACCGGATAGCGGATAGTCGTCCGGTTGGCTTTTTCGATCTGCTCGCCAACCTTGCGCGGCGGATTGTCACGATAGGTACCACAGGTCTTCATCGTGTCATCCTGATCCAGCCGGGACATCCAGTATTTTGGATTGTCGGTGCGGAATGAAGAACGGAACATCTGCTCTGCTTCCTTGGCATACTTGCCGCCCGGTGCTTCGGGGGCTTTCTGGGCGAGGGCCGGAATGGCAATTGCTGCGGTCAACAGGCCAAAAAGGGCAATTTTCAGTTTCATGGTCATCCCCTTTTAGCGCTTGATTCCCGGCGTTTCCATGACGGTGCCGGTCGCAGTTTTTTGCAGGTAGGTTTCCAGCGCGATGATCGAATCGGCCAGATAGTTCGGCTCAGGCCAGCGGGCCTGACGCATGCAGTCGATCAGGCGACGCTGCATGGTCCATACAGCCCCCTGCGAAACGCGATACGAAGGCCAGGTTTTCATCGCGAAGCCAGCGCCATCCTTGGTCGTCAGGTTGCCGAGTTCCTGCAGGCGGATACGCTTGCCTTCCTGACCATGACAGATCGAACAGGAGAAATCCTGCGGCCCGGAGCGGCGATAGAAGATGTACTCGCCCATCTTGGCCATCTTGGCCTCTTCCGGATGCGTCGCCGGTACATTGATCGGCTTGCCATTGGACTTGGCGCCAATGAAAGTGACCAGCGCCTCGATATCAGACTCCTTGCCCGGCCGGGAGAACCACTGCTTGGTCACTTCTTCCTGCTTGAAACCTTGCAGGCTCACCATGCAATGCACCAGGCGGGACTCGACATCCATGACCTTGTTGGTGTCCTTGAAATACTTCGGCAACTGGGCATAGGCGCCGTCCAGCTTGCCCGGGCCGAGGCCGAGGTCACATTGTTCGAGCGATGCATTTTTCGGGCCGCGTTTTTCCGCCCACAGGCCTTCGCCCTTGACTTCGAGCAGGTCGGCCGGGTTACCGTCAGCCAGGGCTTCACGGTATTTGGCAAGTTCGTCGGCGACCTTGCTGTCCTGAGCGGACACACTGCCAATGACAGCCGTTGCAACAGCCATCCCGACCAGCGTTCTGATAAAACGTTGGATCATTTCAACTCCTCCGGGGAATACGATCAGCGGCGGCGATCTTTGTCGCCTTACCGCCATTTTTACAACTTAGCCAATGGCTGCTTCGTCGGTACGGGTCTCGCCCTTGTTGTCCTTCCAGGACACGACGATCTTGTCGCCCTTGGCGCCGCCCTTGAACTTGAACGCCAGGTAGGGGTTCTTCGAAACGGACGGACCAAATTCGCTGCTCAGCACGACCTTGTCGTTGTGTTTGGCGGTCAATTCGGTAATGAACCAGCCCGGCACCAGCGCGCCAGCGGAATCCTTGCGCTGACCGGTTTCCATTTCGTGGCTGATCAACACTTTGACTTCGGTAACGCCTTCCTTGTTGGCGGCGCGGATTTTCATCGGATTTGCCATGTATGACTCCTTAATTCTCTAAAGACCTAAAACCGTTGCAAGCCGTCATTCCGGGCTCGACCCGGAATCCAGAGGCACACCACTGGATTCCCGCCGGCGCGGGAATGACAAACCCGCGCATTAACCGCCGCAGCCGCCCAGGGTGACCTTGATTTCCTTGGTCGCCATGAAGAATTTGCCATCCGACTTGACCAGCGCATACACGTTGGAGGTCTGGCCCATCTTCACCCGGGTCTGGACGCTGGCTTCAGTACCTTCCGGCAGCGTGAAGCTGGCGGCCAGCGCATTCGGGTTCTTCTCGATCAGAATGGCAACCATCGTGACATTTGGCAGCGTCGAGCTGACACCGACCGGCACCACGGCACCATTTTCGGCAATGTCCGGACCCGTGACCTGAACATCCTTGCTGTCAACCGGCGTGCCTGCACCAATCGCCTTCAGCGTATCGGCCATGCTCTTGGCGTCAAAAGCAGCCTTGTTCCAGTCAGCCAGAGCCATACCGGGTGTGATGATGCCGGCAGCGGCGAGAACGCTCAGGAGTGCAGCACCGGAGCCTGTCTTCAGTACATTACGACGTTGATTGTTCATAACTTCTCCTCTCAGAAATTGAAATGCTCGATTACTTCGCGCCGGACAGAATCCACTTGACCAGTGTCTTCAAATCCTCATCCTTCAAATGACCATTCGGCGGCATCGGGATCGAACCCCAGACGCCCTGCCCCCCCGCCTTGACCTTGGCAACCAGCCGGTCTTCAGCATCGGTTTGATCCTTGTAGCGAGACAGGACCTCGTTGTAGCTTGGGCCGACGATCTTGTTATTGACGCCATGACAGGCCATGCAGCCGTTCTTGGTCGCCATTTCCATCGCCGGCGAGACGGCCGCCGGCGCGGCAGCAGCTTCGCCACCCAGCGTCTTGGTCCCGCGCACCGGCCCGAACGGGCGGTTCTGGTCGTAGAGTTCGCCATGCGCCGTGCGGGCATAGTCCGGCAGGCTCGAAGCAACTTTCACTTCGGTCTTGCAGTTCTTCATGCACGCCTTGTTGCTGGTATCCGGCTTGCCACCATTGCCAATGCCACCCTTGGCCGCCGAGGCACCGGTCCACATGCCGTGGTCGGTGGTCATCCCGTTGCGGTTGGGCAGGATCTTCTGGATATCGCCAATGTTCTTGTCGGACAGGACGAAGTCAGCCGGCACCATTTCGGACAGGTTGAGCATGTAGGCCAGGATGGCGTAAACGTCGTCCGGCTTCAGCGACTTCGGCGCCGTCCAGGGCATGGCACGCTGTATGTAGTCGAAGACCGTCGAAATGGTCGCCACCTTGGTGAAGGTGGTGCGTTGCGGCAACTCGCCGGAAGACAGGCCCTTGACGCGGCCAGTCTTCATGTCGTCCTTGGTCGTCCCGCCAACCAGCGGCGTGAAGACTTCGTTCGACTCACCGAAAGTGCCGTGGCAGGAAGCGCACTTCTCTTCGAAGAGTTCCTGACCCTTGTCGACCGAACCCGATCCCTTGGGCAAGCCCTTGAAGTCCGGACGCACGTCGATGTCCCAGGCCTTCACTTCGGCCGGCGTGGCCTGACGGCCAATGCCCTTGAAGTTGTCGAAAGCGAATGCTGCGGTCGACGCCCCAAAAAGGGCAAAAACGAGAATGGTCTTAGAGAACCTGAACATTGCTGACCTCCCCGCTTTCGATGACCTTCCAGGACTGGATGGCGTTGTTGTGATAGATCGACTTGGTACCGCGCACGGCACGCAACTGGCCGTAGCTCGGCTGGACAAAACCGGTTTCGTCCATGGCACGTGATTGCAGGATGGCCGGCTTGCCGTCCCACACCCAGTTAATGTTGAAGCGGGTCAGCGCCTTGTTCTGGATCGGTCCTTCGAGGCGCGCCGTTTTCCAGTTGATGCCGCCGTCGAAGGAAACATCGACCTGCTTGATGCGACCACGACCCGACCAGGCCAGACCGGAGACGTTATAGAAGCCCTGATCAAGCAGCGTCTGGCCACCCGACGGCGTGGTAATGACCGACTTTGCTTCCTGCACCGAACTGTACTGGCGATGCAGACCACTGGGCATCAGGTCGATGTAATGCACCGCCTCATCCTTGGTGGCGTAAGGCTTGTCACCGACTTCGATGCGACGCAGCCACTTGACCCAGGAAACGCCCTGCACACCCGGCACGACGAGGCGCAACGGATAGCCGTTTTCCGGACGCAGCATTTCGCCGTTCTGGCCATAGGCAACCAGAACTTCGCCGGACTCGACCATTTCCATCGGAATGGTGCGCGTCATCGAGGAGCCATCGGCGCCCTCAGCCAGCACATAGCGGGCCTTCTTGTAATCGACGCCGCAGTCTTCCAGCAGATGCTTCAGCGGCACGCCGGTAAATTCGGAACAGGAGAGCATGCCGTGCGTGTATTGCACCGTCGGCACGGCCACGTTGCCCCACTCCAGACCGGTATTGGCGCCGCACTCGATGAAGTGGATACGCGAGGCCGAAGGCATGCGCATCAGTTCGTCCAGCGTGTAAACCTTGGGCTTCTTGAGCAATGAATCATCCGACCCATTCACCATCAGGCGATGCTTGGACGGATCGATGTCATGCCAGCCCTGATGATGGCGCTCGAAGTGCAGGCCAGAGGGCGTAATGATGCCAAATAGACCCTGCAACGGCGCAAATGAAACCGAAGCTCCACCAACGCGGGCCAGACCCGGTGATTCGCGACGCAGCAACTGGCTTTCGTACTTTGATGGCACGCCGTACGGATTGGTGGCCACCGGCAAACCCAGCGACGTGGTCCATGCCGGATTTTCCAGGATGTTGATGTCACCTTCACTGGCCCGCGCCACCATCGGCGCTGCCATCGCTGCCCCCGCAGCAAGAAAACTTTTCCGCAGAAAGTCACGGCGCCCGGTTGCGACGGCCTTGACCTGATCTTCCGAAAGGAAGTTTTCCGGTGCGGGCCGCAGACGCCCCGGTTGTTTAACGATATCGCCCATAGAGACCTCTTCCCTCCGTCTATTTACATCAATCACACGAATTCACGACACCCAACTGATCCCCCAGATCACGGCTTGCCACCGTGATACTGACCGTCCGACAGATGTCGACAAAATTTGGATCAATCACGCGATACATCACAGAACTTCCTTCACGGCGACGGTCAACGACACCGGCGCGGTACAAAATATTCAGGTGCCGAGAAATATTGGCCTGAGTCAGCCCGATACGTTCAACCACCTCATGTACCGGCCGCTCTTCAGCGCACAGGCTGGAGAGGATGCGCAAGCGCGTCGGATCAGCCAGCAAGGCAAAGTAACGCGCCACCTGCTCGAATACCTGAATGGTCTCGTCCATACTGTCTTTTGATCTGAATTAAGATTCAATGTATAACTACCTGCTTATATAGTCAACAACTTATATTGTTGCATTGCAGCATGCAATTTGTCCAAAAGGTCTATAACCTTGGCACTAGGCCGCAATGCTCAAAATTCCAAAAATTTTCCGGCTACATAGCAAATCAACATCAATCAGAGGAGATGTATCGATGAAACTGCAATCCACCCTCGCAGCCTTTTGCCTGCTCGCTGCCGCCGGCGTTGCGCATGCTGCCGACCCGAACCTCGGGCGCAACCTGGCTGCCACTTGCGCCAACTGTCACGGCACCAACGGCAATGCTGTCAAGGGCGCCGGCCTCGACTCCCTGGCCGGAAGCCCGAAAGACAAGACGCTGCAAAAGCTGTCCGAATTCAAGAGCGGTGACAAACCCGCTTCGATCATGCATCAGATCACCAAAGGCTATACCGACGAGCAGCTTGATCTGATCGCTACCTATTTCGCCGCGCAAAAGTAAGGGGAGAACAACATGATGCTGATGAAACGACGTGATTTTCTGAAGGCTGGCGCGGCTGCCGGTGCGATGGCCACCCTGTACGGCTGTGCCGGCGGTGGCAAGGCCAGCGGCCATGTGGTCGTGGTTGGTGGCGGCTACGGCGGCGCCACGATTGCCAAATATCTCCGCATGTGGAGCGAAGGCGGCGTTCAGGTCACCCTGATCGAACGCAATCCGACCTTCATTTCCTGCCCGATTTCGAATCTGGTCATTGGTGGCACCAAGACCATGGAAGACATCACCGTCAGCTATGACGGCCTGAAGAACAAATGGGGCGTCCGTGTCGTCCAGGACGACGTGGTTGCGGTCGACGCAGCAAAAAAGACCATTTCCCTCAAGGCTGGCGGCGCGATGAGCTACGACCGGCTGGTGCTGTCACCGGGTATCGATTTCATGTTCGACCAGATTCCCGGCCTGAACAACGCCGATGCCCAGAGCAAGATCCTGCATGCCTGGAAAGCCGGTGCCCAGACCGTCGCCCTGCGCAAGCAACTGGAAAGCATGAAGGACGGTGGGGTTTATGCCATTTCCATCCCGAAAGCGCCCTACCGCTGCCCGCCCGGACCTTACGAGCGCGCCTGCCTGGTCGCCAATTACTTCAAGCAAAGCAAGCCCAAATCCAAAGTCATCATCCTCGACGCCAATGAAGACGTGATGTCCAAGAAAGGGCTATTCACCAAGGCCTGGACCGATCTCTACAAGGGCATTATCGAGTACCGCAACAATAGCGAAGTGAAGGATGTCGAAGTCGGCACCAACACCGCCGTACTCGAATTCGACAAGTTCAAGGCCGACGTACTCAACATCATCCCGCCCCACCGTGCCGGCGACATCGCCGCCAAGTCAGGTATCAAACTGATCAACAACCGCTGGGTGGATATCAATTGGTTGAGCATGGAATCGACCAGCACACCGGGCATTCATGTATTGGGCGACGCCATCTTCCCGGCCCCGACCATGCCGAAGTCTGGTCACATGGCCAACCAGCACGGCAAGTTGGCGGCAGCGGCGATTCTGAACCAGCTCTCCGGCATGGAGCCGAGTCCGACACCGGTTGTCATGAACACCTGTTACAGCTTTGTCGATGCCAAGAACGTCATCCACGTTTCTTCCATCCACCAGTACGATGCCGCCACCAAGACAGTTCAACCGGTTAAAGGCGCCGGCGGTGTTTCTGCCGCGCGCAACGAACTGGAAGGCAAGGTTGCGATGGGCTGGGCGAAGAATATCTGGGCCGACATGCTGACCTGATTTTTCTTGTTCCTCAAACCAAAAGGCCGCGAATGCGGCCTTTTTCATGGTGAGCACGCCCGGAAGGAAGCACTCCCGGGGTGCAGCAATCAATCCAGCGTGGCGATGTACTCGGCGACGGCGTTTCTTTCCAGTTCGGTGAGCTTGGAGGCGACGGTATGCATGACCGCATTGTCGTTGTTCCGCTCACGGGAATTGAATTGCTTCAACTGATCTTCGGTGTAGCGCGGATGTTGCCCGGCCAGACGGGGCAATTGTGGCGTACCCAGACCCTTGGTACCATGACAACTGGCGCAGGCCGGCAAGCCGGAGAACTGATTGCCGCGATTGAAGACGTATTTGCCGACGGCCATCAACTCGGCATCCTTGACCGGCCGCGCGCTGGCTTTTTTCGACTCGAAGAAGACCCCAAGCGCCTTCATCTCCGCCGACGTCAACTCCTCGGACTGTGGCTTCATGGTGTCGCTCTTGCGCTTCCCGGATTTGAATTCGCCCAACTGCTTGGCGACATATTCCCAATGCTGGCCCGCCAGTCGAGGAAAAATCGGGCTGGCCGATTCGCCTTCCAGACCATGACAAAGGAAACAGCGACCGGAAACAATTTCTTCGGCCCGCGCCAAATCAACCTTTTCGGCAGCCTGCACTGGCTGGCTCAAAATCGTCGCCAGCACAGTCATGCCCAACCACAACCCCTGTTTTTTGCTCACTTGCCTTCTCCTTGCAATCGTGAATTCTTGGTACATTATTAAATAGTAATTCGCTTACACTCACCTTTCAATCTGCACGTTCAGTGCCATAAAGATGGTTCCCCAACAGATTCAGGAGATGCCGATGAACCGACGCCGTTTTCTACAGAATACCGCCGCTTTTTCGGCGCTGACTGCCGTCGAGTTTACCCCCTGGCAAACAATCAGCGCCATCGCCCGTGAGGTGGAAGATTTTGTGCGCGGCCCTGCCGTCAAGGACCACCCGCTACAGCAACTCTCGAAGCATGTCTGGATGATTTATTCGCCCGATGGTTTTCCCTCGCCGGAAAATCAGGGAATGATGTGCAACATTACCATTGTCGATACGGCGAAAGGCCTGGTTGTCGTCGACTCTGGTGCCTCGGTGCAGATCGGTGAGATGACTATCCGGCAGATCAAGAAGAAGTTCAAGAAGCCGGTCATCGCCATTATCAATACCCATTATCACGGTGATCACTGGCTGGGCAACCATGCATTTGTCGAAGCCTACGGCAAGGATCTGCCACTTTATTCCCACGCCGGCACCATCAAGGAAGTAGAGGGGGTTCAAGGCAATCTGTGGCGTAAGCTGATGGAGCAATGGACCAACCAGGCAACACTGGGAACCCAGGTCATCCCCCCCAAACTGCCCCTGGAAGACGGGGCTGAACTGAAATTTGGCGACGTCACCTTGCGGCTTCACCATCACGGGATCGTCCACACTCCCTACGACCTCAACGTTGAAGTACTTGAAGACCGCGTCATGCTGATTGGCGATGTCGCCATGGACCGCCGGATCGCGAACATGGACGACGGTTCTTATGTCGGAACCTTGAAGTCCTACGAAAGGCTGGAAAAAACCGGCAGCAAACTCTGGCTGCCGGGCCACGGAAAGCCCAGTGCCGATGTGCTGCAATGGAACCGCGAGCTCTTTCAGGGTATCTACTACACCTGCGAAAAGGCGATCAAGGATGGCCTGGCTCTTGAAGAAGCCAAAGCCCTGGTGCTCAAGGATACTCGGGTCGCCAGCCGGGCCAAGGACACCAAGGGCTTTGACATCAACATCGGCAAGTATGTCAGCCTCGCCTTCCTTGAGGCCGAAGCGGCCGGTTTCTAAGCCGCTTTCAATCAGCATCAAAGTCAATCACAAGGAGACACCATGCGCCTGCTCACCATTGCCTGCCTCTCGCTGTTCGCTCTTGGGGCTCAAGCCGAAGAACCCTGGGGCAAGGTCGATCTGGACGCGGCCAAACCACTGCATGAAAAAGCCTGCCAGAGTTGCCACATTCGGATGTACGGTGGCGATGGCAGCAAGATGTACTCCCGCGATGGCCGCATGCTATCGAACAAGCTCGAACTGCTGCAGCGAGTTGCTTCCTGCAATGCCATGGTCAGTTCGGGATGGTTTCCCGAGGAAGAAGGCAATGTCGCGGCATGGCTGAACAAGCACTACTACCGCTTTGAAAACTGAGATCAGACACCTTTTCCGCTGCGCGAACAGCGCCTCATTCGCAATCTGGCTGCTGGCTGGACTGGCACTCGGTGCGCAGCCATCCATCGTGCTTGGCACCGAACTTCCGGCCGCCGTGGATTTGCGCGCCGAAGCCGAGCAGGCAGCAAAGATCGGTGGCCCGCTGATCATTCTTTACAGCCGCAAGGATTGCAAATACTGCGAAACCGTCAGGCGTGATTACCTGAAACCACTGGAAAGTCACCCGCGTTTTCGTGACAAAGTCATCGTGCGTCAAGTCAATCAGGATAGCGATGCAGGGCTGAATGACTTTCGCGGTGAAAAAACGACCCAAGCCCGTTTCGCCGGCAGCGAAAAGATCAAGTTAGTGCCGGTGGTTGCTTTCTACGGACGCGATGGCAAGCGGCTGGCCGATCCGATCGTGGGTGCACGGCTGCCGGATTTCTATCAGAGCTATCTGGATGATGCGATTGATCAGTCAATCGCCAAACTCAAAGCTCGCTGAAAACCATCAGGCCAATCTCGCCTGACGCATTGCCAGGCCTTCATTGGCCACCAGTGCAAGCAGTACCAAGCCACCGCCCAGCAGAACGCTGGCCGAAGGCTGTTCTCCTGCACCGAGCCAAGCCCAGGCCACGCCAAATATCACCTCAAGCAAGGCAAGCAACGAGATTTCAGGCGCCGGCAGTTCGCGACTCAGGCGCACCATGAGCAGACAAGGAATCGCCAGCTGCACGATGCCAAGCAGCGCCAGCAACCCCAAATCATGACCGGAAGCCTGCATCGGCCAAGCCAGGGGAAAAGTTGCAAAGGCCGACAACAGGGCGCCGATCAAGACGGCGGGAAGCATGTCCTGGGTCTTTGAGACATCTTCATCGACATGCTGCAATACCGTCAGGTTGATCGCACCCGCCAGCGGCACGGCACAAGCGACGAGCGATCCAAGCAGCGAAGCGCCATCATCGGCTTGGGCGCCAAACATCCAGGCAATCCCCGCCCCGGCGACAAGAATCGCCCCCCAGGTACGCGCCGGCAAGTGATGGCCAAGGAAAAGTCGAGAGAAAAGCGCTGTCAGCATCGGGCTGATCGCCATCGTGACCAGCACATTGGCCACCGAGGTCAGCGTCAGGGCAAGCATGAAGGCGGTGTACATCACGCCCCAACAGACCCCGGAAATCCAGACGGCAGGCCCGGCATGGAATACGCCACGCCACAATGCCGGACCGCGCATGAAACCAAGGACGACAATCAGGGCCAACGCATTGAACGCACTGCGCCAGAAGGTGACCTCGAAGCTGCGCGCCGCATCGAGATGGCGGGTAACGACACCGGCCAGACTCCACAACAGCGTCACCAGCACCATCAGCGCCACCGCCCGGCGATGCGTCATCAAGCCATGGCGATCAAGGGCGGCGACGACGTGCCTCGAACAAACAAACGCCGGATGCCACCGAGACGTTCAGGCTCTCCACCGTACCGTGCATGGGAATACGCACCAGCTGATCGCAGTTTTCCCGTGTCAGGCGACGCATGCCCTCCCCCTCGGCACCCAGCACCCAGGCGGTGGCAACTGGCCAGTCAGCAGCGTAGAGATCACTTTCGGCCTCGCCAGCGGTACCGACGACCCAAATATCCCGGTCCTTGAGTTCGCGCAAGGTCCGCGCCAGATTGGTCACCATCACGTAGGGCACCGTTTCAGCGGCACCACAGGCAGTTTTGGCGGCTACATCAGTCAAGCCTACCGCCCGATCCTTTGGCGCGATAACCGCATGGACACCTGCCGCGTCAGCAACGCGCAGGCAGGCGCCGAGATTGCGCGGGTCGGTGATGCCATCGAGTACAAGCAGAAAAGCCGGCTCTTCCAGCGTATCCAGCACGTCGTCGAGATGCGCCACCTTGCGTCCACCTTCGAGGCGGGCGATCACGCCCTGGTGCTTTGCCCCCGGCGCCATGCCGTCAAGTCGCTTGCCATCAGCCGCGACAACTGTCACGCCCTGCAATTCGGCATGTTTGAGCAGATCGCGGACACGCTCATCCTGACGAGTGGCGTCAACAACGATTTCCTTCACCGCACCAGGATCGTGGCGAAGCTTGGCGGTTACGGCATGGAAACCGTAAATCAGGCGGGAAGACATGGCAGCTTTCGAAAAAGGGAAAGGCGGATTTTACCGCGCCAACGTGGCTGGTCAGAACCTGCCCTCGACGGCGGAGGATCGAATGGCTTAACGACTACCCTGACGAAGGATGGAGTCTTCGCGCTCGATCCAGCGAACCAGCATCACATCATGCAAACCGATGTGATTCACGATCCAGCGCGACAGCAAGGCATCGAGTTCCCTGATCAGGCTGACCGTTTTCAATGGGTTCAAGGCCGCGACAATTTCCTGAACCTTGCATGAAATCGCGGCGTGATCTTCCATGTGCGCCTCGCAAACTTCGCGATCAACCAATTGCAGCAAGGATTCACGCATGATCGCTTCTTCAGTCTTGAAATGGTCAAGGATGAAAGCGAGAAGATCACCCAACATGGAAATCAGATCGTTCTCGCAACGATTGCGCTCGACTTCTTCGCAATTGCTGCAATCGGGTGTGCTGGTGAAATCGTTACAGATTTTGCGCAAGCTCGCGATGCTGGATAGCAACAGGCGATGTTCATTGTCGATAGTCTTGTGCCCCGTCACAAGCTCCGCCGGCAGTTCAACACCAGGCAGCCAGTTAACCGGTTGCTCGAAAGCAATTTTCGCAGCCACTTCTGTATCCATACCAAAAAGATCATCTGCCACCAAAATCGCTCCAAACCATCGTAAAACCCTAATATTTTATATCAAGACTGCCAATTCGAGACAGAGATGCCACTTTTTAGCGCTAATTGGCCGCCTTTGGGCGCAGCCATGCCGCACTCAGGCAAGTGCTGCGGTCAACGCTTTTTTGCTGCCTTTTTCGTACCAGGCTTGCTCGCGGGCTTCGCCGTGCGTTTCGCCGTAACTTTGGGGGACGCCTTTTTAGTCGTGACCTTAGACGGCGCCTTGACGATTACTTTTTCCGGAGCCCGCGCTACTGTTTTCGGCGTATTTCGCCCCATCGACTTCCGTCCCGCCGAACCACCATCAGCCCGGACCAGCACGAAATCGATCTTGTTGGTTTCGAGATCGGCCCGAACCAGTTTTACCCGGACCCGGTCGCCCAGACGGAAACGTTGGCCGGTACGTTCGCCCAGCATCTGATGCTTGATGTTGTCGAACTGGAAGTAGTCCTCGCCCAGTTCGGAGACGTGAACCAAGCCCTCAACGTAAATCGTATCGAGCGCCACGAAGATGCCGAAGGCGGTAACCGCCGAAATCGTACCGTCGAAGACTTCGCCGATGCGCTCCTTCATGAAGAAGCATTTCAGCCAGTTCTCGACATCGCGCGTTGCTTCGTCGGCGCGCCGCTCGGTCGCCGAACATTGCAGGCCGATATCGTCCCAGGTTCCGACTGGCGTATAGGTTTCCTTGGCCAGCACCGCCTTGATGGCGCGGTGCACAAGCAGGTCCGGGTAGCGCCGGATCGGCGAGGTAAAGTGCGTGTAATGCTCATAGGCCAGACCGAAATGGCCCACATTATCGGGGCTGTACATCGCCTGTTTCAGTGAGCGCAGCATCACCGTCTGCAACAACTGAAAATCGGGGCGCAGTTTGATCTGTTCCAGCAGCACCGCGTAATCCTTGGCGCGCGGATCATCGCCGCCACCCAGTGCCATGCCGAATTCACCGAGGAAAGTCCGCAGATTCGTCAGCTTTTCGTCAGACGGCGCGGCATGAACCCGATACAGGCAGGTCTGTTTGTGCGCCGCCAGGAAATCGGAAGCACAGACGTTGGCGGCCAGCATGCACTCTTCAATGATGCGATGGGCATCATTGCGAAATACCGGCACGATGTTCTCGATCTTGCCCTGTTCGTTAAACAGCATTTGCGTTTCGGTCGTTTCAAAATCGATCGCACCACGCGCGCCTCTAGCCTTGTGCAAGGCGTGAAACAGCTTGTAGAGATCCTTCACCTGAGGTTGCAAGGCTTTGTAAGTCTCGCCTTCCGGCTTGGCCTCGCCGGACAGCCACGACCAGACCAGGTTATAGGTCAGGCGGGCGTGCGAGCGAAAAACCGCCGGATAGAAGCGATACTTGCCAATACTGCCGGAGGCGCTGATTTCCATGTCACAAACCATGGCCATCCGCTCGACATCGGGGTTCAGCGAACAGATACCATTCGACAGTTTCTCCGGCAGCATGGGAATGACGCGGCGCGGGAAATAGACCGAATTTCCACGCTCCATGGCTTCCTTGTCGAGCGCCATGCCCGGCCTGACGTAATGCGAGACGTCGGCAATCGCCACCACCAACCGCCAGCCACGGCCCCTCTTCTCACAATACACGGCATCGTCGAAATCGCGTGCCGTTTCGCCGTCTATGGTCACCAGCGGCAGTTCGCGCAAGTCTTCGCGCCCAACCAGATCAGTCTTCTTGACTTTGTCCGGTAGCTCCTTGTTCTCTTCCAGTGCCTTCCTGGAGAACTCGAAAGGCAGGTCATGCTTGCGCAGTGCGATTTCGATTTCCATGCCCGGATCGGCATAGGTGCCAAGCACTTCGACAATGCGCCCGATCGGCTGCGAAAACTTGCTCGGCTGCTCAATGATCTCGACCATCACCACCTGCCCGGACTCCGGCTTGACCTTCGCCTTTTTCTCCGGCGGCACCAGAATATCCTGCGCGATCCGCTTGTTTTCAGGCACCACGATGACCACACCATGCTCAACCAGAACCCGGCCTACGACGCGGGTATTGGCCCTTTCAGTCACCTCGACGATGCTGCCCTCCGGCCGCCCTTTGCGGTCAATGCCCATGATCCGCACCAGGGCACGGTCGCCGTGCAGCGCCTTGCCCATCTGGCGCTGGTCAAGAAAGATGTCGGGACTACCATCCTCTGGCACAAGGAATCCGTAGCCATCCGGATGCCCCTGAATCTTTCCTGCGGTCAGACTAGCCCGTTCCGGCAGGATGTAAGCGCCCTTGCGATTACGCAGCAACTGGCCTTCACGCTCCATCGCGCCAAGCCGGCGCTGGAACATTTCGCGCTCACTTTCGGAGATATCGAGCAAGCTCAACAATTCAATAAAACCAAGCGGTCGCCCTTCGTCAGCCAGCATTTTGGATACGTATTCACGTGACGGCAGCGGCAATTCATAGCGCACCGATTCACGCTCAAAGAAGGGGTCGGCCCGACGGATTTTGGATAGTTTTTTAATTGACATCTCTTTTTCTTTCTCTATAATGGCGGCTCTTCGCACCTGTGCCCAGGTGGCGGAATTGGTAGACGCACTAGTTTCAGGTACTAGCGGGTAACTCCGTGGGGGTTCGAGTCCCTTCCTGGGCACCAGCGATTTTGATAGAAGGCCTTGATAAAACAAGGCCTTTTTTCATTTCTGCCGTGGGTTTCCTGAAACCGGCCGAAGGCTGATTTCAACTGAGGCACATTGTCTCACAGCAGGCGCCTTGATGCCCTCCAGTAACATTTACTCACACTTGCGTACATACCGCCGGTCATCGCCGATGCCGGTGCTGCGTTATTCGGCTTGTCACAACAACACTCACGAGTCGAATCATGAAAAAGACCACCACCCTCATTTTGGCCATCAGCCTTGCCCTTGGTTCAGCCGGGACCGCCCAGGCCGATTGGGGCCGTCACGGTGGCTATGGCGGTCATGGTGGCCACCGTCAACATTACGATGGCGGCCATCGCGGTGGCCACGGCTGGGCCGGACCTGCAGCAATCCTTGCCATTACCGGCCTGGCGATAGGTGCAGCAGCTTACAGTCAGGCCAATGCCGCACCGGTCTATAGCGCGCCACCCCGCGCCTATCAGCCGCCGCCCGAATCGGGCAACTGGTATTACTGCCAATCCTATGGTCAGTACTACCCGTATGTCCGGGACTGCCCCGAGGGCTGGCAAACGGTAATGCCGCCACGCTGAAATTGAAAACGGGCCAAATAGGCCCGTTGACCGCGCCCCGCAGGAAGTACCCTTGGGGTGCAGCAACTGCAAACCGAATCAGTTGAACGGATGCTGCTTGAGAATGGTCTCGTCGCGCTCGGGGCCGGTCGACACAATGGCGATCGGCACTTCGCACAAGGTTTCCAGGCGGTTCAGGTAGGCCTGGGCGTTAGCCGGCAGGTCTTCCCAGCGCTTGACGCCGAACGTCGTACCGCTCCAGCCCGGCATGGTTTCGTAGATTGGCTCGCAACGGGCCACCTCATCGGCGCCGATCGGCAATAGATCGATCACCTGACCATCCAGCTTATAGCCGGTACAGATACTCAATTCCTCGAGACCATCCAGCACGTCGAGCTTGGTGATGCACAGCCCGGTCAAGCCATTGATACGACCCGAACGACGTAGTGCAGCAGCATCGAACCAGCCACAGCGGCGCTTGCGTCCGGTCACGGTACCGAACTCCTTGCCAACCTGCGACATCTGGTAACCCGGCACGCCTTTGGTTTCGATATCAAGTTCGCTCGGGAAGGGACCGCCACCAACGCGGGTGCAGTAAGCCTTGGTAATACCCAGCACGTAATGCAGCATGCCGGGGCCGATGCCTGCACCGGCGGAAGCCTGACCGGCTACGCAATTCGACGAGGTGACGAACGGATAGGTTCCGTGGTCGATATCGAGCAGCGTGCCTTGCGCGCCCTCGAACAGCATGTTCTTGCCTGCCTTGTTGGCGGCATAGAGCGCAGCCGATACATCGGCAACCATCGGCCGGATGTGTTCGGCATCGGCCATCGCCTGGTCGAGAACCATTTGATAATCGACTGACGGTGCCTTGAAATACTGGGTGAGCACGAAGTTGTGATATTCCAGCACTTCCTTCAGCTTCTCGGCAAAACGCTCGGGATGGAACAGGTCATAGACGCGCAAGCCACGACGGGAAACCTTGTCCTCGTAGGTCGGGCCAATGCCCTTGCCGGTCGTGCCGATTTTCTGGGCGTCAGACTTGGCGCCTTCGCGTGCCTTGTCGATGGCCGAGTGGTAAGGCAGGATGATCGGGCAGCCTGGGCTGATTTTCAGGCGGGAACGGACGTCGATGCCACCCTTTTCCAGTTCGGCGATTTCAGACAGCAGATGGTGAATATCGAGCACCACACCGTTACCAATGTAGCAATCCACACCATCACGCACGATGCCGGAAGGTACCAGGTTCAGCTTGTAGACCTGTTCGCCAACGACCAGCGTATGGCCGGCGTTGTGACCGCCCTGAAAGCGCACCACGCCGCTGGCATGGTCAGTCAGCCAATCAACGATCTTTCCCTTCCCCTCATCGCCCCACTGGGTACCCACCACGATGACATTTTTGGCCATTTTCTAGTCCTCTTGTATAGCTTCAATAATCCATTGCCCACCAACCTGAACGAGTTTTCGATCGCAGGCAGGGCCTTCACAGGCAGTTTCGCCCGGTAGCAGTTCAACGACGACTTCGCCCTGCCCCCGCAGGGCGGCGATATGTGCAGCCAACAGCTTGTCATGTCCAGCACAGGAGGCGAGTATCGCCCCCATCTGCCGCCTCGCCGGAACAAGACGGGCGACTTCGCGCAAATCCATCGAGAAACCGGTGGCTGGACGGGCTCGACCGAAGGTCTTGCCAGCACCGTCATATCGACCACCCAGAGCAATCGCTGCCGGATAGCCCGGACAGTAGGCGGCAAAAACAACCCCATTGTGATAGTGGTACCCGCGCAGGTCAGACAAGTCGATCGAGAATGGCAGTTCCGGCGCGGCCTCAAACAAGTGACGCAAGCCTTCAAGCGCAGCAGCAATCGCCGGCAAGGCGGGCAATTCGGCGGCGGCACGTTGCAATACTTCGACTCCGCCGTAAAGCTGCGGCAAGACGATCAGTGCTTCACGATAGGGTGAAGGCACGTGAGCACAGGCTTCCGTCAATGCAGGGACGTCCTTGGTCTGCAACAGGCTGAGTACGTATTCTTCGGCCTCTTGCGGCAATCCAGCGGCTTCAGCCAACGCCCGGAATATTCCGACATGACCAAGATCAATGCGGCTGATCGGCAATTTGATCGACTCGAACGCCCCCGCCATCAGACGAATGATGTCGAGATCCGCCGCGATACCGGCGTAGCCGTACAATTCAGCGCCAATCTGCACTGGCTCACGCCCCGCTGAAACGCTTGCCGGCAGTGTGTGCAAGACGCTGCCGCAATAGCTCAGGCGAGTCACACCCTGATGATTCAGCAGATGCGCGTCGATCCGGGCTGCCTGCGGCGTGATGTCGGCACGCACCGCCATCGTCCGCCCGGAAAGCTGGTCGACCAATTTGAAGGTGCGCAGATTGAGATCCTGGCCGGCGCCGGTCAGCAGCGACTCCAGATACTCCAGCATCGGCGGCATGACGAACTCGAAGCCACGCGCCCGAAAATGATCAAGGACGGTACGACGCAGACCTTCTATGCGCGCGGCTTCTGCCGGCAGCGCGTCGGCAATGTATTCAGGTAACAGCCAGTTCATGAAAATAACGCTAGAAGGATAAGGCCAATCAGCATCGAGGTCAGACCAACGAAGCGTATCTGCCCGTCCGAAAATTGAATGAGGCGGCGAAAGGTTTCACGCCAGGCCGCCGGCGCAATAAAGGGCATCAGGCCTTCGAGCACAAGCATAAGCGCGAAGGCAAGCAGGATGGTCGATGTCATTTGCCCTTGTCGTTGCCACGACCGACGCTCTTCATGTACTTGAAGAAATCGGAATTTGGCTCGACTACCAGAACATCGTTCTTGCTCTTGAAGCTGCCACGATAGGCTTCAAGGCTACGATAAAAGGCATAAAACTCGGGATTGGCACTGAACGCCCCGGCATAGATTGCCGAAGCCTTGGCATCGCCCTCGCCTTTGATCTTCTGCGCATCACGGTAAGCATCGGCCACAATGATTTCGCGCTGACGATCAGCATCGGCACGGATCTTTTCAGCCTCGGCGGAACCTTCCGAACGTAATTCGTTGGCAACGCGTTTGCGTTCTGCCTCCATACGGCGGTACACCGCATCGCTCACCTCGGTCGGCAATTCGACGCGCTTCAGGCGCACGTCGACAATCTGGACGCCAATCTTGCGCGCGTCGGCATCAGCCTTCTCACGCATTTGCTCCATGATCTTGTCGCGCTCACCGGAAACCACGTCATGCACTGTCCGCTTGCCGAATTCCTCACGCAGACCAGCATTGACGGTCTGGTTCAAACGCGTCTTTGCCCGTGTTTCATCGCCGCTGACCGAGATGTAATAGAGGTTGGGGTCAACGATGCGCCACTTGATATAGGAATCGACCAGAACGTTCTTCTTTTCGGAAGTGATGAAACGTTCCGGTTCGGCGTTATCCAGCGTGATGATGCGCTTTTCGAAATAACGGACATTCTGGATCATCGGAATCTTGAAATTCAGACCCGGCTCGGTAAGTACCCGCTTGACTTCACCCAACTGGAATACCAGCGCGTACTGACGCTGATCGACGGTAAAGATGGACATCGCCAGGACTACCAGCACGGTGGCGACAATGGCGCCCAACAGATTGATACGCGGACTCATCAACGTCCCTCCCGATCACGCGAGCGCAACGAACCTTCGCGCGAAGTTCCAGAATACGAGCCACCACCCACTTGTGGAGCCTTCTCAAGTTGCGGCGGAGCTTCCGACGATAACTGGCCGGATGGCTTGGCAACGGCAGTATTGGCAGCAGGTGCCTCTACCGGTCCAACCTGCGCCGCAGTCATGCCAGCAGCCGACTGCATCAGCTTGTCGAGCGGCAGATAGAGCAGATTGCCCTGCCCCTTGGCATCGACCAGAACCTTGCTGGTATTGGCATAGACCTGCTGCATAGTTTCCAGGTAAAGACGCTGCCGAGTCACTTCCGGAGCCTTGGCATATTCGACCTGAACCTGTTTGAAGCGCGAGGCATCACCTTCAGCCGTCGAAATGACACGCTGCTTGTGGCCATTGGCTTCTTCGAGCAGACGTGCGGCCGTACCCTTGGCTTTCGGAATCACATCGTTGGCATAAGCCTGACCTTCGTTCTTCTGGCGCTCACGGTCCTGACCGGCCTTGACAGCATCGTCGAAAGCCGACTGTACCTGCTCGGGCGGCTGGGCATTCTGCATGGTGACCTTGGAAACCATGATGCCGCTCTTGTAGCGATCGAGAATGTCCTGCATCAATTTGGCGGCCTGCGTCGCAATCTGCTCGCGGCCTTCGTAAAGAACGAAATTCATCTCACTCTTGCCGACGATTTCGCGGACGGCGGATTCAGCAGCCCCCATCACCGCCTCATCGGTCGAGCGATTATTGAACAGGTACTCAACAGGGTCTTTCAATATGTACTGGACAGCAAACTGGATGTTTACGATGTTCTCGTCATCGGTCAGCATCAAAGCTTCTTTCAGCACCTTGTTACGTTCCGTGCCGCGATAACCGATTTCCAGCGTCCTGACGCCGGACAAATTGACCAATTCATGCGACTGGAAGGGCGACGGAAAACGCCAGCGCAGGCCGGGGTCGGTCGATTCCTTGTAGCTGCCAAACTGCAGCACGATACCGCGTTGTGAGGCATCAACAATATAGAAGCCGGAAGCCAGCCAGACGACGGCGACCAGGCCAGCAATCAGGCCAATACCGCCACCGAGAAATTTCGGATTGAAATCAATGTTTGGCATGCGCGGACCGTCACCGCCGCCATTGCCGCCACCGCCGCCTTTCTTGCCGAACATGCCGGTCAGCTTGCGATTGAAATCGCGCCACAGTTCTTCGAGATCGGGCGGACCATCGTTGGGGCGACGGGGTCCGCCACCACTGGGCTTATCACCATCGTTACCACCGCGGTTACCCCATTGAGGGTCATTTAGCGACATAAAAATACCTAGCGTAGGAATCATGGAGTTTGGGATTCAGTTAGTGTAATCATATTGGGCTTCATGCTCAGCTTCAGCCAAAGCTTTCCGCCTTGCCTCAGCCTTTGCCCGGGCATATTCGGCCAGGGATTCGCGTAGCAAATCCAGACCATCTCCCGAGCGCGCACTGACGCGAACGCGCGCGATATTACCATATTCGTCTCGTTCGACTCCCGGAGAGGCGTCGGTCAGATCGATCTTGTTCCAGGCGATCACCTGCCGCATCTGGCTGGCACCGATTTCTTCAAGTACTTTATTAACCTCCTCGATTTGCTCATCACGTGCGTGGCTGGCACTATCCACCACATGCAGAAGCAGATCCGCATCGATGGCAGCTTCGAGTGTGGCATGAAAGGCATCAACCAGCGAGTGAGGCAGATCCCGGATAAAGCCAACGGTGTCGGAAATCACGATATTTCCGGCGCCTTCGATCCACAGCTTGCGGGAAGTTGTATCAAGCGTGGCAAACAACTGATTGGCCGCAAAGACGCCAGCATGGGTCAGCGCATTAAACAAGGTAGATTTGCCAGCATTGGTATAACCAACCAGCGAAACATTCAGCGTATCGCCACGCCGGCGCGCCTTGCGCTGGACACCGCGTTGCCGCGAGAGCTTCTCCAGGCGTTCTTTGAGCAACTTGACCCGGTTGCCGAGCAAACGACGATCGGTTTCAAGCTGAGTCTCGCCTGGTCCGCGCATACCGATACCACCGCGTTGCCGTTCGAGGTGAGTCCAGCCACGCACCAGACGCGTCGACAAGTGTTCAAGTTGCGCCAATTCGACCTGCAACTTGCCCTCGGCGCTGGCTGCGCGCAAGGCAAAGATATCGAGAATCAGGCTGGTTCGGTCGATCACGCGACATTTGAGTTCGCGTTCCAGATTACGTTCCTGTGCCGGCGACAATTCGTGATTAAAAATCACCAGATCGGATTCGCCGGCCGCCAGCATCGCCGCAATTTCCTGCACCTTGCCTTTGCCAGCGAAGGTTTTTGGATCGGGACTATGCCGCCGGCCAGAAACTTCTGCGACCACTATCGCCCCCGCCGACTCGGCCAGCAGCCGGACTTCTTCCAGCTGATCCTCAAGGTCTGGTTGACCGAAGTCAAGCTGAACGATCACCGCACGTTCAACGGCGGCAGGTCGTTCAGTCATGGGCGTTTCCGGGAGGGAGAAGCAGAGGCCCGCCAGCTTGACGGGCCTTGGAACGGGGGATTATTCGTCCGCCGCCTGTTCTTGCTGGAGATTGACCGGGCGAGCCGGAACCACCGTTGAGATAGCGTGCTTGTACACCATCTGGGTAACCGTGTTCTTCAACAGCACAACGTACTGATCGAAGGATTCAACCTGGCCCTGCAATTTGATCCCGTTTACCAGGTAAATTGAGACGGGAACATGCTCGCGACGGAGAGCGTTAAGGAAGGGGTCTTGTAAGAGTTGCCCTTTATTGCTCATGGTGTGGACTCCATGTATGTTGTTATGAGTTGCCTAATGTACCCAAAATAGTTCGGGTTGCCAAAGCATTTAGGGATTATTTCTTGTCTTTGTCGGCGAACGGATTTTTCGCTGTTACAAACTGGATACGCAAGGGCGTTCCCTGCAGTTTGAAGGCTTCGCGGAATGTGTGCTCGAGGTAGCGACGATAGCTGTCCGCAATATGATCAACGGCATTGCCATGGACAACAATGATCGGCGGATTGGAACCACCTTGGTGGGCATAACGCGGTTTCGGCCGGAAAAGACCATGCTTGGGCGGCGCCTGTCTGGCCACCGCATCAATCAGGACGCGCGCCAGGCGTGGGGTCGACATCTTGGTCATGGCGGCAGCAAACGCTGAATCGACGGAACGGAACATCGACTCCAGGCCAATATTGTCGCGAGCCGAGATGAAGTGAAACTTGGCAAAATCGAGGAATTTCAATTTGCGCTGCAGGATCAGCCGTGTTTGTTCACGGGTGTAGGAATCGAGGCCGTCCCACTTGTTGACGGCAACCACCAATGCCCGACCTGATTGCACGATGAAATCAGCAATGTGGGCATCCTGATCGGATACGTCTGCCTGGGCATCGACCATCAGGATGACAACGTTGGCATCCTCGATCGATTGCAGGGTTTTCACCACCGAGAATTTCTCGATCGACTCGAAGACCTTGCCGCGCTTGCGCATGCCGGCCGTATCGACCAGCACGTATTTGCGACCACCGCGTTCAAAATCGATCTCGATGGAATCACGCGTCGTGCCCGGCGCATCGAACGCGATGACGCGCTCTTCACCAAGCAAGGTATTGATCAGCGTAGACTTGCCGACATTTGGCCGACCGACAATGGCCACGCGGATGGAATCTGACTTTGCTTCTTCTTCCTCCGGCTCGGGGAAGGATTCCAGCGCCAGATCGACCAGCCCGCGCACGCCTTCACCATGAGCCGAGGAGATTGCATTCGGTTCGCCAAGGCCGAGTTCATGGAACTCCGCCTCGACCATGCCGGAATTCATGCCCTCAGCCTTGTTGACCGCAACAAATACCGGCCGCTCCAGACGGCGCAGCATGTTGGCGATTTCCTTGTCGTGCGGGGTCAGGCCCGAGCGGCCATCAACCACGAATATAACGGCATCCGCCTCGGCAATTGCCTGTTCGGTCTGGCGCGCCATCTCGTGCATGATGCCATCCTTGACCAGCGGCTCGAAACCACCGGTATCGACGACCAGATAAGGCTTGCTACCCAGCTTGCCATGACCGTAATGACGATCGCGGGTCAGGCCGGGCATGTCGGCGACGATGGCGTCGCGCGACTTGGTCAAACGATTGAACAGTGTGGATTTGCCGACATTGGGTCGGCCCACCAGGACTAGCGTAGGTTTCATTGCGCCTCGATTGCGCTCACGTTACCGCCCGCGGTTTGCACCAGAAAGCTAGAACCGAGCAATTGAACCGGGGTGCGCACAGGCGCCCCATCGGTCTTCTGACGGGCAGCAAAGCTCCCGTCTTCACGTGAAAGAAAATGGACCATCCCTTCGGCATCAGCCACGGCGACCAGACCACGCCGCACAGCCGGACCGGAAACACGGCGATTGAGCAGTTTGTCCTGCTTCCACAGGCTGCTGCCAGACAGGCGATCAAGTGCATGGACAGCGCCTTTTTCGTCGGTAACGAAGAGATAACGCCCGTCGAGCGCCAGACCCGCCGCCGACGAGATATCCCGCGACCAGACCATTGCACCTGCCTGCCCCATGTCGAAACAGGCGACGCGCCCCTGAAAGGCGACCGCACAAATCTGGCGACCATCAACAACCGGCGGGGCAACAATATCGGCAACACGATCAAGCTCGGTAGCACCCTTGGGTAGCGCCACGGCGCCCTCCCAGACCGGGGCGCCATTCTGCAACGACAGGGCTACCAGTTTTCCACCCGGAAAGCCGACAAACACGAAACGATCGGCAAATATCGGCGAACCGGCACTGCGAATCGACAAAGCGGGTGTTGAACGTTGATAAACCCACTTGCGGCCACCATCGGCATTGTCAAACAGGAAAACACGGTTATCTCCGCTCTTCACTGCCACACCATCGTCGCCGACAGTAGGCGCCGCCAGGATTTCGCTGCTCGCCTTGGCCTGCCAGAGCGGCTTGCCATCCTCGGCGGAGAAAGCCAGCACCTCACCCTTCGGCGTACCGACGGCAAGCAGACGAGCATTGGCGCCGACACCGGCCGACAAGGGCTGACCGGCATTGATCTTCCAGATGGTTTTGCCGTCTTCAAGCTTGTATACCGCACCATCCCGGGCTGCGACGTAAACAGCATTGCCGACCACGGCCGGCGTAAAGGTGTAGTCGCCCGCCTTGCCGATATTGATCGACCACACGGAACGCACCTCGGCCGACGGAGTAATCGGCTTGAGCGGCGCCATTTTCGGGCCGGAACGGGCGAACGGATTAATCGAGTCGATGCTGTCAGAGATGGTAGCGCAGCCGTTCAGCAGAAGCCCGGTCGCCGCGAACAGGACGATTAGCGAGCGTGACATCAGGCCGCCTCACCCAGGCTATCGAGCTTTTGCTGCAGCAACTCACGCCCGCCACCGGGCTTGCCGGATGTCTTGTCAAGCGCCGCCTTGTAGGCGCTGCGCGCTTCGGCCTTTTTACCCTGCGCGGTCAGTACATCGCCCTTCATTTCCTGGAAACGCGCATCAAACACCGACGCGTGTGTGCCTTCCAATTGCTTCAGCGCCTCGTCGTAAGCCTTTTCATCGAGTTGAACAGCAGCCAGACGCAGGCGGGCGATATCCTTCAACTCGTCCTTGCCTTTCTCCGCTGCCCAACCCAGTTGCGCCTTGGCTGTTTTCAGATCACCGGCGTCGAACGACTGCTTGGCCGCCAGCAAGGCACCCAGCGAGGCGTAACTGGTGCTACCGAATTTTTCAGCCAGTTCGCCAGCCGCTCCCTTGACCTTCTGGGCATCTCCGGCTGCAACGGCCTGTTCGAGCACGCTATAGATCGCCGATGCCTGCGCCGTCTGGCTGCGCTGATACCAGTTCCAGCCCTGCCAGCCGATGATGGCGATGGAAGCGACCGTGATCACGCCAGTGACCAGATTGCCGTACATCTTCCACCAGGTTTGCAGGGTTGCGATTTGTTCCTGTTCTTCGAGGTCGTAATGAGCCATGCGCCTATTCCTCTTCGTCCGAATCGATCATTTGTCCGATGATGGCTTCTGCCAGATCATCGATTTTAAGTTTTAGCTGTGCCACACCGTCTTCGCGCAACGACTTGAGTTGCGCTTCGCCGGTTGCCGCCTCGTCATCACCGATGATGACGGCAAAGGCGGCGCCGCTGCCATCCGCCTTTTTCATCTGCGATTTGAAACTGCCACCACCGCAATGCAGGAGCACATCGACACCCTGATCGCGCAAGCCTTCGGCAACGCGAAAAGAGAGGCGAGAAGCTTCCTCACCCTGGTGCACCAAGTAGACATCCGGCACCGGAGCCGCCGGCTCGCCGCCAGCCTCCTTGATCAACGCAATCAGCCGCTCGACGCCCATGGCAAAGCCGCAGGCCGGCGTCGACTTGCCGCCCAGTTGCTCGACCAGCCCATCGTAACGACCACCGGCACAGACTGTCCCTTGGGCGCCGAGCCTGTCGGTGACCCATTCGAAGACGGTCAGGTTGTAGTAATCGAGGCCGCGGACCAGACGCGGATTGATCTTGAAAGGTATCCCGGAATCACGCAGCACGCGCTGGACGCCTTCAAAATGAGCCAGCGAGTCGGCACCGAGGTAATCGATAAGCTTAGGCGCACTCGCACAAAGTTCCTGCATCCCCGGGTTCTTGGTGTCGAGAATACGCAGCGGGTTGGTGTGCAGGCGGCGCTTGGCCTCCTCATCAAGCAACTCGGCGTGTTCCTCGAAATAGGTAATCAGCGCCGCACGATGCTGGGCGCGCTCTTCCGGCTGGCCGAGGCTGTTGAGCTGTAGCTCGATGCCTTCCAGCCCGAGGTCGGCCCACAGACGAGCTCCCATCAGAATCATTTCAGCATCTATATCCGGACCTGTAATCCCGAAGGATTCCACACCGACCTGATGGAACTGGCGATAACGTCCCTTTTGCGGCCGCTCGTGGCGGAACATCTGGCCGATGTAATACAGACGCTGCGTCTGGCGCGCCGCCAGATTGTGTTCGATGACGGCACGCACGCAACCGGCCGTTCCTTCCGGGCGCAGGGTCAGCGCCTCGCCATTCAGGCCATCAATGAAGGAATACATTTCCTTTTCGACGATGTCGGTCACTTCACCAATGGCACGCTTGAAAAGCGGCGTCGGCTCGACGATGGGCATGCGGATCGGGCGATAACCGTAGCCCTTCAGCCATGACCGGATGGTGTCCTCGAACAACTCCCAGAAAGCGGCGTCGTCGGGCAGGATGTCATTCATCCCGCGCACGGCTTGCAAGGTTTGACTCATGACTTCAGTTTCTTGGTGTAGGTGCGCTGGACGTAGCGCTCAATGATTTGCTTGAATTCGTTGGCGATGTTGTCGCCCTTCAGGGTGACCGTCTTCTGGCCATCCTCATACACCGGCGCCGACGGCGCTTCGCCGGTGCCCGGCAGTGAAATACCGATGTTGGCGTGTTTGGATTCACCCGGGCCATTGACGATGCAGCCCATCACGGCCAGTGTCATGTTCTCGGCGCCGTCGTAATGCAACTTCCATTCAGGCATTTTGGCGCGAACGAAATCCTGCACCTCGCCGGCCAGTTCCTGAAAAAGCGTACTGGTCGTCCGGCCACAACCGGGACAGGCCGCAACCATCGGCGTGAACGCACGCAGGCCCATGGTCTGCAGGATTTCCTGGGCAACGATGACTTCCTGGCTGCGCGAGCCGCCGGGTTCCGGCGTCAGCGAGACACGAATGGTGTCGCCGATGCCTTCCTGCAGCAATACCGAGAGTGCTGCGGTCGACGCGACAATTCCCTTGGATCCCATGCCGGCTTCAGTCAGGCCAAGATGCAGCGCGTAGTCGGCACGCTTCGCCAGTTCGCGGTAAATAGCGATCAGGTCCTGCACGCTTGATACCTTGCACGACAGGATGATCTTCTCGCCGCCCAGACCGACTTCCTCAGCCCTGGCAGCGGATTCGAGCGCCGAAGTGACCATCGCATGACGCATCATCTCGGTGGCATTGAGTGGCTGCGGTAGACGGGAGTTTTCGTCCATAATCCGCGCCAGCAATTCCTGGTCGAGACTGCCCCAATTGACACCGATGCGCACCGGCTTGTCGTACTTGCAAGCCAGCTCAATCATCTGGGCGAACTGCTCGTCCTTCTTTTTGCCAAAACCAACGTTACCCGGATTGATCCGGTACTTGGCCAGTGCCTCGGCACAGGCGGGGTGTTCGGTCAGCAGGCGGTGGCCGTTGTAGTGAAAATCACCGATCAACGGCACATTGCAATTCATCCGGTCAAGATGCTCACGAATTTTCGGTACGGCTGCGGCTGCTTCCGGCGAGTTGACGGTAATCCTTACCAGCTCGGAACCGGCCCGGGCCAACTCGGCGCACTGAATGGCGGTCGCGAGGTAGTCAGCGGTGTCGGTATTGGTCATCGACTGGACGACGACCGGCGCAGAACCACCAATGCTTACATGGCCGATCTTGCCGACTCGCGTCAGGCGCTTGGCAACTGCACTCACGATTACTCCAGGACCAGGCGGGCGACGTCGCCACGCGTATGCGGCGCCAGATCAACGGACTGACCATGCCAGAACAACCGCACCCCCGGCGCATAGCCAATCACCAGTGACAGCGGCCCCTCGCCAGAAAGCACCTGCTCCGTACCAGCCGCAAGGCGCTGGGAGAAAACGAGTTTGTTGTCGCGATCACGCACTTCCAGCCAGGATTCTTTCTCGAAGACAAAGCGCATTTGCGGCGCGTTGGCATCCTGAGTTGATTTCTGACTGACGAGGGTCTTTGGCACCGAAGCATCCGGTGTCGCGGCTGCTGGTGGCATTTCGCCCGGCACAACCGCCTGCGGATTCATCACCTGCTGCGGCGTCGCACCTGGGGGAAACACCGGCTCGGCCGGTGTGGCGGGCGGAATTACCGGCGCCGGGGCTGGCTCTTCCTTGCGGGCCAGCGAATCGAGCAGCCCCTGGGTGCTTTCACGCAATGCCGAAAGGTCATTAGGCATCAGAAAATAGGCAAGGGCAGCAAGGACCACCAGCCCGGCGCCGGTCAAGACAACGACACGATCACGCCGAATGGCCGAACCGCCGGTCACCGGCATCGAGGTCGGGCGAATATCCGGAACAGCCAGGCAATTCACGGGCTTTTCCAGAACACCATCCAGCAAGACCATCAGCGGCGCGGAATCAATCTGGACCATCCGGGCGTAATTGCGGACGAAACCGCGAACGAAGGTTTGCCCGGGCAGCCCCTGCCAGTCGCCATTTTCCAGCGCCTCGACCTGGCGCGTGCCAAGTTTGAGCGTCTGGGCAACATCAATCACGGTCAATCCGCGGGCCTTGCGCGCCTCGGCGAGCAATTCGCCGACGGAGGCTTGTGGTGCCAATACGGCCTCTTCGACAACGACTTCGTCGCAACCGGTCTGCTCACTCATTCAAAATTACCCTTGAGGAATTCCTGATATTCGGGCGAAGTCGGGTAGCGGCTCCGCAGTTGTGAGGCGTAGCCGCCTTCGGCACCCTTGTTGCCAAGCTTTCGCTCCAGCCGTATGCCCAGCCAGAGTGCTTCGGCGGATGGTGGCTCCATCATTTTCAGGGCATCGCTCAGATAGACCCGCGACTCTTCCAGAACGCCACGGCGATAAAAGAGTTTGGCCAGCTGAATGCGCGGACCAAGGCCGCCGTCACGCGACAATTGCACAGCCTGGAGCAGATAGCCCTGAGCACCTTCAAGGTCGCCCGCCTTCAAGGCGCAGGTACCGGCGTTCGTGTAAGCGCGCTCCGGCGTTTCGTAAAGCGGGCTCCTCAGCGCATTCAGAAAATAGGCGATGGACTGGCGCTCCTTGCCCGTTTCGCAAAGGTACCAGCCGTAGTTGTTATTGACTTCAGGGTCATTCGGCGCAATGTTCAGGGCGCTGCGAAAATCGCTCTCGGCCTTGCCATATTCCTTGAGCGCCCCATAAACCAGGCCACGAATGCTGTAAGCCTGGTAGTAACTGGAATCAGCGTTGAGCGCAATGCGCAGCTCATCAAGCGCCACCGACATATTGCCACCCTGGTAATACATGGCACCCAGTTCCGTATGGATTCTGGCGCGATTGCGCGGGTCGTTCGTAGCAAGATTGCGCCCGGTCGGGCCTAGTTGATCCGAGTTGAACTGCGCCTGCGCCGAAACAACACAGGCCACACTCAGAAAAATGCCCGCAACCCAGCGGGTCAGCGAAAGAGTTCTCACGGTCTTGCCTCCTTGACGGGAATGATCCGTCCCACTGTGCGCCTGGTTTTGTCCCTGACCTGCCCGGCCAATTGGCCGCAGGCCGCATCGATATCGTCACCGCGCGTCTTGCGCGTCGTGGTGATGACCCCCGCCCCCATCAGGATGTCGGCAAAACGCCGCACCCGCTCTGCAGGCGAACGCCTGAATGGCGACCCCGGGAAGGGATTGAAGGGGATCAGGTTGAACTTGCAATGCACCGCCTTGACCAGCGAAAGCAACTCGCGGGCATGTGCGTCGCTGTCATTGATGCCGTCGAGCATGATGTACTCGAAAGTAATGAAATCGCGTGGCGCCTTGTCCAGATAACGTTGGCAGGCTGCCATCAGTTCTTTCAGGGGGTACTTCTGGTTGATCGGCACCAACTGATCGCGCAGCCGGTCGTTCGGTGCGTGAAGCGAAACAGCAAGCGCGACCGGGCATTCGTCGCCGAGACGATCCATCACCGGCACCAGGCCGGAAGTGGATACTGTGACACGACGGCGCGACAGGCCATAGGCATTGTCATCGAGCATCAGTCTGAGTGCGGTCACGGAATTTTCAAAATTAGCCAGCGGCTCGCCCATACCCATCAGCACAACGTTGGAAATTACCCGTTCATCGCCGTGCACCGCACCAAGTGCGTTGTTCGCCAGCCAGACCTGGCCGATGATTTCCGCCACCGTCAGATTCCGGTTGAAGCCCTGTTTGCCGGTGGAGCAAAAGGCGCAGTCAAGCGCGCAACCGGCTTGCGTGGAAACGCACAACGTGCCGCGATCATTTTCGGGAATGAACACCGTTTCAACAGCATTGCCGTTGCCGACATCAATCAGAAACTTGCGCGTGCCGTCATCCGACAACTTGTCGGAAACGACTCTGGGCGGCGCGACGACCGCCTTGGCCTTGAGCTTCTCGCGAAGGCTCTTGGCAATATCGGTCATGGCATCGAATTCCGCCACGCCGGAACGATGGATCCAGCGCAAGACCTGCTTGGCGCGAAAGGGTTTTTCGCCCTGTTCGGCAAACCAGGCGGTCAGGCCATCAGCATCCAGATCAAGAAGATTCTGCATAGGTTCGCGGATCAAGGATTGAGGATCCAGCTGCTCGCAGCTCAATCCCCGATCCTGACTCCAGCTTTTAGCGACCAGCGTAAACGTTCATGCCCGGGAAGAAAAAGCCGATTTCAACAGCGGCGGTTTCCGGGGCATCAGAGCCGTGTACGGCATTGGCATCGATGGATTCGGCAAAATCGGCGCGGATGGTACCGGCTGCGGCTTCCTTCGGATTGGTAGCGCCCATCAGTTCGCGGTTCTTGGCAATGGCGCTTTCGCCTTCGAGCACCTGGATCATCACCGGGCCGGAGATCATGAAAGAGACCAGATCCTTGAAGAAAGGACGCTCCTTGTGCACGCCGTAGAACTGACCGGCTTCCTGCGGGGAGAGCCAGGCCATCTTGGAGGCAATGACCTTCAGGCCGTTCGTTTCGAAACGGGAGTAGATCTTGCCGATAACGTTTTTGGCAACAGCGTCGGGTTTGATGATGGAGAGGGTGCGTTCGATAGCCATTTATTTGCTCCGCAAAAGCTAGACAGTTGAAAAACGGGCAATTTTAGCAGATTAGCGACGCGAACGCCCGCTTCACTGACTGGCGGTCTTGGTCTCTTCCATCGCCCGCAACGGCTCGCGCAACAGGCTGAAATTACGTGGCGCGACATACTGCAACAACTCTTTGCCTTCGCCGTCGACCAGAATATCCAGCCCTTTTTGCGGGTAGAGTAGATGCACCCGTTTCTCGGAAACCACCAGTCGTTCGCCGGGCTGGCCAAAACGTTGAACGATCGTCGTCTCATCCAGATTGACCGACGGAATGACGCTGATTGCCTTGATCGGCAACCCCTCGGCAATCGCCAGATCATCAGGATGCAGCGTGATCTTGCGGGTCGTGCTTTCCATGTGCTTGGCCTTCAGCGCGCGTTCGCGCATGGCGGAAATCACCTCTTTTGAAGCGTCCACCGTAACCACCAGCTTGGCCAGCACAAAGCCAAGCGGCACCTGGGTGTAATAGCCCTCGATAGCACCCGCCTCGCCTGGCTCGGCGATGATCGCCACGTCGATTTCCGCCCCCAGTTTCTGGCGCACATCACCCAGCGTACTGACCCCTGGCTTGATTCCGAAAACGCTGCTGCCACCCTGCCCATCAAGCTCGATTTGCCAAGGCAGGTTGCTGTTCGGATCAACGCCCTCGTACTTGCCGGCAATGGGGAAAAAGAAGGGGATGATCATCGCCGCAAGGACAAAGGCGATCAGATATAAGGCGAATTTCATGGAATTCTGATTGACGTCAAAGGAGCGCGATTGTGCCATACACAACCGTCCTGAAACGAAAAAAGCCGCGCCCGGACTATCCAGGACGCGGCTTGTTATCCAGCGGCTCGCGTTTACAACATGCCGAGGCGCTGCGGCAACCAGAGCGACAGACCCGGCCAGTACGTCACGACCATCAGGAAGCACAGCATCGAAAGCAGCCAAGGCCACACCGCCACCGTCAGCTCGGTAATCCCCATTTTGGTGATCCCGGAGGCGACGTAGAGGTTAAGTCCAACCGGCGGGTGACACATACCGACCTCCATGTTGACCACCATGATGATCCCGAAATGCACGGGGTGAATGCCCAACGCAATCGCCACCGGAAACAAAATGGGCGCGAAGATCAGCACGATCGACGATGGCTCCATAAAGTTGCCCGCCAACAGCAGCAACACGTTGCACATCAGCAGGAAGGTGATCACCCCCAATCCGTTACCCAACATCCAGTCGGCCAACGACTGCGGGATATTCTCATTGGTCATGATGAAAGAGAACAGCACGGCGTTGGTAATGATGTAAAGCAGCATTGCCGACATGTTGGCCGAGTTAAGCAGCACTTTCGGCACATCCTTGAAGCCCAGATCCTTGTAGATGAAAACTGCGCAAATAAAGGCGTACACCGCAGACATTGCCGCCGCTTCGGTCGGCGTGAAAATGCCGGAGTAGATACCGCCCATCACCACGACAATCAGCAGCAGACCCCAAACGGATGCACGGAAAGCTTTCCAGCGCTCGCCCCAGGTTGCTTTGGGCTGCCGTGGGTAATTGAATTTCTTGGCGCGATACCAGGTAACACCGCCAAGCGTCGCCGCCAGCGCCAAGCCCGGAAGCACCCCCGCCATGAACAAGGCACCGACCGAGGTATTGGTCGCCACCGAGTACATCACCATGACGATGGACGGCGGAATCAGGATACCGAGCGCCCCCGAGGTAGCAATGACGCCGGCCCCGAACTTGTTCGGAAAACCCGCCTTGACCATCGCCGGCAGCAGGATCGAACCGATCGCCACCACGGTCGCCGGGCTGGAACCCGAAACCGCAGCGAACAAGGCACAAGCCAGCACCCCAGCCAGACCAAGACCGCCGTACCAGTGCCCGACCATTGACGTGGCGAAATTGATCATTCGCTTCGCCACCCCGCCGTGGGTCAGGAAGTTTCCGGCCAGAATGAAGAACGGGATCGCCATGATCTCGAACTTCTCGATACCGGTGAACAACTTGAGCGCCACCGATTCAAGCGGCACATCAGTCATCGTGAACAGGAAGGTCAACACCGTCAGACCAAGCGAAATCGAAATTGGCATGCCCGTCAGCATGAGCACGGCCAGCAGGCCAAAAATCACCAGGGCGTTCATAGTCCACCTCCATCAACATCCTGATTGCGCCGTACTGCCTGACGCCGCTCATCCCCCGAAAACTCGCCCGTACTCTGGCGACGTTCCGCCCCCTCACGACGCTCACCCACCATCGAATGTTTCAGGTCGTGCATGTGAAGGTTGTCGTCCATACCGTAGAGATTGACGTCAACCGGCGGAGTTTCATCTTCCAGACCATCGACATGACCGTGATCGTGATGCGGCAGCTCACCGGTTTTCAGAAAGCCCCAGGTCACCTGCAGGAAGCGGAAACACATTAACGAGGAACCCAGCGGGATAGCGCTATAAACAATCCAGGTCGGCCATTCGAGATCGGGCGTCGTTGGCCCTTCGTAATTGTCTCCGGTGTCGATGCCAAGGAACTGGAAGATGGCGTAATGCGCTCCGTTTTCCCAGACGAAATGCGCGCCAAGCGCTGCAACTACACCGGTAAACAAGGCGCCGGACAGCAGGCCAAAAACAATCGCTTTGCCCCGTTTGCTGTCATCGAGACGATTGATCAGCACATCGACCCCGACGTGGATGCCTGTACGCACCCCGTAGGCCGCTCCGAACTTGGCCATCCAGACAAACATGATGATGCAGAGTTCCTGAGCCCAGCCGAAATCCAGCGTCAGCAGCCAGTCCTGCAAGACAGGAATGTCCTGTCCGGCCATGTAACGATGCATGACTGAGGCGAAGATAATCAGCGTGGCCGCCCCCATCAGGAAGGTAACCAGCAACTCTTCTAAGTGATTGAGCGCTTTGTTGATCATAAATAGATCCCCCGGTATGACTCGGGGGCCGCGGCCCCCGAGTTCTTGCTGCTATGACTGATTACAGACTATCCGGCTTGAAACCGGTGTCCTTGTAAACCGCCTGGATGACTTCCTTGCCAACCCGGCCTTCCATCTTCTGATGAACCGGCACCAGCGCCTTCTTGAAAGCCAGACGCTCTTCCTTGGTCGGCACATAGACCGTCGTCTTGCCGCTCTTCTTCACGGCCTCCAGCGCGCCGTCGTTTTCAACCTTGGCGATCTGGTTGGCGTAACGGGTTGCCTGCTCCATGGCATCTTCCAGTTGAGCCCGAACATCAGCCGGCAGACCATCCCAGAACTTCTTGTTAACAATGACCGCGTAGCCAAGATAGCCATGATCGGTCACAGTCAGATGCTTCTGCACTTCATGCATCTTCTGGGTATAGAGATTGGAAATCGGGTTCTCAGTACCATCGACCACGCCGGTCTGCAGTGCCTGATAAACCTCGGAGAAAGCCATCACCTGCGGCAAACCTCCCAGCGCACGGACCTGTTCTTCAAGCACCTTCGAAGACTGGATGCGCAGCTTCTTGCCCTTCAGATCAGCTGGCGTCTTGATCGGTGTATTCAGCGAGAATGACTTGAACCCGTTATCCCAGTAGCCCAGGCCACGAATGCCCTTGGGTTCCAGCTTGGCGAGCAACTGCTTGCCAACCGCGCCATTGGTCACCTTGCGCAGGGCATCAAGGTCGCTGAAGATGAACGGTAGATCGAAGACCTCGAAGTCCTTGACGCCAAGCGGACCAAATTTGGCCAGCGACGGAGCCAGCATCTGAACGGCGCCCAATTGCAGCGCCTCCATTTCTTCCTTGTCCTTGTAAAGCGTCGAGTTGGCATAGACCTCGACCTTGACCTTGCCCTTGGTCAGCTCACCCGCCTTCTTGGCAAACATTTCAGCTGCCTTGCCCTTCGGCGTATCGGCGGCCACGACGTGGCTGAACTTGATCACGATCGGTTGCTGGGCATAGGCTGCCAGCGACAGGGCACCAGCAAAAAGGCCAATCAGAAGCTTGGAAACTTTCATCTTTTTCTCCTCCAGAGATAGTGTCGCGACCATTTGAATTGCGACTGAAGCAAAGTATTACGAAAGATGTAATCGCTGCGTATTGTGGATTTCCACATACGGCGCCTGAAATAAAACAAACGCCGGACAAGCCGGCGGTTTCTTTGCTTACGGGTTCTGGTCAATTGTGTTCGACGATCGGTCGCGGACTGTGCGAAATTTCGATGTCCGGCGCATCATCCAGCACCAGTTCCGGAAACTCTGCCTCATCAACGGTTCGTGGTTGAGCACGGCGCTCAGCCGATCGGTATCCAGCGCGATGATGCAAAAGATGATGAGGTTTCATCGCCACGCCGGATTCCGGGTAGAAATGGCCGAGAGCGACGCCAAATGCAATGGCGCCTATGACCTGAAAACACAGACTCTTGAACACTGCTCACCTAGCCGTGAAACAGGCACCCCTCTGATGACAACATGCGGAAAGATTCCGAAAACAGGCGGCAGTATCGTGATCGCTGCAATGCAGCACTGTTGTGGAAATGCGAATTGTGGAAATCCGCAATGGCAGCCGCAGGAATAACGTGGTGTACCATTTCCGACATGAGTCATGCTCGCCCCACTCCGCCCAACAGCGCCCGCCGCCTGCGCTGGTTGCTTGCCCTGCCCAAGCTGGGCATCGTCATGCTCCTGATTGCACTGCTTTCGTTACTCTGGCTGCTGCATCGCAATGAAGTCGATGAAGACCGCGCCGCACTGATCAAGGACGTACTTTGGCTGGAACAAAACATCCGCTTTCACCTGAGCGGCAACGAAGACCAGTTGCAACAACTGGCTGCCGATATGGGCAATCGGGCCGACCGGAAGAATGTCTTTCGCCTGCGCGCGGCGCATCTCCTGAAAAACAACCCTGAAATCTCCCAGCTACTTTGGTTCGACGCCCACCGCAAGGTCATCGACGCCCTGCCCAGCACAACCCTGCCGGATCAGGAAATTGCAGCCTTCGGCCCGCCGGTCACCGACAAGGCATTCGAACTGGCCAGCCGTCTCGGCAAACGCTTCTACAGCGAACCCTTCTTTCTGGACGGCAACCGGGCCTTTATTGAAATCATGGTTCCGGTTTTTGTCGAGAGCCAACTTAAAGGCATGCTGGTTGCCGTCTATCCGCTCGACACCCTGCTCGGCAATCTGGTGCCCTGGTGGTTCACCGAGAAATACAAGGTAGTGATCAGCGACGACAACGATATCCCGTATGCGGCCAAAACCAATATCGAAGGTAAAAGCACCCAGAGTTACGAAATCCCCTTCGACCCACCGGGTTATGGCATGAAACTGCGGGTTACCAGCTATCAAAATGCCGACAATTCCCTGCAGCGCCTGCTCACTCTGGCGATCATCACCCTTGCCGCTGGGGTTTTCTGGAGCCTGTGGCTGGTCCGCGATCTGATGAAAAAACGCTTGCGCGCCGAAGAGGCCTTGCGTTCGGAACACGCTTTTCGCGCCGCCATGGAAAACTCACTGACGGTTGGCATGCGCGCCCGTGACCTCAAGGGCACAATCATTTACGTCAATCCGGCCTTCTGCAGAATGAGCGGCTTTTCGGCCGACGAACTGGTCGGCCAGTCGTCTCCCATGCCGTACTGGGCGCCCGACCAGATCGATGAAACCTATGCCATCCATCAGACTGTTCTGGCCGGAGAAGCCCCCGCCGAGGGATTCGAAATCACTTTCGTCAGAAAGAACGGTGAACGCTTTAATGCGCTGATCTACGAGGCCAAATTGATCGACGGCAACGGCCAGCATACCGGCTGGATGGCCTCCATTCTCGACATCACCGAGCGAAAGCGTGCGGAAGAGCAGGCCCGTTTACAGCAGGAGCAACTTCAATTCACCTCGCGCCTGGTCACCATGGGAGAAATGGCCTCGACACTGGCCCACGAACTGAATCAACCGCTCGCCGCCATCGCCAGTTACAACACTGGTTGCCTGAATCTGCTGGAACGCTCCGACTGTCAGGCGCAGGACATTCGTCCGGCCCTCGAAAAAATCAGCGTCCAGGCCCAGCGCGCCGGCAAGATCATCCGTCGCGTCCATGATTTCGTGCGCAAGAGCGAGCCCAAGCGGGCGCCTTGCTCGCTGGCTGAAGTATTCGAGGATTGTCTCGGCTTCGTCGAGGCCGATGCCCGCAAGCGGCACATCCGTATCGAATGCGACATCCCTCAAATACCCGCCATCCCGGCCGACCGCCTGATGCTGGAGCAGGTGCTACTCAATTTGATTCGTAACGGCATGGAAGCCATGGCAAGCACCCCGGAGGCCTATCGCACCCTGCGGATCACGACCGAAGTCAGCACCGACGAACTCCGCGTCAGCGTCAGCGACCATGGTACCGGCATCGCCCCGGAGGTCCGCGACAAGCTCTTTACGGCCTTTTTCACGACCAAACCGGAAGGGATGGGCGTCGGGCTGTCAATCTGCCGCTCGATCATTGAATTTCATCGCGGCCGCTTGTGGGCCGAGGACAACCCCCATACGCCAACCGGAAGCGGTACGATATTCATCTTCACCCTGCCGATGGAAGCCACATGAGCCCGCCGCAAGCCCACCTGGTCGATGACGACGATGCCATCCGCGACGCCCTGGCCTGGTTGCTGACATCGCGTGGCATTCCGCACGCCGCCTACGATTCGGCCGAAAGCTTCCTGGCCGCCTGGACACCCGGCACCAGCGGTTGTGTCGTGCTCGATATGCGGATGTCCGGCATGAGCGGCCTCGACTGCTTTGACCAGCTCAAGGAACGGAATTCGACCCTGCCGGTGATCTTTCTGACCGGCCACGGCGATGTACCGCTGGCCGTCGCCACACTCAAGAAAGGCGCCTTCGATTTCTTCGAGAAGCCGCTCAACGACAATGATCTGGCCAGTCGCATCGTCGAAGCCATGGAGCTCGACGCCCGCCAACGCGCCGCCAATGCTACGGTGGACTCGGTAAAAAGCCGACTTTCCAGCCTGACCACCCGCGAACGCCAAATCATGGAACAGGTCCTGCTGGGAAAATTCAACAAGGTCATTGCCGACGAACTGAACATCAGCATGCGCACCGTTGAGGTGCATCGGGCCAACCTGTTCGACAAGATGCGGGTAAAAACCGCAGTAGAACTGGCCAATTTGTTGAAACCCTGATCCCGGTGCTTCCCTAAGCCCTTTTTTTTCGCTAGCATCACTGCAAAATTGCATGCGCCCATGCGGCGAAACTTCCCCCTGATTCGTAATACCCTTTCCACGAGGCAACCATGAGCGAGCATATTCATTACGTCACCGACGACACTTTTGAAGCCGAAGTGCTGCAATCTCAGCAGCCAGTGCTCGTCGATTACTGGGCCGAATGGTGCGGCCCGTGCAAGATGATCGCCCCCATCCTCGACGAAATCGCCGCCGAATACGCTGGCAAGCTCAAGGTGACCAAGGTCAATATTGATGACAATCAGGCGACCCCGGCCAAGTTTGGCATTCGCGGCATCCCGACACTGATGATCTTCAAGAACGGCAATGTCGAAGCCACCAAGGTCGGCGCCCTCTCCAAGTCGCAACTCGCTGCCTTTATTGACAGCAACCTGTAATCTCCGTAGTCTCCCGGCCTGAAGGTGCTTTCTGCGCCTTCAGGCTGACGCACCCGGCCCCGCGCCCCGGCGTCCTTCACCACCCCAAAAAGCTCTCCAGCTCCAGCGTCCCGGCTCCCGGGCAAATGCCCGGCTTTCAGATCCGGCGCCAAATACTCCCACATGCAACTTTCCGAACTCAAGACACTACACGTCAGCAAACTGCTCGATATGGCCACCGAACTGGTCATCGAGAACGCCAACCGCATGCGCAAGCAGGAGCTGATTTACGCCATCCTGAAGGCCATCGCCAAAAACGGCACCACCATCTACGGCGACGGAACACTCGAAGTGCTGCAGGACGGCTTCGGCTTCCTCCGCTCCTCGGATACCTCCTACCTCGCCAATACGGATGACATCTACGTTTCCCCGTCGCAGGTCCGGCGCTTCAATCTGCGCACCGGCGATACCATCGAGGGTGAAATTCGCACCCCGAAGGAAGGCGAACGCTACGTTGCGCTAACCAAGCTGGAATCGATCAACGGTTTCCCGCCGGAAGCGAACAAGAACAAGATCATGTTCGAGAATCTGACGCCGCTGCACCCGACGCGTCACCTGAAACTCGAACGCGACATCAAGGCCGACGAGAACATCACCAGCCGCGTGATCGACATGATCGCCCCGGTCGGTGCCGGCCAGCGCGGCCTGATCGTCTCGCCGCCGAAATCCGGCAAGACCGTGATGTTGCAGAACATCGCCCACGCCATCACGGTAAATCACCCGGACGTCGTGCTGATTGTGCTGTTGATCGACGAGCGCCCGGAAGAAGTTACCGAAATGACCCGCACCGTCAAGGGCGAGGTCGTCGCCTCGACCTTCGACGAACCGGCCAGCCGCCACGTCGCCGTTGCTGAAATGGTAATCGAGAAGGCCAAGCGCCTGGTCGAGCACAAGAAGGATGTGGTCATTCTGCTTGACTCGATCACCCGCCTGGCCCGTGCCTACAATACTGTGCAGCCGGCCTCCGGCAAGGTGCTGACCGGTGGTGTCGATGCCAATGCCCTGCAGAAGCCGAAACGCTTCTTCGGTGCAGCCCGCAACATCGAGGAAGGCGGCTCGCTGACCATTCTCGCCACGGCGCTGATCGACACCGGTTCGCGCATGGACGAAGTGATCTACGAAGAATTCAAGGGGACGGGCAACTCCGAAATCCACCTCGACCGTCGCATGGCCGAGAAGCGGATGTACCCGGCAATCAACGTCAATCGCTCCGGTACTCGCCGCGAAGAACTGCTGCTCAAGCCCGATGTGCTGCAAAAAATGTGGGTGCTGCGCAAGCTCTGCTACCCGATGGACGACCTCGCCGCCATGGAATTCCTGCTCGACAAGGTCAAGTCAACCAAGGGCAACGCCGAGTTCTTTGATGCGATGAGGCGTGGTTAAGTATTGCAAGCACGTGATTATTCTAGGATAATCATGCGTTTTCCAGGTCGGCCACATCCGCCGGTCGCGTAACGAAAGGACACAAAATGAAAGCCAACATCCATCCCGAATACAATGATCTGCAGGTGACCTGCTCTTGTGGCAGCACCTTCACGACCAAATCCACCATGAAGAAGCCGCTTCATGTTGAAGTCTGCTCCCTGTGCCACCCGTTCTACACCGGCAAGCAGAAGATCGTCGATACCGCTGGTCGCGTTGAACGCTTCAACCAGAAGTTCGGCGCCATGCGCGGCAAGGCTGCTGCCTGATTGCTCTGAATTGCGGTATAAAAGGCAGCCTGCAGGCTGCCTTTTTTATTTCCGGCCACCAAGTATTGCCTCATGCCTGATTTCCTTGCCCTGATCCGTCGCGGTATCCGCCTGCCTCCGGCCGGCTGGATGCTGGCGGCCATTCTGGCCTTCTACGTGCTGGCCGGACTGTTCGGCCGCGATCCGTGGAAGGGCGAGGACGCCATCCACATCGGCACGGCGTGGCACATGCTCCATTACAGCGACTGGCTGTCGCCCGATCTGGCCGGTCGCTCGTTCCACGAGCCGCCGCTGTATTACTGGAGCGCCGCGCTGACCGGCAGTATTTTCGGCTGGCTGTTGCCGATGCACGAAGCGATGCGCCTGGCCAGCGGCCTCTGGGTGACGCTGACGCTGATGGGCCTGTATTACGCCGGCCGCGAACTCTATGGCCAGGACAGCGCTGCCGCCAGCCCCTTGCTGCTTGCCGGTTGCGCCGGCCTGCTCATCCACGCCCACGACGCCCAACCGATGCTGATCGCCCTCGCCGCCTACAGCGGGGGGCTGGGCGCACTAGCCACGATCGGTCGCAAGCCGCGGCTGACCGGCATTTATTACGGACTGGCGGTGGCCGGCTGCCTGCTCGGCACCGGTATTGCCCCAACCTTGCCGCTGCTCGCCATTGCGCCTTTTGCCTGGTGGCTTTCG
Source organism: Azonexus sp. (assembly GCA_030696345.1). GTDB lineage: Bacteria > Pseudomonadota > Gammaproteobacteria > Burkholderiales > Rhodocyclaceae > Azonexus. The sequence continues at coordinate 283,515 of JAUYSK010000027.1, forward strand.
CCGGATCGCCCCAAAGCACTGCACACGCTGGCGATCGGCCTCGGCATCGCGGCGCTGCTGATCCTGCCCTGGCCGCTATTGCTGCTGATTCTTGAGCCCAGCCGCTTTCATGGCTGGTTGGCTACCGAACTGACGCCGCTGAAAACCTCGTTCTCTTTCTCGGGTGCCGGCAGTTTTATCGCCATGCTGCCGTGGTTCGCTTTTCCTGCCCTGCCGCTGGCTGGCTGGACGCTGTGGACGCGCCGCAAGGATCTCCGCGCCGCAGCGCAATCGTTGCCGCTGGCTTTCCTGCTCCTTACCCTGTTGATGCTGGCGCTGGCCTATCGGCCACGCGAAATCCCGGCGCTGTTGCTGTTGCCGCCGCTCGCCCTACTCGCCACACCGGGTGCCCTGTCACTTCGTCGTGGCGCCGCCAATGCCTTCGACTGGTTTGCGATGATGACCTTCACCTTTTTTGCTGGCGTCATCTGGTTGGCCTGGTCGGCGATGGCACTCGGCTGGCCGGAAAAGCTGGCCAAGCGCGTCGTCGTCTTGCGTCCCGGCTTTGTCGGCCAGTTTGATCTCTCCGACTTCATCGTCGGCCTGATCGGCACGGCATGGTGGGTCTGGCTGATTTTTACCGCGCCGCGCTCGCCCTACCGCAGCCTGACGCACTGGACGCTCGGTTTCACCACCCTGTGGTTGCTGGCAACGACACTGATCCTGCCCTGGTTCGACTACGGCAAGAGCTATCGCCCGGTGGCACAGGCCATCTCCCGCGCCCTGCCGGATGGCCATCGCTGCCTGGCCGAGCGTGGCCTGAGTGATACCCAGCGCGCCTCGCTGGCCTACTTCGTCGAGATTGAACCCGCCTCAATCGACACCGAGGCTGGAAAATCCTGTGACTGGCTGCTAGTCGGCGGCGATACCCGCCAGGAACTGGCCTCCCCCGCCGGCAACTGGACCAAGGTCTGGGAAGGCAGCCGCCCCGGCGACCGCAAAGAGAAATTCCGCCTTTTCAGGCGTTGACCGCAGGACGTGCCGCCGCCATCGCACCCGGCATGTCGAGCGCTGCAACCCGGACGATAGCGGCTTCGATCCGCCCTTCCGCGACCAGCCGATTCATGAACTCCAGGACAGCCTCGGCCGACAGACCGGGTCGATAGGGCCGATCCTGCGCCATCGCCTGAAAAATGTCGGCCACCCGCAAGATTCGCGCTTCGAGCGGCAAATCACCACTATGCAAGTGGAAGGGGTAACCACTGGCATCAGGCTCTTCATGATGACAGGCCGCCCATTGGGTGACCTCTTCAAAACCCTTGATGTGGCGAAGTATCTGAAACGTCTCGAAGCTGTGGGCATTCATGATCGTGCGTTCGCGCTCGTCGAGACGCCCCGGCTTGTCGAGCACCTCGTCAGGAACACGGAGTTTGCCCAGATCATGCAGCAGCCCGGCAATTTCCAGCTTGTCGCAGTTCTCCGGACTGACCCCCATGCCTTTGGCGAAAAATCTGGCCAGACGCGAAACACCGAGCGAATGAACCGCCGTGAACGGGCTTTTTGTATCGACGATGCGCGAGAATATTTCGGCGATCTGCTTCAATTCACCGATCGAGGCCTGGCAGCCTGAACCCTGTTCAAGCATTTCCTGCATGATGTCCTGAATACCGCGCGGTTCCAGCTGCAGCCAGAAAGCCTCCGTCGCCGAAGCCGCCAGAAAGGCATCGACCAATTCCGGAGAAAAATAAGTGCCGGCATGCGCGACGATCTGCGCCCGGATCTCGCTGGAGTACATCAGGACACCCTCTGCATAGTGCGGGGCTGCCAGCGCATCGACGCGATCCACCAGATAGACCAGATTGGCCTGCTCAATCACCTCACGACTGACATCCGTTAACTGAACCAGCTTTTCCCAGCGCGTATGGTGATAGAGAACTGGCTCTGCCAGCGCAGCCAGTGGCGCGAAGTCGCGGAGCAAGGTGTAGCCGATATCGCAGTGATTCTGGGAAGACTCCCAGTCGAATTCGCTGACCAGATGGCTATGCGTCGTCGTCGACGAAACGCCGATGTCGTGCAGCACGCCGAGATCGAACAGAGCGGTAATCTGGGCTGGATTCAGCCCCAACTCACGGCCGCAGGCAGCAGCCATGATGCCGACCCGCTTGCCGTGGGCGACGTCATCGATACCGACCAGATCCAGGGCATCCGACAGGGCATAGATAACCTGTCGCAGATCGACATGTATCGTTGCCGAGCAATCGCTGGCCATGCTTTCGATGCGTACATCCATGATGCTCAGCCCTTCAGAAAGTGCTCGCGGTAATACTTCAGCTCATCGATCGATTCGTAAATATCGGCCAGCGCAGTATGCCGGCCCTTCTTCTTGAAACCCTTGTAGATTTCCGGCTGCCAGCGCTTGCACAACTCTTTCAGGGTGCTGACATCAAGATTGCGATAATGGAAAAAATCCTCCATCGTCGGCATGTAGCGGGCCATGAAACGGCGATCCTGACCGATGGAATTGCCGCACATCGGCGAATGGCCTTTCGACGAATATTTTTTCAGGAATTCCAGCGCTGCCAGCTCGACTTCAGCTTCGCTCAGGGTCGAAGCCTTGACCTTGTCGATCAGGCCGGAACGACCATGCGTCTTCTGGTTCCAGTCATCCATGCCCGCCAGCGTTTCATCTGTCTGATGCACCACCCAGGCGGGCGACTCGGCGACCATTTCAAGTTCAGAGTTGGTGACAACCATGGCCATTTCGATAATTCGATCACCGTCCGGATTCAAACCTGTCATTTCCATATCCAGCCAGACGAGGTTGTTTGCGTTGCCTGCCATATAATTGCCCGAATCCGTAAAAAACCGAATTTTCTCACAGCTTTGCACCCGCTTTCGTGACTGCCGACTTCACTCTCGTTTTTCTCCTTGCCTTTGGCCTGACCCTGGCCGTTCGTCTGTGGCTGACCCTGCGCCACATCCGCTTCGTTGCCGCCCACCGCAACGCGGTTCCGGCCGACTTTGCCGAACGCATCGAACTGGCATCGCACCAAAAAGCCGCCGATTACACCGTCGACCGCAGCAAGACCAGCATTTTCACCACGCTGATCGATGCCGGCCTGCTGCTGATCCTGACATTGGGCGGCGGCCTCGCCTGGCTGCATGACTTCTGGGCAGCTCGCCTGGATGGCCTGCCCTACGGTCTGGCGATGATCTTCAGCCTGATGCTGATCTCGGCCGTGATCGACCTGCCCTTTTCGCTCTATCGCCAGTTTGTCATCGAAGCCCGCTACGGCTTCAACCGGATGACCATCGCCCTGTTCTTCGCCGATCTCGCCAAACAGACGCTGCTCGGCCTCGCCATCGGCACCCCGGTCATCCTCGCCGTGCTCTGGCTGATGGGCGCCATGGGCAATCTCTGGTGGCTGTACGTGTGGGTTTTCTGGAGCGCCTTCAACCTGCTCATCATGTTCGTTTATCCGACCTGGATCGCCCCCATCTTCAACAAATTCTCGCCGCTCGAAGAGGGCGAGATGAAGTCACGCATCGAAGCCCTGCTCATCCGCTGCGGCTTTCGCTCCTCCGGCCTCTTCGTGATGGATGGTTCGAAGCGCTCCAGTCATGGCAACGCCTACTTCACCGGCTTCGGCAACAACAAGCGCATTGTCTTTTTCGACACCCTGCTCTCCCGTCTGGCACCGCCTGAAGTCGAGGCCGTACTCGCCCACGAACTCGGTCATTTCCGCAAGAAGCACATCGTCAAGCGTGTCGTCCTGATGTTCGCCGCCTCCCTCGGCTTTCTCTGGCTGCTCGGCCAGTTGATCGATGCCCCGTGGTTTTACGCCGGCCTCGGCGTGCCGGCCCAGAATACGACGCTGGCGCTGATCCTGTTCTTCCTCGTCGTGCCCGTCTTCACCTTCCCGTTCGCCCCGCTGATGAGTCATTTCTCCCGGCAGCACGAATTCGAGGCCGATGCCTACGCGGCAGAACACACGGTGGCCGCCGACCTCGCCCGCGCCCTGGTCAAGCTTTACGAAGACAACGCCGCAACGCTGACGCCTGATCCGCTGCATTCGCTGTTCTACGACTCTCACCCGCCGGCCGCCCAGCGCATCGCCCGTCTGCAAGGGGGTAGCGCCTGATGGAAGGCCGCGTCGTCGCCGCCCATGGCCGGCAGTACGTTGTTGAACTGGCCGATGGCACATTGCTGCCCTGTTTCCCGCGCGGCAAGAAAAGCGACGTCGTCTGCGGCGACCGCGTCGATATCCAGCGCACCTCCGACGATCAGGGTGTCATTGATACCATCCAGCCGCGCACCAGCCTGCTCTACCGTTCCAATGAGATCAAGCAGAAGCTGATTGCCGCCAACGTCGATCAGTTGCTCATCGTCGTCGCCACCGAACCGGCCTTTTCCGACGAACTGATCACCCGTGCCCTGCTCGCCGCCGAAAGCGAGGAAATCGATCCGCTGATCGTCCTCAACAAGTGCGACCTGGCGGACAGGGTGCCGGCTGCCCGCGAGCGTCTGGCGGTCTTTGCCAAGTTGGGCTATCGCGTCGTCGAACTCTCCGCCCTCGAACACGCCGAAGACCTGCGCCCGGAACTCTATGGCGTCACCAGCGTCCTGGTCGGCCAGTCCGGCATGGGCAAATCGACACTGGTCAACGCCCTTGTCCCGGAAGCCAACGCCGCCACCCGCGAAATCTCGCAGGCGCTCGATTCCGGCAAGCACACGACAACGCACGCCACGCTCTACCATCTTGACCCGGAAAGCCAGTTGATCGACTCGCCAGGGCTGCAGGAATTCGGCCTCGGCCACCTTGACCGCCAGGAAATTGAACACGCCTTCCGCGAATTCCGGCCTTATCTTGGCCAATGCCGTTTCCGCGATTGCCGCCATAACCGAGAACCGGATTGCGCCCTGATTGCTGCGGTCAACACCGGTAAAATCGATAAAACCAGATTCGCCGCCTATCACCGCATTGTAGGGACGCAACGCCAGTAATAACCAGCCGTTCGAGCCGGTAGCAATATTCGTTGCACAAGAAGATAATCGTCACAAAGTCGCCCGTCACGGCGCGACTGGAGAGAGTTCATGGCCGATAACCTGCCAACCATACTGATCGTCGACGACACCCCCGAAAACCTCAGCGTTCTCGGCGAACTTCTGCAGCCGGCCTATCGCGTGCGCGCTGCCAACTCCGGCCGTCGCGCCTTGCAGATCGCCCAGAATAAGCCGACCCCGGACCTCATCCTGCTCGACGTGATGATGCCGGAAATGGACGGCTACGCCGTTCTCAGCCATTTGCGCGCAACTGCCGCGACCAAGCATATCCCGGTGATCTTCGTCACCGCGATGGATGGCACCGAAGATGAAGAGCACGGCCTTGACTGCGGCGCCGTCGACTACATCACCAAGCCGATCCGCCCGGCCATCGTCATGGCCCGCGTCCGCACCCAGCTCGAACTGAAACGGGCCCGCGACATTCTCCGCGATCAGAACAGTTACCTTGAAGCTGAAGTCACCCGCCGGATGTCGGAAAACCAGCTGATTCAGCAAGTCAGCATTCACGCCCTGGCCCGCCTCGCCGAAACGCGCGATCCGGAAACCGGCAATCACTTGCGCCGCACCCAGGAATACGTGCGAACGCTGGCCATGGGTTTGAAAGATCACCCCCGGTTTGCCGACTATCTCGACAGCCGCACCATTGACGACCTGGCCAAATCAGCGCCACTCCACGACATCGGCAAGGTCGGCATTCCCGACCATATCCTGCTCAAACCGGACAAACTGACCCCGGAAGAGTGGGTCATCATGAAAACCCATGCCGCCCTTGGCAGCCACGCTATCGACCAGGCCGAAGCGGATGCCGAGAAGCCGGTCGAGTTCCTGACCATCGCCAAGGAAATCGCCCATTTCCACCATGAAAAATGGGATGGCAGCGGTTACCCGGATGGTCGTATCGGCGACGCGATACCGATTTCCGCCCGCCTGATGGCGCTGGCGGACGTCTTCGATGCCCTGATCAGCAAGCGCTGTTACAAAGCCGCCTTCACCTTCGAATCTGCCAGCCAGATCATCGTCGAGGGGAGCGGCAAGCATTTCGACCCGGATGTCGTGGCCACCTTTGTTCAGGAGTTCGAGACCTTCAAACGCATTGCCCTGACCTATGCCGAGTAGCAGGGCCTCGGGACGAGTCGCAAGCCGATGAATGCCAGGAACCCGTCGGAAAAGCACCTGACCCGGGGAATCATGCAGGTCATCATTCCCTATGTCATGCTGGCATCACTGTGGATTCTGGTTTCCGACTGGGTCACGGCTCAATTGTTCCCTGACCCCGCCACCCAGATCATCGTCAACATGCTCAAAGGCTGGTTCTTTATCGCGGTCACGGCGACGCTGTTAAGCGTCCTCCTGCACCGTCTGATCCGGAACATCGAAAGCAGCAAGACCGTCGAACACAATGCTCGGGAAGCGGCTGACCTGGCAATTGTGCAACTCGAAACCGAACGCGCCCAATTACGGGCATTGCTCGATGCCAATCCGGACCTGGTCTGGCTGAAAGATCCGGAAGGCACCTACCTCAGTTGCAACAAGCGCTTTGAAGCATTCTTCGGCGCCAGCGAAGCGAGCATTCAGGGAAAGACCGATTTCGATTTCATCGCCCCTGAACTCGCCGAGTATTTCCGCGCCAATGACCGCGCGGCACTGGCTGCCAACGCCCCGCGCAGCAATCAGGAGTGGGTCACGTTTGGCAACGACGGTCATCGTGAACTGCTGCTGACCACCAAAACTCCAATGCATGACAACGCTGGCCACCTGATCGGCGTACTCGGCATTGGCCGCGACATCACGCTGATCCATGATCTGCAGGAGCGTTTCAAGGTCGCCTTCAATGCCAGCCCGGCCGCCATTTCACTGACCAGCATCGAGGATGGCGTCTTTCTCGAGGTCAACGACCGCTACGCAAGGATGCTCGGCTGGAAAAAAGAGGAACTGCTTGGCCGCAGTTCAATGGATTTCAACCTCTGGCCCAGCCCCGAAACCCGTGAGCACTGGCGCGACTTGCTCAAGAGCGCCGGACGACTGGAGGATTACCATACCGAATGGCTACGCCGTGATGGCAGCCGGCTGTCGATCAGCCTCTCGGCTGAAATCATCAGCCTGAGCGATCACCCCTACATCCTCGCCTTCATTCTCGACATTTCCGAACGCCTGCAGGCCGAGCGAGCTGTTTCCCAATTGCAGGAGCGCCTCGCCGTCGCCTTCCGGGCCGCCCCCGTCGCCGCGTGCATCACCCGCGTCACCGATGGCAGGATGATCGACGTCAACGAACGCCTGCTCACCGAATACGCTGCCACGCGCGAATTCCTGATCGGCAAGACCACCGTCGAAGCCGGCCTCTGGCAGGCCGAGGACCGCGCCCGAATGATCGAAATTTTCCAGCGCGACGGTTTTGTCGTCGATTTTGACAGTGTTGGCGTTGGCCGCGATGGTCGCCGGCGCCGCATCAGCCTGTCCGCCGCGAAAATCAATGTCGATGGCGAACCGCACATCGTCGTCTACATCATCGACGTCAGCGAACGCCGCGCGGCCGAGGAAAAGCTCCGCGAGCGCGAAGAAATATATCGCAGCATCGTCGCCTTCGCCAACGACGGTATCTGCCTGATCGATCCCGAGTCCCTGCAGTTCATCGAAATCAACGACACGATCATCCACAACCTCGGCTATTCCCGCCAGGAGTTCGCCGGCATCAATCTGCTCGACCTGCAGGTTGAGGTGAACGAGGTCGAGCTGCGAAGACTGCTAGCCGAAATAATCCAGCAGGGCAACGCCACCTTTGAGCGTCGCCACCGGCGCCAGGATGGCAGCGTACAAATTGCCCGCATCGCCGCCTCAGCCATCGACGTCGGCGGCAGCACCAGAATTTGCGCCATCTGGCAGGACATCACCGAACAGAAGCAGGCGGCTGCCGAACTTGTACAACACCGCCACCACCTTGAAGAACTGGTCGACGAGCGCACCGCCGAACTGGCCAGGGCCAAGGAAACCGCCGAGCAGGCCAGCCGGGCCAAGAGCGTCTTCCTGGCCAACATGAGCCACGAAATCCGCACGCCGATGAATGCCATCATCGGGCTCAACCATCTCGCCGAACGCCATACCCGCGACCCGCAACAGATCGACCGCCTGCACAAGGTGGCCGATGCGGCACATCATCTGCTGGGCATCATCAATCAGATTCTCGATATTTCGAAAATCGAAGCCGGCAAGCTGGAGCTCGAACCCAGCGACTTCCTGCTCTCCCGCGTCCTCGAAAACACCTCCCTGCTGATCCTTGATCGCCTGCGCTCGCTCGGCCTCGAATTCCACACCGAAGTTGACCCGAAGCTACCGCCGGTGTTGCGGGGCGACCCGTTGCGCATCGGCCAGATACTGCTCAACTACCTTTCCAACGCCACCAAATTTACCGAGCGTGGCAGCATCTCGGTCACGGTCAATCTGGTCGAGGCAGATGCTGACGCACTGATCGTCCGCTTTGCCGTGACCGATACCGGCATCGGCATTCCGCTCGAACAGCAGGGGCGTATTTTTGACGCTTTCGAACAGGCAGATTCCTCCACCACTCGACGCTACGGCGGTACCGGTCTGGGCTTGGCCATCGCCCGCCGCCTCGCCCTGTTGATGGGAGGCGACAGCGGACTGAGCAGCGTTCCCGGGCAGGGCAGCACCTTCTGGTTCACCGCTCGCCTGCTGCGCGGCACCGCCACCGTTCCCGACACGGCACTGCCGTTGCTGCCCGATGAAGCCGAGCAGATTCTGGCCAGTCGCTATCGTCAGGCGCGCATCCTGCTGGTTGAGGACAATCAGATCAACCAGGAAGTTGCCCTGGATCTGTTACACAGCGTTGGCCTGCAGGCCGATCTTGCGGTGAACGGCAAAGAAGCCGTGAAAATGTTTGCCGAGCAAGACTACAGCCTGATCCTGATGGATATGCAGATGCCGGTGATGGATGGCCTTGTCGCCACCCGACTGATTCGACAAAACACCGGCGGTCATCAGGTGCCCATTCTGGCAATGACGGCCAATGCTTTTGGCGAAGATCGTCAGCGTTGCCTTGATGCCGGCATGAATGACCACATTGCCAAGCCGGTCGATCCCAACAATCTCTACGCAGCACTGATCAAGTGGCTGCCGGTCTCGGCAAGCAACGGGCCGGATGTGCCCGATGTGCCCCTGGCGGCCTCGCTGGCCCAAACCATCGAACCTGGAGATTCAGAATCGAAAACGCTCCTTGCCATCGGAGAAATTCCCGGCGTCGATAGTGCCGCCGGGCTGCGCGCCGTACGTGGTCGAACGGCCAGCTACCTGCGCCTGTTGCGGACTTTCATCGTCCAGCACGGCAGGGACGATGAAGCAATTGGCGTCGCGCTGGGTGAGCAAAATCTGGAAAGCGCAACCCTGCTCGCGCATGCCCTCAAGGGAGCAACCGGCACCCTCGGTCTGATGAACATCCATATCGCTGCTGCCAAACTGAACGACGAACTGCGCCACCCCGGCACCCACCAACCCCCTCCCGAGCTCCTGAGCGAGCTTTCCGGAGAGATGCGGCTTACTATCCAGGCCTTGAGTTTGCAACTTGAAGCCGACCCTGGGAGTTCGTCATGAACGCCTTGCCCAATACCACTCTGGCCGAAATCATGACCCGTGGCGCCCGCTGCGTGCCGCCGGAAACCACGCTGCACGAAGTTGCCCGACTGATGGCGAGCGAGCGAATCTCCTGCCTGCTCGTCGGCACCGATACGGCCGCAGTCGGCATCATTACCGAACGAAACATCGTGCACGCGCTGCACGCCCGCCAGTCACACGAAACCCCGGTCAGTACCCTGATGTCGCAGCCGTTGATCACGGCTCCCCCGGAACTCGATCTGCTGAGCGCACGGCAACTCGTTGAAAAATGCCGCATCCGCCATCTGGTCGTCAGCAATGCGGCAGGCGTGACACTCGGCATCGTCAGTGAAACCGATTTCCGGATGGCCCTTGGCAACAGCATCTTCCGCCACTTGCGCTCGCTCGGCAGCGTCATGGAAAAGGAAATCCCGCACCTGCCACCGGGGGCACGGCTCGATGAAGCCATCGCCCGCATGGTCGAGTACAACACCGACTATCTGATCATCGCCGATGCCGGCAAGCCGCTGGGCATACTCACCGAGCGCGACATTCCCCGGCTGCTCAAGGATCATGAGCAAGCGCAAGACGTCCATCTCAGCCAGGCAATGAGTTCGCCAGTGCTCGGCATCAACATCGACGAAACGGTTGCCGCGGCACTGGAAGCCATGACCCGGCATCACATGCGCCACATGGCAGTGGTCGATGCCGGCGGATTTATTCTGGGGGTGATCAGCCAGCACCGTCTGTTTGAGCAACTGGCGCTGCATCAGCTTGAATCAGCGCTGCAACATGCCCACCAGGAACGTGACAGCCTGCGCCTGAAAACCCACCTGCAAATGGCACTCGATGCTGCTGGCGCGGGCAGTTGGGAATACCGGCATCAGGAAGCACTCTTTTTCATCAGTGAGGGCGTGCATTTGCTGCTTGGCACAACGCCGCTTGATGCGCCGCTCTCGCTGGCCGAGTGGACGGCGATTATCCATCCCGATGACCAGGCCATTCTGATTGCTGCGGTCAACGCCGAAAAAACCGGAAAATCAAACAGCCACCTGCTCGAATACCGGGCTCTCCACCAGGCAGGCCACTGGGTATGGGTCGAAGATCGGGGCTGCGTCATTGAACACTTGCCTGATGGCACCCCTGGCATCACCGCCGGCGTACTGATCGACATCACCGACCGCCGGGAAAAACGTGCTGCGATTGAACGCCAGAACCGTGCCCTGCGCCTGATGAGCGGCGTCGCCCAGTCGCTGGTTCGGTATGACAACGAAGCCGAGATGCTGGAGGAAATCTGCACGACCATCGTTGACGCCGGCGGCTACCGCATGGCCTGGGTTGGCGAAGCGCAGCATGATGCCGAAAAGCGGGTCGTCCCGATTGCCGAATCGGGCTTTGTTGCGGGTTATCTGAGCAATCTGGATATCAGCTGGGCCGACCAGCCCAACGGCCAGGGCCCGACCGGCCGCGCCATCCGCAACGGCATCCCCTGCATTGCATGCGACCTTTACAACAATCCGACTTTTGCACTCTGGCGCGACGCCGCCCTGGCCCAAGGCTATCAAGCATCGGCCGCACTGCCCCTGCTAATCAACGGCAAGATCATCGGTAGCCTCAACCTTTACGCCACTGAACCCGACGCCTTTGACGATGAGGAAATAACCCTGCTCGGCAACCTGGCTGGCGAAATTGGCATCGGTGTGGCCATGCAGCGCTCCCGGCAAGCGCTGGCACAGAGCGAAGCCACCCTGCAGCAAGCCCAGAAGCTGGCTGGTATGGGCCATTTCACCTTCGATCCGGTGGCCGACAACTGGGTCAGCTCACCAACACTCGATCAAATTTTCGGGATCAAGGCCGACTACCGGCGGACCGCCCAAAGCTGGCTCGAGCTTATCTCACCGAATGATCGCCAGCGCATGGCCACCTACCTGCGGGAGGAGGTTCTGGGCAGGCTACTGAGTTTTGACAACGAATATCGCATCGTCCGCCAGAACGATGGCGAGGTTCGCTGGGTGCATGGCACTGGCGAATTGAAGCTCGACAGCCAGGGAAAAATCAGCCTGATGTTCGGCACCATTCAGGACATCACCGAGCGCATGTTGCTGGAAGAGCATCTGCGCAAGCTTTCGCTGGCCATCGAGCAAACGCCGCACAGCATCATCATCACTGACACCGATCACAAGATCGAATACGTCAACGACTCGTTTGTCCGCAATACCGGCTACAGCCGTGAACAGATCATCGGCAGGACGCCCCGACTGTTGCAGTCCGGCCTGACACCTGACGCCAGCTACCAGTCACTGCATCAAGCCCTGAGCAACGGCGAGGTCTGGCGCGGCGAGTTCTGCAACCGGCATCAGGACGGCTCTGTTTCCGACGAATTCGCGATCATTTCCCCGGTCCGCCAGGCGGATGGCCAGATCACCCATTTCCTTGCCATCGAGGAAGACATTACCGCCAAGAAGCGGACGCAGGCCGAACTCGAACGCTACCGCCAGCATCTCGAAACCCTGGTTGCCGACCGCACCATCGAGCTCAGCCAGGCCAAGGAAGAAGCCGAGCAGGCCAGCCGTTCGAAGAGCGCCTTCCTGGCCAACATGAGCCACGAAATCCGGACACCGATGAACGCCATCATGGGCCTGACCCATATCGCGTTGCGCGACCCGAAAATCTCGCCCGAACAATACCAGCGCCTGAACAAGGTGGCCGAAGCCGCCAGAAACCTGCTGGCCATCATCAGCGACATCCTCGACATCTCGAAGATCGAGGCCGGCAATCTGACCCTGGAAAATAGCAATTTTTCGCTGGAAAAAGTTCTTTCCAATGCCCGCAACATCATCGCCGAGCGGGCAGAACTGAAGCACCTTGCAGTCACCAGCGAGATCGATCCAAACCTGCCGGCGCTAATCCATGGTGATTCGCACCGGATCGAGCAGGTGCTGGTCAATTTCCTGTCGAATGCCGTGAAATTCACCGATCACGGCAGCATCCACCTTTCCGCCCGGCTGCTCCGGCGGGATGAAAAGGGGCTGCTGGTCCGCTTCAATGTTCGCGACACCGGCATCGGCATCAGCTCCGAGATGCAGTCGCGGTTATTCATTCCCTTCGAGCAGGCCGACACTTCGACCACGCGCCGCTACGGTGGCACCGGGCTCGGCCTGGCAATCAGCAGCCGGCTGGCCCAGGCCATGCAGGGCGACATCGATGTCGAAAGCACCCCCGGTCAAGGCAGCGACTTCTGGTTCACTGCGCTGCTCGCGCCGGCCAGCCAGACGACCCCGCAGCCGGCACCCGAGCCAGGCTTGGCGCAAGCGCCTCGCTTCCGGGCAGGAACCCGCATCCTGCTCGCCGAAGACAATTCAATCAATGAAGAAGTCGCCGCCGAACTGCTCCAATCTGCCGGACTGGCGCTGGACATCGCCCACCATGGCGGCGAAGCGGTCGCCCTGGCCAAACAACGCCACTATGATCTGGTCCTGATGGACATCCAGATGCCGGTGCTCGATGGCCTCGAAGCCACCCGGATCATCCGCGCCCTGCCCGGCTGGTCAGCCGTCCCCATCCTCGCGATGACCGCCAACGTCTTCAATGATGACCGCGAGAACTGCCTGGCCGCCGGCATGAATGACCATGTCGCCAAGCCGGTTGACCCCGACGTACTGCTGGCAACGCTGGCCCGCTGGTTACCCGGCGCCGAGCCGCCGAAGGAAGTCACCAGCCCGCAGGCGGCCAGCAGCGAAGTCGCCCTTGATGACGAAACGCTGAAGGCAACCCTGGCAGGCATCCCCGGCCTTGACTGCGAGTTTGGCCTGCACTCGATGCGTGGACGGATGAGCAGCTACACCCGCCTGCTCGGCAAGTTTGCCAACAGCCACGATGGCGACTTTGCGCTGATCAGCCAGGAACTCGCTGCCGGCAATGTCGAGGAAGCCCGCCGCCTCGCCCATTCGCTCAAGGGCGCCAGCGGCACACTGGGTGCCGTCGCCGTGCAACAATCGGCCGCTGCCCTTGAAGCTGCCATCAAGGAAAACCAGCCGGCCGCAACGATCGCCCCGCTGATCGGCCAAACCGCAAGCCATTACGGTGAATTGTGCCGTCATCTGCACCGGCTTCTGGCAGCACCTCCAGCCGCCCCGGCAACATCCGGCCAGCCGTTGCCGGTCGAATTGCTCGACGAGCTTTGTCGCCAGCTCGACGAAGGCAATATTGGCGTGCAGGAACAGGTTCGCCAGTGGGCGCCTCAGTTGCAAGAACTGCTCGGCGAGAATTTCCCGGCCTTCGAGCGCAAAGTGTCGAATTTCGATTTCGAAGCCGCCCTGGCGCTGCTTGAGCAACGCCGACCTGCACCCGGCTGATTAGCTGATGCGGCTGCCAGCCATCTCCGCCAAAAGCCGCTGGTTCCTTGCAGCGTTTGTTCTCGTCATTGGTCTGGTCAGTATCGGCGGCTATTCCTATTATCAGGCCGAGCGCCAGCAACGCTTCCGGCAAGCGGGCGAGCAGTTGCGGGTTATCAGCGAACTGAAAACCGGCCAGATCCGCCAATGGCGCCGCGAGCGCAGCGCCGATGGTCAGGTTCTGGCCGACGATGGCAAACTGATTGCTGCGGTGGACACCCTTTTTCAGGCAAAAACCAGCCAGTCGCCGGCCGAATCAGAATTGCGCCAGCATTTGCAATCGATCGTCGACAACTATCAATATCAGGACGCCTTGCTGCTCGATGCCACCGGCAAGCTCCGGCTCAGCCTGAGCGGCCGCCCTGATCCCTTCGGCGACAGCGTCTTCGTAGCGCTTGAGATCGCCCACAGTACCGGGCGCGCTGGCCTGACCGAGCTGCATCTGGACCCCGATAACGGCGAGGCGCATCTCGACGTGATCGTTCCCCTCGCCACCAAAGGAAAAGGCGGACCCCGGCGTCTCGGCACCATTCTTTTGCGGATCAGCCCAAAAACATTCCTCTTCCCGCTGACCCGCGCCTGGCCAGTACCGAGTCGTACCGCAGAAACCCTGCTCATCCAGCGCGACGGCGACCACCTGCTGTTCCTCAGCGACGTTCGCGAGCATCAAGACGCCGCCTTGAAGCTGCGCATTCATGAAAGCCGGAAGGATGTGCCGGGCGTCATGGCCACCTTCGGCGGCGTGACGGGCATCGTCGAAGGTCAGGATTACCAGGGAGTGCAGGTACTCGCGTTCCTGCAGGCAATACCCGATACGCCCTGGTTCCTGGTCGCCAAGATTGCGCGAGAAGAGGTGCTGGCCGACTGGCGCGATGCCTCCCGGCTGATCATTGCCCTGACCCTCGGCCTGCTGCTCACTGCCGCCGCCGTTTTCGGTGCCATTTACCAGACCCGTGGCATCCGCCGTTACCGCTCGCTCCTTGAAGCCGAAACAGCTCGCCGCAACGAGCATCAACGGTTTCAGGCAGCCTTTCATGCCAGCCCGCTGGCAGCGACGATTGCCCGTGCTTCGGATGGGCTCATCATCGACGCCAACGACAAATACCTGCGCGATTTCGGCTGGAAACGCGAGGAAATGCTGGGCCGCACCTCGGTCGAGCTGGGCCTCTGGCCCGACCTCGAAAGTCGCCGGCGCTTTGTGGCCGAGGTCCATGCCGCCAGCAGTGTCGTCAATCACGAAACCCGCTGGCTGGACCGGAGCAGAAGCCCGCACGACATCGACATCTCGGCCGCAGTCATCGACATCGACGGCGAAGCCCACATCCTGGCTTTTGCGGTGGACATCACCGAGCGGCGAAAAGCGCAGGCAGAACTGGCCAGCTACCGCCGTCGCCTGGAAAGCATGGTCGAAGCCCGGACGCAGGAACTGGCCATCGCCAAGGATCAGGCCGAACATGCCAACCGGGCCAAGAGCGCCTTCCTGGCCAACATGAGCCACGAGATCCGCACCCCGCTCAATGCCGTCATCGGCCTGACCCACCTGATGCGCCGGGATACCAGCGAAGCGCGCATGCAGGGGCGGCTTGACCGGGTAGCCGATTCGGCGCAACACCTGCTCGGCATCATCAGCGACATCCTCGATATTTCCAAGATTGAGGCAGAGAAACTGAGTCTTGATAGCCGCGATTTTGCAACCCGGCCGATCATTGCCGAAACGCTGCAGATGATCGAACTCCGGGCCCGCGAAAAGGGCCTGATGCTGCTTACCGAGATCGCGCCTGACCTCCCGCTGGCGTTGCATGGCGACCCGATGCGGCTGCAGCAGATCTGGCTCAACTTTCTTTCGAATGCCGTCAAATTCACCGAACGCGGTCACATTCTGCTCCGCGCCGAGGTCATCGAGCACTCGCCGGATGCCGTACTGTTGCGCTTCGCCGTCGAAGACACCGGCATCGGCATTGCTCCCGAAGCCCAGGAACGACTCTTCAAACCTTTCGAGCAGGCCGACAGTTCAACGACCCGGCGCTATGGCGGCACTGGCCTCGGCCTGGCGATCAGCCAGCAACTGGCGCGCATGATGGGCGGCGTAACCGGCATGGAAAGCACGCCAGGCCAGGGCAGCACCTTCTGGATGACCGCCCGCCTCGGGCTGGCCAAAGCCATGCCGGCCGCGCTGCCGGAAGCCAGCGATGCCGAGGCGAAGGTCAGGCAAACTTACGCCGGCACCCGACTGCTTCTGGTCGAGGATGATCCGGTCAATCAGGAAGTCGCCCTCGACCTTCTGGCCAATACCGGCATCGAGGCCGATCTGGCTGAAAATGGGCAAATCGCGGTTGAAATGGCCAGTGCCAAAGCGTATGACCTGATCCTGATGGACATGCAGATGCCGATCATGGATGGCCTGGAAGCAACCCGCCGGATTCTTGCCCTGCCCGAACGCTCAACAACCATCATCGTCGCGATAACCGCCAACGCCTTTGCTGAAGACCGTGCCGCCTGCCTCAAGGCCGGCATGGTCGATCACCTGACAAAGCCGGTCGAACCGGCTACCCTGCACAGGATTCTGCTACGCTGGCTCGCCCCGGGCCAAGCCATTCAACCACCAACCTACCCACCGACCGGAACACCGACCATGTATATCCAGCAACTCGCCAGCCAGCCTGGTTTTGATACGGAAATCGGTCTGACTTCACTCGGGGGCAAGGCTGACAACTACCTCAAACTTCTGAAAAAGTATGCCGATCACCATGGCCCGACCGTCAGTCTGGCATCGCAAGCATTGACCAGCGACGAACCGGCAAAGGCGCTGGCTTATGTGCATACCCTGAAAGGCACGGCAGGCACGCTCGGCTTGCTCGATACGCAGAAAGCTGCGGCCGAACTGGAAGATGCGCTGCGCCAGAACGCTGCACCAGAAACGATCCAGTCGTTGCTGGCCAAACTCAACGAGGCCCACGAAAGACAACTCAACGTGCTACGTCAGGCGTTCACCCTGCAAGTCGATGCCATTGATCCCGCCGGGCTGCGCCCCATGCTGCAACGCCTGCTGGCACTACTGGCCGAAGACAACATCCGCAGCGTCGAAATGGCCAACCAGGAGAGCCGCCAACTCAAGCGCTTGCTGGGCGACGAACATGCCAAGCTGAACAAGGCACTGGAAAACTTTGAGTTCCCGGCGGCCATCGAGCTGATTCGACAGGCCTGTTCAAAACATCCGGAATTACAGGGTGAGGCGCAACCTCACCCAAGCGCTACAAACTGATAATCGCTTCAACTTCATTGCCACGCCCGCGATATTCAAGGCGGTCAAAGCTGATCAGGCGCGACATGGCGATGCCTCGGCCGTGCGTATCGAAAGCCCGCTCCGGACTCATTTCCAGATAACTGGCCCAGTTGAAGCCGGCCCCCTGATCGCAAATCTGAAAAACCAGTTCGCTTTCACCACGGTGAATTTTCACTTCAGCCCGACGACTGCCGAGTTCCGGGGAAGCCAGGCGCCGCTCGATTTCATGGCTCAACGAATCGCTCTCGATAAACGCTGATTTTTGCTGGTAGCCAATTTCCAGATTGCCATGCTCGACCGCATTGAGCATCAGTTCCGAAAGCCCGAGCGCCACCCGGCCCGGGTCAGGCGCCACATTGGCGAGCAGGGCCGCCAGACTGCGGGCCTCTTCCGGCGAGCGATAGACAAAGCGCGCCTCGGCCAGGCAGCTGAGGATTTGTCCCTGCCGCTTGACCTCGTCTTCGAGTTCCTTGTGGCCGCGATAGTCGCGCGTTGCCGCAGCAACAATGGCCAGCAGCGTGTCGCCTGAAAACGGCTTGGTCAGGTAGTAATAGGCACCGGCCTGCAGGCCTTCAAGCACATCGGTATCTGCCGTCATGCCGGTCTGCATGATTACCGGCACATGCCGCATGTCCGAACGGTTCTTGACCCGGCGCAGGATCTCGATGCCGTCCATGTCCGGCATCATGCGATCGAGCAGGATCGCATCGAAGCGCTCCGGCGTGCCATCAATCAGTTTCCAGGCGGCTTCGCCGGATTCTGCCTCGACCACAAGATAGCCTTCGACTGCCAGATTTTCAGCCAGTATTTCGCGGCCGATCGGTTCGTCATCCACTACCAGTACGCAGTATTGCCCCAAGACTTGCCTCCAGCGTTTTTCCGTCTGCCCCTAGGCAGCCATCCATCTCCAAGACTAACCGAAAATGAAATTCAAAAAAATGGACATTGGTGCTATTTACAGGCAGAAAATATGGATTTTAGATTCCCGGGAACTGGCGGTGCAGGCAATCACAGCTTCCCTGACAACCAGCGTATGGCGCCGAGACCGGCCGCCCGGCCGCTGGACAGACAGGCCGTCAGCAGATAGCCGCCTGTTGGAGCCTCCCAGTCGAGCATCTCGCCAGCGGCAAACATGCCGGGGCGGTCCTTCAGCATCAGCGTTTCGTCCAGCGCCTCGAAAACCACGCCACCGGCGGTGCTGATCGCCTCGTCGAGCGGTCGGGTTGCCGTCACCGGCAAAGGCAGTGCCTTGATGGCAGCAGCCAGCCCGGATGCTGCGGTCAACTGCGCTGGCGGACATAATTCACGCAACAGGCCAGCCTTGACGCCTTCGAGCCCGATCCGGCGACGCAGATGATTGGCCAGCGAATCGCGGCCCTGCGGTCGGGACAGTTCGGCCGTCAGCCGCTCCAGACTGCGGCCCGGCACCAGATCAAGTGTCAGCGTCGCCCGCCCGTTACTGGCGAGAGCATCCCGCAGCGCTGCGGACATGGTGTAGATCAGGCCACCCTCGACACCGCTGGCGGTGATGTTGAATTCGCCTTGCTGGCGCAGCTCGCCAATTCTGGCGATTACCGGCTTGACCGGCTGCCCGGCGAAGCGGTCGCTGAAATGGTGGCTCCACGCAACATCGAAACCACAATTGGCCGGCTTGAGCGGCACCACATTAATGCCAATGCCAGCCAGCAGCGGCACCCAGGCGCCATCCGAACCGAGCCTGGCCCAGCTACCACCACCCAGCGCCAGAATCACGGCATCAGCGTGGTGGCTGACTTCTCCGCTTGGCGTATCGAAACGCAAAGCGCCATCAGCCGTCCAGCCAAGCCAGCGATGGCGAACATGAATTTGCACGCCCTGCCCGCGCAGCCGGTGCAGCCAGGCACGCAGCAAAGGCGCAGCTTTCATTTCTGTGGGAAAAACCCGGCCCGAGGTGCCGACGAAGGTTTCGATACCTAGCTCGCTAATCCAGGCACGCAGTTGCTCTGGCCCGAAAACATCAAGCAATGGCGAAATCTGCGCCTGACGGTTACCGTAACGGGCCTTGAAATCATGCAGCGGTTCGGCGTGGGTGATGTTCATGCCGCCCTTGCCAGCCATCAGAAACTTGCGGCCCAGCGAAGGCATGGCGTCGAAAACCGCCACTTTCAGGCCGTTGACCGCGCCCTGAAGGAAACACTCTTGGGGTGCAGCAAGCTGTTCGGCCGCCATCAAACCAGCCGGACCACCACCAATTATCGCGACGCTGGGCATCAGGTTTTAGGTTTGACGTCGACTTCGGGTTCGGGTTCGTCGGTCGTTTCCGGCTCGGCAAGCAGGCCGGCTGGGATTTCTTCTTCATCAAGCGGCACGACGGTCACCGCCACTTCGGGCTCGGTGCCGCCACCGCCGAGGATGATGCCGCGCAAAGGCGAAATATCGGAGAAATCACGACCGAAGGCGACCGTGATGTGCTCGGTATCCGGCAGCAGATTGTTGGTCGGATCGAAATCCACCCAGTCGTTTTCACTGCCCGGCGAATAGACCGAGACCCAGGCGTGCGAGGCATCGGCCCCGATCAGCCGGGGCTTGCCGGCAGGTGGCCGGGTCAGCAGATAGCCGCTGACATAGCGTGCCGACAAGCCAAGGGCTCGCAGGCAGGCAATCATCAGGTGGGCGAAGTCCTGACAGACGCCGCGTTTTTTTTCCAGCGTTTCCATGACCGGCGTCGACACCGTCGTCGCCTCCGGGTCGAACTTGAATTCCCGGAATATCTTGGCCATCAGCGCCTCGGCACCCACCAGCACGGGTCGCTCGGGCGGGAAGCAGTCAGCGGCGTAATCGGCCAGTTCGTGCTTGATGCGAACATGCGGACTCTCGAACAGGAAGCGGGTGGCATCGAGATCATCCGGACGCGGCGCCTCGGAATCGTAGGCCAGATGATCGCGAACCTCTTCCCAGGGCGGCGATTTCTCGATGTCTTTCGGCAGGTGCGGCGTAATGGCGATGGTCATCGCCGAACGGATCAGCAGGGAATCATGCGGCGCGTGGTAGGCGATCCAGGTGGCCGGATTGCCGAAAGCATCCTGCCCGTCGCGCCGCCAGGTCGGGACCGGCTCGATGTCGATGCGCTGTTCCTCGATCTGCTGCCAGGCAAGAATGCGCGGCGACAGGTGAAGCTGCTGCTGCGACACCGAGACGGGGCTGCCGTAGTCGTAACGGGTTTCGTGGCGGACGTGGTAGCGAACCGGTTCCATGTTCAAAGTGCCATGGTTTGCCGGCTGACATCGCCGACGTGGGTGAAATAGCGCATGCCAAGGTAGTCGGATAGCTGGATCGCCGCGACATTGAGTTCGAGCAGCAGCGTCGCCAGTTCTTCGCAGGCCGAGCAGGCGTGGCATTCATCGAATTGCAGGTCTTCGAGGCGTTCCAGATCGAAGTTGCGCAGGTTCTCAAGCGCATCACCCAGCTTGCCGTCGAAAGTGGCCCCAAGTTCGCGCGCCATCCGGTCAAGGTAGCGATTCAGCACGCTACCCTGAAAAATCACGCCATGCGGATTGCTGTCATCGAAAACCAGCAGGTCGATGACCGGCAACAGCTCCGGCGAACGCGAATAACGCGAGCGATAGGTGATGATCGAGTCGGCCATTTCGAGCAGCCACTCGAGGCAGCCCGGACCGCGCGCCGACTCGATGCGCAGGAAATCGGCAATGGCCTGGGAGAAAAAGGACAGGCGTTCGAGGCGACGACCGATGATCAGGAAACGCCAGCCGTCATCGCGCGTCATGTTGTCCATCGCGAAACCGGTCAGCGAGGACGAAACACCAAGCACGCGGTCGAGGAAGGCGATGGCTTCGGTCAGCGAGGGGTGTTGTTTCTGCGCCGCCTGCTGCTCGCGCTGCAAACGGTTCAGCGAATGCCAGTGATCAACCGACAGGCGCTCGCGTACGTGCGTAGCCGACCACATCAGGTTGCGAATATTGCCAGCCAGGCTGCCCGGCTGATCCGGGTCGTAGATCGCTTCGAGCAGGACATGTTCGCTGCCTTCCTTGACCTTGGCATCTTCTTCCGGCTCAGGGAGGATGCGCAGGCTCTTGGCCAGTTCCATCGAAGAAGCCACGGCCTGGGTCTTTTCGCCACCGGCTTCGACCACACGGCTCAGCGCCACCCGCAGCATGCGGGCACTGTCATCGAAACGTTCGGAATAGCGGCCCAGCCAGAACAGGTTTTCAACGACGCGGGACGACAGGTTGGCGCCAGCCCGCACCAGATCACGAACGCTGATCGACGGCTTGAGCATGGTGAATTCGCTGACCGGCCCCTTGGTCAGCACCCAGGTATCCTTCGACGAACCACCGCGCTGCATCGAGATGATGCGCGCGTTGGCGCCGGTCGCGACGCGGGCCAGACCACCCGGCATCACCGAATAACCATCCGGCGTTGAAACGGCGTAGGCGCGCAGTCCCACCGGACGCGCCAGCAGGCGGCGTTCGTGCGAACGGCTCCAGGTCGGGACCTGTGACAGCTCGACCATTTCCTGAGCGACGTAGGCATGTGGCCGGGCTTCGATCCGGCGCAACATTTCAGCCCGCGCCTCGCCTTTCAATTCAAAACCGAAGACCGGGTCCATGCGTTGCGTCGGGTAGGCTGGCTTGATGACCAGTTCGTCAAAGTTTTCCTTGACGTACTCCAGCGCCGGCTTTTCGCCACACCACCAGGTTGCGACCGAGGGCATGGCCAGTTTTTCGCCAAGCAGCGAACGGCAGATCGCCGGCAAAAAGCCCATCAGCGCACCTGAGGCGAGCAAGCCGCTGCCCAGCGCATTGGCCATGACAACGCGGCCAGCCCGCGCCACGTTGATCAGGCCGGGAATACCCAGTGCCGAATCGCCGCGCAACTCCAGCGGGTCGCAATAATCGTCGTCCTGCCGGCGCAGGATGACATGCACCCGCTTCAAGCCACGCAGGGTCTTCAGATAAACCGTTTCGCCCCGTACCGTCAGATCCTGGCCTTCAACCAGCGGGAAACCGAGGTAGCGGGCCAGATAAGCATGCTCGAAGTAGGTTTCGTTGTAGGGTCCGGGCGTCAGCAGGACGATGTGCGGCTGCTCGTCGCCGTCAACCGGCGCCAGTGCCGACAAGCCATCCAGCTGGTCGCGGAAGAAGTCGGCGAGGTGCTGGACACTCAGATCGCGGAACAACTCCGGGAAAACGCGGGAGACGACCAGCCGGTTTTCCAGCGCGTAGCCAGCCCCGGAAGGTGCCTGCGTGCGGTCGGCGATGACCCACCAGCGGCCATTCGGCGCCCGCGCCAGATCGACTGCGTAGTTGTGCAGCCAGACCCCGCCCGGTGGCTTGATGCCACGGCAGGGCCAGAGGTAGCCGTGCTGGCCATAGACCAGCGCCGGCGGCAACAAGCCCTCGGCCAGCAATTTCTGCTCGCCATAGAGATCAGCCAGGATGGCATTGAGCAGCCGGGCGCGCTGGGCGACCGCCGCTGAAACCTGCGCCCACTCCTCCGGCGCAATGAGCAGCGGCAGCGGATCAAGCGCCCACAGCCGGTCCGAACCGTCCGGATCGGCGTAAACGTTGTAGGTAACGCCGTTTTCCTGAATCCGGCGGTCGACGAAATCGAGCCGCCGATGCATCTCGTCCGGCGCAATTGCATCGAGATGAATGAAAAACTGCCGCCAATGCGGGCGAACGCCACCATCCGCTGTCAACATTTCGTCGTAGCGGCGCGGGTTGTTCGGGTAAATTGCGAGGAGAGTGCGGGCCATTAGCCTGTAAGCAAGGCAGACAGGCCGTTTCCGGCCTGTCTATGCGGCCTTTCCGGCCGCGCCCCGCATTCGTGGAGGTTAGGAACGCCGCAAGTCTAGCGTAAACGGGTGCTCAGCGCTGACTTCAGGACTGCCGACCAGCATCTTGCCCGGGGTATGTCCGAAGCGGAAGAAGCGCGCCAGACGGCGACTTTCAGCCTCGAAGGCATTGACCGGGAAGGTGTCGAAACTGCGGCCGCCCGGGTGCGCCACGTGGTACTGGCAACCGCCCAGCGAACGCTGCATCCAGGTATCGACAATGTCGAAAACCAGTGGCGCATGCACGCCGATGGTCGGGTGCAGGCAGGAAGCCGGTTGCCAGGCACGGTATCGCACACCGGCGACGAATTCGCCATTGGTGCCGGTGTTCTGCAAGGGCACCGGAACGCCGTTGCAAGTCAGCACATAACGATCCGGTGCCATGCCCTTGACCTTGACCTGCAGGCGCTCGACCGACGAATCGACATAGCGCACCGTGGTCCCCGCGCCACCCTCTTCACCCATGACATGCCAGGGTTCCAGGGCGTGACGCAGCTCGAATTCGATACCCTTGACGGCGAAATCGCCATATTTCGGGAAGCGGAACTCGAAGTGCGGGGCGAACCATTCGGCCTTGAAGGGGAAGCCGGCGATGCCCATTTCTTCCATGACATCGCGGAAATCCTGCTCGGCGTAGAACGGCAGCATGAAACGGTCGTGCAGCTCGGTGCCCCAGCGCGTCAGGCGGGCCGGCTCATAAGGCTGTTCCCAGAAGCGGGCAATCATCGCCCGCAGCAACAATTGCTGGACCAGCGACATGCGCGAATGCGGCGGCATTTCGAAGGCGCGCAGCTCAAGCAGGCCGAGGCGGCCAGTCGGGCCATCCGGCGAGTAGAGCTTGTCGATACAGAACTCGGAACGGTGCGTGTTGCCGGTGACGTCGGTGAGCAGGTTGCGCAGGATGCGGTCGATCAGCCATGGCGGCACAACGCCACCCGGTTGCGGAATCTGCTTGAAGGCAATTTCCAGCTCATAGAGGCTGTCGTTGCGGGCTTCATCGACCCGCGGTGCCTGGCTGGTCGGGCCGATGAACAGGCCGGAGAACAGGTAGGACAAGCTCGGATGATTGTGCCAGTAGGCGATCAGGCTCTTCAGCAGATCCGGCCGACGGAGGAAGGGCGAATCGTTCGGCGTCGCGCCTCCAAGGACGAAGTGATTGCCACCGCCAGTACCGGTATGGCGACCATCGACCATAAACTTCTCGGTGGTCAGGCGCGAGATGTGGGCCGATTCGTAAAGGTGGGTGGTCTGGTCGACCAGCTGATCCCAGCTCTTGGCCGGATGGATATTGACTTCGATGACACCGGGGTCAGGCGTAACGCGGAAATGCGTCAGGCGCGGATCCGACGGCGGCTCATAGCCTTCCATGATCACCGGCAGACTCATTTCGTCGGCGGTGGCTTCGACCGCAGCGACAATTTCGAGGTAGTCGTCGAGCTTTTCGGTCGGCGGCATGAAGATGTAGAGCTTGCCATCACGCGGCTCGGCACACATGGCCAGGCGGGTGATCCAGGCGGCCGATTCCTTGAAGCCGGGCACGGTATCGGTCGGCTTCTCCCACGGGCGACCCTTGCCATGCGCTTCAGCAAAACCGGCCGCAGAACCGCTGCGGCGATCCTGCATCTGCGGGATGCTGGCTTCGCGCTCGTTGCTGACCCGGGCACGCAGCGCGGCGTAGCTGGCCAGCGGATCGGTCGCCGTCTCGGCATCGGGCGGATTGACGTAGGGGTAATCGCTCTGCGCCGTCCATGGCTGCGAATCGAACGGCAGGCGGTAGCCCATCGCCGAATCACCGGGGAACAGGTAGCAGCGCTCGGCGCGCAGGAACCAGGGCCCGGTCTGCCATTCGCCCCAGACATTCTTCATGATCGGCAGGGTGTGACCGACGGTGTAGGTCAGGCCCTGTGTGAACACTTTCATCAGGCGCTCGCGTTCGAGTGCGTCGTCGACGCGCGAATCGAAGGGATCAACGTTGCCCGGCAGACGGCGCTCACGCCACATGTAGTAGTAGGCATCCTCGAAGGCCGGGAAGACGTGCTCTCCGGTAACGCCGAGGCGCTCGGCCACACGCTTCAGGAAGTGTCCGGCCTGTTCGGCAGTCACACCGTAGTTGACGCTCTCATTGGCGTACAGTGCCGGCGAATTCCAGATCGGCTCGCCATCCTTGCGCCAGAAGCAGTTCAGCGACCAGCGCGGGAGCTGCTCGCCGGGGTACCACTTGCCCTGACCGAAATGCATCAGGCCGTTCGGCGCATATTTATCCCGCAGGCGATGGAACAGGTCGGCGGCAAAGATGCGCTTGGTGGGTCCAAGCGCGGCCGTATTCCATTCAGCGCCATCCGGATCGTCGACCGCCACGAAGGTCGGCTCGCCGCCCTGGGTCAGGCGTACGTCGAGCTCGCCCAGCGTGTCGTCGATCTTGTGGCCAAGACTTTCGATATCGCTCCACTGCTCTTCGGTATAGGGCTTGGTGACGCGCGGCGCTTCCCAGATGCGGGTGACCTGCATGTGGTGGGCAAATTCGGTTTCGCACTCGTCGACACCGCCGCTGACCGGCGCAGCGGAGGACGGTTCGGGCGTGCATGCGAGTGGAATATGGCCTTCACCGGCAAACAGGCCGGAAGTCGGATCGAGACCGATCCAGCCGGCGCCGGGCAAATAAACCTCAGTCCAGGCGTGCAGGTCGGTGAAATCCTTCTCGGGACCGGAGGGGCCATCGAGCGATTTGACGTCTGCGGTCAACTGGATCAGATAGCCGGAAACGAACCGCGCCGCCAGCCCAAGGTGGCGCAGCACCTGGACCAGCAGCCAGGCCGAATCGCGGCACGAGCCGGAACGCTTGGTCAGCGTTTCTTCCGGCGTCTGGACGCCAGGCTCCATGCGGATGGTGTAGCTGATGTCGCGCTGCAACTGGGCATTGATCGCCACCAGAAAATCAACGCTGCGCAACGGTTCGCGCGAAATCGCAGCGACATATTTATCAAACAGCGGACCGTAGGCGACCTTGTAGAGATAGGGCGCCAGTTCGTGACGCTCGCCTGCTTCATAGGCAAAGGGAATCTTCTCGGCGTGCGGCTCGAGGAAGAAGTCGAAGGGATTGATGACCGACATTTCGGCGACCAGATCAACCTCGACGCGGAATTCGCGGGTCTGTTCCGGAAAGACCAGACGGGCAAGGTAATTGCCCTGAGGGTCCTGCTGCCAGTTAACGAAATGCGTCTTCGGCCCGATCTTCAGCGAATAAGAGAGGATGCGCGTCCGGGAATGCGGACAGGGGCGCAGACGGATCACCTGCGGCCCAAGATTGACCAGGCGGTCGTAGTTGTAATGTGTAACGTGATTTAGTGCGACATGAATGGACACAAGCTTGCTCCGGGCAAAATGACTGTGACTCTAAAAGCAAGACGCGAACCAGCTTGCAAGCCACTGTTTTATTTAAGACGAAATCTGCTGATGCACCTTGCCAAGACCTGAAACAAGGCACAGCGCACCAATTAAGTGCGCGCATTTAAGGCATCCTATGTTGTATACCATTTTGTGCACGCCTTGGATGCTATTGCATCGATCTCGCCGATATGTGATAACCCGCCATGTTAGCTTTGGGCGAATGCCCTTGGTACAAATCCGAAGCATCTGCCCAGAGGAAGCAATAGCCCGTGTCGCGCAACGGGTCAAGCAAGGCGGCCACAATGTTCCGGAAGCGGTAATCCGCCGCCGCTTTGCGGCTGGCCTGGCAAACTTCCATCGCCTTTACGCGCCAAAAGTCGATGCCTGGATGCTGTTTGACAACGCTGGCACCCAACCGGCGCTATTGGATTGGAGCGATACACAATGAATCAGCAATCGATTGAACACTCACACGATGCCGACCTGCGCCACTCCGTCGCGGCGATCCAGCGCGCCGCATTGCGGGCACGAGAAACAGCGCGCCAGACCGGGACTTGCCTTGTAATAAGCCGAAACGGTGTAGTTGAATTGCTGGAGCCCAGCGCGCCAGAACTTCAGGTGCTGCGTCTCCAGCAACCTCTATCGCCTTACGAGATCACCGCTCGCTTAGAGTAAGTGGTCAATCGTTAGCAACTTCAGTATCCATGCGCCCCACTGAGCGGGCAGATGGGGCACAGAACATGCTTCTATACCCCCATGAATTCATCGCCCATTCACCCATCCAGCGCGTCATAAAGATCCGCCGCGACTACAACACCTGGGTTGCCAATGAAACACTCGAAGACTACGCCCTGCGCTTCACGCCGCGCAGCTTCCGCAAATGGTCGGAAATGCGGGTGGCCAACACCGCCTTCGGCGCCGCCTCCTTTCTGGTGCTGGAGGCCGTCGGTGCCACCATGCTGGTCAATGCCGGCTTCATCAATGCCTTCTGGGCCATTCTCGCCACCGGGCTGATCATCTTCCTGATCGGCCTGCCGATCGCCCACACCGCGGCCAAGCACGGTCTGGACATGGATCTGCTGACGCGCGGTGCTGGCTTCGGCCACATCGGTTCGACCATCACCTCGCTGATCTACGCTTCCTTTACCTTCATCTTCTTTGCGCTCGAAGCGGCGATCATGGCCTACGCGCTGGAGCTTGCTTTCAAGATTCCGCCAGCCTGGGGCTATCTGATCTGCGCTCTGGTGGTCATTCCGCTGGTCACCCACGGCGTCACCGCGATCAGCCGCTTGCAGGCGTGGACGCAGCCGCTCTGGATTTTTCTCCTGATCCTGCCCTACGCCTTCGTCTTCATCGAGGAGCCGCAAGCCCTTGCCGGTCTCTGGCAATACGCCGGAGAGAAGGGCGATGGCGGCAGCTTCAATCCGCATCTGTTCGGCGCCGCGCTGACCGTTGGCATCGCGCTGGTCACCCAGATGGGCGAACAGGTCGATTACCTGCGTTTCATGCCCGAGAAAACCCCGGCCAATGCCCGCCGCTGGTGGTTCGGCGTCATCATCGGCGGTCCCGGCTGGGTCGTGCCCGGCATCCTCAAGATGCTCGGTGGCGCGCTACTCGCCTGGCTGGCGCTGCGCAACGCCGTACCCGCTGACAAGGCGATGGACCCGAACCAGATGTACCTGATCGGTTTCTCGCACGTTTTCGACAACACGACGCTGGCGATTGCCGCCACGGCGCTCTTCGTCATCGTTTCGCAACTGAAGATCAACGTCACCAACGCCTATGCCGGCTCGCTGCTCTCGACTGCCGCCTTCGTCGGCCTGCTCGGGACGGAATTGCAGCCTTACGCTTCCTTTGTTGCGCTGGGCAGCGCCTTGCTGATTTCGCCACTGATCGCCTAGGCAACTGGCGGCCGCTACTATCTGGCCCGCCCGGTAGCGACTGCTGCACCCCAAGAGTGCTTCCTGCGGGGCGCGGTCAACGCCCAAAATGCACAATTTGCGAACGTGGCTACGAAGGCGAGGACATGGCGCACTGCCCCGCCTACCAGGGACCGATCTGCTCGCTATGCTGCTCGCTCGACGCCCGCTGCCACGACCTGTGCAAACCGCAGGCCAGCCTGACCGCGCAATGGAATGCCGTCCTGCGCCGCCTGCTGCCGGCAGCCGCCCTGCCCTATCTGGAAACCGGCCTCGGCCATTACCTGCTGCTGATGACCGGCATCGTGCCAGTATTGGCGCTGGTCCTCGGCGTGCTCTACACCCACGAACGCCTCGCCTTCGGTCCGGAACAACTGCTGCTGATCGCCGCCCTGCAGGACAGTTTCATCAAGGCTTTTGCCGCCCTGCTGCTACTTTCCGGCGTCGCTGCCTGGTGGATGGTGCTGACCCAGCAGAGCCGGCTGGTCGCGCAGGAGGAATCCAACCGGCAAACGCAGCTGCTGATCCAGGAAATCGAGTCGCACCAACGGACCGACGAAGCTCTGCAGAAAGCCAAGCTGATCGCCGAGCAGGCCAATCAGGCAAAAAGCCGTTACATCACGGCGATCAGCCACGAACTGCGGACGCCGCTCAACAGCATTCTCGGCTACGCCCAGATTCTCGACGCCGACGAAACGGTTCCGCCGCACCGCAAGCAGGCGGTCACCGTCATCCGCAAGTCCGGCGACCACCTGCTGTCAGTGATCGAAGGCACGCTGGACATCACCCGCATCGAAGGCGGCAAGCTGTCGCTCGACGTCAGGGCGGTGAATTTCCCCGACTTCATGCAGCAGATCGTCGGCATGTTCGAGCTGCAGGCGCGCAACAAGGGGCTTTCCTTCGACTACCAGCCAGGTGGCGAATTGCCGTCTGTGGTGCGGGCCGACGAAAAGCGCATGCGCCAGATTCTGATCAACGTGCTGGGCAATGCCGTCAAATTCACCGTACGTGGCGGCGTCAGTTTCAAGGTCGAATGCCGGCGCGACATGGCTATTTTTGAAATCAGCGACACCGCCCCCGGTATCCCGAACGCCGAACCGGGGCGCATCTTCGAGCCTTTCGAGCGCGGTAGTACGGCACAGGCCGACGGTAGCCGCCGCCTGCTCGCCTCTTTCCACGACCAGACCGGCGACGATGAATGGCTGGTCGTGCTGCGCGAGGAAAACGACGCCTCGGCCATCGAATCGCTGATCGCTGCCTTCCGCCTGACCCAGCGCGAAGCCGAAGTGCTTTACTGGGTGGTTCAGGGCAAGACCAGCAACGACATCGGCGACATCCTCGGCAACAGCCCGCGCACGGTCAACAAACATCTGGAACATGTCTTCGAGAAGCTCGGCGTCGAAACCCGGACGGCGGCGGCCAACCTGGCCTTGAGCAAGATGCGCGGCAGTTAGCGCTAAACGCTCACCGTTCGGCCTGAGTAGCGGGCTTGCCCGCGTATCGAAGGCAGTTCGGGAGTTTTGCGAGTGATACGGTGCTTCGATACGGCGCGGTGCGCCTACTCAGCACGAACGGTTACTAAGGCTAGTCAGGACTCAAGCCTTGTTCGACAGCCACTCCAGAAGGATCGCATAGAGCGTATTCGGATTGACTGGCTTGGCGATGAAATCGTTCATGCCGGCCTCCAGGCAACGCTGTTTGTCTTCGGCGAAGGCGTTTGCGGTCATGGCGATGATCGGAACGCTTTCATTGCCGGGAAGTTTCCGGATTTCACGCGTGGCTTCCAGGCCATCCATCCGTGGCATCTGCATGTCCATCAGGATCACATCGTAAAGCTTTGATCTGGCGCGTTCGACCGCCTCTACACCATCATCGGCAACATCAATGAGCAGGCCGACATCTTCGAGCACACTGAGGCTGATCTCCTGATTGACGATATCGTCTTCAACCAGTAGCAGACTGCGTCCTGCATGCTTTTCCTTGAGGCGGGCTCCAATGGAGTCGACGGTGGAATGATTCGCCAGAGGTCTTTCCATCTCGTCGGCAGACTTGCGCAAACGGGCGGTGAACCAGAACGTGCTGCCGGCCCCGGGCGCGCTGGTGACGCCGACTTCACCCCCCATCATTTCGGCCAGCTTGCGGGTGATGGCGAGCCCCAGGCCAGTGCCACCATATTTTCGCGTCGTCGAATTGTCGGCCTGTTCGAAGGTGGAAAACAGACGGGAAATCGCTTCCGGCGCAATGCCGATGCCGCCATCAATCACCTCAAAGTGCAATAGCGCGTCGTCAAGGCTTTCCTCAAGCATGCGAACACTCAGCACAACCTCCCCGGCTTCGCTGAACTTGACAGCGTTGCTGGCGTAGTTGAGCAACGCCTGCTGCAGGCGCGTCGAGTCGCCGATCAGGGAAAGCGGAACTCCCTCTGCCTGAACAATCAACCGCAACTGCCTGGCCTGCGCCCGTTCCTGCAACATCGACGCGACATTGGCCAGAATGGCCTCGACATGGACTTCGGCTTCCTCAAGCACGAACTTGCCGGCATCGATCTTCGACAAATCGAGAATGGCGTTGATGATGCTGAGCAGATGCGTGCTGGCGCCTTCCAGTTTCTCAAGCTGCAGGAGCTGCCCGGGCGCCAGACCACTGCGCCTGATCAGATGCGCCATGCCGGTGATGGCATTGAGCGGTGTGCGAATCTCGTGGCTCATGTTGGCCAGAAAAGCGCTCTTCGCCAGATTGGCCGATTCGGCAACCCGCTTGGCCTGGGAGAGTTCGGTGGTTCGCTCCTCAACCAGTTGCTCCAGATGATTCCGATGGCGCTCCAGTTCCTCGTCGATCTGCTTGACCGCCGTGATGTCGTCGAAAATGCCGAGCACACCAATAATCTCGCCCTGGAGATTGCGTAGCGGCACCTTTGAGGTCCGCAACCAGATGGTTCGCCCATCCGGAATTTTCAACGGCTCTTCATAATTGAGCTTGCTGATTCCCGATTCGATGACAAGGCGGTCATCCGCCCGATAGTCGTCGGCATATTCAGCGGAAGCGAGCTGGTAGTCGTCGAGGCCGATCAGTTCTTCCGGCGTATTTTTCCCCGCGTCGATGGCGAAGGCCGGATTGCAGCCCAGATAGTTGAGTTCGCGGTCTTTCCAGAAAATGCGCATGGGCGCCGTATCGATGATGGTTGCCAGCAGTTTTTCCGACTCGGCCAGCGTCTCCATCAAGCGGCTCAACTCGATGGCCTTTTCCTCCGCTTCACGTAGCGCCTGACCACCAGTCGCTTTCAGTCGGACGATAGCGTTGGCCAGTTCGTCAAACTCGTCACGCACCGACGCCGGTGGCACTGATGTCGATAGCGGCGTCACGTTGCGCAGATCATCGGGCGTGATGTTGTGCAACTCCGCGGCAAGAACGAACAGCCGGCGTCGCACGATGGCGTGATAGACCATGCCGACAACGACCACGATCAGCAGAATCATGACGGTATTGGCGGCAAAAGGAATGAGGGCGTTGCGCAACATCATCTGGCGCTCTTCGCGCAAATCGGTAATGAATACCAGCGTTCCCAGATCGTGCTCCAGCCCACCTTCCCTGTGGATCAGCGGGAAACTGGTCTCAATGGTGTCCGTGGATAGATGCTCGGCACCAAAACGAAGTTCATTCATGCCCCGCTGGCGCAACAAGGCAACGCTGATCTCCGGCAACTGGGTGACCGATCCAAGCTGAATCTCAACCTGCTCCCGATCAAATGCCCAGAGACTCTTGATCAGGGAAGGCCGGGTAAAGTTGCCGATCGAATCAACATGCCGCTCGATATAGTCGAGACGCTCCCGGTAACTGTGAAAAGCCTCTCCGATCGACACCAGTACCGAAGCCAGGCCACCAACAATCAGCATCCAGGTCAGAAGGCGACGGGTGACGCGACTTTTCAGCCCAAGGAAACCCAGCTGCTCAGCATCGGCTTTGTTGGTGGCCACGGGCGACTTGCCTACTCTACCTTGTGCGCGGCAAGGATGCGGTTGTAGCTGCCGTCAGACTTCATGTCACGCAACGCCTGAGCCAGCCGGGGAACGAGCGCTTCATGCTTCTTGTTCAGATAGAGATACATATCGACATCTTTCAATACTGGCGAAAGCGGCGCAATCGAGGTCAAACCCATGCTGCGTACCAGTGCAACGCCATCGGCACGGGTATAGAGCGCCAGTTCGACCCGGCCACCTTCGAGCATGCGGAACAATTGTTCGGGCTTGTCCACTTTGTTCACCACGCGAACTCCGGTTGTATTGTTCTCGAACATCTTCCAGCCGTTAATGAAGGCAACGCTATAAGGCTTCAGGCTCTCCCAGCCCCGATCCAGCCTGATCGTCGCGTCCCTGGCGAAAGCAACGAAACTGATGCCGATAAAGTGCTCGGGCACCTGTACCAGATTCGGATACTGGCCACTCAGGCCGGCGACCCGCAATCCTTCGCCATCAACGTCGCCGGTATTGGCTGCAAACAATGATCGCTCCGAAGGCAGGCTGACCAGCTTGAACTCGACGCCGATCCGCCGAAAGGCTTCCTGCGACAAGTCCTGCAATGCCTTGCGGTCGAGCGGCGTGTTGTTGGTGCTGACCGTGATGGATGGCATTTGTGCCTGCGCCAAGCCGGCAAGCATCAACATTAGAAAGGCTGGAAAAAACGACCTGAGACGCATCATTCAACTCTTTGGCAATAGTTTGAAAACCAGCGCAAACCCGCAAACAGGCATAAATTGTAAGCCCAAAGGCCATTTTGTTCGAACGGATTCACCGACGTTCCGGGTTCGTGGTGCAACGCGAAAAAGGCCAAAAAATCGGGTTGACCGCAGCAGTCAGCGGGGGGATTCGATCAGCAGGCTTTGCATCCCCACACGGAACGGGAAAAAATGGGGGGCGTGAGCGGCAAAAGCCTGCCATTTCGGCCGGGCCAGGTTCAGCTGAACCATTCACTATTCAGATGTCTACGATTTCGACCGAAAAACCTTGTGGCGCGTATCCTTGCCGCCAAACCACCCCGGCCAACACCTCCCCGATGCCCGCCACGCTAACCCCTCGCGCTGAACGCCTGTTCCTGCTCACCCTGGCAGGCATTCAGTTCAGCCACATTCTCGATTTCATGATCATGATGCCGCTCGGCCCGATCCTGATGCGGGCGTTCGGCATCGGCACGCCCGAGTTCGGCCTGCTGGTCGCCTCCTACAGTTTCAGCGCAGCGATTTCGGGAATTCTGGCCGCGACCTTTGTCGATCTCTTCGAGCGCAAGCGCCTGTTGCTGGTCTGTTTCGCCCTCTTTGGCCTGGCAACCCTGGCCTGCGGCCTGGCCCCCAACTATTCCACGCTGATGGTGGCGCGCTGCCTGGCCGGGGTGTTCGGCGGCATCATGGGCGCCCTGGTACAAACCATGATCGGCGACGCCATTCCCTTCGCCCGGCGCGCCAGAGCCAGCGGCCTCGTCTCGACCGCCTTCTCGATCTCCACGGTAGCCGGGGTACCACTATCGCTATGGCTGGCCAATCACCTCGACTGGCGCGCCCCCTTCATCTTCATTGCCGCCCTCAGCGTCGTCTTCATTCTCGTCGGCCTGCGCATCCTGCCGGAACTACGGCACCACCTGAGCGACGAGAAACGCGCCCACCTGCTCTCGTCAACCTTCGCCGTGCTGGGAGACACCAACCACCTGCGTGCCCTGCTCTACTCCGCGCTGATCATTTTTTCCGGCTTCACCGTCATCCCCTACATCACGGTGTACGCCGTCAGTAATGTCGGCATCTCGCAGCAGGACATCCCCATCGTCTATTTCGTGGGTGGCGGCGCCACACTGATCACCGCTCGTTTCATCGGCCATTGGGCCGACAAGTACGGCAAACTCAAGGTCTATCGCATGCTCGCCATCGCCGCCATGCTTCCTTTGGCTGTTTTGACCAACGTCGGCGTCTTGCCGCTATGGACCTGGGTCATCTGCACCACGTCATTTTTTGTACTGGTCTCCGGGCGCATGATCCCGGCCATGGCAATCATTTCCTCAGCGGCACAGCCGAAGCTACGCGGCACCTTCATGTCGCTGAACGGCACAGTGCAATCACTCGCCATGGGGCTGGCGACGACACTGGCTGGCTACCTCATTTCGCTGGACAGCACCGGAAAGCTGGTCGGCTACCCAACCGTCGGCTACGTCGCCATCGCGGCAAACCTGCTGGCGATAGTCTTTGCTTCACGCATCGTGATGCACGACCAGCATGCACAGGCGGGCAAGAAGCCGAACTGAGTACATCGCCATGAAATTCCAACTGGATTTCCAGTTGACAAATATCAACGAACAGCAAATCTATGCCTTTAGTCAAATAGAGTTATTAGGCGGCGACCTATAGACTCACGTGATTCACCGCCAAAAAAACAACTTGAAGAGACACCATGGAAACTTTTGACAGTTCTTCCAACCCGACCAGCCTTGTACTCGTCGTCGACGACAGCCCGATCGTGGCTGAAAGCATGCGTCAGGCCCTAATGGCCAACTTCATGGTAGAAACAGTCGAGTCTGGCGAAGACTGCCTGGCGCGCCTTGAGGCCGGCCCCCAACTGCCTGACCTGATCCTGCTTGATATCGAGATGGGCGGCATCGACGGTTTCGAGACCTGTCAGCGCTTGCGGGCTAACTACAAGGTGCCGGTGATATTTGTTTCATCGCATGACGACCTGCCTGATCTGATCAATGCATATGACTCCGGTGGCGACGATTTCGTGGTCAAGCCCTTTGATCCACAAGTTCTTCTGCGCAAGGTACAGCGCGTCGTTGAGCTTCAAGAGGCAACGAAAAAGCTTGCCGCAGAGAAGGCGTCGCTGGAGTCGATGGCCATGGGCTTCCTGCGTAACCTCGGCGACACCGGTGCCCTGCTCACTTTCATGCGCAGCAGCCTTGGCGTGACCAGCTACGATGAGTTGGCGCAACGACTGCTTGAAGCCACCGATCAATACGGCATCCACTGTCATGTTCAGGTACGCCATGCCAACGGCAGCTGTACTCGAACCAGTTCTGGCAAGGCTTCACCGCTGGAAGAGTCGGTGCTCGAGAAAAGTTCGACCATGGGCCGTATCTTTCAGTTCAGCCGACGTCTGGTGGTGAATTACAGTGCCGTATCGATCCTGATCATCGATCTGCCGGACGACGAAATCCAGCATGGCAAGATTCGCGACAACATCGCCATTCTGGCCGAGACCGCCGAGGCCATCGCTGAAACAATCGCCATGCGGCAAGAGTCGGCCCATCGGGCCGAGGCGCTGCAGGCTGCGGTAAGCGAAACGGCGGATGCGGTTGAATCGCTCCGCGAATTGCTGCGCAAACAACAGTCCGATGCGCACCTGCACCTGAACGGCATGATTGACGAAGTGGAAAAATCCTATATCAATCTTGGTCTGACCGATCTCCAGGAAGCCCGGGTCAGCAATATTGTTCGCGAAGGCACTGATAACACATTGACCTTGTTTGATCTCAGCGTCGAACTGGATGCACAGTTTTCCCTGATCCTCAGCGCTCTACGTCCACAGGGATCAGCTGCAGTACAAAGCGAAATCTGGTAATCGAAGTCGATGACTGACTGGCGCCTGATGGTCGTCGACGATGACCGGCTTAGCGTGGCGCTGCTGACTGCTGCGTTGAGGTATCTGGGGGCGATCGACGTCGCCGTCAATGGCGAGGAAGCGCTGCTTCGACTTGAAACCGACCCCCTGCCTGACCTTATCCTGCTCGATATGTGGATGCCCGGCCTGAGCGGCTTCGATGTCTGCGTCGCCCTGAAGGCCAATCCGCGGCTGGCATCCATCCCGGTGATTTTTGTTACTGGCACGACTGATCATGCATCGGAAACGCGGGCACTTGAAGCAGGGGCGGTCGATTTCATTTCAAAACCCCTGAATCTTCCGGCCGTCCAGGCGCGGGTACGCACACAATTGACGCTGCTTGAACAAAAACGTTCGCTGGAAGAGCGCGTCGCGTTTCAATCGTCGAGAATCGAAGAACTACTCAATTCCATCCCCGACCCGATCTGGTTCAAGGATGCCGCCGGCGTTTATGTCACGGTAAACCCAGCAACCCTGCGGGCCTTCGAACGCACCGAAGCGGAGGTGCTCAACCACACTGTTCGCGATTTGTTCCCGCCTGAAATTGTCGCCCGCTCCGAGGCAGACGACAGGGAAGTGCTCGAAACCGGCAAGCCGGGCACGTACGAACTCGAGACCCATTCACCAAGCACCGGCCAGCGTTACTTCTGGGAAATCATCAAGACTCCGGTCACCACAGGCTCAATCTCGCAACATGGCGTACTGTCGATTGCCCGGGATGTCACTTTGCGCAAGGAAACTGAAAGCAATTTGCGCATGCTCTCGCTGGCGGTCGAGCAAAGCCCGAACGCAATCATCATTACCGATGGTGATGCCCGGGTCGAATATGTGAATGCTGCGTTCTGCCGAATCACCGGTTATTCGGCCGCGTCAGCCATCGGACAACCTGCTGGATTTCTGAGCTCCGGAAAAACGCCTTCAGCCACCTATGCAGAAATGTGGAAGGCGCTGGCTGAAGGAAAATCGTGGCGGGGACGCTTCATCAATCTGACGCGCAATGGCAGCGAATTCACCGAAATAGCCAACGTTACTGCGATCCGTGATGCCAATGGCAAGGTCATCCATTACCTCTCGATTCAGGAAAACATCACGGAACGCATCCAGCTGGCCGAAGCCGCCAGTCAAGCTCTCGCCGCTACTGAAGTTGCCGAGGCCGCCAACGAAGCGAAAAGCCGCTTTCTGGCCAACATGAGCCATGAGATTCGCACGCCGATGAATGCGATCATCGGCCTGACTCACCTGATGCGCCAGGAGCAGCAAACGCCATTTCAGGCGGAACGACTGGAAAGCATATCCATCTCCGCCGAGCATCTGCTGAGCGTCATCAATGACATCCTTGATATCTCGAAAATCGAGGCCGGCCGGATGGAACTGGCTCCCATCGACTTTAGTCTTGCCGATGTAATTGCCAATGTCTCGACGCAGGTTGCCGAGCGAGTCCGGACCAAGGGACTTCAGTTCATTTCCGATGTTGCCGGGATACCACCTGCCCTGCATGGTGACGCAATGCGTTTGACCCAGATTCTGCTCAATTACATCGGCAATGCCATCAAATTCACGGCTGCGGGTTCGATCAAGTTGATTGGTCGGGTGCTCGAAGAAACCGACAATACCATCCTCGTCCGATTCACCGTTGAAGACAGCGGCATCGGCATTTCGCCGGAGCATCTGCCGCGAATGTTTCAGGCTTTTGAACAAGCCGACAAATCGACAACCCGTAAATTCGGCGGGACCGGGCTTGGCTTGCGCATCAATCGTCACCTCGCGCAATTGATGGGCGGGGATGCCGGCGTCGAAAGCACGCCGGGGGTGGG
The DNA here is from genome assembly GCA_030696345.1 of Azonexus sp. Lineage (GTDB taxonomy): Bacteria > Pseudomonadota > Gammaproteobacteria > Burkholderiales > Rhodocyclaceae > Azonexus. The sequence goes on from JAUYSK010000027.1 coordinate 321,422, forward strand.
CAGCAGATTTTGGGCCACCATGCGCCTGAGCCATGCAAAGGCAAACCTGAAAGCGTTATCCAGCAATGCGCCTCAACTGAACGAGCTCATCGCCACCCTGGCCGCAAACAGCCGGAGAATTCGTGTTCTTTTGGCAGAGGACAACCCGATCAATCAGGAAGTGGCACTTTCCATGCTGTCACAAGTCGGCATTGTCGCTGACCTCGCCGCCAACGGTGCCGAGGCGGTAGCCGCTGCCAAGGCCAATCCCTATGACCTGATCCTGATGGACATGCAAATGCCTGAAATGGATGGACTGGCCGCGACGCAGGCCATCCGCCTCCTTCCGGGCTACGCCACAACCCCCATCGTCGCCATGACGGCAAATGCTTTTGAAGAGGATCGCAGGGCCTGCCTGGCAGCAGGCATGAACGACCATGTCGCCAAGCCGGTCAACCCAACTACGCTTTACTCAGTCCTGCTGAAGTGGTTATTAAGCCAGCCTTTAGACATGCGAAACCTTGGTCATTCCCGCGAAAGCGGGAATCCAGTTCGACCATGGACTCCCGCTTCCGGAGTGACGAATTTGATTGCCGGGCAAATAAACAACTTCGAGCCGGTCACTTCAGAAGAAATTCCGGCGCTCGATACTTCGCCCATGAACTCGGCGGCATCCTCCCTGGCCCAACTGGCAGGGCTCGATTATTCAATCGGCCTGCAACGGATGAGTGGCAAAGTTGAGGTCTATGAGAAGTTGCTGCGTCAATTTTCCACCAACGCCGAGAAGGAAATGGCCGCCTTGCGCCAATGCCTTGCTGATGACCAGCGCGACAAGGCCCGCAGGCTTGCCCATAGTCTGAAGGGATCGTCAGGCATATTGGGCGCGACAGGCATGCATGAACTGGCTTCGGCGCTGGAAGAATCACTCCGCAGCCAAGCCGACGGCGGGCTGGTCGCTGCGCATCTTGAGGCACTCGCGCTTGAAACCCGGCGGCTGACTGACGGTATCGCCAACGCGTCTCAATGAAGCGACGCTCAGCTTTCGGCTACGAAGTCTGGCGCTCCCAGATGCTGACTTCGGACAAGGTGTGCTGAAACTTCCGTTTCGTTTCGCGAATCACAAAGGGCACTGACAGCGGCCCGCTGACCAGGCGGAAGTGTTTGCCGAGCATGGCTTTCAGGCCATCGAGCGTCCCGAAATTCTCGCCATCCTTCTTGAAGCCGCCAATCCACGCCTCCCGCCTGGTGTGTTCCGCCAGCCAGGTGTAAGGCGAGGAGATCAGCAGCAGTCCGCCGGGGTTCAGGCGCTCATGGATCGATTCGAGGAATTTCGCCGGGCTGTACAGGCGGTCAATCAGATTGGCTGCCAGAATGAGGTCGTAGCCGGAAAATTGGGGCTTGAGATTGCAGGCGTCGCCCTGAAAGAACTCGACTTTACCGACAAAGCGGTCGAGATCGAGTTCGGCCAGCGTCCGTTCCTTGTAGGCAACCAGTTCGCCCTCCTCGACCAGCGTGTAACGCAAGCGGCCCTGCTCGGCCAGCTGCGTGCCCACGCTGACAAAGCGGGCGGAAAAATCGATGCCGGTAACTTTCTCGAAATGCCGGGCCAGCTCAAACGTGGCACGCCCGGTGGCGCAACCAAGATCGAGCGCCTTGCCGGCCGGTTTGTCGCCCATCGCGGCGATGGCCAGCTGGGCCAGGGCACGCGGGAAGTTGGGCACGTCGAAATAGCGGTCGCCATAATGGAATTCGGCATATTCGGAAACCAGCCGGTCCGTTTCGTAGTGCGAAGTTTCGGTTGCCGCAGGTGCGTTCGAGACAACATAGCGGAAACCGGCATGCTGGAAGAAATGGCGGCGGAAAGCATAGCGCGCGACGGGGTGCGCCTCGTTGCCGCAGGAAACCCAGGCGCCGCCCTTGATCAGGTTATGGCGATCATCGAAGGTCGGCGTCGTGAAGTCGTCGTAAATCGGATGCACCTGAAAACCCGGAAAGGGGTAGATCGGCGTTTCGGTCCATTGCCAGACATTGCCGACCACATCGAACAACGGCCCATGGGCAAATTCGCCGACTGGGCAGGAAGAGGCGTAATGATCAAGCCCGATGTTGGCGGGCAGCGCCCCCTCGGCCGCGAACTCGCCGACACCGGCAAAGGTTCGTAGCGCCTGCCATTCATCTTCGCTCGGCAAGCGTACCGGCTGGCCGGTGACCCGTGCCTGCCACTGGCAGAAAGCCTTGGCCTCGTGGTAGTTGGTTTCTACCGGCCAATCCCACGGCATCGGAACTTCTTCCAGCATCAGGCGCAAGCGCCATTCGTCGCCATGCCTGATCCAGAACGTCGGGTGCCTGGCCCCGGTAAATTTCTTCCAGGCAGCTCCTTCTTCGAGCCATAGCGAGTCATCGGCGTATCCACCAGCCTCGACGAAGGCAAGAAACTCCTGATTGGAGACCAGATAGCGGCTGACCTGAAACGCTGCGGTGGACGCCTCGTGGGCGCCAAATTCATTGTCCCAGCCGTAAACGACAGGCTCGCTTCGCTCCCGGCCCAGGCGCAACTCACTGGCCGGAATATCGACCAGAGCATTTAGCGGAGCGGGCGAACTTGTCCGGCAAGGTGCCCAGGCGGCATGCGGTGTGACGTACTTCAACTGGTGCTGGCGAATCAGGACCGACGATGTTTCCAGATGGATGCGCTCGTGCTCGATACCCATCAGGATCACCCACCACGGATGATCCCAGCCGATCGGCAAGCTCAGCGGCAGCGTGCGGATCAAACGCTCGATCGTTGCCCGCGCCGCCTGACGATAGGCACGGACTTCCTCAACGCTGGGCCAGTGGTAGCGGGATTCACTGAGATCATCCCAGCTCATTTCATCGACCCCGATCGCAAACATCGACTCGAACCCCGGGTTGATGCGTTGCTCAACCAGACCGGCCAGCACCAGCTTGTTGATGAAAAACGTCGCGGTATGGCCGAAGTAGAAAATCAGCGGGTGACGCAGGGCGATCGGCTTGACGAAATACGCCTCGTCGCAGGTCAGCACCTCAAACAATTGCTCGTAGCGGTCAAAGGTCGCGTGGAAATAGTCGAGGATTTCCGCCCGCTTGCGTTCGACATCGCCCCCGGTGAGCAAGGGCGATTTTGGAAAATTGGGTCTGGACATGGAATTCCTGCTCTCGGTGGATATTTCAGAATATTTTTATAGCCGGCATTTTACCGCCTGCACAACACCCGATACGTTCCCGGCATGCAACCATGAGAATTCGCCTCCACTCAACTAAAATGCCCGAACAAACTAACGCGGAGCAAACCTGTGAGTCATGCAAAACCTTGTGAAGTCGCTCTCGCCGTCAAATTCACCCCGGAATTGCTCGCCGGCCTTGATGCGCTGCGTCTGGCCTGGAAAAGTGATCCCGCCAGCCCGCCGAAAGGCATCTCCTGTTCGGAATCCAAGGAAGGCCAGTTTGTCGTGGTCGCTGCGGAATCCGCTTTCGTCACCCTGCCCGGCGCCTGCGTCATCAAGGGCATCGGCGCCATCGAACTGGCCGGTGCCGAGCCGGCTTTCGAGGAAGGGGTCAACTCGAAAAGCCTGATCCTCAAGGCGACGGACGAAGGTTGGAAGTTTTCCGTCAAGTTCATGCAGCCTATCGTTCGCAAGCGCAACCTGAAGTAACTCGCAGAAATCGTTCCGGCACTTTGCTGGAACTTGATCGGGCGGCTGATGGACTAAGCGCAATACCCCATGAAAGCCACCGTGAATAATCCATTCACCCTGATCAATGTCGATTTCGACCGCCGCGTCGTCGTCCCGCCCGCCGGGCCAAAAAGCTGGGTCGCCTCGCCCTGTGCCGGTGTCTGGCGTCATCAACTCGACCGGACAGGCGGCGAAGTTGCCCGGGCCACCAGCATCGTCCGCTACGAGCCCGGCGCTGCCTTCAACCTGCACACGCATGGCGGCGGCGAGGAAATTCTGGTTCTGGAAGGCAGCCTCGCCGACGAACATGGCACGTACCCGCCCGGCACTTATCTCCGCAACCCGCCCGGTTCAAGCCATGCGCCTTTCACCACGGAAGGCTGCGTGCTGTTCGTCAAGCTCTGGCAGTTCATGCCTGGCGATACTCAGTCAGTACGGATTGATACCAGCAGCGCCGACTGGTATCCGGGCCTGGTACCGGGGCTCTCGGTGATGCCACTACATGAATTCGAGGGCATCAGTTCGGCGCTGGTCCGCTGGGCACCGCATACCCGTTTCAATGCCCACACCCATCCGGGGGGCGAGGAAATCCTCGTCCTTTCTGGCCTGTTCCGCGACGAACACGGCGAATATCCGGCCGGCACCTGGTTGCGCAGCCCGCGCTGGAGTAGCCACACCCCCTTCACAGGGGCCGAAGGCGCGACCATTTACGTCAAAGTTGGGCATCTGGGTGCGGCACTGCTGCAGCCGGAGGCGGTTGCACTTGGGGTTCCAAGGAGCATTCCCGCTTAACGAGCCTAACCAGCTCACGCCGCCAGCGACAAACTCGCCCAAAGATGTGCCCCGACCAGCGCCCGCCATGGTGAGAACTGGTCCAGCCGGGCCTGCGCCTCTGCTTCGCCGACTTTCTCCGATCTGGCGAACAGCCCCTGCAAGGCCCGGCGCACGGCGGCGTCACCGTGCAGCGAGCCATCGAGCCAGCCAAAGCCACGCAGCAGGGCGTAATTGACTGTCCATGGGCCAATGCCGCGGATGGCTAGCAGGCGGCTGCGGATTTCGTCGACGGGCAACGTTTCCAACCATTCGTCGAGCGGCAATTGGCCGGCCAGCACCTGCGCGCTGACGGCAAGCAGCGTTTGCGTCTTGCTCTGCGAAAAGCCGGCGGCGCGCAGATCGGCCTCGCTCAAGGCGGCCAGACTGCTGGCATCGGGATAGCAAGCCAGGCCACTCGAATGGACGAGGCCGGCCGCCTTGATCAGCTTGCGCCGCATCGATACCGCCGCGCTGACACTGATCTGCTGGCCGGTGATGGCCCAGGTCAGTGCTTCAAAAGGGGTGGCAGCGAGCGGCACACGCAAGCCGGACTGGCGGGCAATCAGCCAGCCGAGTTGGGGATGCTGGCGGTGGAGTGCTTCAAAAGCCTCGACCGGTTGCGTCAACCCGAGCATGCGTCCGACATGGCTGGCCAGCATTTCAGTACTTGCTGCGGTGGACGTGCCATCCAGAGCAATTTCCACCTCGGCCTGCTGCGCCTGAAAATGCACGCATAGGCAGGCGACCTGCCCTTGCCAAACCAAGGCCTTTTCGAGCCGGTCGGCCGTGACGCGTTCGGCCACGGCCTGCGGATCTCGGTGATGGAATTTCAGAATGTCGGCAGCGCGAAAGCCGGCGGGCAGTTCAAGGCTGCAGCGAAAGACCGACATCAATGCGCCTTGCGGAAAGTCAGGTTCAATCGGCAGGCGCCGACCAGCGGATGGGCACCATCCTTGACGGCCAGCACGCCGTGGTATCGCAGGCGATCGGGGCCGCCCCAGACCACCACATCGCCATGGGTCAACGGGATGCGCCGGGCCGGATCGGATCGCTTCAAGCCACCGAAGAGAAAAACCGCCGGTAGGCCGAGCGAAACGGAGACGATGGGTTGGCTGAAATCGCGCTCGTCCTTGTCCTGATGCAAAGACATGCGGGCACCGGGTTCGTAGCGGTTGATCAGACAGGCATCCGGCACGAAGTCGCCAAAGTCGGCTTCGGCCGCGGCTTCTGCAGCCAGACGAAGGAAAAGTGCTGGCAACGGCGGCCAGGGCTGGCCGCTTTCTGGATCGCTGGCCGCATAGCGATAGCCGGCTTCGTCGGTCACCCAGCCCAGCGGCCCGCAATTGCTCATCGCCACCGACATCCGAAAACCGCCCGGCGTCTGCATCTGGCGAAACGGTGCTGCGGCAACGATCCGGCCTACCGCCGCGAAAATCGCCTCGGCATTGGCCAGCGCAAAGCTGCGCAAAACCATCGTGCCCGGGCCAAGGCGTTCGGCCCATGGCTTTGGTTCAAGCTGAGCGAACAGATCACCGGTCAAAGCGAGGCCCCGAATGAACGAGTTTCACGCGACTGCCCGGCCAGCACAAGTGCTGCGGTGGACGGGCAAAAATCGGCATTTTCCGGATGGACATCAGCACTCAGGGAAGTAGATAGGATGCTTTTTCGAGCACCCGAATCTCAGGATTATCCATTGCCACGATGTCGAAACGAATCGGATTCGCCCCTTTCTTCCCGGCATCGGCCGGGGCTCGGACGACCATCATGACGGTCAGCATGGTGGCGGCCGGCACGTCAACTTCACCGCTGCCGGAAATTTCGATACCCGGCAAACCTTCGACGGTAACGTTGTAGCGACGCGGCTGCTCTTCAGTATTCATCACCTTCAGGGTGAATATGTTTTCGATCCGCCCATCATCGGCTTCCCGTGAAAGCATGGAGCGGTCGCGAATGACGTCGACCTTGAGCGGGATGCGGTTGGCCAGGAACCAGGCAGCGAGGATGGTGATCAGAACAAGGACCGCCGTGTAGCCTAGGACTCGTGGCCGTATGACGTGGCTGACGATTTCCTTGTGGTCGAGATTCTTGAGCATTGCATTTTCGGTCGAATAGCGAACCAGGCCGCGCGGCAGACCGACCTTGTCCATGACCTGATTGCAGACATCAACGCACGAGGCGCAACCGATGCACTCGTATTGCAGGCCGTTGCGGATATCGATCCCGGTCGGGCAAACCTTGACGCACAAGCCGCAATCGACACAGTCGCCCAGCCGGCCTTCCTTGGCATCGGCACCCTGCATGCGCGCCCCCCGCGGTTCGCCCCGCTTGTTGTCGTAGGTGATGATCAAGGTATCGGGATCGAACATTGCACTCTGGAAGCGCGCGTAGGGGCACATGTGCCGGCAGACCAGTTCCCGCATGTTGCCGGCCATCAGGTAGGTGAAACCGGCGTAGAAGAAGATCCAGAACATTTCCCAGCCGCCGAGGTTCCAGGCCAGCAGGTTGTGCCACAACTCTTTTACCGGGCTGAAATAGCCGGCCAGGGTAAATCCGGTCCACAGCGACAGGATCAGCCAGAGAAAATATTTGGTGAACTTGATGCGCATCTTCCGGGCGGTGAGCGGGCCGCCATCCAGCTTGATGCGGGCGTTGCGGTTGCCCTCCACCCAATTTTCTATCCACATGAAAACCTGGGTATAAACCATCTGCGGGCAGGCGTAGCCGCAGAACAGCCGGCCGGCAATGGTCGTGACCAGAAACAGGGTATAGGCCGAAACAATCAGCACGGCCGTCAGGTAGATCACATCCTGCGGCCAGAAAACGACGCCAAAGATGTAGAACTTGCGCTCGACAATGTCGAACAGCAGGGCTTGCCGGCCATTCCATTCGAGCCAGAGGCCGCCGTAAAAGATCGCCTGCGTCAGCACGACCATCACGATTCGCCAGTTGTCGAACAAGCCGCGGGCGCGCTTGGCGTAAATCTTCTGGTATTTACTGAACATCAAGGCGCTTTGATAGGCCAAGGCGCTGGTATCTCGTTGCTTCTCAGTCATGATGGTCTTGCCTTTGCCTTACGGGCGTCGCGGAGTTACAGCAGATGCTACGGCTGGCGTCGTGGCGGATATGTAACCTGAGTCACACAGCAAGGCCGACTTGCGACCAAGGTTCGCTAGAATGCCACTTTTTTCGTCTCCGTCTAAATTGATGAGCACCGCCGCCAACCTCCCCGCCGATACATTTTTTGCCCTGGCCGACGCCGAAAGCCAGCGCGCCACGGCCCGCCTGGCCCAGGATATTTTTGCCGGCGTATTTCGCCAGGCCTTCACGCCGGACCCGGAACAACTCGGCAAGATACTGGCCGAGTTCGAGTCGCGCGGCATTGACTGGTGCCAAGCCGGCGAAAGCGACGCCAGCCGTATCCTCCGCCTGGCCTTGCTGATTACCGGGCTGGATCAATGGGGGCTGGCCTACACCCAGGCCTTCAACCTGAAGGCCATTCCCGCCCTGACGGCGCTGATCTCCTCCTTGCGTAGCCGCCTGAACGCCCAGTCGGACACCAGCTTCCAGCAATTTTTCCAGCTGATCGAAGCAGTCGAGACCGACGCCGTCGATTTCAAGGTCGAATTGCGACGCAGCATCCATCTGGCGCTATGGCACGCGATGGCCGCTTGCGAAACACCGGAAGAGGCTCAGAACATCCTGCAGCCGCTTGGCAGCATGCTGCTGGTGCTGAACCAGCAGATGCCCGTGGTCGGCTGGAGGCTCGTTGCCGACGCGCTGGCCCACATTCAGATATCGCTGCTCAATGACACGACCGGCATCTCCGAGCTTGCCAAGGAAAGCACACAGCAGCTGTTCGAGTCCTTGCGCCACGCCCTGCCCGAAGAACGCTACCAGGCCATCCTGCGCCACTCCAGCCAGGTGCTTCTGGCCTGGCAGCAACTGCGTCGCGCCAATGAATCCGGAATGACCCAATGAAAGCGAAAAGCATGACCTACGAAGAATTCCTCGATGAAGTCACCACCCTGCTCACCGAGATCTACACGCTGGAGGATGACAAGGCGATCGCGCTGGTCATGCGGGCGCAAGCCGATGACTTCTTCAGCAGCCATGACGATGATCCAACAATCTGCACCCAGGAACGCGCCGAGCAGGATGCCCGTGCCGTCTTCAAGCAATACAAGCCGGCGCGCAAGGGCCGGTAACCGATATGGGCTACGCAAGCCCGTACGCAATCTGACGTATTTCTCCCCGGAATCCTCGGTCGTAATCTGGCGCTGCACTGCAACAACGCAGTTTGACCAGACACCCAAACCGAGGAGCTTCCATGAGCAATCGTCGCAACTTCATCAAGGCAACCGTACTCTCCGCCGCCCTGGCTTCCATCGGCATGACGGCCCACGCCGCCGACACCATCAAGGTCGGCGTGCTGCATTCCCTGTCCGGCACCATGGCCATTTCCGAGACCGCGCTCAAGGAAACCGTGCTGATGACCATCGACGAAATCAACAAGTCCGGCGGCGTCATGGGCAAGAAGCTGGAGCCGGTCGTCGTCGACCCGGCTTCCAACTGGCCGCTGTTTGCCGAAAAGGCCCGCCAGCTGCTGACCAAGGACAAGGTCGCCGTCACCTTTCGGCTGCTGGACTTCCGTTTCCCGCAAGTCCGTGCTGCCGGTATACAAGGAACTGAACGGCCTGCTCTTCTATCCGGTCCAGTACGAAGGTGAAGAACTCGAGAAGAACGTTTTCTACACCGGTGCCGCGCCCAACCAGCAAGCCATTCCGGCCGTCGAATACCTGATGTCCAAGGACGGCGGCGAAGCCAAGCGCTTCGTGCTGCTCGGCACCGACTACGTCTATCCGCGGACGACCAACAAGATCCTGCGCGCCTTCCTGAAGTCCAAGGGCGTCGCTGACGCCGACATCATGGAAGAGTACACGCCGTTCGGCCACAGCGATTACCAGACCATCATCGCCAAGATCAAGAAATTCGCTTCCGAAGGCAAGAAGACAGCAGTGGTTTCCACCATCAACGGCGACTCCAACGTGCCCTTCTACAAGGAACTCGGCAACGCCGGCCTGAAGGCCACCGATGTGCCGGTCGTCGCCTTCTCGTTTGGCGAGGAAGAACTGCGCGGCGTCGATACCAAGCCGCTGGTCGGCCATCTGGCGTCGTGGAACTATTTCATGTCGCTCAAGAATCCGGAAAACGACAAGTTCGTGAAGCTCTACCGCGACTGGGCCAAGAAGGCCAAGCTGCCGAACGCCGACAAGGTCATCGCCGCCATGGCCGGCCAGACCTTCAAGGCACCGAGCGGCATCATGTCGAAGATGGACGAGAAGAACCACCACCTGCACAAGTCCGTGTTCATCGGCGAAGTGAAGGCCGACGGCCAGTTCAACGTCGTCTGGAAAACGCCCGGCCTGGTCAAGGCTCAGCCGTGGAGCCCGTTCATCGCCGGTAACGACAAGAAGAAGGACGAGCCGAAATGAAGTAATCCGGATCGACTGTCAGTCGCAAACGCAAATGGGGGCTTCGGCTCCCATTTGTGTTTTAGTTGACCGAGACCGTTACTTTATCTATTACTTTTGGCCATATCCAATTCTTGATTCGTCTTTTTGGGAGGAGAATGTACACAGTGTCTAACGGTGTATCTATTTCATGATTCAACAAACATACTCCCGCCTGAACCCTCGCGCCAGGTTGTCACCAGGAAAATGGACTGACGCCATTTTCTGGCTGTTGCGATGCCTCATGATTTGCTCACTTGCCTTTTCGGGACTGGCAAATGCCCAGCAGCCCCCGCCCATCAAGTTGGGCATCATGCCGTTCAACAGCACCCTGGCGCTGATCAAGACCCACCAGCCCTTGACACGTTATCTTGAGGCGCAACTCGGACGCAGTGTCATCATTCACACTTCGGCGGATTACTTCACCTTCGTCAATGAATTGCTCAACAATCAGTTCGATCTGGCGATTGCCGGCCCGCACTTTGGCAGCATGGCGCGGGAACGTGGTGCTGTGCTGCTTTATCGCTATCAGGCAATTTTGCAGCCGGTATTCGTCGTTCGCGCCGATTCCGCCATCAAAAGTCTGGAGGATTTGCGGGGCAAACGCATAGGCCTATCCAGCCGGCTTTCGATGTCCTCTATCGGTGGCGTGAAATGGCTGCAGGACAGCGGCTTGCGACTGGAAAAAGACTATCAGCTGGTGGAACGCAGTACACATGGAGCGGCGATTGCCGCAGTAGCGGTCGGGGAACTAGATGCGGCACTGACGACGCACACGCCGCTGAAACAAATCCCCGAGGATGTTCGTGCCAAGATCAGGGTACTGCCGCTGGATATTCATGTCCCGCACTTGATGACGCTGGCCAATCCACGTCTGGGCACCAAGGAGATCGAACGGATTCGCGTGGCGTTGCGCAACTTCACGGCAACGCCTGAAGGTCAGGAATTTTTCCGGGAAACCGGCTATCTTGGCTATGCCGACATAACCCCTGCCGACATGCAATCGCTGAAGCCCTATGTTGAACTGACCGTACAAATGATGAGGCAAGGCAGATGAAACTCCCTGGCTTCTTCCACAGCCTGCGTTTCCGGCTGCTGGCAGCAAGCCTGATCATTGAGTTGATCATGCTGGTTATTCTGGTCGGCAATAGCCTGCGCCTGATCGACCAGCACCTCATTCGCCAGACCGAGAGTCGGGTAACGGCAATCGAGCTGGCCTACAAGACAGCTGTAGCCTTGCCGCTGGCCTCCCGTGACTACGCCACCTTACGTGACATTCTTGATGGCTGGCGACAAGCCGATGACATCAAATATCTCGTCGTCACCGACCCGTCCGGCCAAATTCTCGCCAGCTCAGGCTGGTCACAGGAGCAAGCACTTCCGGCGCCTTCCAAAGACTTCACAGGCAGCGAAATTCTCCATGTTGCCTTTCCGGTCGACATCTTTGAGCAACACTATGGTCAGGTCCATTACGGCTTGTCGCTGAATTTTCTGGCATCGGCCCGCCATGACTTGTTGATGCAGAGTGCCTTCATCGGCTTCGTTGCATTGTTTTTAAGTCTTGCCATGCTGCTTGGCGTGGTTTATTGGCTGACCCGGCACCTGACATTTCTCGCCGAGGCAAGCAGCGACATTGCTGCAGGCAACTTCAAGACCGCCTTGCTACCAGTCGACAACGATGAAGTTGGCCAACTGACCAGCAACTTCCAGCGGATGGCCGAAGCCGTCGAATCCCGGATCAATGATCTCGCCAACCATCTTTCCCGCCAGAGATCGATTTTTGCGGCGTTGGGAGAAGGGGTTTATGGTCTGGATAAAGACGGATGCTGCTCATTCATCAATCCAGCCGCACTAACCATGCTTGGCTTTACCGAAGACGAAGTTCTCGGCAAGCCTACGCATGCCCTTTTCCACCACAAGCACGCCGATGGTTGCGTCTATTCAGCGAGCGAATGCCCGGTAACACTGACGGCTGCTGACGGGCAGCGACGTAGCAGTGAAGACTGGCTCTGGCGAAAGGACGGGCGTGGTTTCCCTGTCATGCTGACGGTGACGCCAATGATTCGCGAGGGTGTCACTCAAGGCACTGTCATTGCATTTCGTGACATTACCGATATTCGCCGCGTAACCGAAGACTTGCGCGAAAGCCGTGACCAACTGATTGCCTTCACCAATGCATTGCCTGACATCGTGGTCATCAAGGATGGCGAAAGCCGTTGGCTTACGATCAACCGGGCAGCTGAAGAAATCTTTCGCTTCGGTGATGTCGACTGGCAAGGCAAAACCAATACCGAGCTGGCGCAGGAGCGCCCGGCGTATCAAGCCTTCCATCAGGCAGCAGCGGCCAGTGACGAAGTAGCCTGGAGCAAGGGCGTCATGTCACTTTGTATCGAAAACATTGCCGGTACGGATGACGATTCTCGCATCTGTGAAGTCCGCAAGATGCCGCTTTTTGCCGAGGATGGCAGCCGCAAGGCCTTGATGGTGATTGCCCGGGACATCACTGATCGCCGGAAGGCAGAGACTGAACTGGAGCAGTATCGGCAGCATCTTGAACAACTGGTCGCCGTCCGGACAGAGGAGCTGGCCGAGGCCAAGGAAGCTGCCGAATCCGCCAATATCGCCAAGAGCAGTTTCCTGGCAAACATGAGCCATGAAATTCGCACGCCGCTCAACGCGATTACCGGCATGGCCCACCTGATTCGCCGCGCCGGCCTCTCACCGGAACAGATGACGCGCCTTGAAACGCTGGAAGCTGCCGGCACGCATCTGCTGGAAATCGTCAGTTCCGTACTCGACCTCTCCAAGATCGAAGCCGGAAAAATCGTTCTGGAAGAGGTTCCCGTCAAGCCGGAAAGCCTGCTCGGCAATATTGTTTCCATGCTCCATGCCCGGGCACAGGCGAAAGATCTGCGCCTTCTCAGCGAAACAACTGCTTTGCCGGATAACCTGTTGGGCGACCCGACCCGACTGCAACAGGCCCTGCTCAACTACACCGTCAACGCCATCAAATTCACCGCCAGCGGCAGCGTGACCTTGCGGGCAGAACTGATTGAGGAAGACAGCCAGACGGCCGTCGTGCGCTTTGCCGTCAGCGACACCGGGATAGGCATTCAGCCGGAAGTCATTCCCAAGCTTTTTGCCGCTTTCGAGCAGGCCGACAATTCAACAACCCGAAAATACGGTGGCACCGGGCTTGGCCTGGCGATCACCCGAAAGTTCGCGCAACTAATGGGTGGCGACGCCGGTGTAGCCAGCACAGTGGGCCAAGGCAGCACCTTCTGGTTCACCGCCCGCTTGAAAAAAGGTTCAGCCAGCCTTGGCGCCGATGAAACCGCCAGCCTTGACGGTGCTGAATTCACCATCAAAGAGCAATACGCCGGGAAACGAATTTTGCTGGTTGATGACGAACCGATCAACCGCGAAATAACCCAGATGCTTCTTGATGAAATCGGGCTGGTTGTCGACCAGGCAGAGGACGGCCTCGAAGCAGTTGAACTGGCCAGCAAGAACACTTACGACCTCATCCTGATGGACATGCAAATGCCAAGAATGGATGGTCTGGAAGCGACTCGCCAGATCAGAAAGCAGCTTTATGACGAACACATTCCTATTCTGGCCATGACCGCCAATGCCTTTGTCGAGGATAAGGTTCGCTGCTTCGACGCCGGAATGGATGACTTCATCACCAAGCCGATTGAACCGGAAATCCTTTTCTCAACGCTGCTGAAATGGTTCTCCAGACCCGGCAATTGAGATGCCAAGCGGCTCGCTGACCAGCACTTTGGCACTGCACAAGCGGCATGCGATTGCCGCCCGAACAAACTCCCGGGAAGCCCCCTAGCACAAGGCATTTCGCATATTTTTTCCGGATCGAAAGGTGATCCGAAAAATATATTTCAAACAATTGTTTGCCGAAAAAATTTCCTAATCCATTGATAAAGATCAATAAAATAAATTGCTGCAACGCAACAATGTCCTGAAATATTGTTACAATTTCGGCGCCGTAATTATTAATTCCCAACAATTCAGGAGACGTCCGATGTCTATCAATCCCGAACAATTCGCCGCCGCCAACAAGGCCGCCATCGATTCGCTGTTGTCAGTTGCCAATACCGCCCTCGCCTCCGCTGAGCGCATCGCCACCCTGAACCTTGAGACCGTCCGCGCTGCTGTCGAAGACTCCGTCTCCAGCACCAAGGCCCTGCTGGGTGCCAAAGATGCCAAGGAAGCCATGGCCATTCAGGCATCACTGGCCAAGCCGAACGTCGAGAAGGCTGTTGCCTACTCGAAGTCGGTCTATGAGATTTCCGCTCAGACGCAGGAACAAATGACCAAGATGGTTGAAGCCCAGTTCGGCGACTTCCAGAAGACCGTTGCCAGCATGCTGGAAAAGGCCGCCAAATCTGCCCCGGCTGGTTCCGATGTTGCGGTCAACGCCGTCCAGAGCGCTTTTGCCGCTGCCAATTCCGCCTTCGACAACATGCGCAAGGCTGCCCAGCAAATGACTGAAATGGCCCAGAGCAACATGGCTACTGCCACCAGCGCCACGACCAAGGCCGCCAAGAAAGCCACCGGCAAGTAATTCGCCTGCACATCTGCCGTCAAGGCAACCTGAAGAGCCTGCAATTGCAGGCTTTTTTCATTTTCAACAGGGGCAATACGGCCGCAAAGCCCTGTATATTCCGCCTTCCCCCGCTCCAGAAACGGTCTCAACCGTACGTGTCCCATGCCGCTACAAAGCATCGTCCCTGCCGATTACACGGCTCTGCTGGCCAACAAGGCCGCCCTCTTCAATTCGGACTTCGCAGCTTTCCTTGCCGCCCCCCCCTGCGTCTTTGCCTCAGAGCCGCTGCATTTCCGCTTGCGCGCCGAGTTCCGCATGCTGCACAACGGCCAGCGTGTCGACTACGCCATGTTCGCGGCGGCTGACCCGAAAACCCCCGTCGCGATTGATGAATTCCCGGTCGCGGTCGAATCGATTTATGTCCTGATGCCGCGCTTGCGCGAATTGCTTCAGGCAAGCAACACCCTGAAGGACGGTCTTTTCCAGGTCAATTTCCTGGCAACGCTCAGTGGCAAAATGATGGTGACGCTGATCTACCACCACAAGCTGGGCAAACGCTGGGAAATCGCCGCCCAGAGCCTGGCCGACGAGCTGAAGGTGCAACTGATCGGCCGTAGCAAGGGGCAGAAAGTAGTGCTCGATCGCGACTGGCTACTTGAAGAATTTGAATTGAATGGTCGCCAGTTGAGCTACCAGCAAATCGAGGGCAGCTTTACCCAGCCCAATGGTGCAGTCAATCGTCAGATGCTGGTCTGGGCCAGCCAGCAGGCCAATGGCCTCGGCGGTGACCTGCTGGAACTCTACTGCGGCAACGGCAATTTCACCGTTGCGCTGGCCCCAATGTTCGGGCGGGTGCTCGCCACCGAAGTTGCCAAATCCTCAGTGCAGGCTGCGCAATACAATCTTGCCGCCAACGGCCTCGACAACGTTGAAGTGGTGCGCCTGTCGAGCGAAGACATCAGCGCGGCCTTGGCCGGAACCAAGACAGTCAAGGAATTGCAGGGTGTCGACTTCGACCAATACCACTTTTCAACGATTTTCGTCGACCCGCCGCGCAGCGGGCTGGATGCACTGACCCTCGATGTCGCCCGTGGCTTCGAGCACATTCTGTACATTTCCTGCAATCCACAATCCCTGCAGGAAAACGTCGCTGCGCTGCAGGCGACACATGAAATCACCTCAGCGGCCGTATTCGACCAGTTTCCCTACACACATCATCTGGAAAGCGGGCTGTTGCTGAAGCGGCGTCAGGGAATCTGAGGTCGGCCCTCGCCTGTTTCACGACTGAACTACGCAGGTTTGGCGCGAAAAATCGCCCGCGAACCAAGTCCTACCGCACGTTTGAGCGCCGCACAAATATGGCAATCCGGATCGGCTTGTTGCAGAGTTGCAAGAAGTGAGTCCGTCCTTTCGTGATCAATCGCTTCAAGCAGCGCGCTCAGGCAATCCAGGTCAGTCGGCGTAATTTCTTCCAGATTGATGTCCTGAAGAATTGCCAACGCATGTTGCGCAGCACCGGCCAGATGAAGGTCGTGTAAATTCGCTTCAGCGACGGTTTTCTGCAGGAAGCGAACTACAACACACGAATCGCCTGGAGCCTTGGATACGATTTCCATCAACGCGCTCAAAGATCAGTCTTGATGCCAACCATCGTCAGCACGGTACGCGCACTACTGATGAAATCACGCATCGTTTCAAGATTGCACTCCGGCATGACTTCGAGTTCATAGGCGGCTGTGGCACTCAGTTCGCCCTTCTCGGAACGCATTACCCACCCCAGATCGACCAGTGCCTGTACCTTGCGCCGTACAGTTTGCGGTGGCAGCCCAAGGTACTGGGCCAGCGAATAAGCATTGCATTTCGGCAACAATTCGCGCCGTCTCGAATCATCGTTCAAGGCTGGCGTAATCCGGCAACCGGGATTGCGTTCGAGAAGCCGACCAATGTTGTGCAGCCAGATCTCAGAAGCCACCATCGCCATCACCGGATCGCGCTGATTCCGGCCATGATCCCGCCGATTGAACCGGCAGATGAAACTGAAGACGATGAAGTAGATTTGATGCCAGTTATCGACGTAAGACTCGTCATCAAATTGTGCACAGTGTTCGCAATAGGTGTTTCTCAGGAAAGGCGACAAAGCATCCAATTCAGGATTTTTCGGGCACTTCACGGGCGATTCGAATTGCATATGTACCAATTGAAGGACCAGCGGTTTGTGGCCAAAAAATGACGTTGGGCAATGATGCATGCGCGCAGCATGAACGGCAATAAGCGAATTGCTCAAATTGGTGACTTTTGACAGTTACCAAGCCCCACCCAGCCCTACGCAATTCATCGTATTCCTGATCCAAGGCCCGCTCCGTAAGCTGTCGCTTCACCGCACAAATTGCGGATGGACTCTTGATGACCAAACTTCTTACGATTTTCCTGTTCTACGCCTGCACCCTGCCGGCCCAAGGCGCGCTTGACCCGGCGCAGGTACGCCGGCTGGCGGCCGATGACTCCAGCGACAAAGTGGCGGCCATCCGCCAACTGACCCAGACCGCCGCCCCGGACGCCGTGCGCGTATTGAAAGCCATGGCCGAGGACACGCTCTTTCTGGCTGGCGACAAGGTCGTGATCATCAATGGCGACAAGGCATTCGACGGCACCACCGGCGAAGCGATCAAGATGCCGGCCAATCCCGAGAGTCCTACGGTCAACAACCGAATTCGCGGTGAATTGGTCAGCGCGCTGGCGTCACTCAAATTGTTCAATACCGACGCCACCGTCCGCCTCGCCTCGGCCCAGAAACTGCAAAGCCAGGTGACGCCTGAAATGGCGCCGCTGCTGGCCCGCGCGCTGGAAAAGGAAACAGACGCGCAGATCAAAGCCCTGCTCGTCCTCGTCCTCGTCCTCGTCCTCGTCCTCGTCCTCGCCCACGCCCAGGCCAATCTGGCCAACGCCGATCCGGCCGCCCGCCTCGCCGCCGCCCAGGCGCTGGCCGAAACCTCTTCGCCGACGATCAAGAGCGTCCTGCTGCCGCTCACCGAAAAGGCCGGCGAGCCCGACGACAAGGTGCGCTCGGCCTGGCCATCACCTACGGCGTCATGGGCATCATCAACATGGCGCACGGCGAGCTGCTGATGGTCGGCGCCTACGCCACCTACGGCATGCAGACGCTGTTCCGCGCCTACTTTCCCGACGCCATCGACTGGTATCCGCCGGCCGCCATCCCGGTCGCCTTCTTCGCCGCCGCGCTGGTCGGCGTCGTCATGGAACGCACGGTCATCCGCTGGCTCTACGGCCGCACGCTGGAAACCCTGCTCGCCACCTGGGGCCTGTCGCTAGTGCTGATCCAGTCGGCCCGCGTGCTGTTCGGCGCGCAGAACGTTGAAGTCTCGAACCCGAGCTGGATGTCGGGCGGCATCGAAGTCATGCCCAACCTGATCCTGCCGTGGAACCGCATCATCATCGTCGGCTTCGCGATGTTCGTGCTCTTTCTCGTCCGGGTGCTGATGAACAAGACGCGCCTCGGCATGTTCGTGCGTGCCGTCACGCAGAACCGGGCTATGGCCGGCTGCGTCGGCGTGCCGACGTCGCGCATCGACACCATGGCCTTCGCGCTTGGCGCCGGCATCGCCGGGCTGGGCGGCGTGGCGCTGTCGCAGATCTCCAACGTCGGTCCGGACATGGGCCAGGGCTACATCGTCGATTCCTTCATGGTCGTCGTCGGCGGCGTCGGGCAACTCGCCGGCGCGGTCTGGGCTGCGCTCGGCCTGGGCATCTTCAGCAAGCTGCTCGAAGGCTGTGCCGGGGCGGTCATCGCCAAGATCAGCATCCTCGTCTGCATCATCATCTTCATCCAGAAACGGCCGCAGGGCATCTTCGCCCTCAAGGGCCGCTTCGTCGAGTAAGACTGAACCATGCGCAAACCTCTCACCATTCGCATCCTGTCCGCGCTGGACAAGAAAAGCTGGCTGGCGCTGGGCGTCTTCCTCGCCCTCGCGCTGGTCGTCGCCCCGGTCCTCCACCTCAACTTCCCGGAAGACAGCGCCCTGCACGTCTCGACCTACGCCATCACGCTGATCGGCAAGATCATGTGCTACGCGCTGGTCGCCGTGGCGATGGACCTGATCTGGGGCTGCGGCGGCATCCTGTCGCTCGGCCACGGCTTGTTCTTCGCGCTCGGCTGCTACGCCTTCGGCATGTACCTGATGCGCCAGATCGGGCGTGACGGTTCCTACGGCGCCGATCTGCCCGACTTCATGGTTTTCCTCGACTGGAAGGAACTGCCGTGGTTCTGGGTTGGCAGCGACAGCTTCGGTTGGGTGGCCTTCCTGGTCATGGCGGTGCCGGCCGTCGTCGCCTTCGTCTTCGGCTACTTCGCCTTCCGCTCGCGGATCAAGGGCGTCTATTTTTCGATCATCACCCTGGCCCTGACTTACGCCGCGATGCTGCTCTTCTTCCGCAACGAGACCGGCTTCGGCGGCAATAACGGCTTCACCGACTTCAAGCGCGTGCTCGGCTACACGATCACCTCGTCGGAGACCCGGTTGGTGCTGTTTGGGCTGACAGCAGTAATGCTTGCCGTGACGCTAGTCTTCGCTGCCTGGTTAGTCAAATCGAAGTTTGGCCGCGTGCTGACCGCCATCCGCGATGCCGAAAGCCGCGTCATGTTCATCGGTTACAACCCACTCTGGTACAAGCTAACGATCTGGGTGATCTCGGCCGTGCTGTGCGGCATCGCCGGGGCGCTCTACGTGCCGCAGGTCGGCATCATCAACCCCTCCGAAATGTCGCCCGGCAACTCGATCGAGATCGCCATCTGGGTCGCGGTCGGCGGGCGCGGGACGCTGATTGGGCCGATCATCGGTGCCTTCGTCGTCAATCTGGCCAAGAGCTGGTTCACCGTCAGCTTTCCCGAATACTGGTTGTTCTTCCTCAGCCTGCTCTTCATCGTCGTCACGCTGATGCTGCCGCAAGGCCTGGTCGGCCTGTGGAAGAAATTGATGGACAAGAAGGGAGCAGCAGCATGCTGAACACAGTCGATCTGTTTGAAGACGACCGCCCGGAAGGCAGCGACGGCGCCGACCAGATGGGCCAATTCGTCACCGGCGAACTCGACCTGTCGCACGGCGTCGCCCTCTATCTCGAAGACATTACCGTCAGTTTCGATGGCTTCAAGGCACTGAACAACCTGAACCTCGCGATCAACGCCGGCGAACTGCGCTGCATCATCGGCCCGAACGGCGCCGGCAAGACGACGATGATGGACGTCATCACCGGCAAGACGCGGCCCGACTCCGGCAAGGCCTTCTTCGGCCAGTCGATCGACCTGACCCGCCTGACCGAACCGGAAATCGCCCACGTCGGCATCGGCCGCAAGTTCCAGAAGCCGACCATCTTCGAGCAACACACCGTCTTCGAAAACCTCGAACTGACCATGAAGACCGACAAGCGCGTGTGGAAAAGCCTGATGGCCTGGCTGGCCGGCGACGAACGCGACAAGATTGCCGAAACCCTGCGCCTGATCCGCCTCGATAAGGAAGCCGACCGCCAGGCTGGCCTGCTCTCGCACGGCCAGAAACAGTGGCTGGAAATCGGCATGCTGCTGATACAGGAACCGAAGCTGCTGCTGCTCGACGAACCGGTCGCCGGCATGACCGACGACGAAACCATGCGCACCGGCGAACTGTTCGTTTCACTGGCCGGCAAGCACTCGCTGGTCGTCGTCGAGCACGACATGGCCTTCGTCGAAAAACTTGGCGGGCTAGTCACCGTGCTACACGAAGGCTCGGTACTGGCCGAAGGCGATCTCGCCACCGTGCAGAACGATCAGCGCGTCATCGAGGTTTATCTTGGCCGCTAAACACATTTCATTTTTGGGCATTTTTGCCGGTCGACCGCAGCAATCGGTGACCGAACTGCCCGTGCAACTGGAAAAGCCATCATGCTGAAAGTCGACACCCTCAACCAGGCCTACGGCGGCAGCCACATCCTGCGCGGCCTCAGCTTTGAAGTGAAAACCGGCGAAGTCACCACGCTGCTCGGCCGCAACGGCGTCGGCAAGACGACGCTGCTCAAGTCGCTGATGGGGCTGGTCAAAACCAAGTCAGGCAGCATCACCTTCGACGGCCAGGACATCACCCACCTGCCTCCGCACGAACGCGTCAAAGCCGGCATCGGCTTCGTGCCGCAAGGCCGCGAGATCTTCCCGCGCCTGACCGTCGAGGAAAACCTGCTCATGGGCCTCGCCACCAAACCCGGTGCACACCCATCCCGCAACGCATCTTCGACATGTTCCCGGTCTTGAAGCAGATGATGCACCGCCGCGGCGGCGACCTCTCCGGCGGCCAGCAACAACAACTCGCCATCGGCCGCGCCCTGGCCATGGGCCCGAAACTGCTCATCCTCGATGAGCCAACCAAAGGCATCCAGCCCTCGATCATCAAGGACATCGAACGCGCCATCCGCATGCTCGCCGAAACCGGCGAAATGGCAATTCTTTTAGTGGAGCAGTATTACGACTTCGCCGAATCCCTGGCCGACCAGTACCTGCTCATGGAGCGCGGCGAATTCATCATGCGCGGCCGGGGAGAAACGATGCCGCAGGACGGGGTAAGGGAGGCGTTGACGGTTTGATTGTTGAGGGTAGCTTTGTGTGCTGCCCATTCCGGCCGGTCGCGTCATCAGAGGGTCAATGGCAGGTAGTTGAGTGAGCAATTACTCGCACATACTTTCTCCGAGCAGTAACAATCCAGTCTTTACCTTTGCAGTCGCCAAGGTATTCAGCTCTCTGCAAGCTTATCGTTGAACCCGTACTTATCAATGAGCCGGTAAATGTGCCGCTCACTGATGCCAAGAACGGCCGCCGTCTTCAGGCGATTGCCGCCATGCTTGGCCATCACCTGGCGTAGATATTCGCGCTCGATCTGTTCCAGATTTGGATCCTGGCCGAAGCGCAACACAACTTCACCCGCCTGGTTGCGTGGAATGAAGGAAAGATGTTCGACCCGGACGGGATTGCCCGGACGCGCGAGGATGATGGCACGCTCGATGGCATTTCTCAGTTCCCGTACATTACCTGGCCAGTCATAGGCCAGCAGCAACTTGAGCGCTTCAGCCGACATGCTGGTAGGCGCATTTCGCGTCAGCAGCGCGAGAAAGTGCCGCGCCAGTGGTTCAATATCCTCGCGCCGCTCGCGCAAGGGCGGAATGGTGATGACGAAACGCGAGAGGCGAAAGTAAAGATCGCTGCGGAACGTCCCGGCGCGGCTCATGGCCTCGATGTCACGATTGGTTGCGGTGACGATGCGCGCATCGGAACTGAGCGTTTTATTGCCGCCAAGACGACGGAAAGTGCTGGTTTCGAGTATCCGCAGCAACTTGGCCTGGATGGCCGAACCGATGTCGCCAATTTCGTCAAGAAAGAGCGTACTGCCGGCTGCTTCCTCGATCAGGCCTTTCTTTTGCCGGTCGGCGCCAGTGAAGGCGCCACGCTCGTGACCGAAGAGCTCCGATTCGAACAGGTTTTCCTGTAAGCCGCTGCCATCGATGGGCACGAGTTCTCGTTGCGCGCGTGGGCTGCGCTCATGAATCGCCTGGGCGACCATTTCCTTGCCAGTACCGGATTCGCCGAGGATGAGTACCGTGGTATCGGTCGAACCGACAGCATCGATCAACTCCTGCACATCGCGCATTGCCTGGCTCTCGAACACCATCGGTCCCGGTCTGTGCGATGCCAACTGGGTGCGATAGAAGCGATTGGATTCGCGCAGTTCAGCAGTTTCAAGCACCCGCCGTACGGTCAGTTCCAGTTCGTCGAGATTTACCGGCTTGGTCAGGAAGTCGGCGGCCCCCTCACGGATGGCGCTGACCGCATTGGGTATCGAGCCGTAACCGGTAAGGACGATAACCGGATACTGGTTGCGTATCTCGCCAAGGATCCGCGAAGCATCGCTATCCGGCAGTTTGAAATCGAGGATGATGGCGCTAGGCTCGATTTCGCTGAGCCGCTGCTGGGCCTCCGCCCACGAGCCGGCACCGAGCGTCAAAAAACCCATGGACTCGATTTGTCGCCGGAGCAGCCCGTTGAAGACTGGATCGTCATCGACGATCAACAGGGTTTTCTTCTTCATCCGCCACTCTTCAGTGTGGTTTCGGCAAGTGGCAGGCGAAGGCAGAACAGCGTGCCTTGTCCGACAGTGCTTTCGACGCGGATCGTACCGCCCATGCGCTCAACAAAATTCTTGACGATGGTCAGACCGAGTCCAGTCCCGGCTACGCCATCGGCGCGTCGGCTGAAGAAAGGATCGAAAATGCGGGCAAGGACGTCGGGTGGAATGCCGACACCGGAATCGGATATCTCGATCACGGCCTCACCTTCGTCGGCAAACAGGCGGGCAATGAGCGTGCCGCCCTTGTCCATGGCGTGGTGAGCATTTTGTATCAGGTTAAGAAGAATCATGCGGATGTCGGCTTCGTCGGTCAGCAGGCGCAGTGCTTGTTCGGGAACTTCGATCTGCTGGGAGATGCCATGCGTATGTGCATCGAACTCCAGCAACATCAGGGTATCGGTCAAGGCCTCATTGACCACCACCAGCTGCAGGCTGCTGACAGGTGGCCTTGACAATAGAAGCATACGCCGAGTGACGGCAATGCACTTGTCGATCTCCTGGTCAATAAGCCGCATGTACTCGATGATCTGATCCGGTGTGACAAGTCCGGCGTGCAATTCGCGCACCAATCCCTGGACGCCAAGTCGGACCGACCCGAGCGGATTGTGAATTTCATGGGCGATGCCCGCCGCCAGCAAACCCAGTTCGGACAGGCGCTGCTCATGCGAAATCTGGGAGATCTGCCCGAGATCACGCACGGATTCGACGATGTAGCGCGCTCGCCCCTGCCCATCGTCGAGATCGACCAGTACGGCATGGATCTCTGCGTGGAACACACTGCCATCCGGCCGTTTGAGGTAATGGCTGGCCTTGAGGCGGTCACCCACCTCCTTCAGTTCGACGAGCGGGCAGACCGTCAGTGTCGGCACACAGGGCTCATCGCGGCCATAGCTGTACTGGTAACAGGGCCGCTTGAGTATGGTCTGCGCCGATTGGCCAGCCTGCTGGCAGAAGGTATGGTTGGCCAGCACGACCTGCTTGTCGGCAACACGGATCAGGCGCACGCCATCGGGAAGTCCGTCCAGCAGCATCTGCAGGAACTGCTGCTGCGCCTCGGCCAGCGAGATCTGCGCGGACAGGCGCTCAGCCATCGAGTTGAAGCTGATGGCAGCGCGCCCGATCTCGTCGTTGATCGCCGATGGCGCGCGGACCGTCAAATCACCTGCCGCCAGGATGCGGGTGGCCGTATCCAGGCTGGCCAGGGGCGTGATGACATGGCGGCGCAACATCAACCACAAAGTCAGCAAGGTAAGGGCAATCACCCCGGTTCCGGCGAGCATGAGCAGAATGGCGCTGTGCATCGCACTTTCGCGAATAGGCGCTGCGTCATAATCGATCACCAAGACGCCGTTGATCGGATTTGCAGCGACCGGACCATGGCAGGAGGTACAGGCCGCGCGGTTGGGCACCGGATTGATGGAGCGCAGCACCTCGCCGCCAGCAGCCTGTGTTTCAAAGCTGGTGAGCGGTTTCCCCGGCGTGGTCTGTTGTGCCACCTCCGGCATCCGCTGCCCCAGCTTGCCTGAATCGGAAGCAAACCGCACTTCACCGGCGGGAGAGAGGATCAATACATCGCGGATGCCATTCAGGCCGCCCAGCTTGGCCACGATGTCGCGCAAGCCTTCCACGTCCCGCTTGAGCATGGCGTTTTCCCAAGTCACCTGGAGCATGCGGTTGAGCTGCATCGAAACCTCGGCCCGCTCCTGCAGCAACTGATCACGATACAGGCCAAGGAACAGCACGCCAAGAGCCAGCGAAGCACCTCCCGCGACCAGCAGAACGCCCCGCAACAGGCGATGACTCAGGTGATGAGTTTTGGTTTGCATCGGCGGAGAATCTTCCTGGTGAATGGGCAATTAGAAACCCAATGACTCGACCGTAGCAACCAGATCGGCAAAGGTTGCGGCTTCAAGCCTTGCCGCCAGCGATTCCTTGTCAAGAAGTGGGTCGGCACAAACAGAAAAACGGACGTCGTCAGGCAGGTCGCGCATATCCTCCGGAGACATGTAGCCGATGCCGCAGAGCTGTGCCAAGTACTCGCGCTCAGTGTCACTGAGTTCGAGGCCGTGGCAGTTGAGAATTTCCATGTAGCGCTCCGCCGTACGATTGACCTTGCCACTGATTTCCATGGTGTTGGTCTCGCCCTCGGTGAGCAAGGCCAGCGGGGGGCCAAAAAAGAGGGGGGTTTTTCGATTCACGTTCACATTATCCGCCTGCATTCAGAACAGCAACTGGGAAAAGGCCGGCGCATCGCACCGGCCATTCATGCCTGGCAAGATTGAAGCATCCCTTGCCCGGATTTGTCAGGGTGAACGTACCCGAAGGCAGGTTACTTAGTGTTTTTGACGCTCGTGATCGGCCGTCTTCATGCCTTTCGGCAATGTTGGTGCCTTCTCCGGCTGATGTTGCGCGAAACCCCGGTTACGGTCGCCATGCTGCACGTTGTGAGGGTTGTGGCATTCGGTGCAGACAAACCAGCGCTTGGTGCCGGTACTGGCCCATTCACCAATCCGTTTGCCATGAATGCCTTCCCGCCAGTCGCGATAGACTTCACCATGGCATTTTCCACACAGTTGTTGCGGCTGGTCGAAGCTGATCGGCTTGTCGCGATGATCGACCAGCTTGTTGCGCTGAGTGGAATGATGGCAATCCAGGCACCAGATGTTGCCCCGCCCGTGCGGTAGTTTGGTTGAGTCGAGCACAATGGCCTGATGCATCATGACCAGTTCCCGGGCGTCCTTGCTCGTCGGGAATCCCTTGGGCAGACTACCGGTGTGACAGCTGTTGCCACAAAGCGGAAGCAGGCCAAGCTTGTCTGAGCGCGGCTTGACGACGGCCTTGCCGCGGGTGTAATCGGCATCCTGAATAGGCATGTCGCCCATGGGAACCGTGCCATCAAAGGGGTTGCCCCACCACAATACAGCGCCGGTCTTGGGAGAACACTTCACGTTTGGCAGATCTTCCCCGATCATCCGCTGGGTGACCTCTGAGGCGCCCTTTCGGCTTTCGAAACACTTGACAGGCTCGGCCCAAGCATTGGCAAGACTGACAAACCAAAGTAGCAGAACAGCCGGCAAAAAAGCGGGTTTCTTCATTCCAGTTCCTTTACATCAGCTCGGGCGTAGCCGATATACCGGCAGCGTCGGAGGTGGTCTTGCCTTGTGGCGACTTGGCATAGGCGATATCCCCCAGCAGTATGCCGATAGCGCCTTTGAGCAATACCGTGAGGATGAGAAAACCTAACGCCCAGTTACCGAGCGTGACGAAAATTTCCAGCGTGGTCGGCAAATACTGGGTGAACTCGCCGATCGGCGTCGGTATGAAACCGGGGATCAGTAGCCCCATACCCTTCTCTACCCAGATTCCGCTAAATGCCAAAGCGCAGGCCACCGCCAGCAGGCGGTAATTGCTCCGCCAGGATGGCCGCAGCAGGATCGTAAAGGCAGCAACGCAGGCTGCCAGAGAACCCCAGAACCAGGGCACCAGATCCGTGAAGCCATGCACGCCGAACATCAGGTATTGCAATCCCAATGCATGTTCGGTGTTGGCATACAACTCGGTGACGACTTCGGACAGGGTCAGGAAAAGGGAAAGCCCGAGGCAATAGGTAATGATCGTTGCCAACAGATCAATGGCCGAATTGTCTATCCAGAGGCGGGTCCGCGTGCGAACGAGAAGAAAGATCAGGATGATCAGCGATGGTCCGGCCGCAAAGGCGGTCAAAATGAAGCGAATCGGCAACATGCTGTGGTGCCACATTGGACGCGACGGCATGGTATTGAGGAGGAAGGCCGTCACCGTATGGATGCTCAAAGCCCAGACGATGGAGACATAAATCAAGGGCAGGTAGAACTTTTTGTTCAATGGCTGACCCGTGTATTTCATGTAAAGGAAATAGAAACCGCCGACAAAATTGAGGAGCATGTAGCCGATCAGTACCAGGGTGTCCCAGGCCAGCATCGAGTGAGGAAGGTTATAGATACCGATGATCGGCAACATGTGCCAGAGACGGTCAGGCCGTCCCATATGGGAGATGATGAACAATATGCACATGAGCACCGCCGAAATCGCCAGCATTTCACCGAGCACCGCCACCGCGTGCAGCCCCTTATGGCGGTAGACGTAGGCCGGAAAAACGATGGTTACGGCTCCGGCGGCAATGCCGACCAGGAATACGAAGTTGGCCAGGTACAGGCCGTCATGCACCTGATCGGTCAGGCCGGTGTAGCGCAAACCGTCGGCCGCGTGCAGGTAGGTGCCATACAGCAGGCACAGAATAAACAGGCACAGGAAGGCAATCCAGGCGTAGAACGCCGGGCTGCCTTTCACCACGTAAGTCACATAATCGACGGCGAATCTTTTCAACTTGTCCATGATGTCGCGTCTCAATCCATGAAATAGAAGAATTTCGGGAAGGTATTGAGCTCCGCCTTCAGGCGAAACACATTCTTGCGCGCGATGATCCGGCTGACTTCGCTGTTGGGATCAAGCAGGTTGCCGAACTTGCGGGCGCCGGTCGGGCAGACCTCGACGCAGGCTGGGTAGCGTCCCTGGCGGGAGCGCTGGATGCAGAATGTGCACTTTTCCACCACTCCCTTCATCCGCGGGCGATTGCCGAGATAATGCGTCACCGGATTCATGGCCTCCTTGGGCAGATTCGGGTCGCTCCAGTTGAAGCGCCGCGCCCAGTAGGGGCAAGCCGACATGCACATGCGGCAACCGATGCACCAGTTGTAATCGATAACAACCGGCCCATCCGCCTCGCGGTAGGTTGTGCGGACCGGACAGACCTTGACGCAGGGAGGCTTTTCGCACTGCATGCAGGCAATTGGCATATAGGCCGCATCTTTTTCCGGGACGGCATCCGGCTGGTAATAGTGTTCGCCCTCAAGGACATCACCGACCGGGGTGTAGGCGTTACCGCCAACCTGTATCCCGAGTCCTTCCGGATAGCCCTGATTCATTTTTTCCTGGCTGAATTCACCCTTTTCCATCTTGAGGACGCGAATCCATTCGATCTCCTGATCCTTGCCTCGCGACTGGTTGTTCTCCTCCACGCAAGCCTTGGCACACCGGCGGCAACCAATGCATTTCTTGATATTCAGGGCATAGCCCATGAGCACACCTTCTTGGGCTGGCGTGCCATCGACGACAACCTTCTTGCCATACTCACGCGAGTAGCGGCGCTCGAGTCTCGCCCTTGCCAGGGCCTTTTCTTCTTCGCTCATCAGCCGGTAGTTGCCCTGAAACCACTCGGCCCACTCCATGTTCGCCCGCGCATCGTCGGACATGGTCATCAGCGCTGCTGTGCCGAGCAGGGAACTGATGCTCAGCGACCCCGCGCTCTTCAGAAAACTGCGGCGGGAATTTGGCTTTTCGACCGGTGCCTCCACCGGCACTTGCCCTGAACAGGCGCACCCACCCGCCGATTGTTGGGAGTTGCAGCACTTTTCTTTGTTCGTCACGTTTTTTCTCCGTGCCTGACCGGAATCGGCCATGGGAATGTGTTTGAAGATTGATTTGCTCTCATCGGCATAGGGCTGCAAAATCGCTACCAGCTAGGTCCGCCGATACCCGGCATGAACTGAATGGGCACTGACCTCACTTCATCGAGATGTTTCGGGCGCAGCAGGGCCTCTACCTCCTCTTTGCTCGGTCGAGGCTCGTCCAGATGCAGGGCAATCAGATCGCGCAATTGCTCGCACCAAACATCGGTCAGCAAAAACAATGCGGCGTAGAACTCGGTGTCGCAGCGCACAGAAACCCGGCTGGCCAAATCCGGAAGCCAGCGCAGAAGATGCCGATCCAGCAGGGCAGCAAGTGATTGCCAGAGATCGTTGGCGATATCAGGATCATCAGCCTCTGGCAGCCTGGAGAGCCGCTCCAGTCGCTTGGCAAGGAACTGAAGCTGGAACACAAGATGGTCATCAGGACGCATGCGCCAGTCAGGGACAGCCAGACCGTCGGCCGCATACAGTTCGCGCATGTCGAACATCGCCTCCTGGCAGACCAGATGCTCGTCCGAAACCCAGTACGACTCGACAGGCGAGGCATCCAAGGCACCGGTCAGGTAGATGGCAGCAAAATCTGCTGCCAGATTATCCAGAAACGCTGTATCCGGTACCTCCGGCAGAGCCTCCACGGTCTTCCGCATCGCGTCGAATACCAGGCCGCTTCTTTTATCGCGCGGCACCATACCGAGATTGTCAGGAAAGCCAATGGATCTCACGCCGGCCAACAATCCTGGCGTGAGTTCACGATCATGCAACAGGGCCAGGGTAGCCACATCCTCGGACCAGGCTAGTGACGCTTCTCTACCGATCATGATTTGACCTTTCCCTTGCGATGCGGCACAAAGGCAATCGATGGCTTGGTCAACTCGGGATTGGCCATGTTTTTTACCTGGCGCACCGTTTCGTCATGCGGACCGACAGCCTTGGTCTTGAACTTACCTTCCCACAGTTTGTCGATCGGTCCGATGTCGAGGACGCGCATCATGCAGGCCATGACACAGTAAGGATTGCGACCCGCATCAATCTCATCCACACACAGATTGCACTTCTGGATGATCTGTTCCTTTGGATTCCACTGGGGAGCGCCATAGGGACATGCCGCCTCGCATTTGCGACAACCGATGCACAACGAGGAATCGATATCGACGATGCCGTCCTTGCTCCGCTTCCAGATGGCACCCGTCGGACAAGTCGGCAGACAGGCCGGTTCGGCACAGTGATTGCAGGACATGTTCACCTTGTAGGCAAAGACGTCCGGATAAGTCCCTCCCTCGACATACATCACGCGCCGGAAGCGCGGCCCGGGGGGCAGGCCATTCTTGTCCTTGCAGGCAATTTCGCAGGCACGGCAGCCGATACAGTCGACGTTGTTATGGATAAAACCGAACTGCATGGCCGGCTTGGCCGGTTCATAGGTCTGGGCCACCTTGCGCTCCAGGGCGACCTTGACTTTCTTCATGTCTAGCTTGTTGGTCATGGTCGGCCCCTCACGCATCGCGCCGGAAAACGAAGGAACGCGATGTCGCCTGGCTATCCCAGCCCGGACGATGCGCCAGCGTTGTCTTCTTCAGGTTGACCAGAATGGTGTTGTAGGCGAAGGCGCCAGCCGGACTGGGTTCATCCTTGGTCAGGAAGTCAGGGTTGCCGGAGCGATCAATGCCCTGCTTGTCGAGATCCATCCATGAACCTTCGTACACCACCACGACGCCGGGCATGCAGCGCTCGGTGACGTAGACCGGCACGACAATCTTGCCGCGCGCATTCCAGACTTCAACCATATCCCCAGTGACCAGCTTCAGGCGTCGCGCGTCGCTGGCATTGATGGTGATCTCTTGCTCGAAGGTTTCGCGCAACCAGGGAATATTATGAAAAATCGAATGCGTGCGATGCCTTGGATGGGGCGTAATCATGTGGAACGGATATTCCTTGACCATGGGATGCCCCATCCATTCGAATGGCTCAATCCATTTCGGGATTGCCGGAATTGGATAGCCCCACTGGGTCTTCTTCCAGTCAGTTACCTGCGCCAGCGTGGTCGAGAAAATCTCGATTCGGCCCGAAGCGGTCTCAAACGGAACGCCATTCTCGATCTGCTCGCGGAAGGCGACATGCGGCTTGTCGAAGGTAAATTTGTACACGCCACGCCGCTTGAACTCATCCCAGGACATGGTGACACCCTGATGGTGTTGCACCCTTTTCCACCAGGCGACCAGATATGCCTCGTCCGTTGCATCCGGATTCTGAAAATAGCTGCGGTCGGCACGCGGGTTGTAACGCTTGCCAAAGTCCTTGAGGCTCGGGTCGAGTTTCTCCAGGCGATAGGCCAGTTCGGTATAGACCTGAAAATCGGTTCTGGACTCGCCCATGGGCTCGATGACCTTGGGGCGATGGATGTAGTAATGGCCCTTGTACCAGGGCAGGCCGACATCATGGCGCTCGAAGTGGGTGGCAATCGGCAGCAGCACATCTGCCCACAATCCCGACGGTGTGATGGTCGAATCGGAACACACCACCAGTTCCAGCTTCTTGATGGCCTCGATTTCCTTGTTGATATTGGTGAGCTGATTGAACCAGTCGGAGCCGTGCCAGAAGATGGCCTTGATGTTGGGAATCTTGCCGTCGAGTTCGTCGTCGCGTGGCCAGCAGCCGACTTCCTCGCGTTTGACGTTCGGATAATTCAGCACACAGTGCGCCCAGCGGTCGGACTTGATCGAAGCCCACCAGAGGTTGGCGTTTTCGTCGTAAGGGTAGGCAGACGATTCGGCGTGCCAGCCCTTGCCCACACCTTCAGCGCAGCCGCCAAGAATGCCGATGTTGCCGGTCATCGCCTGCACCGCGGCAGCCATGCGGTTGTATTGCTCACCGTAGGCGTTGCGTCCCGGTCCCCATGAGGCTTTCAGGGCTGCCGGCTTGGTCCGGGCATACATGTCGGCCAGTTTTTTGATATCGGCAGCCGATACACCACAGATCTTCTCCGCCCATTCAGGCGTCTTGGGGATCTTGTCCCTGACGCCCATGATGTAGTCCTTGAAGCTTTCCTGATCTTTCGCCCATTCCGGCATCGTCCCGGCATCCATGCCCTGAACGAACTTGTCGATGAAAGCCTGATCCTGGAGATTGTTCTGGAAGATGTAATGCGCCATGCCGGCGAGCATTGCTGCATCGGTATTCGGCTTGATCGGAATCCACCAGGCATCGTAGGCGGCGGCCGAGTCGGTGTATTGCGGGTCGATGACAACAAACTTGCAGCCGTTCTGCTTGGCCATCCGCATGTAATAGAAGGTATTACCGCCGTGGAAGGTATAGGCCGGATTCCAGCCCCACATGATGATCAGCTTGCTGTGCGCGAAGGCATCATCCTCGTTGCCGTCCTGAATGGTGCCGAAAGTCATGTTGGACGAGAAGGTCGTCCCCTGATAGCTGGGCACCGACCACGAGTTGGTCCGGCAGCCGAACATGCCGAGAAAGCGGGCGAGCAGACCTTCAATTTGGTCGGATTTATGCAGTACACCGTAGGAACTGCCGGCATAAGCCTGATCAAGGATGGCAGTCGGGCCATATTTGGTCTTCAGTTCGACCATCTTCTTGGCGATGTGGTCCAGCGCCTCATCCCAGGAAACGCGCTTGAACTTGCCTTCACCGCGCTCGCCAACCCGCATCATCGGGTAGAGCAGACGCTCGGGAGAATACAGGCGCAAGCGATATGAACGGCCGCGCAGGCAGGCACGCAACTGTGGTTCAGCCGCGGTGTCCTTGCCGAATTCGCCGCCGGCCTGATAGCGGCCATCGTCGGAAGAAAGCCGCACAATGACATTGCCCTTTTTGTGCGCCACCAGCATGTGACGCGAGCCGCAGTTGTGGTCACACGAAGTGACGACAGTCGTCAGCTGATCGTCCCGGTAATACGGCTCGTAGGGAAATGCGTTGGCATCCTTCTGCCCCAGCGCCATCTCAAGCAATCCACTGGAGCTCGCCAGCACGGTCCCGGCGGCCGAAGTTTTCAGGAAGCTGCGGCGAGCCTGATTGAGAATGGTGTCATCGGGCTTGTTCATGGTTTTTGCTCAGTCTTGATGAATCGTGATTCGGAGTGCATTGGCCGATCTTTGGCCCAGTCGGGCATGCCTTCCGGCATTTCCGGCCAAGGATTGCGGGCATAGGGATAGGGGATGCGATACCAGGCCCGAGTACCGTGACACCCGAGGCAGACGTCCGCGCCGTTACCGCTCTCCTTCGCCGCCTCGGCTGCTGCTTCGATCGCATCAGCCTTCAGGTAGTTGACCTGGTGCCGGTGTGTCCGCGTCGATACATGGCAAGTCAGGCAGTCGTTCTTGAAATAATGTTTTGTCTCGTCCCAGGTACCGGGCAGGCGCATCAGTTCCCATCCTGGAAACTGACCGTGACACTTGAGACACGTGGTTTCCGGGTTGACCTGCTTGCGCAGGGTAAAACCGGTGTCGCCCTGAGCGGCTCCGGTCGCCGAACTGCCAGGCGCCTCTTCGCGGGGATCGTGGCCTTC
The DNA here is from genome assembly GCA_030696345.1 of Azonexus sp. Taxonomy (GTDB): domain Bacteria; phylum Pseudomonadota; class Gammaproteobacteria; order Burkholderiales; family Rhodocyclaceae; genus Azonexus. The sequence continues at coordinate 354,174 of JAUYSK010000027.1, forward strand.
GTGACAGGTATTGCATTGCAGGTTCATCAGCTCCTGGGCCATCGGCGTCACCAGATGGCGCCGATGGAAGGTATCCTGCTCACCCTTGTACGTGGAAGTCCGCTGATACCAGGCCAGCGTCTCCGCTGCCTTGACGCCGGCCGGTGACACCGGTCGCACGCGGTCTTCGAGCACCTCGCGATGGCAGGCAAGGCACTGCTCATTACTGGCACTCGCAATGGCGGGCTTGAAGTGAAGCGGATCGTAGATCGCGCGAAAATGACTCTTGCTGTCGATGTCTTCCTGCGTTTGCTGCTCCGGGGTAGCAGGCTTGCCACAGCCCGCCATGAGCATAAAGAGGGGAATCAAGCCAGCAGCCACAAACCCGATGATCGAGTACCGTTTGTTCATTTTTTTTCTGCCGCAGGGATTGGAACCGCGTGCCATCCGCGCAGATCGTAGGGGCCTGTCATGCCCGGATGCGTAAAGGGGTTGAACCAGCCCCCCTGATCCTTGAGAAATTTCAGGCTGTCCGGAATCGGGGAGGAAACGCCATGCAAAGCCTTCCTGACGTCCAGATCAGGACTGTCCATCAGGGCAGGCGCATTGGCCGGGCGCTGAAACGGCGCCAAACCGGCAACCGGGTATGAGGATGAAGATGCCGCATGTGCCGCAATCGCGCCGCATTGCACGAGCAGCACAGTCAGTGTGGCCGTAAGCCATTGTCGCAGTGTATTCATTATGAATATCTTTGAGGCCAAAAAACGGATGGGAGAAGCCTCCCACCCGCTGGATCAGAGAAGGATTACTTCTTGCCTTCCATGCCGCTCATGCCAGACATGCCCTTCTGACCTTCCATGCCGGACATACCGGACATGCCTTTTTGCTTCTGGCCTTCCATGCCGCTCATACCAGACATGCCCTTCTGGCCTTCCATACCAGACATGCCCTTTTGGCCTTCCATGCCAGACATACCGGACATGCCTTTTTGTTTCTGACCTTCCATGCCGCTCATGCCAGACATGCCCTTCTGGCCTTCCATACCAGACATGCCCTTCTGACCTTCCATACCAGACATACCGGACATGCCTTTTTGCTTCTTGCCTTCCATACCCGACATGCCCTTCTGACCTTCCATGCCAGACATGCCAGACATGCCCTTCTGACCTTCCATACCAGACATGCCGGACATGCCTTTCTGGCCTTCCATACCGCTCATGCCAGACATACCCTTCTGGTCGGCGGCAATCGCTACACCGGCAATGGCCATGGAAAGAATGGAAGCAGCAATGACGAACTTGGATTTCATAAAATCTCCTTCGAAGTGAGATGGCTGTTGATGCCCTGCAAAATGCAAGACTCGAAAACAAACCGCTTATTCGGCGTGTTCTACAAACCTATCGCACAACCCATGCCACCCACAGAGAGAGGCTGCTATCCATTGTTTTTATTGGATAATTTCGATTTTTTTGAAATGGCCGGATTTGGCCACTACTGCCATCCTGTCATGTCGAATTCCCGGAATCCGGCGAGTTTCAAGGAAACATCAGGAAACCGGCATATGCCAAAAAGTCAGCCCTCGGAAACCTTCGTCTTCCTTGCTGGGTATGGCGTTGCGCCAGCGTCGTCATTTACGTCTGATGGACGACTACCAGAAACCGACCCAATGGCGTACGGAGTGGATGGCCGCTCACGCTCATTCCCTTATCACAGCCGGGAACTCGCCATGCCGGCACTACTGATGGCGATCAACTAGCGATTTCAGCCCCGCCCTGCCTTGCCTCACAACCGTCAACACATCGCTACAACCAGAAGTCAGGCACGGCCAGGCAGCAGGGGGTTTTTCGATTTCACTGCCAGGGCAGTTCTGAACCTTGGCTCCACGCGGGATCAGGCTTCCAGGCCGTTACCCAGGCCGGAAACTGGTCGGCAGGCATGGGCCGGGCGATGCCATAGCCCTGAGCCAGATCGCACCCCAGGTGGAGCAGCAGGGTTCCATGGGCGACGGTTTCGACGCCCTCGGCAATGACTTCGCGTTTGAAGGCTGCTGCAAGGCCGATCACGCCCTTGAGGATCGCCAGGTCATCCGGATCATCAAGCATGTCACGCACGAAGCTCTGATCAATCTTGAGCAGTGCCACGCGTAGGCGCTTCAGGTAGGTGAGGGAGGAATAGCCGGTACCAAAGTCATCCAGTGCGAACTTCACACCGATCAGGGCACAGACTTCAACCACCTTGGATACTTGCGCAATATCCTCCAGCGCACTGGTCTCCAGGACTTCCAGTTCCAGGCTACCCGGCTTCACTTGCGGATGGGCGGCCAGAATGGTGCGCAGGGAAGCCATGAACCCGGCGTGCTGCAACTGGCGTGCGCCAATGTTCACGCTGACCGGAATATCCAGCCCAGCGGCTTGCCAGAGCGTGATCTGACTCAATGCCTGATCAACCACCCACTCGCCGATTTCAATAGCCATCGGGTGGTCTTCAATCACCGGCAGAAACTCGATTGGGGCGAGCAAACCTCTTTCCGGATGCTGCCAGCGGATCAGCGCCTCCGCGCCAACAACCTGGCCGGTACGCATATTCACCTTGGGCTGGTAATGCAACACGAACTCGCGCTGTTCCAGCGCCAGACGGATACGTTCCAGACTTTCGTGGTGGCCGCGCAGGCTACTGTCATGTGCCGCATCGAAGACGTGGTAACGGTTCTTGCCGGCAAGTTTGGCCTGATACATGGCTTGGTCGGCCTGGCGCAGCAGTTGATCGGGATCGATGTCATGCAACTGGGGAAAGAAAGTAACGCCGAGGCTGGCCGAAACATGCAGATTGAGGTTGCCGACCAGGACCGGCTCGGCAGCCGCAGCCAGTAGGCGGGTGAGCATGGGCAGACAGGCAGCAATATCCGGCAGGTCGATCAGCACGGCCACAAACTCGTCGCCACCGAGTCGGGCCAGCGTATCCCCCTCGCGCAGCGCCTCTTTCATGCGCTTGGACAGGGCAATGAGGACCTGGTCGCCAGCCTCATGGCCATGATGGTCATTGATGCTCTTGAAACCATCGAGATCAAGATAGGCGACCGCCAACTGCAGACCGCGTCGCTGGGCTTGCAGCATCGCCTGTTGCAGCCGGTCAGCCAGTAGCACACGGTTGGGCAGATTGGTCAGCGCATCAAAGTGGGCGATGTGCTCGAGGCGGCTCTGGTGTTCCTTGATCGCCGTGATGTCGGAAAACAGGGATATATAGTGGCGCACGGTGCCAGTCGCATCCCGCACCGCACTGATTGCCTGCATCTCGGCGAATATCTTGCCGTCTTTGCGCTGATTCCAGATTTCGCCGTACCAGTGACCCTTGGTAATCAGGTCCTGCCACATGGCAGCGTAAAAGGCCTTGTCCTGCCAGCCGGAGCGGAGAATGCGAGGATTCTTCCCTTGCGCTTCCTCACGGCAATAACCGGTGATCCGCGTAAAGGCTTCGTTAATGTCAATGATGGTGCCGTCGGGCTCCGTGATCATGATGCCCTCGCGGGCATGCTCAAAAACGCTGGCGGCAAGAAGGAGTTGCTCTTCAACCCGTTTCCGCTCCGTGATATCGGTGTTGGTGCCGATCATCCGTAAAGGCTGGCCATCGGCACTACGGCTAACAACCAGCCCACGCCCCTGCGTCCATTGCCAGCTACCGTCTTTATGCTGCATGCGAAACACGACCGTTACAGCCCCGGCTTTTCCCTCCAGATACGGTTGCATCGCCGCCATCAGTCCGGGCAAATCATCAGGGTGGATACGTTTAAGCCACTCGTCCGCCGTATTCCCGATCTCGTCCTCGGAATACCCCAGCATTTCCTTGTAGTGAGGGGAGTAAAACGCCTCACCGGTCTGCATATTCCAATCCCAAAGGCCATCGCCAACGCCTTCGATGGCAAATTTCCAGCGCTCCTCGCTTTCGCGTAGTGCCTCTTCCCGCTTCAGTGATTTTTCCATGAGCAGATTGAAGCCACCAATCAGCTCGCCGATTTCGTCCTGTCGCACGACCGGCAAGGCTCTGCCCGACTGATCCGTATTGGCCAGATCGACCAGGGCGCGACTGCTCGCCAGCGCTGGCGCAAGTTGCCGCTGCAACAGCCGATGAATCAGCCACCAGATCAACCCACCAGCCAGCAAGGTAAAAACGATGGTGCCGAGCAGCAGCCGTCTCAGCATGCTTTCTACCGGGGCAAAAGCTTCCGCCGTCGGCAGGGTGGCCACAAGAAACCAGCCCGCGACCGGAATACCACTGGCGGCAGACAGCTCGGATACTCCGCGCGAACTGACCGCGACGCCGAAACCTTCATAGCCCTGCATGTACCGGTCGTGCATGGCGTTGAGACCGGGTGCCGGACTGGGCTGCATGATACGGCTCTTGTCGGTCGCCGTGACGATGAGCTTATCTTGCGGATCCATCAGCAAGTAGCCACCGGACTTTCCGTACCTGTTCTGAGAAATTTTGTCGAGAAAGCTGGGTTTCCCCAACTCGATCACGCCGACCAGAACCCCGACCACCTTGCCCTGCGTGTCGTGAATGGGCACTGCAATAGCGAATACCGGCCTCTGCAGCTTTTTACCGATCACGGGTTTACTGATTGTTGCCTTGCCCTCTTTGATGGTTGAGGCGATGAAATCGACACTCAGATAATTGGTGCCGATACGCTGGGCTGAGCGCGGCACATCGGCAACGGCTATGCCATCAATGCCGGCTGCCCAAACGCCACCATTAAATATGTGTTGCAGCAGCGGACGCTGTTCGAGCAAATTTTGCAACGTTGCCGCATCTCTCATATTGAGAGGCGAAAGCTGTAGCGCAATCGCTTCCAGAGCCAGCTTGCGCTCGCTCAAGTCATCATTAATCTCGCTGGCAATCACTGAAACCGTAGAGAACTGCTGCTCCCCCAGCAAACGCTGCATGTCCTCGCGCAGGAGGTGGCTTGCATAAAACGAGAGCGACCAGATACCGACCACGAAAATAGCCAGCGTAAAAAGCGTGACCCGGGTTTTAAGCGAGAGCCTTTGGAAGGTCGGAGCGTTCATACCGAGCTCTTTACCTGAAACGGTGCTCAGCCAGCGAGCATGCGTTCAATCATCACCAAGGGTGCGACTGGCTTGCTGATTTTTCTTGGCATTTTCTGCCCCCCGTTTTAACTTGAAGCGCCTATCGAATTTACATTCTACGCCCTGCTGCCGTCCGGGAGCCCGGTCTGCTCCATTCCGGTAGAATCGCCCCATGAGCCCCGCCACCGACCCCAGCATCCTTTCCCCCCTTGGCAAGCCGACCGAGTACCGGGCCGATTACGCGCCGGAACTGCTTTACCCGATCCCTCGGCAGTTGAAGCGTGACGAGCTGAGCATTTCGGCAACATCACTGCCATTCGTTGGTGTGGACATCTGGAACGCCTACGAGGTTTCATGGCTGAATCCAAAGGGAAAGCCCGTCGTTGCGCTGGCCACTTTTCGCGTGCCAGCCGACAGCCCCAATCTCGTCGAATCCAAATCCTTCAAGCTTTACCTGAATTCGTTTAACCAAACTTCCTTTGCCGACACTATTGCCGTCGAAGCCACGCTGGAACGTGATCTATCGGCTGCCGCCGGTGCGCCAGTGAGCGCGAAAATCGAGGTTTTGAGCCGTCGACCGCAGCAATCACTCGGCTACCCGGATGGCTTCCTGCTCGATGACATCGATATTGCCTGCGACGCCTACCAGCCAGCGCCAGAGCTACTTGTCACGGCTAACGGCGATAAAGTAGAAGAAACTCTTTACTCCCACCTGCTCAAATCCAATTGCCTGGTCACCGGCCAGCCGGACTGGGCGATGGTCGTCATCCGCTACCGTGGCAAGCCCATCGACTACGCCGGCCTGCTGCGCTACATCGTTTCTTTCCGCAACCACAACGAATTCCACGAGCAGTGCGTCGAGCGCATTTTCTGCGACATCACGTGCCAATGTGCGCCGGAAGCGCTATCGGTTTACGCCCGCTACACCCGGCGCGGCGGGCTGGACATCAATCCGTTCCGCAGCAGCGGCGAGTTTCCGCCGCCCGACAATGTGCGCGAAGTTCGCCAGTAGTTAGTCGACCGGCCAACATGCCCGCGCTTTCCAGCCTCCATCTTGATATTGAAAACCGCGTACAGAGCATCCGGGAGAATCGCCCTGACTGGCTATGCAGCAAAGGCTGCGACCACTGCTGCCACCACCTGGCCGAAATTCCCACGCTTTCAGCCGCCGAATGGCATCTGCTGGCGCAAGGGCTGGCCACATTGAGCCCGCAGCAACTCCAGTCGATCAGCCAGAGGATGGCCGCGTTGGCCGAGCAGGCAACGCGGCCCTTTGTCTGCCCGCTGCTTGACCAGGCGAGTGGCGCCTGCCCGGTCTATGCCCAACGCCCGGTCGCCTGCCGCACTTACGGCTTTTATGTGCAGCGCGACCTCGGACTCTACTGTCACGATATCGAATCGCTCGTTGCCAAAGGCGAACTGGCCGAAGTGGTTTGGGGTAACCACGACAGCATTGACCAGCGCCTGCGCGGACTTGGTGAAAGCCGCCCGCTGACTGAGTGGTTCACGACTTGGGAACAGGTTTCCCGCTGATCACTGCGCACTCTTGCGTATTCCCATCGCGGCGCCTTCTCACCATAATCGCCCCATGAATTCGCGCCTTCCGCTGTCTCTTCCGACCTAGCAAGCAGAACTGCACTTGGGTTTTGCCCGCGTCGGCGAACGGTCAGTGCTGCGCGAAGACCGCCATCGCGGCCCATTGCGTGTGCAGAAAGCGCTCTACCCGGAAGGCGAGGCAGTTTGCCAGGCCATCGTGCTGTATCCGCCCTCCGGAATTGCCGGCTGGGATCAGCTGGTGATTGGCGTCGAGGTCGAAGCCGCTGCGCATGCCCAACTGACGACGCCCGGCGCTGGCAAGTGGTACCGCTCAGGCGGCGCAGAGGCTTCGCAGATAATGAATTTCAACGTGGGCGAGAACGCGACGCTGGAATGGTTACCGCAGGAAAGCATCATTTTCGACGGCGCCCGGGCGCGCATGGAAACCCGCGTGAAATTGGCCGCTGACAGCCGCTATATCGGCTGGGACATTCTCTGCCTCGGCCGTGCCGCTGCCGGCGAGCGTTTTGAACATGGCCGTTTTGACCTGTTTTTCCGGGTTGACCGCAGCAATCAGCCGATCTGGATCGAACGCGGCGGTTTTTCCGGCAACGACCCGATGTTGAGCAGTCCAGCCGGATGGGCTGACGCTACCGTGTGCAGCACCTTGCTCGCTGCCTTCCCACACAACGCAGAACTGCTCGCCGCCTGCCGCGAAATCGCACCGGCCGATGGCGCCAATCACGGATTGACCGCCCTGCCCGGCTTGCTCGTCGCCCGCTACCTTGGCGACAGCAGCGAAGCAGCACGCCTTTGGTTTGCTCGCCTCTGGGAAATTATTCGCCCCGTGTGCTGCGGTCGACCGGCCATTTTGCCAAGAATCTGGAATACCTGAGGAGTCTCCATGGAACTGACACCCCGCGAAAAGGACAAGCTGCTAATCTTCACCGCCGGCCTGCTTGCCGAACGGCGCCATGCCAAGGGCCTGAAACTGAATTACCCGGAAGCCGTGGCGCTGATCACCTGCGCGATCATGGAAGGTGCGCGCGAAGGCAGGACCGTCGCCGACCTGATGCACGCCGGCACGCAGGTGCTGAGCCGGGCCGACGTGATGGACGGCATCGCCGAGCTGATTCCGGAAATCCAGGTCGAAGCCACCTTCCCGGATGGCACCAAACTGGTCACCGTGCATAACCCCATCGTTTGAGGCGCTGACATGATCCCCGGAGAACTCCTCGCCGAACCCGGCGAACTCGAACTCAACGCCGGCCGCCCGACGATCACGCTGGTCGTCGCCAACACCGGCGACCGCCCGATCCAGGTCGGCTCGCACTACCATTTTTACGAAACCAACGCCGGACTGAGCTTCGACCGTGACGCCGCGCGCGGCTTCCGCCTCGACATCGCCGCCGGCACCGCCGTGCGCTTCGAGCCGGGGCAAACGCGCACCGTGCAGCTGGTCGCGCTGGCTGGCGACCGCAAGGTTTACGGCTTCCGTGGCCTGATTCAAGGGGAGCTGGCATGAGCTACCGAGCAGGGGCCCCTTGGGGGATGCGAGCGCGGCGAATGCCAGCCGCAGCCGACAGATCGGTGCGTGAGTCCATGAATACGGTTACGGAGGCTGCTTGATGAGTACGAAAATCACCCGTCAGGCCTATGCCGAAATGTTCGGCCCCACGACCGGCGACCGTCTCCGTCTCGCCGACACCGACCTCATCATCGAAGTCGAAAGTAACCACACCATCTACGGCGAGGAAGTGAAGTTCGGCGGCGGCACCGGGCCGGCGACCGGCACTTTCGCCACGACCTGCACGCCCGGGCCGTGGCACATCCACCGCATGCTCGAAGCCGCCGACGCCTTCCCGATGAATCTCGGTTTCCTCGGCAAGGGCAACGCCAGCCTGCCGGCAGCCCTGCGCGAGCAGGTCGCAGCCGGCGACATGGGTCTCAAGCTGCATGAAGACTGGGGGACGACGCCGGCACGCGCAAGCTGCAGAAATCCGACATGGTGCACAACGGCGCGACGCCGGAAATCACCGTCGATCCGGAAACCTACGTGGTCAAGGCCGACGGCGTGCATCTCGTCTGCGAGCCGGCGACGGAACTGCCGCTCGCCCAACGATATTTCCTGTTCTGACATGTTGATCCTCAACCAACGCACCCAATTACCAGCCAACGATTCGGTCGCCCTCGCCTACGACGAACGCAAGCGAAGCCGCCTCAAGGTAACACTGGCTTCCGGCGCCGAAGCCGGCATCTTCCTTGAACGTGGCAACCACCTGCATGGCGGCGACAAGCTGGCGGCAGAAGACGGCTCCGCTTTCGTCGAAATCCTCGCTGCTCCGGAAAAGCTGATCGAGGCTATCGCTGACAGCCCACTGCTCTTCGCCCGCGCCGCCTACCATCTCGGCAACCGCCACGTGCCGGTGCAGATCCTGCCCACCGAAAGCGGTGGCAAGCTGCGCTTCCAGACCGACCATGTGCTGGCCGAAATGTTGTACGGCTTGGGCTGCTCGGTGACGGAAGCTGAAGCACCGTTCCAGCCAAAGTCTGGCGCCTATGGCTCGCACGGTGCTCACCACCATCGTGTCGATGATGACTCGACGCCCGATCTGCATAATCCCGGCCACGGTCCACATCGGTCCTTGCCGAAAATCCACCAGTTCAAGCCGCGTTGAACCCCAATCTGCAACTCGCCCGCCTGCTGCAACTGGCCAGCCCGGCCCTGCCGGTCGGCGCCTACACCTATTCACAGGGACTGGAATGTGCGGTCGAATCGAGCATCATCCGCGACGAAGCCAGCGCCGGACGCTGGATTGCCGACCTGATGCAGCACGGCATCGGCTGTTACGAGGCGGCGCTGATGGCGGCGTGGTCGGCCGGTGACTTTGCCGAGATCGAATGCCTCAACGCCGAGTTTCTGGCCAGCCGCGAATCCGCCGAACTGCGCGCCGAAACCGTCCAGATGGGTTTCTCGATGCGCCGCCTGCTGCGCGATCTGCGCGATGAAAACCTCGTCCCGGTCGCGACGCTGGTTGAAGCCCTGCCCGAAGTTGCCTTCCCCACCGTCTGGTCGGGCATTGCCTCCCGCTGGCAGATCGAACCCGAAGCCGCACTCACCGCCCACCCGTGGTCGTGGGCCGAAAATCAGGTGATGGCCGCGCTCAAGACCGTCCCACTCGGCCAGGCCGCCGGGCAACGCCTGCTGGCCGAACTCGGGCGCCAGATTCCGGATGCTGCGGTCAACGCCCTGAATTTGCCAAAAACCCAATGGTCCAATTTCACGCCCACCTTTGCAATTGCCTGCGCCCGCCACGAAACCCAGTATTCACGTCTCTTCAGATCGTAAAACCATGAGCAAACAAGCATTACGCATGGGCATCGGCGGCCCCGTCGGTTCCGGCAAGACCGCCCTCACCCTCGCCCTCTGCCAAGCCCTGCGCGACAAGATCGACATGGCCGTCGTCACCAACGACATCTATACTGCCGAGGACGCCAAGTTTCTGGTCCATCATTCGGCACTGGCACCAGAACGCATCATCGGCGTCGAAACTGGTGGCTGCCCGCACACGGCGATTCGTGAGGATGCCTCGATCAACCTTGAAGCGATCGACCGCCTGCAACGAGCCTTTCCAGATGTCGAGTTGATCCTCGTTGAATCCGGCGGCGACAATCTGGCGGCCACCTTCTCGCCTGAGCTTTCCGACCTGACGCTCTACGTGATCGACGTCGCTGCCGGCGAGAAAATTCCACGCAAGGGCGGCCCCGGCATCACCAAGTCCGATTTGCTGATCATCAACAAGATTGACCTCGCCCCGATGGTCGGCGCGTCACTGGAAGTCATGGCCCACGACGCCAAGGTTCAGCGTGGCGAACGACCTTTCGTTTTCACCAATCTGAAAACTGGTGAGGGTTTGGAGACGGTAATCGCCTTCATCCGCGAGCGCGGCATGCTCGGGCGCTGAGCGACGCCCGGCAACCGAAAAACCTACAACGCGTTCCAGTCAGGCTCTGGCAAGGCCGAAAAACCTTGCCGCAAATGTTCACCCCACTGCCGGCTAATCTCGGCGTAGTAGGGGCTGTCCTGCGTGATGTTGACGTGGCGCTTGACCTTCAGGGCATCGCGTTCATAGATCACCAGATCAAGCGGTAAATCAACCGAAAGATTGGAGCGTATGGTCGAATCCATCGAGATCAGCGCGCATTTGGCAGCCTGGTCGAGTGAGGTTTGCGGCTTGATTACCCGGTCAATGATCGGCTTGCCGTATTTTGATTCGCCGATCTGGAAATACGGGGTATCCCGCGTCGCCTCGATGAAATTGCCGGCCGCGTAGATCTGGAATACCCGTTGCTCTTCGCCCTTGATCTGGCCACCGAGTATCATCGACGAGGCGAAATCGACCCCGAAGTTTTCCAGTGCGGCGGCATCCCGGTCATGAATTTCGCGCAGGCAGTCGCCAATATGCTTGGCTGCCTCGAACATGTTCTTGACCTTGTTCAGGTTGCTGCCGCGCGACGATTCCAGCTTTTCCCGCAAGGTGTTGACCACTGACTGGCTGATCGACAGATTGCCCGAGGTCATCAACACCAAAACCCGCTCCCCGGCTTTCTCGAAGACGTGCATCTTGCGAAAGGTGTTGATGTGATCAACCCCGGCATTGGTCCGTGAATCGGAAAGAAAAACCAGCCCGGCGTCGAGCCGCATGGCGACGCAATACGTCATGTGGCGGCCCTCAAGCGGCTTCTGACATCGGCACCAGGAAGTCCTTGCTGATGCCATCGCCCAGCAGGTAAATGCGATCCATGAAGTCAGTCAGCCACTCGTGCAGGCCGTGCGCCAGAATGTCCTCGACACGGGCGTAATGCAGCTGGGCATGCAGCATGCCCGCCTGACGCTGGGTTTCGCCGGATTGTCCGTTGGCGATCAGGTCGAGATTCTTGACCACGCCGTTTATGCAGAAATGCAGCGAACGCGGCATGTCATCACGCAGGATCAGCAGTTCGGTGACGCGTTCCGGCGTAATGACGTCGCGGTACACCTTGCGATAGACCTCAAAAGCCGAGACTGAGCGGAGTAGCGCACCCCACTGGTAAAAATCGGTCGCACCTTCATCGCCCTGCGGCCGCAGCACGTGATATTTCACATCGAGAATGCGCGCCGTGTTGTCAGCCCGCTCAAGCAGCGTGCCGAGGCGGATGAAATGGAAGGCTTCGTCCTGCAACAAGGTGCCAAGGGTAACGCCACGCGTCAGCGAAGAACGCATCTTGACCCACTCGAAGAACTCGCCAATACCCGCATTGAGAATCTGCTCGAAGCTCTTTTCCCGCGCTTCCAGCCAGGTCGAGTTGAGCGTTTCCCACATTTCGGTGGTCACTGTACCGCGCACGGCATGGGCATTTTCCCGGGCCAGACGCAGGCAACTGTGAATGGAAGCGTGGTTGTCCGGATCGCTGACCATAAAACGCAAGACGTTATCGGCGGTAACCGTCGAATATTTCTTGGCGTAAGTCTCTTCGAGGCTGTTCAGGGCAATGATGGCATTCCAGTTCTGGTTGCCCGCTTCCAGCGACTGCGGCACCAGTGACATCTGCCAGGTAACATCCAGAAGGCGAGCGAGATTTTCGGCCCGCTCGATATAGCGGGACATCCAGAAAAGGTGGTCGGCGGTTCGCGATAGCATTTTTCTCTCCCTCATCAGTCTTCAAGGATCCAGGTGTCTTTGGTGCCGCCACCTTGTGACGAATTCACCACCAGAGATCCCTCGGTCAGCGCGACGCGGGTCAGGCCGCCCGGCACCATATTCACGCACTTGCCCGAGGACAGCACAAAGGGCCGCAGATCGAGGTGACGTGGCGCGATGCCTTCCTCGACAAAGGTCGGACAGTTGGACAAAGCCAATGTCGGCTGGGCGATATAGCCCTCCGGCTTGGCGATCAGCAACTTACGGAAATGTTCGATCTGTTCCTTGGTCGAAGCCGGGCCAACCAGCATGCCGTAGCCGCCGGCACCATGAACTTCCTTGACAACCAGTTCGGCCAGATGATCCAGCACGTACTTGAGTTCGTCTGGCTTGCGGCACATGTAGGTCGGCACGTTGTTCAGCTTCGGCTCTTCACCGAGGTAGAAGCGGATCATCTCCGGCACATAGGGGTAGATCGACTTGTCGTCGGCAACGCCGGTACCAATGGCATTGGACAGGGTAACGTTGCCAGCCTGATAGGCCTTGAGGATACCCGGCACGCCGAGCGACGAATCCTCACGGAAGGCCAGCGGATCCATGTAGTCGTCGTCGATACGGCGGTAAATCACATCGACGCGCTTCGGCCCTTGCGTCGTGCGCATGTAGACCACTTCGTCCTTGACGAAGAGATCACGGCCTTCAACCAGTTCGACACCCATCTGCTGGGCAAGGAACGTGTGTTCGAAGTAGGCGCTGTTGAAAGCGCCCGGTGTCAGCACGACCACGGTTGGATCATTGACGCCCATCGGCGCCACGGCCCGCAGTTTCTCCAGCAGCATGTCCGGGTAATGCTGGACAGGTGCCACCTTGTGCTTGGCAAACAGTTCCGGGAAGAGGCGCATCATCATCTTGCGGTCTTCCAGCATGTAGGAAACACCCGACGGCACGCGCAGGTTGTCTTCCAGCACATAGAACTCACCGGCACCGGCGCGGACGATATCGACGCCGGCAATGTGCGCGTAAATTTGTCCTGGCAGATCGACACCCTGCATCACGGGCCGATACTGGGCATTGTTGAATATCTGTTCGGCCGGAACTTTGCCGGCCTTGATGATTTCCTGATCGTGATAGACGTCATGCAGGAACATGTTCAGCGCCGTGACACGCTGACGCAGTCCGGACTGCAAGGCCTTCCATTCAGCCGAGGGAATGATGCGCGGAATGATGTCGAACGGGATCAGTCGTTCCTTGCCGGCCTCTTCACCGTATACAGCGAAGGTGATACCGACGCGGTGAAAAGCCAGATCGGCCTCAGCGCGTTTACGAGCGATGCGCTCCGGCGGTGTCGCCTTGAGCCATTCGTCGTAACCCTGGTAATGAGCGCGGACGCCGCCGTTGGCGTCGATCATTTCGTTATAGAAGTTCATATTGGACTCGTCGCTGAGGATTCTCTCGGCACTATTTCAGCAGGTTCCGTGCCACGGATCAAAAATGCATCAAATCATGGAATTACAAAATCATCACAGCTTGCCATGCCCCATAGCGGTGCGGATACATTTCAAAGTGGTGCAAATAAAAAACCCACCGGATTTCTCCGGTGGGTTTCGATTAGCGGATGAACCGGAGCGATCAGGCGCGTTCGAAGATCACCGCGATACCTTGACCACCACCGATACACATGGTGACCAGTGCGTACTTGCCGCCGATGCGTTCCAGTTCATACAACGCCTTGGTAGCGATGAAGGCACCGGAACAACCGACCGGGTGACCGAGGGCGATAGCGCCGCCGTTCGGGTTGGTCTTGGCCGGATCGAGACCGAGCACCTTGGAAACCGACAGTGCCTGGGCAGCGAAAGCTTCGTTGGATTCGATGACATCCATCTGGTCCAGGGTCAGGCCGGCCTTCTTCAGGGCCAGCTTGGTTGCCGGGATCGGGCCTTCGCCCATGATGTCGTTCGGTACACCGGCAACGGCATAAGAAGCGATGCGGGCCATGGCCTTGTGACCAGCCTTGGCAGCGACGTCAGCGGCAGCCAGCACGAAGAAGGCAGCGCCGTCGTTGATGCCGGAAGCATTACCGGCGGTGACGGTACCGTCTTTCTTGAAGGCCGGTTTCATCTTGGCCAGGGATTCCATCGTCGTGTTGGACTTGACGTGCTCGTCAGTGTCGAACACCACATCGCCCTTGCGGGTCTGCTTGACGATCGGGAAGATCTGCGACTTGAAGTGACCGGCAGCGATGGCAGCGGTAGCACGACGCTGGGACTCAACCGCAAACGCATCCTGATCTTCACGGGTGAAGCCATGCTTGGTCGCGAGATTTTCAGCGGTAATACCCATGTGGCCAACGCCGAACGGGTCGGTCAGCACGGCAACCATCGAGTCGATCGCCTTGGTGTCGCCCATGCGAGCGCCGCTACGCAGCGACGGCATCAGATAAGCTGCCTTGGACATGACTTCAACACCACCGCCGATACCGTAATCGGCATCACCCAGCATCAGGTTCTGGGCGGTGGTCACGATGCCTTGCAGGCCGGAGGCGCACAGGCGGCTCACTTGCATGGCAACGGAATCCATCGACAGGCCAGCCTGGATGGAGGCAACGCGGGAAACGTAGGCGTAGCGGGAATCGGTCGGCATGGTGGTGCCGACGGTCACGTAATTGATCGCCAGCGGATCCACGCCGGAGCGGGCAATTGCTTCCTTCATGACGATACCGGCGAGTTCGGTGCTTTCAAAATCGGCCAGGGAGCCACCAAAGGCACCAATAGCGGAACGAACTGCGCTTAGAACGACGACTTCTCTGCTCATGTAAACCTCCTGATAATAATGACCTAGCCCGCCAGACTGGCGAGCCCCAACAAAAACAGCAACAGCATCCACAGCACCGTGGCTCGCCAGACGAGTCCGACGGCGCTCTGCATGAAATCAACATCCGGTGGATCACCCAGACCAAGCTCGGCCCGATCCGACACCTCAACCCCATCAACGACCGGCCGTCCCAACTGGACACCCAGCGCCCCCGCCCCGCTTGCCAGGACAATGCCCAAGTCACGATCAGGCCACTGCGCAGGCTGGGTACGCCAGCAATAAACCGCATCCTCGAAATCGCCCACGATGGCAAACGCCGAGGCTGTCGCCCGTAGAGGAAGCCAGTCGATGATACCGAAAACCAGCCTGGAGAATGCGGAAAAATCACCGGGTGCAGCACTATCGCCAGCGCTCCAGCGCTCATTAACCACCGCCGAAATCCGGTACAACAAGGCACCGCAAGGGCCTGGCAGGATGACAAACCAGAGCAGCACGGCAAAGACATGTCGATGCGAAGCGGCCAGCGCGCCCTCGATGGCAAGGCGGGCAATATCTTCCGACCCCAGATCATAGGTCGAGCGCCCCTGCCATTCAGCGAGCAGATGACGCGCCCGCTCCAGATCGCCAAGGCGCAAAGCCAGCTGAATTTCAGTGTAGTGGTGACTGAATTGCCTGAACCCCATGGTCAGGTACAGCACACCGACATTGAGTGCAAAGGCCAGAACGGGGTTCAGCGAGTAGAGTACGCCGTAAATCGCGCCGAGCAGCAGGACGGGCAAGAGCGCCGCCAGGCACCAGGCGAACACGCCATGGCGATAGGCACCAGCATTAAAGTTGGACTCAATCAGATCCGCCCAGGCGCCGATCGGCTCCGCGACAGCACGACGGTAATTGAGGGGTTGCAGCTGCTCGATGAGGAAAACCGCAATCAGCGAGAGAAGACTCATGTGGGGCCGGGAATCGCCGTATTCGGCTTATATTCTTGTGCTAAAACGTCACGATACCACAAGCTCAGGGCGCGTGCAGACCGAGCCGCGCGGTCAGCGAACGGATCATGCCGGCGGTAGCTCCCCAGATGAAATAATCACCGTAGGGCATGGCGTAATAATGGCGCAGCGCCCCCCGGTAATGCATGGAATGTTCGGTGTGATTGCCCGGGTCAAGCAGAAAACTCAGTGGCACTTCAAAGACTTCGGCCACCTCGAACGGGTCAGGCTGGAGATCAAAGGGTGGCAGTACCAGCCCGACCACCGGCGTCACCCGAAAACCGGTTCCCGTTCGGTATTCCGGCAGAAAGCCGAGAATCTCGATGTGCTCGCGCGTCAAACCGATTTCTTCCTCGGTTTCGCGTAGTGCGGTATCGGTAGGCGACAAGTCCTCGGCCTCGACCCGGCCACCGGGAAAGCTGATCTGGCTGGCATGATCCCGCAGGTGTGCCGTGCGCTGGGTAAGCAGCACGGTATGCTTGCCATCGCGCAGAACGATCGGAAAAAGCACCGCCGCCGGTGTCAGTTCCAGATGTTCGGCTCCATCCTCCTGATCGAAGTGAGTGGCCAGCGGTTCAGTTAACAAACTGGCTTTCAGCCGTTCCAGATCAACGGTCATGCGTTGGCGGAATCTTCCTCAATTTCGGCGTTCACCGCAGCAAGTGCATCCTGCAAGGTTTCTTCCGAGAGGCCATTGATTGAAGTCGCCACCATGTCGGCAGCCTCGACCGCCCCGACCGGAAGACGCTTGCTGTCGAGGCTGGCGATCAGCACAGTAGCGGCGCCAACGACGCGCAACAATGCCTGCCGCTCGCTCATCAGCATTTCGAGTTCGTCGCGCAACAGCGCAATTTCCTGGTCACGTTTGGGCATTGGTCTCTCTCCTAGAATCGTTTTTTAAGTGTCATGGTACTGCCGTCACGCTTCATTTCCATGCGGTTGAGGAAGCTCATGCCAAGCAGGGCAATCGGCATATCATGCCCCATTACAATCGCGTCAACGTTATTCAGGGTAATGTCACCGACCCGAACCGCATCCAGTTTGACCCGGCTCACCAGAGTCCGGCCGTTTGCAGTTTCGGTAAAGCCTTGTTGCCCCCGGCTTGTATCAACGCCAATTCGCCTCGCATCGGATGCCCCCAGGGCGATCGACGTTGCACCGGTATCCACGAGAAAACGCACTGAAGTCCCGTTAACGTTGCCGGTCGTGTAGAAATGACCTTGCATATCGGCCGTCATGATGATTTTTCCGGAACCATCGCCGGGATTGGCAGAACCGATGGCATGCTGACCAACGCGCAACGGACGCTTCTTGCCGGCGAATTCAACGATGACCTGATCGCCCTGAATCGACACCACCTTGACGCCATCCAGAGATTCGCCGATGCGCACAGCCTGCGGCTCGGCGCCATTGATCATCAGCATCGCCTTGCTGCCCATGACGCCGGCCAGGCCGACATCCTGCGCGATTGCAGCGCCGGAAAACAGGCTCAGCGAAAAGACGAGGGGCGTAAAATAGCCGATCACTTTTTGGGTCATCTTCGCTGCCATGAAACCAGTCGCCATCTTTCGCCACTCCCCTACTGAAGGTCCGGGCTATTTTGCCATATTCCTTGAGCAGCAAGGGATTCCATGGCGGCTGATTGCCATTGACGAAGGCGAAAACGTGCCTGATTCATGCGATGATTTTTCCGGACTCTGCTTCATGGGCGGCCCGATGAGCGTCAATGACCCGCTACCGTGGATCGATTCTGTTTGCACCCTGATCCGCGATGCGGCGGGCAAAAATGTACCGATCATTGGCCATTGTCTCGGCGGGCAATTGATGAGCAAGGCGCTGGGCGGTGAGGTGACGAAGAATGCGGTAAAGGAAATCGGCTGGAGCGAAGCCGGCAGCGAAGACAATGCCGTTGCCCGACATTGGCTCGGAAGCTTTGCGGGAAAAATCGGCACCATCTTCCAGTGGCACGGTGAAACTTTCAGCCTCCCGACGGGTGCATCGCGATTGCTCACCAACATGCATTGCGCCAATCAGATGTTCGCGCTCGGCCCACACCTGGGAATGCAATGCCATGTCGAGATGACCCCCGAAATGATCGCCACCTGGTGCGAACAATGGGCCGATGAGGCAATCGCCGTCTCCGACCAGCCCAGCGTCCAGACGCCAGAGGCTATGCAGGAAGAAATCACCCAACGACTACCGGTCATGCGCCAGTTATCCGGGCAGCTATACTCGGTATGGATCAAGGGATTGGCACGCTGAACCTCGACACCTGAAAAACAAAACGGGCAGTCAGACTGCCCGTTGGTTTATGCCTTTTCAGGCCGTTGACCGCGCCCGCAGGAAGTACCCTTGGGGTGCAGCAAACGCCTAGTCGCGGAAATTTCCGTACTTGATCGGAAAATCCGTAATCGACTTGGTAATCAGCGCAATACAGCCCTGCAGATCATCACGCTTGGCGCCCTGAACCCGCACAGCTTCGCCCTGAATCGAGGCCTGGACCTTGAGCTTGCCATCCTTGACCAGCTTGACAATCTTCTTCGCCAGTTCGCTGTCGATGCCATCCTTGATCTTCATTTCCTGCTTCACCTTGTTGCCGGAAACGCTGATGATCTTCTGGTGATCCAGACGCTTGACGCTTTCTTTCTCCTTCTTTTCCATGGCCGGGAAAAGCAGGTCTTTGATCTGGTCGAGTTGGAAGTCGGAATCGCCCCACATTGTGATGACTTTGTCCTTCTCGTTCAGCTCGACCTTGGCCGTCGTGCCCTTGAAGTCGTAGCGGTTTTCGATCTGGCGCGAGGTGACATCGATGGCGTTCTTCAACGCCACCATGTCCGCTTCTGAGGTGAAGTCAAAGGTCGGCATGGCAATTATCCAAAGTGGCAAACGTAGTGATAGGGCTCGTCGCAGGCGATTTCAAAGCTGGAATTGCCCGGCACGTTGAAAGACTGGCCATCGCCCCAGGTCTTCCACTCGCTTTCGCCCTTCAACTTGACGCGGCAGGAACCGCCAACGCCTTCCATGATTTCCGGCGCGCCGGTGTTGAAGGTCAGGCTGGACGGCAGGATCACGCCAACCGTCTTCTTCGTGCCATCAGCCAGCACCACGGTGTGGCTGACGCACTTGCCATCAAAATAGACATTGGCCTTTTTGACCACGGAAACATTGTCGTATTGCGACATTTACATACCCCAGATTTTCTGAATTACTGATTTGGCAATAAAACCGACCATGCCGAAGGCCAGCACAAAGAAAAGAACGAATGTCCCCGTCTTGCCAGCTTTCGACTTCCAGGCGATCTCACCAATGATGAAAAGCATGAACAGAATGAAAACCCCCACCCCCCAGGTCGAGCCGAAATCAGCCAGCTGTTCTTCGGTGAACCCGAACAGGGTGTTGCCTTCCATCGCTTAACCTTTTTTCTTCGCGGCCGGCTTTTTGGCGGCTGCCTTCTTGGCCGGCTTGGCCGCCTTGCGAGCTGCCAGATTGGCGGCGATGCGCATGCGCAGTGCGTTTAGCTTGATGAACCCGCCCGCATCCTTCTGGTCGTAGGCACCGGCGTCATCCTCGAAGGTGGCGATGGTCGAATCGAAAAGCGAGTCGGTTTCCGAATCGCGACCAACAACGATCACGTTACCCTTGTAGAGTTTCAGGCGAACCGTGCCATTGACCGTCTGCTGCGTATGGTCGATCAGCACCTGCAGCGCCTTGCGCTCCGGACTCCACCAGTAGCCGTTGTACACCAGGCTGGCGTAACGCGGCATCAAGTCGTCCTTGAGGTGGGCAACTTCGCGGTCCAGCGTCACCGACTCGATGGCGCGGTGAGCCCGCAGCAAAATGGTGCCACCCGGTGTTTCGTAGCAACCACGGGACTTCATGCCGACGTAGCGGTTTTCCACCAGATCAAGCCGGCCGATACCATGCGCGCCACCCAACTTGTTCAGCGTCGCCAAGAGTTCGTGCGCCTTCATTTTCTTGCCGTTGATGGCGACCAGATCACCGGCAACGAACTCCAGATCAAGATACTCGGCCTTGTTCGGTGCCTTTTCCGGCGACACCGTCCAGCGCCACATCGATTCCTCAGCCTCTGCCGCCGGGTTTTCCAGGTGGCGACCTTCGTAGGAAATGTGCAGCAGGTTGGCATCCATCGAATACGGAGAGCCGCCCTTCTTGTGCTTCATGTCGATCTCGATACCATGCTTTTCGGCATAAGCCATCAGCTTTTCGCGCGACATCAGATCCCATTCGCGCCACGGCGCGATGACCTTGATACCCGGCTTCAGCGCGTACGCGCCGAGCTCGAAACGCACTTGGTCGTTACCCTTGCCGGTTGCACCGTGACAGATCGCATCGGCACCGGTTTCGTTGACGATATCAATCAGGCGCTTGGCGATCAGCGGCCGGGCGATGGAAGTACCGAGCAGGTACTCGCCTTCGTAAACCGTATTGGCACGGAACATCGGGAAGACGAAGTCGCGGACAAATTCTTCACGCACATCGTCGATATAGATGTTCTTCGGCTTGATGCCTGCCTTTAGCGCCTTGGCGCGCGCCGGCTCCAGCTCTTCACCCTGGCCGAGGTCGGCCGTGAAGGTGACAACCTCGCACTTGTACTCATCCTGCAACCACTTGAGGATGACGGAGGTATCCAGACCGCCGGAATAGGCCAGCACTACTTTCTTGATATCACTCATTTCTGTTCCCTTGTTTCGTTTCAACTCAGCCGCTTAACCGTTGATCCGGCCCAGCAGCAAATATTCCATCAATGCCTTCTGCACATGCAGGCGGTTCTCCGCCTCATCCCAGACGACCGATTGTGGCCCGTCGATCACTTCGGCGGTGACTTCCTCGCCTCGATGCGCTGGCAGGCAGTGCATGAACAGCGAATGCTCATTCGCCACCCGCATCATGTCGCCATCGACACACCAGTCGGCGAAAGCCTTGATCCGCGCTTCGTTTTCGGCTTCGAAACCCATCGATGTCCAGACGTCAGTGGTCACCAGATCGGCGCCGCGACAGGCATCCATCGGATCGGCAAAAACCTTGAAGCGCGAACTATCGATCTTGCCGACGAGATCGGCATTAATTTCGTAGCCGGGTGGCGTCGAAACATGCACCTTGAAATCCAGCACCTCGGCCGCCTGCAGCCAGGTATTGCACATATTGTTGGCATCGCCCACCCAGGCCACGGTCTTGCCCTGAATACAGCCGCGATGCTCGATGTAGGTGTAAATATCAGCCAGAATCTGGCAGGGGTGATACTCGTTGGTCAGCCCGTTAATCACCGGCACGCGGGAATTAGCGGCAAATCGCTCGATGATGTCCTGTTCATAGGTACGGATCATCACGATGTCACTCATCCGCGAAATCACCTGCGCCGCATCCTCCACCGGTTCACCGCGCCCCAGTTGCGAGTCGCGGGTGTTCAGATAGATGGCCGCCCCACCCAGCTGCTGCATGCCGGCCTCGAAGGAGAGACGCGTCCGCGTGCTGGCCTTCTCGAAAATCATCACCAGCGTACGGTCGCTGAGCGGCCAGTATTTTTGGTAGGACTTGAACTGGTTCTTGATCCAGCGCGTACGGTCGAAAACGTACTCCAGCTCGTCGCGGGTGAAATCCTTGAACTGCAAAAAGTGTTTGATCGCCATGATTTAGGCCGCCAGAAATTCCCGGATTAGAGGAGCGCTGCGGTCGACTAGTTCCCGGGCATCTTTTTCAGTGAAGATCAGTGGCGGCAGGAAGCGGACCACCTTGTCTGCCGTCACGTTGATCAACAGCCCGGCGCCCAGCGCCTTGCCAACAAGCTCGCCACAGGCGCGATCCAGTTCGATACCAATCATCAGGCCATGGCCGCGAATGTCGACCACGCCGTTGCTGCCAGCCAGCGCTTCAGCCATCAGCGAACGGATCAAGGCGCCAATACGCTCGGCGTTGGCCATCAAGCCATCCTGCTCAATAGTTTCGATCGTGGTCAGCGCCGCAGTGGACACCAGCGGGTTGCCACCGAAGGTCGAACCATGGTTGCCCGGCCCGAACAGACCCGCCGCCTTGCCGCCGGCCAGACAGGCACCAATCGGCACACCGGAGCCCAGGCCCTTGGCCAACGTGGCAATGTCGGGCTGGATGCCGGCATGCTGGTAACCGAACCATTTGCCGGTGCGTCCCATGCCGCATTGCACCTCGTCGCAAATCAACAACCAGCCCTGCTCGTCGCACAACTGGCGCAAAGCCTTTTGGTATTCAAGGGAGGCCAGATGGATGCCGCCTTCGCCCTGAATGATTTCCAGCATGACCGCAACGACATTCTTGTTATGCTCGGCGACGACCTTGACCGCCTCCAGATCATCGTAGGGAACGCGAACAAAGCCGGAAACCAGCGGCTCAAAACCCGCCTGCGCCTTGCGATTACCCGTTGCCGACAGCGTCGCCATGGTTCTGCCGTGAAAGGCTTTTTCCATGACAATGATGGTCGGCGTTTCAATACCCTTTTTGTGGCCGTAAAAACGGGCCAGTTTGATCGCTGCTTCGTTGGCCTCGGCGCCCGAGTTGGAGAAGAAAATTTCCTGCATGCCGGAAATCTCAGCCAACTTGTCGGCCAATTGTTCCTGCTCACGAATCTGATAGAGATTGGAGGTATGCAACATGCGACCAGCCTGCGCGGCAATTGCCGACACCAGCTTGGGATGAGCATGACCGAGCGTGGAAACGGCAATCCCGGACAATGCATCCAGGTACTCTTTGCCCTCGGTATCGGTGATCCGGCAACCTTTACCGTGGCTAAAAGCCACCGGTAACCGGGCATAGGTATTCATGACATGCGACATCAGGCAACCCCAAAAACAAAAACGGCGACTATCGCCGCCGGAACGACCACCACCCAAAGGAAAGAAAATCCCTAAATGAGTTGCAGAAAGACGAATGTTAAGTGAAAAATAGAGCCTTGTATAGAACGACAAAAACCATGCGTATCGCCATTTTCAACCAGAAGGGGGGCGTCGGGAAGACGACGACAGCACTCAATCTCGGTGCAGCCATGAGTCGTGCCGGAACGCCACCGCTACTGCTCGACCTCGACCCTCAAGGCCACCTCTCCAGCATCCATGGCAGCGCCCCTACGGAAGCCAACCGCAGCCTGTTCGCTTTCTACCAGGATCTCCGCAACCTGCAGGAACTAGAAGTAGACTGGGAGGGCATTGGACAATTGATCCCGGCGCATCAGCAGTTGATCAAGGTCGATTCCATTTTTGGCAAAGGCCCGGCCATCCTGAACAAACTGCGCCTGGGCCTTGAAGCAACGGAACTCAGCCGGCCAAATCGCCCCTGCATCATTGACTGCTGCCCGTATATCGGCGTGCTCGCACTCAACGCCATCTTCGCCAGCGATCGCCTGATCATCCCCGTCTCCACCGACTACCTTTCCCTGCAGGCTGCCGATCACATCACTCGCACGCTGCAGGTACTCGAACCCGTTCTCAAACGTCGGGTTGAACGCTGCTACCTGCTGACCCGCTTCGACCGCCGGCGCCGCATGAGCGACGATGTACGCCGGAAACTCCGCGACCGCTACGGTGACGAAGTGCTGGAAACCGTCATTTCAGAAAATGTTGCGGTGGCCGAAAGTCCATCGCTGAACCGCGACGTCTTTCGCCACAACGCTTCCAGCTCAGGGGCGCACGACTACCAAAAATTGCTGGTCGAACTGGTCGACCGGGGCTACCTGCAGGTCACGACGCAATAATCAGATCAACCACGTCCTCGTAGTTCAAGTGAGCGTTGCGCCCGGCAATCGGAGCGTGTTGCAGCCGGCAATCCAGCACTTCACAGTCGTTGTAGATTTGCCGCAACTTGCGGGACGCCTCATCTTTGTCACGGCCAAAGATGGAGAGGTTCTCAACGACCACGCCGCTGCGTGTTCGAATCCGGAAAAGATACTTGGTAATCGAGGCCGTCTGCATAAAACCACCTACATATCAAAGCAGTAGCCTCAGTATATGCAGTCAATTCTACAAAAACAATCTATCACCCTCACGGCAAAGGAGTTTTTGTGTCGATTATGGCAAAGCTGCCACAGACTTGGGCCTTCTGCTAGAATGCCCTGAACAAGGTCGCAACGTCCGCTAACGCAGAGTAGAACAATGACAATATCCGAATCGACCCCCTTCATCATTGTTGGCCTGACCAAACAAGGAAAGAAGTTTCGCCCCAGCGACTGGGCTGAACGCCTCTGTGGCGTGATGTCCGCCTTTGGCGCCGAGCGCAAGATGAAATACTCGCCCTACGTTGGACCAGGCGACTACAACGGCGAAAAAGCCGTCTTCATTGATGGCCGTCTGGGTGAAATCGAACCCATGGCCTATCGCTTCATGCTCAACTTCGCTCAGGACAACGACCTGCAAATCATCGATGGCGTCTGCTCGCTCGAAGACAAGAAGAAATAGAAGCAGCGACCGCGGAAACAAAAATGGCGCCCTTAGGCGCCATTCTTATTGGACCAACCAG
The DNA here is from genome assembly GCA_030696345.1 of Azonexus sp. Lineage (GTDB taxonomy): Bacteria > Pseudomonadota > Gammaproteobacteria > Burkholderiales > Rhodocyclaceae > Azonexus. The sequence goes on from JAUYSK010000027.1 coordinate 378,747, forward strand.
AAATCAGGCAGCAGCAGCCAGCAACTTGATTTGTGCAGACAGACGGCTCTTGGTGCGGGAGGCCTTGTTCTTGTGGATGATACGCTTGTCAGCAATACGGTCGAGAATTGCGACGGACTGCTGGAAGACGCCTTGAGCGGCGGCTTTGTCGCCGGCTTCGATCGCCTGACGCACGCGCTTGACAGCGGTACGCAGGGTCGAACGCAGGCTGGCGTTATGGGAACGCTGCCCGTCGGCTTGACGGGCGCGCTTGCGGGCTTGTGCGCTATTGGCCATGTATTTTATCCGGTAGAAATAATAACTTGAGCCGAAGATTATAGCAGACAAACACATCGATCCACAACTACCCAAATTTAACAACCGCATATAGAGCAAAGCAGCATTCAAGCTACAACACAACGAAATTTCCGCGCATTAGTCCACATCAATCCGAAGTAGAACAGAAGCATCGTCCGGCTCTCCTCCCTTCCTTCCTGGCTTGAAGCGCATAGACGAAAAACCGAGAACAACCTTGTCGCGAACATCTGACGGCAAATTGGAGTACATAACTTCGCTGGCGACAACAGTCCCAGAGCGGTCAATTTGCAGATACAAAATCATGAATCCAGCAATTCGAGGGTCATCAACACTCAAATCAATATCAGACAAAGGCTCTGGCAACTGATCTTGAGCAACTTCCGGAAAAACTGACCGCACCTCCTGTTTTTCGGCAAACGGACGCCCCCTCCAGACGCGATCGGCTGGTGAAGTATTAGAAACACGAGGATCAGGGCCAGCAAAAATGGGATTCAACTTCACCTGCAGCAGCGTTGCGCTAGCCGGCTCGCCCCCCCCCCCAATAAAACTCGTCGTCCCGTTTGCCGAAAGCAGCACAGCGATTGCAACATGCCCGAACAAGGAGAAAAGAATGCAAAGCCCAAGCCGCCAATCTGGACAAAGTCGATTCGCCTGAAAACTACCGTCCGTCGCACAGCGATAACCACACATCAAAACCAGTCTTCTCTAACAATCTTGCCTGCACTATAAGACAGTATGCCAAGCTTGAATTTACCGTCCAACTCTTCACCATGACCACTAATCAAATGAATTCAAAAACGATGCTCCTTACCCGAACGACCAGCAGGGGCATGACGCTTATTGAATTGATGATCGTGATCAGCATTCTTGCTGTTTTGTTGATGATCGGGCTGCCTTCCTTCCAAAGACTCATCACCAGCACACGACTGACAGGGCAAATTAACGATCTGGTCGGCGATTTGTCGTTTGCTCGCAGTGAAGCCGGCACCCGGAGCAGATCAGTTAATCTTTGTATAGCGGCCTCGTCCACCACATGCAGCACATCTGGCAGTAACTGGGCGTCAGGATGGATTGTCTGGAGTGACATCAATGGCAACAGCTCACTGGATGCGCCTACAGAAATTCTCAAATACACCCCCGCCTTTGATGGCAACGTCACCATGAATCTGAGCGGATTCGCCTCCAACACTGCAATCACCTTTCTCCCATACGGGGGTCTTTCCCCGACCGTCGGCGGACCAGGCGTTTTTACCCTTTGCTCTTCTGGCGACAATAACGGCAGACAGGCAACCGTACCTTTTACCGGCCGCGCCTTGGCTATTCGAATAACCAGTTGCCCATGATCAGTTGAAACCATGAGACACGACTCCGCACCCACCTTCCAGCATGGTGTAACCCTTCTCGAGGTTCTGATAGCAGTCGTCGTGCTGTCATTTGGACTTCTTGCAATGCTTGGCCTGTTGCTTAACGGGCTGAAAATGACTTCATCATCAAATTACCGCTCAATCGCTGCGCAGCAGATGGTGGCAATTGTAGACATGGTCAATGCCAATCCCTACCTGATCGCGGGTTACTCCCCCCCTGGCGCAGTTTCTGGATCAACTTATTGCTTTACCGCCAACTGCGCTGCCACGGACCTCCCTCCAGCGGATTTCGATAGATGGCAACTCAATGTCCAAAATTCGCTCCCAAACGGCTCTGGCACACTGTGCTTAGATGCCTCGCCTGCAGATGGCAATAGGGGAAACTTTGCCTGTAGCGGAGGCGGGCGACCAACCGCAAAAATATGCTGGAACGAAAATGCTCGAATAGCGATTTCTAGCGGCGGCGCCTCTGGCAGCGACTCATCAACCGATACCTGCCTGACATCCCAGCTATGACAAAATTTCACTCACCCCGTAAAGAAGCTGGATTCACAATCATTGAACTAATGATTGCGGTCACTTTAGGCCTTCTGATTACGTTGATTGTCATGCAGGCCTACTTAAGTGGCCTAGGAAGCCAACAAGCGCAAACGGATTTGAGCCGTGTGCAGGAATCATCGCGCTTCGCTTTTGACCTGCTAGCACGAACGATCCGAAAATCCGGATACAAAAATCCTGTCGCGCTGGGCACCGGCTTTTGTGACAGTTCAACGGTTCAAAGACTCGCCATGACCAATGACGCTGCCAGTGTCACCTTGGGAGGAACTACTTACACCATCCTTAACTCAAGTGACATCCTCCGGGTTCGCTACCACGGGGAAGGAGTCGGAGCGGCCGATGGGACCATTGTTGATTGCCTTGGCAACGCAATAGCCGCGAATACCCAGGTTGAAGATGTCTTCTTTGTTGCTGCAGACAGCACCAACGACAGCGAACCCACGTTGTATTGCTTTGCCGGTAGCAGTACTACGGTCCAACCCCTGATTCCCGGAATAGAAAGCATGCAATTGCTCTATGGTGATGACAGCAATACGGATGGCACAATTGACCGCTATGTACCGGCATCATTAGTTTCTACTGCGAATAACGTACGCAGCATCACAATATCGGTCGTCGCCAGAACCAAAGGCACTAGCGCCATTGATCGTAGCAGCCGCACGTTCAATCACTTCGGCATCCGCTATGCACCATCAGGCACCGCCCCATCAGGGGATGCAGGCAGTATCTTCGCTTCCGCAGCGGATGGGCGCACACGGCAACAATTCTCGACAACGATTGCCCTGCGCAATCTCTGTCCGGTCTAAACATCGAGGCAGGCATGAAAGTCCCTTACCTAATGTTTCACGGCACAAAGACAAGACAAACCGGGTTTGCTTTGTTCACCGCATTGATTTTTCTCGTAGCCCTAACGCTATTGGGAATCGGCGTTTTTTCCACCACGATTTCCGAAGAAAAAATGGCCAGGAACTTCCGCGACAAGGAAATAGCGCTAATAGCGGCGGAAGCGGCATTGAACGAAGCAAAAATACTGATCACAGCAAGTTATAACTCCGGCACTCCCCCGACGACAGTCCCCACCCCGCTTTCTGAAGATAAATGCTATAGCGGAACACCAACAGGTTACTCCTGTGACCCAACCATTAACGCGAACACCCTAGATCTGTTTTCCGGTAGCGTCACTGGCGCCGCTGTCGGAGGTGGAGGGGTAATAGCGAGTGTATCTCCGGCAATCGTCGGTGTTTCTTCGGCCCCCCGCTATCTTGTGGTTTGGCAGAAATCTTCAGTCTGTGGCATCAGCAATACCAGTTACTGCTATCAAATTATCGCCCAAGCAAAAGGACGCCTGACAAACACGCGCGTCAATCTCATCGAACTATTCACTTATTGATTCAGCCCTCGATCCTCATCGAAGGAGTACACCATGTTCCGCAAACCTGTTTCTCTCGCCCTCCGTGCCGTTTTTTTACTGGGTTCGCTGCCTGCTTTTGCTGGCACCCTGACCGAGGCACCGTTGTTCCTGCAGTCGGCCGTTCCACCCAACGTGCTATTTGCGCTCTCGGTGGAATTCCCGACCGCAAATACTGCCGCCTATCAGGGCACCAACAACTATTCCACCGCGAACACCTATCTCGGCATCTTTGATTCGGAGAAGTGTTACAACTATGACACCACCAGTAACTGGTTTGCTCCGGCCGCGCTCTCCACCAATCACACCTGCAGCAATCAGTGGAGTGGCAATTTCCTGAACTGGGCAACGATGACCGGTCTCGACGAGTTCCGCTATGCGATGACAGGCGGCAACCGTTATCAGGACACAGCCACGCTTACTGTCCTTGAGCGTGCGTACCAAAGCGGCCAGGGCGGTACCAGCAACTTCCCCAATAAAACCTACACCGGCAGTACAGCAACGCCCTATCCGAACACGGCGGCACTGACGATCAGAAATCAGGGCCTCGGCCACCAAATGCAGGTCACACTGGGTGGTAGTGGCACGGCCATGTGTACAAACCCGCAAAAACCCGGAGGTGTATTCACCTGCGACATCGCCATTCAAACAACCAATGAAACAGGTTCATGTACTACGTGGGCCGGCACCGGAACCAGCATTGACCCCTACAAATGCCAGACCTTCGGCGCTTTTTCAGATGGTGTCGGTGTCCCGACAGCAACGACGACAGGCACGGTATCCATGGCGAGCAACGCCGCCGGGACCGAAACGGTCACCTGCGCAAGCCCATCGGGTAACAACAACTCGAACTTCAACTGCACACTGACAAATTCGGTAAGCACTCCCGGATCATGTACCACCTGGATTGGTAACGGCACATCAGTATCTCCATTCAGTTGCTCTGCCTTTGGTACATTCGGCAGCACTGTTTTCACATCCACTGCCAGTGCAGCAGCAACGTCATACTCCTCCTCAACGCAGGTCAATCAAGCAGCGGATACAGTCTCTTCCTGCGGTATTGCACAGGCATCCCCTAACACTATCAGTTGCACGCTTGCCTCCGGACGCACAACCACTTGTACACCAAGCGGCAATGGCAGAACCGGCAGCAGTAATGTTCCCTACAACTGTACCTCTGCCAACAGCTGGAGCATTAGCGGCTCGCCGACAGCCAGTTACGTAAGCAATACGAATAGCACCACCGATAGCTCTTTCACCAACAGCAGCGGTAAAACTCGCTATTACAAAGCGCCAACCAGCGTTACCTACAGCATCCCGCAGTTCGCTACCTATTGGTACGTTCCTACTTACACTGGCACGTCAAGCACGTCAGGCAATTACTACTACTACTCAACCTATGGCGTAACTTTTGGTGGCAGCCAGAACTACTTCGTTCGGGCGAAAGTCTGCGATTCGTCAGTTGGCCTCGAATCCAATTGCGAGCGATATGGCACTAGCAGCTACAAGCCCGTCGGAGAGGTGCAGCGAAATGGCGAGAAAATGCGATTTGGCCTTTTCTCGTATTACAAGGCAAACGACATTGACAATGCCGTCATGCGCTCGAAGATGAAGTACCTTGCCCCTCTGAAATGGACATCCTCTGGCGTATCGACTACCAACAGTGCTGCAGAATGGTCAGCCAGTACAGGCGTTTTGGCAACGAATCCCGATCCGACTGAAGCCACCAATTCGTATGGTGGCGCTGTCAGCCAGTCGGGCGTGGTCAACTACATCAACAAATTTGGTATTGCGGCAGCCGGGTACAAGACCTACGACAACGTCGGAAAACTTTACTATGAAGCACTCCGCTATCTTCGCGGGTTGACGCCAACCCCTGAGTTCTACAGCCGCGCCACGACTACAAACAACGATGCCTTCCCGGTCATCAATAGCTGGGATGATCCGATTCTGTATTCGTGTCAGAAGAACTACATCATTGCGATGGGAGACACCCACACCCACTGCGACAAGAGATTGCCGGGCGGCACCAGTGCAGCCCATGGTGCAGGCCAGTGCACGGGTAATAGCCAGACCTCTGACCTGGGAAGCCTTGGCGGAGACGCTGCAGTGAACGTAGGAACCTGGACCAATGCTATTGGCAACCTTGAAACTCCTGTTCGCGCTAACCTTGCCAACACGTTTTTTTCAGGATCTGCCAGCTACTACATGGGTGGCCTCGCCTATTGGGCAGCCAAGGATGGGTTCAGAACATTCGGCGGGGTCGCTCTGAAAGCCAAGACCTATGTGATTGACGTGCAGGAATATGGCGATCTAGGGGTGAACTCGCAATACTGGTATGCCGCGAAATACGGTGGCGTGGATACCTTCGACAGCAGTGGCAACCCTCTGAACTGGTCGACATCAATTGCGGGCTATACCGGCAACTGGCCAAAAACGCTGCTGCCTGCGGGCAACCCCGCAGCGATGATTGCAGCCGTCCGTGGCGCACTTTCATCCATCTCGGCCCAAACAGGTGCAGGCGCTGCTGTTGGTTTATCGACCGGCGACTTGCGTACTGGCAATGGCACCAACCTTTACAGCGCCACCTACGACTCCACTGGCTGGTTTGGCGATATCGCGAGCTACCGGATGAGTACTAGCCTCGCGATCAGCACAACACCAATCTGGCAAACGTCAACATTTTTGAATCCAGCAAGCCTCAACCCGGGCTCAGGAACCGCGCCGTGGCTGACCCGCCGAATACTCACCTTCCACGATGGACTACAATCCAGCGGAACCGCTGACTCAGCAGCAAATGGCCGCCAGGGCGTTGAATTCATGGCAGAAACCAGCGCGGGCACCGACGTTTTCTCGACAAACTTCTCGGGAAGGCAGCAATCGCTTCTGGATACGGACCCTGCCACCAGCCTCAGTGATGGTCGCGGTGCAGACCGCGTAAATTACATTCGCGGCGACAACAGCAACGAAGGCAGCAATGGCTTTAACTGGCGCGTTCGCACCGGATCGATTGGCGACTTCATCAATTCTTCCCCGGTTTATGTACGCTTTCCGTCATCCGCAAATATCCCTCCCAGTGATTATGCGACTTTCAAAGCTTATGCAACTTCAGTAGCCACAAGAACCCCGGCCCTCTACGTTGGCAGCAATGATGGCATGCTCCATGTCATCAATGCATCTGACCTTGCCGACGACAACCCCACAACAGCTCCATTTACTGGAGCAAAGACCAACAGTGGAAAAGAGATGCTGGCTTATGTACCCTCAGCCGTCTCGTCACGGCTCACCAACTTGCCCTGGCCAAATTACTCTCACAAGTATTATGTTGATGGCACACCCATCATCGCTGATGCGCAGTTAAGCAGTGCAACCTGTACGGCAGCCACCGACACCACAAAATGCTGGCGAACAGTTGTTACCGGGGGCCTGGGCGGTGGTGGCCAAGGCATATATGCACTGAATGGTACCGATCCCTCGGCTTTTGCCAGCGGCACGCCGAAATCCCTTGTGTTCTGGGAGTTTACCGATCGTGACGACGCCGATTTGGGTTATACCTTTGCCCAACCGGTAGTTCGCAAAATGAATGATGGAAAATGGGCCGTTATTTTTGGCAACGGTTACAACAACACCACATCCGATGGCGCCACCAGCTCAACCGGACGTGCTTTCCTCTACATTCTCTACCTTGACGGCCCTGGCTTCGATGGCTCAGGTCGTGGTAAGACTTGGACATTGGGTACGGACTACCACAAAATCGAGTTGAAGGCCCCCAACGAGCCAACTACGACGCCGATCAGCCCGGCAAACGGCCTTTCAACAGCCTTCGCCTTTGACAAGGACACTAACGGCACAGTCGACTACATTTATGCAGGTGACCGCTACGGCAATATGTGGAAAATCGATGTCAGTAGCGCCTCTTCATCCAGTTGGGGAACTGCCTTCGGAACCAGCACCTCTCCATTGCCACTATTCACCGCGACAACGGGCGACACCCCGGCCAAGCCTGAGCAGATCACCACCAGCCCGATTGTCACCAGACATCCAAGTGGTGGATACATGGTTCTCTTCGGCACCGGCGCATATGTTGACCAGACAGATACCACCGGCCCCTTCACGACCAATTCTTTCTACGGCATTTGGGACAAGGATGATGGCACTACCCGAGTAACCACCCGCGACCAGTTGCAAAAACAGGCTACCTTGTCGATCAGTTCTGGCACGACAATCTATGGTCTGCAATCAACTTGCCAGCCGCAATATCAAATTGCAGCAACGGCTCCTGTCACCGCCACGGCGCTTTGCCCAACTGCGCTTGCCCCACCGCTGACCGGTGGTTTGGTTGCACAGCAATTGGGATGGGTTCTGGATCTAAATAACGATCCATCCGTCTCCAATAGCGGGGAGCGCTACATTTCGTCGGTTGTACCCGTTTTGGAAAATGGACTGCTCACCTTCGTGACACTGACACCGTCAGGTGACGTTTGCGCTGGAGGTGGCTATGACTTCACCTACAACCTTGATTACTTGAGCGGAGGAGCATATTCAAAGCCGGTTTATTACAATCTGACGGGAACTTCTCCCACAGCGATTTCCATCAGCTTCTCTGTCACCTCTGGCGGCACTACAAGCACTGTTACCGCTTACCCCAGTGGCAAACGTCTTGGAACAGCCCTGGGACAAAATCCCAAACGGATTTATTACGAGACCGACCCTGGTTCTGCCACGCCGACAACAAGTTCCGGTTGCGCAGGCTTTGTAGCCGGTCGCCCCTGCAAGAAGGTCAAACGTGCCTGTGACATCGTCACGATTGCCGGTGGATGTTCCGGCATGACGCCACCAGCAACGGGCAGGGTATCCTGGCGCCATATAATGCAGTAACGTGAGAAAACTCAAATGAAAAAAAACACTCACCACAATGGATTTTCACTGATCGAACTCATGATCGTTGTGGCCATTGTCGGGATTCTGGCGGCAGTCGTTTTTCCCTCTTACCAGGAGTATGTGAGGCGTGCAGCGCGAGCTGAAGCCCGGGCTGCCATGCTGCATATGGCGCAATTGCAGGAGCGAAACTTTACTGACCGTGGAGCATACGTACTGATTTCTTCAGGGGCGAGAACGGATGGTTGGCAAAGCGCCAATTGGTCAGGAACAAACTTTGGCACTCGTAAATATGACGTTACTGTCGCACTAAATGCCGCCTGCGGCACCAACACAGTGCCTTTTATCATTACGGCCACTCCGGGCAACGGCTTTTCCGATCCCAGGTGCGGAATTCTGACCCTTTGTAGCGATGGCACACGCACCAGTGCAGCCGGGGATGCAGCCACCTGCTGGAAATAAAACCTAGCTCCCAGCCAGCTCTCGTGGAAGAGGAAAAGAAACCCCCTCTTCCACGCCTTCCAACTGAGTTACTTCAGCCCCAACCAAGATCTTGATTCGATCAAGTACCCTTTGTACAAGAATCTCAGGTGCGGAAGCCCCGGCAGTAACACCGATCCTCGCCTTACCGGCCAGCCACTCAATTTCGATTTCGTCTGGCCCATCAATCAAATAGCCATCAACACCAAGCGCTACTGCAACTTCCTTTAGCCGACGGGAATTTGAGCTATTCGGACTACCGACAACAATGACCAGATCACATTGTTCGGCCAGCGCCTTGACTGCATCCTGACGATTTTGTGTGGCGTAGCAAATATCATCCTTTTTAGGCCCCTGAATTTCCGGAAACTGGTCCTTCAAGGCGGAAATCACTACCGTCGCATCATCAACGGAAAGGGTGGTCTGGGTAACGAAGGAAAGCTGGTCAGGAAGTTTTACCTTGAGGAGCCTGACATCCTCAGCCGTTTCAACCAGATACATGCCGTCGGCGCTCTGACCCATGGTTCCCTCAACCTCGGGGTGGCCCTTGTGGCCAACCATGACAACTTCGCGATCCTGATTTCGCATCTTGCCGACTTCGACATGCACCTTGGTAACCAGCGGGCAGGTTGCGTCGAAGACCTTGAGACCACGCTGCTCGGCTTCATCGCGGACTGCCTTTGAAACACCATGGGCACTGAAGATTACCGTGCTGCCGACCGGGGCCTCCTGCAGATCCTCGATAAAAACAGCCCCCTTGGCGCGCAGGTCATCGCAGACGAATTTGTTGTGCACGACTTCATGGCGCACATAGATCGGCGCGCCGAATTTTTCCAGGGCGCGTTCAACGATGGCGATGGCGCGTTCGACGCCAGCACAGAAGCCGCGGGGGTTGGCGAGGATGACTTGCATTTACATGATTCCGATGATTTCCACTTCGAAGCGGATCGTCTTTCCGGCCATCGGGTGGTTGAAGTCAAACAGGGCGTGGGTCGCATCCAGTTCACGCAGGAAGCCGGCAAAGGTACCGCCGTTGGGCGCGGTGAATTCGACGACGGAATTCTCCTTGAGTTCCATTTCGGCCGGCAGTCCGCTGCGTGAAATACGCTCGACCAGGCGATCATTGTGTTGACCAAAAGCTTCGTTCGGTTCGAGTTGGAAGATAAATCGCTCATGCGCCGGCAAGCCGATCAGCACGGATTCCAGGTTTTCGGCGAGCTGACCACTGCCCATCTGGAGCGTGGCCGGGCTCATGTCGAAAGTGGAGAGAAATTCGTCGCCATCAAGCGTCGAAATCCGGTAATGCAGGGTCAGGAAGCTGTCGGAGCGCACGGTCATGGAGTTTTCTCGTCGGTTTTCTTGCTTGCTGCGGTCAACTGCTCAATAACGAGCAAAACCGCACCGATGGTGATGGCTGAGTCGGCCACATTGAAGGCCGGCCAATAGAGGCCGGCGACATGCCATTGAATGAAATCGACCACGGCGCCGAAACGCACACGGTCGATGACGTTGCCCAGCGCCCCGCCCATGACCAGCGCCAGGGCAAGCGATAGCAGTTTCTGTTGCGGATGCTGGCGAATCATGTAGGCGATCCAGCCGGAGACAGCCAGCGCCAGGATGGTGAAAAACCAGCGCTGCCAGCCCGGCTGATCGGCCAGAAAGCTGAAGGCTGCGCCCGGATTGAAGGTCAGAACCCAGTTCCAGAATGGCGCGACATAGATTGCTTCGCCGAGGCGGATGTTTTCCAGCGCCAGCCATTTACTGATCTGGTCGAAGACGATAACCAGCCCGGCCAGCGCATACCAGCGCTTCGCATCAGGCATGCGCGCGCGCCTCACCATCACCATGCAGATTGCTGACGCAACGGCCACACAAGGCCGGTTGTTCGGCATTGGCGCCGACATCTTCACGCACATGCCAGCAGCGCTCGCACTTGCCGTGGGTTGAGGGCTGAGCGACCAGTGTTTCGGCATCCGCCTTGACCAGCGTTGTCTTCGAGCAGATCAGCACGAACTTGAGATCGTCACCGAGCGAGGCCAGCAGGTCGAATTTCTCGCCCGCACAGCGCAGCTCAACCTCGGCCTGCAGCGAGGAACCAATCTTGCCGGCTTCGCGCAACTCTTCCAGCGCCTTGGTCACATCGGCGCGAACACCGCGAATCTGGGTCCATTTGGCCAGCAGAGCAGCTTCGTCTTCCGGCTTGGGCAGTTCGTGCCAGGTCTGGAACATCACGGACTGATCGGCATCGCCGACCAGTACCTGCCAGATTTCCTCGGCGGTGAACGTGAGAATCGGCGCCATCAGTTTGGTGAAGGCTTGCAGGATGTGCCAGAGCGCTGACTGTGCCGAACGACGGGCGCGGGAATTCGGCGCGGTCGTGTAAAGGCGGTCCTTCAGGATATCGAGGTAGAAGCCGCCAAGATCTTCCGAACAGAAAGTCTGCAAGGCCTGCACCACGCGATGGAACTCATAGCGATCGTAATCGGCCTGGCAGCTCGCCTGAAGTTCGCGCGTCAGGGCCAGCGCATAACGGTCGATTTCCAGCCATTCTTCAACCGGCAGCATATCCTTAGCAGCGTCGAAATCCGCCGTATTGGCCAGCACAAAGCGCAGCGTGTTGCGGATACGACGGTAGCCCTCAACGACACGCTTGAGGATTTCATCGGAAATCGACAGTTCACCGGAGTAATCGGTCGAGGCGGTCCACAGGCGCAGGATTTCGGCGCCCATCTTGTCCGAAACCTGCTGCGGCGCGATGACGTTGCCCTTGGACTTCGACATCTTGTGGCCCTTGCCATCGACCACGAAACCGTGGGTCAGCAGCGCCTTGTAGGGCGCCCGGCCATCAATGGCGCAACCGGAGAGCAGCGAGGACTGGAACCAGCCGCGATGCTGGTCGGACCCTTCAAGATACATGTCGGCCGGATAGCTCAGCTGTGCCGCGTGCGAACCACGCAGGACATGCCAGTGGGTGGTGCCGGAATCGAACCAGACATCCAGCGTATCCTTCATCTTGACGTACTGATCAGCCTCGGCACCGAGCAACTCGGCGGCATCGAGACTGAACCAGGCTTCAATGCCGGCCTTTTCGACACGCTGGGCGACCTGTTCGATCAGCTCGGCTGTCCGCGGGTGCGGCAACGCGGTTTCCTTGTGCAGGAAGAAAGGAATCGGCACGCCCCAGTTGCGCTGGCGGGAAACACACCAGTCCGGGCGGGTACGCATCATCGCCTCCAGGCGGGCACGGCCCCAGGCCGGGAAGAACTGGGTTTCGTCGACGGCGCGCTCGGCAATCCAGCGCAGGGTCGAGGCGTTTTCATCCTTCTTGTGATCCATGCCGATAAACCACTGCGTCGTCGCGCGGAAGATGATCGGCGTCTTGTGGCGCCAGCAATGCGGATAGCTGTGCTGGATTCTTTCGTTTTTAAGCAGTCGACCGCAGCACTCAAGTTCCTGCAGCACCAGCGGATTGGCTTCCCAAACAGTCTTGCCAGCCAGTTCGCCCACCGACAGCGCCGGCGTATTTCCGAGAAAGCGGCCGTCATTGCCAACCGGGTTGTTCACTGGCAGACCATATTTCTTGCCGATGATGAAGTCGTCCGCACCGTGCGCCGGCGCGGTATGCACCAGGCCGGTACCGGCTTCGGTGGTGACATGCGTGCCACAGATAATGGCGACGTCGCGGCTCTGGAATGGGTGCTTGAGCAGAATCTGATCGAGCTTGTCGCCAGCGCACGAACCAACCGCCTTACCTTCCAGTCCATAACGCTTGAGGCAAGCCTCGGCCAGTTCGCGAACCAGAATCAGCGAGCCTTTTTCGGTTTCGATCAGGTCGTAGGTCAGTTCTGGATGAACGCTGACTGCCTCGTTGGCCGGCAGTGTCCATGGCGTCGTTGTCCAGATCACGGCAAAGGCGGGGCCGCGCAAATGGCTCAGGCCAAAAGCAGCGGCCAGCTTGTCGGCATGATTGCCATGGACTTCGAAAGCGACATCAATCGCCGGCGAGTTTTTGTCTTCGTACTCAACTTCCGCTTCGGCCAGCGCCGAACCACAGTCCAGACACCAGTTGACCGGCTTCAGCCCCTGATAGAGATAACCTTGATCGAGAATCTTGCCGAGCGCCCGCATTTCGTCGGCTTCGGCCTTGAAGCTCATGGTCAGATAAGGATTCTCCCACTCGCCGAGCACACCAAGGCGGATGAAGTCCTTCTTCTGCCGTTCGACCTGCTCGGCCGCATAAGCACGCGACAGTTCGCGCACCTTGTCGGCTGGAATGCTCTTGCCGTGCAGCTTTTCGATCTGATGCTCGATTGGCAGACCATGGCAATCCCAACCGGGCACATAGGGCGCATCGAAGCCAGCCAGGGTCTTCGCACGGATGATGATGTCCTTGAGGATCTTGTTGACCGCATGCCCGATGTGAATATCGCCGTTGGCGTAGGGTGGGCCATCGTGCAGCACAAAACGGGGCCGACCGGCGCAGACTTCACGAATGCGCTGGTAAAGCTTTTTCTCCTGCCATAGTGCCACCCATTGCGGTTCGCGCTTGGGCAGATCGCCGCGCATCGGGAAGGCCGTATCCGGCAGGTTCAGGGTGTCTTTGTAATCAGCCATTTTGCATGCTCACAGCTTGAAGAAGGCCCGCGCAGCCGCAGCATCGGCCGCGATCTGTGCCTTTAGGGCATCGAAATTGGGAAACCTTTGTTCGTCGCGCAGTTTATGAACGAAACGCACCGAGATGTGCGCCCCGTAAATGTCGCGATCGAAATCGAAGAGATGCACTTCCAGCAATGGCCGCGTGCCGCCAACCGTAGGCCGGATGCCAAGATTGGCTACGCCGGGCAGCGGCTTGTCGCCGAGGCCACTGACGGCAACCGCAAAAACGCCGGCCATCGGCAGCGGGTTGTGCTTGATGCGGATATTGGCCGTGGCGAAGCCAAGCTGGCGACCGAACTTGTCGCCATGTGAAACCTGGCCGTCGATGATGTAGGGCCGACCGAGCAATCGCGCCGCACGCTCCATGTCACCGGTGGCCAGCGCCCTGCGGACAGCCGAACTGGAAACTCTTTCACCATTGACCGTCACACTCTGCATGGCTTCGACGGTAAAGCCAAAACGCTCGCCAGCCGCTTGCAGAAGCGCAAAATCGCCAGCCCGGCCCTTGCCGAAACGGAAATCGTCGCCAATGATCAGATGTTTCACCTGCAGGCCGCGAACCAGCACCCGCTCGATGAACTCATCCGCCGATAGCGCTGCAAAAGCTGCATTGAACGGGCAGACCATGGCCTGGGTCGCGCCCAGATCGCCAAGCAGCTCCAGCTTTTCGCGCAAAGTGGTCAGGCGGGCCGGCGCCGACTCGGGCGCGAAGAACTCCCGGGGGTGCGGCTCGAAGGTCAGTACGGTGGGCACCAATTGCAGATCGTCTGCCGCTTTGGCCAATTGCTGGACAAGCGCAGCGTGCCCGAGGTGAACGCCATCAAAATTGCCGATGGCAAGCACTACTGGAGCCGGAACGGGACGCGAGTGACCGCGGAAGACGCGCATGAACTTGGAGCCGAAAAAAACGTTGAATTATAACGGCCCAAGCCATGTGCCGGATACGTGAAGTTTGACAATCGGCGGCTCTAATGGCCAGCGTCTGATCCTGCATTCGCTATAATCATTCGTACATTTATCAGATCGTATTGGCCCACCCTGAATGCTTGAAATAATCAGTCATGTCATAAAAATTTCGGCGCGGCGGGATCGCACCGAAATCAACGCGGCGATGGCTGATACCCTGCTCAGTCTGTTCAATCCGCAACGACTGACGATTTATCGCTGTTACGCCAGCAAGGCCAAATGCATCGTCTTTGCCTGCGCGGGCCTGGGGCCGGAAGGCCAGTTTGCCCATAACGCCTACCTGCCGGACCTTAAATATTGCCAGCCGGTCGAAAACGACCCGCTGCTCAATCGCTGCCGCAACGAATCCTCGGCGGTGCTTGAAGTACTTGAGGATGGCGCCCATCGCATCATCTTCCCGGTCATCGGGCTTGATGAAATCAGCTACCTGATCGACCTGACGCTAGCGGATGAATTCTCGTCCGACCAGCGCGTTGCCTTGATGGGCCTGATCGAATATTTCGGCAACCACATCGCGCTCCTCGACTATGGTGAAGCCGACACCCTGACCGGGCTGTCAAGCCGCAAAACCTTCGACAAGCACCTCTTTGAGTTGCTCGGCAAGGCAGCCGCCGACGAAATGCTTGCCAACCAGAACGGCAATCAGCATCGGCGGTATGGCGTCGCCGGGCCATCCAATCACTGGCTTGCCGTCTGCGACATAGACCACTTCAAGCACGTCAATGACAATTTTGGCCACCTGATCGGCGACGAAGTCCTGATCATGCTTGCCCAACTCATGCGCACATCGTTCCGCTTTGACGACCCGTTATTTCGATTTGGCGGCGAGGAATTCATCACCTTGCTGCAGCCAACTGATCAGGCTTCGGCGATTGCCACACTGGAGCGCTTCCGGGCAAATGTCGAACGGCAGGTATTCAGCCGTGTCGGCCATGTCACGATCAGCATCGGCCTCAGCCACCTGCTACCCCACGATTCGCCCACCGATGCCATCGACCGCGCCGACGAAGCGCTCTATTTCGCCAAGAGAAATGGACGCAACCGCGTCGAATGCTACGAAAAACTGGTTGCCAGCAAGCAGCTCGATGCCAAGGGAATCGCCAAGGGCGAAATCGAGTTGTTTTGAATTTCTCAGTCCGGTCTTGACCCGGAATCCAGCCTCAGCCCTGTGACAGGCAAAGAAATTACCTGACTTTCAGTTCGTCGTCAGGAAAATACGGCAACAATGCCTTTGCCGCCTTGATTCTCTGGCGCGTACTCGCCGAAGGGTCATTCATGACCGCCAGGAGAAAACTTTTCGGGTCGGCGTAATTGCTGCCCACAGTCAGCAAATCTGGTTGTGGACTCCTCGCTGCAAGCACTGGCAGGGCGGCAGCTTGAATCGGCACATCGACCGTTTGCACCTCGTGACTCGCGTCGGCGCTGCAATCCGGCTGAGCCTCTGCCCGAAGCATATCGAGCACCCGGTGAAATGCCCCGTCCTTGATGCTTTTCAAGGAAGCAAGCATGGATGCCTGCCTTTCCAGATTCGGCGCCATTTCCAGCCCCGGCTCGACAACAAACATGCTCCCCATGCTCGGGTCGATGAATGCCGACCATTTTCCGGTCGCATTGTGCAAGGCCGGCACCAGCGCCACGATGGACTTGCCGGCAGATGCAGGCAAGTCGGCACCCGGATGGAGTTCCAGACAAGAAACAGGGATGCCATACAGATATTTGACGCGAAGTGCATCGAGAAAATCCATTGCCTGCTCCACAGAGACCGGCTCAGCCAAAGAAAACCAGATTCGATACCCTGCCCGGCCCGACACCGAAACAGCTGGAGCCGGCAGATCCAGATCATTCAGTACAGCCCGATAGAGATTTGCCACTAGCTCCCAATCGCTCGCCCGCTTGAAACTGACAACCATGACCCGTGCCATCCCCGCCGCACTGACCAGATCGAGCCCTGCACCGGCATCTCCCGCCAGTACTTTAGCCACGACCTCAGGAGACAAGTCGCCCTCAGCAAGGTCAGTGACCTTGCCAGCCGCATCCTGTCTCCGACTATGCCATTGCTGGCCGGGAAGAAAATAAAGGCGCTGCAGCTCTGCGATCAGTTTATTCATCGACCGGGTAGCCCTAAGCGATCAGAAGCGCGCAGAGAAAGTGGCACCGAAAAGCGGGGCGATATCAAAGTCGACCTGACTTACCTTGTCACCAGAGGAATTCTCGACTCGAAGCTGCCCTGCAGTTACAACACCCGCGTAGAGGCTCAGGGACATCCGGCCGTCAAAAGCGTGCGTCGCGCGGAGAAACACCGGCACGCTACGCTCCTCGCCAATGCCGTTTGCAACAGGCCCGTCATTGCTCAAGCGAAAACGCGAGCTGCGCCATGCTGCGCCGACACCAACGTTCCAGCCGCTGTCAAAGCGGTACTCGAGTTCCAGGCCGGCCGCGCCAGTAGGCCCGGCGGGGAGCGGGTTCACCAGCCGCCATTTATCACTCAAGCGCCAATCGATCAGCACGTAAGGGAAGACGCTGGTCTTGTCGATACGGTTGAATACCCCCATACCGACCCCAAGCCGGTTGCCATCCTGAAAACGCTTGCTGGCCGAGACGATACCGCCCCATGCAAACGAGTCGCCAGCGTCAGCGCCATTTTCCTGAAACCAGTCGAAGGAGGGGGTGACGCCTACTCCCCAGCCGTCCTTCAACCCAAGCACTAAAGGAATCGCCACGCCGTAGCGCTGCACGGTGCCCCAAGGCGCCGTGCCACCAAAGCGAACCGGGTTTGAAAATGAATAGTCAGTGTAGTCATAGCTGAGTGTCACACCGGCGCGACTGCCTTGCCCCAGGTCAGCCGAAACACCCGCACGAACAAGGGCGCTCCTGCTGCTGTAGCGCCCCCCACCATCGAGATCGCTGTCGCCCTGAAATACCGGGGAGACAGAGACGGAGGATGTCCAGCCAATCTCCTGCGAGTGAGCCACGCCCGCTGTCGCGAGCGTCAGAGCAAGCAACATCGAACATGGGTAAAGCGATATGTTGAACCTCATCGAAACTCCAAATGGGCAAAAGCAGAAATTTCAGGGCGGAAGGCTTGGAGTGACAGGTAACGGATTTCTTCCATCACTTCACTGACCGAAGTCGAAGGGAATGCTTTCAGGATATGAGTTCAGCTTCAAATCCTGAATCTACGATGGCCTCGAGAATATCATCCGGACTAACGAATCTGCCGTGCTCAATACAGGCTTCGCCCTTTTCCAGTGATATTTCGATCTGGCCGATATTTGGCAAGTCCTGAATGGCGTTGGCCAGAGTGCGTACGCAGTGCTCGTCCTTCAGGCCAGTGATTTTGAAAATCGAACTTTGCATGATGCGCCCGCCAGTTGTTGAGTCCTGATGCAATCGGGCAACAATTTCTTCGGGAAGTTCGCCAACCGGGGACAATTGGCCAGATTCCGTAGGTAACGACTCTATTTCCTAGATAACGACTTTATTTAGTTCACCCATCAACCGAGGGCAGCGAGTCTCGCCTTGGGGCCTGGCGGGTGCTTGATGAAATATTGCCGAATGCCGCGCACGATGGCTTCAGCCAGCTTTTCCTGATAAGCATCGTCATTCAGGCGGCGCTCTTCTTCTGGATTGGAAATGAAGGCGGTTTCGATCAAGGCAGAAGGAATATCCGGCGCCTTGAGCACGGCGAAGCTGGCCTGCTCGACACTGTTCTTGTGCAGCGTATTGACTGCACCCAATTCGCCAAGCAGGTATTTTCCCAGCTTGAGGCTATCGTTGATGGTTGCCGTTTGCGACAAATCGAGCAGCGTGCGGGCCAGGAACAGATCCTTGGCGCCGAGATTAACCCCACCAACCAAGTCAGCGTCGTTTTCCCGTTGAGCCAACAGGCGGGCCTGCGTGCTCGACGCGCCGCGTTCGGAAAGGACAAATACTGACGAACCGCGGGCATCCGGCTTGATCCAGGCATCGGCGTGGATCGACAGGAAGAGGTCGGACTGCACGCGCCGCGCCTTCTGCACGCGCATCTGTAGCGGCACGAAGTAATCTGAATCACGGGTCAGCACGGCCCGCATGTTGGGCTCGGCATCGATCCGTGCCTTCAGGCGCTTGGCCACTTGCAGCGTGACATTCTTTTCGTAGGAGCCGCCCTTGCCGATGGCGCCAGGATCTTCGCCCCCATGCCCGGGATCAAGCGTGATGGTCACCAGACGGTCGACAATCGGCTTGCCGGATTTCTTGCTGGTATGAACCTCCGGGCCTTCAGGCGTTTTTTCAGCTCTCTTGTCAGCCAGGGGCTCCGGCTCGATTTTCATCGGCTCAACGGCATCCTGACGGCCTTCGAGCAGCGCCATCAGAGGATCCGGCGGATTGACCGGGTAAACGTCCAGCACCAGCCGATGGCCGTATTCGCCGACTGGCGCAAGGGTAAACACCTGCGGATTGACCTTGCTCTTCAATTCCATGACCAGGCGCACGACACCTGGCTTGAAGCGCCCGGCCCGTAGCAGCTTGATGTTGGGATCGTCAGTCGCCACCTTGCGGGCGAGGCTGTCGAGCACACTGTTGAATTCGACACCTTCGATATCGACGACCAGACGGTCCGGATTTTCGACGGTGAAATGCGTGTACTTGAGCGGCGCGTCGTGTTCGAGCGTGACGCGTGTGTAATCGGCAGCCGGCCAGATGCGCACGGCGAGCACGGAGGGCAGCTTCGCCGCGGCACCCGCCAGCGGCGAAACAGAAAGAATCAGCGAGGCGCCGGCGTAGCGAAGTAGCTGCCGTCGTCCCAGGCTGAGACCAGCCCTTTTATGCATTGCGTCCCTTCCGGTGTATCTGCCAGGGCTTCGAGGACACGCCCGAGACCTGCATGATGAAGGCGCAGCCGCAAGTCTGGCGACGGAACGCAGCCTTGAGCGCGCTCCGGCCACTCGACCAGACAGACTGCAGCATCGTTAAAGTATTCGTCAAAGCCCGCATCGGAGAACTCCTCCCGCGACTCGAAACGATAAAAATCAAAGTGATATAAGTATAAGCTCGAAACTACGTAAACTTCAACCAGTGAATAAGTCGGACTTTTCACCGGCCCGATATGACCGAGGGCGCGAATCATGGCGCGGACCAGGGTTGTCTTGCCGGTACCGAGGTCGCCTTCGAGAAAGATCACCAGCCCGGGCTGCAATAACGGCGCCAGCGCTTCACCCAGTCGCTGGGTCGCAGCCTCGTCGGGCAATTGGAAAACGGCGGTAACATCGGGGCTATGCACGATCAAGACTCCACGGTGGATTACGTAGCGCTCAAGGAAAAAATCCGCGAGGCCGGCCAGAAACTCGGCTTTGCCGCCATTGGCGTGGCGCGGGCCGACCCAGGTCAGGCGGCCGAACATTTGCGTCAATGGCTGGCCGAGGGCTGCCACGGCGAGATGGATTATATGGCCCGCCATGCCGAATTACGTGCCCAACCATCGTTACTGCACCCCGGAACGCTCACCGTGATCAGTGCTGCGGTGGACTACCTCCCACACACTAAAACCACCGAAGACCCCGCGCAGGCAGCGATCTCCCGTTACGCCCAAGGCCGTGACTACCACAAGGTTGTGCGAACTTGGCTGCAAAAACTGGCCGATGCCATTGCTGTCATCATCGGCACTTTTGGCTACCGGGTTTTCTCCGATTCGGCCCCGGTCATGGAAGTCGAATTTGCCCGTCAGGCTGGCATAGGCTGGCGCGGCAAACACACGCTGCTGCTTTCAAAACAAGGCTCATGGCGCTTTCTCGGCGAAATCTATACGGATCTGCCGCTCCCGCCCGACGCTCCTGTCGAAGAACATTGCGGCACCTGTACCGCCTGCCTCACGGCCTGCCCAACCGGGGCCATCGTCGCGCCTTACAAGGTTGATGCCCGGCGCTGCATTTCTTACCTGACCATCGAACTGGCCGGGGCTATTCCCGAAGAGTTCCGTCCGCTGATCGGCAACCGCATCTACGGCTGCGACGATTGCCAGCTCTGTTGCCCCTGGAATCGCTTCGCCCAACTGGGCGACGCGGAATTCGCAGCGCGCCTTGGACTGGATGCGGCATCGCTGATTGATCTGTTTGCCTGGACCGAGCCGCAATTCAACGACCGCCTGGCCGGCAATCCAATCCGCCGCATCGGGCATGAACGCTGGCTACGCAATATCGCCATCGCCCTGGGAAATTCGACAGTGTCGCCCGAAACCCTGGCCGCGCTAAAAGGCCGGGCTGACGATCCATCATCACTGGTTCGCGAGCATGTCGCCTGGGCGCTGGCGAGGCTTGCCGGCTAAAGCCCGGCTACTCAGCCCCGCGCTACCGGCCGAGCAGGGTCAGCGCACCATTCGCTCCACGATCCGGCATAAAGGCGGGAGCCGGACAAGCCGGCAATTTCCATCGCCAGTATGTTGTGACAGGCAGAAACGCCGGAGCCGCACTGATGCACCACCTGATCCGGCAAACACCCGGCGAGCACAGCCAACCATTCGGTGCGCAACTCGGCGGCCGGCTTGAAACGACCATCGGCTCGCAAATTGAGCTGAAAAAAGCGGTTGACCGCACCGGGGATATGGCCACCGACCGGATCAATTGTCTCGTTCTCGCCACGGAAGCGCTCCGGACCACGGGCATCAATCAGATGCATCCGCGAGGTCGCCAGAAACGACTGCACGTAATCCGCATTGACCAGCACATCACGTGGCTCGGCAACAAAGCTGACCGGGCGGCTGGCCGGAAGCGTGGCGTTCAGCGCGCCACCGGCTGCCTGCCAGGCCTGCATTCCGCCATCGAGCAGCGCCACGCGATCATGGCCGAGCCAGCGCAGCAACCACCAGAGGCGACCAGCAATCATGCCTTGCGCGTCGTCGTAAATGACGACCTGCGTTTGCGGACCAATACCAATCTCGCCCAGCCGCTGGGCCAGCTTTTCCGGATCAGGTAGCGGATGGCGCCCATTGCAACCATTCATCGGGCCAGAGAGGTCACGATCGCAATGCAGGAAGACCGCACCGGGAAGGTGAGCTTCGCCATAGACCCGATCACCGTAAGTGGTATCGGCCAGCTGGTGACGAACATCGATTACCCGCCAGTCCGGATCAGCGAGATGTGCCTGCAGTGTGGCGACATCGACCAGGGTCGTGTAACTCATATGCCGTCCAGCCAGCCTTTGGCTTCGTCGGCGTTTTCGAAGACTTCGACGTCGGCATTGACGAAGGTCTGCGACAACCAGGCGCTCCACGTCACCCACTGACTGTCGGTGACCACGGCGACGCGCTTGAAATCGTTGGCATGGGCGCGCGAGAACTTGATCTCTTCCCACGCCACATCCAACGTCAGGCCGGCCATCTGGCTCAGATCGAAGAAAAGATCAACCGGGCCTTCGAACTGGACCTTGAAATTGACGACTTCCTCGAACTCCTTGTAATCAGCCAAGGTAAATTCGCCGAACACAGCCACGCTGACACGGCTCGGTTGGTGGTCGATGACGATCATGGTTTTGCTCCGTTGTTGTTTGGATCAGTTTAGCCCGAAAAGCGCTGCCGGCATCGGCCCGAAGGGAAGCTCGGCAATAAAATCACTGCTCCTTGTCACCTGACTTCAACACTGCCTCGACCTCCGGCAGCAGGGCAACGGCCGCCAGCCTTGCCTCGCCGGCTCTCCCACTCGCCGCTCTCGGCTTCGCTGCGCAGGCGCAAAAGGAAATACTTGAACTGCTTGCCCATTTTTCGCTGGCTGGCTTCGGCTGCCGACCACAGCCAGCCAGATGGCTAGAGTGGCAACCGGCACCCAGAGGATTTCACTCAACGTCATCGCCAGATATTTCCCGAAATGGATATTCGCCGCATTCTACGACGTCAGGCTATGCTGATCGAATCAGTCCTGCTCCACCGGGCTGGCGCGGGAAAAGTGCGTGGCTGCAATGCCTGACAGGATAATCAGGCCAATTGCCGCCCACGCCGAGGCATCGAGTATCTCGCCCCAGAAGGCCATGCCGAAGAGGCTGGAAAAGATCACCGTGCTGTAGGCCAGCGCCGCCGACATCAGCGTCTTGCCGCGCGTGTACGCACGCGTCATCGCCAGCTGGGCAACCGTGGCAAAGCCGGCGACGCCAAGCAGGAGCAGACCGCTCCTCAGATCAATCGCGTGAATGTCGCTGAACAGCAGCCAGGCACCGGCGCCAACCGACGAGACGAGCGAAAAATAGAACACCGTGCGCATTTCCGGCTCGCCACGCGCGCCCAGTTCGCGCACGCTGAAATAAGCCATGCCGGCCATCACGCCCGACCCCAGCCCGATCAGTCCGCCAACCAGCTGATCGGCATGCAGGGTCGGTTTGAGCAGCAGGACAACACCGACCAGCCCCAGCACCAGCGCACCCATGATCCCCTTGCGTAGCTGCATGCCGGCAAAGCCGAGGTAGAGCGCGAGGAAGATGGCCGAGGTGTAGTTGAGCGTAACCGCCGTCGCCAGTGGCAACAGCGTGATGGCGTAAAAGTAGGCAAACAGGGCGATGAAGCCGACCGTACCGCGCGTGATCTGCCAGCGCAGATGCGGCGTCGCCAGCGACACGCCATTCAGGCGAACCAGCCCGTACATCAGGATCAGCGAGATGAAGCTGCGGTAAAAGGTGATCTCCACCGCCGAATGGGTCTGCGCGGCAAACTTGACGCAGACGCCCATACAGGCGAAGAGAAAACTGGCGGCGATCATCCACAGGGATTGCATGAAGCGGCGGCTCGAAAATAAGAAAGGCGGCGGAGTTTACTCCGCCACCTTCGTTGCTACGGTCAACCGGGAAAAACAGCCAAAATCAAAAACCTCAACGGGCTTCGATTTCCTTCTGCATGATCCGTCGATAAAACTCGTGAAAGTGCTGCATGCCGTCTTCCATCGGGCTTTGATACGGCCCGACCTCGTTGCGGCCTTCCTTCATCAGGGCATAGCGGCCGCGGTCCATGCGTTCGCCGATGTCGTCGTCCTCGATGGCCGTTTCCATGTAGGCGGCACGTTCGGCTTCGATAAAATCGCGTTCGAAATCGACGATGTCTTCCGGGTAATAGAACTCGACGACATTGAGCGTCTTGTTCACACCCTGCGGAATCAGCGTCGACACGACCAGCACGTGCGGATACCACTCAACCATGATGTTCGGGAAGTAGGTCAGCCAGATGGCGCCATGCTCCGGCGTCTTACCTTCCGTGCCGTAGATGTCGCAAACCGCCTTCTGCCAGCGTTCGTAAGCCTTGGAACCCGATTTTTGCAGCGAGGTGATGCCGACGCGCTGCACCGAATACCAGTCGCCGAACTGCCAGGTCAGGTCGTCGCAGGTGACGAAATTGCCGAGGCCGGGGTGGTAGGGCGCAACGTGGTAGTCCTCAAGGTAGACCTCGATGAAGGTCTTCCAGTTGTAGTTGCACTCGTGCATCTCGACGTGGTCGAGCTTGTAGCCGGTGAAATCGAGTTCCGGCGCGACTTTCATGCCGGCCAGATCGCCGTTGGCTGAGCGCGGGCCCTTGAAGAGCAGGCCGTTCCAGCTTTCCAGCCTGGCCTTGTTCAGGTTGAGGCACGGGTTCTGCGGAAAATGCGGGGCGCCGATGAGTTCGCCGGCGGTATCGTAGGTCCACCGGTGAATCGGGCAGACAATCGGCCCGTTCAGCGTGCCCGAACCCTGCAGCATGATCGCCTGGCGATGGCGACAAACGTTCGACATCTGCCAGTTGCCGGCATTCGGCCCTTCATTGCCGCCGTTGAGCAGCATCTGGCCATGGTCCTTCCATTCCAGCGAGCGGAAATCGCCCGCTTCCGGCACCATCAGCTGGTGGCCGACATAACCCGGGCCGGCATCGAAGATGAGTTTTTTCTCCAACTCGAAAATCTTCTCATCGAAATACCAGTCCACCGGCAGTTGCGAAACTGCGGGGGCCAAACGGGACAGGGTCGCCACGTCGGACATTCCAGGCCTCCAGCGGGTTAAAAAGAGGGATTTTACCCTCCCCTCGATTTGACCAGAAGCCCCTAGATAGAGTATTTTCGCGTGTTTCCCCGAAACGCGTTGACATGGATCACACACCCATCGCCGACATGAAATTCGAGACGGCGCTGGCCGAACTCGAAGGCATTGTCCAGAGCATGGAAGGCGGCAAGCTTGAACTCGAAGCCTCAATCGCTGCCTATCGTCATGGCATGGAACTGATGAAGCACTGCCAGGCACAACTGGCCGATGCTGAAGCGCAGATCCGCATTCTTGAAAATGGCCAGTTTAAAGACGTTGACCGCGCCCTGAAAGAAGTCCCCTTGGGGGACAGCACATTGGAGACGCCGTGAGCGCAATTTCATTCGCCGACTGGATGGCGGCAACGCAAGCCCGCGTCGAATCCGCCCTTGCCCGCCACCTGCCCGGCAGTGACTGCATTCCCGCCCGCCTGCACGACGCCATGCGCTACGCGACGCTGGGCGGCGGCAAGCGCGTCCGTCCGCTGCTCGCCTTCGCCGCCGGCGAACTGACCGGCGCTGCAGCCGACAAGCTCGACACCGCTGCCTGTGCTGTTGAGATGATCCACGCCTACTCGCTGGTTCACGACGATCTGCCGTGCATGGACAATGATGTGCTGCGCCGTGGCCGCCCAACCTGCCACGTTGAATTCGACGAACCCACCGCGCTGCTGGTTGGCGACAGCCTGCAAACACTGGCCTTCGAATTGCTGGCCAGCCAGCCGACTGCCGAACCAGCCCGCCAGCTTGAAATGATCACCCTGCTCGCCCACGCCAGCGGCTCACGCGGCATGGCTGGTGGTCAGGCCATCGACCTGGCCTCGGTCGGCAAAGCCCTGAACCAGCCAGAACTTGAGTTGATGCATGCGCTGAAAACCGGTGCCCTGATCCGCGCCGCCGTGCTGCTCGGTGCGCTGACCGGTCAGCCCCTCTCCGCCGACGAAAGATTGGGCCTGGACCGTTTCGCCAAACGTGCCGGCCTGCTCTTTCAGGTCGTCGACGATATTCTTGACTGCACGGCCAGCACCGCCACGCTCGGCAAAACTGCCGGCAAGGACGACGCGGCCGACAAGCCAACCTACGTCAGTCTTCTCGGCCTTGATGCCGCCCGTTCCTACGCCGATGAACTGCGCAGCGACGCGCTCGACGCCCTGTCCATCTTCGGCGAGCGCGCAAGGCGCCTGACGCAGCTGGCTGACTTCATCTGCCATCGGCAATTCTGAAATGACCGCATTTTCCCTGCTTGAAAGCATCAACAGCCCGGCCGATCTGCGCCGGCTGGACCGCAAGCAATTGCCGCAACTGGCGATCGAACTGCGCGCCTTTCTGATCGACTCCGTATCGCAGACCGGGGGGCACCTGTCGTCGAACCTCGGCACGGTTGAACTGACCATTGCCCTGCACGCGGTATTCAACACTCCGGAAGACCGCTTGGTCTGGGACGTCGGCCACCAGTGCTACGCCCACAAGATCCTCACGGGCCGCCGCGAAGGCATGAACCGCCTGCGCATGCATGGTGGCGTTTCCGGCTTTCCCAAACGCAGTGAAAGCCCCTACGACACCTTTGGCGTTGGACATTCGTCGACTTCGATCTCTGCCGCGCTCGGCATGGCACTCGCCGCCAAGCACAAGGGCGAGGACCGCAAAGCCATCGCCATCATCGGTGACGGCGCGATGTCCGCCGGCATGGCTTTTGAGGCGCTGAACAATGCCGGTGTCGCCGATGCTGACATGCTGGTCATTCTCAACGACAACGAGATGTCCATCTCGCCACCCGTCGGCGCGCTGAACAACATCCTGACCCGCCTGACCTCGAGCAAAACCTTCAATGCCGCCCGTGAAGCCGGCCGTCACATGCTGGGTTTCGCGCCGCCGCTGCTCGAATTGGCCCGCCGTGCTGAAGAGCACGTCAAGGGCATGATCGCCCCCGGCACGCTGTTCGAGGAATTCGGCTTCCACTATTACGGCCCGATCGACGGCCACGACCTTGACGCTCTGATCCCGACGCTGGAAAACCTGCGCGACCTCAAGGGCCCGAAGTTCCTGCACGTCATTACAAAGAAGGGCCAGGGTTACAAACTGGCAGAGGCCGACCCGATTCTTTATCACGGCGTCGCCAAGTTTGCCCCCAATGAAGGCATCAAGTCCGCCAAGGGCCCCGGCAAGCTGACCTACACCCAGGTTTTCGGTGACTGGCTTTGCGACATGGCCAAGGCCGATTCGCGGCTGGTCGGCATCACCCCGGCAATGCGCGAAGGCTCTGGCCTGCTGCGCTTTTCCGAGGAATACCCGGATCGCTACTTCGATGTCGGCATTGCCGAACAGCACGCCATCACCTTCGCCGCCGGCCTCGCCTGCGAAGGCCTGAAGCCGGTCGTCGCCATCTACTCGACCTTCCTGCAGCGCGGCTACGACCAATTGGTGCACGATGTCGCACTGCAGAATTTACCGGTCATTTTCGCGGTCGACCGCGGCGGTCTGGTCGGCGCCGATGGCCCGACCCACCACGGCACCTTCGACCTTTCCTTCGTCACCTGCATCCCCAACATGGTGGTGATGGCACCGGCCGACGAAATCGAATGCCGCAAGATGCTATCCACCGCCTACACGCTGGATTGCCCGAGCATGGTGCGTTACCCACGCGGCGGCGGCACCGGCACCGTACCGGAGATGAATCTCGATACCCTGCCTGTCGGTAAGGGTGAAATTCGCCGCCAAGGCAAGGGCGTTGCCCTGCTCGCCTTTGGCAGCCTTGTTCCGGCAGCACTGGCGGCGGGTGAAGAGCTCGACGCCACGGTCGCCAACATGCGCTTCATCAAGCCGATCGACGCTGACTTGATTGTCGAACTGGCGGGGAACCATTCCCTGCTGGTCAGTATCGAAGAGAATGCTGTAATCGGCGGTGCAGGTTCGGAAATCGAACGCGTGCTGGCTGAACGCGGATTGACCGTGCCGGTGTTGCGCCTCGGCCTGCCTGACCGCTTCATCGATCATGGCGAACAAAACCAACTATTGGCCGAATCAGGCCTCGACAAGGATGGCATCGTGCGCGCCGTACGCGCCCGCGCCAACCCATAATAAATTTCAGAAGAACAGCAGATGAGCCCCCAGAACCCCAATATCCCCGACGTTCAAAACTCCGCCGACACCCGCCAGCTGGCCATCAACAAGGTCGGCATCAAGGCCATCCGGCACCCGATCAAGGTGCAGGACAAGTCAACTGGCATCCAGCACACCATCGCCGTGTTCAACATGTACGTCGGGCTGCCGCATAATTTCAAGGGCACCCACATGTCCCGTTTCGTGGAGATTCTGAACAGCCACGAACGCGAAATTTCGGTCGAAAATTTCCCGGTCATGCTGCGCGACATGCTCGTCAAGCTGGAAGCCGAAACCGGTCACATCGAGATGAACTTCCCGTATTTCATCAACAAGACCGCGCCGGTTTCCGGCGTGCAGAGCCTGATGGACTACGACGTCACCTTCATCGGCGATATCTGCCACGGTGAAATCACCACTTCGGTCAAGGTCGTCGTGCCGGTAACCAGCCTGTGCCCCTGTTCCAAGAAGATTTCGGAATACGGCGCCCACAATCAGCGCTCGCACGTCACGGTCACGGCCCGTACCAACGACTTTGTCTGGATCGAGGAAATCGTCCAGCTGGTCGAACAGGAAGCCTCCTGCGAACTGTTCGGCCTGCTCAAGCGCCCGGATGAGAAATACGTTACCGAACGCGCCTACGACAACCCGAAATTCGTTGAAGACATGGTCCGCGACGTCGCAGCCCGCCTCAACGCCGAAAGCCGCATCGACGCTTACGTGGTGGAATCCGAGAATTTTGAATCCATCCACAATCACTCAGCCTACGCACTGATCGAAAAAGACAAGAAGCAGATCTGATCAAAAGCAATTGCTGCGGTCGACGCCCGATTTCGGGCAAAAACCAAAAACAAATGGGGCGCCGAAGCGCCCCATTTTTTTGCACCGAAGAAAGCCGATCAAGCGGCGGTCTTGCGGACCAGCTTTTCCTTGATACGTGCCGACTTGCCTGAACGCTCGCGCAGGTAGTACAGCTTGGCGCGACGGACATCACCGCGGCGCTTGACTTCGATCGAAGCCACCAGCGGGGAATAGGTCTGGAACGTACGCTCGACGCCTTCGCCAGACGAAATCTTGCGAACGGTGAAACCGGAGTTCAGACCGCGGTTACGCTTGGCAATAACAACGCCTTCGTAAGCCTGCAGACGCTCGCGGGTGCCTTCCTTGACCTTCACTTGCACGACGACGGTATCGCCCGGCGCAAAGTCAGGAATGGTCTTGCCCAGACGGGCAATTTCTTCGTTTTCCAACTGTTCAATCAGGTTCATGTGAGATCCTTGAATTTATAAAACTTACTCACCGCATTGCTCCTCTCCGGAAATTTCCGTGAGGAGTTGCGTTTCCTCCGCGCTCAATGCGCGGTGCGCCAGTAAATCCGGCCGGCGCTTCCGGGTTCGGGCCAGCGACTGTTTCAGCCGCCAGCGACGAATTCTTTTGTGGTCACCAGACAACAACACATCCGGCACCGTCACGCCCTCATAAACCTCGGGCCGCGTGTAGTGCGGACAATCCAGCAAACCACCAACAAACGAATCTTCCACCGCCGAAGCGGCATCGTTCAACACTCCCGGCAACTGGCGAACAACGGCATCAATCAAGACCATTGCCGGCAACTCGCCACCGGAAAGCACAAAATCCCCGATCGAAATTTCTTCATCAACACAGCGCTCGATCAAACGCTCGTCAATTCCTTCGTAACGACCACAAAGAAGGATCAAGCCTTCTTCACCGGTCGCCAGCTGCATCACCCGTTCATGGGTGAGCGGCACGCCCTGCGGCGAGAGGTAGATGACCCGGCTCTTGGCCAGTCCTGCCTCACGCTGCTGCGCCCTGGCTGCAGCAATCGACCGTTCCAGCGGCCCCGGCTGCATCAGCATGCCCGGCCCACCGCCGTATGGACGATCATCCACCGTCCGCCAGGCATTTTCGGCGAAATCACGAGGATTCCAGCCTTGCCACACCCAGCGCTGTTCTTCCAGTGCCCGACGCGTAATGCCACATTGCGTTACTGCCGCAAACATTTCCGGAAAAATGGAAATGCAGTCAAACCGGATCACCAGTCGCTGCCCCACTCCACCCGGATCAGTCCGGCTTCCTTCTCAACCGACAGCACCACTGCCGAAACAAACGGCAACAAGCGCTCAGGCTGATCACCCGCAACAACGCGCAGGACGGAGTTCGCCCCTGTTTCGATCAGACCCGCCACTTTACCCAGTGATTCGCCGGCGGTATTGATGACATCCAGACCGATCAGATCGGACCAGTAAAATTCATCTTTTTCAGTCGTCGGCAACGCTTCACGCGGCGCCCCGACCATATAACCCTTCATGGCTTCGGCATCAGTACGACCAGCAATGCCTTCAAGCAGCACCACCACACCGTTGCCGTGGGCTTTCAAGCTTTTCAGCTTGCACTCACGCCACGGCTCGCCGTCTTTCGCTATCCACCAAGTAGGCATTTCTGCCCAGGCCAGCGGATCATCGCCAAAAGGGTACAACCAAAGCCAGCCCTGAATCCCGTAGGGGTCGGCAATGCGACCCAGAACGACAATTTCGTTGCCGGCCAAAGCGGAACTACTTAGGCGACTTGCTGAGCGGCGTGCTGCTTGACCAGACGGGCAACCGTCGGGGACATCTGGGCGCCGTTCTGCTGCCAGTAGGCCAAACGATCGACGGCAACACGCAGGCTCTCGGCATTACCGGAAGCAACCGGGTTGTAAAAGCCGATACGCTCAACGAAACGACCATCACGGCGATTGCGGGAATCGGTAACAACCATGTTGTAGAAGGGGCGCTTCTTGGCGCCGCCACGGGCAAGACGGATAACAACCATCGTTATTCTTTCGTTAGCTGGAAAAAAGACCGAGGATTATAGCGCTTTATCAAGGAAAAACAAACCACTTAGAACTTGCCGAATACTGCCATACGCTTTGCCACGAAATTATTGAAAATTGAAGCGCCAGCAGGCTACGCTCGTAGATAATTTGATAAATTTTGTTATTCTGAGTCGCACATGAAACCCACGCCGGAGAACTTCTCGTCGCCCAAGCCCGAAGCCAACGTCAAGAGCATACTTGAATGGTTGGCGCTGGCTCACGGTCGCACGGGCGCCGACGATGCCGACCAGCTCTGCCGTCAATTGCTATTGTTGCGCGAAGCGCCGGTGCCTTCGGCGCAACGTGTCAAACTGCTCGATCTCCTCTACAGCCACGCCGAACGCATCGCTAACGCTGAACTGCCGCGCCTGCGCGAGGTTTCCCTGCCGGTTTCACGCAAGCTTCGACAGCGCGTCAGGCAGGTGCTCGAGCTTCTGGAGACGCTGACCCAGGATTATTTCAACACCCTCGCCGAGTTATTCGACCCGAACGGCGCTGACTCGGTTCGCCCCCCCCATGTTTCGCTACGCCGTGCCATGCACGCCATTGCCTGGCAAATCAGGATCAGCCATCTTGTTGCGGCGCCGACCAGCGTCGGTCGCTGGCAACAATTGCATGCCGCCTATAGCACTGCTCGTCGCCTGGGTCTGGACAACCATCCCGGGCCACGCGGCGGCACCAGCATCAAGCGCGTCTATACCGACATCCTTCTGGCAGCCATCGCTCAGCCAGCTTCATTCTCCTCCGCCGAGCTGGAGTTCATCAGCGACTACATTGAGTGCCTGCCGCAGGCAATTGAGCTCAGCACAGAACCACCAACCGATAGCGCGGCAATATTCTGGATCGATCTTGACCGGGATTTCTCTGCCCACGCCCTGATTCGGCGAGTTCCGGCAGCAGAAGCGCACATCTTTTATTTTGCTTGTGACAGCGTTGCCCAGGAGGCAACTCGACACCATTCAGAACTGAGCACGGGAGTCCCCGCCGCCACGCTAGGTTTGCCGGCCTTTGCCGACACGCATGCCGGCAAGGGCGTGTTACTGCGCCTCGCCAACCTTTGGGGGAATCCGCTAAAACGGAAATTTCCGAGGCGGCGCCAGTCCTACCGTGCCAATCTCTGCCTTGGACTGGACAATCTCTGGCAACTGATCAAAGCACCGGCAGCAAATATTGAAACCAGCGAGTGGATGGTGACCAACGAGAGCCCGGATGGCTACGCCCTAATGCACATGTCCGGCCATACGGAATCACTGCGGATTGGTGATATCGTCGCGCTGCAGGCGCTTGACGAGCACATTGAAACACCACCCGCCTGGCGCGTTTGCGTAATTCGCTGGGCGATTTCAGAAAACCCCGAGCACGTCGAGCTGGGCTTGCAGCTAATCGCCCCCAAAGCGATTGCGGCAAGAATTCTTCGCCCTTACGAACTTGGCGCCGACAGTATCGCCGCGCTTATTCTTCCCGAAACCCCGCCATTACGTCCGCTCGAATCGCTGGTCGTGCACACCGGCGCACTGAAGGAAGGCAGGGGTCGCATTGTGGTTCTGGTGGAAACAGAAAACCTTTCGGTACGTGAAGTTCGCACCACCGGCCTTGACGAACAAACAAGCAGTATCGAGGTCTTCAGCGTTTCAACGGACGATTCACTTTAGCGGCAACCAGCCCGCCGAACAGGACGATGGCCCAGGACAGGTGCAGCCAGACCAGAAAGACCGGAAAAACTGCAAATGCGCCATAAATGCTCTTGAGCATTGCCGAGCTAACCAGATAGAGCTCAAATATTTTCTGCATCGCCGAGAATGCAAGCGTGGCGAGAATGCCACCGGCCAAGGCCGCACGGCGTGAAACTTCGGCATTCGGCACGGCGTAGTACAAAAACGAGAAAAACAGCCCGAGCAGCACAATCGAAACGGCTTTCAGCAGGATACGGCGAATCCACACCGGCTCATCAAACCAGCCCAGTGAAGTGCTGACAGCAAACGACATCGCGACCGCCACAGCCCCCAGGACAAAAGGCCAGACAACGACCACAAAGGCATAGAGACGCAGCCTGGCCAACCATGGCCGAGGTTTCACCTGCCACAGGTGATTGAATTGCCCTTCAATGGTATTCATCAACAAAATTGCCGTCACACCGAGGAAGGCTATGCCTGCTACGGTCAACTGCTGCGCCTTGTGCGAAAAGCGGCCGATGCTGCCAGCGATGGTGCCGGCCGCCCCCGTTGGCAACAGCACGTCCTTGATCAGCAGCTCAAGGCGGGCCGTCAGCAGATCAAGATAGGGCACCGTTCCCGCCACCGAAAGCACCACCGCAACCAGCGGCACAAGTGCCATCAGTGTTGTAAACGCCAGGGCTGAACTGGTCTGCATCATGTTCTCGCTGAGGAAACGGCGGAAGATGCTATCGACCTGAATCTGCTTCTGGCGCGTACGGCGATACCGGGAGTGGTTTTGCATGGGGCCGTATAATAGCTGACCATGCACAACATTCTTGTTCTCTACTACAGCCACCGCGGCTCGGTTCGCGCCCTTGCCGAACGCATCGCGCGCGGTATCGAGTCGGTTCCCGGCATGCAGGCCAGGCTTCGTACCGTTCCCAAAGTTTCAGCCATTTGCGAAGCAAGCGAGCCGACGGTACCCGACCACGGCGCCCCCTATGTCGAACTTGCCGACCTCGCTGAATGCGCCGGCCTCGCCCTCGGCAGCCCGGTTCGCTTTGGCAACATGGCAGCCCCGATGAAGTATTTCTGGGATGGCACCATCGCCGAATGGCAAAACGGCACGCTGGCCGGAAAGCCCGCCTGCGTCTTCACCTCGAGTGCCAGCCAGCATGGCGGCAATGAAGCAACGTTACTGTCGATGATGCTGCCGCTACTCCATCACGGCATGCTGGTCACTGGCCTGCCCTATACCGAAGCCGAACTCGCCACGACAACGACTGGCGGCACGCCGTATGGCGCCAGCCATGTTTCCGGCGCCACGGGCAGCCCCTTACTTAGCGAGGCCGAAAGCCGGCTCGCCTTCGCCCAGGGCCAGCGCCTGGCAATTCTTGTGAAAAAACTGAGTCAACCGTGACAGCCTCCCGATATCAACTGACCACCAGCATCGCCCTCATTGCCTTGATCTTTCTCTGTTTGGCCTGGGAAGGCTGGCTGGCACCACTTCGCCCCGGCGGCTCCTGGCTGACGCTGAAAGCGGCCTTTCTGCTCCTGCCCCTGTTCGGCATTCTGCGCGGCAAGCGATACACCTACAAATGGCTCTCGCTGTTCATTCAGTTCTATTTACTGGAAGGCCTGACCCGTGCGACCAGCGACACCGGCGTGATCCAACAGTTAGCCATTGGCGAAACCGTGCTGGCCACCATCATTTTTGTCACGGCAATTCTTTATATACGCGCAACACGATCCCCACCAGAAGAAAAGGCCGCTCAGCAGAGCTGAAGCGGCCTTTCAGCGGGGATAGGAAGAATCAGATTCCGCCCTGAGCTCGCACCTTGTCCAGCGTCGAATGCAACTTGTTCAGCGCGTTCAGATAGGAGCGCGCCGAGGCAATCACGATATCGGTGTCCGCACCATTGCCATTGACGATACGTCCGCCCTTGGCCAGGCGCGTCGTCACCTCACCCTGGGCATCGGTACCGGTGGTAATGGCATTGACCGAATACAGCATCAGCTCAGCACCGCTGGCGACAATGCTCTCGATCGCCTTGAACGTTGCATCGACGGGCCCGCCACCGCCAGCCTCCCCCTTCTGCTCGACACCGCCAACGTTCAGAATAACCTTGGCATGGGGCATCTCGCCGGTTTCAGAACAGACGTGGGAATAGACCAGCTTGTAATGTTCATGCTGCGGTGTTACCAGCTCATCCGAAACCAGTGCGTGCAGGTCTTCGTCAAAAATCTCGTGCTTGCGGTCGGCCAGTTCCTTGAAACGGGCAAACGTGGCATTCAGTGCCTCATCACTGTCAAGTTCTATCCCCAGTTCCTGCAGGCGACTCTTGAAGGCGTTACGGCCAGAGTGTTTGCCCAGCACCAGCTTGTTCTGAGACCAGCCAACATCCTCGGCCCGCATGATTTCGTAGGTTTCACGATGCTTCAGAACACCATCCTGGTGAATGCCGGATTCGTGAGCGAAGGCATTGGCACCGACCACCGCCTTGTTCGGTTGTACCGGATAGCCGGTGATTTGTGACACGAGCTTGGAGGCCGGAACAATCTGCGTCGCGTCGATCCGGGTCTCGACCGGAAAGACATCGGCCCGGGTGCGCACGCCCATGACTATCTCTTCCAGCGCGGCATTTCCGGCCCGTTCGCCGAGACCGTTGATCGTGCATTCAACCTGCCTTGCACCCGCCAGCACCGCGGCCAGCGAGTTGGCCACGGCCAGCCCCAAATCGTTATGGCAATGCACCGACCAGACGACCTTGTCCGAATTCGGCACCCGCTCGATGAGCTGACGAATCATCTCGGCGTACTGGGAAGGAATGTTGTAGCCGACGGTATCTGGGACGTTGATTGTGGTCGCGCCAGCCTTGATGACTGCATCAAAAATGCGGCAGAGGAAATCTATTTCCGAGCGGCCTGCGTCTTCGGCCGAGAACTCGACATTATCGGTATATTCCCGCGCCCAGCCGATGGCCTTGACAGCCTCCTGAACGACCTGATCCGGCGTCATGCGCA
Source organism: Azonexus sp. (assembly GCA_030696345.1). Classification (GTDB taxonomy): domain Bacteria; phylum Pseudomonadota; class Gammaproteobacteria; order Burkholderiales; family Rhodocyclaceae; genus Azonexus. The sequence goes on from JAUYSK010000027.1 coordinate 414,008, forward strand.
ACTTCTTCTCCATGTGAATCGGGGAAGTCGCGATAAAGGTATGAATGCGGCCAGATTTGGCCGGCTTGATCGCATCACCGGAGCGACGAATATCGTTCTCGTTGGCCCGAGCCAGCGAGCATATCGTCGAATCCTTGATGATCTGTGCAATCGAATGAATCGAGTCGAAGTCACCAGGGGAAGCCGCAGCAAAGCCCGCTTCAATCACATCAACCCGCATCTTCTCAAGCTGCCGGGCGACACGAATCTTTTCTTCCTTGGTCATTGACGCGCCAGGACTCTGCTCCCCGTCGCGCAAGGTGGTGTCAAAAATAACCAGATGTTGTTTCATGCTTTACTCCGTGTGCTACAGGGCTTTGCGTTTGAACAGGCCGACTGCCGCCAGCACGTAGCCGGACAAGCCATAAAAGACAAAGAACCCGAACAGGGCAATTTCAGGACTGTAGGCCACCAAAGCAAAACCTAGCGCAATGGCGGCGATCACGAAAAAGGGAACGCTTTTCTTCAGATTGACGTCCTTGAAACTGTAATAGCGGATATTGGAAACCATCGTGATGCCTGCGAAGATGGTCAGCCCGCAGGCCAGCCAGCGCACGTCGTTACCTGAAACACCGGTAACGATCATCACCCAGACCAGCCCCGCCACCAGCGCCGCGGCAGCAGGCGAAGGCAAGCCCTGGAAGTAGCGCTTGTCCATCACTTCCAGCGTTGTATTGAAACGTGCCAGGCGCAAGGCTGCCCCGGCGCAATAGATGAAGGCAGCGATCCAGCCAAGCCGGCCAAGATCGCGCAGCGCCCATTCATAGATCACAAGCGCCGGAGCAGCACCAAAGCTGACCATGTCGGATAGCGAATCATACTCGGCACCGAAAGCAGATTGGGTGTTCGTCATCCGGGCCACCCGACCATCCAGACCGTCCAGCACCATGGCGATGAAGATCGCCATCGCCGCCCGCTCAAAATCTCCCTGCATCGCCTGAACGATGGCGAAGAATCCGGCAAACAAGGCTGCGGTGGTAAACAGGTTGGGCAGCACGTAGATGCCGCGGCGTTTGAGTTCGGGGTTGAACAGCGTCTTGCGGGGCTTGAGTTCAGTCATCGCGATATTGGTTTCCGGCGAGAAAGCGCAAGGATACATCTTGCGGCGTGATTAATCCTCAAATGGAAAGGGCGGTGCAGATTTCTACACCGCCCATTTCCTTGATAGAGCAAGGTCTACCGCAGCAGTCGCAAACCTAGTTCTTGGTTTGGTCGACCAGCTTGTTCTTCTTGATCCACGGCATCATGTCGCGCAGTTTTTCGCCAACCGTCTCGATTGGATGCTCGGCATTCAGACGACGACGAGCCGTCATCGCCGGATAGTTGGTGCGGCCTTCGAGGATGAACATCTTGGCGTAGTCACCGTTCTGAATACGCTTCAGCGCATTGCGCATGGCGGCACGGGACTGCTCGTTGATAACTTCGCTACCGGTCACGTACTCGCCGAACTCCGCATTGTTGGAGATCGAGTAGTTCATGTTGGCAATGCCGCCTTCGTACATCAGGTCGACGATCAGCTTGAGTTCGTGCAGGCACTCGAAGTAAGCCATTTCCGGAGCATAGCCAGCTTCGGTCAGGGTTTCGAAGCCCATCTTGACCAGCTCAACCGCGCCGCCACAGAGAACTGCCTGCTCACCGAACAGGTCGGTTTCAGTTTCTTCGCGGAAGTTGGTTTCAATGACGCCACCCTTGGTGCCGCCGTTGGCAGCTGCGTAGGACAGGGCGATGTCCTTGGCCTTCTTGGTGACATCCTGATAGACAGCGATCAGGGACGGCACGCCGCCACCCTTCAGATACTCGGAGCGCACGGTGTGGCCGGGACCCTTCGGAGCAATCATGATGACGTCCACATCGGCGCGCGGCACGACCTGGTTGTAATGCACGTTGAAGCCGTGAGCGAAGGCCAGGGCAGCGCCTTTCTTCAGGTTCGGGGCGACATCTTCGTTGTACACCTGCGGAATGTTTTCGTCCGGCAACAGCATCATGACCACGTCTGCACCCTTGACGGCCTTGGCGATTTCTTCAACCTTCAGACCAGCCGCTTCGGCCTTTTTCCAGGAAACGCCATCCTTGCGCAGGCCAACGGTAACCTTGACGCCGGAATCCTTGAGGTTCTGGGCGTGAGCGTGCCCTTGCGAGCCGTAACCAACGATGGTGACTTTCTTGCCCTTGATCAGGGAGAGGTCGGCGTCCTTGTCGTAATAAACTTTCATGAATTCCTCTTTATGTACAGATAGTTAGACTTTTAGAATACGATCACCACGACCGATGCCACAGACACCGGTACGAACGGTTTCGAGAATCAGACCGGCATCAAGCGCGGAGATGAAGGAGTCGAGCTTCGAACTCGCTCCGGTCAACTCGATTACAAAGGTCGATTCCGTGACGTCAATGATGCGGCCACGGAAAATATCGGCCATACGCTTCATCTCTTCACGATCCTTGCCGGTAGCGCGAACCTTGATCAGCATCAGTTCGCGCTCGACATGAGCGGCTTCGGAGAGATCGACCACCTTGACCACATCAACCAGCTTGTTGAGCTGCTTGGTAATCTGCTCGAGCACCTCGTCGGAACCCGAGGTCAGGATGGTCATCCGGGACAGCGAGGGATCTTCCGTCGGTGCCACAGTCAGCGATTCAATGTTGTAGCCACGCGCCGAGAACAACCCAGCTACGCGGGAAAGTGCACCTGATTCGTTTTCGATCAGGATGGAAATAATATGTCGCATATTTTCTCTCCCGCTCACAGGTCTTCAGCGAGGATCATTTCGGTCAGGCCCTTGCCTGCCGCGACCATCGGAAAGACGTTTGCTACCGGGTCGATGATGAAATCCATAAACACCAGATCATCCTTGTGCTCAGTAAAGGCCTTGCGTAGCGCCGGCTCAACATCCTCCGGCTTCTCGATCTTCATCCCAACGTGACCATAGGCTTCAGCCAGTTTGACAAAGTCCGGAAGAGAAGTGACATAGGATTGAGAATAGCGCTTTGAATAGAACATCTCCTGCCACTGACGAACCATGCCAAGCATGCCGTTGTTCAGATTAATAATCTTGATCGGCAAACCATATTGTTTGCAGGTAGAAAGCTCCTGGATGCACATCTGAATGGAACCTTCACCTGTCACACAAGCGACTTGTGCGCCAGGATTGGCCATCAAAACCCCCATCCCATAGGGCAAACCAACGCCCATGGTGCCCAGACCACCCGAGTTAATCCAGCGCCTTGGCTTGTCAAATTTATAATATTGAGCCGCGAACATCTGGTGCTGCCCGACGTCGGAAGTAACGAAGGCATTGCCACCAGTGACTTCATAGAGTTTCTCAATAACGTACTGCGGCATGATGTGGGAATCCTGCTTGTAACGCAGGGAATCACGGCCACGCCACTCGTCAATCTGCTTCCACCAATTCGCAACCTCCGGATCGGTCTTGAAATTGCCATCCATCAGCTTGAGCAGTTCGTCCAGCACATCGGCCACATTGCCAACAATAGGCACATCGACCTTGACCCGCTTCGAGATCGACGAAGGGTCAATATCAATATGAATGACGCGGCGCTTCTCCTCGCAAAAGTGTTCCGGGTTGCCAATTACACGGTCATCAAAACGGGCACCGATAGCCAGGATCACATCGGAATAATGCATGGCATTATTGGCCTCGAAGGTGCCGTGCATCCCCAACATGCCGACAAACTGCTTGTCGGTGGCAGGGTAGCCGCCCAAGCCCATCAGCGTATTAGTCACGGGAAAATCGAGTTTACGTGCCAACTGCGTCAGCTTTTCAGCCGCATCAGAAAGGATGACCCCACCACCGGCATAGATGATTGGTCGCTTAGCTTCCTGCAGAATCTGCAAAGCCCGCTTGATCTGACCAAGGTGCCCCTTGACAACCGGATTGTACGAGCGCATCTGAATCGTCTTCGGGTAATCGAAGGCGCACATCTGAGCCGTAATATCCTTTGGTATATCAACTACCACGGGGCCAGGACGGCCGGTCGCCGCAATATGGAAGGCCTTTTTGATCGTGACTGCCAGATCCTTGACATCCTTAACCAGGAAGTTGTGCTTGACGCAGGGTCGGGTAATACCAACCGTATCGCACTCCTGGAAAGCGTCTTGGCCGATATACGCAGTCGGCACCTGTCCGGTGATCACAACCATCGGTATCGAGTCCATATAGGCGGTAGCAATACCGGTCACGGTATTGGTCACGCCAGGCCCCGAGGTCACCAAAGCGACGCCCACTTTTTGTGAAGAACGCGAATAGGCATCTGCTGCGTGAACTGCAGCCTGCTCATGGCGCACGAGAACGTGCTTGACTTGGTCTTGCCTGAAAAGAGCATCGTAAATATGGAGAACGGAACCACCCGGGTAACCGAACACACAATCTACCTTTTCTTCCTGCAGGCACCTGATTACAATTTCTGCACCGCTGATCATCATTCTTGAGCCTAAAAAAGCTGTTGCCGAAAGGGCGTAACCTTAATCGAGAGGCTCTTTGCGGTCAAGGTTTCCAAATACAACTATATAATCTTCAAAGTTTTTTACTGGAAGAGACGACCCTGGCTTCACCTCAACAACTATCCAGCTTTCTCCAAGCCGTTGAGCGGCGTGCATTCAAACAAGCCATGTTTGCGGTTCACCAGGAAGAATCAGCACTGGATATCGTTCAGGATGCCATGCTCAAGTTGGCCGAAAAATATGGCGATCGACCCGAAGAAGAGTTCCCCATGCTCTTCCAGCGCATTCTGCAAAACACGATCCGTGACTACTATCGACGTAGCAAGGTACGTTCAATGGGGACAACCCTGCTTTCTGCGTTCTCAGAGGATGA